>JBBQZV010000057.1:0-1885 GCA_038207365.1 Fimbriimonadales bacterium | reverse complement strand
GGACGTCTGCTTAACATTGGACAAAGAAGAAGTCTTCTTCGCAGCAGCCTTTGCTTGCGCAAAAACTGGGAACAAGATCGCCGCCAAAATCGCGATAATCGCGATAACTACCAATAGCTCTATTAATGTAAATGCTTTACGATTCATTATTTCTCCACTACGAGACGAATCAACCGCCACTTTGAACGGCCGATAAGGATGAGTAAACATATTTAGACCGAGGGACTGGAAGTTCGCCTCGGAAGCCTCGAACTCGATCAGGTTCTGAGGTCCAGTGGTGTCTTGGCGCTCCGCAGAGGCCGCGAACGACTAGCCGATGCGGTGCATAGCGCACCTGGCGTGGTCGGTCGGGGTTTTGCAGCCTAACTGTAAGGAGGCTAACTGCTTCCACAGCCAGCGTTTCCCAATCCAGCGCAACGGCGGTCATCCCAACGCCATCAACCGAAAGGTCGATGTCATCTCCGATGGTCACCCATTTTAGGTCGTTAGGCAGTGAAAGTCCCACTCTAATAGCGGCTTCAATTGCCTGTGATATGCATGAATCCTGCATCACGACCACGCCATCGGGTCGATCAGCTGCCCTGAGACGCCATTCAAACGTCTCCGTATCGTGAGCAGCTGGCATGCCGCTCGTGGTTGTGAAAATAAAATTTCTTGACTCAGGCTGAAGCCCATTAGCAAACATGCCCCGGAGATACCCACGGAATCTTTGATGGGAAATCTCGAGCATATCCATCATGCCTACCACAGCAATCCGCTTACATCCTTGCTTTGCAAGGTGCTCGGTAGCAATACAAACCGCGGATTCGTAATCAAAAGTTACAAGGTCAGTTTCAGCACCTTCTAACGTATGGTCCAAGGCAACGATTGGGAAGTGCTTTGCGGCCCTATCAACTACGTCAACATCTGGGAATCCTCTATAGGACCAAACGAGTGACCCAACAAAATCCCTGTCCATGGATTGCTGCAACGCATATTCCATAGGATAGTCATCACTCCCACCCATTTGAACGAGATTGAGCCCTTTCCCGAGGAACATCTCTCCAAAGCGCGCACCAAGTACTTTCAAGACATAAGATCCGCTGTCTATTAACGCGATATTGGAAGTAAGCGCTGTCTTTTGAGCTCGTGTTGCCACAACGCCCTTGTGGGGTACTTTCGCCGCCCAGCCTTCTTGAATGAGAGCTTCAAGTGCCTTGCGAATAGTAGCTCTACTTGCCCCAAATCGAGTTTGAAGCTCCTTTTCAGTGGGAATATAGCGACCTGGTTCAATCTCGCCGCCTTCGATTTGCTCTCTGAGCGAAGCGGTGATATTTCGAAACCCGTTCCGGGCAATTCGAGACTGAGCAGGCTTCATTGCCATTTGACATATTATACAACAGGTATGCCAACTATTCAATTATTATTAGACGAATTCTAAAGGCAACCTCCTAAAACATACAATCCACTTTGCACAACGTACAATCATAGAGTCGTTGATCCCCACACAGAAAGCGGCCCCGGAGATTTCCAGGGCCGAATCAGGACAGCGATTGCTCTTCTTACTTTACGCCAGGAGGAGGCCCCATGGCTTGAGGTGGCGGACCACCCGGTCCGGGTGTGTTGGCAGGAGGAGCGTGAATATCCGCCGCATTCCTGTCACGGAAGTTTGCTTCGTCCTTCTTAGTGGATTGGGCATCGCTTCCCCCGCTGCAGCCGCAAATCGCGACGGCACAGAAGATCGCACATCCTGCGATGATCAATCTCATCTAAATGCGTCCCACATGTTGAGTGGATCGTGTCCAGATGGATAGAGGCCCAGGTCAGGAGCGTTGATATACGTTCCAGTTGGGTTTGGATTGGTTGCCGCAGGATTCATTGCCTTGGCATGGCCGTCGCAGAATGC
>JBBQZV010000056.1:0-4485 GCA_038207365.1 Fimbriimonadales bacterium | reverse complement strand
GGTCAATTTTCCCCCAAAGCTTTCTATTGACATGTCCATTAACTTCGTAGACCGCAAACTTAATGCTCGAGGACCCACCGTTCAGAGCCAAGATGCTGGTTGGTGGTAGCATTACGCGCTGGACCTCATTTCATCCGAGCATTCAAGGCCCAGTTCGGAAAGTTGTTGACACGTGGATATAAAGTTCTGGTGATGGATTCCCCGTATGCCGATGGACCCGGCAATCTCCACAAAGAAAGGTGTGTCATCGATGTATAAGACTTGGTCCGGCCGAACATGAGAGATATCAAGCGCCAACTGAAAGATTTCTAGGTCGGGCTTTCTGAGATGGACATAACTGGAGGTAACAAAAAAGTCGACAAATCGATCCAGATTAAACTTTTGAATGCGATGCTCGTTTAGGCTCCTGGCTTCGTTGCTTATCACGACAACTTTCATCGCATTCCGCGCTGCCACCTGAGTGATCAGTTCGATCATTTCAACATCGGCCGTCGATTGAGCAAACATGAAGGTCTGAAATTGTTCTCTCGAAAAGGTGCGCTCATCGTGGAACACGACGTGATTTAGGTACTCATCAAACGTCATATTCCCCGCCTCGTGAGTCTCGAAGCACAGATGATGACGCTCCTGCATCTCAGCATAATCTAGCTTGAAATGCTCGCAAGCTTTTTCTCTAGCATGATGGTCCCAACCGTCGTTGAGGATTACGCCACCGACATCAAGGAACAGGCATGTGATCTGCTGGAGATTCTCTGCGATGTTTTTGTTCAAGGTGAGCCTAGCTTCCGGACTTGAGAAGCGGCACTGCCGACATTGGCGGTCGCTTGGGCGGTATCGGTCTATCCAGTATGTCCCTGCATCGCTGTGTGGTCTCGTCATCGAATTTGCGGTCGGTAAATTGATGGACAGGCTTAATTGACGATTTGCTTTTCGATTAGAACTGTCAGGTCGGTCAACAAATGGTTCTGGACAAATCGCCATGTCCAGAATTAAAAATCAACTTTCGAGTCCATAAAAGGGAGCATCACTGTGGAATATAGTTTCTCACTGTATCACTCTTACCTGGTAGAACATGAGAGACCAATTGAGAGACTCAGAGATCTTGTCAAGTCATTTTGAGGCTTTTTCTCTCGTTTACACAGAGACATCTATGGACTTCAGGTGATTTTAGGAGACGGTTTAATCCAAGTCAGGCAACGGCATTCTAAATTTAATCTGCTTGGGAAAATGCTGGCTGAAACCGAAAGAGCTTCAAGATCAATTGTGATTTCCGGCCTATTTTTTTTCTTTCATTGGCCCGGTAGGTAATCTCCAGTCGATTGCTCGAACATCGCCTTAGCGCAAAGGAACGGAGCGATTATATTTTTTTAAGCTTCTTGGACATCGTCAAGTCGATACACAAATCAATTGCGCACGGCTCAGAACTTTCAGCCCTTACTGCCATTCAAAAACCGCCGTTTGAGCTGGCTCGTGCCTCATGTGCAAATTATTCATGACTGCAATTATTTGGCTATTTGGATGGCCCTCAGGCACCTTGACTAATAATGCCATGGCTGTCCGAGACCGTGCCGATTTGGCATGGTCATCGAAATTTCTGCGCGACCAGCAGCAAGAACACAGTGTGAAATTCGTTTGGACGCACCTAAACGCCAGTCGTATATAAATCTCCAACCGTTTTTTATTCAATGCCGACATTGAGAATGCTGATGCAACAAATAACATCGCCACTCTCGTCCGCAATGGGAACGACTCTCAAGATCATATCCGCGAATTCGCCGCTTAAACGTTGTTCGCTTTGCGAACCCGCGAGGGCACCAAGATGAGCTGCAACGGCAAGATGCGCTTTGTCAGTCGTCTTGAATATCTCGTAGATGGTTTTGCCGTCCTCCCACTTGACGCCGAAGCGAGTTGAAGGAAGATCTCCGTTCGCGACATGGTGAATGTGCAGATCCTTGTCAGTCGACCAAAAAGTTGACTGGACGTGGTCCATCGCAAGATGAAGCATCGCCAGTAGGGTGCGAAGCTCCACAATTCTCGCCTTATCTAGTAAAACGTCTGATATTTCCCTTTTTGCAAGGATTGACGCGAGCCCTTCCCAATCGACTCTTTCCTCATCCAGGGCTTGACGGGCCCTCTCCTTAAAGTAACTAACGACTGCATCCGTCCGCCCAAATCCGCCCGTCTTCTGCCTGATACGAAGCCAATAGGTGTTGACCGTCCCAACGCTTATGCGCAATTTATGGGCAATCGCATCATTGGTCAGTCCTTCGGTTGCCAACTCCACGATCTCCTTTTCCCGAGGGGAAAGTTCTTTTGTATTCATGAATTGGACTCAGGATTCATGGCGGGCATTATGTCTTTCTTTCGGATTCAAAGAGCGCGCACAGCGCGAGAAGCCATTTGTGTCCATTCTACCACCCCTCATATTTCTGGCATGTATATACAACGTCCTACGACCGAGACTCTACCCAATCGGTGAAGACACCGCAATATCGGTCACGGAGATTTCCTTGACACCTCCCGACGACCGGATACTCGGGGCCTCGTGCATGAACTCCTCGATGACCCCCGGTAGTGGTTCAGTTTGACTTTCCAAGTTCGAGGCTGAAAAAATGTTTGAAAGATTAGCGGTCATAAAATAAACCAGCTGGCAACGATCAATGCCAAGAGTGCAATTTCACAAAGCCAATAGCTTGATCATCATTAAATGTTTGCGATAGTCCATGTCGTTTCGCGCCGATATTTGGCTTACTTCGTGGCTTTCCAGGTCAATGAGGCTGGCCTTGAGTTGAGGGCGGTTTGAAGGGTTGTCGCCATCAAGCATGAGGATGCTAGCCTTCAGGATTTCGAGCTCTTTTAGGTACTCGACCTTTGTCATGAGCAGACGCACATAGCTGAAGTTCAGAACCGCATTCAGCCAGTCCTTAGGATTCAAGTACATAAATACTAACACACTTCGATAAGATTTGCCCCCCGAAAAGAAATTGTCTCTCAAACTCATACACTACCTTCGGCCCAGGATCGTTCATACTTCAACCATGGGTAAGCCTACAGGTGAGATGGAAGAGCTTGCCCAAAAACTGCTTGCTTTGGAAGAACTGAGTGGTTCGGACACGAGTCTCGAAGCGAATGCGCATATTCGAGTGATCGAAAAGTTGCGGACTCTCGTTACCCGATTCTCCGGATCGGACGGCTTCACGGCCCTTCTCCGCCGGGCGGCCGTATTGTCTCGAACGGATATGTCTGTTGCAAGCGAATACAAGACGGGCAAAGACGGCTCGATATTGTTCGAAGGGCTGTCTGATGAAACCATTTTAACACTCACTTCACATCTTCTCGATCTGATGGCCACGTTCATTGGCAGGGGTCTAACATTGACCTTGTTGCGTGAATATTGGCTCGTGGAAATATAATATCTGGCTGAAACCAACATGAAAAAGACTCAAAACCAAGACCGAGTGATCATTCAGAAACTGTCCACCGGCGTACCCGGATTGGATGAAATTCTGGGAGGCGGACTGCCGGAGTTTTCATTCAATATCATCGCTGGTGCCCCCGGCGGCGGCAAAACCACCCTGGCTCACCAGATCATGTTTAACAACGCGACGCCGGAGCGGCCAGCGTTGTATTTCACGGTGCTCGGCGAACCTGCGATCAAGATGCTGCGCTATCAGCAGCAATTCACTTTCTTTGATCATGAAGTGATGAAAGACTCGATCCGATTTGTCAACCTCAGCCAGCTTGTTCTGGACCAAGATCTTGGCGCAGTCCTCGCCGCCATCATTAAAGAAGTCGAAAACGCCAACCCGAGCATCGTGGTCGTGGATTCGTTCCGTACGGTCGTGCGAAAGGCTACGGAAGGTTCTACCGAGATTGACATCCAGGGATTCGTCCAGCGACTCGCCCTGCACCTCACCACCTGGCAGGCAACCACCTTCCTCATCGGCGAGTATGTCGAAAATGAACTGCGCGACAACCCTGTCTTCACCGTCGCCGACGGGCTGATCTGGCTAAACCAAAGTGTCGAGCGCAACTCCATTGTTCGCAAAATGCAGGTCATGAAACTTCGGGGCCAGGAGTCTGTGCCAGGCCTGCACACGTTCCGCATTACCGAGAACGGCCTCCAGACCTTCCCGCGAACCTTCGGTCTCACCAGTATGACGTCGGGCCTTGGTAAGGGCGGGCGGCGACTTTCTGTTGGCATCCCCGAGCTAAACGTGCTCACGGGTGGTGGCATCCCCGAGGGCGACAGCGTGCTCTTGGCAGGCCCTTCGGGCGGGGGCAAGACCGTGCTCGGCATCCAGTACATCGCCGAGGGCCTAAAAATGGGCGAGCCGTGCATCGTGGCGATGTTCGAAGAACTCCCCAACGAGTATATTCAGCGTGCGGCCTCGTTTGGCTTCGAACTTGACCAGTACGTGAAGGATGGTTCGCTCCGCCTCATTTATCTGCGGCCCCTCGATCTTTCAGTGGATGAGACCGTCC
>JBBQZV010000055.1:0-5582 GCA_038207365.1 Fimbriimonadales bacterium | reverse complement strand
AGCCATATGACGCGCTATATGACCAGTCACGTGTTGGGTTGTAGCTTAGTCGTGTGGAAGCTGAATTCAGGCCGATTGTTCCAATTGAGTACAAATTTGATGGTTCGTGACCATTGAAGAATGAACCTTCAACTTTCCATTTGCCTTGGTAAACGAGCCCAACGGTCGCAACCCCGTTGCTGATGTGCGAACCATCGAACCAATCGTGGCTGATCGGAGCCTCGGGGATTTCCACCGCGCTTGTTCGGTGGAAGTACATGACGTTTCCCAGCGCTGGTTCGCCAACCGGACCACCGTATAGAAATCCACTCAGGTCTTTGGAGAGCGGTTTGGCGTAACTTAAGGCGACTTCGGCGAAAATATTGTGAGGGTCTTTGCGGTCAGAGACATCGACACCATTAATGTCAAAGGGATTCTGAAAGAGGTTTGGAACTCCGCGCCTTCCATTGATGATCGGATCAAGCGAGGTCATCAGATGGAGCCCAATTGTGGCGTCGCCCTTTTCCTGTCGCCCCATGAACATAAGCATCGAATTGCTGAAAAAGCCTGTGTTACCTCGCTTTCCGCCATCACGAACGTAACCTCCTTGAATGGTGCCCATCATGTTCATATCAAACCCGCCAAGGGAATGCATCCCCTTCATAAACATGGGTGAGTTATCGGGTTGCCAAGATGTTCCAGAACCATCCCGACTCGCGGGCCAGTTGCCCAGTATGGCCTTCACGTCCATTTCGGGCTTGTCTTTCATTGCTGGGTCCATTTTCATGCCCGGCATTTTCTTGTCTTGAAGCTTCTTATCCTTTGACTTGTCCATCTTCATTCCAGGCATATCCTGCATCTTCTTATCCTGACCCTGTTGATACAAGGTTCCGGGTTCAACTTTTATTGCCGGAGGCTCGTGAAGCAATGGTGCTGAATTGAAGGTTTTCATTACCGCGGCCAACCCATAAGCCAACGAAGTTAAATTAGGCATAGTGTCACGTTACTCTCCTTGAGCCAAAACTGGTCTTGATTCCTTGTATGAGTATTCATTGGTAGGTCAATCCCTAGAATTCAATCCTTAAGAGGGATTTCCACGGCTGATAGTATCGCGGTTGAAGCCGAATTCGAGGTTCGGCTCTCCAAACGCTATTGAGCACGGGTAGGTTCTGCATTTGCACCGTGTTCAATAGCAGTCCAGATCATGCTGGGACAAGCGTATCAATGGGCAACGGCATAATTACTTCGCCTCAAAATTAAAGCTATACGTCAGTGGCTTCATGCCAGAAGCTGTGACAATAAGTGTAAGACGCCAAGGCCCATTCATACTGAAATTAGCCTTGACTGCATATTTGCCCTTGCCGAGTTCCTTTATTGGCGGATGTGCCGTCCCCATGTCCATGTTCGTCATGGCAACTGCAGATGTGATCTTGGCTCCCGTTATTGCCTTACCGTCCGGTGTAGTGATGCTGATCGATACATTGTTGTCACCAATGCCAACCTTCTCAATCTTTGCCTCAACTTTCAGAGCCTGGGAGGTAGTGTCGGCCATGTCCTTCATCGGTGGGTCTCCACCCTCCATGAAATTTTCGGCGTTGAAAACCATATCCATGGGGATCATTTTCATCCCTTCCATGCCAGAGCCGCCGACCATCATGAGAATCATCATTCGGACCATCGGTTCGAGTTTGCCGAAGCCAGTTCGGGTCTCCCAATCTTCGTTTCCAGTCCAATCGTAGGACGACTTTTCTTTTAGTTGGGGCATTGATACTACGACGTGACCCATACTGGCCATGTCATGACCCATGTCAGTACTTCCGGTTTCCTTTTTAGTGGGTTCCTGCTTCGGAGGCTCGGTAGTTTTAGGTTCAGTTTTGGCAGGGTCCTTTTTCGGAGTGTCCGTTGTTTTCGGCTCGGTTTTCGGTGGTTCTGTCTTACCAATTGGCGGAACCGCCGGAATGGCAGCATCACCGATTTTGATTGTTTGCTTTACCGACTTCCACGGACCCTTTGCCCCAGAAGTCATATCGAAGTTAACGATGAATTTGGGATCTTTGCTGACAAGAGTCACGCGCCAAGGGCCATCCATCAGAAACATTGGCTTCAAGGTGTAATGCCCAGGCGAAGTCTCCTTTACCAGAGGATGGGCGGTGCCCATATCCATGTTTGTCATGCCCACATTTGAGACCAGCTTCAATCCCGCAACAGGCTTCGATGCTTCCCGGAATGTAACTTCGAGCACATTTTCGCCTGTCTTTGGAGAAGCTGGTTTTATGATCGCGGATGCTTCTATCGACCTTCCAGACGTAGGAGGGTTCTGCTCAAAAGCGAACAACGAGGCAGATAGCGCTGAAACGAATATGATTGAGTTCAGTTTTTTGCTTACCATGATTTCTCCTTAATTTGGTATGTACTGGTGGAGCAAGTTCGTCGGGGACCTGCGGGGACCGATGCTTTGATTGAACGTTGAGCCGAAGTTGAATGAGAGGCCAAACTGCAAAACCATTGCGTCACTATGACCGCCAAATGCCGCCGTCATAGCACTGCTTCGACGCTCATAGCCAACCTGGGAAACGAAGTCAAAGCCTTGACCCAGACTCTTTCCGTAACTCAATGCGACCCCAAAGGAGTTTGCGTTAGAAACTTTTGAGTAACGCTTGAAGCCGGTCGTAAGCGCCATTTGGGAGGCAGGTTTGCCAAATGGACTGTATAGCTTTCGAAGGGAAATCGCGATTGACTCCTGATCCGCACGGTAGGTGTCATTGAGCGTCGACAACGTGTTGGTATCGTTGCCAAATGACACTTGGCCCAGAAGGCGAAGGTCAAGCTTATCGACAAGTCCTGGCTGGAGATTGAGCACTCCGCCTCCGTAGAAAACGTTTGATGCACCGCCAAAGCTTTTATTGACCGCCCGACTCTCCACACCGAATCCAAAGGAAGGAAAACGATCAATTGTTCTTAGAGCGGGGTTTCCTTCGTACTGGAAGCTGATTCCGACCGAGTTTAGGCCGGTATCGCTTTGGCCAACGCCTGCACTATCAATCTGATGCTGGGCATGAACATTGAAGAAATGGTGGAGGTCACTGTTGAAAACTAAACCTGCGACATTGCTGTACCGATGCTCTTCCGCGTTTGCGCCATTTGAAAATGGATTGAGCACCGACGTGTAATCGACCAGATCGTCTTCACGTATGGTAGGAAACGCAACGATTTGCGCAGATGGCGTGTTCGTCCTTCCTATGTATCCCTCAAAGCGTAGCTCCTGATAATCTGCGAATGCCTGATGGATGAATATTTGCTTTCCGTGTCCACTGTTCGCTTCGTCGATCGCAAGTCCACCGAGAGTAAAACTGCCGATTGCCCCGCGATACATTCGCTGCGCCACTCCAAAACTGAGAGAAGAGTCCGAAAAGTTGATTTGGCTTCTACTCCCAATGCCCCTACCGCCAAACATACCTTCACGCCCGAAGTCGAGCGTGGCTAGTCCAGAGCCTGCGATCTCGATCTGAGGTTGCAGGCTGATTTGTTGTACCGGTGCCTGTTGTGTTTGTGCTCCGGCTACCGAGGCAAGAGTGCCCGCAGCTAATATTACGATTTGATTAAGTTGTTTTTTCATTTGCATTTACTCCTGTTATGAGCTGATGGCGATGACCTCTTCCCATTTGACTCCCGCTTCGCGGGCATCCTCATACATCAGCATCGTCATCATTCCGCCCGGATGCTGTCCGTTATTGGTCGTGCATAGATCGCTATGGTCGTGCAAGTGCCAGAACCCTGGGTTCGTGCCCTGAATAACGATGTCGCTAGTCGTTCCTGGATAAATAGGAATGGTATTCATCCGGACGGGGGTTGCGAGTGGTGATCCGTCTTGGCAGACATGCCAAAAGTCATGTCCGTGAAGATGAATGAAGTGCGGCATGAAGCCTCCCGCAATGATTCTCACCCGAATATTTTCTCCGCGCCGAATCATCAATGGATCGGTCATTGGATATGACTTGCCGTTGATCATAAAGTAATTCGGCGTGATCGGCATGGCCGTGCCAGTTCTCGCCGCAAGATAAGGAGGGATATATCCGTTCTTAACCGCTTTCACGAACTCCTCTTTCGATTTAAACCAGCCCATCATCTTGCCATTCATTTCCCGCATCATTTTGGCGCTGTGGTTCATTCGCTCCATCCGAACTCCCATCTCCACCATTTCCGACATCATATTTCGGACAAAATTGGTGTCGAGTTCGCTGAGAATCATGGTGTATTCCCGCTTGTACGGGAACGTTTTCTGCACGATGTCTGGCTCCTTTGGCTCAACGATTAGTGACCCGACGAGCCCCGCCTGCTGATGAAGCGTGGTCATGACGTGGCAATGATAGAAGTGGGTTCCGGCAGGTTGCGCTCTCCAGAGATACCGAAACTCTTGGTTTGGTGCGACTGGCCATTGCGTACCCAAAGGCACTCCATCCATTTCCATCGGGACCATGATGCCGTGCCAATGGATCGTGTGAAACTCGGGGCTGGTGTTCTTTAGGTTGATCTGCACCCAGTCGCCTTCTTTGACCCTGATCTCTGGGCCAGGATAAGACTTGTTGAACAGGAACATGTGGGTCAGGACTCCTGGAACAATTTCGTGGAGTCCGATTGTGACTTCGATGTCATGCACATGAATCTTATCGCCAGGCTTGGGACGGTCTCGTGGAGGGTAAGGAGGCTGCGTTTCTTTTGGATCGAAAGCCGCTGGCCACTGCGACACTTGTTGGTGTGTAGTGGCCTTTTTACCTGCCTGTCCGAAGGCATTTCCAATGAGTCCGGTTCCCAATCCAATGCCTCCGAGCTTCAGGAGTTCTCGCCGACCGACGGTTTCCTCGCTATTTTTTGATGGTTTGTCTTTGCCCATGACTTTCTCAGCGGACCGTAATCGTCCCGTACATGCCTGCAGCAGCATGCCCAGCCGTCGTACAAACGTAGCTGTAAGTGCCCTTCTTCTTAGGACCTTTCAGCGTAAATTCCTGGCCGAAGAACGACTTAGTGGACATGTGCGCAAGATCGCCAGAGCCTACCGAACTTGTGTTTCCGATCTTGGCATCAAATGGAGCGACCTTGGCGGTAAAGCGCAAGCTATGGAACATGTCGTCGTCCGTATTGACGAACAGAATATGCAGGATTGCACCAGCCTTCACCTTGAGGGAAGGGTTTCGAAGGCCTTGGATGCGATACGACATCATATCTCTCTTCGGACCTGTTTCCACGACAAGTTGGATTGAGCTTGCGCCAAAAGTGAGTGACTTCTTATCTGAGCCAATGCTCCCAACGGTAGCTTTCTTTTTTGCACCTGCGAGCTTGCTGGCGTTCACCGTCATTTTCTTAGCTCCACTGACACTAAAACCGTCTGCGGAGCTAATGGCTGAGGCGCAAATTGCTATGGCCAATACCGAAAGTTGAGCAAGGACCTTCATCGGTTTCCGCCTCCACCGCTTTTTTGGGTGGGTTTCTCAGCTGCAATAGGAGCAGGAGATTTAACGGATCCCTTCGCAACGTCCGCAAACTTCGCTGGTTCCTTTGCAAACTGACCCTCACTACCTGCACAGCAGAAGTAGTAGCGAGTACCG
>JBBQZV010000054.1:0-7369 GCA_038207365.1 Fimbriimonadales bacterium | reverse complement strand
TTCCAAGCGCGGATCGCTTCGTGGTTGCCACTTAGTAAAACTTCAGGAACGGCTTGCCCTCGCCAGACTTCAGGTCGTGTGTAATTAGGAGCACTCAGCAAACCGTCGCTGTAACTGTCCTCTTGAAGGCTACCCGACGATCCGAGCACGCCGGGAAGGAGGCGCACAACCGCATCCGACATGATTAGGGCGGGAAGCTCGCCGTTCGTTAGGATGTAGTCTCCGATGCTGTACGAATGAGTGCAGTAACTCTGAGTCACGCGATGGTCAATGCCCTCGTAATGACCACACAGGAAAACAATTCGTTCAAGTTCCGACAACTCTTGTGCCGCAGCCTGCGTGAACCGCTTACCAGTCGGATCAGTCGTAATCACTGCAGTTCGTGGGCCACGAGTTACAGGACATGCCGCCAGATATTCAAGTGCTAAGGCAATCGGTTCTGCACGAATGAGCATTCCTGGTGCGCCGCCAAAAGGGGTGTCGTCCACTTTCAAATGTCCGTCGTAGCAAAAATCGCGCGGGTTCACAGCAGAAAAACGTACGTAGCCCGCATCACTTGCCCGTTTCATCATGCTGAATGAAACGCTGCGATCAATCATCTCTGGAAACAACGAAACAAAATCGACGCGCAGCATAGTGAAAGCTTACCGGTCTTAGTAACGCGCCGCGCAAAGCTCTATCACGGGTGCAAACGTCATGTGTTCTGGGAACAAGCATGAGCAGTTGCCGACGGGTAGAATTGATGCTATTCACGTCCTTGTTTTGGAGCAACTATGTCTAATATTCCTAATGAACTGAAGTACGCCAAATCCCACGAATGGGTAGGCATCGATGGCGATGTCGCAACCATCGGAATCACTGACTTTGCACAGTCCGAACTGGGCGATGTTGTGTATGTCGAGCTACCCGAGGTAGGTCGAACACTTCAAGTCGGCGAGACATTCGGAAGCGTCGAGAGTGTTAAGACTGTCAGTGACGTTTATGCACCCGTGGCCGGCGAAGTCATCGAGGTTAACGGTTCACTTACCGCCAATTCAGAGCTAGTAAACAGCGACCCATATGGCAAGGGTTACATGCTCAAAATCCGAATTTCCAACCCCGGCGATACTGACAATCTACTGGACGCTGCGGGCTATAAAGCCGCTAACGGATAACCTGCAGCAACCTAACGTAGTTATTATGCGAATCGGGCAATTTTGAATAGGAAGTAAGGTGCAAACGCACTTGGCAAAGTTCATCGGTTGCTTCGTTTCGCCAATGCCTTGGCGAACCTAGTTTCGCAACCCGCAACCGCCTTCTTCTTATTCAAATGCCCTATATCCCTCATACCGATTCCGATCGTCGAGCCATGCTCGAAACCATCGGTGCAGCTTCCATCGACGAACTTTTCCGCGAGATACCGGAAAACCTGAGAGTCCAACCAGGCACGCTTGACCTTCCTCCAGCACTAGACGAGCCGAGGTTAATGGCTCACCTTTGGGAGTTAAGCAAGAAAAACGTCAACCTGGCTGACGTCACGTGCTTCCTAGGAGCAGGAATCTACGATCGCTACATTCCCGCGACCGTTGGCGCTGTAATCTCCCGAGGCGAGTTCCTAACTTCCTACACGCCTTATCAACCTGAAGCATCACAGGGCTATCTCCAGGCTATTTACGAATTCCAGACCATGATCTCCGAGATATATGGAATGGATCTCTCCAACGCTTCGATGTACGACGGTGCAACCTCCATGGCTGAAGCCGCGATTATGTCGACCGGCATCAAGCATCGAGATAAGGTCGCCGTCAGCGAAGCTGTCCACCCTCACTATCGGCAGGTGCTCGATACGTACTGCTGGGCAATGGGAATCGAAGTCGTGACTCTTCCCGCCGTAGCAGGTGGGATTACCGACTTCGCCAACGCAGCAGGTGCCTCGTGTGTGATCGTGCAATATCCGAATTTCTTTGGAGTGATTGAAGACCTAGACGAAGCTCGGAAAGTCGCCGATCAGATCGATGGTTTGATGGTTGTGGTAGCAGATCCGATTGCATGCGCGTTGCTTAAGCCCCCAGGGGCGTTTGGAGCCGATATCGTCGTCGGAGAAGGCCAGCCGATGGGAGTGGCAATGGGACTGGGCGGTCCGTTGGTCGGACTCTTTACTTGTAAGAAAGCCCTCATCCGACAAATTCCGGGCCGAATCGTGGGCCGAACCAAGGAAGCTCATGGCGATCGTCCAGGATACGTCATGACTCTCCGGACCCGAGAGCAGGACATTCGTAGGGAGAAAGCGACTTCGAATATCTGCACAAACGAAGCACTTATGGCACTCGCGACGACGGTCTACATGATCGCTTTGGGCAAGAACGGAATGCGGCAAGTCGCTACCTCCAGCGTTCAAAACACCCAATATGCCATGAAGCAACTCACTGCCGCAGGTGCCACGTTAAAGTATGAAGGGAAGGTATTTGATGAGTTCGTGCTCCAATTGCCGAAGGACCCGGTGGCCGTTCGAGATGCCTTGCTTGAAAAAGGAATATTAGCCGGCCTGCCGCTCGGAGGCTATTACAGCCAACTGCAAAATTGCCTTTTGGTCGCAGTAACAGAACTTAGAACTAAGGAGCAAATCGATACCTTTGCTTCCGCTCTCAAGGAGGTGCTGGCATGAGTCGACTACCCGAATTTCGAACCAAACAAATGCCTGAGCCGAAGTTGATCTTCGAGCGCTCAAGCAC
The DNA here is from genome assembly GCA_038207365.1 of Fimbriimonadales bacterium. Taxonomy (GTDB): domain Bacteria; phylum Armatimonadota; class Fimbriimonadia; order Fimbriimonadales; family Fimbriimonadaceae; genus Fimbriimonas. The sequence goes on along the minus strand of JBBQZV010000054.1, from coordinate 4,658 downwards.
TGGACGAGTAGGTTGCAACCTTCCTTTCGCCGACACACCTGATGTTGACCTTGCATCGGTCCTTGGCGAGGTTCGAGAAGAACTCAACTTGCCAGAAGTAGGGGAGCTTGAACTCCTCCGTCACTTCACCAACTTGAGCCACATCAACTTTGGCATCGAGACCGGTTTCTATCCCCTTGGGAGTTGTACGATGAAGTACAACCCCAAGATTAACGAGAAGACAGCAGGGCTCCCCGGTTTTGCCAACTTGCACCCGATGCAACCGGTTGAGACCATTCCTGGCGCGCTGGACATTTTGATGGGTGTTCGAGACATGCTTTGCGCCATTACGGGCTTCGACGAGATCACTCTGCAGCCACTTGCCGGTGCACACGGCGAAATGACCTGCCTGATGCTCATCAAAGCCTATTTTGAATCGCGCGGCGAGGGCGAGAAACGACACATCGTACTTGTGCCCGACTCAGCCCACGGCACGAATCCGGCTTCCGCTGCTCGTTGTGGTTACGACGTGCGACCGATTCCTACGAATGACGAAGGCAACACGGACCTGGAAGCGCTCGCAAAGGCGCTTGATGGTTCAGTCGCTGCGCTGATGTTGACTAACCCTTCCACCCTCGGATTATTTGAGCCAAACATCCAAAAAATATGTGAAATGGTTCATGCCGTGGGCGGGCAAGTGTTCTGCGACGGCGCAAACATGAATGCTATGGTGGGCACCACCCGACCTGGCGATCACGGCTTCGACTGCATGCACCTCAACCTGCACAAAACCTTCTCGACACCCCATGGTGGCGGCGGGCCCGGTTGCGGAGCCATCGGCCTGATGAACCACCTGGAGCCATTCCTTCCCGTGCCTGTCATTCGCCGGTCGGATAACAAAGTTGTTGCCGACTACGATCGACCTCAATCGATTGGAAGGGTGAGCGCATTTTATGGCCAGTTCCTAATGGAAGTTCGAGCGTACACATACTTGCGAGCCTATGGCAAAGAGAAAATGGCAGATATTTCAAGATATGCCGTCCTAAACGCCAACTACGTTCGAGCACGACTTAAGGATGTACTTCCTCCCGCACACGATCGCCCATGCATGCATGAGTGCATCTTAACCGCCGAGAAGTACAAGAAAGAAAATGGAGTTCGAGCACTGGACATCAGTAAGCGATTGATCGACTATGGATTCCATCCTCCCACAAACTACTTCCCATTGATTGTCCCAGAGTGCTTCATGATCGAGCCTACCGAGACAGAGACAAAGGAGACTTTGGATGAGTTCTGCGACGTGTTGATTCAGATCTGTAAGGAAGCAGTTGAGACTCCGGACCTATTACACGATGCGCCGTCCACCCAGATCGTCGGACGGTTGGACGAAACAGCGGCCGTTAAGAACCTGAATGTTCGCTGGTATCCCGTTCAGTAGGACGATAACCTTGACCAGGATTGATATCTCCTAATCAATCCTGGTTTGTTATGACAACGTAAACCATGGGCAACCAAGTGCGGAGAACTTCGACCTAGATGAATCTTGTGGTAGTTAGGGAACCCAAGCAGAATGGCGCCCTCAACATGCGGCTGGACGAAGACCTGCTCGAAGGAGCGGAACGAGGAATCGTCGGAGCTCGCGTTTATGCGTGGGATGGTCCCTGGGTTTCAGTCGGCAGATTTCAATCGGTCGAACGAGATCTCGTGGACGCCCAGACCACTCCATGGGTGCGACGCCCTACCGGCGGAAAAGCCGTACTTCACGGTCACGATGTCACCATCGGGTGCGCCTTCCCACTAGCGACGCTAGCAGTGTCCGACCCTCGCTCAATCCGAAGCGTTTATCGAGTAGCCGTACAAACTATAGTTCACGCATTGAGTTCGTGTGGCTTGAACGCTGTTCTTGCTGCGGACTCTGAATTTCATGGCAAGGGCGTCCCTTCCGGTGACTGCTTTGCCTTTTCGTCCCAAAACGATATCGTGGACATTCACACCGGCCGCAAGATCTGCGGTTGTGCGCTTCGGTTAACCGATTCCGCTGTCTTGCTTCAAGCGAGCGTACCGAACGGTCCTCCGCTGGTCGATCCCGCTTCAGTCATCCTGAACGCAGAATCGGCAACGCCTCTGAGTTGGAACGACGAAGGCATTGAGATTGCCCTGCAAAGGTCCATTTTAGCGGCTGTGGGAGTCTCGTGAAGATAGGCGTGTTTGATTCGGGATTGGGTGGATTGGCCATTGCGCAAGCTGTGATTCGCCACCTGCCTCAATACGACTATCTGTATCTCGGAGATACAAAGCGGGTCCCCTATGGTGGTAGGTCCCAAGAGACCATCCATGAATTCACGGCTCAGGCTCTGAACTACCTCTTCGAAAACGAATGCCAACTCGTGATCCTGGCCTGCAATACTGCGTCCGCCGAGGCCCTTCGTAAAAGTCAGCAAAACTACCTTCCCAAGTTCTATCCCGATCGGCGAGTACTTGGAATGATCATTCCGACTGCGGAAGCAGTGTTCGAACACGGACTTATCAAGCGCATTGGCGTGCTGGCCACCACAAGTACCGTCGAGTCGCAAGCTTACACGCGCGAACTACTACGCCAAAATCGTGAAGTCGAAATTCACCAGGTAGCCGCACCGCTGCTAGTCCCTCTCGTAGAAAATGACGGAGTTAAGTATCTGGAGCCCATCTTGAACGATTATTTGGAGCCACTGTTGCGTGCCAGAGTCCAAGGGGTGGTGCTGGGTTGCACACATTACTGTCTGGTCAAGGCCCAGATCGCGGAAAGATCTGGACTTCCCGTATTTTCCCAGGACGACATCATCCCACCTAAGTTGGCAAACTATCTCCAAAGGCACCCTGAAATTGCAACTCGACTATCCAAAAATGGAACACGAGAGTATCACGTAACGGATGTCACACTAGGTGCCTTGCGCTTAGCCACGGAAATGGCCCAGACCCAAATTGAATTGAAGAAGGTGGTCCTTCAGTGAATCTGTCCGAAATCCAGATTGAAGCTGGTGCGCTCGTCCATAACGTCCGGTCCCTTTCCACTCTCGTGCCATCCGGAACCTCCGTAATTGCAGTGATCAAAGGAAATGCCTACGGACACGGAATGAAACAAGTTGTCCCCGTGCTTGATCCTTTGGTCAGCGGTTTTCAAATTGACGATATCGAAGAGCTTCGTCAACTGCGGGAGCTCACTTCCAGCCGGGCGCTTCTCCTTGGATATGTAACCAAGTCTGATATCGAAGAGGCAATAAGCCTAGGTGCCGAACTCGCAATTTACGATTTGGAACGATTGAAGGTCATTCAGGCTGCAGCCCGAAAACTAGAGCGAATGCCAACCGTTCACCTTAAGATCGACGCCATGCTTGGGCGGCAGGGAATTGATCCAAGTCAAATCTATGAAGTCATGGATGCCCTCAGGCAAACGCCCGAGATCCACGTTGTTGCGGCATACGCTCACTTCGCCAACATTGAAGACACGACCGATCTCGGACATGCCTTCCAACAGATCGAAATCTTCGACAAGGTTTGGCACCAAATGCGGGATTCCGGGTGGCCCATTCTCGGTCGTCACATGTCCGCAACATCGGGGTTAATGACGGTTGAATCCGGTAACGATCTAGTAAGGCTCGGCCTGGGAATTTACGGCATGTACCCGTCTGCTGCGCTCGCGCGCAGTCATGGCGACCTAAATTTGCGACCCGCAATGAGGTGGGTGAGTCACTTGGCTCAAATTCGCACGGTTCCTGCACGTCATCCGATCGGCTATGGACTGACCTATTTCACTCCCAAAGAGATGAGAATTGGTATTGTGCCCCAAGGATATGCAGATGGATATGACCGGGGCCTCTCCAATTCTGGTGAGGTCCTCGTCCACGGAGTTCGATGCGCTGTTCTCGGTCGAGTGGCGATGAATATGTTCACGATTGACCTAAGTAACGTTCCAGAAGCTCATGCGGAAGAAGAAGTCGTACTTCTAGGCAGTCAAGGTTCAGACAGAATCGAAGCCGAAGAACTCGCCCAGCGCTTGGGGACCATCAATTACGAAATCACCACCCGCGTGTCCTCCTTGATACCTCGCGTGACATTGTCAGATAGCTAACCTGAGGTCCGTCAGAGCGGTGAATGTTTGTGTTGAGATTCAAATAGGTAGACAAAAATATACTATAATGAGGTGATGCAACTCCAAGCGAGCTTGTTTGAAGAACTCTCTTCACCCTCCATTCCGGCGACTTTCGGGCAAACACGAGTGGGGATACGTAACAAAGCAGCCGCTCTGAACAAGGGTGGGATCGATTATCTGAACTGCAACTACTCGCTCAATCCTTATGTCGGTTGCGGATTTGGGTGTTCGTACTGCTATGCCGCCTTCTATGTTGCAGATGAAGGACAGCGTCGAGATTGGGGACACTGGGTGGACGTCAAGACGGACGCTGAACGCCAGATTGCTGGCAGCGACCTAAAAGGACAACGGGTCATGATGTCAACCGCTACGGACCCTTACCAGCCGATAGAGTCCAAGGTTGAGCTAACCCGACTTCCGCAGTTATGAGCCATCGTGGGTCGAGTTTGAATCTACGGGGCGTTCAATTCCGGCTTATTTTTCCACTACATTTTGCGAAGTGATTTTTTGTGGAAGAGTATATTTGAGCTTTTGCAGCAGTAGGGCCAGC
>JBBQZV010000053.1:0-7594 GCA_038207365.1 Fimbriimonadales bacterium | reverse complement strand
TTGACCGACCGGAGCTGAAGCGCCTTCTGAACGATGCTAAAGCAGCTAAGTTTGACGCCGTTGTGGTCACCTATATGAACCGCTTGGGGCGCGGTGCAATCTTCACCCTTGCAGAGGCGAGCCTGAACAGGCTTGGAATTGAGGTTCACACGACAGAGGAGTCCTTTGCACCTGGCAGCGGCGGCTACCTACAGCAGATGTTTCAACAGATGATGGATGGATACTATCCTCTGCAAGTTGCCGATTGGACTAAGACCAAGATGAAGAGCATGGTCGAGAAAGGCTATTGCGTTGGGAAGCTGCCGTACGGTCTGATAGCGATTCCAGAGACCGACCACCCCGAGTCGCCAAAGGTCATCGTTCACGACGACGAAGCCGCAATGCATGTCGGTCTAGCATTCGATATCCTGCTTCAGGAGCGTAACTTGGCTGCCGTCTGCGACTTTCTAAAAGCGGTCACTCACCGAGCGTGGACAATCACGACGACGAAGCATTTACTGACAAATCGTGCGTACCTCGGCGAGTTGCGGCATGGCGACTGGGTCAACCTGGAAGCTTTCCAGCCTGTTGTAACCGCGCAAGTGTTCGATGAAGTTCAGGCTCTCCTCAAGAAGAATCGTAGCCGAGCAGCCAAATCAGACGACTATGCATACCTTCTGCGAGGGCTGGTTCACTGTCCGCATTGCGGCTGTACCTACACAAACAGCTTTGCGAAGGGCGGTGCCGTCCACTACTACGAGTGTCTGCTCGCCAAGAAGCGGCTCACGAAATGTCCCGTCATGCGAATCAATTGCGAGTCACTTCACGAGGCTGTACTCGCATCCATTACCCAGGCAGCCGAACACCTGACCGTGATGAGCGAAGTCATCCGCGACTCTGGAGGGTGGGGAACTGCTTCGGAGCAAGTCCTGGCGGAACGCTCGAAACTTGGAAAGCACCTTCAGGTTTTGGCGACGCAACGAACAAACCTCATGAAAGCGCTTGAAAACGGTCTCGATGTTACAGACAGATTTCGGGAGAAGCAGAAGGAGAGAGATGAGACCTTGAAACGAATCGCAAATCTCGATTCTGAAATTGAGTTAGCGACGAAGTTGAAGCCAAAGGCAACGGATGTACAAGCAGTTTGGCTGCAAGCACTTGAGCTGTGGGAAGTGACCACGCCCGAGGAGCGAGCCGAGCTGATGCAGTCCTTGGTCGAACGAGTCGAGATAAAAGAGAAAGACCTGGCGGTCGTCAAGATGGTCGCCATCTCAGAACTGCCAGGTCAGTTGTTCGGAACAACTCTCAAGTTGGGTGCGGGGATAGGATTTGAACCTATGACCTCCGGGTTATGAGCCCGACGAGCTACCAGACTGCTCCACCCCGCGGTACAAACAGTTATTGTCCTGTTTTGAGTGATAAAAGTCAAGGCTTGTACTCTATCGCGAACAGAATGACGAATAACGTGCCGTATCCAAGTGTAATTACCTGCGCTTGGACTTCTTGACGATGATTTCTGTCTCTGTCCCTTTAGATTGCGATCGAGCCAATCGAATGGTGTTGAAAATCTTATAGGCCGCCAGTCCGCCAGCAAGAATCGGCGAAATCATGTCCGACTTCACCGCCGTGCTTCGAGCAAGGTGCTCAAGCGTCCCCATAATGCCCGAAGAACTACCACGAAATTCGTCAATGGAGCCCTTTGCCGTAGTGGTAATGCCTTCAACCTTGTCGGCAACCCGATCAACCTTGGTCAGAAGAGTCTCAACCTGCGTCGTCAGATGATCGACTTTCGGTTTCAGTTCTTCTGCCATTTTCATGAACTTGAAGAGAGCAAATAGAACTCCGATAAAAACCAGAATTCCGAGTAAGAAAAATATTCCTGAAACGATGAGCCAAATCGCTGGAATTTCGTTATTCATTTCTTCACCACTATATCAGTCTTGACCATTCCCGCAGATGGAAGGAAAACAGTTGCCTTAAGTTCCCCGTTTTCGCTAATTAAGTCATTGCCCGAAACATCGAACGAGGATCCCCACATTCCTTTGACCCGGAATCGGCCTAAAAGATCACGATCGGAATTGTTCTTGAGAACAACCGAAGCGGTGCGTTTCCTGGAATCCACTTTTACTTCGACAATTTGTCCAACCTCGGCAATGACTTCAATTCCAATCTGACGCATAACAACTCTACGCCCAACCCCGTCCCAGGGCCGAATCACGAAGAACTCATTGCTATCTTCCGTTTCCACCTCGAAGTGGCACCCGAAGGTTGCTACTCCCGACGCTCTGCTCGGAAGAACATAGGCACCAATGCCTCTCAAATAGTGGAACAGCCCAATTCCCACATCGCCGGTTACGCTGGACATGCCGAATTGCTTGGAGGCTGCATCCGGGCAGAAAGCCATACTGGCGGCACCGTCAGGACGAACAAGCGCCCAAATGCCGAGCATTCCGCCGAAGGCAAGGCGCATTGTTGCTTCAGGAAGACCAGGATAGTCTCGGTCCAAATTCTTGAAGAGCATCAAGGAATTCGCGACGGTTGAGGGACCCAGGCAGAGTTCTCCTTTGTCGAAAACGCCAGGGTGAGTCCCCTCATTGTCGTCGATCCATCGCTTGTCGCTTCCGTACCACCACCAATTCGGTGATAAAGAACGCGACGCAAACGCGCACCGAAACGCCCTTTCTTCCATGTCATCGTTGGCTCGCCTACGTGCGACGGCAAACGCTTCTTCAAAGCTGGACGTATTCCACTGCCCGTCAGACAGGAAAGGGTACTTGTGCCGGCTCATTTCCACATCGCGCCGGTCCGATAGCCGCTGACATTGTTCAGCCTCATAGCGCATGCCCGATGTCTTCAAATCCTGGATAAGATCAGGCAGGTAAGACATTAACGGTATGCCAGTCCCATCCAACGAAGCTTTGTTTGCGTTGGCAAACATCGCTCCAACCGTATCGGCTGCATGCTTCAAATAGTGAGGAGCGTCGAACTTGGTCCCACCAGACGTACTGGCCAATTTCGCCATGGTGTGGTAGAGGTTGAACACCAGCGGATAGACCTGTGGCCTTCCGAAGTTGGCAGCAATTGCCGACAGATCCGGAAAGGTGCTTCCGACGCTGGCATCGCCCGGGTTCTGTACGTCGTCTTCAAGAAACTCGATGAGATAGTCATCCAGAACCTCGATTTGAAGCGCGTTTGGGTAAATGGTGTTCTTCTCAGCCAAGAAAAGAGCATCTGCAAGACTTCCTTCAATTCCAAAAGAACTCTGGAAAGCTTCGGGTTCGGTGATGGGTGTGCCTGTAGTCAAATCGCCAGGCAAAATGGCTTTGTAAAGAGTTCCTTCATCCAAGCAGACCTGATGCTCAACAATCCACTCGGCTCGTCGCTGAATAAGCTCACCAATCGGCTCCGTAAAGAGTAGGTGTGTTTCCGTTAGTCGGTCATCTGTGTCTTCAAATGAGAGTTTCACTGCTCCTGCGGTCGCCGGTTTGATAAAGCAGAATCCGCCCTCTTCGTCGGCGTCCGTCTCGAGTTCAATTTCGACGTCGGTAACGAATTTCGTTGGCGTTGTTCCACTTACTTCGACGGCAATTCCTACGTCAATAGGAGCGACAGCAGCAGGGAAGATCTTTAAAGCCGGCCGACCACAAGAAGCCAAGGTACCGTTTAGATTATCTGTGAGGTGACGATCGGCGGGAGCAAACCGCATTCGATAGGTTCTGGCTTCACCCGGTTCAAGAACAAGGGAAGTGTGCCCACCGAACCATTCCGCCCAACCTTCTCGTTCGATGGCGGCCTGACTGTGGACATAAACGACCGGAATGCCTTCCCACCGTAACGGCGTCGCCAGGGAAGCTGGGATATGGTTGAAGAATTCCCAACGTGTATCGCCACCGGGAAAGATAACCAACCCGGGCGGTCGAGCGGTCATCCTCTGGGCAAAAACATAACTCGCCGCTCCGCCGAGGTATTTGTGAACGTATAAGCGGTCGTTCCAGAGCTCACGAATGCCTCGGTCAGTTCGATTGAATCCTTCGAGCACGTTGTTAAGGGCGAGCGGAAAGCCAAGCTCGCCAATCTCTATGCTTCGACGGCTCCGATTTTTGATTTCGACATCCCAGGCAATCTGAGGGACTACGCCGGCGATCTCGTAAAACCTTCCGGTTGCTTGAATCTCATCCAGGAAGGCAAATTCGTATTCAAATGTGACGACAGCTGAATCGCCCTCTTCGTCAATCGTTTCTGCTCGCGCATTGCGACTAACGATCCAAGGATCGTCTGGGTGCGTGCGAGCTCCGAGCAAGATTGTCCCGGGAAAGTAGTCTTCGGTCGTTTCTTCTCCCATCATCAAGGGAGGAGCTACGAACTGAAACTCTTCGCTGTCTTCTGGGGCAGTTGGGTCGCTCGCCCAAAGCTGTTGGATACGGCCTCCAGGCCCAAATTCCATTGAGATGAGCGCGCCAGTCAACTCTTGCCGGTCAAGGCTGAAGTCATCCATGAGGATGGGCAGGTTACCGCAGAAATCAGGCTTTTCGGTGCCGTTCAAACGAGTGGTTTCCAAACTGGTATTCGCAAACGTACAACTGCGTGATTGATCGCCGTTATTTGGCGATTTGGATTGAAATTCCCACGTCCATTGCCAACATAATCCTTGCCGTACGAGTCATTAGGTCTGGCAGGGTAGAAAAAAAGTATGAGTGCAAGTCGTATTACGGTATTGGGTGCAGGAAGCGTTCGGTGCTCGGTTCCTGTCATCGCGTCTCTTGCAACGTACTACGGAGAACGACCAATTGAAATACGATTTGTAGATGCCGACAGCGAACGCTTGGACCTCTTTGACCGACTGGCTCGAGTTTGTTTTCTCGCCGCTAACTCGTCTCACCAATTGATTTCGGGAGTTGATTTTCGGGAAGCACTTGAATCGCCTGATCGCGTTATCCTTCAGATCGGAGCGAATTGTGCTCGTAAGTATTTGAGAGCGTCGCGGCCACGAGGTATTGCTGAACTGGACGACTCCTCGATGATCGAACAAGCGGTCGAATCACTCGTGGCAATGATCCCATCTCAGTCCGAAGTCTTGAGTTTGATGGCACCAGAGATATTCGTTCCAAAGGCCACCTATCATCGATTGGATTGGCCGGGTGCCATGCCGATTGAAGATCGCCCGGCCGTGCCACACCAGGTTCTCCGTTGGACTCGCGGCGAACTAGGGGTACGCGAGCTACTCCGCAAATATGAAGAGAGTCCACTGAAGACTTGGCTTGATGACCCGACGAGCGCTACTGTAGTCCAATCAGCTTCTCATTGGCCCTAAGTGGTAATAGTTGCAGCGTATTGAAGGAGTTGTTGAAACTCCTCCAACACTGCATGTCGCTCAACTAGGAAGTGGGTTCGAATTTTGGACGATCTGCAGCTTCGCCGACCTTGAGGAGGTCTTTGCGTGTGAATCCGGCAATCGATGCCTGCTGGGCAAGCTTGCCTGCGATGTCGCGGAACGAAGCTGCTTGAGGTCGGTCTGGCTGAGCGATGATTGATGGAACACCGCGATCTCCAGCATCGCTAACCGTTGGGTCAAGCGGTACCGAACCTAAATAGGGAACCTTTAATTGGGTGGCTAACTCCTCGCCCGTCGTACCTGCAAAAATCTGTGTCACCGTCTTGCAGCTCGGACAAACAAATCCAGCCATATTCTCGATCACGCCCATTATGGGAGCATTGAGCCTTCTGAAAAGCTGTACCGACTTGCCGGCAATGTTAGCGGCGACATGATGTGGCGTCGTGACGATGACCACTCCCGTTAGGGGTGCTAATTGTGCGAGCGACATCGGCGCGTCACCTGTTCCGGGAGGCAAGTCAACGAGCAAGTAGTCCAAATCGCCCCATTCGACGTCCGCGAGGAGCTGCTTAATCGTTCCGGCGACCATCGGCCCTCTCCACAAAACAGCTTGTCCTTCCTCAAGAAGGAATCCGAGGGACATCATGTGGATGCCGTACCGCTGGATCGGAATGATCTTGCTCCCGCGTGTGAATGGTTTTTCGTCTTGGGCTCCCATCATCAGAGGGATCGAGGGACCGTAGACATCGGCATCCATGAGCCCCACCTTGGCGCCACTCTGGGCGAGCGCGATCGCAAGGTTAACCGCACAGGTGCTCTTTCCAACGCCGCCCTTCCCTGAGGCTATTGCGATGCAATGTTTGACGTTCGGGATCAGGTCGTCCTGCTTCGTGTCTCTTTTGCGGACTTGAGACGTCATTTCGATCTTTACTGAGGCCACTCCAGGCAGTGCGCCCACTCTTTCATAGCATTCGGCTTCGAGAATTTCCTTTACTGGGCATGCTGGAGTCGTTAGCTGGACTTTGAACGAAACATGTTCGTCTACGATTTCCAGGTCTTTAATGAATCCTAGAGTAACAATATCCCGATGAAGGTCCGGATCGATGACATTCCGCAGGGCATCGAGAACTTGAGTTTCTGTGACTGGCATGTGGGTTTAAGGGTACCCGTCCTGTTGGTACAAGCCTCAGGTGGCTTGTACCAACAGGTCCGAGAGATGATTGGCTTTCACTTGTGACTTGGCATTGGAGCCATTTCTTCGAGTCTGTCTTTATCGGTTCTTGTTCTTGTTCTTGTTCTTGTTCTTGTTCTTGTTCTTGTTTGCTTTGATCGGCTTCTGGCTGGCTTGATCGTTTGTTTTTCGGGAAACCTTCCTTCGAGCTTTCTTTGAGCTGTTTGCTGGCTTGGTCGTTTTGTTTTCTTTGATCTTTCGCTGGGGCGCTCCGCTGTGGCCGTTCGTTTTCTGTCCTCATCAATCGCTTAACGCCACTACGCTCGGTGCGCCGAGACAACTCGTGGGACGGAGCCCACTCAGACAGGTCTCGGCTGAATGCAACTTGCTGAGTGGCTACGATGGATAGGGACTGAAAACGAACTGGATTACCTTTTGGGGAACATTCTTTCTTGTTTGCTTTGGTAGGTTTATGCTCGTTCTTGGGTCTGTTGGCTTTCTTATTTCTTGGGTCGCTCCGCTTGGCCGTTCGTTTTCTGTCCTGATCCATCGCTTGACGCCAATACCATCGGTGCCCCGATTCAAAACTTGGGACGGACCCCACTCAGACAGGAATCGGCGACTGCACCTCGCTGAGTGGCTACGATGGATAGGGACTGAAAACGAACTGGATTAGTTTTTGGGGGAACTTTCTTGTTTGCTTTGGTCGGTATCTGCTGGCTTGCTTGTTTGTTGGCGTTGTTGTTTCCTTGGGTCGCTCCGCTTGGCCGTTCGTTTTCTGTCCTGATCCATCGCTTACGCCACTTCGCTCGGTGCGCCGATTCAACTCGTGGGACGGAGCCCACTCAGACAGGAATCGGCTGACTGCGCCTCGCTGAGTGGCTACGAATGGATAGGGACTGAAAACGAACTGGGATTCCTTGTGGGAAACTTTCCTTCTTGCTTTGGCCGGTTTTTGCCTGGCTTGATCGGTTGTTGGCCCTTCTGTTCCCCTGGGTCGCTCCGCTTGGCCGTTCGTTTTCTGTCCTGATCCATCGCTTGACGCCACTTCGCTCGGTGCGCCGATTCAACTCGTGGGACGGAGCCCACTCAGACAGGAATCGGCTGACTGC
>JBBQZV010000052.1:0-7836 GCA_038207365.1 Fimbriimonadales bacterium | reverse complement strand
TTCATTTGCACTGGGTGTTTCCTCTTCAAAAGAGGACATGTACCTAGAAAATATTGAAGATAGCTCAGAGCAATTGCGTTCGCTATGCGTCAAGTACCGGGTAACTAATGATCCACGGCTGTGTGAGGCAGCTCTTAGACTTGCTGGTGCCCCGGGACGATTCAATGAATGGGCTGGTCTTGACGCGGTCAAGCTTTTGGATGCCCTCGTTAATAAGAAGCCACTTCTGCGTGCTTCACGAATGGCCTTGCTAGTTCTCGGGGATCGAGGAGTGAGAAATGCCCAAGGATGGCCGACATGATGCAGGTAATTAATTCTGAGTTGGTTATTGAGAAAACTATTCACGGTCTCGGTCAAACTGCCGAGGCTGGCGGTAAGTTGAGTGACGCATTCTTATGTGAACTTTTGCGGAGGATTGCTGGATTCCAGTGCCCGTGCTCTCCATCAACCATGCGAATGATTGCGATGCAAGCATTGTTAGGACTGGTGGGGGAGAATACGAATATTGTTTCGCGAATTGACCACGCAATAGAGGCACTTCAGTCGGGAGGTGACCTAATTGAAGCCCGCTATGTTACGGACAGTGATGGTCGAGCTAGAGGAACATTTTTGTATCTTGCACCACCGTCATTTGTGCAATACCCGTCCGGAACTATACGAGTAGTAGGAATAGCTTCTGAGGAAACTACCCCACTTCCGGCGTCGATCAGAGGTCGAATCAAGTGGGAGGGGTCAGCGAGATTGTTGGAGCCGAATGCTAATGAAAGTCTTGCTGAAACGTTGAAAGATTCGGGTTTCGGGATGCAGTCGTTCGAGTCTTGGCTTCGACAACCTTCCGCAACGACGGCACATGAGTACAGAAAGCAAATCGACAAAGCACTGCAATCAGCCACAGCTGCAGGATACGTGGACGGTCTAAGAGTTTTTGATATGGACTCAACCGAAAGGTATTTGGGCGGCTGGGTCGCCGTAGAGAAACATCAAGGACGTTATGTTTGCAGGCGACCTCAGGCTTACGGCTCAGATCTTTGGGGTGTAGTTCTCCTTTCAGAAGGCAAGCCCCAAAAACTGGTCGATCTTCCATATTTAGACGGAAATCAACGCGGATGTGATGAGGCATGGCGGGTCTTGTTGGCCTTATATAACGAAGCAGGGAAGCCGCAGCAGTTCGATGTGCTGGAAGGGTCAGAACGTAGTGAGGTAGCGTTTGATTTTCCAGTCCCTCTATGGGTGCAAAGGCGTCTGGAAGTGGTGGGAGTCAGAGTAACGCACCAAACTCGAATGTTTTGCTACTCCATTTCTAACGGGGCTATGCAGGCAGAGAGAGAATTTTTAAACAGCTCAGTCTGGATGATCCAAAGTACAAGGTGAGGAAATGATGGTTAAGACGATTCAAGAGACGATTGATCAGTTGCATGAGTCGCTCAGAGACTACATCGAGGCCACATATCACATTAGCTCGCCGAGATTGATTCGACAGCGACGCGCTTTGTTGCAAAAGCCTGGAGTTATTCATCAAATTCCATATATGGAATCGACCCCGCGATACACCCCAGGCTTGCGATTTAGCGAAATTTCAGGGTTGCCAGAAGCGGCTTTAAAGGCTTATCAAGCGTTAACAGCCGCGCCTGCCGTTCTGCACGATCCTGGCTATTCCCATCAAGTGGAGGCGATACAAAAGTCGCTTGTAGATGGTAAGAACTTTGTAATCATGACAGGCACTGGGTCCGGCAAGTCCGATTCGTTTCTTTTGCCGATACTCGGGAAGCTCGCACGGGAAGCTGAAAGCTCGAAGAAAACGTTTAGTGAGTACTCCGCAGTACGCGCACTGGTTTTGTATCCAATGAATGCGTTGGTGAACGATCAATTGGGTCGGATGAGAGCGGTGTTTGGTGATAAGAGACTGGTTGATTTGTTCGTTACATGGGCAGGGCGTCCCATTCGATTTGCCAGATATACGAGTAGGACACCTTACGCCGGTGTTCGAACTGCCAAGAAAGACCCCAGGAAGCTCAAAGCTTTTGAGGACTTCTACGTCGAGATTGAGAGAGTTGCGAACGCCCCGGCTAGTTCACAAAAAGCGCGTGCGCTGAGACTGAGACGAGAACTTCAGCAGCGTGGAAAATGGCCAGCCAAGCCAGACCTAGCGGCATGGTTTGGCATGAAGGGTGCGCGATGGGCCTCAAAAGAGGGCAAAGCTCTTCGCGCGCTGACACGACAGGGCGACTCCGAGTTGATCACGAGACATGAGGTGCAAACGACGCCGCCAGATGTGTTGGTGACCAACTATTCAATGCTCGAATACATGCTGATGCGTCCCATTGAGCGAGTAGTTTTCGATAAGACAAAAACCTGGCTCGAGAACAATGTGGATGAAAAATTTATGGTAGTTCTCGACGAGGCCCATTTATACCGAGGGGCGGCTGGCGCTGAAGTTGGATTGCTTCTGAGGCGGCTTCGTTCGCGTCTAGGTATACCAATTGAGCGATTTCAGGTAATTTGTGCCACTGCTAGTTTTAGCGATAAGCATTACGCTCCTGATTTTGGTTCTCAGCTTTCCGGGGCGGCTCCGAAAACGTTTGAACCGATCACCGGTGATAAGTTGTTGATGGTGGGTGAAGATGCTGGATCTGATGCCGATGCTCATCAGCTTTCTTCAGTGCCGCTCGAGAATTTCTATTCGGAACTAGCGAATGTCCGCGCCAGTGCCGTGTCAGGTTTTTTGTCTTATCGGGGAGTTGATCAAACTGCAAGCGTTGAATCCGACCTTTTTCACGCGCTACGAAGCTTTCCTCCACTTGCGAAGCTAGTTAATTTGACTATGGTGGATGCGACGCCGCTCAACGATCTGGGGAAAATTATCTTCCCCGCATCGGATCGAGCACTTGCAGATTCCGCACTCACCTTTCTTGTGGCGGCGGGCAGCGTTGCTAGGCTTGAGCCAGAGGGGGCTGGCTTGCTCCCTTGTCGAGTGCATAGTTTTTTCCGTGGACTTCCTGGTCTTTGGGTATGCATGGACCCCGCGTGTACGGCGCTGGAGGATGAAGATCATCGAAATGAAATTTGTGGACGTATGTATTCACAACCACGAAACCGGTGTGGCTGTGGTGCGCAAGTACTTGAGTTGTTCACCTGTAGAAACTGCGGATCGGCCTATGGACGGGCGTACTCGGATAATGTGGACAGCCCCAGCATATTGTGGGGTGAAGCTGGCGCTAGACTGAGAATGCCTGAAGACGAGACCTCAGAATTAGAGCCAATTGATCTTTTGTTAAGTGAACCGCTGGTTCTGAATTCGGGTGAACCCTTTGATTACGATCTTTTGACCGGGCGCCTCAATCCGAAAAATCATAGTGATCGGATGAGAACAGTTTTTTTGAGGAGCAACAGAGCTCTTGCTGCGACCGGTGGCGATGATGACAATGCCCCTCTCAAAGTACTTCGAGGGCAATTTGTTCCATGTGGCGTTTGCGGGGAGTCAGCGGCTTTTTCGAGATCAAGCGTCCAAGACCATCAAACAAAAGGTGATCAGCCGTTCCAGACGTTGGTAGCGCGGCAATTGCAGGTACAGCCGCCGAGCTCCACAGCCGCGACAGATTTTGCGCCGCTCCGAGGCAGAAAGGTTCTCGTATTTTCGGACTCGCGTCAAGTTGCCGCTCGTTTAGCGCCGAACTTGCAGATGTATTCGACCCGTGATTCCCTCCGCCCGATGCTGCTGTGGGGCTACAGAAGATTGCAAGCCATTCCAAGAATAAATCGTTTATGCAATCTTGACGATGCCTATCTCGCGGTACTCCTTGCGGCAAAGCATCTAGGAGTGAGGCTGCGTCCAGAAGTTGGTCCGGGAGAGACCTTGAACGGATTGACAGTCGTGGATAACGCGATTCATGATGGTGTTCTGTCAGATGACTCCAAGCTTGAGGATTTGTGGATGATGTTTCGTTTAGAGCGGTCGCCTGCATCGCTTCTGGACGACATTTATAAAACCCTAAGTGACAAGTTCCTCGGGCTTGAGCCTTTAGCGCTAGCATCGCTTGCAGAAAGTGCGGACAAGACCGCAAAAATTGGAAGCTTACCGGATATTCCAGGTATTGCGGAGTGCTCTGAACACAAGGTGGCGCTTGTCCGCGCGTGGCTTCGATGCTGGCAGCGAAATGGATTTTGGATGGCGGTAATGCCAACAACTTGGTGGCTACGGTCCAGGTCTAACGGTACAGGAATACGTGGGCAAAAAGGCAAGTTCACAGCGATGGAGCGCGTCTTGCCCGACAAAGCTCATAGGAAGATTTTTGACAGCAGTTGGCTTCCTACATTGCTCGCTGAGTTTACAAGTGATCCAGGCGGAGGACTTCGGAGGCTGGAGGCCAAATATCTAACACTCGCTACAGGGCTCGGTTGGGTTATGTGCCCAACTTGTAAGTCGGTTCACCGCCCCGTTCCAACTATTGGACATTGTTTGGACTGCGGAAGAAAAGGGGTGGAAACACTTGATTCAGAGAGTGATCCGGTATTTTCTGCCCGAAAAGGCTACTACCGCCGTGCAACGATCGAGGCGCTTGGTGATCCAGAGATCGCGCCTCTAGCCCTGATCGCGAGCGAACACACTGCACAGCTTAATGCGACCGGAAGTGAAGATGTCTTTTCTAGAGCCGAGGAGAATGAACTCCTATTTCAAGACGTCAACGTGGAATGGGGGGTGGAAGGGCGTCATCAGACAGCAATTGATGTTCTTTCCAGTACTACAACCATGGAAGTAGGTATCGACATTGGCGCCCTGTCTGGAGTGGCATTGAGGAACATGCCACCAGGTCGGGCCAATTACCAGCAACGCGCTGGCCGTGCTGGACGGCGAGGAAACGCGGTTGCCACTGTGGTTGCATTCGGCAGTGCAGATAGTCATGACGAGCATTACTTCACTAATCCTCAGGCAATGATCCGAGGGGAAGTCGTCGATCCCCGGCTGACGCTGAATAACGTTGAGATCGTTAGAAGGCATGTACGAGCTTTTTTGTTGCAGTCGTACCACCAAGATCGAGTTTCCCTCATCTCCGAAGATCAGCCGCAAGATTTGTTTTCGGTGCTGGGCGCGGTTAGTGCATTTCGAAAGAATAAGGGGCTAATCGCGAGAGATGATTTTGAGAATTGGCTCCGCGAAAATGTGATTCGACTGAGGGCTGAATTGGATGACTGGCTTCCGACCGAGCTGGAAACCGTGAATCGAAATTTGGTACTAGATGAGATGATCGACGACTGCTTGCGGGCGATCGACCTTGCCATAAATCTAGACGAAGTCGATGAAAAAGACGAGCAATCGATTCCTGAGGACGGGGGGCAATTGATACTTGAAGATGATGAAGAGGAGGAAAACGAAGAAGTACCGGAAGAGACTGGCGAGGAGCGTCCAAAGGTCAACCGACGGCCCACAATGCTGCTTGATCGCCTGCTGTATTGCGGTGTTTTACCAAGATATGCTTTTCCTACTGACGTTGCATCCTTCACCGTATTTGACAGAAATAAGTCTTCAAAATTTCGTCATGTACCGCGCTTCGCTCCTTCTCAGAGCTTGCCGATTGCACTTTCGCAGTACGCTCCCGGCAAAGAGGTATGGATAGCTGGCAAGTGCTATTCATCTGGTGCAATTTATTCCAGGGTATTTCGGGAGCAAGGCAACGCATTCAAGGCGCGGCGTGTCTACCGTGAGTGTTCTATATGCGGATTTGCTAATACAGTCTCAGTGGACGGCGACGTAAAAGTGCGTAGCACTGGAGACTGTCCTGCGTGTGGAGGTGGCGACACCTTTGGACCCGCCAGGTATTGGATGCGGCCCCCGGGCTTTGCCCATCCCGTGAATCTTCCGGAGTCAACCTCACCAGACGATACACCTGAAACCAGCTACGCCACCCGCGCTAAATTAACCATGCAAACCCCTGCGGAGGATGCGGCGTGGAATCAGATAAACGCTCGAATCCGTGCGATAAGTGATCGACAACGATTGCTGGTTTCGAATACTGGACCTGAAAAGGAAGGCTATTCCTATTGCTCATGGTGTGGACGAATTGAATCGAGTGTTAATCCGATCCAAACGCTCTTCGGTCCTCATGAGAAACCATTTCCAGATGATGTGACGACCTGCGAGGGCCACGCAACTAAAAGTTTGGTCCTTGGTACGGAGTTCTTAACGGATGTTTCATTAATTTCTTTGAAGGTGAGTTCACCACTATTGCTTAAGCCCGGCTTATTTTCGACAAATATTGCGTTGCGAACGGTATGCGAAGCGCTTGCGAAGGCCGCATGCAACATGCTTGATATTGAGGCTGGGGAGATCATGGCCGAATACCGACCGGCTTTGACAGCAGACTCAAGTGGTCGAGAAGGTCTGGCGGCAGAAATATTTTTGTACGACACTTTGCCCGGAGGTGCGGGATTTTCGGCCATAGTAGCCGAAGCCTGCCAGAATCTTTTCGTAGATGCGCTGGCGCTTCTACGTGGCTGCCCGGAGGGGTGTGATTCATCCTGCTATCGGTGCCTCAGAAGCTTTAAAAATAGGATAGAGCACTCACTCCTGAACCGTCACATAGGCGCCGAGTTAATTGAGCATCTTCTTTCGGGAGCACTGCCGGAGATCAACCAGCAACGTTTGATCGCAACTGCGCAGATACTTCTTTCCGATCTAAGGCGTCAATCTGAAGTTGGGGAGTCATTCGATGTGATCCCAAGACCTTCAGCAGAGCTTGGGCACATTTCGGCACACTTCAAAGGGAGAGAATTAACCATCTATGTATTGAGCTCTCTTATAGGTGGGGCATTTCTCGGCGAGCTAGAGGGTAAGCGCGCGAAAAACTCAATAGCCATTAATGAGTTACTTGTGCAGAGCAACATTGCGGCTGCTACGCGAGCCGTGCAAGCCGCACTAAGGGGAAGCTTGTAGTCGCTGACTGAGGTTGCCTGGAAGCGAACAAACGGCATTGATGATTCGTCATTGATTTAAAACTGAATGTTGTCGACCATTGTTATATGGAAAATTTCGACGATACCGCCGTTGCTGCATGGAGCCATAAAGCTCGCCTGCTCAGGAGGCTTTCGTACCGTTCCACGTTTTTGATTTCTTTGAGGCGGCTGATGCACTTGCGATTGCTCCCGGAGTTTTCCTGGCTTCTGCTTCGCCTTCAGAAACGATTTCCTTTAGTACATCGGGCCAATACTCCGGATCACGAGTTCTCACGCGAAGTTTTACAAGCGTTCCGGGAAGTGGAACTTGCTGCAAAGAGTTTGTGTTTTGTGAGGGATTGATGAAGCGCTCCGCACTAAGCATGGAAAACGAACCATAGCGCTTTCCAAGCTGGGAGACTACGTAAAGACCAAATCCTGTGTTGTCCCACTGACTGCCGGTTTGCTTTGTAGCCCCACTGGAGATACCCGGTTTCAAGCATCGAAGTACGGCTTCGTCTGGTGTTTTTACGTCATGTGACTGTGAGAGCGCGCGATACACGCCAATTCCTCGGTCGGCTATAGCCACTTCCGCAATTCCGTTATCCCACCGCTGTGCCATGACCGCGCATGTTGCAACCTGAGCGTGTTCGAAGCTATTTCTAATTAGTTCACGAAAACAGTAAGACAGCATGTCAATGGTAAGCGATCAATAAACCACGTCCTTGCCGGCGGGTCCTAACTCAGAGAAGCTAGGCGTCCATGTACCGGCGCGTGTCAAGGTAGTTGTCGCATGAAGATGGTGAGTCAGGCTGCTTTTCTGAGAGGTTCAGCCTCCTTGGGTTTATACGTGTCGGGATTGAGGTGTACCTGATCCACACGGTTCCAATTGCGGCACTGTTTTGACCA
>JBBQZV010000051.1:0-10248 GCA_038207365.1 Fimbriimonadales bacterium | reverse complement strand
AGATCTTTACTCAAACCAACCATCTTTACATAACAGACTATAGTCCGATACCCCAACCGAATTTGTCCCACATGCCACTATAGGTAGAGTGTATCAGATCAGACTTTAGCCGCTATCCCCAACCTTGTCTGAGTCGAACGGGTTGTGCGTGTGAGTGTATCAGATCAGACTTTAGCCGCTATCCCCAACAGCAACCGCTTCGGTGTGCTCCAAATAGTCAGTGTATCAGATCAGACTTTAGCCGCTATCCCCAACTGTGGGCAGCGAGATGTCACACTTCAAAGCAGTGTATCAGATCAGACTTTAGCCGCTATCCCCAACGCCCGTGGTATAATCCCGGCCGTCGGGGTAAGTGTATCAGATCAGACTTTAGCCGCTATCCCCAACGACAGCGTCAAAGGCGCTGTCGTGGGTGTCAGTGTATCAGATCAGACTTTAGCCGCTATCCCCAACGCACCCGTGCTGTCAGGCGGGAACCATGAGAGTGTATCAGATCAGACTTTAGCCGCTATCCCCAACAAGCATGTCAGCGTTGTCGGCAGTCGTGTCAGTGTATCAGATCAGACTTTAGCCGCTATCCCCAACCCCGTCATCATGCCGCACCACAGCGACGGCAGTGTATCAGATCAGACTTTAGCCGCTATCCCCAACCAGCACCACAGTTGAGCCGGTGCCGCTTAAAGTGTATCAGATCAGACTTTAGCCGCTATCCCCAACATCCCGCAGAAATACTGAATCCCAAGGGCCAGTGTATCAGATCAGACTTTAGCCGCTATCCCCAACAACACAAGACTTTGGTGGCTGATCCCCTTAAGTGTATCAGTTCAGACTTTAGTCGCTATCTTTGCTTCAGTTGCCTGTGAACTCGACCGATCAAACTGGAAGTTAAATCCATGTGCAAGATTGGGTTTTCGATGACGAGTTTTTGCATGAAATGGCTTCAATATTCGCTGCTTACTTCTACCAGCGATTGCCCGAAGGGGCCTTGGCTATCGCTTTACTTCTCTATCTCGCTTGAATAATCTGTCCCTACCGAACGAGTTCGATTGTGCAGATGCTCAGGGCTGGCGATCGGTAGTCAACGACGTTCTTCTTAATCGTCACATCAGCCGATTCAGGGCGCGCATAGACTCCGTCTCTAACGACAAACCCTCGCTCGTAGCGCGGATTGAAGGACTTCAAGTTCAATGAGAACTCTTGAGCTTGTGACGTTTTGTTGATCACGACCAAGACCATTCGGTTCGGGTCGCGGGAGTCTAGGGATGCGTAGACGGAATTCAGAGCAGGGTTTTCACCTTCGACGTGGAGGCCTCGGTCGCCGAAGGTTGAGCCGGAGCGGTCGTAGTTGGTGAAGGCGTAGAAGGCGGCCATGACGGGGCTTTCGGTGTGGTTGATGCCCCAATGACAGGCGGCGAAGAGGCCATATCTTCCGAAGACTCCAAGGGCATCAGCTTGGGCTAGTGCGCCGCTGATTGACTGGCGGCCGCCGAATTCGTATTCGGTGATGGCTAGTTTCGTGCCGGGATAGTGTTTGTCGACGCGCTCCTGCATGTCGGGCAGCAGACGAATGGGCTTGTTACCGAGCGATTGGGTGATCCAACTGTCTTCGATGAACGTGGAGTCCCACAAAGAACGGGGGGCCTGGATGCGGGCGGCTTGAGTTCCGGGTTTGCCGGCACCAGGGCTGTAGATAATGCGGGCGCCGTCGCCTTTGGCTTCCGGATACCAGTGGAAGTCGTAAACGTCCACCAATCGCTTGCCTACTTTGGCGGACATCTTCCCTACTTCATCGAGGTAGGTGTCCACAAAAATCCTTCCCTTCGCGTCGGGGGCGCCTTGGAATTGACGCATGCCTTGCCAACCGTAATTCACCGGTCCGAAGACAAGCGAGTCGGGAGCGACTGACTTGATGGCGGCGGCGTACTCAAGGTTATTTCGAATGATGTCGGCATATCCAGGAGCAACTGGGTTGATGCGAAGGTGTGTGCTGTGCCAGAAGTCCGGTTCGTTATCGAGCGAGAACCAAACGGGCGTTTTCGACGACTTGATGGACTGAACCCAGTGAACGAATTCATCCTGATAAACGGCAGCGTCCGAAAGGTCCGGTGGATAGGTGTAATGCTTCCCTGGCTTGCTCGCGACTGACTTTACAAAGCGAGTAGTCAACCAATCTTTCGTATGGTTGACATCCTTACCACCATCCCGATTCGTGTCTTTGTCTGCAGATACGTATCCCAAAGTTGGAACGGTAATCAGTGCAGCGGCTCCCGTCGATTGAACAAAGTTTAGGAACCGACTAACGGGCCAACCTGGCTCAGGATTGAGGGCAAGATAATCGTCGTTCTCAAAGAAGTAATCGTGGCCCGCATTGCTGGCGTTCGTCTCCCAGTTATAGGCCGTAAATCGGTTTCCACCGAGGCGAGCTAAGGTAAAGCCTTGATGATAATGTCGCCACTCCTGGAGCCAGTCGTAGATCCAATTGTCCGGATAATTGACACCATAGATATAGGGCGATATGGGTTGGGACTTTGACGGGTCGATGGTTATTTGGGACGAGGCCGTTTGAATCGGCAGAATTCCCATAAGGCCAGCAAGCGCAAGAATCGTCATCCGTACCATCTTAACCGACCGAACCGACAGTTTTGAACCACTTGCTTGGCGGAAAGTGGGTCATGGCACTCATCTCTATAGGGATTTCGAATTGAAGCTAACATGGAACCTTAACTAATAGTGCTTTCGTCTTGGATAATGTAAATCCAATGGAACCCAACGCACCGGAAGGACAAGTTCGTGAACAGCGAATGCTTGCCGCAATCGTCTTCACCGATGTTGTCGGTTTCAGCAAACTCGCGGCTCAGAATGAAGCGCGGGTTTACACCGCGCTTCAGCGCGACATGGGGATTATCACGAGCCTTTGTCGGGCTCACAGTGGCCAGGTCCTCAACACAATGGGCGATGGCATGCTCCTCTGCTTTACTAGTGCGGTAGACGCCATGTCCTGCGCGGTTGAGATTCAGAGAACCTTCTTTTCTCAAGCGGCGACGATTCCCGCGACTGACATCCTTCACCACCGTATTGGAGTCCATTTAGGCGACATTATCGTCAACGGCGACAACGTATTCGGGGATGGCGTGAACACGGCAGCTCGACTCCAAGCGGAAGCCAAGCCAGACGGAATTTGTTTTAGCAAAACCGTTCATGAGGTCATCAAGAACAAGCTCAAGATAGACGCTCAATATATGGCTCCTCGGCAGCTCAAGAACATCGGCCGAGTGGAGATCTGGCAAATTCCGCCCATCGAAGAGGCCCGTCAAAAGGCCATGAACGAGTTGATCGCCGCACCTCTTGACGTAAAGCAAGATACTTCTGGCGTCGTGGGCTACAAGTCAATCGGAATGATTCTCGCGACATTGGTTTGTCTAGGATCGATTATGTTCTTGGTTCGATCCGCCGCGAACAAGGGAATTCCACCCTCCGCAAAACCCGGTTCGGCTCTGAAAGACCCGAATGCTGCCGTTCACCTGTGGGCCACCAATAAGAATAAGCCAGGCACCGCTACTGGATCGGACACGACAGATGTTCCTCCGCCAACGAACACAACAACGACGCCCAGCACGTCTCCGGCAGAGCTTCAAGCCAAATTGGACGGATTCAAATCTAAGTTTGCCTTTGACCAAGCCGCTGCGTTCCTACAAGCAGAAGGAAGGGCTCTGCCCAACTCAGTTGCCTTATCCCAGACATTCTCAAATTTGAGTCTGATGAAGATGTGGATGGACAATGAAGTGAATTCAGCGACGGCAAGCAATCCGATTTCTTGTTCCCTGATGGAGAACGGAGCACCATCTACAGTTTCCATCTACCGCGATCCTTCTGGGGCAGGTTATGCCGTTCAGACAAGTGCGGGCGTTCAAACGGTTCAGTTCGTGCAATTTGGTGCTGCAGGAATTGCGGCGATAGCCCAAGCCTTAGAATCGCACCCGATTACTTCACAAAATCCAAGCGCTCCCGCTTGGATTGGTGAGTTTCAACAGCAGTATCCGGGTTAAGAAAGCGTTCTGTACCTTTCAAAGCAAATTCCGCTTGTACGTTTGGCGAAGTCCCGCATCTTACATAATCTCGACTAATAACTTCCCGAGGTTTGACGCAATGCCGCAAGACACCTTTCCCATTCGCCGTATCGATCACATCCGATTCTATGTCGGTAATGCCCGACAGTCCGCCTTCTTCTATCGCCACATGTTTGGCTTCAGCGTAAAGCAGTTCCACGGCCTCGAAACTGGACTCAAGCATGAGGTCGACTATCTTATTGAGCAAGACAAGATTCGCTTCCTGTTCTCAGCGCCGGTTCGGCCAGGACACCCGATTGCGGAACAGTTGGCCATCCATGGTGACCATGTTCAAGACGTTGCCTTTGAAGTGGACGACGTCGATTGGTCATACAATACGGCTATTGAACGAGGGGCGACCTCTGCCCGAGCACCGTATAGCTTGTGCGACGATAATGGAGAGGTTCGCCTCGCCAGCGTTTGCACCTATGGCGACACCCTCCACACGTTCATCAATCGCGATAAGTTCAAGGGCTATTTCCTGCCTCACTTTGTGGATCGCGAAGAGCCAGGCGTACCCACAGGTTTGATCGAAGTGGATCACTGCGTTGGCAACGTTGAACTGGGTGCGATGAACAAATGGGTGAAGTGGTACGAAGATGTACTGGGCTTCAAACAGTTGATCAGCTTTGATGACAAGGACATTTCCACTGAATACACCGCCCTAATGTCCAAGGTAATGTCCGGCGGAGACGGTAGGGTGAAATTCCCGATCAATGAGCCTGCCGCAGGCAAAAAGAAGTCGCAGATCGACGAGTATTTGGAGTTCTTTGGCGGCGCTGGAATCCAACATATCGCCCTAAGAACGGAAGACATCGTCGAGACAGTTACCGAGTTGCGAAATCGAGGACTTCAGTTCCTAAGGGTTCCAAGGGCTTACTATGAGGACCTCCCTTCCAGAGTCGGCAAGATCGACGAAGACCTGGTGGCGATTCAGGATCTAGGAATCTTGGTGGATCGAGACGACGAAGGTTATCTGCTTCAGATCTTCTCTAAGCCCATAACGGACCGCCCCACTCTGTTCTTTGAAATCATTGAACGAAAGGGTGCCAAGAGCTTTGGCAAAGGCAACTTCAAGGCGCTGTTCGAGGCGATCGAACGTGAGCAAGAGGTTCGAGGAACTCTTTGACCTCGGACAGTCTTTAAACTGTGTACGTAGAACAAGGCGTAGAGGGAATGGTCAAGAGAATGGCCCTTCCCTTTTCAACGCGATTGAGCAAGAACTTGCAAGCCATAAGAATGAATTTTCGCTACCTCAAACCTTTAATTCTCGTCCTGCTGGGACTGATGGTGACCCTGTGCGCGGCACAGGACAAAGTCAAGTGGAGCAACCACGTTCTCAGTGGCGAAATGAAACCCAATGGAAAGGTTGTAGTGGAAGTGGTGGCCGAGATCCTGCCCAAGTGGCACCTGTACGCGCTACCACCTACTAAAGCAGATAACATTCCGACGACGATAACGGCAAAGGCTCCGGCAGTTCTTGACGGAAAGGTCACTCAAGGAAAACCAGAGTTCAAATACGACAATAACTTCTCCGCCGAAGTGGAGTTTTTTGAGAAGACCGCCAAATTTACCGTCCCCGTCCAACTCGGACCAGATGGAAAAGGCACTTTGGAAGTGCAATATCAGGCGTGCGATGATCGAGTCTGCATTCCGCCCACCAAAGCCCTCATCCCTATCGGAGGAACCGCTGTAGCTCCGATCAAAAATGCGGTTGCGGTCGGCGCCATATCATTGTCAGACGAACAAAGGATTGCCCTAGAGCAAAAGAAGGGGCTCTTCTCGTTCATCCTGTTTGCCTTCGGCGCTGGCCTGTTAGCACTTCTGACGCCTTGCGTCTTCCCGATGGTCCCCATCACCGTAAGCTACTTCTCTAAGCAGCGAGACGCGAGTTCGGGCAAAACCAATTTATCGCATCCCATTGCCTACTGCCTAGGGATCATTTCTGCGTTTACGGGATTTGGTCTCATCGTGACCCTTTTGTTTGGTGCGAGCGGCATCCAGAAGTTCGCCACGAACCCGATAGTCAACTTGATTTTGGCGGCGCTTTTCATTTTCCTTGCGCTCAACCTATTTGGCATCTATGAAGTTGCCCTGCCGGTATCCCTGCAGAACAAGTTCTCGACTCGCGGAAAGCACGGCCTCATCGTTCCTGTTCTCATGGGACTGACGTTTACGCTCACTTCATTCACATGTACCGTTCCTTTTGTGGGGACCATCCTTGTGAATGCCACCAAAGGCGATGTGCTGTATCCGTTCGTTGGAATGCTTGCCTTTAGCTCTGCCTTCGCACTACCGTTCTTCCTCCTTGCACTGTTTCCCCAATACCTAGCCAAACTGCCCAAATCGGGCTCGTGGCTTTCGGCCGTTAAGGGCTTCATGGGCTTCCTAGAGATTGCGGCTGCGGTCAAATTCTTCAGCAACTCCGACTTAGTCTGGGGAACGGGAATCCTGTCTCGAACGGCTTTTCTTGGAGTTTGGGTAGTTGTCTTTACGGCGGCTGCTCTCTTTTTGGTCGGCATCGTTAAGTTGCCGAAAGTCGAACTTCCGAAGAAGTTTGGCCCAGGAAGGATCATTATTTTTGGTTTGACGGTGTTCTCCGCTCTGTACTTCGGTTATGGAATGACCGGGAGTTCTTTGGGCGAGATGGAGGCCTATCTTCCCCCTAGCAAGAGCGGATGGATCGAGAAGTACAACGAGGCGCTCGATCTCGCTAAGCGAACCAATAAGCCCGTCTTTATTAACTTCACTGGCGTTACCTGCACGAATTGCCGCTGGATGGAAAAGAACATGTTTACGCGCGGCGACGTAAAGGATCAGCTCAAGAACTATGTGCTCGTTGAGCTCTACACAGACAAGCAATCCAAAGAGGACGAGGACAACCAGGCCCTTCAGCAGAAGTTGACCCAGACCGTGACTTTGCCTGTCTATGTCAGCGTGAGCCCAGAAGGCAAAGTATTGAAGGTCTTTGGTTCGTCCACCCGAAATCCGGAAGAGTTCGTGGACTTTCTAAAGAGCGGAAAAGGCTCCTAGAATCCACGAAAGCTGGTTAAACGGCTTAAGACTTGGTAGAAGAATAAACTTCAACTCGGTTTCTGCCGTTTTGCTTCGCGACGTACAGTGCTTGGTCGGCCGCAGCAACTAACTGATTGAGCGTGCTGATTCCTTCGTCGCATGTCGCAACACCAAAGCTAGCGGTTATTGGTCGGTCCGGCCAAGTCGTGGCTTCAATCGCTTCTCGGAATCGCTCGGCCGCCACATGGGCCTCTTCCTTTGAACATCGCTGAAGGATAATCGCAAACTCTTCTCCGCCATATCGAGCAGGAAGTTCATGGCGCCTCGCGTGATCCTTAATGACCCTGGCTAGAATTCGCAGCGCTTCGTCGCCAGCTTGATGACCGAATTCGTCATTGAGACTCTTGAACCGATCAATATCCATCAAAACCAACGAAAGCTGATCGCCCGCCCGAAGATGTTCCTCGATACCCTCTTCTAACATCTCTTGGAAGCGACGACGGTTGTAGAGGCCAGTGAGAGCATCGGTCACCGCAAGGTGATTCAACTTCTCGTTCATGGCTTCAAGTTCAGTTTTCTGTCGTTGAACGACTTCTTCCGCTTCAAGGATTCGTAAGGCGACGCGTAGTCGAATCTGTAGCTCGTTCCTATCGAGCGGCTTCGTCATAAAGTCGTCGACACCCGCATCATACGCTTCCAAACGATCAGATTTTTGACCTTTAGAGGTGCACAAAATGAAGTACACATACGGGCCACCCAAACCACGAAATGCGCGACAAAGATCCACACCGTTCATCTCAGGCATCATCCAGTCTGAGATGACAAGGCGATAACGGTTTTGTCGATGCAAGTCGAGGGCGATTGCGCCGTTCGTTGCATGATCCAGAGGTAAGTTCTGGGAAAGAAACATCTGCTGGATGAGGTAAGCCGACACAGGGTCGTCTTCAACGAGCAATACCCTGGGACTTACAGCCGGCTTCTCGACTTCGCTCGTGTTCACTTCCATTAAGATGCTTCCGCCAACGTTGGGTTAGCTTTTGTCATTATTGCTTATCCGGTGTGTTCCAAGTTAAGACCATCCCTTATAAAATGCCGTATTTCGAAAGAATCTTAATAGTGATTTTCAGAAAGATGCGGTATGATGCTTGGCGAGACGTGAACCAACCGGGGTTCTAGCCCGCGTCTCGGATCAAAGTTAAGTTGGGTTCCCTGCCGCCACAGGTCGAGCCCACGAGCTCACATTACAGGCTGACGGATTGACGCCCGTCGTGTCCACTGACTTCGTCGATGCCAAGAATCTGGCGTTCGAGTTTGATGTTGCAATAACGTCCACTGGGACGACAAACTCGCGCGCATATATCTTGGATGGTTGTTGTCTCTTCGAGGAGGGACTTAAATGGAAATTGCACCCCCCAATGGGAGTACGGCTAAATTGCCGACCCCTCTAGACGATGTGCTTATACGTATGGTGGCCGACTTTGCTGAGGACGGCTCGTTTGGCCACCGTACGCTTGAAGTTACACAGGAAAACGTTCGCGTTCTTGAAAAAGGCGATGCGACATCGTTTGTCATACCCATAGCTGACATTAAGACCGCCAGAAATGAACCACTGGTAGGTGGTGGTCGGCTGGAAGTTGTCACGAAGACGGGAGAGATCTTGCCGATCATCTCCTATTCCTTGACGCTTGCCGCCAAGTTCAGCGAAGCTGCGCGTGGCATTGAGCAGTTGGCGAAGGGCGAAGCATTACTGATTAACATGAAGGAGGAGCGACTTCGCTGCCCTAAATGTAACCGTCTGCTTCCAGAAAAGGATGGAGTGTGTCCCGCTTGCGTCAATCGTAGCAAAACGATGTTGCGGATTGGACGCTACCTCTATCCGTACCGCAAACAGGCCACGCTCTTGGCCCTCATGTCGCTGGTGACTACACTCTTGAATCTGTGTCCTCCCCTAATTCAGGGCAAATTGATCGACACCGTGCTTAAGATGCACAAGAACGTTGAGACCCTTTGGGTTTTGATGGCTTGTTGGCTGGTCGTACTTGTTATTAACGCGGCCCTCCAAATTCTGAGTGGCCGATTGATCGCGTTTTTGGCGGGCAGCATTGCGGCGGACTTAAGGTCGTCGGTTTATCGGGCGATCGAATTCCTCCAACTCACCTTCTTCGATAAGAAGCAGGTTGGTGCGATTGCGAGTCGTGTAACCCAAGATACCGATCGAGTTTGGGGCTTCCTTGTTGAAGGAGTTCCCTATCTCCTGCTGAACGGACTCATGTTCGTAGGCATCACAATCTTCTTGTTCTACACGAACGTGACCCTTGCTGCGTGCATCCTGTCTCCCATCCCTTTTGTGATTGGCATTGGCGCGTTCTTCTGGAGACCGATGTCTCAAATGTTTCATCGAGTGGGCCAAAAGTGGGCTCGTTTCCATATGCATTTGAATGAGTCGCTTTCGGGAATCCGAGTTGTCAAAGCGTTTGCAAAAGAAGATTTGGAGTTCGGCAAGTTCACGGGCCGCAACAACGAGTTGCGTGACGCCGGAATGGCCGCAGATGGTCGTTGGTATACGATCTTCGGCGCTATGACCTTCTTCACATCCCTCGGCACTCTGATCAACTGGACTGTCGGTGGCTATATGGTCTATGCGAGCCAAATGACATTGGGTGAGTTCTGGAAAGTCAGTGCTCTATTGGGTCTGCTTTATGGACCGCTTCAGTGGTTTGCAGCCGTTAACCAGTGGTTCTCCCGAGCCATGGCAGGTGCTGAGCGAATCTTTGAAGTCATGGATACGGAAGCCGAGCAGTACGGTTCGAAGGAGATCCACCACAACATCGTGGGTGAGGTCGAGTTCGAGAACGTGCGGTTTGGCTACGACAAGTCCAATCCAGTTCTAAAGGGCATAACTTTCACAGCCAAGCCTGGAGAGATGATTGGCCTTGTCGGTAAATCCGGCGCGGGTAAGTCAACGACAATCAATTTGATCTGCCGATTCTATGAGCCAGACGCTGGTGTCATGAGGATCGACGGCATCGACTACCGAGACATCGCCCTACAAGACATGCGAGGCCAAATAGGAATCGTTCTTCAGGAGCCTTTCTTGTTCAACGGAACCATTGCGGACAACATCCGT
>JBBQZV010000050.1:0-11771 GCA_038207365.1 Fimbriimonadales bacterium | reverse complement strand
AATCGCCGCATAGAAGCTAAGCACATCCGATCCGAGTCAATATCCAGTCGATGTGGGCCAATATATGCCAATTCTATTGTAGGTATTTGCATTAACGTGAATCAGGGCCGAACAAAGCGATCCGACATGAAAAAGGGGCCGCCCTTATGAGACGGCCCCTTTTTGCCTTAGTTTGCTGCCAGCGGATCGATGACGATCCTCTCGATTTTTGAATTCTCAAGGGACGTAGTCGTTCGGACATAGATTGCAATGCTCTGGGCCTCGGGGAGTTTTGCCAGGATTGGCCATCCTCCAACGGATTGGATAATTGGATCTGATAGCTTGAATCGGATGAAGTGGATCGACATGCTCGGTA
This sequence comes from Fimbriimonadales bacterium, assembly GCA_038207365.1. GTDB lineage: Bacteria > Armatimonadota > Fimbriimonadia > Fimbriimonadales > Fimbriimonadaceae > Fimbriimonas. The sequence goes on along the minus strand of JBBQZV010000050.1, from coordinate 11,416 downwards.
CGACTTTTCCTGATGGGTACTGCATCGCCGAAAGAATGACAGACAACAACTTGCGATTGGGATCAGCCAGTCGAACACAAGCCTGAAGCCGCAACTGCCCCGCTGGTGGATGGTTTGCGGGGTTTGGGATTACCGGAACTGGAGCGGATATTCTCTTAGCTGCCTTAAGCGATGGGAAGGGATTTCGAATCCGATACTTTGCCAGACCTTCGCCAGGAGCATAAATCTCAAAGTGCAAATGGGGAGCAGTCGCATCTCCACTCTCACCCACAAAGCCGATGAACTGTCCTGCCACAACGTGTTGGAATGGCGCCACATTCGGGGCAAACATAACATCTCTTGATCCATCGTGGTTGTGCCGCCCAATATCATCGTCGTTTAAATGAGTGCCTAGCATGGACCAGCCATTGTCTCCATAAATCCAGAAAGTCTCGCGTTTCATTCCGAGAGTGCCTGAAAAGGGAGCAACAACAGGTGTCATTTTTGGTGCCCGGATATCGATACCGGTGTGCAGGAATGCGCCTCGGCTCTTGCCATAGCCGTCATCCCATCGACTCTGACCTAAAACGGGAAAGATCATGGGGATCACCACGCGCTCGCCTGGTAATGGATCGTGTCCGTAAGGTGCCACCGGTGGGGGAGGACCCCAATCCTTATCTTGTTTAGAAAATACGCTGAAAGCAGAAGCGGCTAATACAGCAAGAAACATTGTCTTAACTTATCGTATTTCTATGCGAAAGGCGTCCCAAAACAATATTTAGCCTAGTTTAACCGTCCTTAACATAGAATGCCGCTACCAATGCTTGGACTTTCCCTTGGTCTCATCCTCTCCGCTTTACCCATAAATCCACCTGATAGCCATGCCGATGATAGAGATACTCTTACGCGAGGAGTGACTGCTTTGGTCGCTCCGGGTTGTCTTCCAGGTCCTTTGAATTCATCGGGAGATTCATTTGTTGTCCTTACTGCCAAACTTAATAAGGGTGTAGCTCCTCTTTTCGTAGCAACCAAAGTAGAGCGCGGCCGAGCAATCGCGGGAGGGCACGAAGGGTTCTTTTCTCCGATAGCCATGCAGAACCCGAGCAACGGACGGTTCCTGGCGAATGCGTTGACTTGGCTATCCCGGAAACCTCTAGCAGGACTCCGAGTAGGGCTCCTCGGCTCCGCTGGCCTTTCACCCGAGCTCACTAAGGCGGGAGCAGTTCCCTATGCGGTTAGCCCACAAAATATACAGTCGACGCTCTCGACGATTGATGTCATTTGCATGACGCAGTCAGCATTGGACGACAACCCTTCCGCACAAATCGCGGTGATGCGGTTCGTAAAAAACGGACACGGCCTACTGATTGCTGGTCCTGCATGGGGATGGATGGCGACTCATCCAGGCAAAGACCTACTGGCAGATCAAACGGCCAATCGCATGCTCATTCCCTATGGCATTACATTTGAGGACGGTGGAGTTGGAGAAGAATATTCGCCAACAAACGCAGACAGTCCGTTACTGACTTCAAGTGGGGCTATCGACGGCCTAATGAAGGGCGGGCTGCCACTTCCTGAATTGTCGACTGCCACTTCAACAGTCCAACGAGAACTAGCCCATGTATCGACCTTGGCAACTCCCTTGGCTACACAGATTCTCGATCTCGCGGCTAAGGAGTCTGGTGGTGGAATACCTTCGCCTCAAGAGCCAATTACCACAGCAAAGCCGTTTTCCCGCCTTAAGGCATGGATTGACTCCAAACGATATGCTCGCCAAACTCCACGGGAAACAAGACGCGACCCTTCCGCTGCGAATTTTCCCGGACCAGTGGCTGATTCGGTACCGCGCATCAATCGAACAATCCAAATAGACACGTCGGTCCCATCCTGGCATGGAACGGGCTTGTATGCTGCGCCAGGCGATATGGTCCTTATCGATATACCGGCCGATGCAACTCAGGCTGGCCTTTCAGTACGAATTGGGGCGCACACCGATACATTGTGGGATTTGGAAAAATGGCCCCGGTTCCCTTCAATCAGCAATTCTAGGGCGCTCGTCGTAGAGGAAACACAAGCTGCAAATCCGTTTGGTGGCCTGATCTTTATCGAGGTTCCCTACCAGTGCCGTCTCGGAAAAATTGAAGTGAAGATTAGTCATGCGGTCGCCTCACCTCGTTTCGTACGAGGAACGACACCTGAGGCAGAGTGGAAAGCCATGACGGCACAGTCAGGCGCGCCATGGGCAGAGCTACAGGGCAAATTGGTTACGATTGTCGTACCCATCAGTTCAGCTCGTAAGGTCCGAAACGCTGAGGCACTGATGAAGTATTGGGACGAAATGATGTCCCAAATATATGCCTTTTATGCGGCACCCGTTCGGTCGCGGCCAGAACGCTACTGCCCAGACGTCGAGATTAGTGCAGGCTATATGCACAGTGGCTACCCAATCATGACTCACATCGATGTCGCCGACACGATGTGCGACCTATTCAAGCTTCGTGGAAAGAGTTGGACTTGGGGCTTCTACCACGAAATGGGCCACAACTTCCAACAGGGAGCATGGACGTGGGATGGATGTGGCGAAGTCACCAACAACTTCTTTTCGCTCTTCGGATCAGAAAAGCTTAATGGAGTAACCCCAGCTACTTATGGTGATGCTCATCCGGCAATGGCGCCTGCGGCGGTGCAAAAGCGTCTCGCTAAGTACCTTGAATCGGGTGCCCATTACGACACATGGAAATCGGATCCATTCTTAGCCCTTTCAATGTTTGCAGAGATCCGCGAGGAGTTTGGTTGGGAACCTTTCACTCGTTATTTCGAAGAATGCCGAACGCTCACTGGTTCAGAAGATCCGCGAACGGACCTTGCCAAGCACGATCGATTTATGGTGCGAATGTCCCGGATGATCGGTCGAAATTTGGGACCATTCTTTATGGCTTGGGGCGTTCCAACTACAACTGGAGCACGGCAATCCATCGCCGACCTCCGCGAGTGGATGCCCAAAACTTGGCCGAATAAGTAACTGAATTAAAGCGGTAGAAGGGCGAAAGCAATCTGGGCATCTCGATCCTGAATCCTTTCGCTCCCTTCAGTCTGAAGGGATTCATCTGAATATCCCTTTCCAACCGAATCAATGAGAATCGTCTCTTCCCTGACATGGAAAAAGAGTCTCCAAGGTCCGCATGCCATACGGTATTGACCTGATGACAGACGCAGAATTCGACGCGTCCTATGTGGTGTAGGATCGTGGCGAAGTAGGGCAAATGCGCGCTCGGTAAAGTCAATTCCCCATTCTGTGCGTAGCCAAGCAAGGTGAAACTGCGCCTTCTCAGTCAATTCAATTTGAAAACGCGGTGGCTGTGCATAGCTTGCCTCAACCTCGTCAACCCATCCCATCGAGCTGCCAGGGAACGAGTCGACTGTCGCTAGATATGGCTTAATGTCGAGGATGGGAGTCCCATCGATCAGATCAAGGGGGCCAACCGTAAGGGTTAGTTTGTCGATCGATTTCAAAGTAACGCAAGTGAGTCCAATTGGGTTAGGCCGATGGGGAGACCTTGTGGCAAACAGTCCTCGCCGGACAGCGGGTCCGCGGGGCGGAAGCGCCCTTGGACGCCATGAGACGTTCGTGTGGAACCACGAAACAAGCCAAACACGATCAAATCCCGCCAAGTCCTCAAGTGCAAGTTCAAATTGATGTCCTGGGTTCAGGACGACATAATTCGTCTCGTCGGACTCAAGGTCTGGCTGGTGGCGGGCATTAAATTTCAAGTGCCTGTTACATTGCACGTACCCGATAGGAGCAAATGACAGGCTTGGTTCGTGCGCACTCATAGGCCACAACATTTTGACCGCATTTCTGATCGAAGTACGTCCTACCCTTTCTCTCTAGCCAGGAATTCACGGTAGAGTCACATGTGAGTGACGAGCCAATGACCGTACCCTTTAGAGAACTTTATACCGGGGCCAAGATGCCAGCAATTGGTTTGGGAACCTTTGGTTCAGACAAGTATTCAGCGGACACAGTCGCAGCTGCAGTCTGCGAAGCCGCTGAGGTCGGGTATCGACATTTTGACTGTGCTGCCGTCTACGGAAATGAAGCTGAAGTTGGTGGAGCGCTGCAACATGTCCTGGGCACCGGCATTTCCCGTGAGGAATTGTGGGTGACGTCGAAACTGTGGAATGACCAGCACGACGAAGCTAAGGTTATCCCTGCTTTTGAAAAGTCACTCAAAGACCTAAAACTCGACTATCTCGACCTCTATCTTATTCACTGGCCATTCCCCAACTTCCATGCGCCAAAGGTGGACGTTTCCTCGCGTGACCCGCATGCAAAACCCTACATTCATGACAACTACATGAAGACATGGGCTCAGTTGGAGAAACTAGTTGAAAGGGGACTGGTTAAGCACATTGGAACCTCCAATATGACCGTCAAGAAGCTGGAATGGGTTTTGAAAGACGCATCAATTAAGCCAGCCGCCAACGAAATGGAACTCCATCCGCATTTTCAGCAGCCAGAGCTCTTCGATTTTACTATAGCAAATGGAATCGCCCCGATCGGATATTCCCCACTCGGATCGCCAAGTCGTCCAGAGCGAGACCGAACTCCTGAAGACACTGTGGATGTCGAAGATCCAGTAATCGTCGAGATTGCGGAGCGTCATGGCACGACCCCAGCTTCGATTTGCATTCAATGGGCCATTCAACGTGGTCAGACCCCGATTCCGTTTTCGGTCAAAAAGGAGCAATTCGTCGCGAGCCTAAGAGCCGCATGCTCTTCGGACCTAAGCGCCCATGAGATGCAATCGATTGCGATGATCGACAAGGGATGCCGACTGATAAAGGGCCAAGTGTTCCTTTGGGAAGGAGCAGATAGTTGGGAAGACCTTTGGACGGACTGAACCAACAACCTATTCTTGGGCACACCTAATCAGCATATCAATCCTTTCACGGAGTCGCCACCATGTCCCGGAGGGTTCTCTCCAATCCATCGCTCATCCAACGGTTCGCTGGCTAATTGATATCGCGAGTCGGTAGAGAGCCGGATTTCGCGAGACTGATTGTCCAACGACCCATGTACGAGATACACATTGAAAATAAGCAGGTCGCCCATTTTGTATTCTTTGGCGGTGAGTAGCCTGCCACCAATGCGGTCACGAGTGGACCGAAAATCGAGGCTTATTGCTCCATATGCCGGATATCCGGCCGCTTTGACTTCGTTTTCGTTGTTTCGGTTGACGCACGCTGTGTCGATATCCATCGATGCGTAAGTACTTCTTGTTTCCTTGTCTAGGTGAGACCCTTCAAGTAGCAATAGGCCCCCTACTTCCAGCGGAACATCGCCAAAAGGCACCCAGGACGTGCACAAGTTTTTAGTGCCTCGGCCCATAAAAATGACATCGCAGTGAGGATAAGATCCAATGCCCGGTGAGACTGTTCGAACCCAAGTGAAGTCAAAATGGGTCGCCTGCCCACTTAGGAAGTCGGTGAAGAAGTCCATGATTTTCTCACCGTATATGACCTCCTCAATGAGTGGTCCAGCTTTTGGGTGCTTCGCGATATCCGGTCGAAACGCCATGGAACTCCCTTCTCGTGCAATTGCCATGTCAAGTGGGAATTCTGGGTCAAGCAATTCCTTCTCATTGAGTGCTTCGCAAATAGCTAGTCGAGCCGTTTGGACTGCAACGCGATTGAGGAAGCCAGGTAAATAAAGATATCCATCGCGATCAAATCGAGCTCGGAGTTCCTGGATATCATGAATCGCATCACAACTTTCTAACAGAAATCCAAATCGTTCAGGCGAGGTATCAAGGTCGATTCCTCCTGCCATCAATTTAAGGGTTAGGCCTTCACTCATTACGCTATATAGTACATCTCAGCCTCAACAGAAGAATTCATGAATTGAATTGTGAGTTCATTGGAATCATCAGCCAGGGCCATAACGTAGGTATTCCAAGGAATGACCGCTCTACTGCTCGCCTTCTTAATATCAGGAAATTCACCTTCACTGCCTGATGTTGTAGCCAATGTCCGTAAAGCTGTATTGGATTCATCCGGCGAAAGCGTCTGGAATGAGACTCTTCTCAAGGGAAAAGCTACCTTCAATGGTGTCGAGGACAAATACTCACTTCAATTTCAACCCAACGGCTGTTTTTTACAAATTATTCAGGGCCCGTTAGGTCAAAGCTACGGCTCTGATGGAAAGGCTTTTTGGCAGATAGACAGAAGCGGCGCGACGAGGCAGTTGGCATTTGAAGACGTTGACCGTACAAACGCAATTACACTCCTTCTCACCGACCGCTGGCTGGATCCCAAAACCAAGGTAAATGCAACTCTTGAGAGGGGCTCTCCTACCGATACAACATACAAAATTCACTTCAAGCCTCGCGATACCGGACTGGATGAGACGGTAAGGATCGATCCACAAACCTGGCTTCCCGTTTCAGCAGAATTTGAAATCGCATCAAGCAAAACAGTGGTCGAGATGAAGGATTGGAAGACTGCTGGTCAATTGAAGATTCCTTTCTTGGTCAAGGTGACAAACGAGGGGCTGACAGATATATTTCAAATCAATGAGGCAATCGAAGTCAAAACTTCGGTACCCGAGATTTACCAACTGCAGGATAAATCACCTACCGACTGGACTTATTCCTCCTCCCTATCTTCAGCATTAGAAACAAAGCGAGCAAGCTCCGGACATGTTCTTGTCCATCCTCGCATTAATGGAGTGGACGTAGGATGGTTTATCTTGGACAGCGGAGCCGAATCAATGATTATCGATCCGGCAGCAGCAGACGAACTTCACTTACCGAAAGTCGGCCTTGAAGCCGTGGTAGGGGTCGGAGGAACTGTTCAGGAACCCTTCCGGACAGCAAATACCTTCGAATTAGGGCCAGCTACAATCAATAAGGTCACCTTCGTGGAGATTGACCTCCGTCAACTGAGTGATGTCTTCAAAGTCAAACTCTCAGGCATTGTAGGTTTCGATTTCTTCAGGCGGTTCATCGTGAGGATGAACTTGGCAAAACCTTCCGTGGAGGTTTTCGAGCCAACTAGCTTTAAGCTTTCCACTGGATCTTGGACCAAGCTACTCTTTAGCACTGGCAATCCTGCAGTATTAGCCTCCTTTGAGGGCGGACATCAAGCCTGGTTCCGTCTAGATACAGGCGCCAACGGATCAGTCACTTTTCATTCTCCAGCGGTGGAGCAGTTCCACCTTCTGCAAGGAAGAGAGACAACGGATGCAAGCATGGCAGGGGTTGGTGGCAGTACGGAAGCTAAATTCGGGAAGCTTGCCTGGTTCGAACTGGGAGGCAAGCGATTTGAAAAAGTCGACGCTACCTTTTCCTTGGCGAAGACTGGCGCATTTGCTGACCGCTACCTAGCCGGAAATATAGGGCAGGATTTGATGGAGCCATTTGTTGTTGTCTTTGACTTTGGCGGATCACGGGTTGCACTCGTATCAAGCTAGCAACAGACTTCTTGTGCGCACGTTCCGGCGGTTTTTGGTGAAACGAAACTTTTAATGGAATTTGAGCGTATGGCACCTAGATCTTAAGTAGGTCTAGGTTGCACCATTGAATTCCTACAATAATTTACGAATCACCTTTACATTCTTAATTGTATCGCTTAGCCTGCCTTGCGTTGTAAGTGCGCAATCTCAATATTCAAAGAGACATATCAATGCGATTAAGACCGATCATGCCCCGATTATCGACGGCGACTTGTCCGATGCCATTTGGTCAACAGCCTCCAAGGCAGAAGGATTCGTCGACAGGCAAAATGGGAATCTAGTCTCGGACCAAACCAGAGCTTATCTTCTGTATGACGAAAACTATATCTATGTTGGATTCGAGTGTCTAGACAGTCGTCCCGAAACAATCGTGGGGCGAGAAACCGTTCGAGATACCAAGTTCCAGCGGAATAACAATGGAAACCCAAACAACGAGGACAACGTGGAGGTTGATTTTGATCCCTTCTTGTCTCATCAGTTCAACGACCTAAGTCAGTTCTCGGTAAATGCAATCGGGACTCGTTCCGCGAATCTCGCAGGTGGACGCGCAAATAAGGCGGAATGGAAAGGTGATTGGGACGCCGCAGTAAAGCGAACCCCAACAGGTTGGTCGTGCGAAATGAGGATCCCCTGGAACAGCCTCAACTACCCAACTGGTAAGAAAGCCCTCTCCATGGGCATTAACTTCCAACGATTTCAAGACAGGACAAAATTAGGTTCACTGTGGAGCAATACCACTTCGCAAGGGTTTAACGAGCTAGAAGGAGTCTGGGATAACGTATCTGTTCCCCAGGCGAAATTCAAACCCAAGCTATCGATCCTGCCCTATGTGTTGACGGGCATCCAACCCGGCGTTGAAACGGGGAAAGTAGGTGTGGATGCTCGATACACCGTAACTCCTCAGTTGACCGCAGTCGGTTCTTTCAATCCGGATTTCTCCACGGTCGAAGGTGCCATCCAAAGCGTCCAGTTTTCTCATGTCCAGCACTCGATCCCAGAGCGACGTCCATTTTTCTTGGAAGGCGGAAACTACTTTTACGATCAAACCAATGTGAATGACATTGGGTTGTTCTTCTATCCGGTGAGTATTCCAAAGTTCGACTTAGGAGCCAAGCTCTACGGCAAACTCACGGCAAAGGATACAGTCGGATTCCTGGATACGATCGGTTTTGACGGACGCAACGACTTTGTGGGTCGCTATTCACACTCGTTTAACGAGACGTCGAGTGGTGGAGCCATGGTCGTTCAAACGGAACGGCCTGAAGGGCACAACACTGTAGGAGTTCTTGACGACCATCAAAGATGGGGCAAGTTAGCATTCGAAACATTGGCTGCGCATTCAGCTGGTCCCGGTGCCGGAGGAGGTGCAGAAATCATAAGCACTTACTATGCCGACAAGTTTCTCACCAGCATGATTCAGTTTAGTGGAGTTTCTAATAACTTCCTGACTCCGGATGGATACATTCCCTACACGGGCTACAAGGGCTTGACGATGGTCGAAGACTGGTCCGCTAACTGGCGGAAGGGACCCTTGAGAAGCACTGACTTCGGCTTCGTTCCCATACAATGGTGGCAAAACAATGGCCAGCAGTATTTCCGAGGGATTCAAGGCTTCTACAGTGTCGACACGCGAAGTGACTGGCATATCGAGATGGATTATACGGACATGAAATTCATGAACGAGTCAGACAAGACTCTCGGTATGAATATCGTTAGCGGAGCCTCCAATCGATTCCACCAGGTGGGAATTCAGATGTCTACAGGTGAATTAGGCAGCCTAAAAACCACTTCGTTTGGACCCATTTTTGCACTGCGCGTGTTCAAGAAACTGGATATTTCCTACGGTGGTTACATTCAGAACCGAAATGGACTGGTCCAACAACACATCTTGACTATGAATTACGAATTGTCGCCGACCAGGTCATTTGGTGGACGAATCGTCACTCAGAATTCAGACACCAACGCCTACTTCTTCTATCACAATTCAGGTGGAAAAGGCACGGAGTTCTATCTGATTCTTGGCGACCCAAACGCCAGACGTACGGTAAAAAGCCTACAGGCAAAGTGGGTTTTCTCATTCGGCTAAATCGCTTCTGATACAATCAGGCATGATCAAGCCGATCCTCATCGACCTTCCTGAGGAATTGACTTCAGAGAACACCCTCGTTCGGCCCTACCGAATGGGGGATGGCCAACAACTTTTCGAAGCCGTTGACGAATCACGCGAGCATATTCTCCCTTGGTTGTCTTGGGGTCCTAGTCATGGAACGCCAAGTGATTCTGAGGAACTCGTGCGTAGATTTCGTGCCAAGTGGGACTTGCGAGAATATTTGGCGGTTTTCTTGGCAGACCGAGCGACTGGATGCTGCGTAGGTGGTTCGGGGCTTCACATAATCGATTGGACCGTTCCATCCTTCGAGATAGGATATTGGCTTCGTAAGTCGGCCGTGGGCAACGGCCATGCGACAACCGCAGTGCGAATACTCAGTCACTTAGCGTTTGAGTTGCTCGGGGCCCAACGTGTGTTTATTCGATGTGCCGCCGAGAATGAAGCCAGCGCCAATGTGGCGAAACGTGCCGGGTTTCTATTTGAATCCCGCATGCGAAATTCGCACAGGGATACGCTTGGAAACCTGCATGATGGCATTGTGTTAAGCCTCATTCCTGACGATTGGGAAAAGTTGAAGCCATTGCTAACCGTATCTTAAGTTCGAAGTTGTTTGGAAGGAGATTCGTCACTCAGAGCTCAGATAGAAGAGCCTACAGGCAAAGCGGGTCCTCTCATTTTGCTAAATCATATCAGATACAATCAGGCATGATCAAGCCGATCCTCATCGACCTTCCTGAGGAATTGACTTCAGAGAACACCCTCGTTAGGCCCTACCGAATGGGGGATGGTCAACAGCTTTTCGAAGCCGTTGACGAATCACGCGAGCATATTCTCCCGTGGATGCCTTGGGGGCCCGGACACGGATCACCAAATGATTCTGAGGAACTCGTACGTCGATTCCGTTCTAAGTGGGACCTGCGAGAGGACCTAGGAGTTTTTGTCGCTGACCGAGCGACCGGCCGTTATGTCGGAGGTTCCGGTCTCCACAGAATAGATTGGACCGTTCCATCTTTTGAAATCGGATATTGGCTTCGTAAATCGGCCGTGGGCAGAGGACATGCGACAAGCTCTGTGCGAATACTCAGCCACTTAGCGTTTGACTTGCTCGGAGCGCAACGTGTCTTTATCCGATGCGCCGTCGAGAATGAAGCCAGTGCAAATGTCGCCAAGCGTGCCGGGTTTCTATTTGAATCGCGAGTCCGTAATGCCCATCGGGATGCCCTTGGAAGCTTGCATGATGGATTTGTATTTAGCCTTATTCCTGACGATTGGGAAAATTTGAAAAGGCTTAAGCCCGTACTTTAGGTTCGATTTGTCGGGGATCGCTTAGTGTTAGATTCTTTGCGACACAGGCTCTAAATGGTTTTGGCCAACGGCTGAGAAGGGCCAAGTTGATCCTCAAACTTCGTTGGTCGATCACAACACGTGATAAGCCTTCGACCCGTTTTGCTCAAATATCGAACGCTCCCCGAACTCGTGTCAAGTTCGCGGATTCTTTCATGTCACCCACCTGGTAACTAACTGATACGTTCTTGGGGGATGGAGTATTGAGATAAGCCGAATCCCCTTCCAGACTGAATGGGCTTTTCCCTCTCCGATTGATGGCTAGGAAGGCAGTAGACCTTCAGTGGTAATCGGACGCTAAACCAGTTGTTGAATCAGTTGTGCTGGTTAAAAATCGGTCACAAAAAAAGCCCAATCTTTCGATTGAGCTGACTTTGCTTTGTAAGTGCATAGAGACGTTCAGAAAAGCTTCGACCTGGATTTGTCGTCTCGACAATGTCGAAACGAGTGCAGATCCTTTAAGGAGG
>JBBQZV010000049.1:0-12528 GCA_038207365.1 Fimbriimonadales bacterium | reverse complement strand
CCCCCTCACGATGTCAACGAAACGTGGGACATCCAGGTTTCCAACATTTCTTGCCTGAATCCGTCCCTTTTAAGGGTATATTTTCTCACGCTTGCCGATGTAGCTCAGTGGTAGAGCAGCTGTTTCGTAAACAGCAGGTCGTCCGTTCAAGTCGGATCATCGGCTCCATTTTCAAATAACAAACCCCCGCCGAATCGACGGGGTTTTGTTATTTTCGGCCCTACTCCACACTTTGGCTGACCCTCAATTGGGTCCACTGGGGATGCGAGGCTAATTCAAGAAAGAGACCAGAACCTGTGTTCCACCGTTTTCCATCGGTGTGATTTGGGAGTTGAACTTGTGGCCTTTGCGCGTGATAATCGCCGTGTAAGTTGGCGTCTGCGGAATCAAAACGTAGTCGGTTGCTCCGAGGGACATAAGCTTTTCACGAGCCTCTTCCATGGTGATGGTTTGCTCAAACGTGCAGTCCCGATCCCTACGTTCCCTTGTCTGCCAACCCGTAGCCTGAATCAATTCGTCCAATCCGTTCTTGGCTTCGCTCAGATAGTTCGAATGGTTTTGCGCGGACTCAGTTGCCTGTCGAGCGTGCAATACGCTTTGCTGGGCCTCACGAGCGACTCTCAATCCAAGAAATGCCATCGCAATCGCAAATCCGATCACGGGCACGATTTTGGGTGGATTTCGCTTAAAAAACAGAATCAGTGCCCCAAAACCCAGTCCCAAGCAAGAACCTAAGAACCCCAACCCAACTTGTTCAAAAGTGTGGTTTGTGTCCGAGGACGTAACATAAGGCGGAGACGTAAACGAGACAAAGCTCCCAACGAAGATTCCAACCATGGCACCAGCCAGCCAAAACGAAATCAAAGTCACTGCTCTCATCAAGTTCAATTATCTTACGGTATTTGGCACTTCAAGCAGCCAAAAGCTCTCGTCATGCTATTTCAATGGGACCGTTGACAGCGATATACATTGTACGAAAGGGTTAGCCACCGTTTAGTTTGAAAACAAGTAAGCAAATTTAGAAACGGTATCTCTCTTTTCAGTAAATGCTGATGAGAGACCCGTAGTTGAAGTTCAAATCCTTAATCATTCAGGCTCTCGTTCTAACCTGAAAGGTTGAAATCTTCTCCATTTGTAATCTCAGGACTGAGGACGGGGATCTCTGGCTTAGATTCCCTTGAACGACTCTCGGACGGCCTCGACTAATCGACTCACGAGGTCTTCACTCGCTAGCAATGGAAATTCGGAGCGGAGCTTGGCAGAGACCTTCCAGCCATTCTCGCTAACAGATCTGACTATGCGGTCCAGTTCTTCGTCCGGCCCCTCGATGATCTCATTGACCGCTCGTCGCGCGGACCTGTAAGCCCGCATTTGTGTTGCCTCTTCCCGAAGCTCGACGTCGATGGTGGTCTTCACAACGTCGCACAGGTACTGGACGTGGTCAGTCAGATCGGGGTAGCGCCACACTGGCTCGGCTTCGCCGTATGCCTCGAAGTGCAGCGTTGAGGTGAGCCCGTCGTCGTAAAGCACGCTCTTGCCGAATTGGTAAGCACCAGAGTAACTGCGCATGAGCGGCTTGGAGAGGATCTCGAGCGTCCGGTCGTAGTCTCGCATTGCGCTCGAGATCACCGCGGACACGGGCAGAACGAACGGCTCGGGCAACACGCCGTCCCTTCGTAGCACATCGTTTACGAGGAAGCGAGAGATTCGACCGTTGCCGTCCGTCAGAGGATGGGCGTAAACGAAGCCGAATGACAGAACCGCGGCTCGCAGTAGGGGGTTTGATCCGCGGGTCAGGCGTTCACAGATGGCCAACCCACCGAGCATCGCTCGTGCCACGTCCCAGTGCGGAGCGATGTAATGTACTATCTCCATCGCTCCGCGCGTTTCACCCACGAAAATTGGCGAGCGCCTTATGCCGTACCGGGTGGCAGTGTCCCCAATGATCGCCCGCTGAAGGTAGTTCAATGTGTCTTGGGTGAACACGTTGTCGTGGTGTCCGAGTTCCGCCTCCATGACATGGGCGAACCTTCGGATGCGGGTCGTCTGCTTGCCCTCACCCTCGATAGCGAAACTCGATCGGCTCTCCTTGATAGTGATCCAGACCGAACTGCGCCTTATAAGCTCAGCGCCGAACTCGTCCTCCAATTTCGACCAAGCAACCGCCACATCGTAAGCGATCGCCTCCGATACGACGTCGGTCAATACCACGATTGGACAGAATGTCTGGTCGCCAGGGAGGTTGTTCTTGACGTGCCATCGAGTGCTTGTCGTCGGCTTGAACGCAGTCAGGTATCGATCCTTCTCCAGTGCTTCGACATATACACCGTTCGTCACCCCCGAGAAGTCAAGATCTCGGAGCGTGAGCCACTCGTAGAGGAATCCCGCTCTGCGTGCGTACCTTCCACTAGGTTCGTCTCGGAGCCAGGCGATCAGTTCGTTCGGGTCGATTACATCGTAAAGTCGCGCTAGAAACTCGAGACTGATGTACTCATGCCTCAGCATAAATTCGAAGTGAGCGCCAAAAGTAGGGGCTGGTCGGTATCGCTCCTCGTAGGTATTCTGCCAGCGGTTTCCTTCGCGTTGGGATGAGCGTCTACGCCCGATACGACTAAGAACCCTAAGAGGTTGGACGGGATCGACCCCGTAGCGGTCGGCAAGCCATGCTGCCCCAACCGCGTCATCAACCGTCCATTTCGATAAAATATTATCCATAACGATAAATTACAATCGATACAGTACCATATCGATAAAAATGGTGATTGGATAAACACGCGGACGCATGGAAGTCACTGGCGCCATCCATTCTGATAAAAGATTTACCATTTTGATAAAAATGGCGCGTGTATATGCCGAAACAGTAAAGGGTGGCAGGACGGCTTTAAGCCTCTAACTGGAAAGGAGGACCTAGCCCTAAAATATAATCTGGGTATATCACCGTGTCCAACGGGAGCAAATTTGCAAAGTGTTCGTATTAGACTGACCAAGACGTGTGGGTATGGTTCGAATATGAGTTGTAATCGGATCATATTATGATACGATTAAGCGGTATAATCGAACCATCATGGTTTACATCCATCAACGTCCAGATTGGCCGCTGTACGACTACGACCTGCGGGCGCTGATGCCCACACTTTCCAACGTTCTTGTGCATCAAGGAAGGTTATTCGGTCGGCTTGAGGCGCTAGGCTTTGACGACCTCCAGGACGCAAAGCTCAACGCGATTGCAGCGGAGGTGGTTAAGTCCAGCGAGATTGAGGGCGAGATGCTGGATCTGGAAGAAGTGCGATCCTCAGTGGCATGGCGGTTAGGGATGAGTATGGGAGGTGTCCCAAGCGGCGATCATTTCGTAGAGGGCGTCGTTGAGATGGCGATGGACGCTAGCGAGCGATGCTCCGTCCCTCTTGACGAAGAACGTCTCTTCAATTGGCACGGGGCTCTCTTCCCCACAGGGAGGGGGGAGTTCGGTCGGTTGCGGGTAGGCGACTGGCGCGACGACGCGCATGGGCCGATGCAAGTGGTTTCAAGAGCGATAACACCAACAGAAATCATACATTTCGAGGCCCCTGCGGCAGCTTTACTTCCAGGCGAGATGCGAGCCTTCCTCGATTGGTTCGAGGAAGACAACGAGGCGAGCGATATCTTAAAGGCGGGCATCGCGCATTTATGGTTCGTCACGATTCATCCGTTTAGCGACGGAAATGGACGGATCGGGCGAGCAATACTGGATATGTCGCTCGCTCGCGCCGATAAACGGTCCTACCGATGCTATAGCTTCTCGGCGCAAATCCGAAAGGAGCGCAAAGGATATTACGACGCGCTCAAAGCTGCTCAGCGGGGCAGTCTCGACTTCACGGCTTGGCTCCACTGGTACTTAGGCTGCTTGGACCGTGCGTTCGCAGCGGCCTCGGACACCGTGGCAGGCGCCATGTACCGAAATCGTTTCTGGCAGGAGCACAAGGATAAGGAGCTAAACGAACGTCAACGTAAGATCGTTGCGCGCATGCTCATCGGCATTGAAGGCAAAATGACGAAACGGAAGTGGGCGGCTATGGGCAAATGTGCGCCTATGACTGCTTTTCGCGACATCGACGACTTGGTTGAGAAGGGCATATTCGTGAGTGACGGCGGCGGCGGTAGAAGTGCTGGTTACTTACTTGTCACTTCTGAGCGGTCCGAATGAGAAGTGGTCACTTCAAATTCGGGGCACAGCGAACCCTTCGCAAATGCACTCTTCTCCGCTTCTACTGAGTGATTGCACTCTTTATGCGGTTGGACGCGATGATATCCCCATAAAGCATAAACCGAATCAGTAGACGGTCGTCTAGTTATACCCTATTCCAACGGCGGTTGTAAGGACCTAAAGTAGCCGTCCAAGTTACAACCTACACCAACCAACATCGATCTTTAAGGCGCTGCTGGAGGCTGCTCGCGATTGATAATGTCGTAGAAGTGCGGGGCTAGTAGAGCGAGGAAATTGTCTAGTTTGGCTTTGTCTCCGAAGAGTTTCTTGGTCATTACTCCGTAGGAGTCCATGGCGGCGATGGTGGCGTCTTTGCCGACTTCGATTAAGGTTGGGCTTTGGATGAACTGGTCGCGGTTGTTGGCTCTGGCTTGCTGTACTAAATCTTCGTTCGTCATCATATGAGCCACGACGTGGTTGAACAGACCAACCTGATCGGCATCGGTGAGATTTTCGTCGGCGAAGAGATCGTTGAGACTCTTGATCAGGTTTGCTCGACGAATCCGACTCATTTCACAGGAGAAAGGGTCAACGTTCTTCGTGAAAGGGATAATGCGGCTCAAACAGTTTTTCCTTCTATTTGGGAGTTATTGTGAACACTGTGAGCCAGTTGGAACGTGGCGAGCGGTGAGCGAAGGGTGCCGCTGCGAAACTCCATTCAGTTATAGAGAAGCACGGATTGGCTCACATCTCATAACGAGATTGTGTTTCTTGACTTAGTTCATATCTGACCTGGATACGTCTTTCCTAACCCTTCCTTTTGTTGTATAGAAGCAGCATTTTGAGTCAAATGCGCTTGCAACTATCTGAACTTCGTAAGATCTTCGAACGAGAAGAGATTGAACCGGGCGTTCTGGTAGCACGAGAGATCAGGAATGGAGCTTGTTGCACACTTATCAATGAACTCTTGGGTGAACCGCTTTCTTTGGCTCTTTTCGTCGAATGTCTTAATTCACGTACGAGCCAGAAATGGTCCTATTCCCTCAAAGAACCTTTGGTTGAGAAAGACGAGAATGGAAGGTCAAATAAAAAGCGACTCGACGGGTTTGTCTATACAAAGGAACTAGGTGGTCAACTTCCTATGACGATCGCCTGTGAGGTCAAAGGCTGGAGTGATCATTGCGTCGGAGGTTACTCGACACCAAAGAAACCTAGAAAAAATAGTGTGAATCGTACAAGAGGACAGTACTATTGGGAATGCCTTGAAGAAGGTTTTGACCCTAAGAAGGAGCGTCAACTGTGCAAACTTGACGCCAAGTGGGTAGCGCCTATCGGCCTTGACTTGTCTGAAAACGATGTCGCTGTAGGTCTTGCGATGTACCACTTGATGGAGCCACCACAAACTGCTGCCAACGTGGTGAAGCCCTTATCAGGAGTCGACTCTGTATTTTGGTACAGCCCTCCAACCCATGATCGACCTCAGTGCGTCGCGCATCAGCGATTCTTGATCTTTTCGGTTGCTAAATACTTACGTGACGAGCGGGAATTGGACTTTCTGGATCTTGATGACGAAGTTGTCAATTACAAGGTTGAAGCTCTGCGTAGGATTGGAGTCTTCGGCTAGCTTACAATTTCGATAAGTGACCGAATGGCCCTCGTGAGTTAGCCAACCGTGAGTCTCTGCGCCGGTGTAGCGCAACGATGTATCTCGTTCGGCTGAGACTCTTGAAGTTTGAGCCATTCCATTTGTAAGCGTTCTCCTATTCCAAAGTATTAATAATTGGATATTACAGCAAGATTTGCAGCAATTCTACTATCCTTGGCGACGAGGATGAGAATAGTCCGCATGCATCCCTACCTAATTCGGCGTTGCCCTTCTTAAGCCAATGGCGGTACATCCCAGAGATCCAGAGGTACTGGTCAATCTCCTTGTTTCCATAGCTGATCTCACATACTTCGTGAAGTTGAAGGAAAGAAGTATGGAATTCCTTGTAACTCGATGGTGAGACCTTTCGTTCGCCACGATGATGTGCGAGCGACTTCAAAACGTACTGATCGAGGATTGGGAACTTGTCTCTGTCCACAAAGAAATGACCGTACTTCGAGGCGAAGCTTCGATACATCTTGCCATTGGCAGCTAATGCGTCTATGAGTTCGGGGCCACTTGCCTTCCTTGGATTAGAAAGAATCTTGTGGACGTGCCGAGCCATGCCTATAAGATCGAAGACGAACGTGTTGAATATGCCGTTGATGGCAACCGTCTTTAGGAAGCACGAATCGTTATCGTGGTCGGGCAACTGCCTTGCCAAGAGATTCAGAGCACTGTAAGAGCAAACCCAAGACGGCACCGACTCCCAAAGGGCATTTGCGGCTGCAATTTGAGCGACAGTGATTGGCTTTGTAATCATTTAGAGACTTACCATTGGACTGAACTGGCAGTATGCCAAGTTCTCCGTGATAGCATTCGTACACTATTAGTTGCATCACTCAAGACCGAATTTGGTAGATTAGCGCGGAGTTTGGAACTAAAAAAACGAGAAGAGGGCAACCCGATTGGGGTAGCCCTCTATTTCTCGATATTGGCCGCCTCGCAAGGTGACACTGAGAATTTGGTTAACTGCGGACGGTCCACGAGGGACCTTCCTTGTTAGGGAGGTGCAGCTAAGCCTGATCTGATACATCCACATGATAACATGATATGCTTGCTACATGCAAGTGGATGCGCTATATGTCTTAGGCTTTGATCTTGGGACGTCTTCTGTTGGTTGGGCTCTTGTTCGAATCCCTGAAGACGAAACTCAGGCTGAACTTGTACGCCTTGGCGTCCGAAAGTTTAATGAGGTCTATACCAAAGGAGATACGCCGGACAAAAAGAATACGACTTCAAATGCAGAACGACGCAATGCCAGACTTATGCGACGGCAAACGAAGCGCAAGCGAAATCGAAAGCACACAACGCTAGCGATTCTTCGAAATGCGGGCTTGGCAAATGATGGCATAGAGCCCTTTCCCGGCATGCCGCTTTGCCGATTCTCGCCTTACGATATTTGGGCAAGGGCATATGATACAGATCTGAGGCCATACGAATTCGGACGCTTGTTGTACGTGCTAGCACATCGGAGAGGATTCAAGAGCAATTTAGGGGCGGGTCTAGGCAATCTTAAGGACAGACCTCAGATCGCTAACTACCTCAAGTCCGAGGAGGAAGATGAAAGAAACACTGCCCTCGCAGCTGAAGCGAAAGCACGAGAGCGAGCATCCAAGGGTAGTAAAGAGGCTAAGGCTGATGATGGCGACGATGACGGAAAGACACTTGTTCAGGTCGGTCGTTGGCATGGAGCGTTCTCGGATGTACCGCTAGGCAAGTTCTTCTTTGCTTTACTCAATCCTGGTCTGGACCAGCGCGCTTTGGCGGACCTGGCTCACGACCCGGAAGCCTCCGCTAAGCTCGCTAATAACTCTAGTCGCCAACAGGTTCGTAATAAAGCAGGCAATCCCCTTTGGGCTAGACCAGATCGAGCGGCTTACGAAATGGAGTTCTTTCGACTATGGGGTCGCCAAGCACTACACCTGGGCCTAACAAACGAGATCCGTGACGCGTTGTTCCAAGCACTCTTCTTTCAGAACCCACTCAAGTTTCCAGCCGACAATCGTGCGTTCTGCCCCTACGGTCGAGTGACGGATCAAGAAACAGGTGAAACGAAAGCCGCCCACCGCTCTCCAAAGTGCAACCTTCTCTTTCAGGAATACCGAATCTGGAAATTGCTAGGTGATATGTATGTGAAAGAGGGGGCATCAGGTGAACAAAGGCATTTGACTCTGGAAGAAAAACTAGTTGCGTTCGATAAACTAAATCAGCAAAAAGAAGTCTCGTGGTCTGAGCTCGGCAAGTCTATAGGAAAGCCGAAGGCCATTTTTGAACCAAGCGAGCGAAAACAACAAGGGCACGACTATACCAAGGCAGGTATGGTAGGCAATCCGATCGCAGGCTGGTTCCGCGCCAGAAAGGAAAATGAGCCTGCAGGTGATGACCTACTTAAGCTCTGGGAAATGCCAGAGCGCTTCCTCAAATCTGACCTGAAGCAGGAATGGAAAGGAACCGATAAAGGTAAACGCGAAGCAGTCCGACATCACCTTGTTCGTATTATCGGCGAAGCTCCATTTGCTCGAACTGATCGCTTTGGGACCTCCTATCCAGAAGCAAGTGCCGAGCGAATCGTGGTCATCTTGCAAACAGATTTTGAGATTAGCGATTTATGCGCATACCGACTTGCGACTGCGCCCTTCCCTGATGGCTATGCAAGCCTTAGCTATATCGCTATGTCTCGAATCATCTCACATATGCGTGATGGCCGTATGGAATGGGAATCAATTCGCGATGAGTTTGGCGACCAGAATACCGAAAGCAACTCGAAGCCACTTGGCTATATTCCGGCCCCGCCAAGTGCGCTGGAAATCCTCAGCCCGCGTGTTCGCAAGGCATTGAACCAAGCACGGCACATTATTGGCGCACTTCGAAACGAGGTCCCCGACCTCGAGATCGATGAGATTCGAGTTGAGATGGCGCGAAGGATGCAAATGGGTAACGACGACTACCGGTCTCTACTGATTTACCAAGCATATAACCTGAAGATGAACGATCAGGCCCGGCGGTTCTGGTCAGAGTGCCGCCCGAATGTGCAAATGCCGCGAACCTTTCCAGAGAAGTACCGATTGTGGCGCGAACAGGGCATGATGTGTCCGTACACCTTAATGGGGGAGCGTACAATTTCAACCAGCAACCTGCTGGATGGAACGGCCGTGGAGATCGAGCACATATGGCCGCGTCAACAGGGCGGTGACAGCTACGGCAACAAGGTGATCGTCTTCCGTGAAGCGAACCAGCGTAAAGGCGGATCAGCCCCATGGCAACTGTCCGAAGACTGGCGCCAGGCGGTAGCCAAGAACATGCTGGATTGGCCAATATTCGGCAAAAAGACCGATGATACTTCATCGAAACAAACGGCAAAGGAAGACAGGGTTGCGGCACCACCGAAGGCTGTCGATATCGCACGTTCGAAGGTGAACCGAGTCAAAACCTCAAAGGTACCAGCAGCAAAAGACGATGGGTTTGCGGACCGTCAAGGCGTAGAGACAGGGTATATCGCAACGGAAGCAATAAAATATCTTAAGCCAGCGGCCAGATCCGTAATCGCCGTCAAGAGTACGTTTAGCACATCCCTTGCAAAGAATTGGGGCTTTTACAAGCGGCTGAACACGCTGCATGAGGATGATATTGGCAAGATTCCCATGGGTAAAAAGGATCGAGTCCTTAATAGGCATCACGCCGTTGACGCCCTCGCTGTCGCCTTGTGTAGCTTGAAAGTAATCAAGCGAATAGTTTCACTCGAAAAGGAGCTAATGGAATTGCGTGATCCAAAACATGCACTCAAATCGCTTGATCCCAACTCTCAGCTACCTACCGAGGATGCAGAGATCCGGGCTAAGTGGCTCCACAAGCAGTTGGCAAGGTTGCAACCGCCGTCTATTGCTAATGGGCTGACTGGAGCATTGGCACAAGTTGTCGTATCACATGAAAGCAGGCAACGACCCCGGGGCAAGTTCTTTGCCGAACAGCCGTTTGGCGTCTCAAAAAAGCGCGTGATGATTGGCGACGAGCCCAAGTTCTTGAACAGAAGGATAAAAGTGTCAACTCTTAAAGCAACGCAAGTCTTCCCAGGATTAGGCAGGGCTAAAGACAAGCAAGAGAGCGGGGAAACAGACGGAGCCACACGTGGAGCAATTAGTTCTGCTTTATCGAGGCAACGGATTGCGGACTATTGCGAAGCAAAGGGCTTCTCGGCAGATCGGGGTGGACCTGCAATCGATGATTTCCTCAAAGGCTGTACTGACGGGATCTCCTATGAAAATGGAAAAGGTGAACGATGGCTACGCAAGGTGCAGGTGCGCGTGCCATGCGATGTGTTAGGTAACTATCGTGTTGTGGATCGTGATGGCGGACAAACGCTCTATCCGAAGCTTGAACGCCATTGTGCTGTGATCGTGCCAAACGGCAAAAAGACAATAATGGAGGTTGTGCCACTAGTGGATGCCGCAACCGCACGTGATGTTGACCCGGATGACTATGACAGGGTCATTGTTGCTCTAGCTGCAGCTCGAAGCGGCCGATCACTTGCCGCTTTCGTTGGGGCAAGCGTGCTGCATAAAGGGGACATGATCCGTATTCGGAGGCATGACACCAATGATTGGGAGTCAGATATTTATAAAATCGAGGTGATTAATGGTAGCGGACGACGGCTGTGGATTCGTGCTCACTGGAGTGCCGACCGCGAGACACTCAAAGGGCAGGCGATTGGGTCTATTATTGCGTCATCCTCTGTCTTCGAGTTCCTCAAGCTTCGAGTTTCGGCATCTGGTCAGGTCGAAAACTATCCATGAGTCTTCGGGTCGTGTCGGTGTCAGGCCCAGCGACAGTTCGGCTAAAAGATACTCACCTTCAAATTTGCCGAGATGGAGATGAGGTTGGTCGGGTCCCGGTAGAAGACATTGCCGTTTTGGTGCTCGATGGACCGGAACTCTTCCTGTCGCACCAGATCATCAGCTTTTGCGCAGATCATGGAGTAGCCGTGATCACTTCTGATCCTAAGCATATGCCCAACGGACTGCTACTTCCGCTTGCAAGTCATTCCTTGCACAGCGCCACGCTTCGTAATCAGATCGAAGCCTCCGTGCCAGCGCAAAAAAGGGCATGGCAGGCCATTGTCAAGGCCAAAATCCGAGCTCAAGCAGACGCGCTACAGTACACGGGGTGCGACGATTCGATACTTCGAAAACTGATTCCATTCGTACGAAGTGGTGACCCAGATAATGTCGAAGCGACCGCCGCGAGTCGTTATTTTTCCACACTTTTTGGTGAGGCTTTTGTGAGGAATCGTGACCAACCGGGAACGAATGCATGCCTTAACTATGGGTATTCCATCATTCGCTCAACTGTGGCACGCTCATTAGTCGGGGCCGGGCTCCACCCAGCCCTAGGCATTTTTCATCGGAACCAGTACAACCCTTTCTGTCTTGCCGATGATGCGATGGAGCCGCTTCGCCCCATGGTGGACACTTTGGTCTGGCGAATGGCAGGGATGGGAGAAGTCGAGAATGAACTACAACCAGCGATGAAGCGGCGATTAGTTTCAGTAATTGGCGGATTCGTTCGCCTCGATGGACTGCGTTATCCACTTGTAGTTGGGCTAGAGCGATTCGCAGCTGGTCTGAGGCGGGCGATTTGTGAGGCAGATCCTCTTTGCGTGCCGATCCCCGACTATTCAGACCAAGAATGATCAGTGGATACCAACTGATGTGGTTGATGGTAATGTTTGACCTGCCAGTGGAGACCAAAGAGAATCGGCGCGATTATCGTCGGTTCGTCGACAAGCTCGAAGACGACGGCTTTTCGCGGGTCCAGTTTAGCATCTACGTTCGGCCATGTTCCACCGACGAAAATACACTTGTGCATCAGCACCGCGTGATTAAGTGGCTGCCTCCCCTTGGAGAGATTCGGGTACTTAAATTCACGGACAAACAATGGGGAAGGATGCTTGTATATCGTGAGCAGAGCTTGACCTCTGCCGAAAAAGCCCCCGAGCAGTTTCTATTCTTTGATGAGAAAGGCGACGTTCTCGTCGACGAGCAATATGGCCACGATGTAGTCCAGCAAGAGCAACTCGAAGCAGTTGGCAAAAGTTCTGATGAAGCCTCTGCCCTGCAAGAAACCGCAAGCCAAATCGTTGCCGGCACGCTGATCCGAATCTCTAGTCAGTTAAAAAAGCAAGGTACAAAAAAACGCAATGTGAATAATACGACTCCGTCATTCGAATTCTACGATTGAGTCAAGGCATTTTTTGCAAAAAATAGCAGGTTGCCCCTCCGGGCCAACCTGTGCTTCGCTATTTTGTTGTTCCTTTGGAACTTAATTAAGGTTCCAAGGAGTGTATCAGATCAGACTTTAGCCGCTATCCCCAACTGCCAAATCTCCGTCCAGGAGTGGCGCTGAAGTGTATCAGATCAGACTTTAGCCGCTATCCCCAACAGTTTTGACCAGGCGCTCATTAGGAGCGGCAGTGTATCAGATCAGACTTTAGCCGCTATCCCCAACGTTCTGCACACCGGATTGGGCAGAACGCTTAGTGTATCAGATCAGACTTTAGCCGCTATCCCCAACCAAGTCGCTGGCGAAGTCAGGGCCAGTGACAGTGTATCAGATCAGACTTTAGCCGCTATCCCCAACGGGCTGCATAAGGTAGCGCTTGCCGCCGATAGTGTATCAGATCAGACTTTAGCCGCTATCCCCA
>JBBQZV010000048.1:0-12929 GCA_038207365.1 Fimbriimonadales bacterium | reverse complement strand
CCGATCTTTTCTTTCTTGAGAACCGCGGCGAGCATCTTCCCGTCGATGACCTCAATGCGAGATTTGGCATACGTTCCTTGCTGCTTGAGGGCGTTTGCGCTAACGTAATGCGGAGTGACGATGATGCCGAGATCAGCCTTGGTTCGGTCTATTGCTCCAGCTAGCTCATCCATCATCCGCACCCGGACCGCGTCGTTGATGACCTTAACAATCACCTTGGCAGGGAAGGAGCCGATGGTTGTTTCGCAGAGCAACTCATGGCCTCCATAGCGGGATTTTTGCTTGCGATGCCTGCGGTCTAGTATCTGCACGTCGCCGAAGCCAGTGCGAGTCAAAGCCTTTGAGGTTAGGATGAGTAAGGCATGGAGGGAGCTTGCTTTAAGCATCTCCTGAAGTTCCAATTCAATCATGCGGATCCTTTCGCGGGCTTGCAGCCCTTAGGGTAGGTTGAAGTGACCCACGCACCGGCTGGAACATCGGCAAACGCAGGTTTGAGGTCTCCAAAGTCATCAAAAGCAGTGTCAGGGTGGCAGCCCCGACAGTGCGCTAGATCGCAGGCATAGCGAGTCAAAAACTCGCCAGATTCAGCGACCACGTCGCGCGGATCAATTTGGTAGCCAAGTTGCTTTTCCAAGGCCTTGGTTAGTCGAGCAACCATCAGGAAGCTCGGGTTAAGTTTTCCGTTGAGCAGCCGTGAGACTGAGGATGCGCTTACTCGGGCGTCCATTGCGAGCCGACCGACGCCTTTGAAAGCGTAACGGTCGGTGTGAGCCATCACGTCGGTGAACCGATTGATGGCCGGTCCGAAGACCTGCTTGGGGTTATGTTGGTGCATGCAACCATTGCAACACACCGAACAAATACCGTGCAACATTTCGTGCATCGATGCAAGGATTGCGCCGTTGTAGCGCGAGTTTCATGAAAATGTCATGACGGCAAGAATGAGTGGCATGTGGCTACCCGTCCCCTCAAAACAAGGTATTGACTCATTTCGCGAACTCGTTCACCGTGAGCTGGGTATTGAAATGAACGATGAAGATGCTCGTGAGGTTGCCACGCGAGTCCTGCAAATTCACTTAATGAAGCTCTATGAAGACCGTCATTTACGCTCGCAAGTCGAGTGAGTCGGAAGACCGCCAAGTTCAGTCGCTGGATGATCAGCTGAATGCCCTCAGAATCCTTGCTAAGAGGGAAGGAATCCGCGTCGACGAAGAATTTGTTGAAGCAAGATCAGCTAAGGAGCCACACACTCGCCCCGAATTTGCCCGACTGACTGAGGCCATCCAGTCAGGAAAGATCTGCCGAATACTGACGTGGTCTATGAATAGGCTAAGTAGAAACCTGGTTGACGGCGGCTTAGTGGCCCACCTTCTGCAAACCGGAAAGATTGAGGCTATTCACACCGTTGACCGAATTTATCGACCAGAGGACAATGCTCTTTTACTCTCAATTGAAAATGGAATGGCTACAAGTTTTATTCAGGACCTCCGAAAAAACGTTGTTCGAGGGATGGACAGTAAGGCGTCCAAAGGCTGGCAGCCAGGTCGTGTTCCCATAGGCTACGTGAACAATCCGTTCACTAGAGAGGTTGATTCCGACCCTACTCGCTTTCCACTTCTCCGTAAAGCATGGGACCTGATGCTAACTGGCGGATATACACCCAGTGAAATGTTTTACGAGATGGAACGTTTAGGTCTATCCAGCCAAAGCCGTAGGCAAACGATGCGGCCACTTTCTAAAAGCATGGTCTATTCGATGTTCTCAAATCCATTCTACAAAGGATTGTTTTCTTACAAAGGCAGACTCGTCCAAGGTAAGCACATCCCCCTCGTAACTGAAGCGGAATTTGATGCTGTACAGAGAATATTGGGAAGGCATATCGACAGGCGCAAACGAAAGCATGTGTACGCGTTTAGCGGTCTCCTCAAGTGCGGGAAGTGTGGCTGCCAGATCGTCGCTGACACGCGAACCAAAACGTATGCAGGCACTAATCGCACTGTCTCCTACACGTACTACCATTGCACAAATGGTCGGGGTGGGTGCACCAAGCAAGGCATCACCACAGAGACGCTCGCCGGTCAGTTTGCAAGGGCGGTGGCCAAAATTGTAATTCCCCAGTCGTTTGCCGAGTGGGCACTGGAGGAGGCGATGCATCAGTCAGAACATGAATTGATTGCGATGGCGACTAGCGCATCAGCCATCGATGCCAGGGTTTGTGAAAAGCAAAAAGGACTATCGAAGCTCCTCGAAATGAGGCTCAATGAGGAATTGTCAGCAGAGGAATACAAGGCTGAAAAGCTGAGGCATGAGGAGGAGATCGCAAACTTAGTCGAGAGGCGAAAGACTCTACTTACCCAAGAGCAATGCATTTTGAAGATGATTGAAGAGAATCTGAAATTGGCCGCTGAGGCTGAAGGATTTGACGATCAAGAGGAAGTTCATCGAAGAGGCTTCATCCTCAGTTTAGGCTCAACGCACTATCTCACTCAAGGAATCCTTCGAATTTCGCTGCATCCGATTTTGCGGGTAATAGCAGGTTTCGGACCCCTAAGAAATGGCTCTCTGAGCCCTAAAAGAGGCGACATCTTGTCCGCGAATTCTGCATGGTACAGCTTAATTAGAGATATCCGAAACGTTGCACGGATGGAACTGGGTGAGTGAAAAGAAAAGCCCTCGTCGGTGACGACGAGGGCGCGGAATTTGTGATTGTTCAATTGTCGTAGCTAACGCCCCGAATGAAGTCAGCTGCCTTTTGCGCTTGAGCCGCCGCGATCACCACCGCCTTGGGATCGGCCTTCAATACAGAAAGCCAGCCTTGGATGTAGCTCGCGGCGCTATCTATCATCGAAGTATCAAGGGAAACCGTGGCTGAACAAAACGCTGAGGTCAATTCAGCCACCAGCTCTTCCTTACTGTACGTTCCTGATCCAAAGTGAATCGATCCGGTAACCGCTGGACGATTGAGTCGCCGTTGATGGCCCGTGGCATGGCCAAGTTCATGAAAGAGGGTTCCATAGAAGGCATCTGCTGTAGCGAATGCTTTGAGCGGTGGCAATTGAACCAGATCGTCCGTTGGCCGATACCAGGCCGCAGATCCTTGTTCAAGAATCTTTGGTGGGTCGGACATCGCTTGAACGAGTAGCTCAGCCCGCTGGATGCGCTGGTGTTCAGCCATTGGAGGCGGAACGTAGAGCTCAGGCATTTCCAAGCCTTCGGTCTGTTCAACGTTGAAGACGTTGTAGTAGCGAAGGAGAGGAACTTGGCTGACAGGTCTTTCGGGATCTTCGGAGACAGGTGGCTCCCAGCGTTTCCAGAAGATCACCATGGTGGACTTCTCACCGGGTCGAACGCCACCACCGCGCTCCTGAACTTGCTTGAAAGTCAGCCAGCGTGGATCAGCATATGGACTCATACCAAGGAGCAAGACATTAACGCCTCGATAGGCTTTGTTGCTAATGGCGTTGATGGGCGCGGATGCGGTCGTAGCCCATGGCTTTCGCCAGGGCACGACGCCTCTCTGTAGGGCTGAGATGATCGTGTTGGTCACGGTTTCGTAAAGAGTCAGCTTCATCGGCTGACCCCGAAATTGTCAAAGTACATGGATGTGTTGCCTCACCGGGAATTGCGGGAAACCCGCTCATTCCACGATCCGGCAAAGGGAAATCGAGGTCGAATTCACATCCAATTAGGCAAAGGTTGCGTGAATACAACGCAGTCAAAACCATTGGCGAAGCAAAACATAAATGATCAAGGCAGCGAGGAGCACTAGGACTTGAAGGTTCTTGAAGTTCTCGGTTCGCAGGAGATTTCGGTCTATCCTTTTTGCACAACCACGACAAACCACGCGCATGCCGTAGTGGGTCTGGATAGATACAAGCGTTGCGTTCGGATAGCGGGTGCGTGTGTGTTCGCCGGTCCTGACCTTGCGACGTGGGCGTCCCTCGTCTGCCTCAAGCAACCGACCACAGCGATAGCAGTTGGCCATGGACCTATGATTAACGTCGTCCAATTTGCACGCAAACAGATCGGCTTTGATGCAATGTCGGAATGTCCCGACATTCGAGTCCCTGTAGCCCTTCCGCTACCTCTGAGTATTGCGATGTACGAAATCATCTTGAACGAAAGACCGAGTTTCGTCGTGAAAGATACCGCCTGCTTAGAGGCATATATGTTTTGGTATACACAGTACCGATGGCTAAACACATCGGGCTTGATGCCCACTCAGGACCTCAAAGAAAATGACGAGCTTAATAATTCGGGCGCAGCGTGAGCGGAGGCGGCAACGTGCTTGGCGCAGGAACAGTTTGCAGGACTTCGGATCAGGCAACACGAAGGGCTGATGTGCGACGATGAACGTTCGCTTAAAGAAATCGGAAGTGACCAGAACCACCGACCTTAGGCGAACTCGAGGTACAGCCAGCGGACAATATTTGTTAGATGATTGTTTTCAGATCCTGCACCGCATCGATTATCCAATCCGATGCAGATTCAACTTCGGAGGTTGAATTGAATCGCCCAATCCCAATGCGGATCGACGAATATGCGTCACTTTCAGACAAGCCAAGTGCCCTGAGCACATGGCTTGGCTCAATCCGGAGGCTAGAACAAGCTGAGCCAACCGAGAGGCAAAGGTTTGGTAGGAACTCGAGCAACGCTTGGGCATCGATCCCAGGAATTGTCAGATTTAAGTTCCCAGGAAGTCGTTTGGCCTCGCTTCCGTTCAAAATTATGTCTGGAATCCCGGCCCTGAGATTATTGAGGAGTCGCAGTCGAAGCTCTTGTGCGCAAAGTCCATCCTCGATCATTTGCCTTTGCGCAATTGAGCAAGCAAGACCGAGACCTACAATTCCGGGGACGTTCAATGTTCCACTTCGAAGACCTGCCTCGTGGCCACCGCCATGCATCTGTGCTTTGGTATTCGCTCTGCCAGGCGCTCGTCGTCTCACGAAGAGAAACCCAACGCCCTTCGGTCCATAGATCTTGTGTGCCGTACCGCTCAAAAGGTCAATCGCATCAGATTCAACATTAACGGGCACTTTACCAAGCGCCTGAGATGCGTCTGTGTGAAAAGTAACACCTGCGTTTCGGCACATGAGGCCAATTTCGGCAATTGGTTGCAAGACTCCAATCTCGTTGTTAGCGTACATGACCGAAACCAGGGTTGTGTTGGGTTTCAATCTCCTCCTCACATCGTCAGGCGAAAGCAGGCCATCTCCTGCGACCGGCAAAAGGGTCACTTCAACCTCGTTTCCTGCAAGGTACTCGAGTGAGTCTAGAACCGCTCGATGCTCAGTTATTACTGAAATGACATGTGAACCAGGTCGAGTAAATGCCTTTAACGCAAGGTTCACGCTCTCTGTCGCGCCGCTTGTGAAGACAATCTCATCGGAGTGCGAACCGATCAGGCCCGCTACTTGTCGCCGAGCCACACTAACTGCATTGTGTGCAGTCACACCAGCCGCGTGTGAGCTTGATGCATTTCCATAGTCTTCCTCAAAAAACGGAAGCATTTTGGAAAGAACACGCGGGTCGCATTTTGTCGTTGCGTGGTTATCGAGGTAAATCATGGAAGTTGCTCCGGAATAACTTCCGGCAGTTCACTTATGCATTTTGACAAAAACGGGGAGCCGAGCGCATAGCGCCTTCGCACCTCAACGTGCAATACTATGGCAACATGTCTCACGGCAGTACAGACAACACAATTCGGCTGCCAAAACGTGGCTTCGCATCTTCAGTCTTAGCTGAATTGCAAGAAGCCTACCTAAGCGACGACAGGCCCTGGGTGATCGGATTTAGCGGTGGCAAAGACTCAACTGCTCTCATGCAATTCGTGTACAACGCAGTCCGTGAAATACCGAAAGAAAAGCGACATAAACAAATTTATGTACTATCATCAGATACCCGAGTCGAAACGCCCTTGATCAGCGAACGGATCAAGGCGGAGGTGTCCAGGATACAGGCATCCGCAGAATTGGATGGTCTGCCCATTAGTTCGCACATCGTCTATCCCAAATTGCAGGATTCGTTCTGGGTAAATCTCATCGGCCGAGGATATCCGTCGCCAACATCAAAATTTCGATGGTGCACGGATAGGCTCAAGATTTATCCGATCAGCGACTTTATTCGCAAAGTTATCAACAAGAGCGGCGAAGTGGTTGTGGTCCTTGGCGCAAGGCGCGACGAGAGCGCAACACGGGCCCAGTCACTGAAAAAGACGGACATCGAGGGGTCAAGATTTAGACCCCATCAGGACTTACCGCGAGCGTACGTGTATACGCCGATTGACGAACTGTCAACTAACGAAGTCTGGGCCTATCTTCTGCAGGTTCCTAGTCCTTGGGGAAGCGAGAATCGGGCTCTTGTTTCCCTTTATAAGCAAGCGGGCGGTGGCGAATGCCCACTTGTGATTGACACATCTACACCTTCTTGCGGAAACAGCAGGTTCGGGTGCTGGACCTGCACGGTGGTAGAACGAGATCGATCCATGGAATCTCTTGTCGAGTCCGGGGAAGATAGCTTCACTGCTCTTCTCGAACTTAGAGACTGGCTCAAGCAACTGCGGGAAGTGCCCGGTTCTCGCTATGATCTGCGTCGAAATGGCAGTACTCCACTGAATCGACATTCCGGAGAGGCCATGGTGAATACAGGGCCATATACGCATGACACTCGGTATGAAATTTTAAGAAAACTACTCCAAGCTCAACGCGAGTCTGGCATTATTCTAATTGAGCCGGATGAACTAAAGGCCATACAGCACGCGTGGAATTCTGAAGAGCTAGTGCACCCCTCGAGGCCAGATATTGTTCAAGCAGATAAAGTTGAGCAAATATGGCTGCGGGTAATGGAAGATGATATGAAATCAGACACTAATGGGTACGACCACTTAGGTCGAGAGGATGCTCTTTTGAAAGAAGCTTGTGAACAGCATGGTGTACCGTTTGAGATGATGCGTCAGCTCCGCAATCTTGAAGATCAATACAACCACCTCAAACGGAGAGCGGGCCTACCAGATGACATGCGTGAGGTTGTTCGGGCGAGCGTCATCGGAACTTCGCCTGATCTTGCGGATCAGCAGGAGTAGGGATCATGAGTGTTAAACGGATCACGCTTGAGGCTATTCGCTTGAATAACTTCAAACGATTTTACGGTCAGCATGTAATGGATCTTCGGAGTCGTCCGGAAGACGGTAAGCCGATCATTCTAATAGGCGGCGATAACGGACGAGGAAAAACTTCGCTCCATGAAGCTATCAGCTATACGCTTTATGAGGACGATGACCTTCCTGGCATCCATACAAGGCCCTCTTACACGAAAGCGGTACTTGAGCGAATAAATCGCCATGCCTTAGACAAAGGTGAGAGGTCCGCTTGGGTTGAACTTGACCTTGCGATAGACGAGCCGATGGGGGTTCGTCATTTAAAAGTCCGTCGCGAATGGCAACTTGAGACCCGAGATAGACTTGCCGATGTATCGTTAACGATCTTAGAAAATGGCCGGCCAATAGATTTTCTCGAGCAATCTTCTCCCATTTACCAGGACTACCTACGGAGCCTAATGCCGCCCAGGATCGCAGATTTCTTCTTCTTCGATGGTGAGCGCATTCAGCAATTTGCAGATGATGATGCCCATGAGCAACGAATGGTCACCGCGATCGAGGATATCTTACATATTTCTGTGTATAAGCGATTGCGGGCGGACATCAAATCCTACATTATTGATCACATCGAAAAACAAGAAATAAAGCCTCGCGACCATGACGACTTTTATGACCTTATGAAAGAAGTTGAACGTATCGAATCCGCGATTGAAGATAAGAAGAATGCTATTGCGGATATCGAGAGAGAGAAAGAAGAGTCACAACGCGAATTGAAAAGGCTCAGCGATGAGTTAAAGCGTGTTTCGAGTCCCCACTCTGCCCAGCGCGATGAGTTGATCGAGGAAAAATCGAGCATCGACCGCGACCTAGAGACTGCAAGAACGGAAATAGATACAGCGTTCGGCGCACTACCTATTTTGCTAACAGGCGACTTGGCCCACCGCCTTCGCCAAAGATTAGAGTCTGACCGCTCCGAAAATGGCCGCAATGCGGAGCTGACTGCTTTAGCTTCGAAGCTGACTGTTTTTCGAGAGCGCCTTGGTGACGAAGTCGTTGAAATTGGTCTGCTAGATGCAAAACATTCAGAATTATTTGGTGAGACATTTGACGCCGTCGCCTCCAATGTTTTTGATGCGGTGGACGAAATCGTTCAGCCGATCCATGATCTAACTGAGGCCGCAAGGGGGCGCATATTGCTCCGGTTGAATCAGGTTGAAGAGAAATCACAGGCACTGAAGTCTGCCATTGACCATAGGGAATCGCTGGCAGTCCGTCAGCGAGAGGTCGACCTCACCTTTAAGAGTATCTCCGATGATCCGCTGGTCCTTCAGATGATTGACCGTTACGCTCATGTAAATGAGAAAATGGGAGGCTTTAATAGTCAAACAGCTACTCTTGAGGGAGAGCTCAATCGCCTTCAGCAAGACTTCGCCAAGACACAAAGATCACTCGATGACCGACGAGAAAAACGAGAGGCAAACACGACCGCAAAACAAGCCGTGAGACTTGGTCACAACTCACTCAAGGTGCTAGATACATTCATTCGATGCATTGCCCCCGATAAGCTCATCCTCCTTCAGTCTCATATGACTGACATGTATTGGAAGCTTCGCAAGGATGACGATCCGGTTGGATCTATCAGAATTGATCCCGAAACCTGGCGAGTAGACCTGCTGGATTCCCAAGGAAGGCTTCTAGAGAAGCGTCAGTTCTCAGCCGGAATGAAAGAAATGTATGCATTGGCACTCCTATGGGCGTTGGGGAAAACATCCGGCCGTGAGATGCCCCTTGTCGTCGATACCCCAGTTGGCCGCTTAGACTCCACTAACCGCCGAACCCTTTTTGAGCACTACCTGCCAGTTGCTGGTCATCAAGTTATTGTCCTATCAACCGACACAGAGGTAGACCGGGAATGGGCTGAAAAGTTAAATCCATATGTCGCTCGTCAGTACCGACTGGATATAGATAGTTCGACAAACAGCACGGTCATTAGGCCGGGGTATTTCTTCTAATGGCCCAAATAAAGACCACGGCCCAATCACGCGAGTTTCTTGAAGAGCTACGTCGGCGTTCACTTGGCCGCCCAAATATGTGGGCGCGCGCGGCACTCGGTTTTTCTTTGGGAATCGAAGCTGAACCGGAAATGGGGCCATACGACAACAATGGGACAGAGTTCAAGTTTGGAACTTTGCTTGGGGAAGATGAGGAGGTCTTCACTGCTTTGCTCATCGAACGGGCAGAACACGGGCTGAATGAAGAGGAAATCACACCACTGATTAAAGCCCACGTTGAACGCGGACTCCGGCTTCTGCGTGAGGATTTTAACAGACTCAATAAGAAGGGAGACGAACTCATGTTGACCCTTCTACGTTCAAGAACAGACGTCGCGAGTTCAGCCTCTTTTCACCGTGAATTAGCTCCAATTGATATTCGCTCCGATGGCTCTTTCGCAGTTGATATCACAATCGGTACTGATCCAGTGACTGGTCAGTCTATCAACCACCGTATAAACAAGCCTGGACAAGCTCCACACATCGCCATCATGGGCAAAAATGGGACTGGCAAAACGAGGCTAGCCCTATCCCTCCTTGGCCAACTTCGAGCGGCCACAGGTCGAAAGTTGGGCATGCTGATTTTCGATTACGCCAAGGGAGACATTGCGGGTAATAAAGATTTTCTGCGATCCATTCAAGGGGTCGCTTGTAGTCTCCCGACGGCACAATTGCCCTTCGATCCATTGGCTGTTCCCGATCAAGAGTCGAGCGCTGTTCAGCTGGCCGCCCGTCGTTTCCGAGATACTTTAAGTTCGGTTGTCCACCTTGGGGCCGTCCAAAGGAGCAGGTGCCTTGACTTGCTGGTCCAGCTTTACCAAGACTATCGACCAGACACCCCTACACTCGAAAACTTAGTTCATCACACCGAGCTGATGTATTCCCAGAACAACTGGAAAGCCGATTCACTGACCTCGATCATTCGAGATTGCGGTGCGTTTCCACTTTTCACACCCGCCCACGATGGTTCAACACTTCTTGATCAAACTCTGGTTCTTGATATCCATGAGTTGCCTCATGACCTGCGAAAACTGGGGACATTTCTGATCCTTGATCGCCTCTATTGGGAAATTATGAACCTAGACGACTCTCCTTTAGATTCGGAAGGAAATCGGCAGCTCCGCTTTGTCATAGCTATTGACGAGGCTCACCATTTCCTCCCGTGCAAGCAAGCAACGCTCGAAAAGATGATCCGCGAAGTAAGGTCAAAGGGTGTGGTTGTTATGCTCATGTCCCAGTCGCCCGATGACTTTGACCAGCCAAGCTATAACTTCGCCCGTGAGATGGGACTCAGCTTTGTTTTCTCCTGCTTCATCGATCATCCCAAAATGCTCGACTCACTCTTGGGAAGTCCTGTCGAAGTAAGTCGGGTTTTGCAATTGGGACCTGGTTTAGCCCTAACCAGAACACAGACAGCAAATGGAGCAGTCGAAATCAGGGCTTGGTGAACGGGCGAAACCACCCCGTTCACCGTTACATCGGCAGGAAATCTCATGGAAGCTACTCCTCCGGAAAAATCACAAATGGAAGATAACTGGTCTCATTTAATCAAGTCAATTCATCGAAGGTTGATCGATCCGTGGAAACACCCTACTTTCATTCTTTACTTCTTTGGAATAGTAGTAGTCATTGGTTGCTTTGGAGTCTGGTGGCCAATTCTCTTTGTCTATCCTAATAAAAATCTAAGTGACAATGAGAAGATGAGTGCCGTCGCAGGTTCTCTCTATACGTTATTCATAGGCATAGCAGCAACTGCAACTACCGACCATATTATTGGCCTCAAGAGTAAAAATGAAAAGTCGTTAGCAATGTTCTTCATTATCTGTTCGGTCGCGGTTGGAGTGTGCGGATTGATTGCAGCCGTCTTAACATTCAAAGTAACAGACGCAACAGATCAATCACCAAGATATGCGCTCGATATTGCGGCTTTCGGCCTCGTGTTAGCGCTAGTGTTATGGTGGACTGCCAATGCAAGAAATTGCAACTTACAGGACACATCGAGACCGGATGCAACTCTGGGAGGCGATCCGGACGCAGATTTGTCCGGCAACCTCGCTGGCATTATTCATTGAGGCTATAGAATCAGCATGAGAACTGTCCCTGTCTTCCGAATTGATCAACCACTTGGCGAATTCTACGTCGCTGTTCTGCCCGCCGACTTCCTTCTCCAAATCACATATAGTGACCCACTCAAGCTAATTTCAATGAGTGGAGATGGTCGTTATGGTTTACGTGGTCATCAACGTAAACTAGTTCAGCAACGACTCAACGCAATAGGACGCTATATTGATACCGTTGAATCAGCATTTCCAAATAGCATTATTCTCGCTGCAAATTACAAAGAAACCGGCGAGCTTGTAGATGACGAGTCACTAATGTGGTCGGTTGAATTTGAAAAGGATAGCCCAGTAGGCCTGCTTAAGATTCCTACTTTGGCTCGGCTAGCGGCCGTCGTTGATGGTCAGCACCGACTATATGGATTCACGGAATCCGAGGTTAGGTCGCGCCAAAGCATGCCACTTTTATGTGCAATTTACTTGGATTTGCCAAACCCCTTCCAGGCTTTTCTTTTTGCAACAATCAATTACAATCAAAGGCCAGTAGACAAGAGCCAGAGCTACGAGTTATATGGGTTTAACTTGGATGAAGAGCTACCGCAAGCCTGGTCGCCAGAGAAAGCAGCTGTACATTTTTGTCGACGTTTGAATACGGACAACCTTTCTCCATTTACAGGTCACATAATTGTGGCCGCTCAAGCCGATGCTGCACTTCTTCTAGCTAGCAAGAAGCTGCTTAAGGAGTGGGCTGTCTCAACCGCTACGATAGTTGAAGGTTGTCTAACATTATTCTCTTCAAACCCCAAGAGAGATCGTGATGAGATGCACAAATATGGCGTTGAAGACGGTAGAGTGCGGTCAGTTCTAAGTAAAACGAATGATAACTCGCCACTTCGGAACCATTATCTTGATAACAACGATCAATTAATTTACAAAGTAGTTCTAAATTTCTTTATAGCAGCAAGCGAAGTTCTGTGGAAAAACGGCGACCCTGGTTTTGTGAGAAAAACAGTGGGAGTACAAGCCTTATTTGGTGTTCTAAAACTCCTTTGTGTTGATGCGCTGAATGCTAAAAACATTAGTGTTGAGTATTTTAAAGAGAAGCTGGCCCCTTCAGCGAGAATCAATTTCAACGATAACTTTTTCTACGCATCTGGAGGCGGCAAAACGAGAATTCGCAACGTATTAGAGCTTGCGTTAGGTTTGAGGAGCCTTAACGATGTACCAGTCGACAATAAAGCGGCATACTCCCGAGTTGCGCGTCTGGATTTGACCTGCCCCCACGTTGAGGAGCGTTCTTACGAGTAGAGTTCCTCCTTTATTGTGCTTTGTTGAAAGCTCCGTTTGAACGTTGCGGGGGATAAGTATCCAATGGACGAGTGGGGTCTTTCTTCGTTGTAGAAGTTCTGGAAGATTCTCATCTTGATTTGAGCGTCCGCGAGGTTGTAGAAGACTTCGCTGTTCAGAAACTCCGCTCTGAGTTTTGCGTTGAAGCTCTCGGCCTTCCCGTTCATCCACGGAGATCCCGGTTTGATGAACTTGCTGGTGGTTCCCTGAAGCGCAAGCCAGATCGTGAGTGAATGCGCGATGAATTCGGGTCCGTTGTCAGATCTGAGGTTTTGTGGCGCTCCTCGCTCTTTCATGATGCCTGCTAGGATCGCTCGCACCTTCTTGCTTTTGATGCTCGTTGCCGCCTCTAGTGCGAGGCATTCTCTGGTGAACTCA
>JBBQZV010000047.1:0-12947 GCA_038207365.1 Fimbriimonadales bacterium | reverse complement strand
ACCAAAATAGACGGTTCCATCCGATCCGATTGCTGGTGAAGTGTCAACGAAACCGGTAGTAAGATATTTCCATTTAAGGGTTCCATCCGGATTCAACGCGTATAGGTTGCCGTCATAGGATCCAAAATAGACCGTTCCGTCCTCAGCAATCGCCGCTGCGGATTCATTAATCTTGTTTGTTGCAAAGCTCCATTTCAAAGAACCGTCTGGATTGATTGCGTAAAACTTGTGATCGTCTGCTCCCACATATATGGTTCCGTCAGCCGCGATGACGGGAGGCGAATAGACGCTCGAAGGAGCCGTGAATTTCCACCTTAGTTGTCCGTTTGAACCACCAGCCACTCCACGACCTGTGCTGAAGTTGTTCTGATGGAATGTAGGCCAAGGGCTGACTTGTAGCCCAGCCGGTCGGAAATGATTACGCTCTCCTTGTCGGTTGGATGCGCTTCGATGGACCGTTCCTTGTTGGCCAAAAGCGGCACACGTCACGGCCGCTAGGAATATTAAGGCTGAGAATTTGAAGGGGTTCATTAAGCAATCCGATTGAACTTTCCAGGAATAGCCTGGGCCGTTTTTGACAACTGAGCTTAATACCATAAGACAAGCCCACTGAAAGAATTGTACAGCTTTTCGATAATGTTTCTGTAGGATCCCGAAGCTAGGTCAGGTGGCCATATGCTTCTCACCTAAGGTGGCCAAATCTTCAATTACTTTTTGGTAGATTAAGCTAACACGATGACAGGCAAGGTGAATGAAGTGCTGGAGGGTAGTTCAGATTTTTCATCACACGACCTTGCCCCAACTGCTTCACAACATTACCACCGCCTCGTGTGGACAGCTATGTGCATCGTGCTTTCAAGACAGAATGCTCAATCATGATGGAAAGAAAACGGAAGCACGAACCCGCTTCCGGCTACGAGACATGTACGAAGGTTTTCATCCCATCCCCGTCCCGTAGCCGATGGCTATTTCGTGCCATCGTTTCATGTTGAACCGCTTTGAGCCTGGGGTCCGGCGTCCAAAAATCTTCAAGGCAATTGACAGCAAAACGGAAGCACGAACCAGCCTCCGGATACGGGACGTGTTCGGAGGGTTGGTTGAATGCCCAATAATTTCAGACCCCATGGGCAACTGTAGCTGAAAGAATGGTTGCAGTTACTAAGTGACGGCTGAGGCATTCTTGGTCGACAATTTCAATGGACCGTCCCTTACAAAAAACAGCAGTGCGGCAGCATCCATGAGCGGTTCACAATGAATGACACGTGTCAAAACCGGATGTAGTTGTGATTGGCGGGGGTGCTGCGGGGATTATTGCGGCTTGGAGGGCGGCGACGCTCGGGGCGAAAGTGGTTGTGCTTGAGAAAACAATCAGAATCGGCACCAAAATTCTGATCTCTGGCGGCGGCAAGTGCAACATTACTCATGACGGACCGCTTGAGCAGGTCTTGCGAGCCTTCCGGACCCATGAAGCGAAGTTTATTCGCCCTGCGTGTTATCGATTCCCGAATCAAGAGATTGTCAAGCTACTTACGGATAAGGGGCTTGTTGTTTACACACGCCCGGACGGGAGAATCTTCCCTGTGGACCAGACCGCGAAAGATGTGGTCCGCATCCTCCTCTCCTACCTCGAAGATGCCGGGGTGAATGTCCGCTACGAACACAGCGTCAAGGGTATTGGGGTTCGAGATGGCAAGGTAACTGGGGTTCAGATCGATACGCCAAAAGGAGCACTTGGCTTAGAAACACAGTGCGTTATCGTGTGCGCGGGCGGAAGTTCCTATCCGAATAGCGGGACGACGGGCGATGGATGGCAATGGGCACGAACCTTGGGTCACACGATCGTTAAGCCAAGGGCTGCTTTGGCGCCCATCTATCTCCAGTCAAGCCCCGAAGATCTTGCTGCTCGGTCAGGAATTGCTTTAAGGGCCTGTATGTTGAAGGCGAGACTCAATGGAAAGGAAGTCGCGCGGTGGACCGGAGATTTGCTCTTTACTCACCACGGCATATCGGGCCCTTGTGCCTTAGGCATCAGTCGTGTCGTCACCGAATCGCTGCTAGAAGGACCGATTACGCTTGAAGTGGACGTCGTCCCATCGATTAGTTTTGAACAAGTGTCCTCCGATCTTTTAGCTCAAGTGACGACCCATCCCAAGCGTCTAGCTAGCACATACATGGAAGCCTATGTTCCTAAGAATCTAGTAAACGACCTTCTCACGAGCGCTGCTGTGAGCCCGGAGGTCCCTGGATATAGATTGGACAAGAAGTCGCGCAATCGCTTGGTCACTGCGATCAAAGGCTGGCCGATTGGGCCCGTCCGAACCGTTCCCCTTGAAAAAGGCGAAGTCGTCGCCGGTGGAATCTCACTCGAAGAGGTTGATCCACACACAATGCAATCTAAACTCGTGAGCGGGTTATATGCGTGCGGAGAGGTACTTGATATTGCAGGTCCCGTGGGTGGATACAACTTACAGGCAGCTTTCGCCACCGGATTCGTTGCGGGTGAGTCTGCTGCGAAGCAACTTTCAAAGAAAGTTGAAATCTAGAACCTCGGCGAAGTAAACTTCATACCAGATGGCCACACTCGCGTCTAACGAATTGACTGGCATAACGATCGATACGATCGCTGATAAGGTGTATGCGGGAACTCGACTCACTCCTGAGGACGCCCTTTTCCTATTCAAGGACGCCAATCCACTTGAGTTGTCTGCACTAGCCAACTTCCAGAGGCAGCGCAAGGTGCCTGGAAACAATGTGACCTATATCATTGGGCGCATTTTGAATTACACCAATGTGTGCTGGGTCCGCTGCAAGTTTTGCGCATTCTATCGAGTTCCTGGACATGGCGAAGGATACGTTCACTCCGATGAGTCCATCCTTGAGAAGGTTCAGGACACGGTTGAAAAAGGCGGAGTGGAGATTCTGTTTCAAGGGGGCTTGAACCCTAAACTGAAAGTTGAATACTTCGAGGGAATCTTCGGCAAGATCAAGGAGAAATATCCGCAAGTCATCTTGCATGCGCTTTCTCCTGCAGAAATCATCTACATCGCTCACATCTCCAAATTGTCGTTAGAGGACACTCTTACTAGGCTTAATCGGGCGGGACTTCACTCCATACCGGGTGCCGGCGGTGAAATTTTGGTCGACCGAGTGCGCAAAATAATCGCGCCCTATAAGGACACAACCGAGGAGTGGCTGGAGTGCATGCGCACGGCCTCAGCGCTAGGTATCAGAAGCACCGCATCGATGATGTTCGGCCATGTCGAAACGCTTGAGGACCGAATTGAGCACCTCGGACGCATCCGAGACCTTCAGGATGAGTGTTCCCCGTTCCGCGCTTTTATCACTTGGAATTTCCAGCCGGAAGATACCAACTTGCCCATTCCGCATAAGGCAAGTGGGCTGGACTATTTGAAGACGGTCGCGGTTTCGAGACTCTTCTTAGATAACTTCGACAACCTCCAAGTGTCCATTTTGACGCAAGGTCCAAAAATCGCTCAGACGGCATTAGCCTATGGAGCCAACGATTTCGGTTCCGTTATGATCGAGGAGAACGTGGTATCCGCAGCCGGCAACAAATTCATCCTCAGCGCGGAAGAGTTTGAAAGACTAATCACAGACGCTGGCTACGAGGCGCATCGCCGAAACACACGATACGAATTGATCTGAACTCATTTGATGGTTCCAAAACGAATCTTGTAAGCCATCTGATGAATTCTCCGGGCCGCTTCCACCATTTCTTTATAGGGCGTGTCCGTAACGCTTACTAAGCCAATATTGTAGTTTTCTCCGTCAAAACTCCGGCCAGTCAGTGGTTCGTCAACATATTGGAACCAGTGGCAACCTACAAATGAGGGTGACTCAAGGACCGATCGAACGTAATCTTCGTACATTACAGCCCTTGCAACTTGGTTAGGGGTTGAAACCAGGCCCGGGTGAAACATGCCTCGATCCAAAGCTCCGAAGTGAAATTCGCCAATGATGCACGGCTTCCCTAGTCGAGTTAACGCCTTCCAGGAATCGTCTAGCTTAGGTGCGTATATGTTAAAACTGACGACGTCGCAATACTCCGCTGCTGCATCTTCTGCTTCGT
The DNA here is from genome assembly GCA_038207365.1 of Fimbriimonadales bacterium. Classification (GTDB taxonomy): domain Bacteria; phylum Armatimonadota; class Fimbriimonadia; order Fimbriimonadales; family Fimbriimonadaceae; genus Fimbriimonas. The sequence goes on along the minus strand of JBBQZV010000047.1, from coordinate 8,857 downwards.
GCGTTCTCCATGCAAAGCGGCACCCTAAATAGAGATGATCCTTGTCTCCTGACTTCAGCACGTCGCGTATCGTTCGGAAATAGCGACGAGCAAACTCCTTGACGAAGAGTCCTGCATCCTTACGCTGTGCCTCGTTTAGTACCTTTGGCAACCGTAAAGTGTCCCACGAATCGAAGTGGACTCCCCATGCAGAATTCACAGCCCCAATGTCGCCATAACTTGCCTTCAGGCGCTGCACAAACGCCTGCCGGGCAGGTGACGTGGGTGGTTCCGACATTGAGCCTATCGCTAATCCATATCGCCCTTCCGCCCCATCGCCAGCCCAACTCAGTTCGTTATCGACGAAATATCCTAGGCACCAGGGATCTCCTTTGACTTTGTTTATAAGCGGCGTCAAACTTTGCAAGGCATCTGAAGCGAATTGGGGATCAAACGGATCGGGCATCCGGCCCCAGTAGTCCGTGCCACTACTTACCGTAGCGTGGTTACCACTTACTCCTCCCGTGGCAACATAAGGCACTTTCTGGTTCCGGTAGAGACTATCCTCGGACCAATTTCCGATCGTATTGAACCCCCATGAAGGTAGTCGGGCAAGTGACGTATCGACCCAATTCTTTAGGAAGTCTGGTCCGTACTTTCGATAGAGGTTAGCTCGATAAAAAGAAAAGGTCTTCCCAGACTTTGTCGGTCCCATGTGGATGGTAGATTCCATACCACTGAACCGGTCTAGATCAGTTCCTGGTTTGGGTAGCCACGAGAACATTTTCTCTCGGCCCGTGACAAGGGTACTTTCCCACTGACCGACAACGTCGACACCAAGTGAGAAAAAGATTCGACCATCTGGGTCCACGAGAGTCCACTTGTTTGCGACTCGAGCAGTCCGGAAAAAGCCGGTGGCAGGAAGTTTCTCACTGCCTTGCCATCCACCAAACCGATCCCGCTCTTTTAGGACAGGTAACGCTTGGATATCGGCTCTCTCTGCCCGGTGCTGTATATCAAAATCTTTCTCGTTGGCCACTTTTCCGGGCCAAGAGGAACCCGTAAACTGTCCAAACGGGTCAACTATTCCTTCCATTGTCCTTGCTGGCAAAGCACGTAGATTGTCGAAAAACAGAGTGGTACCAGCCGGAGGGTTATGAAGAAAGAGTTGGTAAGACACGATATGCGAAGATGCGAATTCTCCTCCACCGTTTGCAGTAACGGCTTGGTCGACGGGCAGTGTCGGCAATGCCCGCATCCCTACAGACATTGGGTCCGTGCCCATGGCAATTGCAATTGACTGCTGCACATGTGGCTTCAAAGTAAACGTGCTGGTTCTGGAGTGATTCCATCCGTCGGCAGCCAAATTATCGTCGATCCGGACGCCCAGTACGATGGTTTCCTGGTTCGGATTATAGACATCAACGCCTAATCCACCGTATCCGCTCCAATCCAAAGGCGATTTGGGAGACCATTGAATGTGCGGCCATTCTGTAGCCTGAAAGGCAACTTTGAGAGAATGTTGACCATTCGTTACATGCTCGGTCGCCAACGAAACTTCCGTAGACGAGCGTCCAATATCTGCGATCTCAGTCGGCGATTCGAACGAAGTCAGTAAAGCCGATGGCCCAGTCAGTCCCCAGAGAATCGCACATAGTAGCATGAATAGCGCACCCCGATTGAGGCTGTCGGGCACGCTTGGCGCACCGGCGCCTCGTGTTGACCATACCCCGCATTGGAGTATCGAATGTGGTTAATCGATCCATAATCGAGACCTATGATCCGAGCGGCAATATTCGATATGGATGGTGTGTTATGTGAATTCTCCGACGATCGACGGATCGGATACCTCCACAAGCTCACGCAGCGAGGTCACGAGGAATTGCGTGACGCCATTTGGACTTCAGGTTTTGAAACCCAATCGGACAAGGGCCACTTTAGTACAGAGGAATATCTTGCTGGCTTTGGAGAAAGAATCGGGCATCCGATTACTAGGTCTCAGTGGATACAGTTTCGTTCGTGCGGGATGACCCCGGATTTGAATGTCCTCAAGCTCGCTAGGATGCTCTCGATCGAAGTTCGAGTTGCCGTGCTCACAAACAACGGTCCGCTCCTCAAGGAAACGATTCACCAGATGTTTCCCGAGCTATTTCCTATATTTGGGATGGACGTTTTCGTAAGCTCTGAATTCAAAACGTCGAAACCAGACCCAGATATCTACAAATTGTTGTGCAGCCGCCTGAAGGTTTCGCCTTCGGATACGCTTATGATTGACGATCGAGCCGAGAACATTGAGGGGGCGGTAAATGCCGGGCTACACGGGATTCACTTCGTTGATCACATAGTATTGAAGGAACAACTGATCGAAAAAGGACTCCTTTGATGCCTGATCAGGTTCGCAGATCTCGTGGTGGTCTTCTAGGCAACTTGAAAAGTGGTGAAAGCGTCTTCGATCGAAACCGATCACATCTCCACGGCACTGTGCGCGATTTCCTCGCTGAAGCATTCGGAAAAACCGAGTGTCTAGGTAGAGATTTTATCGCCGAGCAAGTCGATTTGGGTCGAATCATTGGCCACGGTGGCAGAGTCAAAACGACTGACGCCGATGACATTGTTTATGCTCGCAGATATGGCCGAAAGGGTCTTTCACGTTTCGTGCTCGGACGGTCACCAGATCCAACTTGCTACGTGACGATTGTGCTTAAAAGGGACGGACTCTCAGAAGATTTCCTCTGTCTGACGGCCTATGTTGGCCCCAAGTCAGAGCCTGAACCGTGGGACGTCCATGCAACTCCCGCGAGCCTTGAGTTCTGGCAAAACCATGCGCTGATCTGGGATGGAGAGGAAATCGTCCCCAACTCCGAAGGCGCTGATCCAGACAATTACTTCGAAGCACACGGGTAACTTGATTCTGCTTGGATTGCTTATCCTCAATCCGCCATTCTTGAGATAGGGGATGACTTGGTTGTAATGGGGGCAACGAACTCGTCGAACTGAATATGACCGATCAATTTTGATATCTACAAGAGCAGTACCTTGGCCATAAGTCGGTGTTTTATACTTATCTGTCGCCATGAGCACGATTTTCTTTCCAGTCGTAGTCGAGCAAGATGTCAATGGATTCTTTGCGGAATGCCCGGCGTTGCAGGGATGCCATGCCCAAGGGCGCACGCTTGAACAGGCTCTTTCCCAGAGGCTTCGACACATTCGACTTGGAACAAGACCGCATCAAGTCGCTTGAGCAGCTATCCGTTGCTGCCGTTAAGGGATACAAACCGCCTACGCCGTGGGAATCGGTCGTTATGGCGATGCTTCTTGCCGAAGTGTTCATCGAAACTTCAAACGCCCTGGCAAGTCAATCCGATGTTTTCGGGATCATCCGCGAAAAACTGCCCGACGAGTGGGCGTTAGCCGAGGACTTGACCGAAATCGTGAGGAGCGAACCGAGAGACTCGGCGGATTCGGCCAAGCGGTGCATCGACAAGGCACTTGTCGTGTGTTTTGCTTTTGCGGGCGAACACCTTGACTTAGAAAAGGACCTCATCGACAGGCCGCCTGCCATCAGTTGGCGTGACAAATGGCCCGGATGGCTAAGGGAGTTGACACCGCAGCAAAAGTGCGAAGTCGGAAAGGCGATGGCTCGGTCAGGGTTAGGAGGCATGGCGAAAGTTCAGCTTCTCAACTCGATGAACGGCGCGGGCGTTCAGTTTTCATCGGACGGAGTATTGTGGACCGAACCGGTACCGTTGCCGTTTCGGCTTCCAGACCCAACTCGGCCACATGAGGCGGCATCGAGAATCATGGAGATTAACGAGAAGAACAGGAGTAGACAAATGGAGCAGTTTGAGCGAACGAAGAACCACACTCCAGGAAGACGGACCTATGCGACCGGCGAGGCGCGGTTCATCACCCAGGTTCGTATGGAACAGATGCTAGCCGGTGAGCATCCTTATGCTTATGCGTTCAATAACCCAGTCACCTACGTTGATCCAAGTGGAAACGCTCCGACTGGCACCAGCAAGTCTCCCACCTACAGTCCATGCGGTAAATGCGCGAGCGCAATATTAGCCTCATGGTACGGATCGCCCGCGCACACGCAAGATCACGGATATGCGCATTGTATGGCTTGCTGCGTGTTGAGCCAGCTTGCAGGAGACGATTGCGCGCTGTCTAATCAGTTTTTGCAAAATTTGCGTGGCGGAATAGAAGTAGGAAGTACTCAAACTCAAATTATGCAGAATAGATACAACGGTTGCCTTGATGGACTCGGCATCGTGGTCCGTCCGCCCGAATCTTCATTCGGTGCATGCCAGCGGGGTTGCCAAAGCTATTATCCGCTGCCTGGGGGAGTCAAGCCGTTTCCTAATCTGCCTGAATGCGATCCCACGAACTACGAAAAGCGTCCTGCTCCGCCCAGTTGGATGTGGCCGCAACCAGCACCATCGTGGAACTACTGTAGCGGAAGGTGAGACCGTTCTTTCGTTTCTTTAGACGCTGCTCAAATGCCGTTTGGGAGTTGGCCCTAGCGCCGATCGTTTTCGCGGCCATTGGTACCTTGCTGTTCCTCTGTGCCGAACAGACGATTTTGCCGATGTTCATTTCAAGTCCTGATCCGTTAACAGTCGCAGACTCGCCACGAATGGTCCTAGTAGATTTTTTCGCCGCGATTCTGGGGTTCTGCGCAGGTTTGGCGGTTTGGTATTTTAGGCAGTCAAGAAATCGCAAGTAACTTGACCTATTTAATATGTCATTTCCGTCTCGGTTACACTCAATATGTTAGATTCTCGGTGCCCATTTATGCCGGGTCGTGATGACTTGATCGGCTTAACGTCACGAACTGTAAAGATGAATCTCTGGTGCGTGCGGGGTGAAAAACGGGGATATTGGAGAGGGGCTGACGGGCTTCTGTGGGGGCCGGTAGGGGAAATTGGAATCCGGCGTTCGCCCTTGAACCTGGCATTTTGAGACTGAGACTTCATGACCGATCCATAGCCCCGTCGTGCTGGATGGGCGAGCCCGGTGCATGGCTTTCCCTGACTGGGAGTTTCAGTCTTTTTTCGCGCAACGGAATAGCTCCAGACATTGGGAGGGCCATGGATTGTCCTCGACTCAAGGCTAATATGCGTTGCTCTTGGGGGTCGGTTAGAAACTCGATTCGGGCTGGGTTATGGTGATGCCATCGATCCCAAACGTGGTGCCGGTGGCAAGGGGGTTCTTGCCGATCGCCTCAATTCTAAGTTCGTGGGGACCAGCGGAAACAATCTGATTTCCGAGAGAAACGCGTCCGGAGCTTTCGACGCTTCGAGAATATCCGTCGAAGGCTCGTCCGACTCGCACGCCATCGAGAGTGAATCTTACGATTCCGTAGTCACGTGCCAGGGTCATATATGCGGCAAGGCCGATCGTTCCGGCTTTGCTAGTTTGGAAATGGAGGGTTGTCGATCCGGAGACGGATGAGTTGCAGTATAGTTGAGCGCCGCCGCTCCAGCGGTGCCGATTGAATCGGGTCATCGATTGGACCTCGCCCGTGCAACCACCGTCGTATGACGGATTCAAGTCTTCAGCTTGGAGCATGTTTTCGGCAAGTTCGTTCGATTGCCAGCCCATGCCAACTCGCTGCCTGATCTGACAATTCTCTCGTACTCGCTCTGCCTGTTGTGGAGACATCCACTCGTGGCCGGTCCAGCTCATATAGGACATGATGTTGCCGTACGGAATCGAGACTTTTGCGCCGTTCAGTGTAAGGAAGTCTCGGGGTTCTCCCTTGGGAGGTGAAAATCCGGGGTCAACGGGCGTGTCACTGAACCCGTCACCGTCGAAGACGTTGGGGTCACCTCCATGCTCCTTCAAAACTTGCTCGGCCTGCTCTACCGAGCGCATTTTCGATCGAAACGTGTGGGAAAGTCCGAAGTAATGTCCCGTCTCGTGAGCGAGTATCCATGTTCCGGCGTTGGTGTGCCGCATGCTCGGCAAATTCACCGTGTAACTATCGCCGCCCGAAAAGCCCGTCCCGGTCGGGCGTGACCCCGCCCCAAACCGACAAAGCACGACCACCTTCCTGTGATATTTCGCAACTAGCTTGCCCTGTTCAACCATCCCTTTGTCCGCCAGCGGAGAACTAACGACGTCAATCGAATTGAGCGCCGAATTTCGAACATGTACAAAGTCACTTCGCTGATCGCAAACAAACCGCACCTTGGCGACGGCATAGACTTGATTGGCAATCTCCAACATTGGGCCAATGTCGGTCCACTTAAAATCACAAGCCCGATTACCATCGTCGTCCGCACAAACGACGAATTGATATCTCACCGTCAGCCATGGTTTAGCCGCTACCTTCAACTCAGGTCTTTGGATTGCAACAGGTAAGCATAAGACTGGAAACATGGTAGGAGTTTACATGCTGTTGCTTCGTAAATTTCTCATCGACACCGTACTCAGAACGGACTTTGGATCGGGGCATCGTTCCCGAACGCAAGAAGGCCCTCGTCCAAACTGATGTCAGACGAGGGCCCTTAGCGAGACTTACTTGGTCTCTTTGAACTCGGCGTCGATTACATCGTCACCGTTTGTAGCAGTCGCGGCTCCAGGTTGCTCGCTAGCATCTGCTGCTGCGCTTGCACTCTGATAGAGTTTCTCTGCGATGGCATGACTTTCCGTTTCCAGGGCGTTGAACGCAGCTTGGATTTCGGACTCTTCTCCACCCTGAACGGCCTTTCGAAGCGCTTCAATCTTCTCAGTAGCACTTTGACGTGCGGCTTCGTCAACCTTGTCGCCAGCTTCCTTGAGGGTCTTTTCCGTTTGGTAAGCAAGGCTCTCTGCCTTGTTCTTCAACTCGATCAGTTCTTGCTGCTTTCGATCACTTTCAGCGTTCATCTCGGCTTCATCGACCATGCGATCGATTTCGCCACGATTGAGGTTTCCGCTACCCGTAATCGTAATGCTCTGCTTCGATCCGGTTCCCTTTTCTTGTGCGCTGACATTCAGGATGCCGTTGGCATCAATATCAAACGTTACTTCGATCTGTGGGACTCGTGCTGGAGATGGCGGAATGCCTGCTAGATGGAATCGCCCCAAGCTCTTATTGTCGCGAGCCATCGGTCGCTCACCTTGAAGAATGTGAATCTCTACCTCAGGCTGGTTATCTGCAGCAGTTGTGTAGACTCGACTCTTTTTGGTCGGGATGGTCGTGTTTCGCTCAATTAACTTATCAAAGATTCCGCCTTGAGTTTCCACTCCGAGCGAAAGCGGCGTGACGTCGAGCAGGACGATGTTTTTGACTTCACCACCCAACACGCCGGCCTGAATAGCTGCACCAACAGCCACGACTTCATCGGGATTGACTGAGCGATTGGGCTCTTTGCCAGTCAACTTCTTGACCAACTCCTGAACCTGTGGCATACGGGTCGAACCACCAACAAGGATGACCTCGTTGATATCGCCGGGCTTTAGCTTTGCGTCCTCAAGAGCCTGATTGAAAGGCTTTCGGACTCGAGTCATAAGATCTGCAGTCAACTCTTCGAACTTGGCTCGCGTCAAGTTGTAATCCATATGCTTCGGCTCATTGTCTACCGCCGTCAAATACGGGAGATTGATCTGAGTCGACATCTGATTTGAAAGTTCGATCTTTGCTCTTTCTGCAGCTTCTCGAAGTCGCTGAATTGCGGCTCGGTCCTTGCTGAGATCGACGCCCTGATCCTTTCGGAACTCAGATACCAGGTGATCGACGATCTTGTTATCGTAGTCATCGCCGCCAAGGTGGCTGTCTCCAGCTGTGCTTCGAACTTCGAAAACTCCTTCGCCGACGTCGAGAACGGATACGTCAAAAGTTCCGCCGCCCAAGTCAAAAACAAGAATGGTCTCGTTAGCCTTCTTGTCCAAACCGTACGCCAAGGAAGCTGCCGTTGGCTCGTTGATGATTCTGAGAACCTTCAAGCCTGCGATTTCGCCGGCGTTCTTTGTCGCGGTTCGCTGGGCGTCATTGAAGTACGCGGGCACGGTAATGACCGCCTGATCTACCGTTTCTCCAAGGTAAGCCTCGGCATCCGCCTTGAGCTTTTGAAGAATCATTGCGGAAACTTCTTCTGGAGTCAGTTCCTTTCCAAGTGCAGGTACAACCGCAACCGCCTGGTTATTCTTGCCCGATTTGACTTTGTAGCCAACTCGGCTGACTTCTTCCTGAACTTCAGCGACCGTGTGTCCCATAAATCGCTTAATGGAATAGATCGTGTTGTCCGCATTTACGACGGCCTGTCGCTTTGCCGTCACTCCTACTAGCCGCTCGCCATTCTGCTTGAATGCAACGACGCTGGGCATGGTTCGGGAGCCTTCCGAGGTGCTAATTACAACCGGTTCGCCGCCTTCCATTACCGCTACAACCGAATTGGTTGTCCCTAAGTCAATTCCTACTGTTTTTCCCACTCTTATTTTCCTCTGCACTTACTCTTATAGAATCAAACCACTTGAGCCTAATGGACTCAATACCTAGTTATACAATTATTCTACTCGAAACGTTCCCTCTGGGTTGCAAGGATCGATTCGATTTCCAGACAAGTTGTAGCCACTAGTAAGACCAAACGTCGAGTTGTTGGTTCCGACAATTCGCTGGTGAATTACAATGGAAGTAATGCCACTAGAAATTACGCGACGCGAAGCTCTTGCGGGAATGGTTGCCGCCACGCTCTCTCCCTTGAGCTTTGTCAAGGAGAATTCAGGTCCGACAGTCGGTTGGGCCATTTTGGGTCTGGGAAGCTATGCCACAAACCAGATCATGCCTGCTTTTGCACACTGCACCAATTCAAAGCTCGTGGCACTGATTAGCGGGCATAGCGAAAAGCTCAAGCGGTTTGGAGACCAATATGGGATCGATGAGAAGCTC
>JBBQZV010000046.1:0-14092 GCA_038207365.1 Fimbriimonadales bacterium | reverse complement strand
CGACCTGCTGTTTACGAAACAGCTGCTCTACCACTGAGCTACATCGGCAAGCGTGAGAAAATATACCCTTAAAAGGGACGGATTCAGGCAAGAAATGTTGGAAACCTGGATGTCCCACGTTTCGTTGACATCGTGAGGGGGACCTAATAATAAGGACTACCACTCAGTCTCATTTACTATGCAGAATGAAGGTATGAAAGCTGTCATTGGTGTTGACGTAAATGGACTCTATGAATCGGCTTTGAACTTCATCGGTCGACTCGAGTTTCCCCGTACAGAAGTTGACCTTCTGCACATCGACGAACTTTCGGGATTGACCCCACCCGAGTCCTTCGCGTGGACGGCACAGGTTGCGGAAATCCAACGCGATACCGATGATCGCATTCTGCTCAACGCAGAAGAGCTTGCCCAAAACTTCAAGCTTAAGGTCTCGGCGATAAACACCTTTGTTGGCATGCCTGCACCGTCTCTCATTGATCGGGCGGATGCCATCCATGCCGACATCCTAGCCATTGGATCGACCCAGAAATCAAAGTACGGAAGCTTCTTCTTTGGCAGCGTCGGTCGAGCCCTCGCGATCGGCTCCAAACACTCCGTCCTCATCGCTAAGGGAAAGGTGCCCACCTTTGGCCAAGTGACGGCTACCTTGGCCACTGACCATTCGAAGTATGCAGACGATGCGATTTTGATGTTGGCGCGCATGGAGCCCAAAGGATTCAAGAAGCTCATCCTTCTGACTGCCCTTGAGCACGAAATGATGGAAGGTGCGAACGAGGCGGAGCAAGATGACTTCCGCAAGTTCATGGAAGCAAAGAGCCTTCGCATGATCGAGCATCTTAAAGAAGCCGGTATCGAAGCCGAGTTTAAGGTCGTTATAGGTGAACTTGGCGACGTCATTGATCGTCAGATGAAGCTCAACGAGTCGGAATTGCTGATTATGGGTGCCCAAGGTCACGGCTTTATGGACCGGCTCTTTATCGGAAGCTCTACTCTGCGACAGGTTGTAAACACACCCCATTCCGTACTCATTCTTCGACCTTGATCGAATACCTAACCGTTCCTCCCACCCCATCCTTCGGCCTTCAAAGGCCGAGGGATTTATCATGTTGTCCCAAGAGAATTGAATCCCATGGAAATGCAGACGATGTCCAAGCAAGAGCTCACCCTTAACGAACTCGAATCCATAAACGCCTATTGGAGGGCGGCCAACTACCTATCGGTCGGCCAGATCTACCTACTGGACAACCCATTACTCCAAACTCCGCTGGAACTTAAGCACGTGAAGCCAAGGCTTCTTGGGCACTGGGGGACAACACCAGGTTTAAATTTCCTCTACGTTCACTTTAACCGGGCGATCAAACAACACGATTTGCAGGCGCTCTACATATGCGGTCCAGGACACGGTGGGCCGGGAATGGTGGCAAACGCCTACCTCGAAGGAACCTACAGCGAGGTCTATTCGAGAATTACCGAAGATACTTTGGGGATGAAGGAACTGTTCAGGCAGTTCTCGTTCCCAGGCGGCATCCCGAGCCACGTTGCACCCGAAACTCCTGGCTCGATCCACGAAGGTGGGGAGCTGGGTTACGCGGTATCCCATGCGTTCGGAGCCGCTTTCGACAATCCGGACCTAACGGTCTTCTGCGTTGTGGGAGATGGGGAAGCGGAAACAGGACCGCTTGCGACGTCATGGCATTCGAACAAATTTCTTAATCCGGCTACCGATGGGGCAGTCCTTCCCATTCTTCACTTGAATGGGTTCAAAATTGCCAGCCCAACTATCCTGAGTCGCATGCCAAAGGAGGAAGTGGAAGCGCTGTTTACGGGTTACGGTTACGAACCTCTATTTGTTGAGGGGAGTGATCCGCTACCGATGCACCAACTTATGGCATCGACTTTGGACCTCGCACTCAGGAAGATCAAGGACATTCAAAGGTGCGCTCGCGAGGAAAATGTCACCGAGCGTCCTCGTTGGCCAATGATTATTCTTCGCACTCCCAAAGGTTGGACTGGACCCGCCACGGTCGACGGCAAGAAGACCGAAGGCAACTGGCGGTCCCACCAAGTTCCGCTCACCAAGCTAGAAAAACCCGAGCATCTGGCTCTCCTGGAAACCTGGCTGAAGAGTTATCGACCTGAAGAGCTTTTTGACGAGCACGGAAGCTTGCTTCAGAATCTCAAGGACTTGGCACCTGTTGGTAAGCAACGGATGAGCGCCAACCCTCACGCAAACGGCGGAGAATTGCTTCGTGATTTGAAGCTTCCGAAGTTCACGGACTATGCACTTAAGTTGGACAAGCCGGGGCAGAAGTCGTATGAGTCGACTAGGCTACTTGGTGCCTACCTTCGGGATACGATGGCGCTGAACGCCGACCAGCGAAACTTCAGACTATTTGGGCCAGACGAAACCGCCTCGAATCGACTCGGAGACGTTCTAGAAGTGACGGGTCGAACGTGGATGGAAGCCATAGAAGAGAATGACGACGCGGAACTGTCGCGCGATGGCCGCGTGATGGAGGTCCTCAGCGAGCACAACTGTCAGGGCTGGCTGGAAGGGTACTTACTCACCGGAAGGCACGGACTGTTCTCCTGCTACGAGGCGTTCATTCATATCGTCGATTCCATGTTCAATCAACATGCGAAGTGGCTCAAAGTGACACGTGGTATCCCTTGGAGACGGCCCATCGCCTCGCTCAACTATCTGCTGACTTCGCACGTTTGGCGGCAAGACCATAATGGCTTCTCCCACCAAGACCCTGGCTTCATTGACCACGTGGTCAACAAGAAATCGGAGATCGTGCGCGTCTATTTGCCCCCCGATGCCAACACACTTCTCTCGGTGGGAGACCACTGTCTACGGAGCCGTAACTACGTAAATGTCATTGTCGCGGGCAAACAGCCGGGGCTTCAATACCTGAACATCGAGGAAGCCATTGACCATTGCACAGCAGGAGCAGGCATTTGGACTTGGGCAAGTAATGACGAGGGTTGTGACCCCGATGTGGTGCTCGCTTGCGCAGGTGATGTACCCACTTTGGAGGTGCTTGCTGCGGCTGCAATCCTGAGAAAAGAATGCCCCGACCTCAAAGTGCGAGTGGTTAACGTTGTCGATCTAATGGTTCTAGAGACAGCGTCGGAGCACCCTCATGGAATGAGCGATGATCGATTCGACGAGTTATTTACGACGGATAAGCCGATCATCTTCGCTTATCACGGATATCCATGGCTGATTCACCGACTGACCTATCGGCGACATAATCACGACAATATTCACGTTCGAGGCTACATCGAAGAGGGTACGACAACAACTCCATTCGATATGTGCGTCAAGAATCGAATCGACCGATTTAACCTTGTTCAGGACGTGATCGCCCGAGTGCCTTCCCTTGGCTATCATGCGGCTTACGTTAGTCAGTCGATGCGCGACCACTTGTTTGAACACCATCGATACATCTGTGAGCATGGAATAGACATGCCTGAAATTGCCAATTGGACTTGGCCCGACCCATCGTGAGAATCCTCGCCCTCAACCCAGGCAGTTCCACGCTCAAGTTCGGTCTATTCGACATGACCTCCGATAAGGAGGTCATGCACGGGAAAGTCGACCGCCTAGGCACGGACGATGGTGTTCTTGAAATGGCGTTCGAAGGTGGAGAAGTTGAACGCAAGTCCGTTGGGTCCATCAAACTCGACGCGGCGGTTGAGTTGGTACTGTCGCACGTTGGAGATCTCGCAGCGATTGGGTGTCGTGTGGTTCATGGCGGCACAACCTTTGACGGGCCCGTGCTCGTCGACGCAGGCGTCTACTCAGGAATTGAGAAGCTGGCTCCGTTAGCGCCCCTTCACAATTCGAGGGACCTGGAAACGATTGCGGTGTCTCGTCGTAATCGACCGCAAGTGCCTGTCGTGGCGGTGTTCGACACAGTTTTTCATCGTGACATTCCAGAAGCCGCCGCAACCTATGCCGTTCCTGCGACCACGGGAAGTGATTTTCCCGTACGTCGATTTGGTTTCCACGGGATCTCCTACCAATTCATCACCGATCAGTTATCGAAAGCTCGAGGTACCGAGAAAGGGAAGGTGATCGCCTGTCATTTGGGGAGCGGGGCGAGTATCTGCGCCATTCTTGACGGTAAAAGCATCGATACAAGTATGGGAATGACTCCGCTGGAGGGGCTCATTATGGGAACTCGTTGTGGGGACATCGACCCGGGAGCCGTACTGTATTTACTCCGCGAGCAACACCTTTCTCACCAAGAGGTGGACTACCTTTTGAATCACGACTCGGGCTTGCTTGGACTTTCCGGCGTTTCCGCCGACGTTAGGGTGCTTGAGGCCAAAGCGAAGGAAGGTCATGCAGCGGCAGAACTCGCTCTCGATGCCTTTGCTTATCGAGTTGCGAAGTACATCGGTTCGTACTTTGTGGCCCTGAGTGGTCTGGACGCATTGATCTTCTCAGGAGGGATCGGCGAGAACTCTGCCGATATGAGAAATCGTGTTTGTCACAAACTATCGAGCTTGGGAATTGATCCGGAACTTCCCATACTTGCACCAGACAAGATCGTTTGTCTGACGACCACAAAGACGCCGTCTGTTTGGGTCATCAAGACGGACGAAGAGAAGCAGATTGCAATCGAAACGGCGAAGCTGGTGAGTGCCTAGCTTATCGAAGCGTTTGGATACTCAGCTCGGCCCGTTCGCTCGGAAAAGACGATTTTATAGACAACGTGATTAGCTGCCTTTCCGTCCAACCGAGGAGGAGCTATGTCTCGACCTCGCTGGTCGCCTTTAGGAATCATGTCGAAAACGGGTCCATATCGGTCAATGAGATGAATCATGGCGACGATCTCATCTGGGCCTTGGAGTTCTTTAAACTTTCCCCACAAGATGGCGCTTTCCCATTCACCAAGGTCTTTGATTTGCTCGACCTGCACACAGACTTCTGGGTTTTCACGCATGAAATCGACTTTCATGCCTTCAGTGGTATGTCCAAGCAAAGTGTTACCCTCTCGCACGAAACTTATGGGCACAACATAAACCTTGCCGTTTGCTTGGCACCCGAGATGGGCGACCATAACCGTATCCAGCAGTTGATCAATCTCGTCGCCCGTTAATTCCTTAACCATCTGATTAGCACCCCAATTCTATTGAATAAAGTGTGCTTCAGACGCTGATTGCGCGGTAGTCGCAGGTTCCGCGTCATCGTTTTCAATGACGAAGGGCTAGGAAGCTTGACGAGTCAGATCTCCGACGATGCCGCCGGGATCTTTCATGTGGGTTTCGTTACCGTCTAAGGTCAAAATGAAGGGGGAGAACGCCTTATCGATCTGCTGGAGTACCTGCACATGCTTTGTCGCATCGCCACCCTTGGCTTTATCGCGGTATTGGGCCTGAGTTTGTCCCTGTATCTTTGTTGGCGTAAGGGTTACTTGCGATCCGCTCTGGTCCCACGTGCCCGAATCCATGTTGATTCCGACGACATTCCAGGTCTTATCGGGCTTGAAAACAACCAAAAGCTTGCTCGATCGCCATGAGCCTACTACTCCCGTGGTCGGGTGGGAACAACCGATTAACGCAATAGCACCACACAAACACATGGCAAACTTTCTCATGGTTCGATAATATCACTCTAGACTCAATTGAAGACACTCCTTTTTGGAGTCGAACCAACTTAACCGTTCAAATATGAGGGGCATCTTGCGTCGACGAAGCTTTTGCGGCTAAGGTGAAACCTTGATGGTAATGACTTGCTTGAATAGCCGTAGCTACCGCCGCTTAATGTCGGGATCCTCACTTCTTTTGGCTGGATTGAGCTTAGTTAGTTCTGCCTCAGCTGAAATTAAGTACCGCGTCGATGTTCTTCCCGAAGCTGGAACACTTCACGTTGTCATGAAGCTTGACCATACGTCGAACGGCGCCAAGCTACAAATGCCCAATTGGATGCCTGGGGCGTACTTCCTCAACGAAAACTTCAAGAACGTTAAGAACCTAGTCGCCGTTGACCCGGAAGGGAAGGTGATTCCAATTGACGTCGTCGTCGAAGAGATCCAGAAGAAGTACAAAGACGGGCTCATCAACAAGACCGCGTCAATAAAAGTACAAACTTGGAATGTAGCGCCTGCGAAGAATATGACGATTTCGTACGACATCGCTTCGCGACCCATTGATGGCGCGGTCCACTGGGGAGGAGCGACCACCTACCTGTATGAGGTCAACCGGCGATTAGAGAAGTGCGAACTGGATGTCCATACACCTCAAGGTTGGCCCGTCTACGTAGGATTAAACGAAACGCGAACCGGCAGCAATATCTATACTGCGAAAACCTACGATGTTCTTGCAGACAACCCAGTCAGCACAGGCGAGCTTACAGTCGACAGCTATGTAAGCCGGGGCAAAACCCACTGGATTGTGCTTCGAGGAGCGGCCAAGAGCAAGGTTGATCGAGCTGCATTGATCCAATCATGTAAATTCGTCAGCGACGGAGAAACGGACTTCTTCGGTGGCAAAGCACCGTACGACAAATATGTTTGGCACTTCTCGGTCATGGATTCACCAGACGGCGCTGGTGGACTCGAGCATCTAAGCAGTACTCAGATTTCTCTAGCCTCAGGAGTTGGCCCTCGTGCCAAGTCCGTTCTCGCACACGAGTTCTTCCATCTATGGAACGTAAAGCGCATCCGATCGTTACCACTCGGCCCGTTTGACTACACCAAACTGCCTCAGACAGGTGCTTTGTGGTGGCTTGAAGGCGTTACCGATTACTTTGCATTCTTGCTTCCCCATCGATACAAAGGACTTGACGACGCTTCTTTCTTCGCTACCATTGCGGCCAATATCCAGACGGTCAAAAACAACCCTGCGCATACTCAAGTTGGTCCAAACGAGGCAAGTCTTCGCGTTGACGAGACAAACAATGGCCGCGGAAATAGCAACGGTTATTTGCTCAGCTATTACAATCTTGGCTGGTTAGCGGGCATGTGCTTGGACATCGAACTTCGTCATCACACTCAGAATAAGCACTCACTTGATGATGTTGAGCACGCTTTATGGGAGCTCTGCCGAAACGACAAGCCTGGTTTCAAAGAAGATGAAATCCGAAATCAGGTGATTCACTTTGGCGGTGAAGAGATGGCTCCTGTTTACGATCGAATCGTAATGAAAGGCGATGGAATGGCGCTAGAAGATACGCTCCACAAAGTCGGCCTTAAACTCAATATCAAGCCAGAACCATACACCGACCTCGGGTTTAGCGCCGGTGGATTCCCTGGTGCAACGGGACTTACCGTTAACTCCGTCCGATCCAACGCGGAAGGGAAGATCCAAGTTACAGACACCATCTTATCCCTCAACGGAACAGCCATAGCAGGCGAGACAACCCGTGCCATGCAAGCGTCGTTCACCAAGCTCTCCAAGGATCTTCCGCCAGGATCGGCTGTACGGATAAAGCTTAAGCGCGGCGATGTGATCAAAGAAGTAGAAGTGATACCCGCTTCATTGACTCGAAACATCTATAGCGTGGAGCGAGACTCCGATGCCACTCCTGAACAGAAAAAACTGGGCAGTGAATGGCTTCGAGTGACTTCTATAAGATAAGTTTACCGTGGTGCAGAGACAGTTGATCGCAACCTAAAAGTAGTTTCAACTGTCTCTATCTTTGCTATGATTACGCCACTCATCCTTGGATTGATCGTCACTGCCGGGAACCAGGATTCGGTGCTGCCTCACAACACGTTTGACAGAGGTACCGAGGGATGGACTGCCATGCAGATCCAGGGTGAAGGGGCAAAAGTAGAGGCTATTTACGACAAGGCACTACTGAAGTCAAGTCCTGGCACTCTGGCATTCGGCTACAAGATCGGTATGGGGCAGGTTAGTTTTGCCGGCCTAACTGTTGGTGCAGGCAAATTGGCCAAGATGAATTCAATTCACTTTTGGCTTCGATCAGACCACGGCACATCGGTGGTCGTGATGTTAAGCGAGAAAGATGGCGGCCGTTATTCGGCTATTTGCCATGTTGTCAAGAATCAGTGGCAAGAAGTGCAGTTCGCCATGTCCGATTTTCTGATTGCAACCGAAGCAGACGCTCCTAAGGACCCAGATGGCAAATTAGATCCTGACCAAGTTGAGACTATTGCCGTGATTGATGCTGAATCTTACATGGCACAAAACCAGCAGTTTTCAGAAATCCTAGGTGTAACAATGGGGCCTCGAAAGATCTATGTATCAGACTTCGAGTTTTCGCCTACTAAGGTCAAAGATGGGTTTACTGAAGACAGTTCAACATTCCGAGCCGATAACTATTCACGTCCACAGGTGGGTTGGATGGGATTCGGTGTTGGACCCATGGAAGTCGTAACAGACAGCCCATTTCCAGGAAAATGGCTCAAAGTGGATTACCACACTAGTCCGGGCCACATTAATGGGGTCGTTCACCCGATCAAGGTTGGAGCGCTAGCGGGGAAGAAAAACATCATTTTTGAAGTTGGTTCAACTAAGCCGTGCCAGCTCATAGTTCAACTCGAACAGGTCAATGGTGCGAAATTTAAAGCGCTTGTAGACGTTCCGGGAATGGCTAAATCAAAAACTCTTGTTATCCCCATGTCCAGTTTGACCATTGCCGATGACTCTCCAGACAAAAATGCTGTATTGGACCTTGCTCAGGTTAAGCAGATGATCGTCATTGACATTACAGGAATGATCGGATCTACTGACGGAGACAATACGTTGTACGTGGGTGGAATCACCGCGAAGAACTAGATAGCATTTCCGTCACTAGGCTAGAATCTGCCTTGAACTTGGGGTGGATGTCCCAAAAAGCCTGGTGACGGTTTCGGAGCGCAAGCACCGACGCGATCCAGGATACGCTCCAACCGGTTTCGATGCTCCATGCACCCCAGCCCAAGTCGGCATTACTAGCCCAATAATCCCAGTCTCCGAAATCAAAGGCTCTAAACCAAGCTCCGTTTAATTTGGGCCTTGAATCAGCTCTGATTTGGATTCGGCAAAGAAACTCGGCAAGCTTGTTCTCAGCAATCGAGGTTTCAGGATCGTTTAGGACCGATGCAGCTTCGTGTAGGCCAAGGAATGCGAAGTTGGTGGTGTACAGCATGTCGGCAAGCGGATCTCCATTCTCTTGAATCAAGGGTGTTTCGCCGGTCCCAAATGCCTCGTTTGATCTAGGGGGACCCGCAATTCCTCGTGAAAGGTCTCCAATTTCCTCCTGAATGGCACCACATGCTTGCTGCTTCAGGATGACTTTTCTAACCGCATCGATTAGCCACTTACGATGTTCCGGAGTGTCACTGGTTCTTACGAGCCAAGAGAGAGGCAGAAGCATCCTCGCACGCTCCTGCTGGACCCCGTTCGTCCAAGTCCATTCTGTATCGCCAGCTTTTACAGTGCGTTCGATTGCCTTCAGCGTGCGGTCGTAGAGGGGTTTGTAGCCCGTCTTTTGGTAGGCCCAGAGGTAAAGCGCCCACATGTAGGCTTCAAAATGTGGGGCCATGTTTACGGTCTTTGCCTCGTAAAAATGCCGCCAGCCTTGATTCTCAATATCACCTTCCAAAAGGTTATCGCCCCTAAATCCATTCACACCGGTTGTTCGGAAGTTGGCAAGAATGCACTTTAGAATTTGGCGATCCCATTTGGATTCGTTGAGCGCACCTGCCGAACCAATCAGACCCAGGACGTACCGGGCATTGTCATCGCCATAGAAGTTTCCCGAGTTACTTGGTTGATCGTTCCAACCAACCAAACCATAGGACTGCTTCGACGGATCGTCGTGGATGACCCGGCTTTTGGAGCCAATAAAGTCCGCAATTCGATAGGCGACTGCTCGCTGTTTTCTGTTGCCGGTAAGGGCTAGGGCCATTGCAGATTCTGCGTTGCAATCAGCGCGTCGATAGTAACGAACGGGCTGCTCTCCGAGGGAATCGATAGCCGAAGAAAAACCTTCCAGTATCCCCAACTCACCGGTTCCGTTATCGTCTGGCCCTGGACCCACACGGTCGTTATATTGATCGGCAGCTTGGTAACGCTTAAGCCCGTCCTTGGACACCATGAGACCAGCGTTCATGAACCAATTTGCCGCTCGCTTCATCGCCTCTACTTCAAGCTGCGCCGGAACTCTATCTGACATTCCATATCGAGGAACGACTTCAGGAATCCACTTGATCGAATCAGCAAGTTTTGGCGCCCCAAGCCAGGTAACGATGTATTTCAGAACGGGTTGCCAGGACTTTGCAGGTGCGAAACGAGCCTTCATGCAGTTGGAAAGCGGAACTGCTGCGACCAACATGGTGGCGTTTTCCTGCCAAAGAAGCGGATCGGTGGTTTTCGGCATTCCGAAAGCGAGAGTGTCGAAACCAGCCACCCTTCCCACGACCAGCAAAGGGTTCTCGGCTTGACCTACGACCATTTTCGGTCTTCCAATGCTCAGGATTCGTCCGAAGTTGAGCTTTTCGCCGAATACCGCTGAGGTGGTAATGACCCTCTCCCATTCAATCTGTTTCGTCTTGGCGGTCCCAACATCCTGTGCGTTGAGCTCTAAATAGATTTTCAGAGATTTGGAATGGGCAATGGATAAGAGCTCGGGAGACGGCTGTTCGCCATTGAGCAGGCAAACTCCGGAACCGATTGCAGAGTGCTCAAGCGCTTCGCGAACAGTAGGGAAGTTGGAAACATGCGTTCCGCTTCGACGGAGCATTCTCAACAAGTCGTTTTGAGAATCGCAGCAAAACGTGAGGGGTACGTCGGCAGCCAAGGCGGCAGAAAGACCAAGAATCGCGATCAGGAGCACGTTAAGAAGTGTAGCGAAAATCAAAGAAGGTGATCTTTGATTTTCACTTGGATGGATTCAATCTAGGCGTTTCTACTTCGGAAGATTGGGATCGACGCCCATATTCTTCCATAGGGTCTCCAAATCGTAAAACTGGCGTTGTTCTTCT
The DNA here is from genome assembly GCA_038207365.1 of Fimbriimonadales bacterium. Taxonomy (GTDB): domain Bacteria; phylum Armatimonadota; class Fimbriimonadia; order Fimbriimonadales; family Fimbriimonadaceae; genus Fimbriimonas. The sequence continues at coordinate 3,146 of JBBQZV010000046.1, read as the reverse complement.
TTCATCACGTGAAAGATCACGTCGCCGTAGTCTTGAAGTACCCAGCCGCTTCGCTCGCCTTCGATTCTGAGGGGCTTAATTTTGCTGATGGCAAGCTTTTCAGCAACGCGCTCGGCAATGGCTTCAATGTGGCGATCACTCGTTCCGCTGCATACAATAAAGTATTCAGCGACGGAGGTCTTCTCTCGCACGTCAAGGGTCTCAATCTGTTCCGCCTTCATGTCGTCGGCGGCTTCTGCTATTTTTTCTACTTTTTCTTCAGCTGTCATGCGTTTTGGTACAACTTATTTGCTTGGATATATTGCAAGACCTCTTTAGGTGTCCACGAGCTAACGTTCTGCCCTTGGAAAACTCGGTCTCTGATGTGAGTTGAGGAGATGTCTGTGGGGGGCATCTCGATGATGTCAACTTTGCCTTTGAACTCTTCCGGTACTTTTGCGAGCACGTCGTCCACTAATATGGGTGGGCGAACGGCGACACCTAACCGGCAAAGTTTCATCAAGCGAATAGGGTTTTTCCACTCCCCGATATTTCTTAAAGTATCGGCTCCCATTAGGAACCAGTATTCGGCTGGCCGAACCATCTGAAGTTCACCAATGGTGTCTACGGTAAAACTTGACCCGCCCCGAGTGATCTCCATGTCGCTGTAGCTCATCTGCGGTTCGCTCTTGATGAGTCGCTCCACCATGCCCAGACGATGTTTACTCGAAGCTTGGATGCGACCCGTTTTCAGCGGGTTTCGGTTGGCAGGAAGAAAAATGACTTCGTCCAACTGGAGTTCCGAAAGAGCAGCCTTTGCCAACTGCAAATGTCCGTTGTGCGGTGGATCAAATGTGCCGCCTAGTATTCCAATTCTCATTGTTCATCCGTGAATGCAAAGGACACTTCACCAATCGATACGGTGTCTCCCTCTTGCGCGCCGTGGTTTCGTAACTTTTCGATGACTCCGATTCGCTCTAATCTGCGATGAAGGTACCTCACCGCCTCGTCGTTGCCAAGATCCGTCATAGCTACCAGTCGCTCAATGCGTTTTCCAGTTACAAGGTAACCGTCTGCAACTTCCTCAACTTCGAACGCGAGATCAAAGGTTGCTTTAATAGCCGGCAACAACATGGGTATGTCATCTTCCGGCTTCGTAGCTGCCAGAGTTTCAGAAATTTCGCGAAGCAGTTCAGGTAGTCCTTGACCGGTAAAGCCGGAGATCGGGAACATGGGTTTGCCAATGGCTTCGAAGCGCTCGCGCAGGGCGTTAAATTCACTTGAAGGAATGACATCAACCTTGTTGAGTGCAATGATTCGCGGACGTGCCCAAACAACTTCCGAATAGAGCCTGAGCTCGTCTTCGATCGTGTAATAGTTTGCAACAGGATCTGAATCGTCCCCAGGATAACAGTCCACAACGTGAACGAGTACGCGGTTGCGTTCGACATGTTTCAAGAACTGGTGCCCGAGTCCAACGCCCATGCTTGCGCCCTGAATGAGCCCAGGCATATCGGCTACGACAAAGGTGTCGTCTTGGTAGTGAACCACACCAAGGTTGGGGATGATCGTTGTAAATGCGTAGTCCGCGATCTTGGGCTTGGCCCCGCTGATTCGAGAGATAAGCGTGCTCTTTCCTGCGTTTGGCAACCCAACTAAGCCAACGTCCGCAAGCAACTTGAGTTCAAGGCTTGCAATGATTCTCTCAGGAGGAGCCCCTTTTTGAGCGAAATTCGGTGCCTGTCGCACACTACTCGTGTAGTGGGCATTTCCGAAACCACCTTTTCCGCCCTGACAAAGGACGTATCGCATTCCATTCGTGGCCATATCCACGACGACATCGCCCGTTTGAGTATTGGTAACTACCGTCCCAATGGGGACCTTAACTTCAACATTTTTCGCATCTTTACCGCGCTTGTTGCCAACACCGTGCCCACCATCTCCCGCTTCCAAATGCTGTTGAAGCTTGAGATCGTAGAGTGTTCGCCGATTTCGGTCTGCTACAAGAATAAGGTCGCCACCGCGACCACCATCTGCGCCATTAGGACCGCCACGCGGGACATGCTTTTCGCGATGGAAACTGACTGCCCCCGACCCACCGCGGCCTGAGGTAAACGTTACTACCGCTTCGTCCAAGAACATAGACAAAAGTTTACCTAACCAGTCGAAAAGAAGCCCAATTGACTCGGTTTTGGGGGTAATTTCACGATTGGAAGCCCGATCTGGGCACCTATGCGCTGCTTACAGATGAGATCAACAACTTCGCGGAGGCTTACTCGAGGGCAACGCGCAAAGCCATGATTAACCGCCTCAAAGCCTGGTTTCAATCGCAAGGCTGGTCAGCTTTTGACTTTCAAACTGAGGTTTGGGAAGCTTACCTATCGGGCAAAAGCGGTCTCATTCATTCGGCTACAGGCACGGGAAAGACGCTTGCGGCCTGGATGGGTCCACTGGGTGAATGGCTTAGCGAGCACGAGACTGTTCCAGTGGAAAAGGCCAAGCGAAGCGACGCACCCGGTTTACGCGTGCTATGGATCACGCCATTACGAGCTCTTGCTGCGGACACTGAGCTTTCCCTTAGGGCTCCTCTCGAAGGACTTGGAATTCCTTGGACCGTGGAAACACGAACAGGGGATACCTCCCAGAGCTTGAGGAGGAAACAGAACGAACAATTACCAACTGCACTCATCACGACACCAGAGAGCTTGACCCTCATGCTCACACGGGAGGACGCTTCTGAACTCTTTGCTGACCTGAGGTGCATCGTGGTTGACGAGTGGCACGAGTTGATGTCAACCAAGCGAGGCGTGCAGACCGAGTTGGCTCTTGCCCACATTCGCCAGCTACAGCCAAACGTGAGGACCTGGGGCGTTTCGGCAACTCTTGGCAACCTCGGAAATGCCCTAGAGGCGCTACTCGGTGTCGGTCGCTCAGGTTCGATGGTGCTCGGCCATGTCTCCAAGGAGCTGGTTATCGACTCGGTGCTTCCACCGAACATTTCGCGATTTCCGTGGTCGGGACATTTTGGTACGACCATGATTCCAGCGGTGATCGAAGCGATCGAAGAGAGTGGCACGTGTCTGATCTTCACGAATACGCGCTCGCAATCTGAGATCTGGCATCAACAAATTATTACAACTCGTCCAGATTGGATCGGCCTCGTTGCT
>JBBQZV010000045.1:0-15478 GCA_038207365.1 Fimbriimonadales bacterium | reverse complement strand
GGAGTCGACACCCAGGCCGATGCCCTCATCGCAAAAGGAGCCGGCGGGTAAACTTGAAATGTCAGCGGCGAAAACGAAAGGCTCTTACACCACGCGTTGGGACACGACCCACCTAGCAATACTTGCCGAGGAAACCGATGCTCCTTGGGCGGCAAACCCTTATGGATATTGCGTCAGTAAGGAAAACTTTGAGAAGATCTGTTTACCGAACTACCTTTTAGACGATCCAGTGGAGTTCTGCCAAGCTGTGGCACACGAATATGCCCACGTGATTAGTACGAACATCGCAGAAGAATATGCTCCGAGGTGGGTTGAGGAAGCTATTTCCGTTCTTGTCGAGCGACAGTTTGATCGAGAAACATGGCAGTTGTTTTGTGAGGTCCATGAAACTTGGCTCACCGATCGTCAGCTGGAATCGGTCTTGACTGAACATACGGATGACGAAAGTAGGAAAGAGGATGTCTGGCGTGCATACCAACAAGCGGGCTGGATCGGTCGATACTTGGCATCACGTAAGGGCGAAGCTTCTCTAGGTGAGTTCTTACACGAGCTAGCCAACGAATCTCCCGCGAAAAATATCATGCGTACTTTGAAGGGGCAAGATCGAACGGAAGGAGCCCTGTGGCACGTATATGGCCTATCTAAAAAGAGCCTCTTTGCATATTGCCATTCTTGGTTGCGGAATCTAAAAGCTGATCAAGTTTAGCTTTGGGCGGCTAGGTACTGAAGACAGGTAAGTTCTAGCTCATGAGTTTGCCCATCGAAGAGTTGACGCCTCGCCAAATCGTCGCCGAGCTGGACAGATATATCGTAGGTCAGGCCAACGCCAAGCGAGCCGTAGCAGTTGCATTGCGAAACCGTTTCAGGAGACTCCGACTTCCTGCCGACGAAAGAGAGGACATCCTCCCCAAAAATATTTTAATGATTGGGTCAACTGGAGTTGGCAAAACCGAAATTGCCCGACGCTTAGCGCAACTTGCACGAGCGCCCTTCATCAAGGTTGAAGCAACGAAATTCACCGAAGTAGGTTACGTAGGACGCGACGTCGAATCCATGATTCGAGACCTTGCCGCTGCCTCAGTTCGCCTCGTCGAAAAGGAAAAGATGGAGGAGGTCTGGCCCGAAGCCGAACGGCGCGCGATCGAGCGGATCGTCGAGATGATCGATGAGGAAAAGCAACGAAATTTGCCCATCGAACCTTTGGATCATGAGGATTCAAACGAAGAAATCTCACCCTTCTATAGCGGATTCACTGTAGAAGATCCTGAAAAGCGGGCTGCACGTCGCTTTGAAATACACAACCAAGTTCTCGAGGATCTCTATGACGATATGATCCTTGAAATCTACGTTGAGGAGTCCAGCAATCCGTTCTTCCAGGTCTTTACACCCGGCGGCATGGAAGAAATGGGCATTGACACAAATCAGTTAGCCAGCCCCTTTCCGTCAAAACACGTCGCTCGAAAGATCACGGTTAAGGAGGCGCGTGAGAGCCTCATTGATGATGAGGCGAAGAAGATGATCGATAAGTCCGCTATTCAGCGGGAGGCAATCGTCCGTGTCGAACAGACAGGGATTATTTTCTTGGATGAATTAGACAAGGTAGCCGGCAAGAGCGGAAGTTCTGGACCTGATGTGTCAAGAGAAGGTGTTCAACGAGACCTGTTGCCGATCATTGAAGGCTCGACCGTTCAGACAAAATTCGGGCCTTGTCGAACCGATCACATTCTGTTCATCGCGGCCGGCGCGTTCCACATGTCTAAGCCGAGCGATCTCATTCCCGAGCTTCAAGGTCGCCTGCCCATTCGGGTGCAGTTGGACGCACTCCACGAGGCCGACTTTAGAAGGATCCTATTTGAACCCAAGAATGCACTGACTAAGCAATACATCAGGCTCCTGGAAATGGAAGGGGTAACGATCACATTTAGTGAGGATGCCTTGGATAGCATCGCCCACTTTGCCACCGAAGTTAATTCTCGTACCGAGAATATTGGAGCTCGGCGACTTCACACCATCATGGAGAGGCTGCTAGAGGATGTGCTGTTCGAGGCTCCAGAAATTGAGCAAAAAGAGATTCACTACACGGCTTTACTCGTCGAAAAACGGCTGGCAGTGCTTGTGAAAGATGTGTCGCGAAGCAATTTCGTACTATAGAGTTGCTCGGGCCAAAGTTCCAGGTTAGACTAATGTGTATAGAATTCGGCCATTTCCTACTCAAAGGTGTGGCCGAACTGAGATGCACTTCGATTCGGTTACTGTTAGATTCGAACAGTGCATAAGTAGGAGGCAAGGATGCGACTTCTCGTTACAATCGGAATTCAATTAACGGCGGTGTGTTGTTTTGCTCAGGTGATCAGCTCCTCACCGGTTCCCGCTACTCCGCAGTTCACAGTCGATGAGAAAGCGCAAGTCCTGAACTACTGGACGCAACCGGGTCGCTACCTCATTACCGTTCCAACAACTGCGAGCGAAAAAGGCCTGTGGCAAGTTCGACTGACAGTTCGAGGATCCACCTGGTTGTGGAACTACAACAAGGTGCGAAAAGTCTCAGCACCCCCAACCCAGAACGCCCAGCCTGCCAATGAACAGCAAGCGGATTGGGAGAAATGGATCGTCTCAAAGCTGAACTGGGATCGATGGGAGGCACTTGTTACGGCACAGAACGCGAATGAAAAACTACTAGGTAAGCGAATTCCCGCAGCAGACAAGACGATTCCGTCGGAAGCGCCTCCCCAACCGGGACCTGCTCCCGATGCCCTATTAGCATTGGCAGGGAATCCACCCAGATTAGCCGAGGCCGCTGTCCCGATGGAACGGGATGTTACGTTCGATGACATCACACTGACCTATCAAGACAACGTTCGCGTAAGCAATCCGCGATACCCCTATTACCGTTTTTCGCAAGGAGTCAACTCGGAAGGCGTAGCAGTGAAAGAGATGTCGTCCGAGAGACTGGATCACCTCTTCCGGCTGGCAAATGTATCTGATTCAGAAGCGAGAATCATGAGGGCGGTATCCATTCTTGAGGGCGGATTCGATGCAATAAACACATACGACACAGGTTTTGTATCGGTGGGCTTCATTCAGTTTGCAAGCCTAAAAGAGGGTGCTGGTTCGTTAGGCGAGATGCTTTTGCAATACAAGAATAACGATCCCGACGATTTTCAGAAGGACCTCAGGCAGTTTGGAATAGACGTCGGTCCGACTGGGTTACTCGACGTACTTGACCTACAAACCGGTGCAGAACTTTTTGGACCCGACGCCAACCTAAAGATTATCGAAGACGCACGGCTCATCGCCGTTTTCCAGCGCGCGGGACTTAAGAGTGACAGTTTTATCGCAGCTCAGATTCGATCTGCAAAAAGTCAGTTCTATCCGTCCAACGATACAATCTCGATAACTGTGGGTAACCAAACCCTCAGCGGCAAAGTGTCCGATTTCATGAAATCAGAAGCCGGCATGGCTACCCTGATGGATCGCAAAGTAAACACAGGACATATTGACCTCCTGACGAGCGTCGTATCAGACATTGCGAGACAGTCGTCCATTACTGACTTTTCTGAGCTAGCTGCCTATGAATTAGAGATCATCAAGCGGATGAAGTATCGAAAAAGCTATTTGGATGATCCAACTTTGTCTCAACCGACGTCCAACCGATTGAGTCGCGATACCACAAATCCTAGCCGCAATGGAAAACGCGGTGCCAGGAAGAGTGGCGGCGGCTAAACTTTGTGTTGGTGAGTAGAAATGATGACATTGTTGTTGGCTCTCTTTGCGGGTCAAGCTAAGCCAGTATTCGACTTCGACGTCCGTTCAGGTAGCGGCCTATCACTAACCGTGTCTGGAGTCCCAGTCGTCAGTAGCTCATCATTTCAGTACTACGAAAACGGCTGGATTAAGGGCTATTACAGTTCCAACAATGGCGGACAGGAAGTTAAGAGAATCGATCCTGACACGGTAGGCGTCACCTTTGCCGGAGCCGATGGTCAAGCGACGGGGAAGATTCTCTACCACCGCGAAGGGAGCCATTTGAAGGTTCATTATGATCTTCACTGGATGGGTGACGAGCCGGCAGAAATCGAGCTCGGAGCAGGATTGATTGAAGCTCAAAGCCTTCAAGCGGGAACTCTTAACCTGGACGGTGTTGCAGCAAGATCACTTCGAGGACATGACTATTCTGGGCCGGGGGACTTTGAGAGTCGCAGGTATGGCCACGACGCAAAGGAGTTTCGGTTTGATTCTCCTCTTGCAAAAGTCGTCGCAACAACGTCATTGCCATCCACCTTGTTCGATGCCAGAGGTTACGGCCAAGACTATGCTACAGGAAAGGATATATGGTGGCTTGGTCCCATGAAGCTGGACATTAGCAAACAAACTCCTGTTCAATTTGATGTCGATTGGCTAATCAATCCTACTCAAGTCGAAAGCCCAAAATCTGAAAAGGTCCAGCTAGTCACGACGCCTGTTCCCGATGCCCTGTCGCCAAGCGAACGAATACCGATACTTGTCCCTAGACCAACTGCCAATCAGTTGACCTTTGAAAGAACGCTCACCTATACGGGCCACTTTAGTTGGCCAGCCGGGCACGTACGCTTTTGGGAGGGTGATTTAGTGAGTGGATTAAGTCGCCGATTCCAGGTTCCCAAGATCGATCCCTCAAGTCCTCCTATCAAGGTTGACGGTGGCGTCAGCAAACTTGGTCTGCACCCTGGAGGATATCAAATCACCATAAAGGAGGGCAGTATCTCTGTGCTCGGTGAAGAGGACGAAGGATTGCACAATGGCCTTCGTCGCCTCGTTCAACTTGCCTTTGTACGAAAAGGAAAGATCGTGTTTCCCACTGGATATCTGATGAACTCGCCGAAAATCGTCTGGCGCGGAGTTCACTTGTTTGTGGGTCCAGAAGCACTAGCCTTTCAGCAAAAGCTTTGGAATCGAGTTTTATTGCCCCTGGGCTTCAACAAAGTAATCCTGCAGTGCGAACGAACTCAGTGGGATTGCATGCCAAACCTTCGAACGAAGGACATGATGACCAAGGCAGATCTCGCCAAGCTCTTCGAATACTACAGAAGCGTGGGAGTTGAACCGATTCCCTTAATTCAGAGTTTCGGTCACATGGAATGGTTCTTCAAAGGTCAACAGAATCTCGATCTTGCCGTGAATCCAAGTGTGCCCTATACCATCGATCCTCGCAAACCCAAGACGAAGGGGGCTCTAGAAACCCTTTGGACGGAGGCCTGCAGTCTATTGAAACCTGAGACGCTTCACTTCGGTTGTGACGAAGTTGACATGCTTGGATTTCCGCTAAAGCATGCCGACCTCATGACGGAGCTATGGAAGCTGCAAATGCCTGTACTGGGAGACATTGCAAAGCAGCATGGCGCCAAGATGATGATTTGGGGAGATGAGGGCCTGGCCCCCAAGGAAGCGATTGACGCGACTAGCGCTGAGTCCAAAGAGGAATCAGCCAAACGTCGGTCCGCAATTCCAAAGGCAGCATGGATTGCGGACTGGCACTACAAGGCTGACACGAAACCTGAATTGTTCTTACCTTCGCTCCAACTTTGGAAACAGGAAGGTCACGTACCGATTGCAAGTTCTTGGTTTCAACCTGACAACATCAGAAGCTTTGGACTGGCAGCGGACGTTGAGCACACAGGCACTCTGCAAACGACTTGGGCCGGCTATTCAAGCGACGAAAAAGCGATGGAGCAGAACATTGATCAGTTTAGCGCCATGGTCCTCTCAGCTGAATATTCGTGGAGCAGTCGCTTTGATAGTGTTAGCAAATTGGGATATGATCCTGCCCAGATCTTCCGAGACCTTTATTACACGGTCCCCAGACCCGTTGTCGCTCGACCTGGTTATTCACTCTATGCGGGAAGCAAGCAAAGCGATCTGGTTATTGGCGATCTGAAATTTAGCCTAGGAGAACCCATTAAATGGAGGAGCGTTCTAACCGCTCCTGATGCACCGTCGACTTGGGAAATGACCGTGTCAGGCAAGGGAAGTCATCTTGGATTTGCATTGAACACGATGAATAAATGCCCGATTGGAGAGTCGGTTGCTCGAGTAGAGGTCAGCTTCAAGGATGGAAAGACCCAATCTTTGGACCTAGTCTATGGAAAGCACGTCAGAGCTAGTGACGATGTACACCCGTGTACTTTTGCCGAAACTAAAAACGGCATTTCCGTATTTGAAGTCTCTTTGGCTGATCAAACTGAAATCAAGGCAGTTCGAATTGATGCAACAAACACCTATGCCGGACTTGCACTTCATGGAATGCTCGTCCGATAGCCTATTCACCTAATTTCGGAACGCAACGAAACACGGTCCAATCTTAAGTGAAAAATGTATTGCGTGGCTGCAGGTGAGCCTTTCCTTTAGGTACGTCGGTGAGAATTCGGCAAATGCTACGAGGGGAGTTCCTGCATTTTGTAGTAAATTAGTTGCAATAAACCTTGATATTCCTAGCAAATTCAAGAGTCTTTAGTCCCGACATCTCGCCGTTTGACTGAACTGGGAACTCTAATCAAACGTCAGGGCAATAACTTGGTCTGCAGGGGAACTTCATGGTTGGGGAATTAGCGGTTTCATTTTGTGAAAGAAAAATAGGCGAAACCTCGCTGTGCATTGACCTATGGTCTTATCCTGATGGGACGTGCAACCTTGTTGTCGCAGCATCTACAGGATCAACCAACCACGAACTGTCCTTCCCGTGCTCTCCTGAGCAGCTTGAAAGAGTCTTGTCAGGCAAGCCGTTCTATGCATCAAATGAAGCAGGCTCTATTCTGATCGAGACATGTGACGGAAGGGTTTGCGCCGAATATTCTGCAAACAAAATGAATAAGTCCGTGAGGCAGTGCTTGCCAATGGACGAGTTCATTCGCGGGTTGGAGTTTCTAATTTCAGGTAGCACTGGATACTTGGCATAAAAAAACGGACACCTCCAAAGGTGCCCGCTTGATTTGTTTTAGCTTTTGGGCTATTACTTGATTTCGACTTTGCCGCCGACTTCGGCGATCTGAGCCTTGATCTTCTCGGCGTCGTCCTTGCTGATGGCCTGCTTGACTGGCTTTGGAGCGCTGTCGACGAGGTCCTTGGCTTCCTTGAGACCGAGGCCAGTGATTTCTCGAACGACTTTGATGACGTTGAGCTTTGAATCGCCTGCTGCGATGAGGATGACATCAAACTCGGTCTGCTCTTCTTCAACAGGAGCAGCAGCGCCGCCGCCCATTCCAGCAAACATGGCTGGGTTGAATGAAGGTGCAGCGGCAGTTACGCCGAATTTGTCTTCAAGAGCTTTCTTCAATTCTGAGAGCTCGATGGCGGTCATGCCGCTAATCTGCTCGACGATGGTTTCTACTGCGGTTGGCATTATGCGTTCTCCGTGGTTTCCGTTGTCTCGGTAGTTTCAGGGGAGGCTTCTGCCTCCGGGGAATTTGATTCTGCTTCGGGTTCTTCGGCAGATGGGGTTTCTTCGGCGGCGGAAGCAGGCACTGGGCTGCCTTCGGCAACCTTATCGGCTACCGCTCCAATCACGCGAATCGGGTCGGCATAGAGCGCTTCGATCACTCCGATGAGGTCGCTTATTGGCGAGGCGATCAATCCGATCACCTGTGAAATAAGGACATCCTTCGGTGGAAGTTCTGAGAGAGCCTCAACTTCCTTGGATGTAAACGCCTTGCCTCCGAAAAAGCCACCCTTGACGACAAGCTTTTTGCTGGATTTTGCATAATCAAGCAGAGCCTTGGCTACCTGCGCTTCATTCCCAAACACGAACGCAAATGCGGTCGTACCGTTATGAAGATCAGCCGGTAGGTTTGAATGGTCATCACCAGCGGCGATGCGGAACAAGGTGTTCTTTAGAACGTGAATCTCGGCGCCCTTCAGACGAAGGTCTGCGCGCAGAGCTTGAAGTTCCTTAACCTTGAGACCGCGGTAGTCTGTGAAGACTACGCCGGTAGATTTGGAATACCATTCCTTAGCTTGCTCAATTGTGCGTTCTTTGGCTGCTGTTGGCATGTTTAATTCGCACCTTCTCTAAGAAACAGAAAGGGCCTCCGCCCAGTCAAGTTGGCGGAGGCCCTTTCCTGCGAGATTCGCAAAAACGGTCGGAAACTAGGTTTCCTATTTACCTATCGCCCCTCGGCTGGCTGATCTTACGATCTTTACGGCACTTGGCCACCGGCTGTCTTCAGAGTGTTAAGCAATTATGGCACATATTGGCCTTGCTACGCTGAATGTGCCTTGTCACGCGAATGGATATACCAAAAAGCTCGCATACCGGCCCATCAAAAGGAGAAAAGTCCGAAACCTCGCTGGTGACCAGCAAAGTTTCAGACGATTTAATGTAAAGGACCTAGAAGGACCAATGTGCCACGAGTCGAAGCGAACCGAATGCCAGGAATTTGGTTCGGAGGTCATCCACAATGCCTCCTGGTTCGTATACTGCGAATCCGCTGACTCCAGTGAAGTCTCCGCTTTCAAACGGCATGCCATTTGGCATGACCGTAAGATTTCCTTCCAGCGAAAGCCAACTCATTGGACTGTAGGCAAGGGAACCTGACCCAATCGTTTTCAATTCGTAGTTTGACTGACTCGCACCACCCTTGAAAGATTGACCTACAAAATTGAGTTGTAGCCGTGCTTGAAGATCGGGACGCAGTGTGAAGTCCCGTCCTACTCCTAGTGAAATAGAATGCGCAGAATAAAACGCTGGAGCTTCTATGACTGAATAAGCAAGTTGGAATTGATTCTTTGCTCGATCACCATAGTTGACCGCAAACATGTTGTTCTTGGTCGAATCAAGGAGGATCTGACTTGAACCTGACTTTAAGTCAGCTTGCCCAGGGCGCATGATTCCAATCTGAACAGACCAAGCAGATGGATCGTCTTCGGTCGGTTTTTTTACGAGGACGCGAGCACCGTAATAGTCTGCGTCTCCATGAAATCGACTTGTTTGGCTTCTACCCTTGGCGAGCGTGAATTGTCGACCGTAATAGAGTTCGATCACATTTTCGATCCCAACTTTCAACTGTTCTTGCTTAAGCTCGAAGGTGCGTCCCGAATAGTTGGCATAGGTATCTCCAACAAGGAATGAAACTCCAGATCGAATCGAACCTGATTGAATAATGCTTGGCGAAGACCAGTTATAGGGCCTCTGAACCGCATCGGGATCATCCTGAACTACTTTCAGGGCCTTCTTGATGGGTGAAAGGAAAGAAGGGGCCGCAGAAACTGCGACCCCACTTCCTACTATCAGGAGAGTGACGCTTGCCACTCTTGCTAGTAAGTTTTGCATTAGGTCCTTCTTACTTGACGTAAGTGAACTTAACCGTCGTAACGCCCGATGCAGGAATGGCGTCTGAGCTATCACTAAGCGGGTCGCTATATGCGCACAGTCCACCAACAACAGTCTTCGATTGGATCTTAGTAACGCCTGGCCATGTAAGCACAAGTGTTGCCGAGCCCGTAGAGAAGTTAGGTGTTGGATACGTCACATTAACGTAATTTCCAGAAGTGGTCGTACCACCGTTGGAAGGAATACGCATTGTGAGATCGGCAGGAATGGACGAAACTCCGGAAGCGTCAATGACGATACCGAACACGAAGTTCTGAACTGTCAATTGATGAATGTTAGGGAATGTTCCCGAAACAATCGTGAAAGGACCGCTAACGCGAAGATATATGCTACCCGCCGTCAAAATCAAATCACCGTCAATTGCACCGGAACCATCTACGTTAACACCAGTATTGATGTAGTTTGCACCACCGTCATAGCTGATCTGCAACGGGTGAAGAGATCTTGCCTGATGATTACTGGGACTGTCCGTGAGGCCCTTAATGATCGGCTTATTTGCCGGAGTAACGTTTACGACCGTCGATGGCGTAATTGTCGGCTGGCCCGGAGGAACCGTACCTGTAACTGTAGTGCCACCCGATGTGACTTGAACCTGCTGTGGCGTTGTCGCCGAAGCTGGAACTGTGGTTGCCGTATTACCAGGAGCATTGGGAATGCCACCTGTAGTCTGAACAACCGGCGAAACTCCCTCAACGCTAGAGCTCGAACCTCCACAACCTGCTAGGACACCGCTGACGAGCGCGGCGGCCGAAATATAACCAAAAATACTTAGCCTTTTTGAAACCATTGATCCTCCCATCTCAGCACACTTCCGTCAAACGGATTGTGACGCAATATACAACAAAACATGTTTGAATGCACTTCTGCACTCTCCAAGACAGCCTTGTATTCACTACACCCTCGGCATGTCTCGTTCAATTCAAGAGCCTACACCATTTTAAATGGATAAAGGAACCTTGAGGGACGATAAGTCCCAAAAGTTTGATCCCGTATTAAGAATTTATCGCCTTATCTACCGAGGACTCAAACCGAAGCAAGGTCGCACCTGCTTAGCTCACATTATATTCCAACAGACGATGATTATTTAGGAACCTGTAAGGAATTCTTTAACTCAGTCGGCGCGAGTCGCGCTTGATTTAGTAAGAATCTATGCGCACTCCAGCCAAACTTAGATGCCCAAAAGCAGAGAACTCCATATTGCTTACTCTCGAATTCAACAACTCTGGTTCTCTAACGTAGAACAACGGAACGATAGGGAGGTCTTCCAAGATCAATCGTTCAGCCTCTCCGTAAAGTTGCGACCTCTTGAATGGTTCAGGTTCACTATCTGCGCTACGAAGTCTAGAATCAATAGCGGCACTTTTGAACCCAGACCCATTCGCTGGACTGGTAGACATAAAAAGTGAGGAAAGATAGTCTTCTGGATCTGGATAATCACCCGTCCAGCCCGTATAGAAGGCGGCCAGTTGGGAATGTAAGTTCTTTTCCAGTAACGCACCAGCCTCATAGGCACGAACCGTGGCATGGATGCCTAGGTATCGGTTCCACATCGTAACAATAGCTTCCGCTCCGGGGTGTTCCCGATGTTGGTCAAGATAAGCAATTTGAAGCTGTGGAAAGCCATTTCCGTTGGAATAGCCCGCTTCTGAGAGTAACCGTCTTGCCCTGTCTGGATCGAATGGCAACGAGGACACATTGCGGTCCATTCCTGGGACCATCGGTGGCACAATTCCTTCAGCTATTTGCGGGATATTCCCTAGAATCTCATGAACCAACCAGCGTTTGTCAATTGCAAGTGATAGGGCGGTGCGGACACGCTTATCCTTGAGTACTTGAAAGGTCGTGGCGTTGAACTGGAGATAAGTTAGGTCTGCCCTTGGTGTTAACCGAAGACACTTGGCTAAGCTGTTATCTTTTTTGATGGCTGCCACGTCTGAAAGTTGCAGAAGGGTCAGATCGAGTTTGCCCATCTTAAACAGGTTGAGCCGTGTTGCAGGATCTCGAACTACAGTGATCTCAATTCCTTCGATTGAGCTTTGTGGTCTGTTGAAATAGGGGTTCCGTTGAAGAGTCAGACCAAGGTCAGATCTATATTTAGTGGCAACAAATGCTCCAGTTCCGACCATTTCGGACACAGACTTCATGGGCAGATCGAATGGCACCGCCGAACTGCATACAATCCCAGTTACCGGGTAGGCCAGCTTAACGAGAAAGGAAGGTTTAGGCTTGTTAAGCCTTACCATTAATGTATGGTCTCCTAAACATTCGATACCACTTAAGCGCGATTTCTTTTTGTCGTGAAATGCCGAAAATCCGACGATGTCTCCTAAATAGAAAGGCACCAGAGAACCTGCGAATTCGTTTTGCGCCCCTCTTGTCCATGAGAATTCCACGTCATGAGAAGTAAAGCGTTGGCCGTTCGAAAACCGGATACCTTCTCGAAGGTGAAACGTATAGATCATCCCAGTCGGATCGATCGTCCAAGATTTTGCCAGGTTAGCCTGTACCGTCCCGTCCGGCTTAAGTGACACCAGGCTCTCAAAGATTTGCCGCAAATAATCGAGGACGCGAGCATCGCTTGTCGCTGCAGGATCAATAGACGCGATGTCTGACGGAACTGCCCAGCGAAATGTCCTATTGGCGTTGTCTTCCCGGTCAGAGAACTTACTAGAACAACCAGAGGCGAAAACAACCAGAAGGACCGTCAAAACAAAACTTGACCAAGAGATGCCACTGGACTTCCCTTGAGTCAAGTTCGTTTGCATTTCCTTCCCAACCCTAAGGAACGGGCAGTCCGAATGCCTTCAAATAGCTTTTGAGTTTAGTGATGCGATTGGGACTATTAAGTTCAAGGTTAAACGGACGCCCTCGCGCATCGATAATGATGCCGACAGTCCCGCCTTCCACCTTTTCTGATCTTGGACGACCCTTGCCCGCACCAACGTCAAAGTTTTTGGCGGGAGTGATTTCGACGTTCTTGAATTCTCCGGTAGCGCACGGAATAACTACAATTTCGCCGAACGGAACCGAAATGTTGATGCCATCTCCAGAAACGGTTACACAAGGCTCGCCATCTTTGCCGACGCCAACTGGGGAAATACAGTGTCCGCACTTAACAATGCAGTCCCGCTCGAAAACTTCCTTTGCTGCCAGATAATGGTGCTCGCTAAGGACACCAAGGTGGGGCATCATGAAAATGCTGTCCACCGTGATCATCGTTACACCTTCCGGCTGATAGGCATCCATCATCATTAGCGCAGATTGGGCACGACGGGGAGCGTGAGATAGAACTCCGCCCGACCCAATGATCATGTCCAACTCCATCATCTTTACAAGGGAGTCTCCTGCCTGATCCTGACTAAAGATTTGCCCAACGTCACGTTGTTGGGCATTTCCAACCAGGTTTCTCGCAAGGCTCTTGTGATGATAGAAAGCCAACCGAAGTGCCTCTCGTGCAACTCCATGCTCAATGAGCAAGTCCTCATAAGTTTGAGGGATCGTTGTAGGACGAATCATCTTGTTGCGGAGGCGATTTCGTACTTCAGCTGGGTCAATCTCTAGCGGAATCCATCGTGCGATATTCTCAACTGTCGCCTCTTTAAGGACGTTACAAATCGAATAGCTCATGCCCAAGTTCGCAGATACTGTACGGTTGTAGATCCGCTCGCTGGTAGGTGCAAGAAACACGGAAAACACGTCAGTTGTTGCGCCGCCGATATCGACGCCGAGGACGTTTATCTTCTCGTTTTCAGCGTATTCCTTAAGGAGTTTGCCCACCGCGTTTGGCGTAGCCATAACTTCTTCACTCGTCCATTGGAGCAACTTGGAATAGCCAGGTGCTTGCTGCATGACGTGCTCAAGAAACATTTCGTGGATTTCTTCACGAGCAGGACCTAGATTTTCTTTATCCAAGGTCGGCCTTAGGTTGTCGACAATCTGCAATGAGATCGCATCGCCTAGCACCTTACGAACATCCTCTCGAGCTTCTTTATTTCCTGCGTAAATGATAGGGAGCTTCATGTCACCAAAACGAGGTTTTGGGTCAGCTCTGCGTACAACCTCGGCCATCTCAATGAGGTGGCTCTTGGTGCCACCGTCCGTGCCCCCCGACATAAGAATAATGTCCGGCCGTAGTTGGCGCAGTCTCTCAACCTTTTGATAGTCCTTTCGACCATCGTCTACCGCTAACGTATCCATCAGAATGGCGCCCGCACCAAGCGCAGCCCTCTCCGCGGATTCAGCAGACATGGCCTTAACCACGCCCGCTACCATCATCTGAAGGCCTCCACCCGCCGAAGAGGTGCTTACATAAAGGTCAGAACCGTCGAGCGGACTGGAAATACCGGATGCATCTCGAACACCCGACTTCAGTTGCCGCCAGACCTTACCGTCTCGAAGGAGGACTCGCCTACCGGTGTCAAATCCATCCGGAACTTTGGTTTCGGTAATTTCCTCCAATTCGGTGATCGAATTGACAACTCCCAACGTGACGTCTTCGAAGGGACGCTCTACCGTCGTTGGCGCTTCACCCCGGGCTACCAGTCGATATTCGCCGGTTTTGTCACTTTTTTCGATGAGAATGGCTTTTGTTGTGGTTGATCCACAATCGGTTGCTACGATTCGCCGGATGTCGCTGGACATATTGATCACGATTATAGCGGCTCAACATGCTTACTATTTAGTAGGTTCCTGTTGAACCTGCCGTCTGGTGCCCCAAATCCGTCGTTCTCTGAGTTATAATCTGCACGGCATCCCCCCAGAAAGAACTGGCGGGACGGAGGGTCTTTTTGGCAGGAGTCGCATTTAAGGGCATCACCAAAGTCTTTGGTAAGGACGTTAAGGCAGTAAACAACCTTAATTTGGATATCAGGGACAAGGAATTTATGGTTTTGGTCGGACCATCGGGTTGCGGCAAAACAACCGCCCTCCGGATGGTGGCGGGACTTGAGGAATCGACAGACGGCGATATTATGATCGGCGATGTTCGAGTGAACGATGTTCCCCCGAAGGATAGGGATATCGCTATGGTCTTTCAGAACTATGCGCTTTATCCTCACATGAACGTGTATGACAACATCGCGTTTGGACTGCGCCTAAGAGAGCTCAAGGGCTTTTTCTGGCAGGTCATCAACTCGGGTGAAGCGAAAAAGATCAAGAGCGATATTGACTCTCGAGTTAGGGATGTTGCTAAGATGCTGGACATTGACCAGTATCTGCACCGTCGTCCAAAGGAGCTTTCTGGCGGTCAGAGGCAACGTGTAGCACTAGCACGAGCCATCGTCCGAAAACCAAAGGTCTTCTTGATGGACGAGCCGTTGTCCAACCTTGACGCAAAGCTTCGTGTTCAAACTCGTGCAGAGTTGATCCGATTACATCGTCAGCTTGGTATCACCACAATTTATGTCACGCACGACCAGGTCGAGGCGATGACCATGGGCCAGCGAATGGCGATCATGCGAGACGGACTGCTTCAGCAGTGCGATGAGCCGGAAAAGGTATATGCCTTTCCCGCCAACAAATTCGTAGCTAGCTTCATTGGTTCTCCTCCAATGAACTTCTTAGATGCGACGATTGTAAAGTCTGGCGATCGCTCGTTCGTAGACGTCGAAGAGTTCAAGCTTCCATTGCCTGCTACTCATCCGGCATCCGCGATGGTCGGCAAAAAGGTTATCCTCGGCATTCGCCCTGAAGAAATCTTTGACGCAAACCTGCCTACAAACGTTGTGCCTACGGACGACAATTGCATCAACGCCAAGGTTGACGTTCTGGAACCCCTCGGCCACGAGTATGTTGCCTACCTAAGCGTTGGCAAGCACAGCATCATCGCTACGATCGACAATGAGACCAAGCTAAAAGAAATGCAAAGCTCCAAGTTCTCAATAAACCTAGAGCGAATCCACATCTTCGACGCAGACTCCGAAGTAGCCATCCGCTAACTAAACCCACCCCTCTCCCCTCCCGGGGAGAGGGGAAAGGGCCTCTCAAATTCCAGATCAATGGAAATGAGAAACCTACCTTTAGTGGTGAGGGAAGAGAGCCCCCCATTCACTTGCGAATGAACTCAGTGGCTCGCATTGTCTGATAGGCTCTTTCCCCTCACCCCCAGCCCCCTCTCCC
>JBBQZV010000044.1:0-15586 GCA_038207365.1 Fimbriimonadales bacterium | reverse complement strand
CGTTCTCCTGTTTCGTCTCATCAACGACAAGAACGGGATGGCACTTCCAAAGGCCGCTCCGGGATTTTTGGTTCTCCGGTCGCTACGCTCCCTACAAACCAAAAATCCCTAGACTCTTACACCACTAGTTGGGACACTGCCTGCTAGGTGAGTTTGAACAGAATGTTCCCATCCTAATCTTGCGGCTACTTCGTTGCAGGCTGAAAGCGTTCGAGTGACAATTTCAGATTCAAGACCCATGAGTTGCTCAGGAACGAACTCAATGCTCAACCAGGACCCAATTTGTTTCGTCGAACTTTTTGCCCGAGTAATTGCCTCAGCCTCGATGACGCGGTACCACCTCAGTAGCTCCGCACCTTCACCAATCCCATGTTCTTCGACCTCTTGGAATGCGGAGGCAACGTCGTCCAGGTAGTAAAACTCTAAGGCAGCCTCCCAGTGGGGAGTATCGGCAGCATAAGGATTGGCCATATTACGTGTCGGCTCCACTAAGCCATCACAAGAAACTTACGGTTCCATTTTGCCATTGGATTCGTTACCACAGCAAATGTCAACTATAATCTCTAAAGATGATGAGAACCTGTCCGGACTGCGGCTTAGCTATGAACCAAAGAAGCTTCTTTGGGGTGCTTCTTGATACCTGCAGTAAATGCGCTGGTATCTTTTTTGATGAAGGTGAAATCAACCAGATTCGAGAACTCGGTGGAACTCGTGCTTTCGATGAGCTTGACCATCTTATCCAGCCCGATGCTGATCACACCTATGAAAACGAAGTAGGCGTTTGTCGGACATGTCCGGGATGCTCTGGTGAAATGCGTCGTTTCCGGTACATGTATTCCTCACCCGTTTTTCTTGACAGTTGCGATAACTGTGGTGGGATTTGGATTGACAATGGCGAACTTCAGCAGATGAGGGAATACATCGAGTCTGCACGAGACGGCCGCCTAGCACCCACGCCAAGTAAGCAGTCTACGTCGTCAAAACTCGAGGTACTGAGTGCGATCGAAAATGCGAGAGCGAGACGAGCTCGAATCGCGGCCTCAATGGTTGCCTATCGTCGAGATATTCCTGCGTAGTATTTTCTATGGCAGATCAACTTGAAAAAACAGAGGATGAATGGAGAGGTGTCTTATCACCCGACCAGTTTCATGTCCTACGAAAGAAAGGCACTGAACGCCCATTTACTGGGGAATATTGGAATCACAAGGAGCAGGGCGTATACCGTTGTGCGGGATGTGGCGAAGAGCTATTCAACTCCACGACGAAATACGACTCACATTGCGGGTGGCCTTCGTTCTTCGACTCTATCGACAGAACTAAGGTTCGCGAGATTGAGGATTTCAGTCTCGGCATGCACCGTGTAGAAGTTGTGTGTGCTAAATGCGGAGGACATCTGGGACACATTTTCCCTGACGGCCCCCGTCCAACGGGCGTCCGATACTGTATCAATTCTCTTTCCCTTAAATTTGATCCCGAAGTCTCGAAAGATAAAACGGATCAGTGATTCATCAGTCCGTTCAATCGGAGCGCCATTGGATTATTTGGATCCAGGTTAAGGGCCGTATTGATGTCGTCTTGAGCAGCCTCGGTCGCCTTTTTAGCTAAGTCACCATCCGACTTCGACTTAGGCTGCGTTTTGAGATACAGGTCTGCAATTTGTAACTCGGCCCTTGCACGAGCCACGAAGATGTTTGGTCGTTGGACGTGGCGTAATGCTTCGTTGATTTCAGTCACCGCTCGGTTGTAATCTTTTTGGTCGAATGCCATCATTGAGAGGATGTGATGGGCGTCTCCAATGATCCCTTCGAGTGCTGCTTGCGTCTTTTCAGTCCGAACTTTAGGGATAAGTTGAGAGTTGGCAAGGCTCTGCTGAATGCGCAGCAAAGCGGTGTCTGAATTGCCAACAATGTAGTAAAGGAGACCGGCCTCAAAAAACCCGGCAGCTTCCTCTTGCCTATAGACATTCATGTTGTCCAGGATCTTTGCCGCTTTTAGGACATCGTCTTTTTGCTTTCGATCCAATTCTTGCCCGGTATTAAACGCGGCCACGCCATCGTGAGACAGAGTAAGTGCTTGTTGCAAGCTCGCCGAATAATCGCCGTCATTTGAAATAACTTTCTCACCGTTTGGCATGACTGCGGGCCGGTTTGAGAGGACAAGCAAGATCCCGACCACCAATATGACTGCGATCGGGATCAGAAATTTTCGAGCCTCGCTCTTACTAATTAGCGACAATATTCACCAGTTTTCCAGGAATGACGATTACTTTTCGAACGGTCAATCCTTCCAGGTGGGGCAGAACCTTTGGAGCCGTTTTGGCGACTTCCTCCATTTCAGCGTTAGAAGCGTTTGCGTTCATTCCCACGGTATCTCGCAGTTTTCCGTTGACCTGCACGGCAATCACGACCGTATCATCGGCAGCTAACTTAGCGTCAAAAGCGGGCCACATTTCATTGAGCGTAAAACCGCCCTTGCCAATGGTTCCCCAAAGTTCGTCTGCCGAATGCGGAGCGCCAGGACTGGCTAGCAAAATCAGCGACTCTACGGCTTCGGACATAGCCAGAGCAAATGCTCGGCTTGGATTGCCTACGTGCTTCTTCAATAGATCGTTGAGTTCATTGACATAGATCATCAATGAAGACACATAAGTATTAAAGGCGAATTTTTCGATGTCTTCCGTTGCCTTGCGTATTGTCTTGTGCGTGTGTCTTCGCACGGCTTTTCCAGCATCGTCAAATTCTTCGAAACTGATCACGTCTCGCCAATCGGCATAGTAGATTGGTTTGAGATCCTCAATCAACTTGAATATTTTGCTGAGGAACCGGACCTGACCCTGCATGCCATCGTTCGACCATTGAACATCGGCAGAGAACGGAGCTACGAAAAGCAAATACATGCGTAGCGCATCCGCTCCATAGAGGGCGACCGCTTCTTCAGGTGTGACGACGTTACCCTTGGACTTCGACATCCGAGCCCATCGGTAGAACAAATCTTCCTCTGGAATACTTGCCGCATCCTTGTAGGAGACTAGAACGCCTTCCTCTCCCAGATTTAGATTCTCGCCTTCCTTGGGTTTTCGATAGGGTGTTAGCGCCAAGACCTGACCTTGATTCTCAAGCCGTGCGAAAGGCTCCTTAACACTCACGAGACCTGCGTCGTACAGCACCTTTGTCCAAAATCGGGCATAGAGCAAGTGCATGACAGCATGTTCGGAACCGCCAACGTAGCAATCTACGGGCATCCAGTAATTGGCTGCTTTGAGGCTCCAAGGCTCCTTTTTGTTATGCGGATCGCAGAAGCGCAGGAAATACCATGATGAGCAAGCGAAACCGCCCATCGTATCCGTTTCTCGAGCGCCTAGCATTCCATCGAGATCGGTTACGTTTACAAAATCTGCGATGTGAGCCAAAGGCGAAGTGCCGTCTCCGCTAGGTTCGTAATTGTCCACGACCGGCAGTTCCACCGGAAGACAATCCGTTGGCACCATCTGCATTTCGCCATCTTTTGTGTGAATGATGGGAATGGGGCATCCCCAATACCTCTGACGCGAAATCAGCCAGTCTCGCAGGCGATATTGGATTTTGCGAAGGCCAATCCCGAGCCCTTCCATCCAAATTCCGAGAGCGGCTTGGGCTTGCACGACCGACAAGCCGTCGTACTCCATCGAATTCACCAAAACACCATCTTTTGTGACATAAGGCAATTCGACGGGCGCAAAATCGCTCGGAGCAATGACTTGAACAATGTCGATCCCGAACTTCTTGGCGAACTCAAAGTCTCTTTCGTCATGGCCGGGCACGGCCATAATCGCTCCGGTTCCATATGTCGCTAAGACATAGTCCGCAATCCAGATGGGAACTTGGCCCCCATTTGCGGGATTAATCGCGTAAGCACCGGTAAACACGCCCGTCTTTTCACGATTAGTCGCTTGTCGGTCGGTATCACTCAGCGCTTTCGCTTGCAGCTGATACGCTCTTATGCGATCTCCATCTTCTGCGGTTACCAAGCCGAAGATGTTTTCGATCAAGGCATGTTCTGGGGCAAGCACGCAGAATGTCATGCCAAAAACGGTATCGACCCGAGTGGTGAATACGTCGAATGCGAGATTGCCTCGACTTGATTTCACCAGGAAATCACCGTCATCGGGAATGGCCGACGGCGCACTATTCGCGATTTGAATCGTGAATTGCACACCTTCGCTGCGTCCAATCCAGTTTCGCTGTTGACTCTTTATGCCTTCAGGCCAGTTCAAATCGTCAAGATCGTCAATCAAGCGCTGGGCGTATTCAGTGATTTTGAAGAACCATTGCGGTATCCATTTCTTCTCAACGATGGCACCAGATCGTTCGGCCCTGCCCCCGATAATCTCTTCGTCTGCAAGAACTGTCTTGTCGATGGGGTCCCAGTTGACGGCTGCCAGTCGGCGATAAGCCAGTCCTCTTTTGTAGAGTAGTTCAAAGATCCATTGAGTCCACTGGTAGTAAGTGGGGTCAGAACTAGAAAAGGAACGCGACCAATCGTACGAGACACCGATGAGATCCATCTGACGGCGATAAGTTGCCGCGTATTTTTCGATCATCTGAGCCGGATGGGTCTTGTTCTTGATCGCTTCGTTCTCGGCAGGCAGACCAAAGGCGTCAAATCCCATTGGATGCAGGACATTGAATCCTTGCATCAGCTTCATTCGGCAAATCACATCCGTGGGCACGTAATTTCGACAGTGCCCCACGCTAAGGCCCGCGCCAGATGGGTAGGGGAAGAAGTCCATTCCGTAGAATTTCGGAGCATCTTCATTGTTGCGGGTACTAAACAGATCCGCATTCTTCCATCGCTTTTGCCACGCCGCTTCAAACGACGCAGGCTCATATCGGTCGGCCATAACATTACAGTTTAGCTTGTGAGCCAGCATGATCGCTGATCACGGAAGGGTGGCCAAGATCAACTCCTTGATCTCGAACAAATTTCAGTGAAACAAGCCAGGACTTGAGAGGACTTAGCCTTCCTTCAAGCCTGTATTGGCAAGACTCTCGACAATCTGTCTTTGGAAGATAAAGAAGATGATGAGGACCGGCAAAATTGACATCACGGCGCCCGCCATTTGTACATTTTCCTTCCCCTGGAATCGACCTTGCAACATCGCGATTACGAGAGGAAGGGTGAACTTCTTCTCATCCTGAAGAATGATCAGAGGTCCGAGGAAGCTATTCCATGAGCCCAGAAACGTAAAGATAGCGAGAGTGGCCAGCAAAGGCTTTGACAGCGGCATAATCATGCGAACAAAGATGCCCCATTCCGCCAGTCCATCCATCTTTGCAGAATCGATGAGACTATCAGGAAGCTTCTCGATGAACTGCCTGGAGAGGAACACTCCAAACACACCTACAAGCCCTGGAACAATGAGGGGGAGCCACGTATCCAGCCAGCCAAAATCCCTAAATAACAGGAAGCCTGGTACGAGTAGCACTGTTCCTGGGATCATCATGGTCGCAAGAAGCGAGATAAAGAAGAAGTCGCGACCTGGGAATCTGTGCTTGGCGAACGCGTAACCTGCGAGCGGGCACAAGATCATGCTTCCAAGAGTCGTTGCTAGAGCGATCAGTAAGCTATTTATCGCTGACTTTAGGAAAAGGGCGCCCTTCAAAAGGTCTTGATAGGGCATCGTCGTCGGATGCCGAACGAGCAGATCAATCACCGGCACCGATGCCTCGTCATTCGACTTCAATGACGTGATGACCATGTAGTAGAAGGGCGTTACCATCACTACGGCAAAGAGCAGAAGTACGGCATAGGTCAGCCATTTCTGGCTTCGACTTGGCTTCATCGAGCATCCTCCTTACTGCGGAAGAAGCGCAACTGGATCAGTGAAAAGACAAGGATCACTGCAAAGAGAATGTAGGCAATAGCCGTAGATTTCCCCATTTCGAAAGTTTCAAATCCAGTGTGATAGACCAAGGGCACCATCGTCATTCCCGAATCATTAGGACCAAATTTGTTTCCGGCTTCTCCAGCTCCACCGCCAAGGACATACATGGGTTCGAATACTTGGAAGCCACCAATGACACCTAAAATGCATATAAAGGCAATCTGTGCTCGGAGCCCCGGTAAGGAAATGCTCCGGAACCTTCGGAAGACGCTTGCCCCATCAACGGCAGCCGCTTCGTAAAGCTGTTGCGGTATCTGCTGGAGCCCCGCAAGAAAGATCAAGATATTGAAGGCTAAACCTTGCCATATCGCCACGGCAACCACGCAATAGAGAAAAGTCCTTTCTGAATGGAGGAACTGCACGGGGTCTCGCACAAGGTGGAGTTTCATGAACAAGGTGTTCAACCAGCCTTGACTTGAGCTCAGAAAGAGCTGCGTAAAGATCAAAGCAATGGACACGATGCTCGTGACCATTGGCGAGAAGTACAGGAACCGCCAGTAACGCTGTCCCACCAACTGTTGGTTCAGAAGCCAAGCAAGGGGCAAGGAGATGAGAATGGATAGCGGCAAGGAGCATACGAGAAAAATTGCAGTTCGGGCGATGCTCTTATACAAATCACCCGACGTTGCCACCTCGACGTAATTGCTCATTCCCGTCCAGATGGCAGAGGACAGCGGCAACACAGGATGGTATTGGGTGAACGAAAGGTAGAGCGCGGTCGCTGCTGGGATAAATATGAACACGACAGAAGCCGTGACTGGGGCAGCTATGAAGGCATACGAGACCCAATGCTTTCGTAGCTTTTGAACCGATGCAATCGTCAGGAACATGGCGAGTAATAAAGTCGCCGAAACCCACTTGATAACCGTTAGAACGTTTCCTTTGGATTCGTATAGCGAGAGATCGCCAATGACTTTTCCAAATCGGGCATCGTATGAAAGGGTCTCTTTCTCGATGAGCGCCTTGGCCTGAGGCTGTGCTTCGCCGTATTCTTTACTCAGTTTTTGACGAATTTTCGACTGAATCGCCGCTTCCTCGTCTCCTAACTCCCCGCGGGCGAACTTACGTATGAGTTCCCAGCGAGTCAAGCCTCGCTTGCCTGCTTCCGTGCTGTACAGGTCTGTGATATACGTGCCCATGCGGTCAAGGACGCTCGCTTCCATGCGTCCCGCATCTGATGCTCCGTGAACCGACGCAATGGTGGTCAGACTCGGCATTGCGCTTTGCAGAGTCTCCTTAAGTCCCTTGACATTCGCGACGTCCGGACGCTGCCAGAACGAGGCGGTCTGACTTTCCCACATGTCCATGAGTGGAGATATCTGAAAGCTTGGGTCAACCGGTCGGTTGGCCCTGTCAACGATCATCGCTTCTTGTGCTTCGACGCTATAGAGGTACTTCAGCCACTCAAATGCCTCGCGCTTGTGTTTGGACTTTCTGAAAATAACGTACGTGGTTCCACCCACAATATTGAAAGGTTTGCCATCTTCAGCACTTGGCCATGGAACGACATTCCACTTCCCTTTCAGTTCTGGCGCGGTCATTGGAAGCTGCAGGTAATAGTTGGGCTGGTCAACAAATAACGGGAGGCCGATCGCTGGATCCGATGAGCGAAACATTCCAACGACCCGATTAAGTTGATCCGAGGCGGGGGAGTCATGAACATACCAAAGGTTGAGCGCCCTCTGAACCGCAGTTAGGTAATGAGGATTGGTCCAATCCACCTCAACTTTGTTGTCTGGTGTCATGGCTATACCAGGCAAATTGTAGGGCATGGAGTAAATGGCCATAGCCCACTGCGCGCGACTTGTGAACCCAAAACTGTAGTGATAACCTGCGACTTCGAGCCTTCGGATAAGAAGCTCCAATTCCTTCCACGTTTTAGGGGGACTCAGGCCAAGTTTTTCGAAAATATCGGTGCGGTAAAACACTGCGAGCGTGGAAAGCTCGGCAGGCACGCCAAAAAGTTGATTTCTCCAAATACAGATCGGCAGGAGGTTCGGAAAAATCCGTGATTTGAGCTTATCGATTTCTCCTGGGAATTCCTTGTTGAGGTCCACCAGACCGCCAACACTTCCGTAGTCCATTGGACCGCCAAGGTTCGTTGCTCCAATGTCGGGCGGCATTCCTGCGGCCATCGAAGTGAAATACTTTGTGGCGAAGTTGCCCCAACTGAGTGGAGTGATTTTTACTTCGATACCGGTTTTATCTCTAAACCGAGTCGCCAGGTGTTTGTACATCTGGACGTCATCGTCACTTCCCGTGACCGCCCAAAAGTCGATCCCGCTGGCAGCTTGAGCGCTGATCTTCAGGCTCAAGAGGAGGAGAATGGGTAGAAGCGATTTGAGAATATGAAACTTGATTATCGCGTTCACCTTTAAACTGGCTCCTCAAATCCTATCACAACCGCTAGGAAGGAACATCATTCATTTGTATCGAACTTCAAATTGATGAATTGCCTAGCCCATCTTCGTATATGGCTCACCGGCATCGTTGCCGTCATTGGCATCCAAGCGGTTAGCGCCCAAGTTCCCCAAGACCTTGCGGATAAGAAAGACTTTAGAGCCTTCCGATCCTCAAGTACCGACCCAAACCTCCATAACGGAGACGCTAGACATATGAACCCAGGTGAAACTCTCACCGTGGCGGATATTAAAGGCAGTGGCCGGCTCACCCACCTATGGTTCACTATTGCAGCAAAAGATAAAGACCATTTACGCTCGATGGTCCTCCGAATTACTTGGGACGACGCCAAGCGACCGGCGGTCGAATGTCCCGTTGGAGACTTCTTCGCTCAGGGTCCAGGAAAATATGTTGAGTACCACAGCGCCCCTGTCTCTGTAGGTGGAAGCATGGCATTAAACTGCTACTGGCCAATGCCCTTTAAAAAACACGCTGTAGTAACAGTAACAAACGAAGGCGCCGGCGAGGTTTATGCCCTCTATTACAACCTTGACTATCGCCTAGACAATCACCAATCGGACGTTCGGTATTTCCATACGCAATACCGAAATTTCTTCCCCGCTCCTCAAGGCCAACCGCTGACGATCTGCGAATCCAAGGGAAAGGGCCACTTTGTCGGCACTGTCGTTACTGTGCTTGCCAACAGCGACGGTTGGTGGGGTGAAGGAAACGACAACTTCTTTGTCGATGGCTCAACCAAGCCCACCATTAGCGGTACAGGAACCGAAGATTACTTCTGCGGGGCATGGGATTTTGGCCACACCTTCCAAACACCCTTCTTCGGAGTCACGTACTACGACAACGCTGATTTCGGGGGTGAAAAGCGTGGCATCACGAATACGGTCTATCGGTGGCACATTCAGGATCCTGTTCCATTCACCAAATCGTTAATCTTTACGCTCGAGCATGGCCGAGGCGGATGGGACGAAGATCGCAAGCCATTTCGAAACCACTACACGACCTTGGGCCTCTATTACGTTGACACACCTGAAGGAGAGGGTCCAGCAATTCTGCCTTACGCGCAACGCGTACCTACTCTACTCGGCGGTAAATAGGTCAGCATCATGGCTCCGTGTTCAATGCGGAGCCTTTTCATTTCCGAGTGCCTCAGTCACTTCCTATCTAAAATGCAGTAGGCTTTTTGGATAATGGTCTCGGGAAATATCCGCCTGAACGCACGCTTGTACCTACTAAGCGTCTGCCTCGTGCTACCTATCATCGTATTGGGGCAAACTCCAAAAGTGACTGACTCTCATCCCAAAACTCGCTGGACGGACCACGTTTCAAAAACCCTTCCTCATCCCGAATATCCGCGACCACAAATGGTTCGTAAGGATTGGGTCAATCTGAATGGCCAGTGGGATTTCGGGATTGGAGCAGATGTACCTTTTGACAGCAAGATACTTGTTCCATTCCCGGTCGAGTCTCGCTTATCGGGCGTAACGAAAAACGTTGGTGCCAAAGATCAAATGTGGTATCGAAGGACGTTCAATCGTCCCAAAGGAGACCGGGTCTTACTTCACTTTGGAGCTTGCGATTACGATACGGCTGTTCTAGTGAACGGGAAGCCAGTTGGAGTTCATACGGGCGGCTACGATCCGTTTACATTTGACATCACGGATCAGATAAAACCTTACGGTTCCCAAGAGTTGATCGTCCAGGTCATGGACCCATCGGACGCAAGCACACAGCCTCGTGGCAAGCAGGTCCATAAACCCGGCGGAATCTTCTATACATCCACAAGCGGCATATGGCAAACCGTGTGGCTCGAAGGCGTTTCCAAAACCTACATTGACTCTTTACGTATTGACACATTCCCGAAGGCAGGTCAGGTCAACGTTCGCTTCAACGTCAAGGGTCCGTACGCGGGTGTCACGTATTCCGTTGAAGCACTTGATGGAGCAAAAGTAGTAGCCCAAGCGGAACGTTCCGATTTCTCGACTGTGACAATCAAAATACCATCGGCCAAATGGTGGTCTCCTGAGTCTCCGTACCTCTATGACCTGAAGCTTGCTTTGAAGGACTCGCACGGCAATATCGTTGACACCGTTACCAGTTATGTTGGTTTCCGAGAAGTCAGCGTGCAAAAAGACACCCAAGGCATTACACGTATTTTCCTAAACGGCAAGCCTTGTTTCATGGTTGGACCACTCGACCAAGGTTTCTGGCCAGACGGTCTCTACACGGCTCCCACGGATGACGCCCTCAAATATGACATCGAGGCGATGAAGAAGCTGGGATTCAATATGATCCGGAAGCACGTTAAGGTCGAACCAGACCGGTGGTATTACTGGTGCGACAAGATCGGCATGCTTGTATGGCAAGACATGCCTAGTGGCGATGGATTCATTGCCCCGAACGACCCTGATTTGATCAGGTCACCTGCATCCACAAACGAGTACGAAAAGGAACTGAAGGCGATGATCGATTTCCTTCGCAATCACCCTTCAATCGTTACATGGATTCCGTTCAACGAAGGATGGGGACAGTTTGAAACTGCTCGGATCACTGCATTGATCAAATCATACGATCCGAGTCGACTCGTGGATAGTACGACTGGCTGGGCAGACCGTAAAGTGGGCGACATGCTCGATTGGCACGTCTATCCGGGCCCGGCTTCACCCAAGCCCGAGGACTCACGCGCAGCCGTCTTAGGCGAATTCGGAGGATTGGGTCTTCCTATTCCGGGGCATACCTGGCAAAAGGAAGGGTGGGGCTACCGTTCGTATAAAACTGCGGAAGAGTTAACGGATGCAGGTGTCGACCTATTTGATCGCCTGCATTTCCTTATCGGATCGCCTGGGTTATCCGCCGCGGTGTATACGCAAACGTCTGATGTCGAAACCGAAGTGAACGGGCTCATGACTTACGATCGTGAAATCATGAAGATGGACTCCAAGAAACTTGGAGACTCCATCCGTAGGCTCTACAAACCGGCACCGATCCTCGAAGAACTCGTCGCCACGTCACAAACCCATGCTCAACAATGGCGAATGACTCTCGACAAACCGACCGGGAATTGGGAATCACCGACTTTTGACGACGCAAAGTGGTCGTCCGCAAGCGGAGGCTTTGGCACGGAACAAACTCCTGGTGCCATTGTTGGGACGCTATGGACTACTGGCGACATCTGGTTACGAAGGACCTTTACCTCGAAATCGGTGTCCAAAGAAAAGCGTGTCTACCTTAACCTTTATCACGACGAAGATGTTGAAGTGTATATCGATGGCATGCTCGTTCTGAAATCTCCCGGCTACATCTCCTCATATACTTTGGTTCCGCTGCCCAGTGAGGCAACAGCACTCTTCACTTCGGGTACCCATACGCTGGCCGTCCATTGCCACCAGACTACGGGTGGACAGTTTATCGACCTGGGGATAAGCGTAGAGAAATAAGAGTTGAGTTGGTTTAGGCTTACGCCTTGCCAACCCAATTACAAACCTATCATGTCAAATCAAATGCATACAAGTCTGAGTCCGGTTATTAGTGGTTTGATGATCGCTGGCTCTATCGGGTTTTGTTGGGCCACTGATGGTTCAGTCAAAACCTCATCACGTCCAGATCAGGGCTCAAACAGGTTCACGATATCCAATCGGTCCCCCTTAGGAGCAAATGCCTTTTCGAAACTGCGGGTAGGTTCCATTCGCCCTGAAGGTTGGGTAAGAAAGCAACTCGAACTTGAGGCTGAAGGGTACACGGGAAGGCTCACTGAAATTAGCCCTTGGCTTAGCAAGCAAGACAATGCTTGGTTGAGTCCAACCGGAGTCGGCAAAAACGGTTGGGAAGAAGTTCCCTATTGGCTCAAAGGGTTTGGGGACCTTGGCTACGTATTAGGCAACAAGCGAATCATTAACGAGGCGAAGGTTTGGATCGAAGGTGCGCTCAAGAGTCAGCGATCAAACGGCTATTTCGGGCCCGAGGCCAACTTAACAGCCAACCAAGGTAAGCCGGACATATGGCCGAACATGGTCATGCTGAATGCCTTACAGACTTATCACGAGTACACGGGCGATAAACGAGTGCTCGAATGCATGTCCCGCTACTTTAAGTGGGAAATGACCATTCCTGATAAGGATTTTCTGCTTTCCTATTGGGAGCCACAGCGTGCTGGCGACAACATGCAGAGCGTATTTTGGCTTTACAACCGGACGGGCGATCGGTCTGTTCTTCCGCTTGCTGAGAAGCTACATCGATGCGGCGCAAGATGGGACTTGGGCGTACCTGATTGGCACGGAGTCAATATGGCTCAGGGCTTTCGGGAGCCGGCAGAGTATTCCCAGTTGGCAATGTCGACTACCCTCACCAACGCCACGGAGCGGGACTATCTCACCATGCGGAACATGTATGGACAGGTCCCCGGTGGATTGTATGGCGCAGACGAGAATGCGCGGAAAGGCTTCTCGGATCCAAGGCAGGCCTCCGAGACCTGTACGATGGTCGAAATGATGCTTTCGGACGAAATGCTTTTAGCCATAACTGGCGATCCAGCGTGGGCAGAAAGGTGCGAGGATGTTGCCTTCAACTCGCTTCCGGCATCAATGACCCCAGACTTGAAGGCTCTGCACTATTTGACATCACCCAACATGATTCAAATTGACAAGGGAAGCAAGTCTCCGGGCTTGCAGAACAGTGGCCCCATGCTCCTGTTTAATGCCTACGATCATCGATGCTGCCAACACAATGCGTCCCACGGATGGCCGTATTACGCGGAACACCTTTGGTATGGCGCGGCAAACAACGGCTTGGCTGCACTGCTATACGCGCCATGTATCGTGACTGCTCGTGTAGGTTCAGGTATGCCGGTTACCGTTACTGAGACTACGAACTACCCATTTGACGAAACGGTCAAGTTTGCCATCTCGACTAAGAAACCTAACTCATTTCCACTTGTGTTGCGGTGGCCCACCTGGTGTCAAAAACCGCAGTTAGTACTTAATGGCACCAAGATTCAATTTAAAGGATCAGCTGGCTGTTACATCACGATCAATCGAACGTGGAAGAATGGCGATCAACTGAACCTCACATTACCTATGGTTGCTAAGGTACACAAATGGGAGGCTAACAAGGGCGCTCTGTCTGTTGAACGAGGACCCCTTACTTACTCCCTGAAGATTGGGGAGAAGTATGTTCGAGCGGGAGGGACTGACCGATTCCCATCGTACGAGATCTATCCCACTACACCGTGGAACTACGGCTTGTCTCTGGATCACCTTTCCTTTAAAGTAGTCAAGAAGTCGTTTCCAAAGAGCCAACAACCCTTCACGCCTCAAACCACCCCGATTACGATCGAAACCAAAGGTCGCTTAATCCCACAGTGGCAGGAAGACAGCCTTCACCTTGTTGGCCTCTTGCAGACCATGCCCGCCAAATCGACTGAGCCGTTGAAAGATCTTGAGTTGATCCCGATGGGAGCCGCAAGACTTCGAATTTCATCTTTTCCTACCGTTCTCAACAAATCTACTGCGCATACGTGGGTTGCACCTCGAAAGCCGAAACCTTCGCTTCCGACCACCGCTTCTCACGTTTTTGACGGAGACACCGTTGATGCACTGAGTGACGGATTGCTTCCAACCGGCTCGACCGATATGTCCATTCGCAGGTTTACGTGGTGGGACCACAAAGGGACACGAGAATGGGTTCAATACAATTTCCCTAAAGAAAGGACCCTCTCCCAGTCCAGAGTGTATTGGTATGACGACAAGGCCACGGGAGGGGAATGTCGTGTGCCTGCCTCTTGGACGATCTACTACCAGACATCCGATGGATGGAAGCCCGTATCGGATCAAGGACAGTTTGGGACCGAAAAAGATAAGTTCAACTCTGTGGTATTTACGGCAGTTAAGACGAAGGCGCTTCGAATTGA
Source organism: Fimbriimonadales bacterium (assembly GCA_038207365.1). Taxonomy (GTDB): domain Bacteria; phylum Armatimonadota; class Fimbriimonadia; order Fimbriimonadales; family Fimbriimonadaceae; genus Fimbriimonas. The sequence continues at coordinate 1,340 of JBBQZV010000044.1, read as the reverse complement.
AGTCCAACTTCAACCCCATTTCTCGTCGGGAATTCTGGAATGGGAAGTTCACTAACCAGGAGATTGGGGATGGTCGCTCGGTGAAGTCAAAGTGACTCGGCGACCTTCTCCCTCGAATTCAATTTCGAGCCACCAGCACGTACTCGAGTCGATTGAATTTCCGAGTCGATCGGGCCACTCGATCAGGCAAATGTGGGTATCTAAATAGTCTTCCAAACCTATGCCGAATGCGGATTTGACTCGATAAAGATCAGCATGAAGGACAGGCGGGCGAGTATCAAATGTTTGCAGAAGGTTGTAGGTTGGGGATCGGACTGCACCTTCCCATTCCAAGCCACTTAAGAACCCCCGAACCCATGTTGTTTTGCCTGCTCCAAGGGTGCCGCTCAACAGGATAACGTCTCCTGCCACAAACTGACCCGCGATGGATTTCGCCCATGCGAGGGTGTCCTGCTCGGATTGAAGGTAATTCGATTCCAATCCTAGACCAGATCCAAAAGCGTAATCCCTCTTTGGATCGCCTGAATTGGATTTCCATCGAGATCGAAGAAGTCTACAATCACGCCACCAGGCACCTCGTGAAATTCTCCGACCCAGTGTCCAGCCAATTTCAGCTTGATTTGTAGCTTTGTAAGATCCTCGACTTCGAGTCCCAGTATCCACCCAGACCCGTCTGCCAATTTTCCCGCGGCGAAAGGAGGATGCAGGCCGATAAGGCCGCCACCAGGAAGGTCGAATTGCCCCCAGTGTGGCGTCACATACGTTGGGGTCAAATCCAACACATCCCGGTAAAACGTTGCCGCATGCTCCACATCAGCAACCTGACACATGATCGTACTGAGTCCTTTAACCATATTGAAGTCAAGATACATCAATCGACCGGAAACGTGTTTGGACCATTGGTTCCTGAGTCTCCTAGTCGTACTTTCATTCCATCCCCGCCCCGTAGCCAATGGCTGTATCGTGCCATCGTTTCGCCTTGAGGCGCCCGCGCCACGGATCGTTTGACAGCAAAACGGAGGCAAGAACTGCCTCCGTTTACCGACATATTGGCCTCAAAGAACTACGGGTTGACCGTCAGTACCCCTAACCCAGTTGTGGAACGGTACGTCCCTGTAATCGTTACGCTCTGAGTAGTCGCGACCGTGAAGTGACTGACAATCACAGTTCCCTTACTCGCAAAAGCGGGAATCACAACAGTGGCTGGAACCGATGCTGCTGAAGGGTTGGAACTGGTGAGGGTGACGGTGGCACCAGAGGGGCCAGCTTGGGCGTTGAGCCGGATGACTGCATTCACTACCGTGCCCCCACTTCCAACGACAGAAGAGGGATAGATCTCA
>JBBQZV010000043.1:0-15708 GCA_038207365.1 Fimbriimonadales bacterium | reverse complement strand
TTGGATACTTCTTAATCTCAATTCGCCATCCTTGATCCTCAGTAAGGTGGAAATGCAACATATTAAGCTTGTGAAGTGCAAGGAGATCGATGTATTTGAGTAAGAACGCCTTGGGCATAAAATGTCTGCCCACATCGATATGAAGGCCACGCCATGCGAATCGAGGTTGATCTTCGACAGTCGCGCAGGGAACTGACCACGTAACCCCGTCGATCTTGCTTGAACTAAAAACCGATGTCGGAAGCATCTGCCTTAGGCTCTGAGTTCCGTAAAAAACACCAGCGGGAGTGGAACCAGCGATATCGATTCCGTCGGGTCGAACTTCCATCCGATAGCCTTCCGTTCCCAATCCTGAAAGTGCAGGATCCAAGTGCAGTCGAATGGCATTCTTTGTCACCTTGCCGCTAACCGGCAACGAGAACCCAAATGCCAGAGCGAAGTCTCGTTGAAGTAACTTGGCCACGGAGGACAATTTGCCGGGTCCGACAATGGTAGTCGAAGGTCCAATCTCGAAAGTGCCCTGCGTGAACGAAACCGACACGGGTTTTGGGATGATATTCATGACTTGAAGGGGAGAGGTGAAGACTTTGGACATAGCCAAAGCCACAAACAGCAGGGACATGGCTCGCAGTTTATCCCAGTATCTCCGTGACCCTTCGCATTCACTAAAAGTGGTGCAATCTTAGCCAATCTGCGCACGTTTGACGCCAATCCTGAAGCGTGCCAACTGCCCCCAATCCAAATCCATGCTGACCATGTTCTGGTGCCTGAAGTTGGAACGGAACCTTGTGCTCTGCTAATGCTTGGGCGAACAGAAGTGCGTTCTGGATGGGAACGACCGCATCATCCACTCCATGAACAATAAAGCAGGGTGGAGTCTGTAGTGAGACATTCTGCTCACTTGAAAGCGCGGAAATCTGTCGATCGGTAGGATTCTTTCCCAGCAAATTCTCTCTTGAGCCCGCGTGACCTAAAGGACCCATGGTGATGACCGGGTAAATCAGGATGCCCACATCAGGACGGGAGCTAAATCTCTCTACAAGATCTGTATTCTCGGGATGACCTGAGTCAAAGTAAGTGACCGCAGTCGAAGCCAAGTGTCCGCCCGCGGAGAACCCGAGAACACCAATTTTCTTGTCGTCGATTCCGAGAGCATCACCATGACATCGAACGAATCGAATCGCCCGATTGACGTCATTGAGCATGACAGGATGGTGGTATTTCGGACCTAATCGATAATGCAGGACAAAAGCTTTGACCCCGATCGACTCCAGGTATTCGGCAATGGGCTTGCCTTCATGATCCGCCAAGCCACCGTATCCGCCTCCTGGGCAAACAACAACGGAAGGTTGTCCTGCGCCAGACTTGGTTTCGGAATATTCCACCAAAACTGGAATATCTTGTTCGGATTTTCCTAATGCTCCTGGTGCGTCGGTTTCCCACAATCGATGAGTCTTCATGGTGTTGTCTTCCGTGCTATCCAATTATCTGTGCGGAAAGGTACGGCCGGTATTCCGGCAGAATTATAGAGATTACAATTGGGATTGTCTGCCCAGCCGTAGCGGACCGCCTTTGGTTCAGGGACTTCGGGACAAGAGAGTACTATCGAAGTGCCCTCAATCTTTGCCGCTGCCCAATAGAATTTCCTATCTTGTCCCGCAATCGCAAATCCCGTAAGCAGCTTATTGTCCTTGGTTGTCAATTTCTCCTCTACGTGCTGGAAATAGATGCGGACCGATCTGCCGGAAAAGCTCATGTACTGATAAGTGGGGCCACTCCAAGGTTCATGTACACCGTAATCTTTCGACAAGGCGATAGCGGCCAAACGTTGACCTACTTCTCGTTTATTTTTTGGATGAATCGTCGTCGCATCTCCAAGATCAATCGTGTTGGCCATACCCGTATTGGTAAGTTTCAACGTTGCAGCCTGCGCTTCGCGTAACTCTGCCCAATTGCTTTCTCCCGGCTCTTGTTCGGTCGCATGATAATTTGGTAACTGTACAAAGTAGAACGGAAACTGACCCTGGTTCCACCGATTTCTCCATTCTCGGATGAGTGTGGGAAAGAGGACTTGATACTGCGAAGCTTGGTCAACATTGGATTCGCCCTGATACCAAATGACGCCCCTAATTCCATAGGGCATGAGCGGGGCAATCATTCCATTGAATAGGCTCCCTGGTCCTTTAGGATTGCCAGGTCCCATGGGTAAATGGGGCGCTTGCAGGCTAGTGTCAATTTTGCGTTCGACTTTCTCTCGCCATTCGCCTGCCAAAGGTAATTCCTCTTCGCTTTCGCCTGAAGCAAGCGTAATCCGCATCTGGTCGGGAAGCCCGGTAAAACCGCATGCTCCTTGGGCGGCATAGACCCTAATGGCTATCGAGTTCTCCCCACGGAGAAGGATGCCGGGTGAAATTCGATAGGTGCGACCAAAAGTCGAAGTCGGAACGCTATTGGACTTGGTATATCCGACTTTGGTGCCATTGACATAGGCGTCATCGTAATCGGCGATCGGCCCGAGCTCAAGCTTTAGAGCTTTGCCTGCCCAAGTTTCGGGCAAAACGAATGTCCTCCTAAACCATGCCGACCCATCAAATGGAGAACCTTCTTCAGAAGGTTCCATCGTGTCTATCGTGCCCGGAAGATTGACCTTGTTCCAGCTCGTTTCATCAACAACTCGATTTTCCCAACCTTTAAGAAAGCCTTCGTTCCCGGAATCTGCACGTGAAGCCATCCATTCCTTGAGGTTGCTGCGAAAGTCCGCATATCGAGACGGGAATGCTTTGAGTTCATTCAAGTACTCGTCCACTGCTGTCCTAAGTGCAGGATTGGTAGCCATTGCCTCCCGAGGAGTCCAGGACTCGGCTTTCGTTCCTCCCCATGAAGATGCGATTAAGCCAATAGGCACATTAAGTCGATTCTGTAATTCACGCCCAAAAGACCACGCTACGGCCGAAAAGTAGCCAACGGAATGTTTGGTCGCTGGCAGCCAAACACCACGGACGTCATTTGCTGGCTCTTCAACGGCAGCCTGTCCCACGGTAAACATTCGAATGGACGGGTTTGCCTCTTCGAGTGCTTGAGGGTAATCATTGGCTGCAGATTCGCGCAATTCCATATTGGACTGGCCCGAACACAACCACACTTCGCCCACCATAACGTTCTTCAAGTTAAGTGTGCCGGTTGGTGACTGAATCGAGGCCGTGTATGGACCTCCCGCACGCATGGGGGCAAGCTTAATGAACCACTTACCGTCAGCACCTGCCTCTGTCGTGACGGATTGCCCTGCGACCTGAATGGCAACTGTTTCGTTTGGAGCTGCAGTGCCGTAAAAAGGGACGGATACATTTCGCTGAAGCACCATATTGTCTGAGAACAACGAAGAGAGCTTTAGAGACTGCTTGGACAAAGCGAGAGCTATAAGAAGCGGAACGATCATGAAAGGAAAATGCCTCTACCAAGAATCGTAAAAAGGATGAGATCGCGTTCGTTGAACAGGCTTGAAAGCACATCGATAGCTGATAAATTAGGACACTTATTCATTGGCATAAACTTACGAGTAGGGAAGCGAACTTCATTTGGCATGCTTGTCAACGGAACTTTGCATGGAGTTATAGACGCGGATATTCAAGTTATTGCTTCGACACCACTTGGATTTGATGATTTCGACTTTGGACAAAGGCTCAATTCAGTTCCTTAACCGTAAAGGGGCTATTCGCACCTCGACATATGGATCTGATCTTGACGCGCCAACCATGCTTTCATATTGGCTGGGATTGCCTAGCACAGATATCTCTTAGGTACGCAACTTCCTGTTTCAGTTTTGCAGTTCGCTTGTCGGCATCGTTTTCATCGTAAAAGGGCATAAAGACAAACGTCCCGTCGAATTTGTTCTCAACAAGTGCTTCGACAAGCCTGGACCAATTCGTCACCCCCACCTGAAGGGGTGCGAACGATCGACGCCAACCCTTGTCTGGGCTATCAATGAGGCTAACTTCCTGCCACGTGACGGTGTCCTTGATGGCAACCCAGGCACAGTGCTCACCGAGTAATCCTACGGAGTAGTTCCAAGGTTCATAACCTTGGAAGCTCTGATTGCCTGGATCAAGCTCAATCCCAATCCATGCGGAAAGCAAACCCTTGATGAGAAGGTACGCGGCACTCGGAGAAGTGATAAGTGTGTTGTGATGAACTTGATAGATCGCCCGAACCCGATACTTTTCACAGGCTTCGGCAACCCGATCCATATCTGCTTTGGCCGCGAACAATGTGCGATGAACGTCCCCTTCTTCCTTCGGAAACCAGCCCATTCGAAACTCTCTAACACCATTGTCAGCAAACACTTTTAAGGGGCTTTCCGCACTTACAATGGCATCTGGAGTTAGAAATGTGGATGCACAATTGACTACGATGCCTTCCTTACGGGCTTCATTGATGAACTTTGGAAGGGTCGTGCTTACGTTTGATTCGTCAATACTAAAGCCTTTGCGCACGATGACGTTCGTGGTATCCAGCCCAACTTCTCTAACCAAGCCGGCCAACTGGCGAACATCCAAATCACTGTACGCCTTCGGAAATAAACTCCAGACCGCCTGCATATCTCAGTTTTACCTTCAACCTTTCGTGCCTGATTGATCGGAGTCTCATAAGTTACTTCACGGTGTATTGAAGGATTCCATGCCAGTCGTCATGAGCGGTGAAACGAGCCATGACATCAACTTTGCCGGACGGCAACTTGCCCTTGCCGTAAAACAAATCACCTCGACGTGAGATCGGAGTAACTTTGCCGTTGATATTGATACCTGCTTCAACCGCAGTAGGTATGCGGACCTGTAAAGTTACGTCAGCGCTTGAATCTAGCTCTCCAATGAGTGGTCCAATCAACTGACAACCGTATTTCTCAAATTCGTTGTAGACCAGTGGAAATAGGCTAAGGGGTTTATTGGACAAGAAGGGTTGCGAGCAAATGAGTTGTGCCTTTGATTCCTTGCCGTAAACAAAATAGTTCAGGACGGACAATCCTTCTGGAGGGGAGAAATAGATTCCAAATCGATTGCCATCTACTTGACTCAGGGTTGTTCGCTTGACGATTCCGCCGTTGAAGTTGAATTGAGCTCGAACAACCCATGAGGCACTTCTACGAACAGGCTGAAACGATCGACCATCTTTATTTTCAATAGGGGCAGTAAGGTCTTCGAAGGTAAAGCCAAGGCGAGCCGCGTGAGGATAGATGAGTGGGAGCTTAGCCCAAGTCGCCAAATCGGGTTTCGAGTCTACGAGCGCCCAATCAAGCTCATACGGTCGGTACAAGGTGGCCGACAAGGTTGGCTCGGGCAAGAAAAACTCTTCGTGTATGGCTCCATCATCAGATAGGAGTCCCTTTTTTAATTGTTTTGTGCAGCCAGCTGTACAATCAACAAGTCCAAACTTTTCCCCAATCTGAATGATGTTCCATGCGTGCGGGGCCGCCCATTGACCATTCTGAAGGGTCTTTGACAGCTTTATGGTTGCTAGATCAGTAACTAGAGTAAGCCGTTTGTACCCGCGAACTACATGGCATTTCACCCCCATGCTGCGAACAAGTTCCGCATAAAGCTTGGCAAATCCTTCACACTGGCCCTGGCATTTTCGGATCAACATCGCTGGATCGGTGACTTGAGTTCCTGCGTTCAACCCATCGAAATCATAAATTGCGTGAGCACTGATCCAATCGAATGCAGCTCGAGCCTTCTCTAATTCAGTTTTCGCGACACCATTGAGAAGTCGGGCGACGGTCGAAATGTCGGAGCCTTCAGGAATATTGAGATCAAGAACCGCTTGATCAACTTTGGTCACCGAGGATGGTTCCTCCAACCACATGGAGTTACCTCTCGCCTTGGGTACCCAAGGTTCACCGTCTGCTAGTGCAAAGGAAGCGGCCGACAATGCTAAAGATAGGCAAATACATCGCTTCAAACATAAGATAACCATTAAGCTAGATTCCCGACTGACTCATATCGAACCCGATTGCAGCCGAAACACTCAAAACTGCGAATCCTCGCACAAAGTATCGGTTGAACTGGAATCATGTGGTTCCCTGAGGGAGTAAAAGATTCAGATCTCGTCTTATAAAGTTTCAATCAATCCGCTCTTAGAACCGACTAATTTATACGTCGAAGTCCAGGTTGCTACCACCTTATGATAACACTTAGCTTTATAATCGCCGCACACTGTTTGAGCGCCCCTGCCAAGACACCCACGGACATTTTGAAGTCACACATGGACCTTTCCGTAAGTCCAGGAGTTGACTTCTTCCAGTACGCAAATGGTTCTTGGCTCAAGCAGAATCCTATTCCCGGTCAAGAATCTGCGTGGGGAATTGGAAACTTGGTTGTCGATGACCTCAGGGCAAAGCTCCGCAAACTCAGTGAGCACGATGCAACCATCCATAGTTCCAAAGGCACCGATGTGCAAAAGGTTGGAGACTTCTGGGCCGCAGCCATCGACGAAGGAAAAGCAGAAGCTGTGGGTTTGAAACCTCTTGAAGCGACAATTGCCAAAATCGAAACGATTCAATCCTATCAGGATGCTCTGAATATTGGCCTAGAGCTTCAACGGGACGGCGTGGACGGTTTCCTCGGATTCTATGTCGGACAGGATGAACGGAGAAGCGACGTCATGGCTGTACACCTCGGTCAAGGAGGTCTTGGATTACCAGAACGAGATTTTTACTTTAATCCCGAAGCAGGCGTTGCCAAAATTCGAGGCGAATATGTGAAGCATATCGGCCGAGTCCTGGAACTCAGCGGAAGTAGTTTGGAAGATTCGCGGATTCAAGCCGACCATATCATGGCATTTGAAACCGAACTGGCCAAGATATCAAGAAAGCTCGAAGACCTTCGCGATCCGGTGAAGAACTATAACAAGGTCACTCCTGAAAAGTTGGTGACGAAGCTTTCGCCAACAATCGATTGGAAGAAGCAATTTCAGAATTGGAAGCTGAATCCAAGCTACTTGATCGTAGGTCAACCAGAGTTTCTCGTAGGAATGGAGCAAATCGTTCGTAAAACTCCAGTTGATACGCTAAAGCCCTATCTTCGTTTCCATTTGGTCGAAAACTACGCTTCATTCTTAAATCGAGACCTCGATCAAGAGGATTTTAGGTTTAACCACCAAATCCTCAGTGGTCAAAAGGGCGAGAAGCCAAGATGGAAAAGAGCCATTGACGCGGAGAATCGAGCCATTGGGTTCGTACTTGGCAGGGTATTCGTTCAAGAGTATTTCCCGCCTGCGGCAAAGAAGCGATACAGTGAAATTGTCGAGGCTTTTCGCAAGGCTTATAGCGCCAGAATCGATCACTTGGATTGGATGAGCCCAGCCACGAGAGCCAAAGCTCAACAAAAGCTTCGGAAGGTCATCAAAAAGGTTGGCTATCCGGACAAGTGGAAAGACTATTCGAAGCTTTCTGTGAGTAGGAACTCGTTCTGTGAGAACATGCTGAATTCCAATCGATGGCGATTCGACGATATGGTTTCAAAATTCGGAAAGCCAGTAGACCGTGCCGAGTGGGACATGACACCCCAAACCTACAACGCCTACTACAATCCCTCCAATAATGAGATCGTGCTTCCAGCCGCAGCGTTTGCAATACCTGGACTCAAGGATTCCGAAGTTGACGACGCAATGGCCTATGGATATGCCGGCGCTTCGACTATTGGACATGAGATGACTCATGGGTTCGATGACGAAGGGCGACAGTTCGATGCCAAAGGGAACCTTGCCGAATGGTGGACTAAGACGGATGCACTTAAGTTTAGTAAGAGGGCCGAACTTATGGTGAAAGAATTCAATGCCTACCAGCCTCTTCCGGGACTCCATATTAATGGCAAAGCTAGCCTGGGCGAAAACATCGCTGATTACGGCGGCATCTTAGTCGGGATTGACGCGTTCAAGAAAACCAAGACCTATAGGGAAGGGAAGAAGATTGCTGGGCTAACTCCGATGCAACGATTCTTTCTTGGATACAACCTGAGTTGGCTTGGGCAGGAAAGACCAGAAGTGCTTCGACGCCAACTATTGAGTGACGTCCATGCACCGGCTAAGTGGCGAGTCTTAGGGCCTCTGTCAAATGTGCCTGAATTCTATCGAGCATTCAACATAAAGCCAGGTCAACCTATGTGGCGACCTTCCAATCAACGAGTTAGTATCTGGTAAATCGATTGTCGCTAGTTAGGAATTACTCCAAACCAGCGACAATTATTTCCCTGGCCCTTTGAGCATTCTGAGGCCGTTTAGTATCACTAGCACGGTAGAACCTTCATGCCCGACAACCGCTACTGGGAGGGGAAGTCGAATAATAAGTGAAGAAACGGTCAAGGCTATGATCATCGCCCCAGCAAAAAGCAAGTTAACTTTGATTGTGGAATTGGTACTGCGGCCTAGAAGGATAAGCTCTGGAATTCGTTCGATGTGGTCATGCATGAGGACGATGTCAGCTGCATTCATGGCAATGTCGCTTCCGAGTCCACCCATGGCCACTCCAACAGATGCGCTGGCAAGGCTGGGAGCGTCATTGACGCCGTCACCGACCATCATCACCTTCTCCTTCGCCATTAGTTTCTGAATGTATTCAGTCTTTTCGCCGGGAAGAAGACCTGCTTTGACTTCGGAAATGTCGAGTTGCTGAGCAACAGCTTGAGCTGACTCAAGTCGGTCTCCGGTTAACATGATTACTTTGTTAACGCCGATCTGCCTAAGCCGCTGAATGAAAGTCCCGGCTTCGGTCCGAATCGAGTCAGAGAGAGCAAATACCGAAATTCCTTCTTTCGTCGATACGAGACTAACGGTAAACCCTTCCAGTTGGAACGCCTTCATTGACGCCTTTAAGGGATCTGGAATCAAAAGGCCCTCGGCTTCTAAGAAGGATTCGCGCCCGACGAGAACTGGGCACCCGTCGACAGTTGCCCTGACTCCAAGTCCGGACACAACCTGATGGTCAGTATTGGCTGGCAAAGTCGAACCGACTGTTCGGGCCTGCTCGAGGATCGCATGAGCTATTGGGTGGGTTGAAAACTCCTCTACTGATGCTGCGCTCATCAAGATCGAAACTAAGTCCTTTGGAAATGGGTCTCCTTGCCTCCAGGATAACGCTTGTATCGACGATGTTTCTGCAAAGGCGATCCCTTGGAGTACGGGGCGTCCCCAGGTAAGGGTGCCCGTCTTGTCGAGTGCGAGGGCAGTGACCTGTCCAACACGCTCAATGAATTCGCCGCCTCTCACAAGGATCCCGTTCCTCGCGCACCAAGCCAGTGCGCTTAGAGTTGTTGCTGGCGTAGAGATAACCAACGCACAGGGACTCAAGCCCACCAGAAGTGTCAATGAAAGATAAAAGGCCTCGCCAAACTTTTCGTGGAGGACATAGCGAATGGCTAACGATATCAAAAATGCAATGACAACGAAGATCGTATAGGTCTGGCCAAACCAGTGACTTATCCTTTCGCCGCTGGCTTTGTTGTCCTGAGCATTTTTGACCAATTCGACGATGCGGTCTAAAGCGCTATCCCCCACTTTGGCAGTTACGCTAGCCAGAAGCATTCCGTCGAGATTTTGAGTTCCACCAACAACGGAGTCTCCGATTCGACACGACACGGGAACGGACTCCCCCGTCATTGCGCTTTGATCGATTTTGCTTTGACCTTCGACAATCACGGCATCTGCAGGAACCGACTCATAGGCAAGAATACGGATAGTATCGCCGATCTCAAGAGATTCGACTCGGACTTCTTCAGCGACATTTTCAGTGATTTTCCAAGCTGTTAGGGGCCTCAGCTTAACCAGGCCTTCAATGGCTGAGCGAGTCCTTGCCATTGCAATGCTTTCAAGAGTGGTTGAAAGGCTGAAGAGAAAGAGTAGGGCTGCGGCGTCAGAAACGCGATCCACTAAAATGGCGCCGATCGCAGCCAACACCATCAGGAGGTTTACATCGATCTGCTTGTTCTTGATGGTCTCATAGGATGAGCGGACAGCTTCGTACGAACCGCACGCAACCGAAAGAAATGCCATCCACGACAGCGCAGGTATGAACGAAACGGCCAGAGTGAATCCACTCATTGCTGTTAACGAGAGTCTCACGTCCCCGGCTAGGAATTTGATGGCTCTAACGAACAAGTTCGTGGGTTTCTTTGCACTTGACCGAGGGGCTGGTGACATATCTATTTAGAACTAAAGGCTTTAGCTCTTGGAATCGAGGAGTTTGTGGGGGACGAATCCCAGTATCGTCAAAATCTTAGGCGAAGGAAGTTAGTAATTGTTCCGTGATCTATTCAGGTCTTATTTCTTAGTCTTTAAACGTCCATAAGGAGCAATCGCGATTGGAGAATTGCGCTTGACAAAGTCAATAAGTGCGTCCAAATCGATAATTCCAGTGTCAATTCGAGTTCCCTTAGCTTCTTTCAACACCTTGTGAGCATCTCCGCCAGTAGCTGTGAAATTAGCGAAAGTAACTCGGTAGAGTTTATCAAGTACGATGGGCTGATTGGCGATGGCTATATCGGTTACCCTACTTCCTACTGGTTGCGAATGATCTGAGGTATACCGACTACCCGTAGACGGTATAAGCTCACCGCCAGTATCCAAACCTTCCTCAATTGCAGCTCTTAGTTCAGCTCCCGTAAGGTCCAAGGTCACCAAAGTGTTTCCAAATGGCTGAATCGAAATGAGTTGTCCGTAGGTGATGTTTCCAGGCTCTAGGCTCCCTCGGACTCCTCCGGCATTAACGAAGGCGGCAACCGCGCCGCTCTTCGATGTGGCATCGAGCATCGAATCCGAAATAATCTCACCCATGGGAGAGTCGCCACTAACTTGACGTTCTTTGGGTAAAGCAACGCGCGTTTCACCTACTTGTTGTCCTTCCAAGGCGGCAATCGGTCGTTTAAGTGCAGCTATCAGGGATAGCGTCGATTGATCTTCCGGAATGCTTGCGTCTACCACGATGGGTTTGGCATTTCGCCAACGAATCAATTTGCCTTTTCCATCAAAATCGAGAGACAGGTGCCCAAAGACCTTTCCCCATTCCCAGCACTGCACAATCGGCACTGAGACTCCCATTGAGTCTTTAACGATAGTCGGATAGGGGCCCTGAGCATGTGGCCAACCAGGCAAACTCGCGGTGCCTAAGGGCGTATGTGAGTGACCGCCCACAACAACAGAAACACCATGCAAAGTCTTCACCAAGGCTTGGTCCTCTGAGTAACCGATATGAGTTAAGAGGATGATCTTATGAACGCCCTTTGAAACCAATTGGTCGATTGACGATTGGACCGAATCGTGGAGGTCTTTAAGTTTTATTGATGGACCTGGTGAACTTATGTTGGTAACCGTTGGCGTTGTTGCCCCAACGATGCCGAACTTTTCACCACCTACCGTTATCACGGCCGAATCCTTTATCAGGTTCGAGAGTGCGGGTTCTCCCGAAACGTCGAGATTTGAGCTTAGGACAGGGAAGGTGGCAAGCGATGCAAACGTCCCCAGCGGCTTCGGCCCCCGGTCAAATTCATGATTCCCCACCGCCATAGCGTTGTATCCAACGGAGTTCATGAACGCGAGGTCAGCTAATCCTTCGTAGGTGTTGAAAAAGAGCGTTCCCTGAAACGTATCTCCTGCGCTTAGCAAAAGGACGTTGGGTTCGGATGCGCGAATCCTCTTTATGATTGTTGCTTGCCGTGCATATCCACCATAAAGCGCACCCTTTATCTTGGTACCTTCGATGTGCGCGTGGAGATCATTGCTATGAAGCAGGGTGATTGTGATGGGTTGGTCAGCAAGGGCAGCCGACGTAATGAGTAGAAAGGTGGCGGCAATCCAACTGCGCATACCAACTATCTTGGCAGATCAATAGATTATTGAGGCAGTACTGGAAATTCAGTTTTGCCGGTTTCAAGCATCAATTCAATATAGGGAAGGCACGTCCCACACTGGGTGCCGCACCTTGATTCAGCCTGTAAGGAATCCATATTTGGATAATCCATGGCCTTCAGCTGAGCAAATGGGATGTTAAAGCAGACGCACATTTTGACAGGGCAGGGATCGTATTCCATGTTTAGCTAAGATCCGCATTGGAATAAACATCCATGTCCCAGTTATCTCGTTCTCCTCTCGCGAGTCGATAGGATGCCGCAAGCCCGATCATGGCCGCGTTGTCTGTACACATTTGGATCGGTGGGGTGGCAAAGGAAAACCCGTTGGCGGTGCAAGCTTCAGAAAGTCGAGTTCGTAACGCCAAATTTGCCGCAACTCCGCCCACCAAGGTCAGCGCATTGCTCCCCAGCATATCCATAGCTCTCATCGCTCTTTCAACAAGTACAGCTACGATAGTTTCTTGCATCGACGCTGCAGCATCAGGAACATTCAATTCAGCTCCTTCTTTTTCCGTCAACCTTAAAACTGCCGTCTTAAGTCCACTGAAACTGAAATTGATCGTTGGCCCAGAGAGACCCTTCGGTAAGGGATACCTCTTGGAATTGCCCTTCATCGCCTCGTTTTGAATGCCAAGACCTCCAGGGTAACCCAGACCCAATAGACGAGCTCCTTTGTCAAAAGCCTCGCCAGCTGCGTCGTCGATGGTTTGACCAATGATTCGGTACTCCCCAATTCCTTGAACATCCACAAGCTCGGTGTGTCCTCCCGAGACAATAAGACATGTGTGGGGAAACGGGGGTGGCTCTGAAAGGCAGAGTGTGCTCAGCAAGTGACCTTCCAAGTGGTGTATCCCAATCAGAGGAATATTGAGGGAATAGGCAAGCGATTTAGCGGCAGTAACTCCCACGCTAAGGGCGCCAACCAATCCAGGTCGGTTGGTTACTGCGACCGCGCCTAAGTCGCTCGCCACCATCCCGGCTGTCTCAAGTGCCTCGGAAATCACCGGCAGAATAGCCTCAACGTGAGCTCTAGCTGCTGCTTCCGGTACAACTCCACCCCACTTCCTGTGCATGTCGATTTGACTGGCAACAATGTTTGATAGGACCGTCCGTCCAACCACCACGGAGCAACTCGTTTCATCACAGCTCGTCTCTAAGGCCAAGATGGGCTTATCGAACAGTATCAAGACCTAGGTGGCTCCCACTTGTCTAGGTTATACATCCACATAACAACCGCGTCTTCTTTGTTGTCTGGGTAATAACCTTTACGGGTCGCAACGATTCCATATCCAAGTTTTTCATAGAGCTGGATGGCTGCCTGATTACCAGCTCTGACTTCTAAAGTTGAGCAAACCATGCCCCCTTGTTTGGCTTTCTCTAGAAGCTCCACCATGAGTTTTTGGCCAATTCCTTCGCGTCTGTGTGAGGGACTGACTGAGATGGTCGTCACGTGAGCCTCGTCAATGACGAGCCAAACGCCGCCATAGGCTACAACTTCTCCCTGAAGGATCGCTACTAAAAAGATTCCGTACTGGTGAGACAGCTCATTGCGAAAACTGCGCTCAGACCACGGAGCCGTATTCGTTTCTTTCTCGATCTCAAGAATCGCCGAAATGTGCGATTCGGTAATCGGTTCGAATCTTAGTGTCTTCAGCATCGCTACGTTATGAGGTCTAGTGATCTACTAATCAGAGCCAAATCGTTCCGACCTAGCCGCCCAGATAGGCTTCCTTAACTTTCGGATTGCTTAGAAGTGCCTTACCGCTATCCGTCAGAACTATGTTGCCTGTTTCTAACACGTAAGCACGGTGGGCGATTTCTAATGCACGGTTAGCATTCTGTTCTACGATAAGAATGGTAGTACCTTCCTTGTTTAAGTCCAAAACGATGTTGAAAATTTCGGCCACAAGGTTAGGTGCGAGTCCCAAACTAGGTTCGTCGAGAAGCAATAGTTCGGGTCTGGACATCAATGCACGGCCTATGGCTAGCATTTGCTGCTCGCCTCCGCTCATCGTTCCTGAGTTCTGCTTAAACCTTTCACGCAAGCGCGGGAATCTCTCCAGTACCGCTTCCATGTCCTTGTGAACATCGGCATCCTTTCGAATATAAGCACCGAGCTGCAAATTCTCATGCACCGTCATATTTGTAAAGATGCGCCGACCTTCGGGAGAGTGCGAAATGCCCGCCATCACGATTTCATGAGGAGGAGCAGAAACGAGGTTCTTGCCCTTGAACTCAATGGTTCCGGTCCTGGGCCGCAGCATTCCACTGATCGTGCGAAGCAACGTGCTTTTGCCTGCACCGTTTGAACCAATGATGGCTACGATTTCACCCTGTTGGACATTGATCGAAACATTGGTGAGGGCCTGAATTGCCCCATAGAACACGTTTATATCTTTAATTTCAAGCATGCGACGTGCGTAGGTTCTACCAGAAATTGCCTATGTCTGGATGGCACATGAACGATCGATATCGCATTCTTATCTCGACGACCATGTAAGCAACTGATTTTTCAGTCCTAGTGCTAGCTACGAACTTGGGGCCGATTTGGTCTATCATCATAGGTATTAGAAACGGCGAAGTTGCCATATCCAAACCGATGAAGGTTTGAAAAGTAAGAGATTTACTCCAAATAGATCGGTTGTGGTTGATTACAAAGCCTCCTAAAGGGAGGGGATCGCTGCAGGTAAACCGAGTTCGATAACCAAGCCTAACTCATGAAGAACCCTAAGTTCTCCCACGCATTTGAAGTCGTTACGGACCTTCCCCAATCCCTTGAGCCACTTAAAAAGCTCGCCTCTAATTACCTTTGGACTTGGAACCACGAGATCCGAGACCTCTTTAGAGCCATAGATCGCGAAGGCTGGGACGCGGCAGATCATAATCCCGTACTCTTTTTAAACCAACTTTCTAAGGAGCGCCTGGCTCGACTCGAGAAAGATTCCATTTTCGTCAATCGCGTTCAGCACTGCTTGGACCTGCTAAACGGATATTTGAACTGCGAGACTTGGTTTGATAAGGCATTCCCGGGCGAGCGCGAGAAAACGACAATCGCTTATTTCTGTGCCGAATTTGGTATTTCAGAGGGCCTTCCCATCTATTCCGGTGGTTTGGGAATTCTCGCGGGAGATCATCTCAAAGCGGCTAGTGATCTTGGTGTTCCGCTTGTTGGAGTCGGCCTACTTTATAATCGCGGATATTTCAGACAGAGCCTCAATCACGACGGTTGGCAGCAAGAGGTCTATCCCGAATACGACTTCTATCAGATGCCCTTAACTCTGATTCGAGACGCATCTGATCAACCTTTGAGGATTGAAGTCGAATTTCCAGATCGAATCGTCAATTGTCAGCTGTGGAAGGCCAATGTAGGTCGAATCCCTCTTTACCTATTGGACAGTAATGTCCTTGAGAATCAGACAACAGATCAAGGAATTACCGATAACCTTTATGGCGGTGACGAAGAAATGCGCATTCGCCAGGAGATCATCCTGGGAATTGGCGGAATGAAGGCACTAAAAGCCGTGGGTATCCACCCGACGGTGTGCCACATGAACGAGGGGCACGCCGCGTTCCAATCAATTGAGCGCATCCGCCAATTTATGATTGAGCGAGGCTGCGATTTCCGTACCGCTCGCCAGGTGATCGTCAATGGAAACGTATTTACCACTCACACACCTGTACCTGCTGGTTTCGATCTCTTTTCTCCTCAGTTGCTCGAACGGTATATGGGCAAAACAGTCGCGTCGACTGGACTCGATTTTGCCCAATTTGTGGCTCTAGGTCGATCTGACCCTAACAACTTCGGCGAAGCCTTTAA
>JBBQZV010000042.1:0-16056 GCA_038207365.1 Fimbriimonadales bacterium | reverse complement strand
AAGTTGACTTGAGGGATGGGAATTGGAGGGGTTCGATTCCTCCTTCTCCAGCTTGGTTCGCTTCGTACACCACCGTAATGGTTCATTACGCTCAATTAGCGCAAACCAACAAGGTCGATCTACTATCTATTGGCACGGAATTCAACGCTAACCAGGGTGATGAAGCCTCATGGAGAAGTGTGATTGCGGCCGTCCGTGCAAACTACACGGGCAAAATTGTGTATTCGTGCAATTGGGATTCCTATCGGACAATCACCTGGTGGGATGGGCTTGATGAAATCGGCATTGATGCATATATGCCTCTGTCCACTGTTGCTGATCCGCCACTTGACACGCTGAAAGCCAACGCGATTGTGGTGCGTGATTCCATCAACTCATGGCGCGTGGATCACTATCCGGCTAAGCACATCATGTTTACCGAAACAGGATTCTATTCAAGAAGTGGAACGAGCGTTCAACCGTGGACAACTAATTCCGGTGCCATAGACCTGAACGAGCAAGCGAACTGCTACACCGCATGGCTATCCGCATTCAAGGGCCAAACGTGGCTTGATGGAATGTTTTGGTGGAATTGGACGACAACTCCGGGCGATGGTGGGGCATCGGATTCCAACTACACGGCAGAAGGAAAACCTGCCGAGCAGGTTCTCAAGAGCTTCTATACGGGTGGCTAAGTGGATTCTGCGTCCTTGCGCAAGTGGCTCAAAAACTTACGTAGCATCGGCTTCCATATTGTGTTGTCTGCGGGCAGGTGATAAACCTGCCACTGGATCGCTAGATGGGTCGGTTCGGCAGAAAGCCTCAGTTCGCCTAAGTTCACCTCGATGAATTTGTTATGCATGAGCCGGTTCAGCTCCGCTTCTTCAATAGGCAGCTTTGGCGTAACAAAGGTCTTCTTACCATCCAAAACCATGAGAAGGCGAACGTAAAACTTGCCTTTGGAGTGAAGCACGAGTAGCGAATTGCCGTAGGGAAGGGCAATATCAAGACGATCCATAGTAGAAGTATGTCTACTTTTTCTTGATATGTACAGAGGAAAAATCAAAGGGCTGCTATTTACTTCAGGGACAACATCTGCTGATCGCCCAGGAGTCGCTTCCACCGTTCACCTTGTTCGAGGAGAAGTTGAGGAGCCGAGAATATGTCGAAGCGTTGAGGGTTCGATTCTGAAATCTCACTCCATGAAATAGGGAAGGAGACTGTGGCAGACGGAGCAACTCTCGGCGAGTAAACACAGGCTAAAGTTTTCCCTCTGACGTTTTGGTTGTGGTCAAAAAACACAGCCTCAGGTCGTTTCTTAACGCTCCAAACCATCGTAACTTCATCGGGCATCTGCTTCTCGAGTTGGTGACCGAACTGTTCAGCTATTGCACGGACTTCGTCGTAGTCGTATTGCCTTTCCAAAGGAAGGAAGATGTGAAGTCCCATTTTTCCACTTGTCTTGACGTACGATCTGAGTTTGAGGCTGTCAAGTAAAGTTTTTAGGGCAATAGCAACCGTTGCAGTGTGCTTCCAGGCATCGACATCGAAAGCTCTCGCATCTCCCAACTTCTTGGCCGCTCCCTTTAGATTGGGGTCAAGGTCAAATACAATGTAATCCGGATAATTGAGCGTTGATTCATCCAGACCTTGGGCAGTCTCGAAATCCATTCCGAGTTGCGCCCCTTCGGGTTCCCTAGAAATTCGTGAGTACCAAGGATGGATTTCAATCGTGCCCATTTGCCCTAGCCAGAGAAGGGTGGGCAGATCGTTGCAAAGAATCCAATCCAATGCTTTGTTGCTATGCTCGGACCAAATCTTTACTCTTTGCACAAAGTCTGGCATACCGGGTAGCGGATGCTTTTGAAAGAAACCACTACTTAAAATACCGTCCGGATGGCGAACGAAAGAAATGGGACGGTCTCTTAGGTGAGGAAGAATAGCATCGGAAATTTGAGCGTAATACCGCAGAAGGTCTCGTTTGGTTATGGCTCGCTTTTTGCCAACTGCGGGCCAAAGCTCCTTATCAAGATGAGTCAGGTGAAGTTTGCAGCCTTCGACTGTAACTTGAAGTTCCGATCGTTTGTCGTCAAGCGCTTCAAGTATGTTGTATGCCTCACACTTCGTCGGACTGTCTCGAAGATCGTCGTCCACAACGAATACTTCCTTGTCATATCGCATTCTCAGAAAGATTGGAAATCGAAGGTGTTTCTCCTTGGTCCACGCCATAAAACGCACTTCGGCCAAATGTTTCGGAATAACCCATGTCGCTTTTGCTTCGATCACGGGTTTCCTTACAAAGGGCTGGTTAGGGACGATGAGCGAAGTCAGCTCATCGCGGATAGATTTGAGTTGATCTTCTGAGAATCCTCCTCCGACGTTGCCAACGTACTCAAACGATCCTTCGGAATTCTTTTGACCCAATATCAATGCACCGAATGTGCTCTTCCGACCACCTTTGCCTTCGGTGAAACCACAGACGTAAAACTCCTCCGAATGGTAGCTCTTGACTTTGAGCCAATCAGTCGACCGTTTGCCTTCTTGGTATGTACTGGAAAGTCGCTTGCCTACGACGCCTTCTAGCCCAAGCTTTTCAGTCTCGACAAAAAGCTCTTCGCCTGAAGTCGGATAGGAATCTACGATTCTTATCCTCTCGCCCGCAAGAGTCAACTTATCCAAGATTTCGCGTCTTTGGCCGTAAGGGCAATTCTTGAGGTCGGTTCCTTCTAGGAAGAGGACGTCGAACACGCAAAACACAGCAACTGAGTCAGCATCCGACTTCAAAATAGAGGATTGATTCTCCAGCTTGAAGTGTTCCATAAGGCCCTCAAAGGTTGGCCTTCCTTGGTCATCGAACAGAACAATTTCACCATCCAAAACGAAGGAATGATAGGGAAGCGCGGCAAGGTCAAAGGCTAACGTTGGGAACTTGGATGCCACTTCATTTCCGTTTCTCGATAGCATTCGAAGTGAATGTTCATCCTTGATTGCAATTATTCGAATTCCATCAAGCTTCAGTTCGAATGTCCAATTGCTTGATGAAAAGGGTGCACTCACCTCGGAAGCAAGCATCGGTTGAACGTTTTGAGGGACTTTGGCGCGGTGACTTCCTGAACAGCTAGCGGTTCCCACGCCCGCTTTAAGGTCCGCAATGGACCGTGATGTTCGTACCGATAAATCCTTAGACGTAATCGGCTCTTTAGTCGAATAGGCGTCGTCGACTTTGCGCAATAGCCAGTCTTTGCCATCCGGTTTCATCTTTACGAGTACAAATTCGCCCTTTAGCTTTGACCCCTTCAGGCGAATGTGGACTTTGCCTTGGTCGATTCCATTCAGAATGACCTTCTCAGCGGTCGTACGAATGCCAATTTCTACCGGCTCGTATGTTCCTTCATCCCATACGATGACCTGGCCAGCACCGTATTCACCGGCAGGAATCGTGCCCTCGAATGTCGCGTACTCGGTGGGATGATCTTCAACCATGACCGCCAAGTGCTTGTCCTCCGGGTTCATTGATGGCCCTTTAGGGACGGCCCAAGATTTCAGGACTCCTCCAGCTTCCAGCCGAAAGTCGTAATGGAGGTGAGATGCGTCATGCATCTGTACGACAAACCTCAAAGCCTTCTTTCGACGTTTGTGCGTGCCTCCCTCAGGTTCAGGAGTCACATCAAACTTACGTTTCTCTCTATAGCTTTCAAGCACGGCTTAACCTGCCTTTTTCTGCTTTTTCGCAGCCTCGACGCTCTTCTTGAGGGCATCCATAATGTCGATGACGTTGCTTGAATTCTTCTCTGGCTCGACTGGCTGGCTAACTTCATTTCCTTTAGCCCTTTGATGAATTCGGTCGAGTAGAGCGACGCGATACTCGTCGTGGTATTTTTCAGGATCAAAGGTTTCCTCAAGGAGGTCGACTAGGCTCATGGCCATCTTCAACTCCTTTTCGTCAACATGGATGTCCTTTGTCGTTACTCCTTCGGGTGTTCTGATCTCGTCAGGATAGTAGAGCGTTTCTAGCATCATGGAGTCTCCAGAGGGGCGAATGACACACAGGCTTTCACGAGTACGCATAGCAATTTGAGCAAGGGCAAAGACCTTCCGTTCACGCATCGCATGCATCAATAACGCAAAGGGCTTACGACCACTTTCTTCGGGACGGACGAAGTAAGCGCTATCGTAAAAGACCGGATCAATCTCATCAGATTTCACAAAAGCCGATACAGAAACTGTATGCAGGCTTGGCACGGGTAATCCCGTAAAGTCTTCCGGCTCCATGAGCACGTAACGGCCCTTCGATGTCTCGTAACCTCTTACGATTTCATCGTCAGTTACAACGCGTTCGTCGACCGGGCAGAACTTCTGCTGACGTACCCGAGATCCACAAGACTTGTGGATCAGGTGGAACCGAACGTCTTTATCCTGGATCGTGCTGTAAAGATCCACTGGGATGCTGACCATTCCAAAAGTTATTACGCCACTCCAAATTGACCGCGGCATCGCTTATCACTCCTCATCTGTAACCGCCTACTAGGCTCTTGGGTGCGACTTGGGGCATACCATATTTGTTCTAGGGATAGGCACATCGTCCCCCATGGAACAAGGATTGAATGGACAGGTCAATCTTTGATCGTGGTTAACGGTGAAGTTGACAAACTGCCCCTTGAGAGGTTCGAACTCAGATTTTCGCCTCGCACTGAGGAGGGATATTCGAGGCTAAGAACAAAAAGTGGTTTCAGCTACCGAGATCCAAACGGCCGTGCGGTCAGGGATCGAAAGACTCTGGATCGGATCCATTCGCTAGTTATTCCACCCGCATACGAAGAAGTTTGGATCTATATGGACCCAAATGGTCACTTGTAGGCAGTTGGAAAAGATGCAAGAGGCAGCCTTCAGGACCCATACCATCCCAAATTCCGAGAGATTGAAACGGTAGCAAACAAGAGTGAACGCAAGAGAGTGATTTCCCGCGTCATGAAAACCGTTTCCAGCCACTTAGGCAACAAGCCATCGGTATGCAGGAAGTGCTACGTACATCCAAGAATCGTCCAACTTTTTGAATTGGGAAAGCTTCCTTCAGCCCAAGTTGACCCATCAAACGGATCAGAAACAGTGCTGACCCAGGTTGAGAACCTTTTGATCGAGCTCATAGCTGCTTGAGCTACTAAGGCGGTCCGACGGATGAGGGCCAACGCACTTCAAACTGTGCTCCGCCTTTTGGACCCTGGGTAACGAGAATGCTGCCGTGGCGAGCTTCTACCAAACGTTTAGAAACCGCTAATCCAACTCCAAATCCCCCTAAGGAGCGATTCCGACTCCGTTCTAGTCTCGTGAACCGCTCGAAAATCGCTTCTCGCTTTTCAGGCGGTACGCCTGGACCTTCATCGGTCACAGTGACAAGCAAGTTTGACCCTTCATGTGCGAGCCTGACCGTGCATGTTGTGCCTTTGGGCGACGCTCGAAGGGCGTTCGAAAGCAGGTTATCTACGACACAATCGATCTCCTCTTCCAGTGCAATGGTGTATCCAGGTTCGGTGATCAGATCGAATTGAACTTCAAGTTCAACGAACCGGTCGAGCCACCTGGCCTCTACCCGTTCGAGAATTTGCTCCACGTCGACGGGAGTCGTTATCTCCATCACCGGTAATGCGGATTGGAGCATCGCCTCTACCAATCGCGACATCCGCTCCGTTTCTCGTAGCACAAGAACAAGGGTGTCCCGATATTCAGCATCGGTTCGTTGTGCGAGCAACGACGTTTCGATGCGACCTCGAAGAATCGTTAACGGCGTGCGCAATTCATGGGCCGCATCCTCTACAAACCTCTTTTGCCGTTGAACCGAGTCTTCCAGACGGTCTAGAAAGCTGTTGAGGCGACCGGCGAAAATCGCGTATTCATCGTGCGAGTTGACGGTGAGGCGGCGTGTGAGGTCAGATTCGCTAAAGAGTTCGGCTTGTCGGGTTAAGGAAGAAAGTGGTTTAAAAGTTCTTGCGGACGCAATCCAAGTAACGACTCCAATCAATCCAACGAGTGGAAACCAAAGCACGACCAGTGAAAAAGCTGCCTGAGTAATCGTTCGCTCTCGTTCGCTCCATGGCAGAACACCAACAATGAGGCCCTTCTTGGTCGATTTACTACCCGCGATGACTCTCATCGTTCCGATGTCGATCTTGCCCCAAGCTACTCCACTTCGCTTAGTGGGCTTTCCGATCATCGAATAGGCCCACCTAAAGGAAGGTTCCAACGAAAGGACACCGGAGGTTGCGAGAAGTTTGCCCTTCATGTCGAAAGTGGCAAAACTGAGCTGAGGGTTCGCTTCAACAACCTGGCCAAGATCTGGCGTAATCGTGTTTTGACTTACAGCGTCTTGCTCGACCTGCAGAATCGCCGGACGTAGAATATCGTGAGCACGGTTGATCTCTTTGTTACTGAATATCACCATGGATATGGCGAATAAACCAGCCAGAATCGTGCCAGAAGCAGCCGAAGTTGCTAGGGTTAATGCGCCTCTGTGGCTAATCCTCATCCCGAGGTTTTCCCACCATATAGCCCTGACCTCTTACAGTGTAGATCAGCCGACTCATTCCACTACGCTCCAGTTTATGACGAAGGTAGCTCACATAGACTTCGACGACATTAGGATCTCTGTATCCGCTGTCGTCCCATACTTTCTCTAAAATAGTCTGTTTTGAAACAGGAGTTTCGGCGCTTCGAAGGAGAATCTCCAGAAGCGAAAATTCCGTTGCGGAAAGATAGATGTCTTTGGTTCCTCGGGTTACTTTCCGACTACCCGTATCCACGACTAGATCTTCGAATTGCAGTCGGGTAGAGTCCATCTGGCTGCGGCGCAAAAGCGCGCGAACTCTGGCCAAGAACTCTTCGAGCATAAAGGGCTTTGGAAGATAGTCATCTGCGCCCGCATCAAGGCCGATAACTCGGTCCTCAAGACTGGTTCTTGCCGTCAACATCAGCACAGGAACCTTTGAAGTTGAGCGAATCTTCCGTAGAACTTCAAATCCGTCGATATCTGGAAGCATGACGTCAAGAACGACGAGGTCAGGAACGGCCACGTTCATCGCAGCTAATGCGGCTTCACCGGTTGAATATCGACTGGGATTGTATCCAACTTGAGTGAGGGCTTGCCCCAAGAAGTCCAATACCGCTTGCTCGTCTTCAACGAGCATGATCTTCAGGTTTTCAGAAATCGTTTCGCCTCCATCTCCTCTGATCGTTTATGTTCATTAAAGAGTTTCCTGTTGTCCTAGTATTCTGCGCGAACGACTTATTGTGTTCTTAGGATGTTCTAAGGAGATAGCATAGTACTGTGGCGCAAAATCGGACAGGCATGAATTTTCGTCAATGGGTCCTTAACGCACTTCTATTGTCCGCTTTTACTGCATGTGGATGTGGTTCGAAAGGACCTGCCGCAGAACCGGATGATAAAGTGGAATTGCGACCCATCTTAGTCGAGACATCTAAGGTCTCGGTTAAGGAAATGGACACTGTGGTTCAGGCAAGAGGAACGTTTGCTGCTCCACAGGGTGCCTTGGTTAAGGTAGGAGCAGTCTCAGCAGGTAGAATCACCAAAGTCCTCGTTCGCGAGGGAGACCATGTTACCGCTGGCCAACTGGTAGCCGTTCTCGACGGAAGCGTGCAGTCTGCTCAGGCCAACAGCGCCTCAGCGGGTATGTCCCAAGCCGAAGTTCAAGCAATAGGAGCCAAAATCAGCTCCAAGGCGGCTAAGGAAGAGCACGAGATCGCGGTTAAGTTGGCGAATCTCAGTCTCCAAACTGCCAAAACAGAACGAGATTCAGAGGTCAAACTTGCAAACCTCGCAGTCAAGGGTGCACAACTCGATCTGGACCGCGTGGTAGCGGGGAATAGACGGCAGGAAGTAAATCAGGCCGTACAAACCGTGGCCCAGGCACGTGTCACCAGAGACGGAGCTCGACGAGAAGAACAGAGGAACTCACTTCTCTTAGAGAAAGGAATTGTTTCACAAAAGGCTTACGACGATAGCAAAGCGGCATTTCAGAACGCCGATGCAGCTTTAAGAACCGCCCAGGCGCAACTAAGCCTCATGCAAGAGGGCAGTCGAAAAGAGGACATCGAATCTGCTCGCACGAAACTCTTGGCCGCCAAACAGTCGTTAGTCAGCGCTGAATCGATTGGGACTCAAAAGGTACTTCAGGCAGAAACCGCTCTGGTGCAAGCCAAACAGGGCATCGTTCAGGTGCAAATCAAACAGCAGGAAGAGCTTGCCGCACAACAGTCAGCGATGCAGAAGAGTCGGGATTATGATGCGGCGAAAGCGATTCAAGCCCAATCGGAGATTCGGTCTCCGATTTCGGGACGTGTCAGCCATCGATGGCTGAATCCAGGTGACACGCCGGACAATGCGTCCCCGATTCTTGAAGTCAGTGGTAGCAGAGAAGATCTTGACTTCATTGCCAGCGTTTCGTCCTCTGATGGACAGCTGGTTCGAATGGGCATGTCGGCCACCATATCCAGTACCGATGACGGCACGGATTCCATTTCCGGCGTGGTCGCAAGTATTGGAAATGTTGATGGCTCCACTGGACTTCAGTCCATAAGAATCTCGTTTCCGAAAGGTGGCAAGCGCCTATCGGTGGGTTCATTTTCCACTGCTTTGATCCTGTTGGCTCGCCATCCGAGCGCTTTGGCTATTCCCAAGCAATCCGTGTTAACAAAGGACGGAGACACTATAGTTTATGTTGTCGCGAAGGAAAAGGCCGTCCTCACAAAGATAAAAACTGGTGCCGAAAATAAGGACAGCATCGAAGTGCTGTCTGGACTTAAAGAGGGGCAAAAAGTTGTAACTTTGGGCAACTACGAATTGACCGATGGCGCGGACATAACGGAAGCGGTCTCCGAAAAAGGCGATCCTAAAGATGCCAAAGGTGAGAAAGGAAATTGAACGTTAGCGCCTTTGCGACCACTAACATCAAGGCCATCCTTTTTGTGACGATAGCACTTTGTGTTTTAGGCATTGGTGCCTATCAGACGTTTCCTGTTTCGATTTTGCCGGATGTCACATTTCCCAGGGTAATCGTAATCGCGGAATCAGGCGACCTTCCGGTCAAGAACCTGGAAGTAGCAGTTACTCGCCCACTAGAAGAGGCAGTGAGTACGTTGCCTGGCGTCAAGCGAGTGCAATCTCGATCAGTAAGAGGTTCCACGGAAGTTTCAGTCAATTTTGCCTGGGGAACCGACGTACTGGTCGCAGAGCAGTTAGTGAATGCTCGAGTCAATCAAATCAGACCTGAGTTACCTGCAGACACTGCCATCGAAATCGAGAGGATGAATCCTACGGTCTTTCCTGTTTTGGGATTGACCTTGAACGGAACAACGCAAAGTCAAGGTGAGCTACATCAGCTGGCAACGTACACGCTCAAGCCTCGGTTGTCGCGTGTTCCGGGAGTCTCACGGGTTGTCGTTCAGGGCGGGCAGGTTCCGGAATTCCAAGTCGAGGTGGATCCGAAGAAACTGCAGGCGTTCAAAATATCCATTGCCGACGTCAGTCAAGCCATCTCGAAATCAAACATCGTTCGGTCCGTTGGGAAGGTCGATTTTCAATATCAGACCTATCAGATAGTAGTGTCTGGTGAAGCCGCCGAAACGGAGGTCATCAAGAATATCAGTGTCCTGCAAAGGAATGGAATTCCTGTTCTACTGGGCCAAATTGCCGACGTACGTGCCAGCTTCGAAGACAAAACCACGGTCGTTTCAGCCAATGGCTCCGAATCAGTCCTGCTCAACATTGTACGTCAGCCGAGCGCGAACACGGTCGATATGGTTGCAGGAGTTCGTGCCGAACTTGCAAGCCTCAAAGGCGCACTACCGAGAGGCGTCACGATTGGATACTTTTACGACCAGTCCACTTTAATTAAGGACGCCATCCAAAGTGTTGAAGAGGCAGTACTCATTGGCGCGTTGCTGGCGGTCGTCGTTCTGATGCTGTTCTTGGGCGACGTTCGAGCTACCTTAGTGACAGCTGCGATCATTCCATCGACGGTATTGATCACATTTCTCATCATGAGGCTGGCGGGACTTACGCTAAACCTGATGACATTGGGTGCGCTGGCCGTTGGAATTGGCCTCGTAATCGACGACGCTATTGTGGTCGTTGAGAATGTTTTCCGACACATGACCATTGGCGACTCGGTCCGAGAAGCTGTTCAACGTGCGGCGCAAGAAATCGCGGCACCGATGATCTCGTCAACGCTAACAACGGTCGTGGTTTTCCTTCCTCTTGTACTGTTGCAAGGTGTGGCTGGAGCCTTTTTCACAGCATTAGCGATAACCCTCACGATCGCGCTGATGGTTTCACTTGGGTTGGCGCTACTCGCAAGTCCAAGCCTATGTACGGCATTTCTGAGAATACGACCTGGACAGAAAGAGCATGGTCGACTGTTTGATCGATTCCTACATGGCTACGAATGGCTCCTTCGTCGCGTCTTGCGACAGCCATGGTGGACGGCACTACTTGTCGGTGGAGCCGTTCTCGTTATCGGGTTGATTGGGCCAAAACTTCAAACGGGATTCATGCCGTCAATGGATGAGGGCGCGTTTATTCTCGACTATTTGTCCCCACCGGGTACAAGTTTGAAGGAAAGCAATCGGCTGCTTGAGAAAGTTGACGCGATATTGAAGGAAACGCCGGAAGTTGCTTACTATTCTCGGCGAACCGGTACGGAGTTGGGCTTTTCGATTACCGAGCCGAACAAGGGTGATTTTGCAATCACCCTCAAGACCAATCGAAAGCGATCCGTTGATGAGATTATTGCGGATGTCAGAAAGCAGGTTCAGTCCAGTGTTCCTGGCCTTGAAGTCGACTTCGTGCAGGTCCTTCAAGACCTCCTAGGTGATCTCGCCGGCGACCCAGCGCCGCTGGAAATCAAAATCTTTGGTGAAAATAAAGCCCAGGTCGAACGCACGGCGAATGGACTTGCTGAGCAACTTGAAAAGATCAAAGGACTCGCAGATGTTCGATCTGGGGTGGTGATTAACGGACCCGTGATGAATCTCAATGTCGATTCCGTCGAGGCTGGTCGACTCGGATTGACGCCAGACGATATTGCCGTTCAAGCTAACGACGCGATCCTTGGGGAGATTTCGACTAAGGTCATACAGGGAGATCGACAGATCCCTGTCCGCATTCGATATCCCTTGGCCTATCGAGTGGACCCTAATCACGTTCTGCAGATCCCCATCCATACTCCTAACGGAACGGATATTCCGCTCGGTAAATTGGCAAAAGTAACCATGGAATCTGGTGCCACCGAAGGTCTCCGTGAAAACCAAAGACGTGTGGTTGGCGTGACAATGAATCTAGAAGGTATCGATCTGGGAACCGCGGTGGCTCATGTCAAGCGGATTCTGGCCACGACGCCGATACCTGCCGGAGTTACACCCGTCATTGCCGGACAATATGAAAGTCAGGCTGAGTCGTTCAAGAACATGGTTCAGGTCTTGACCGTGGCGATGCTCTTGGTATTCATCGTCATGATGTTCCAATTCGGTTCGTTCACTGCGCCAACCGTAATCATGTTCCTCATGCCGTTGTCATTTGCGGGAGCCGTGTTGGGCCTTTACTTTACGGGAGTTGCGCTTAACGTATCTTCGCTAATGGGCTCGATCATGCTTGCGGGCATTGTGGTTAAGAACGGAATTCTGCTTTTGGACCGGACGCAGCATGCTGAATCAGAAGGAATGCCTCTCACTGAAGCAATCATGGAAGCCGCCAATCAACGAATTCGGCCAATCCTCATGACTACACTAACGGCGATGCTTGGTCTTTTCCCGTTGGCACTCGGAATTGGGGCGGGAGCAGAGATGCAAAAGCCACTTGCCATCGCGGTTATTGGTGGACTTGGATTTTCGACCTTACTGACATTGGTTGCTGGCCCCGTCTTCTACAGCATGTTAAAGACCTGGCAGATCAAGCGGATGGCCAAAACATCCTAAGAGACACGGTCAGGAGAGAATGGAGATGAGGCATTTCGTGCAGTATTAGGCATGAGTTACCAAATTTGGGCATTACTCTCAGCTCTGTTCGCCGGAATCACTGCTGTATTGGCTAAGAAGGGCGTCGAAAACGTACCTTCGAACCTTGCCGTTGCCGTGCGTGTTGCTGTAGTTCTCGCTTTTGCCGTAGCGATCGCAATGGTTACCAAGCAAACCAAAATGAGCACCATTACTTCGCGCGGTTGGATGTTCTTAACTGCTTCAGGAATTGCAACCGGTGCTTCTTGGCTCTGTTACTTTAGAGCCATCCAGCTTGGTCCGGTTTCCCGGGTTGCTCCAATCGACAAGCTGAGTTTTGTGATTGCGGTGGTAGTTGGTATCTTAGTTTTAGGAGAGAAACCAAGCTGGAACATTATCGGCGGCGCCTGTCTGATCGTGTGCGGCGTGCTTGTAACACTCCGTTAATATACAGATGGAATTTCATCCTTCACACGTCATAACTCCGGAGCTAACTCGATTTCAGGCTTCGAAGTTTGGCATGTTTATACACTTTGGCTTGGCCACGTTCAGCCAAGACGAGTACGCAGATTCACAAGCCGATCTTGAGCTTTACCAACCTACGGATCTCGACCCAGAACAGTGGATAAGAACGGTTGCCGAAGCGGGAATGAAGTATGCAGTCCTAACCGCCCGACATCAACAAGGCCATTGCCTATGGCCCAGTCGATTCACGGAATTCAGCGTCAAAAACAACAAGGTCAATCGAGATGTCGTTGCTGAGTTCATTAATGCCTGTCAAATATACAGAATCTTGCCTGGGCTTTACTACTTGCTTGGCTGGGAGTTAAAGCATCAAAGCGTAATGGACCCCGTTGAGTACGAAGCCTTCCTCGCTAACCAGATCACCGAACTATTGGTCAACTACGGACCATTGTTCGTCCTGTGGCTCGACATTCCTTTTGACCTTGGGCACGATTCCCAAAATGTACTGAGACGCCTCTACAACGTGATCAAGGACATTCAGCCGACTTGCCTTATCATGGTGAATTGCAGCGAGTGGGAAGGGCAGTCGATACGAAGTCGCCGGGCAACTTACAACTTTAAGGACATCGACGGTCCCCTGGTCGATACATGGCCATCCGACTTGATCGATGGGGAACGTACTTTCCCTCCAGAGATCGGCCACGATCCTCACTTAGTTTATCAAGGGCAAACCTATTACATACCCATGGAGACCTGTGAAACTATCGGGCATTGTTGGTTTCACATTGATGGAGATGAGCTTCGGCCATTGCCTGAGCTCATTCGCATAGCCGAGTCAACCATTGGTCGAGGAGCGAACCTCCTCCTAAACGTTCCGCCAGACCGAACAGGGAAGATTCCCGAAGCCAGTTGTCGAGCTTTGCTCGAAATGGGGACCTCGATCCTTCAATTACTAGACGCCAATGTTTAGAACTTGAATTTCATCATTCGGCGGCGGTTCTCTTGCTCTTCGAGTTGGTTGATGCCGTCATCTGCCGCTGGCGCAAAGACATTTTGTCCCTCACTCCATTTTTGTTTTGCCTGCGAATCTTCAAGGGCGATCTTAAGCGCAGCCGGCAGCATAACTCCTGGATCGATGAGGTTGGATTCCTTTGTCGTCCTTGCGATGGAATGCAGAAGCGGGCCAATAACCATGTCCACTTCAAGAATATGAGGAACTTGGACTTTGCTTGGGTTGTGGAAGGCATCTTCGCATTTGGTGACATCAACCGAATGTTGGGAGCGACATCGGACAGGTCGGTGAGCGTAAATGGAGCACTTGCCGTCCACTAAAAGCGGGCACGCGACCATTTTGTTCAACCTTGCAGTTGCGTCCAGTCCGCTAAAGGCGGCCAGATTGGAATCGATTCTCGCGAGCAATGCTTGGAGTTCGTCTTCAGTGAAGCCGGCGCGGATGGCTTCCGCGATGGCAATAACTTCGGGGATAGAGACTTTGACTCGTACGTAACAGCAGAAGTTGCAACCGGATTTACAGGCAATTTGAGGCAAGGGCACTCCGCTCTTTCTCTGTTCCTCAGCGTGCTTTTCGACCAGCCCAATATTGTCCGAGGCAAGGCAAGCAACTTGTCCGACCGCCTTTGTGAGGTCTTCCATCGAGGAATCCTTCGTGAGAACAGGCAACAAGAGTGCTCGAACGCGGTCTCGAACGGCTCCGAGCCATTGCTGTCTAAGTTCGTTGATTCGTGCCGGATCTTTGTTTCCCTGGTCCCTCATGAGCATAGTTGTAGGCTACCGCAGGGACGATGCACAATGGGAACGTGATCAAACGGATTGTTCTGGCCTGTTGCTTGAGTTTTTCGATCGCGTGCAGCGCAGGAATCCGGCCGCACCAGCATTTCCCAGCTTGGAATTTAGCGGGTGGCTTGGTGGGTCGACTTCCCATCCTCACCTACCACGATGTGATTGAGACAAGGGACGATTCCTCTCTGTGGTTTGACTGTTCGATTGACGAGTTGAAGCAGCAACTCGACTGGCTCACCAAGCGAGGCGCTACTTTTATCTCGATCGATCAGATCTACGATCACCTTGCAAACGGAACTCGGTTACCTAAGAATGCGATTGCGATCACTTTTGCCGACGGGTATGAAGGCTTCTATTTGCGAGCAGTTCCTATCCTCCGAGCACGAAAAATTCCTGCGGCGATGTTTGTCCATACCGACTTCGTCGGCGATCAGCACGGTCGTCCCAAGATGACTTGGGAACAGTTGCAGGAACTGGATCGCGAAGGACTGGTTTCAATCTGCTCTCAGACAAGAACTCATCCGGCCGATCTGAGGACACTTAGTGCCAAGAATCTTGCAGAAGAGATGGTGGGATCTAAGAGAATTCTGGAAACGAAACTGCGCCATCCCATTCATTTCATTGCCTATCCAAATGGCAAATACGACACGAAGGTCGCGCGTGCAGCACAGCGTGCAGGCTATTGGTTGGGCTTCACCGAGAAGCTCACTCCCGCTGAATTATCACCAAACCGATTCATGGTGAGTCGATACGTACACACCAAATACCGACAAGCATGGAAGGATTCAGGAAGGAAATAGGACAAGGCCGCTAGGGCCCTGTCCATTTATTTACAGTATCGAATCGAGGATGTGACGGCTTCTCTCATCGAGGGCTGAAGTGTCCAAGATCTCGAACCGGTTTCCATCGACGTCGATGATCAGTAGGTGCGTCGAAGAAAGCCATTGGGCATTCTCCTGTAAGCTCTGAGTCACGAAATCGCGCTCGCCTCTGCTGGATTCAACATGCCAGTAAGTCGAGCCGAATTCGCCTTTTGCGCTTATGATCGACTTGACCGTAGCGGTCAAATAACGCTTCGTGATTTCCTCTTTAAGGGCCGAATAGGATTCTGGTGTCAAGTCCTTTTGAGGATCGGAAATGGTTGTGATTTCCTCTCCCTTTCCATTAAGCAAACACAAGTAGCGCTTAGGATAGGACAGCGGTGCAGCCCAAGTGGGCTTAACCGTTGTGTAACTCCTTTCATCGTTGATCGTCAGCCGCAGACGATCCTTCGGCGAATGGAAGAATTGGTATGTTTTGTGATTGGTTTCAATCGTCGTCATTTAAGTTCTCCAAATCGTTGGGGTACCAGAGGCTAGCCTCCAGTACCGACTCCGATGATTTCATTGATGGCGCTCTGGGCTTCGACCAGCTTGTAAAAGACACCCTTCTTCTCCATCAGCTCCGCGTGGGTTCCAATTTCGGCAATCTCACCCTTGTCGAGCACTACCAATCGTGAGGCATTGCGCAGTGTCGAAAGTCGGTGTGCGATTGCAAACGTTGTTCGCCCTTCGATCAACCTTCCGATCGCCTCTTGAATCTGCTTTTCGGTCTCTACATCTACAGACGAAGTCGCCTCATCCAGAATCAAGATTCTGGGGTTGTGCAAGATTGCTCGAGCAATGGAGATACGTTGGCGTTCTCCGCCCGATAGTTTCGATCCACGCTCGCCCACCATCGTGTCGTAGCCATCTGGCTTGGAGAGCACAAAGTTGTGAGCATTAGCGGCTTTCGCAGCTTCCAGCACTTCCTCGAATGCGGCACCCGGCTTCC
>JBBQZV010000041.1:0-17042 GCA_038207365.1 Fimbriimonadales bacterium | reverse complement strand
GTTCGTTTTCAGTCCCTATCCATCGTAGCCACTCAGAGAGGTGCAGTCAGACTATTCCAACCTGAGTGGGCTCCGTCCCACGAGTTGAATCGGCGCACCGAGCGTAGTGGCGTAAGCGATGGATCAGGACAGAAAACGAACGGCCACAGCGGAGTGCCCCAAGAAAACAACAAAGCCATCAAACAAGCAAGCCAGCCACAACCGATCAAAGCGCAAATAGCACCCAAAAAACTAACCCAGGTCGTTTTCAGTCCCTATCCATTCGTAGCCACTCAGCAAGGTGCAGTCAGCCGACTCCTGTCCGAGTGGGCTCCGCCCCACGAGTTGAATCGGCGCACAGAGCGCAGTGGCGTAAGCGATGGACCAGGACACTTACGACAAGATGAAAATGACTTTCATGGAACCCGACAGACCCGCCGGGCATAATGGAGAGCTACACAGCGTACACGTCGGTACCGCTACAAACCAAGAATATCCAATGGCGTTGTCAGTCAACGCTACATATTAAAGGAGGTACCTATGTGTCCGGTATGGACCCAAAAAAAATGGCGCGCTCGAAAGGACTCGAACCTTCGACCCTCAGCTCCGCAAGCTGATGCTCTATCCACTGAGCTACGAGCGCACACGAATGGTACAGCTTAGTTATACCTCATTTTGGGCAGGCGGACCAGCCCAGATCGGTTCCAGTGAACCTAAGCAATCGTGCCAGCAGCAGGTCAATCTCGCTCTATTGATCCCTATAGATTCCCGCAGCCAACCTAGTGAATCGGCTTCTTAGTAGGATTTGATTCGATAGAAAGGTGGTTTCTTTTTAGTGAGGAACTGGGTTGGGGGTTTGGTTCTGATTCGGGGGTGGACTTGTTGCCACGGTCGAAGGTGATTCTGGCGATACTTGCGATGGGAAGCACTTTGACTTGTCCTTCCTTTGGCGAATAAAGGAAAACGAAGGAGGTGTTCGAGCCAAGGAGTAGTGTGACCGTGTCGTGATCCTTGTGGGCCGTATCGGTGTAGTTCGCGTTTAGCTCGACCGTAATCTGCTTGCCTCTACCCATCAGAATCTCGGATGCGGTGTATTTGGCGTACATCGCAGTGGTGCTGAAGAAGTAAGCGCACGCAACAAGCGGGTAGAGAATCCAAGTGCTAAACCACGCCTTCTCTTCCATCCGTACCGCAAGATGACGATATTTGGATGACCTCTCTCTCCACTTTCGGTCCTTGACAACGATCCTCCAAACGGCGACGATCGAAAATACAAAAAGGATAAAGAGTACGGGCTGTCGGAAACCAGCCAACAGAAAATCACTCGGTTGGGAGAAGTTCAGGATGGGAATATGAAAAAGTTCAAAGAAGAGGTAGTCGTAGGTAATTCCGACTGCAGTCAGTAGCAGGTACCCCGCAGAAACCATGAGTCCGGAATGTTCGCGAAACACGTGGGAAAGCCCAGACGGACCAACGTGACGATCCACTTGATGGACTTGCGCCTCATCATCCATCAACTTTTGACTCTCCGCAAGGTTGGACATAGCAATCGTGTCGGATTAATCAACTCCCACACTTTAGAACATTTTTACCACCGCTTTGAAAGTGATGGTGCCGCTCAACTAGCCAACCTTTGATGTTGTCAATATCCGTGCATTAAAGTTCATCTACTGCATGGCTTCGCGAATCTCTCGGTCAAGCATGGATGATTGAAACTCGCATCCACCCGGCCATTTCGGATTGTGTTTTCCCTTGGCGTCCACAACTCTCCAGTAAGGCGTCACGTCCTTGATTCCTGCATCAAGGGACTCGTGTGCCGCTTCCGCTGAAATGCGCAGAAAGATGCCGGTGCAAAGTGGGCAGGTCTTATCTGCTCCGAATGTCTTCGCAAGACTTTCCCTCAATAATCTGGGAGTCGAAACCGCACCCGGAGGGATTAGCCTGACCAAATCGTCCAGTTGAAGTGGAGTAGGGATCAAGAGACTCTCAACCGAATCCTTCGGGTGGACGATTTCCCATGTCTTGCCGTTATGGAGCTTCTCTTGCCATGAAATACGTTTCTTCATCTACCCTCATTCAACCCATGCGATGCTGCCAGCAGAAAGTTCTTCTAAACTACTTGCGCAACTGGCACCCGCAAAACCCGCTCTTCCGTACTGCCAATCAGAAGCTCAGATCCTCCTGGCATGAATGAAAGGGACAGGCATGGATTCCCATTCAAAGGGATCTCCATTATCAGATTCCCCTCGAAGTCGACAAGCTTAACGTGATCCGCTTCGCCGCAAGCTACCCAATCCTTTTCGGGATGCATGGCGATAACGGGACCACCTTGGTTAATGGGCACAACGCCAAGAATATCCTTCTGATCAAGGTCCCAAATGACAACGTCTTGCAGAGTGCGGGTGGCTACCCGAGTTCCATCACGATGGACACTCATCCCATAGACTCGGCCCGTCAGGCCGATCTTTAATTTCCGCTTCTTCTTTGATACGTCCCAAGTGCATAGGCTAAAACTATCGGTACCAACTACGCGCTCACCACCCGGAACGAAATTGACACTCCGCGGCGAATCATTATCGTGCCATAGCGCCTTGACCTTTCCTTGGGCGTCCCAGACCATCACACTTCCATTATCAAAAGCGGCAACGATATCTCCTTTATCCGATACATCCAAACTGATGGGTGAAATAATAAGGAACCCAAACGATCTTGGTGCTACGTAGGCCCACTCAACATGATTGGTATCCACACGAATGGCCGATAACGTGTCACCTGCAGCCAGATAAATCATGTGCCCTTCTGGCGAGAAAGCCAGGCCTCGGACGCGCTCGGTCGGCTTTATCTTTTGGTTCAACGTGCTTGCATTAAGGTGCAATATCTCAACATCGTTCTCGTAAACCGAGACATTCATTTTGATATCGCTGGTGGCATACCGAACGCCATCGGTCGATACCGTAATACGGTTGATTCCATGCTTGTAGGCATCATGGGCTTTGGGTCTTTCGTTTTGAACTGCGGCAACGGTCAATGGGTCACTCCTATTGCTTCTAAACCAAGATCATCATAAAGCGTGGCGTTCCTAGACGCAAGTAGGCACATAGTCCTGCCCCTGCGCCTATTTCGGTGCCATAAGTTTCGTATAACCTACTAAGCCCATGAATGACTCAGCACTAAAACACGAAACGCTCATTAGCGAGTTGATGGCGCATCGTGCTGAGCATCGATTTCCACCTCAAATACGAACTCTGACGAAAAGGTTTGCAGGAGAGATTCTTTCCGTACTTTTTCCTCATTTTACAGACCATATAGGAGACGACCCCCATCATCTCGATATTGAAATTCAGCAAGTCGAAGCGACTCTGCAAG
Source organism: Fimbriimonadales bacterium (assembly GCA_038207365.1). Taxonomy (GTDB): domain Bacteria; phylum Armatimonadota; class Fimbriimonadia; order Fimbriimonadales; family Fimbriimonadaceae; genus Fimbriimonas. Next base: position 13,697 of record JBBQZV010000041.1, on the reverse strand, counting down.
AGATCTTGGGTTCACTTAGCGAAGCCTATCAAGTTCCAAATGAGGGTCTCATCGATTCCTTTATCCAGTGTCTGCCCAGTATCTATCAAGCTTTGCTGCTTGACGCAAAAGCCATTTACCATGGTGATCCGGCGGCAATTAGCGTAGAGGAAGTGATCCTAAGCTATCCAGGGTTCTTCGCCATTGCCCTACATCGTGTTGCCCACGATTTGTATCGGTTGGGCTTGCCCTTGATGCCGAGGCTCCTTTCTGAACATGCTCACCATCACACGGGTATCGACATTCATCCGGGAGCAACCATCGGTCGATCCTTTTTTATCGATCACGGCACGGGAATTGTTGTGGGTGAAACCGCTGTAATTGGCAATGGCGTAAAGCTCTATCAAGGCGTTACCTTGGGAGCCCTCGTCGTTCAGAAACATTTGGCAAATCGGAAACGGCATCCAACGTTGGGAGACAATGTCGTCGTCTATGCTAACGCCACGATTCTAGGCGGCGAGACCGAAGTAGGTCACGATAGTTTCGTCGGCGGCAACGCTTGGGTCACCGAGTCCATCCCACCCTTTTCCATCGTAGGCAGAAACAGCGATGTTCGACCTCGCAAAATTGGCGTCGAACCAGACATTGAATTTAATATATAAGGAACCCTAACTGTTATGAAGGCAAACAACATTCTCGATACGATTGGCAACACCCCTCACGTTCGCATCAATCACCTTTTCGGAGAGGGACATCACGTTTGGATGAAATTAGAGAGAGCGAATCCGGGCGGAAGCATAAAGGATAGGATTGCCTTGAGCATGATCGAGGATGCCGAGGCACGAGGGGTTCTTAAGCCTGGCGGCACAATCATTGAACCCACCTCCGGAAACACGGGAATTGGACTAGCGATGGTAGCGGCAGTCAAGGGTTACCCACTCACGTTAGTCATGCCGGAATCCATGTCCATCGAGCGCAGACGCCTAATGGCCGCATATGGCGCAACCTTTGAACTTACGCCGCGCGAATTGGGAATGAAGGGAGCAATCAATCGTGCAGCCGAATTGGCGGCGTCTACCCCAGGCTCATTTATGCCTCAGCAGTTCGATAACCCAGCCAACATTAGGGTCCATCATGAGACAACCGCTCAAGAGATTCTTGCCGACTTCCCGGACGGAATCGACTATCTGATCACGGGTGTTGGTACCGGTGGACACATTACTGGCGTGGCCGAGGTCCTCAAACCCCTTATGCCGAACCTCAAAGTATTCGCCGTCGAACCCACCAAGTCTGCGGTTATATCAGGCGGCCAACCGGGTCCCCACAAGCTCCAGGGCTTGGCTGCCGGTTTCATACCAACAAATCTTCACACCGATATCCTGGATGGTGTCATTCAAGTTACCGAGGAAGATGCTTTTGCCTATGCCAAGCGTGCCGCCCTTGAAGAAGGAATCTTCATCGGTGTATCGTCGGGTGCTTCACTTTCTGCAGTCGCGCAGAAACTTCCCGAAATGCCACATGGGGCAACCGTACTCACTTTCTGCTACGACACTGGTGAGCGATACCTTTCCGTTGAAGGTCTGTTCTAGAATCGACCCCAATATCCCTTGCCCTCGGATTTACATTCAGGGCAAGGGGACTTGGCTACCAAAAATGGCAGCGACAAAATGTGGAATTTCCTGAAGGAAATCGAGGCTAGTCTCGTGCAAATTTGATGTTGTGAGCGAGGTGAGCCGTTCTCTCCCAACCCTCAACCTTGTTGCCGCGAACCTGGTACTGGAGTAGTTCGACGAGGCCCTGAAGGGTGTGATCTTGGGGCCTAACTCTCAGCCACTCTTTGGCGGTTGTATAGGCTTCCTCGTATCGACGAAGGCGGTCGTAACATTGAGCAAGCTTGACTCCAGCTTCCCAGAACTTTGGATCGAGGACGGATGCTTTGCGGAACGGCTCTAACGCTTTGTCGTACTCCCCCTTCCGGAAGTGGCACATGCCTAAAAGGCCGTGAAGGCGCGCGTTGGTAGGTTGGAGTTGTAGAACGGCTTTACACTCAATGATAGCGTCGTCCCAAGCTCCTTTCAGCATCAAGGCATCGATCCCCGAGTTACTCATTTGACACCCACCTATGATTAAACAGCCAATTCTTTCGATAGTTTCGCAAAATGTTCTTTACTTTGCATTTTTTAACAAACTTATCGCAAGAATTTAACCGACCGACTGGGATCTGAGCTACATGAAGCCTGCATGAATTGTGCTAAGTAGATTCAAGAAGGATCTTGAATCTACTTAGCCAGTCGGACTAGCCGAGCTTTCGAACAGCAGCAACAACGTCATTCTCATCGGGAATGCATTGAAGCTCAAGCGTCCGCGAGTAAGGCATGGGGACATTAAGTCCGCCTACCCTACCTACAGGAGCATCGAGATAGTCGAAGCAATCTTCGCCAATTCGGGCTGCGATCTCTGCTCCGAATCCGCCGCTTCTCCAGTCTTCGTATACGACTACTGCTCGGTTGGTCTTTCGAACCGACGCATAGATTGTCTCAGTATCAAGAGGAAGCAAGGATCGTACATCGACGACTTCGACGCTAATTCCGTCCTTTTCAAGGAGTTCTGCAGCAGCCAGATTGATATGAGTCATGCGGCTATAGCCGACCAGACTAACATCTTTCCCTTCCCTCAATATCTGAGCCTTTCCAAATGGGATCTTGAATTCGGGATCGTCCGGCACTAAGCCCTTCATGGCATAGAGACCAGGATTTTCGTAGAGAATGACGGGATTATCGTCATTGACCGCCGTTTTCAAAAGGCCATAGATGTCTGCCGGAGTTGAAGGACAAACCACTTTCAGTCCAGGTACGTGCGCGTACCAACCCTCCATCGAGTGCGAGTGCTGAGCAGAAAGCTGCTTTGCTGCTCCGCCTGGTCCTCTAAACACGATTGGGCATTTGACTTCGCCGTTCGTCATATAGTGGATCTTTGCCGTGTGGTTGATGATCTGATCGAGGGCTAAGATCGAGAAGCTCATAGTCATGAACTCAACGATCGGCCGGAGACCCGCCATCGCGGCACCCGTGGCAATTCCAGCAAAGCCAGCTTCAGTTATCGGCGTGTCAATAACGCGGCGGTGACCATATTTAGGAAACATTCCTTTGGTAACTTTGAATGTTCCTTCATATCGGCCGATATCCTCGCCCATCAAGAACACATCTGCGTTCTTATCCATCTCTTCGATCATGCTCTTGTGGAGAGCTTCTCGATAGGTCATTTCCAGCGTCGCAGCCATTAGTGTCCTTTCTCCGGAGTCATGTCGGTATAGATATTGTCGTAGACCTCAGAAACGTCTGGGTGGGGTGATGCATCGGCTTCAGCGTAGATCTTCTCCACCATCTCCTGAATTTCTGCGTCGATCGCCTCAAGTTTTTCAGGATTGGCGATGTTTCGTTCGATCAAGATCGCTTCGAGACGCTCGATTGGGTCACGCTTGAGGTTCTCCTCTTCTTCTTCCTTGGTTCGGTAAAGCTGCCGATCATTGTCAGCTGCACCGTGACCCGAGAAGCGATACGTCATCACTTCGACTAAGTAGGGCTTCCCTTCTTTTCGAACCCAATCGATGATGCGTTGGGCGTCCTTCTTCATTTGAAGAACATCCATTCCATCTACCCTTTCGCTCTTGATTCCGAACGGTACGCCTCGCTTCCATAGCTCAGTGTCGGCGGCATGGTATTCGAGCCGCGTACCCATTGCAAACTCATTGTTCTCAATGATGAAGATGCAAGGGAGGTTATAGAGAGCAGCCATATTTAGCGTCTCGTAAACCACTCCCTGGTTGGCAGCGCCGTCACCCATGAAGTTCAGAGTGACCTTGTCGTCCCCTCTGTATCGGGAAGCAAATGCGAGTCCAGCTCCCAGCGGGATGTGCCCTCCCACGATGCCCCAACCCCCAAAAAATCCATTCTTAGGATCGTAGATGTGCATCGAGCCGCCCTTTCCACCGGCGGTACCCGCCTTGCGACCCATGACTTCAGCCATTACCGCAACGGGTTCAGTTCCTAGCAACAAAGCATGCGCGTGATCGCGGTATGCGGTGATCACGTTGTCATGCCCTTTGCGAATAGAGCTCATCCAGCCAACGGCCAGGGCCTCCATTCCAATATAAACGTGCATGTATCCACCGGCCTTGCCTTGACGGTAAGCCATATTGCACTTTTCTTCAAAGTGCCTAATGAAAAGCATGTCTCGGTAATACTGCTCGAGCTCAGCAGGCGATTCTATGTTCTTTTTTTCGGCTTGTTTGGCCACGCGGGACTTCCCCTTTCGTAAATTTTTGAGGCTAGATGATCGTCGATAACTGCAACGCCGAAGCCACGACAAACAAAGAGTTTACCCCTTTGAAATCGTGACACTTCAAAACTCGTGTTTCGTTCGAAAAGTAATCCTGGCGAATCCAAAGATTCGAACCTGATCACCGCCCAATATGTGGGATTCTAACTCAATCCAAGGGGATGGTGTGAAACACTAGAAATCGGATGGTCCGGAATGGATTTGGTTTTGTCTTGGGTCTGGCGGTAGTCGGGAGCCTTTGCTCCTGCAATTCGCGGCGACCAACTCTTGCGCCTGCAACTATTCCCAGTCGCCTAGGTGCTGGAGCGGTTGCACCATTCAGGACCACCTTACCGAAGGCTTTTGTCGAAGCTGTCCAGTTTCTAAGGGCCCATGGATTAGCTGATCCATCGGGTGGCGTCTATTCGCACTGCCGAATTCTCAATCCTGACCTTATCCTTATGTCAGCTGGGCTCACTAATTTCAAGTCCCAGGTGCAGCCCGGACGGTCTGCCGGGATCACTGAAGTCAAAGGATGGATCGTTCCCGGCCTTCCCCAGGAGGTTATCTGCTTGGATGGATTGCGGTACACCGTGATCGGTAGCAGCACTCAAGCTAACCTGAGCGATGACGTGGCTGCCTGGATGGCGAGACCTAAACCGACCTACACTCGACAAAGCACAAAAAACAAAGATTTTGATTCCGATACGGCCGTTGCACTTCTTCTTATGGTCGGGCAACCAAAACTAGCGGAAAAAGTTGCGGGAAAGATCACCCATGTTAAACTGGGGCAGGAATTCCTCAGACTTTCCACTGAGTTCCTCGGTAATTGGTGGGAGAAAATCCTGACTTCCCACATCAATAGTGACTGCCAGGTAGCTTTTCGTAACGCCGTCCAACTCAAGAAATACCGCCACGATTATGAGACGGAAGGTCGAAAGGTTTTAGGAAATTCATGGGTTCAACAAATGAGTCGGCCCGAGATGGGTGGCAAGGGTGTGTTATGGGCCTTTCCCTTTATCGAGCAAGTCGACTGGATCGTCGATGATGATGCTAGACGGATCAACTTAGGTTTAAAGCCACCTCTGGACTGGAGCAAGGTCAGGAAATTGCTTCCCGAACAACGGGTCGCCAAGTTGATTGAGAACATGGACCAGATCACCAGTGCTTCGATGAGCAGTGCCAAGGATCCAATTGTAAATGCCTTGTTGGCAGAAGGGAAATCGGCGGTCGTTCCATTGCTTACCGTTATGGATGAAGACACGCGTCTCACGCAAGCCACCGAGGTTGGGACCGGAACCTCAGGCATGAGACAAGTTATCAGCGTAAAGGACTTCGCCAGATCCTTACTTGGATTGATCTTGAATTGGACCAACATTTCGAACCTAAATGGACTCCCCGCAACCTCCCAGCAGATTCGCGAATATCTCGTTAGAAATGGAAGTGGAGTAGACGCTGACAGACTTTTCAATGTTCTGGATGACGACGAAGCTACGCCGGAACAATGGCTAGAAGCCGTCAAAAAACTGATGGTGGCAGCTGGAAAGCCACTTCCATCGTTACCGCAACCCCTTCCTGCCATGAAGGTACAGCGATTGGCGGATGACACATCAGGTCGGTTCAATCCGTCATTGCGCGATTTGCTCAAGGAACGAGTGAATCAACTCGTTGACGAAACAATTCTGAATAAGAGTGGTCCCCAGAACCTAATGATTGCGCTTCAAATGGCGATAGAGGTTGCAGCTTGGGATTCGGTCGAGGCATTACCCCTAATTGCGAAAGCGTCCAATGCCATGATGAATTCGAGCAGCGAACTCGATCACTCAGGCGCTCAATTCCTTGCGCAGGCAATTGAGGCTCGAGTTTTTCTGGGAGACAAGGCAGCCCTTTACGAATATGCTCAATGGCTTCAGTCGTTTGCCAGCCAAAGCACTTCGCCCTTCGAACTCACCTTGTTCAAACCACTCGTTACTTTCTCGAATTCAGTTGAGCTTAAGGCAGTTCCAGATAAGGTTTTCATGGACTCAACCTCACACTTTTCCTTAGTGAAACTTGCGAAAGAGGAGCCAGGAAAGCAGCGTGCCCAAAAGATCGCACTGTCCCGCCTCATCCAGATTCCGGCGGTTCAACGAGGCATCCAGCTAGTCTTGGAAGATAAGACTTCACTTGGCTCTGTTGTCGCGGACAATAGCACTTCGTATACTTTGCTTCTTAATAGTCAAACGTCATTCACGAGCACGAAATCGTTGCATCTTAAGACCGATCCACATGCACCCAAGGCTGGAGATCATCGTGATTATAGGGTTTGCGATGGGATGGCGTTCGCCCTGCAACGGCTGAAGGGAGCACCACCCTTCGAATTGTATTGGCCAGACACAGTCAAAGACGTCGCGATCAAGCAACTGCAGTCGTTTTTGAAAGCCAAAGCCAGCGATTTGGCATCCCTTTTACCTTCATCCAGATAATAATCTGCTGCGAAAGCAAGTGTTCGCTGGGGCAATGGTCCTGTTCTCGATTTGTCACGATGTTGTCACGGAATAGGTACGCATGCCCTGTTATTAATGACTCCACGTCCAAAAACAACTTGGTTAAGGATGATAAGGAGACAAGCTTTGACGAGGATACTATCCAGCCTAACGAGGAGACTGCGCGATCTGACCGCTTCGGTACAGCCGATACCGGCTCATGCCGGATCACCCGCGCCATACGCCAAAAATCGGTCTGCCCAAGAACCTACACATTCCCATGACCTCGGTTCACTGAAGAACCGAAGCGAAACGCTTCGAAAGTGGCTTTTGAGAATTTTAACCGTAACGGTCGCGATGCCTATAAGCATCGCCTGTGCCCAGACGGTTTCTATAAGCCCAACAGGTTATGTGACAACGGGACTTGGCAGCAGCGTGCAATTTACAGCCACAGTGACTGGAGCGACTAATACCGCGGTCAAGTGGTATTCAGGTGGAACTTTGGGAGGCAACTCAACTGCCGGCACCATCAGTACATCTGGCCTTTATACAGCGCCTACTTCAATGCCTGGACAGAACCCAGTCGCAATAAAAGCAGTAAGTCTTGCCAAACCAACAGTATCGGCGACTCAATACATCAGTTTGCTTTCGACCGGGCCGACAATCACATCGGTCTCGCCCAATCCCATTTCAATTGGTGGACTTACAGTAACCATCAAGGGTTCCGGCTTCAAGCAATACGCGACGGTGCTTGACACATCCAATGGCTCACCGGTCCAGATGACAACCAAGTCTGTGACTGCGGATACCATCATTGCTGACGGTTATCAACCCAACGCGACTTCCGCGACCTTCACAGTTACGAACCCGGGTTCCACTCCAAGCAACTCGATAACCGTTCCTGTAACAAACGGTGTTAAGACGTACACGTTGACCGTGAACAACGGGACAGGTGGTGGAAACTACGCTGCTGGTACCAACGTGCAAATCCATGCAAACGCACCACCAGCTGGCCAGAACTTCTTCAATTGGACGGGCGCTGCGGTAGCCAATGCAACTGCGTCCACGACCACTCTCACGATGCCTGCAGCAGCCACATCGGTCACTGCGAACTACACTTCAGGCACAACCACGTATCAACTCACCGTTAACAATGGCTCAGGCAGTGGACTATACACGGCAGGAACAGTTGTAACAATCACGGCAAATACTCCACCCGCAGGTAATGTTTTTGCCAATTGGACGGGAGCAACAGTTGGTAGCGCAGTTTCGGCAACGACAACCCTTGCAATGCCAGCGGCTGCCGCTAACGTCACGGCAAATTACACAGTTGCCCAGCAAGTTCCCTACCCCAACGCTAACCACCCTCGACTCTGGGTAACTCCTGCAGACTTGCCCAAGTACCAAAGCTGGGCCGTTGCATCAAACCCGGTCTATCAGCAAGGAATGCTGCCTCTACTCAACACGGCCGTCACTAAGTATCAGAACCAGTTCTTCCCCAATGGAGTACCGAATGCCAATTATCCAGATTTTGGCGATAGCCAAGGCTACGCGGGTGAACTGACCGAAGAAGTTGGGTTCGTACTCGCTTTCAACTCTCTGATCGATCCAAATCCAGCGAACCGCATCAAGTACGCACAATACACGCGCAACTTGCTCATGTACGCCATGAACGAGGCAGCAAAAGGCGTGCTCGCAAATACACCTTTCAGAGACCCACTATTCCCTGTTTACAACCGCGGAAACCTCGCGGGTGGTCAATGGGCTTTGATGGTCGACTGGATCTACAATGCCAAGGACGCTCAGAATCAGCCGATTTTGACGGCCGCGGACAAACTTACCATCCGAAATGTGTTCATGATTTGGGCAAACGAGTGCCTAAACGCTTCCACTACCGGTGGCGATCACCCTGCGCCTATCGGTGCTACCAATAGTTTCTCCCTAATCGGCGGTGGAAATCGCGCCAACCGGATGGCTTCAAACAACTACTATCTTGGCCATGCCCGCATGCTGACCATGATGGCCCTCTCCCTGGATCCAACCGACGATCCAACTCTTGATTCTTCTAAATCGCCGGCCGCGTTGGGAAATTCCCTTCGCAGCTACATCCTTAATGCAAATGGCGCGTGGCTCTACCAGATCTATGCGATGATGGGTGATGCGCAGTCTGTAAAGGCTGACTATAACCTGCCAGGAACTGGAGCCAACTTTGGTCTTGCCAGCGGCGGTCTGCCACCTGAAGGGATGCTCTATGGCCACTCTTTTGGCTTCCTACTCGGACAATTGTTGGCACTTCAAACTGCCGGGTTCAACGACACGACACTCTCTGGTCCACAGATTAAGCTGATTACAAGCCCAGTTTGGGATCGATATGTCACGGGATTCATCTCGTCCTTGACCCCAACTTCTGCAACCCCACCTAGCCAGCCATGGCTTGGACCGGTGTACCAGTTTGCCAGCTACGGAGACTTGTTGAGACTGTGGGTAACTCCTGACAACATGGTGCCGTTCGAACTGCTTGCGCTTCTTGAGCGACAGCTTGGCAATACGACTCACCTCAATGCAGCAAGATGGTTCGCTCAGAGCGCGGCTCAGGGAACCTTAAGCTATAACGTCAGCCAACCCTGGACGTGGGGAACGCAGCAGTCAATCGTTTCCTATATGCTCCTCGACCCGAGCCTTGCACCTGCAACGGATCCTCGGCCGAACTACCCTCTCACGTTCCTTGACCCTGATGCAGGACGCATTCTCGCTCGAACAAGCTGGAATATCAATGCAGTATGGTTTGACTATCGAGCAAGCTGGACCTCCATCAATCACCAACAAGGCGACGCCGGTCAATTCGAGTTCTTCCGCAACGGCGAATGGCTGACAAAGGAGATGAGCAACTACGACAACAATGGAGTTGGCCAGACTTCTTACTATCACAACACGCTTGCGCTGCAAAACTGGTGCGCTAATGGCACTCCCAACCTCAACTGGTTCGAAACCGGAGAATGGGCAAATGGAGCTCAATGGATGCTCGGCCTAAACGCCGGCGATCCCGTAACCGTAACTAGCAATGGCCCAAGCTACACCTATGCTGCGACCGACATGACGGGTCTCTACAACCGACCTAACATGTGGACTCCAGCCAGCGCAGCAGTAGACATCACGCAAGCTACTCGATCGATCCTGTGGTTAAACGCAGACTACATCGTCGTCTACGACCGAGCCACCTCAGTTCACTCTGGTCTTTTCAAGACCTTTAACCTCAGCTTCGCGACTCCACCAGCAATCAACGGCAACGTTGCAACGGAAACAATGGCTTCGGGACAGAAACTGTTCACGCAGACACTGCTTCCGCTAAGTCCAACGCTCTCGTCACGAATGGCTTCTGGAGACCTTAACCCTCACTCTGATCTCGATCCTATGTTCTTCGTTTTGTCGGTACAGGACAAGTCCCTACCGACGGATACTCGCTTCTTGCACGTCCTGCAAGGCAGCGATCCGAACGGAGCGATGGTCCCTGCAACCTATGTCACAAGCACTTCAGGCACAGTCTTTGATGGGGCGATCTTCGGCACATGCGCCGTATTCTTCCCTAATAAGGCTAACACCGCTCTTGCAGTGACAACGTTTACGGTTCCGGCCAATGTACACACCTTTGTGGTCACCGGCTTGGCTGCAAACGCCTCATACAACATCAGTCGCGTCGGCAATGTAGTCACCCTGACTCCTGCCGGAAGCGGCAACTTATCGGATAGCGCTGGTTTGCTCAAAGTAGCAATCTAGGCAAGCGTTTCCATTGAACCTTGGGCCGTCTCGCAAGAGCGGCCCATTTTTTGTTTTAGGGTTCACTGGAAGATAATCGCCAAGTTTGGAATTTGGATAATCTGTCGTGTGTGTCAATTATTGAATTCCACAGAGACGTGAAGGAGCTTGTATTTGCCGTCCTTTGAGTCATCGCCGCAGAATCACCTAGCAAGTTCCTAGTGACTTGTCCACCATCTATGAGCGAATGTAGTTTTTCATACGTGCGAGATAGTCGTTACCACTTTGAGTTTTTTCGAATGTCGAATGTCAGGTCGCCTTAAAAGTATTTGCAAGGAACCGTCAGAGCGCACCAAGCACAAAAGAACAAACTATTTAGGTGAGTCATCTCTTGGAAACCGGTCAGATCATTCTTCGTGAAGCCACCCATTGTGATATTGAGTCGATGGCTGGGGTAGCTGTTCGAGCCTGGAGATATGCCTTTTCCAGTTTCCTACCTGCCACTTTCATCGAAAAGGTTGCCAACCAAGATTCGTTCAGCGAACGTATCGGCCGGTCCATGGAGAATCCAGCTTATAGAATCGTCGCAACGGCAAGTGGTGGACCCATTGTCGGATTTGCTAGTGAAAGTCGTCCATGTTCTCTAGAAGGATATGACACGGAGATTGGTGGATTCTATGTCGATCCTGATGCAAGCCGATCGGGTGTCGGAAGGCTACTCATAACGCACATGGCTCACCATTTCGCCCTCCGAGGGTGCCGCTCGTTGGCAATTCATACTCTTGAAGAAAATGCAATTGGATCCTCGTTCTACGAGAAGATGTTAGGGGAGATCGGGCCAAAGACGATGTGGGAAGGGTTTCCAGGCAAGTGGTACGTCTGGTACGACATTTTGACGGCTTTCTCACTCGAGTCGCAAACCTAAGGCTATTGACTGCTCCAATCCATCTTCTCTGCTGTTCATAATTCAGGCACCTCAAGTCTTTGGTATTCTAAACGCCCCTTTCGATGCCTTTGAACGCTATGCTCATTTGTGACGGTTTGTACCGCACTTATCTCCAAGCTTCCTAATTGACTCTTTGCTTGGGGGCAGTCCAATCGAACTGTCCGGTCAAAACTCAACCCCCTGGCTTAGGCCATGATGGCTGGGATTAGCTCTCCGGATACGTCGGTGAGCCGGAAGTCTCGGCCTTGGTAACGGAATGTTAGTTTCGTGTGCTCAATTCCTAGGATGTTGAGGATGGTGGCGTGGAGATCGTGGACGTTGACGGGGTTTTCGACGATGTTGTAGCTGTAGTCGTCTGTTTGCCCATAACTAAAGCCTTTTCTGATGCCTGCTCCCGCCATCCAGATGGAGAAGCAGCGTGGGTGGTGATCGCGACCATAGGTCGACATGGACAGCTCGCCTTGTGAATAGACCGTGCGACCGAATTCGCCACCCCAAATGACTAGGGTCTCATCGAGCAATCCTCGCTGCTTAAGGTCAGAGATGAGGGCTGCGGTTGGCTGGTCGGTGTCTTCACACTGACGCCGGATCTGGTTGGGTAGGTCACCGTGTTGGTCCCAACCTCGGTGATAGAGCTGGACAAACCTGACTCCCCTCTCGGAAAGCCGTCTTGCCAACAGGCAGTTGTAGGCATAGGTGCCAGGAGTCTTAACGCTTGGGCCGTACATCTCCAATATGTTAGATGGCTCTTGGGAGATATCCGTGAGCTCGGGAACAGAAGCCTGCATTCGGAATGCCAGCTCGTACTGAGAAATTCGAGTGGCGATCTCCGGGTCTTTGACGCTCAACAAGCGCAGCTTATTCATGCTGGCAATGTCGTTCAGCATGTCACGACGGGTTGATGAGTCAATACCGGCTGGGTCAGAGATATACAGGACCGGATCACCGGTGTTGCGGAACTTCACGCCCTGGTGCTCTGTCGGCAGGAATCCAGAACCCCACAGTCGGTCATAGAGCGGCTGGTCGTTCGTGTTGCCGTGTCCGATAGACGTGAGCACGACAAATGCAGGCAGGTCACTGTTCTGAGTGCCGAGGCCGTAGGATAGCCAAGAACCCATGCTGGGTCGTCCGGCTAGCTGAGAACCTGTTTGGAGGAACGTGATGGCTGGATCGTGGTTGATCGCCTCCGTGTTCATTGAACGGATAATGCAAATCTCATCGACGATCTTGGCAAGGTGCGGAAGCAACTCACTCACCTCAAGACCGCTCTTGCCGTGCTTTTCAAATTTGAAAATCGTTGGCGCGACTGGAAATGCCTTTTGTCCGGAAGTCATTCCCGTGAGGCGTTGACCGTTGCGTATGGAATCGGGAAGCTCCTGCCCCCTGAACTTATCAAGTGCCGGCTTTGGGTCAAACAGATCCATCTGCGACGGAGCGCCGGATTGGTGGAGATAGATGACGCGCTTTGCCTTTGCAGCAAAGTGCGGTAATCCGGGCATGCCTCCCACTCGTTTGAAAGGCCGTTTTTGTTGAGCAGCTAACGCATCGCCTCCCATAATCGAGAATAGAGCAGCTAGTCCCAAACCAGAGCTTCGCTTGAGGAAGGTCCGGCGATTAATGGAGTCTTGTAATTGCAGAATCGGATCAATGTGGTCCATAAAAATCCTTAAGCGAATCTATTCCTTATTGAGGGTCTCATCCAAGTTGAGAAGGGAGCTAGCAGTGACGGTATAGGCAGCAAGTTCGACCTTGTTAATTTTCGGGTCTGGCATGGAATCGCCAGCTTTGATCAGTTCAGCAGCAGCCTTTGGATTCGTTCGATAGTGTGCCAATCTGCGATTCAGGCCGGAGTCTATAATTTCAAGTTCCCTTGGCGTTGGATGGCGAGACAACAGAGTCTGGAACGCAAAATCAATACGCGATTTTGAAGTTGGTCCTCCCTGTTTTATGATTCGCTCGGCAAAGACTCGAGCGGCTTCCACAAAAGTTACGTCGTTCAACAAGATCAGAGCTTGAAGAGGCGTATTCGTTCGAGCGCGGGTTACGCGGCAGATTTCCCTACTTGGAACGTCGAATAACGTTAATTCTGGAGGAGCTGCCGTCCGCTTCCAAATCGTATAGAGGCTTCTTCGGTATAAACCGTCGCCTTTGTCTCGCTGGTAATTCACAAGGTTGCCAAATGCGGCTGTCTCATTCCAGATGCCATTTGGCTGATAAGGTCGGGCAGACTTCCCTCC
>JBBQZV010000040.1:0-17268 GCA_038207365.1 Fimbriimonadales bacterium | reverse complement strand
ACTCGTTCGGACTCAGCCTTGTTGGTTTTAGCTGGATTTGAGGATAGGTACTTGCCATAAATCGCGGCTGTGGCAGACGAAATTCCTCCATCGGCAAAGATCTTAATTCCATCGACTCGGCAAGTTGGTTGAGAGTGCAATTCGTTAATCGTCTCTTCAAGCAGCTTAGGGTCCATCGCCCTTGGGCCAAAGACAGGGCTCCATTGGAGGTAGAGCCTTAGGTGAATAGGGCAACCCTTCTGAGCTGCTAATGCATACGCTTTGAGCTCCATTTCGAGGTTAAAACACCCCGTCATCATGTCTGAAGCGCAGGCGATCCCAAGCTCTGACATTTTTGAGCCGGCCAAAATAATCGCGTCGGCCATCTCCTCTACCGATGGCAGTGGAGAACAGGATGTAACGTACTCGTGTGCGCGTTCGAGCAGCACACCATCGAGGTTGCCGGCCTCGTCTCGACGGTAATGTCCCCCAGCCGGGTCTTTAGTTTGATGATTGACTTTGGCCATGTGAAGAGCTGCGGTATTCGCAACGCTTGCATGCCCGTTAACATGACGAAGCAAAATCGGCCGATCAGAGGAGATTAGATCCAGATCCGCAAGGGTGAGGTGAGTTCCACAAGAAAACTTGGTCTGATTATAGTGAACCGCGTGGAGCCACCCTTCTGGTTGCTCGGAATGCCTTTGGCGCACGAGATCCAGTACTTGCTCTTTGCTGGAAGCGGAGCCTAGATTAAGCTTATTGAGATCAAGACCTGTTGGAAGGATATGGCAGTGAGCGTCAATGAAGCTGGGCAACATGTACCGTCCCATGAGGTCAACGGCTCCGCTATTTTCTCGGGCTTCCGTAGGAATTGCGCCTACCCTCGACACAACTTTGTCGTCTTCAACCACCATCGTCTCGTATTCACCAGACAATCCCCATCTAAAATTCGTGTAGGTTAATTTCATTTCGTAGTGAACTCGCGTACTACCCGTTCTGCACTCTCCAGCGCACCTTCAATCGTTCCCATCCAGAGCGCGGTGTGCTCACCAGCAAAGTGAACTCTTCCTTCGGGTGGGAAAATATTCTCCATATGTTCGAGAACGTATCCCGGCGCGGGATGGCAAAAAGCTCCTTGGCAGAAAGGATCGTTAATCCAGTTATGAACCCATCCTCGGACGAAGAAGCTGGGAGCTTCGGGGAACATTTGGCTCAATTCGTATAGCCCTGCATGTACCGGGTCCCCAAGGTCATGCCATCGGTTGGCATCGTTGCCACATATATAGGAAGTCAAAATGGGTGCTTCGGCAACGGATCCGTCCCATGTTTGCTGCAGAGGACCATCACAGAGTAGGCTTCCACCCCAGTCTCTTTCATGCCACCAATCACGAGAGAACTGCCAGCAAATCTTCATTGCTTTGCCCATCTCGCAAGCTTCGATAGCGCATCTCTTCTTAGCTGATAGTGCCGGTTCGAAGACAACGCGCTCGACAGCGCTCGCAGGAATAGCGATCACAACGTGATCAACCCTAAAAGTGCTGTCCTCAAAGATCAAGCTAACTCCAGCTTGATCCTGCTGTACTCGCTTGAGTACCTTTTGGAAGTGCACATCACCTTTAATCCTCTGTAGAATCAGTTCACAGAGCCGACGTGTACCGCCAGGTATCCGATATGTGGTCGTGATATCACTTTCCCGATCGAGGGAATTAGGATTAGCACAAAGCCAACCTAGCAACCCAATATTGTCTGGATCATCTCCCTGACAGCTTCTCAATTTGTTGTTAACCCACCAGAGACCACGCTCACTTTGCGTGTGCTCGCGAATATGGTCGCCAACACTTCGAGTATCCCATTCAAAATAGTTGCGATTCATCCAGGGAGGGCTGACTAACTCTCGGCCCATTTCTTTTGAAGCGGCTTCTACACGAAGCTCGTCCTCAAGGGCGTCCGACCAAATCGTAGCCTCGGTGCACTCCTTCCCCTTGAATATGATTTTCCTTGGCCAGTCGGAAGGAGCAGTAGGAGTGATTTCAAACTCCTTAAGCAGAGCCAAAACTCGTAGGTGAGCACTGTCAATGCTTTCCCCTCCGGCCTCGTAGACTGCGCCACCACCTTCGTCAACACAGTGCAAGCGCCCACCTGGGCGACCACGAGCTTCGAAAAGTTGGACGTCTACACCCAACTTTTCAAAGAGCATGGCCAACCTAAGGCCGGCTGCACCCATTCCCACGATGCCAACGGTCACTAGGGCTTCCTCTTTGGAGCATTACCCACACGAATTATGAAATCAGCACCTAGCAGAAGAAGAAGAACCACCGCACTACCTTCGATAGCGAGAGACGGCGCATTTGTTCGAAACAGATAAATCACTCCACCCATAACAAGAAAAGCGGATGAGAGAAAATAAGCACTTATCCCCCTCTTGCGAAAGCGGACCAAATTGAATATGGCCATGATCGCACAAAGAAGGGTTGAGGATAGCAAGAATATCTGGTTTTCCTGATCAGTCAATTGGGCGGCCTCCATTTGTACGTGCAGAATCCATAAGCTGCCGAAGGGTATTTGAGGAATCGGAAGTTAGGTCGACCCTATCTGAAGCAACAGCTTGTTCAATGTCTTTTGCCGACCTTACGTCGACAAGTACTGGGTGGTCATTTGACAAGTCCTTAAGGAGAAATTGTGTCAGTTCGGAGCTTGAAAAACGATTGGTGTTTCCATCGGCTAACTCCATGGCTTCGACCACTGAGTGAGTATCGCTACCTTTGAATGGATTTGATGTGACTACTCCGACTCGCCGCTCGCGGGCTAATGGTTCTAGTGTCTGATAAGCTTCCTGACTAAAGCGGCTTCTCGGAACGAGCAGCGTGTCAAATGCGTTGTGAAACTGCCAGTTCGCTAAGGTTGCCATTGCAGGTCCATCACTGCAAATGCCTAGGTATTCGATATGACCTTCTTGCTTTGCTAGCTCCATTGCTTGGAGCGCTCCGCTTATTTGGAACTCCTCAACTGCTCGTCTCACACGCAAATAGTAAAAGTCGAGTTTCTCTCTCCCCAGACACGAGAGAACCTGGATCATATGCGCCTGAACCAAGTGACACGCATGAGCCTCATCTTGGGCGTCCTGATAATCAATTGAGCTTATGCAAATGAGAGGGGAAGTTGTGCCTCGGAGCTTTGCACCCCAAAGGGCTGGCTGTCCTGTAACGTTAATAGGACATTGGCTTTCTTTGGCGGCTGCCGCGAGTGAGTCAATGTCCTGGCCGCCATGAGGCAAAGACAGGCTTAGCCAAATGGAGGGGAAGGATCGGTTCGTTCTTCCAAGCAATCCGGATGCCACAGTTGAGGATACCTTTACGCGTGATAGGGCATAATTTACGCGTGCCGGAGTACATAGAGAAGATTACAGAACTTGCCGAGCTGATGGAGGAGTTTCGCTTAGGCGAAGTTCTTCTAGAAACCGACGAATTCAGAGTGGGCTTTAAACGGCGACTGACGAGGATTTCAGGCACGGAGTCTCAGGGTTCTTTCCTTTCTGAAGACCTGCCTTCGGACAATTCGGCGGAAATTGAAGTCGTTGTCGAAGCTCCGAAAGGGATGCCAATCACGAGTCCAATGAATGGCATCTTCTATGGTTCGCCAAGTCCAAATTCTCCAGCCTTTGTAAAGGAAGGCGAATCTATTTCGGCGGGACAAGTTGTGGGCCTCATCGAAGCGATGAAGGTGTTTAACGAGATTCCTAGTACGGTCAGCGGAATCGTCAAGAAAATCGTTGCCGAGACGGGTTCAATCGTTCAACCCGGCGATGTCCTTCTCTATATTGCATAAGGTTCGAGAAGCCTTAGGGCTCGACAACTCGGAACCAATTGCATATCGTTTCAACCGTTCCGTTCGCCTGAAGGCGTCCCAGGGCATCACAGAAATTCTGCTCACGACAAGGGTGGGTAAGAAAGACAATTTCACCCCTCCCAGCATCAAGAGTCTTCATTTCCATTGCCGCCAACGAAACGCCGACTTCGCCAAATTCTGTAGCAATCGCTCCTAATACCTTGGGACGATCCTGGACCTGCAACCTCAAATAGAACGAGGTCACAAGCTCACAAATGGGTGCTGTCTTCATGCCCTCGCCGTAAGGAATGGCACTACCGCCACCCCCGGCGAGAATGTTTCGTCCCACATCAATGAGATCGCCAATGACGGCAGATGCGGTTGGATCAGAACCCGCGCCTCGACCGCTAAACATGACATCACCGACAAAGTCTCCATGAAGCCAGAGCGCGTTGTAGACACCCTGAACGCTTGCAAGAGGGTGATTCTTGGGAAGCAGCATCGGGTGAACTCTAACCAGAACTTCATCGTTGCTACCTGCTGGCTCAACCACGCCTAGAAGCTTGATGCAGTAACCAAGGAGGTCCGCATAATGCATGTCGATCTTGGTTATGGATCGGATGCCTTCTCGGTGAATCCCTTCTACGGGGACCTGCTTTCCAAACGCTATGCTCGCCAAGATGGAGATCTTGTAGGCCGTGTCAAATCCGTCGACGTCATTGGTAGGATCTGCCTCCGCATATCCTTTACTCTGAGCCTCAGCTAGAGCATCCCCAAATTCCGCCCCCTCTAGCTGCATCTTGGTCAGGATATAGTTGGTCGTACCGTTTAGGATGCCCATCATTTTGAGCACATCATTTCCCGCAAGCTGATGCTTTAAGGGCTGAACTAGAGGAATTCCACCACCCACAGCTGCCTCATAGTGCAGGTCTAGATTCTTCGCTTTTGCTAGGTGAACGAGTCGCGAGCCATGTTTGGCAATGAGCTCTTTGTTGGCGGTTACAACATGCTTTCCGTTTTGTATTGCGCGCTCAACGAGCCCACCGGCTGGTTCAACTCCACCCATAAGTTCGAGCACGACGTTTATGGTCGGGTCATTAACGATGGATTCCAAATCGGTTGTAAAAATGCTTTGGGGAAGTGTCCTGGGCTTTGCAGAATCTCGAATCCCGATCTTGACAACTTCAAAGTCGAGGCCGATTTTTCGAGTTATTTCTTCCCGGTTGTCTTTGAGCATTCGATATGCTCCTGATCCAACAGTCCCAAATCCAAGGATTCCAATTCGAATGATCGCGCAAGGGCCAGACACCTATTGATTATGGCGGTACGACTAAATCGATTTCAGTCCTGAATTCTTGGCCGGTACCTAAACACCCATCCATAATTGAATCATGCGTGTCGCTTGTGTTCAATCTGATGTCGTTTATGGCAATCCGGCAGCAAATAGCCGCGTCGCATTAGATCATTTGACTCGGCTAAGTGCAGGGTCGGTCGACCTTGCTATTTTCCCAGAAGCCTATCTGACGGGGTACTGTGCGGGCACTCGAGCCGAATTGGCCGAGATAGCAATTGAGAGTACGTGTTCCGAGCTAGAACAAATTCGATTAGCTTGCGACTCTCTCGGGATCATGGCGGTCCTTGGGTTTGCCGAAAAGCACGAAGATACTTTTTACAATTCGGCTGTCCTGTTTGAACCTAGTACACCACCACGCTTTTACCGAAAAACGCACCTGCCCTTTTTGGGAATGGATCGATTTGTATGTGCAGGTGACGCTCTTCCGGTTTTTGAGACGCACAAGGGACGTATTGGAATCCTCATTTGCTTTGACATGAGACCTCCAGAAGCTGCCCGCGTACTTGCCCTCAAGGGGGCTGATCTTATTGTCGTTCCGACAAACTGGCCCATTGGCGCGGAAACTTCGGCAGAGCACATTGTTATTGCGCGAGCCGCTGAAAACAGGGTCTATCTTGCCTCATGCAACCGCGTAGGCAATGAGAAGGGCTTTGAGTTTATCGGGAGGAGCAAGATCGTCAGCGTCACGGGCAAAGTGTTAGCAAGTGCGGGGCCGACCGAAGAGACCCTAATTGCTGATCTGGATTTGAGTATTGCACGTCAAAAACGAACGGTGAATATCCCGGGAGAGTATGAAATAGAGATCTTTGCCTGTCGCAATCCGTTGCTATACACGGAGATTGGCTAATTAGGTTTGAGACTGTTAAGCTTTTCAGAGAAGTTTCTAACAAAAGGAACCGCAATCGTATTCGAAGTCGTCTACGGTTGAAGAACCAAAAAGATCCACTTTTTGAATGAATTCACGTAAGATAGGAAGCCAGTCGTCTGGGTAAATTTGCTATGTTCCATCGCTCACAAAAATCAACTGTTCGTTTAAACCTCGTTGTGGCTTCGCTGATCACTACGTTTACGGTTCTCCTTATTGGCTGCGGCGGAGGCGGAGACACCGGAACTTCTACTGGTACGGTGACAGGTACGGTGACAGGTACTGTTACCGGAACGATAACGGGATCAGCCACCGGAAGCGGCGTTCTTGGTTCAAACGTAATTTTCTACTCGAATACCCCCGACGATGGATCGACCATCAACCTCAATCAGGTTAACCCAGATGGAACAGGGAGCAAGCTTCTTGGATCACTTCCAGTTGGATTCCAAGGGTTCACGCTTAACCCAGCCGTCAAGAATCAGGTTCTATTTGGATTTGCTCCCGCCGGAGGAGCTAACCCAATCTATGGTATCTATCTGAACAGTTCGGTTAGTGCCACTGGCGCAACCCAAATTGTCGCTCCCCAGTACTCCTTCGTTTCTTCCATTCAAGTGTCGAGCGACGGAAAGTTTGTTTACTTTGTCGCAGCGATAGGTGCTGCAGATACTCAACTCTTTAAAGTCGCCATTGCAGGTGGCACGGTAAGTGCTCTTGACAGTGCCTTTACCGCTCACGTTCGAGACGCTGGCGACATAGTTGTATACGATAAGATCGCTTCTGGTACGGTTGTATCTCAGGTCTTTACTCGACCGACAACTGGTGGAGCAGCACCCACTCAGATTACAACGGACAACAATAACAACTTTGAGTACCCTCAGTGGAGCAAAGACAGTTCCAAAATCGTGATGGTTTCGGACAAGGACAATGCGCAATTCGAAGCTTATGTCATGCCCGCTGCCGGTGGAACCTTGACACAAATAAGTAACTCACCAACAATTAACAAGAGTCAAGGAGTCACCTTGAGTGCTGACGGTACTCGGGCTGCCTTTGTTGGAGTTGGAACGACAGACACGGCTTTGAGCGGTATCTATCGCACCGGTGTAATTGGCGCGCCAATCTCGCAGACCCAAATCGTCTCCGATGCCTTGATTGAGCCAGGCGTTTATTGGACCGGATCTAACGGACGAGCCGCTGGTCATGCTTCCGCACTTCTAGCCCGAAGAAAGCACCACGGGTTGCTCCCTTAAGGGAATAAAGCAAAAAGAAGAGCAGCTCCATTTTTGTGGGGCTGCTCTTCTTTATTTGTGACTCTACAATGTCCGAGTGACCTTGCGAATATGTCTTGGCACATCTGGATTTAGTCCTCGTGCACGCGCGCAGGAAAGGGCAAGCCATTGTCCGAAAATGACGTCCCAGATCGGGTTCAATATTCCTTCGACACTGCCTGCGTACCCGGTCGGGGCCTCAGGGGCGACTATGATCTCGCAACCTTGAGAGACTAGATCGGGCATCGGGCCGTCAAAACTGATTGCAGCACTTCCATGACCAGCCAACGCTTTAGGACCATGCTCAAAATCAGCTGATGAATAAGCTTTGCAAGGCAACAGAGCGCATTCCATCATCTTAAGAGCAGTCTCTTGAGCGGTGGAATAACCAAAGCCCCTTCCAAGTGCGAATGTGGGTGTATTTCTGACTAGGGATCCACTCACCTCAGACGCTAAGTGGCGAGCTTTTTCAACCCAATTATCCATTGGCAGCATTCCTACCGGACATGGCAAATTTGCTCCTAGCGCCCTGGTAACTTCATAGAGTGCCAGCAGGGAACTGCTGTAGGTTTTCGTAGCCGCTACGGACTTCTCTTTGCCAGCATTGAGGAGGAGAGTGTGCTCGGCAACTCCGCATAATCGCGATCCAGAAGTATTCGTTATGGCGAGTGTAGTGTGTCCTTCTTCTCTCAGCATCGCTAGAACCTCAGAAATATCCGGTGCTGCACCACTTTGAGATATGCCAATCGCCAAGCAATTGGTGTACCGAACCTGCTGATGATAACGGGTAAGAACGGACGGAGCTGCCAGGGAAACCGGTATTCCAAGCAATACTTCGATCAAGTATCGACCGTACAGCGCTGCGTTATCCGAAGACCCGCGAGCCGCTAGGAGAACCATCTCAAACTTCTTCCCCGATAAGGCTTCACTTAACTGGGGAAAATAGGTTTCTGCACCTTTGGAGAGCACATCCGGCTGCTCACTAATTTCTGACTGCATTAATTCGCCAAGCATCTACCGTTATTATGCAGTTTGAAAACTTGGGAGTGCCGAAGCCTACTTGGAATCGTATAAGTATGGTGAAGCTCAATTTTGAAAGGCTTCATAATGAAAGGTATCGCATGAACTTCGCTTTGCTCGCTTCTACCATAGCCCTGTTTACAACTCAACAGGATGTTCCGACTAAGACGTTCACGGAACCTTACTTAGGAATGCAGTTCACCTATCCCACTACATGGGTGATGGAGAAGACAACAACTCCAACCCTAACGGGGAGTAAGAAGCCCTCAAAAAGGAAGCCAAAGGTAGACAAATCCCGCACCCTCTTTCTCATTCCAATTGAAAACTCCCTTAATAAGGCAGAACTAGAAGTCGTTCGAACGGAATATCACGCAAGTATTGATCTTTGGCAGACAATTCAATTACGAGAGAGCGAATTGGACAAGACGCAGATCGTGCGACAGTGGGAACAAGACATCTTGGGCGTACCCATGTTGTTTAGCCGCATCGATTTAGGTCAGAAGGGTGGCGGCAACTCAGCAATTGTTGGGCTTTTCTATACTCGTTCCAGCTTCAAACTTCTTCTGCGACTCACGGCACCTACATCGGAAATCGACAAGGTTACGTACCAGTTCAATAAGATGCTGGAAACCCTCCGGTACACAGATGGAAAACTTCCCCAAGAGGATGATCCCAGTATCGACCTTGATCCAGTAGGTAAGAAGTTAGTTCCTGTCGCTCCAACACCACGAATAATCGATGCTCCCACTAAGGGGCCAAAGGTTCTATTTAAAGCGCCAGTTACGGCAGATCTCGTTGTATCCACCAGAAAGATCACCCTTCGTTTGCCTCAGAGTTGGGTGCCAGAACAAGCAAAGGATAATGTTGTTGATCTGAAAGAGGCTTCGTTAACCGCGCCTCTCCATCTCCAAGTGTTTTCGTCTCTAGACAGCGATTTGGCACCGACGGCACTCTTGAAATTAGCTGCTAAAGACCTTAATGAATATACGACGGTTGCTTCGCGAGAAGATTCGTCACAAAAGATCAACTCAGCAGGATGTACCGTGGCAACTGTTTGGCGCGAAGGGAAGTCGTCTTCCGGAGACCTTATTGTTGGGCACGCCTCAGGTTCGATGGGCGAGTATTACTTTTTGCTAACCTATCGCCAAACCGACAAGGCACTGGCAAAGGCGGATCGCAAAGTGATCGAAGCCTTGCTCAAGCAAATCAGCCTAGAGACTAATCCGTGATCCTGGCCTTTTCTACCTCATGTGCCTGGATAAGCTTGGCGCTAATAGCCGAAGATGGACAGGTCGTATGGAGTGGAAAGGAGCAAGCGCCTAAAGGAGCAAGTGGAGCACTTCTTCGGATGGTTGATCAGCTCAAGAACGATACAGCTTTTCAGTTTGAGAGTGTTAGTCTTTTCGTCGCAGACATGGGTCCAGGAAGCTTCACCGGAGTCAGAGTCGGGGTTACTATGGCGAAGACTTTTGGCTTCCTATACAATAAGCCAGTTGCCGGTGTTGACAGCTTCGACCTGATTTCACCCGATCGAAATGTCGTATTCCCGAGCAAGAAGGGAGAGTTTTTCCTGCGCAAACCCGGCGAGTTGGTCGTACGTATGAAAGATTTACCCGACCTAGAATTCATGGGTTTTGGACCAGGAATTGAAGATCAAACATGGCCAGAAGCAGTAAGGGTAGCGAACTTGGTTGGGCAATTGAAACCCATTTCTGCTATGAATTTTGTGCCGGAATACTTAATTGAACCGAGTATTTCCACACCCAAAACGCCTTACGTTGTTCGTAAAGAGGAAGCAAACTGACTTGTCGGAAATTCAGACTCAGGTCTCGTTAACTCCCTATACAACGCTAAAGGCAGGCGGGCCGGCCGAACGATTCCTGATTGTTCGAAATAGACATGATTTCGCCGATGCTGTCATCGGTGCTCACCTGACTGGTGAGACCGTAAATCTCTTGGGTTCGGGGAGCAACATACTTCCGTCTGATGACGGTGTGCCGGGTTTGACCATCCTCAATTGCGCAAGGAAGATCAGTATCGAATCCAACGGTTTGGTTGAAGCGGAGACAGGTTGCTGCTTTCAAGAACTGTTTCTCAAATCCGTACAATCGGGATTCCGAGGTCTTGAGTTCGCAGTCGGCATTCCTGGGACTCTTGGTGGCGCATTGGTCAGCAACGCTGGCGCCTACCGAAGCTGCATCTCTGAGTTTCTTACGGAGTTAGAAGTCGTCGTCAATGGCCGATGCCAATGGGTCTCGCCAGAATGGATGGAGTTTTCTTATCGAAATAGCCGACTCAGAATGGATCCTAGTATTCAGGTTTCCATCCTGAGGGTGAGAATGAAGCTAGAAAGAGGAGACTCCAAGGCTAGCTACGACGAAGCGCGAGAGTATCAAAGACAGAGAATTGGCAAACAGCCTCCCTCACCAAGCGCCGGAAGTTTCTTCAAGAACGTAAACGACGTGAATTTAGCCCAGTCACTTCCTGACCTTCCTGCTCCCCTGAAGAAAGCTGGTGTCGTGCCAGCGGGTTACCTCATTGAAGCTGCGGGCCTAAAAGGGGTTCGCTACGGTGGTGCAAGGATGGGCGTTCGGCATGCGAACTTCATGCTCAATGTCGATAATGCTTCCGCCTTTGAAATTTATCGTCTTGCACAACAAGTGAAATCCACCGTCAAAACTCAGTTCGACGTACAGCTTGAGGAAGAAGTACTTTACTTTGGAAACTGGAAGCGGTTCATGGATGAGTCTTAGCTCTTGATCAGGTTTCTTGGCATGGTCAAATAGCCTGATTCGTAAAGGTTAAGGGCGACTTCAAAGCACAGAGTCAAAACGAGGCTGGCAAGAACCAGGTTCATCATCACGGTTAACATTGGAAGGCCGATTCGACGAGCAAACCGATTTTGCTTCATTTGCGAGGACTTGGCACTTTCCTGAAATCGTGGCGGACAAATCTCGATCGTCCTACGCTGAAACGTCTTCATCCATGGCCGCCTCATTAGCCACAGCATAGCAATCCAAAGACGTCTGGCCATCCACTTGGCAACAAAACTCATTCGAAGCTCAACACCTCAGCCAAGTAGACTAAGAAGAGTGCCATTTCCCGACGTAAATCTATTTCGCGCGATAAACGATTGGCCCGATTGGCTTTCTCCATTTCTAACCTTCTTTAGCGTTGCCCTTAACCAAGTTTGGGTCAAGGTTGTCCTACTGGGTCTTGTCTTAGCGATGGTTCTGGCCAACCGTAACACACGGATAACCGTCCTACAAGCACTTGTGGCTGTAGGAATCGCTAATGGTATGACTGATCTTTTTAAGCATTTGATTCCTATGAATCGGCCCTACCAGGAATTGGCGGCCGTTACCAGTCGAGTTGGAACCAGTGCCAGCCACGGAACGGCATCGGCGCATAGTGCCAATATGGCGGCCGTAGCCTTTATTTTTGTGTGTCAGCTACGTTGGTGGGGAGCACCTTGGGTGGCAATTGCGTTGCTGACTGGCTTCTCAAGAGTATATGTTGGGGCACATTATCCCTATCAGGTCGTTCTCGGATGGTCCTGTGGAATCGTGGCAGCATTTATCGTTGATCGTGTCTGGAAGATAATCCAATCGAAACGCCCACGCGTATTAGATGTGTCGACTTCCAATGAAAGCCAAACCTCGAATTAGGCCGCATCAAACTTCACTCCTTGTAGCTGGGGTTTTGACTTTCGTCGCCTTACTGGTCCCTGTGGTTCAGAAGTTCCTTCTACCGCTGGAATACTTGAATACCCACCTGCATGAATTGAGTCACGCAGTCATGGCGATATTGACGGGTGCTCAGGTCGAGAAAATCGTTGTCAATGCCAATGGAAGTGGAGTGACACCGGTCTTAGGTGGCAATCTGCTCGTCATTGCTTCATCCGGATACCTGGGCGCCTCGCTCTTTGGAGCAGGAATGATCTACGCGGGTCGAACAGAAAAGGGAGCTCGGACGATCCTAATGGCCTTAGGCGTCCTGCTGTCCTTTTCAATGATCGTTTGGGTCAGAGGGGATATTGTAGGAGTGACGGCTGGTATTTTCTGGGCAATCGGACTAGGACTCATTGCCTTGCTCCTTAAAGGAACATCACTATCATTTTGTGCCCAGTTCCTTGGTATTCAGCAGTGCCTAAACGCAGTACGTTCGCTCATCACGCTTGTTGTCGTAAGCCGAGCTACCGAAGTCCATTCCGACGCGTCGATACTGTTCGACGCGTCTGGAATTCATCCCCTAATCTGGTCGGTGGGATGGACGGTCTTTAGTTTGGGTTTGATGGGCTGGACTCTTCAGAAGTCGTGGCGGACTGTCCGACCCTGAGCACATCAATTGGCTGAGACATATCAATGTTTCCCAGAGAATCAATCGGCTTACCCTCAATGATAATCTGAAACTTGTCGATCTCTTTGAACTGGCCAAGTGCCATTTGGAGCGACTTGATTAGATTGCCCTCTTCAATCGAGCCGTATCCTTTTTGAAGCGCCGGGTTGAAATCCATAAGGGCGACTCGATTTTTAACATCCACGCCTAAGGCCCTAGCCTTTTCAATCTTGAGAGAATGAAGCGTTAAGTTGACCAGATAGACTCTTGCGTCCTCGTTTACTGGAATGGACGTTATCTTTTGATCTAACTTGACTTCGTTATTGATAACAGCTGGTATTAAAAGGGTGCTGTTGAGTTTGGTTTCGGAGCTAGGTGCCGCATCTTCGGTGTGCTTAGCCTCGATCTTGGGTTCTGGCTCTGGAGATTTTGATATTACGGCTACATGGGATGCTTGTGGGGAATAGTGCACATAGGCAGCAAAAACCCCGGCCCCCATTAGGGACATCGTCATGAGGATGAGAATTCCTTTGCTTCCGTTTGATTTCTTACTTCGTTTTGGCATCGCCTAAATACACCTTAAGTCCACGAACGGCTGCTCGAGTTACAGCATCTTGAAATTGTGCGGTCGATAATCGCTTACGATCGCGCTCATTGTTTAGAAATCCAAATTCGATAAGTACTCCAACCATCTTAATGTTTCTCAATACTGAGAATCCACTCTGAGGATAGATTTTGCCGTCGCTCCAAACTCCAATGCTCGGTATTCCACTTACGGCACCGATCTGCTGTTGGATGCATTCCGCCATTACTCGGCTAATCAAGTTCCCCTTATGATGGAAAGTAATTCCGCCCGACATGTTCCCAGAACCACCAGTATCGTTGCAATGGCATGAGATAAAAAAGTCAGCGTGACTGTTATTAGCGATATCTGATCGGGTCATCAGTGGAATGAAAACGTCCGTCTTGCGCGTCATGATGACAGTCGCGCCTTCTTCGGTAAGCCGCTGTGACATCAGAGTTGCGAGGGCAAGGTTCAGATCCTTTTCGTGAACACCCCCACTATTGGCTCCGCCATCTGTTCCACCGTGACCTGCATCCACGACAATTAGCTTTCCGAGCAACTTTCCGTCACCTACGTTCGGTTTGAAGAGTTGTATAAGAACATTTTTGCCTTCCGAATACACCTCAGCGCCCAATGGCCGGGCCAGATTAAGGGTCACCACAGTGCCCTTTAGGGTTTTGATGCTGGTTACCGACGAAATACTTTCGGTATCGAGTTTGAAGTCAGCAGGTAACTCCTGAAAAACTCCAGGCAGGGTGATCTGTAAAACACTTGGTGAAGGCTTTTCGTACAAAGGCTGGATTAATGAAATGCCCGATAGCTTCATGGTGAGAAGGGCAGACTTCTCATTTTCCCTTTCCAAGACGAGCGGCAAGGGTCCAACAGTAGGTGCAGTTGCCGATCCGTCGATTACGCCAGGCTCTATTTTAGAAACAGTCGTATTTCTGGGGTGTGTAGGAGTTTCTTCCGTTGGTAGAACTTTTTCTTCGGGCGGATTCGTTACCGTCAGTTCAATAGTAGTGTTCTTAGTGGGCTCGGTTGCCAAGCGCGACAGATCAACTAGTCCGGTTGTCTGCAATACAAGTCGAACGACGTTCGGTTTGTACTGAGTCAATCGGACTCCACCCTCCAGAACCTGAGTTGTTTTGGCTCCTAGACGAGCGCCCACAAAATCCAAAACCACTCTCGATGGATCAGTCAAAACAAACGCCTTCGTTTTGAACTGAAGTGGGGACGAGACCTTAATCTTTCCTGAATCAACGGAAACCGACGTCAGCGTGCCCAAAATCTGTAATGTATCGGTGTTAACGATCCAGTCCGCTGTGCCTCCTAGCTTGGAAATGGCAGCGCGAATAGGAAGGCAAGACTTGCCTGAAATTGTTCGGGTAGAGAAGTTGAAGTCCGTTCCGTCAACGGAGATCCTTAACGACTCGCCGGAACCTTCGACTTTCCATCCCCACTTTGCGACATCGTCGACGGGGACGAAACACTCTTCACCGACACGATATCCGTGTATCGGAGTGTCGTCAAAATAGGTGTAAACGACGTCGGCAGATCGTGCTTGACCGTATGCCGCTGTCGTCATCGCCATCCATGGAACCAGACTGATCAGTTTGCGCTTCATCCTGAAGTTGAATTTAGTGTAACACCAAAACCCCATTGGGAGTCGGTCTTTTCGTTTGTATTTGTCGTGACCGCTACTCCATAGTAGACGTCAAGAATTTTTGTTATCGGTAACCCAACCATAAATCCTGCGTCGCATTTCGCAATTTGGCGCTTATGTCCGTTCAAGTCCGTAGGTATTCAGAAGAATTGTCATAAGGAGCAAAACGTATATAACAGCTTCTGCGAGCACAAGAATGGGAAACACCAGCGGAATCTCAGCCCCACTAAAAAGGAGCCCGGATGCCAGAGCAATTACAGCAAAGATGCTCGCATGCTGCCAGAAAAGCGGCTGGTTCGAGAGTCGGAGCCGGGTTCTGCACCCTTTGCACTTGATCCACCACGGGAGACCACTAAAGAGCGCTTCCATTGGTTTAACTTTCCGGTTACATGCAGGGCATACCATTCTTCCCGGATGTTAGCATCCCCGAAAGAGATTTAGGTACAATCGACCTTCGATAGTGGGGCGGTTAGCTCAGTTGGTAGAGCACCTCGTTTACACCGAGGCTGTCGCGAGTTCGAGTCTTGCACCGCCCACCACTTTCACCAATCCTCCTCCAGCTCTAACCCTATTCCAAACTCCGTGCCATCGGGAGTGAGGCACTTTGCCGATAGGACATTTCCGGAAAGTGTTCCTATGAAGCTACTGGACTGGAAGGCGTAGATCCCCTTCTCAGCGTCCACTGCGTAGGATCCGTTTACTGGGCCACCTTCTTTTCGAGCGACCTATAGAACCATCACGGAACCATCCGGCAACGTACCTTTATAATGCAGATTCTCGGCGTGTAACGTGATGTCAGGAGTAGAGCCGCCCGACGTCCCTCCGTAGCCACTCAAGGCAAAAGGAACTCCGATCGGGCCTTCCAGAATCCATGTTTTTGACATAACCCACATCATACGGGATCGATATTTCTTGATTACATGTAGTTCGTTTTTGTCGAGCTAAGCATAAGTTCAGAATCCAGCACCGTCTTGGCGTTAAAATGCTGGGAACGACTCTCGCGGAATCAAATGGGTAAGAAGAACAACAAGGTCAATAGGACTCGTGAAACGAACAAAGCGTTGGATGGATTACGACGGCTGGGGTTTGCTTATCCGGCTCATCTTGACGAATTCGATGATCCAGATACGGTCTTTGAAATCTACATGCACTCGGCAGTCACCTTTTTTGTACCACTCAGTTCAGAGGTGAACGATACGAATCTTCGGACAGGCATTCGAGAGGCTGGGAATTTTCTTAGCTACAGTTTGGAAACACATCCCGTCATTGCTCGAAATCCTGACAACAGCCTGTGTTCCATAGCCTGTAAACGTGGCTGCAGCTATTGCTGTACTTTGCGTGTGACGACTCGTCCGGCGAACGTGTTGGCGATGGCCTTTTACCTGCGAAAGAAGTTGTCGCCAGAGAGTCTCGTTCAACTCATCGCACGAATGGATGAATATGTTGAGACAACGGGACGACTGGACCTTGAAAAGAAGTTGCGTCCCGGGATAATGTGTCCTCTCAATGTTGAAGGCGACTGCCTGGGATACGAATACCGACCCAACGGATGTCGAACTCATCACTCGTTTAGTCTTCAGCAATGTATTAAGGCAAATGAGTCCCCCGATGATGATGTCTTGATTCCCCAGGATCAAAACCGTTACTCCATTCAGGAACTGCTTTCGGAGCCGGTCAGCGTGATCACGGTGCTCTTGGGCCTCAATAATGACGAGTTGGAGTTCATTCCGGCTCTGCTCATTGCACTAAAGGATCCTGACGCTAGTGCGAAGTATCTTGCGCACGAACCTGTATTTGAGAAAGCCCATAATTCCGAGCTTCTCAATCTTCAAAGGCAAGCGCGCAAGCGACCTGGTTTTACGCCGCTACCCGTTATCGGTCTGGATCATTGGAATTCAGAAGATGAAGATGAAGATGAGATTGAGGACGACGATGACTTGTAAGGTGCCAAGTTAAGTGAAATATCATTTGGCGTTTTTGTTGGTTAGCCTTGAAGCCGTGTTTGCAATAGCCGGTTGCGGCGGTAGTGGAAGCTCGACTGGATCCCAACCGAAACCGCTGATCTTTCCCTATCAGGGTGTTTCGATCACGCCTTGGTCAAAGGATGATCTTTCAGGACCCAATTTCCTGGCAAAGCTCGATTTGCTCAAATCGGATGGAGTGAATGCAGTAGCCATCAATCAGTGGCTGTTTCAAGACAATTCTTTATCGACAGACATTGCCTTGGATTTCATAAAGTATTCCTGCAGCGACGCATCATTGGTAAAGGCATTTACCCCCCCAAATACCAAGGGGTTCGCAACAATCAAAAGCCGCAAGGTGTAGTGTGGGATGGGCAATTGAAGGGTTCGATTCCAACGTATCCAGCATGGTTCGCTTCGTACACCCCCCTAA
>JBBQZV010000039.1:0-17285 GCA_038207365.1 Fimbriimonadales bacterium | reverse complement strand
GAGCGGAGCTGACCGGGACACTCTTGACCCCATCCTCGATGCTTCCGTCGCCACTTACTTGGAGTCGCTCGATGAGGACGGTCAGGTCGATTTCAAGGGGAAAGCCAAAGCGTTTGTCCGTACCTACGGGTTCCTTGCCTCGGTGCTCACATACAGCATCGCTTCGTGGGAACGCCTGTCGATTTTCCTAAATTTCCTCATTCCCAAACTGCCTGCGCCTAAAGAGGAAGACCTCTCAAAAGGAATCCTCGAATCCATTGACATGGACAGCTACCGAGTCGAGGTTCGCTCGGCGCTTTCCATCTCGCTCATCGACCAGGACTCTGAGATTGAGCCCGTACCGACTTCGGGAGGAGGGCACCTGCCTGAACCGGAACTTGACCGATTGAGCAACATCCTCAAGTCGTTCAATGACCAGTTTGGGAATGTCGAGTGGAAGGATGGAGACAAGATTCGAGATGTCATCCTGCAGGAGATTCCGGCGAAGGTGGCGGCTGACAAGGCTTACCAGAACGCAATTCAGAACTCCGACAAGCAGAACGCTCGCATCGAGCATGACAAAGCATTGCAACGAGTATTGGTCGAGTTACTATCCGACCACACCGAGCTGTTCAAGCAGTTTTCTGATAACCCAGCCTTCAAGAAGTGGCTTTCCGACACGAACTTTTCGACGACGTATAACAGCGCTCGCTAAATAGGACTTGGGTTAAAAAGGCAGGTTTTTGGGCTGGTGTGCCTGCGCCAAGCACGAACACATATTTCCTCAAAACAGATTGTGGACTAGGTTATCCTCTCATGGAAAACAATAACTCCACAATCGAATCAAACATCGAGCAACCTGAAACAGTTGCTCCACGACCACTATCATGCGAAGTCAAACAACTCCAAGCAGAAGCCGAGGAGCTTGGGCTAAGAATCGTGTTGAAGGATGACTCCGTACGCCCAGCCATAGAATTGCAAGAACCAAACGGAAACTGGGGGCGATGGAAAATAAAGAGCCAATCCAAACTAGATGGATATCACCAGGACTACACAAACGTTCAGCGCTGTATCAAGAAGGCGCAGGAGAAGAAGGAGCTGGCTGACCTTCGTGCACTGGTTCTTGCAGCGAAGAGCCATTCATTTGATGAGCACGTTCCAACGCTCGATACTCAAGTATGCCTGCTGGCAGTACAGCGTTTTGAAATTGACTCAGCGCCGGGAATAATCTGCGATTGGGAAGGTGATGACTTCGAGGTTGTCGAGCACGATGGGGCGTATTACCGACCCAATGACACTGAATTTGAGAATCCTGTAGTCCCTGGAGTTCGCCAGCTGATTTCTAAGGAGCGTGCATTTGAGATATTTAACGGCTCTCCATGCGAGCGCTATGAGTATGAGTGCCTAAAACACTTGCTCGACTCCATATTCGGCGGTCATGCCGAGAGCAGCACCGTAACCATTGATGGGGTGACGATTACGGAGCCGTGGAAGAACATTGAAGAAGCTCGAAAAGCTGGCGGTGGACTCTAGAATGAAACAGTTCACTCAAACTTCAATAGTTGCCCTTCCGGTTCCGAGCCAAAGTTCCGAGCCAAAGTTGCGAGCCTGTCCACTGCAGTACGAATCGGGGG
Source organism: Fimbriimonadales bacterium (assembly GCA_038207365.1). Taxonomy (GTDB): domain Bacteria; phylum Armatimonadota; class Fimbriimonadia; order Fimbriimonadales; family Fimbriimonadaceae; genus Fimbriimonas. The sequence goes on along the minus strand of JBBQZV010000039.1, from coordinate 15,672 downwards.
GCGGTGTTCAAATGGGCACCGTCCGCTTCTGCTCAAAATGGTTCCGTGAGGAACTGCGAGCCCTATATCCGGGGCTCGATGCCAAACCGGAGCGATGGTTCTTTCTACAATATCTAATTTATTGCCATCACTACGATTTCGCCACTGGCAAGCTGGTCGCATCGGCGAAGCTCGTTGCCGAGTGGATGGGAAAAGAAAGAGAGTATCACCGAAGAAATTTCAGCACGCGTGCAGTCGCAGATGACTTTTCAAAGAACGTTTTTCCGGTCGACCTTTTGGCACATGTTCATAAACCTTCGAAAGGTCTATTTGAAGCGCGCATTGTTTTGAGTGCATTTCCCAAAGCAGTTGAACAGCTCTGGGAAATCGAGCGCCGCTCAAGAAAATCTCCCAGAGTCGAGTTTGCAACCGGCAAGAAGGCAGTGAATCCCAAGCTGACTCTGGGTTCATCGTCAGCACCCGAAGCGTCCAAAGTGATGGCGAAATACATGAATGGTCTTCCCACAAATCGTTTCACCAAGGCAATCAATGCGCACTGGGACGAAGCGGCAGCCGTTGCTGCCAATCTCGGCGACATGCATACGCCAGCGGGAAGACAAAGTGCTATCCTCGCTCAACTCATCACAAATCCGAAACCGCTCTACAAGACCGTCGAGAACAGCGCCAGAATCTTCTCAGCGACCGATGCCTCCATCGCCAACCTCAAACGCTGTGTGCGTGATGTTCTGTGCCAAGACTGGTTAAAGTGCGACCTGGCATCAGCCCAGTACAGTATCAACTACCGTGTGTGGGGAATGGAGGATGCCGGGACTCCGTTTGTCGCAAAGCCGTTTGACACTCTCATCTCCGACCTTGGATTGTCAGCCGACGCTCGTCCAGCACTAAAGAAAATAATCTATTCAATCTGCTTCGGAATGAGCACACGTCGAGACTCTGCAAAGGAAAATATCAGTGATTTGTGTAACGCTATTTCGCCAAATCTCTGGCATTCCTTTAAGAAACACCGCCTTATCAATGGTCTGTTAAAAACTCGTAAAATTCAGATGAACAATATAAGGTTCGATAAATATGCCTTAGATGCGTGGGATAGCCCCATTCTTCTAAAACCTCAACTGCACAATGGGCGAACGGGTGATAATGTGAGAAGCGCTCTTGCACAAGTCGCTCAATCGTACGAGCAACGCCTGATGTTTGAAATTTACCGACTTGCTTTGCAGAATCGAGGAAAACACGGATTCAGTATATTGGTGAATACTTACGATGGACTCTACATTGACGTTCACGACAAGTCCGATACTGAGTCTTGGAAACGACGAATATCTGGTGCAGTGCAAGCTGAAGCAATGAAGCTTGGAATACATACTCAATTGGAATGGGAGTAGCCGCAATAGCCCATAGCCCCCTTGGGGCGGATGTGCAGCAGGAAACAGCTTTTTAGCCTCAGTTTGAGGCATTTCTAAATTTGTTACTGTATTTCCATCCTTCCTCCTCACTGTACTGCCACTGGTACGTATCCTTGAACCTATAAAGCAAGAGAATTACCCGAAGAGTGAGCAAGAGCTAAGTAAGTAGGGGCTCCGGAAGATTGATTGCAACTGAGAATGGACAAGGAGAGTGTGCACTTGCGATGCCAACAGAAGCCGCTAAATCTAACGTCTTAGCGAGTTTCTCGGGAAATTCGACTGTAATGCTGTTGGAGCGCACAAATCGTTCGGTGAGGTGGAAATCGTCTTTCTCACTTTCTCGCGCTATTCTCGTTACACATGTCTGCAAAGCTTTATTGCTCAGCATCAATTAACCTATTCTAGACCCCTAAATATTTCGCCGAGCTTTCGGTTGGGCGGGCATGAACGTAAACCGAGGTGGTCGCAAGGTTCGAGTGATTTAAGGTCGCTGACACCAAGTGCACCGGAGCGCCACGGTCAAGAGCGTGACTTGCATGAGCGTGACGAAGCCAGTGCGCAGAAACTTTACGGTCGATTCCTGCTCTGGACGCTGCAGAGAAAATGACCCGATGGATTTGTGCTGCAGACAGTCGATTCCCATTTCTGGAGGGAAAAACAGGAGCATCATCAGTGGCACCTTCTGGTCGAATCCCCATAAGCTCTTTCCATGTTCCTGCACTAAGGAGAACAGTGTGGGTCTTTCCGCCTTTCGCCAACACCGACACTTGTCCTGCCTCATTTCGCTCTGCCAGGTCTCGCCAGGATAATGAACCAAGCTCTGAAATTCGAAGCGCCGAAGAATAGGCAAGGCGAATCAACGCATGGTCTCTTGGATTCTTGGTGAGCGCTATCATCATCAGAACTTGCTCTTCCGAAAGAATCCGGTCGGCTCGACGATTTCGCACAGTTGGCAATCTCACCGGGAGACCCACATTAAATTGCGTGTATCCAATCTCGTGCGAGAAGGAAAGCAGACTTTTGACCGAAGCGAGGGCACGAGAAATTGAACTGGGTTTGAGATTTGAAATAGAATCGGCAAAATGCTGAACGTCGCCGAGGATGATGCTCGGAATCGGTTTGGACACCGACATTAAGAAGCGCCCGATTTCACGCTGATATGCCCGCTTGGTATTTTCAGGTCGCCCGTAGAGCCAAAGTCGGATGACTTCATCATCGGTCGATGCTTGCCGGACGACTTGTTGTGATACTTGCAAGGCGGACGAGTTTTTGTTGTTTTCCATAATGGTTCCGAACGACTGATAACATTGCTTATCAGTCGTATCTTTACCTTCGGAGAAGACCTTGTTGAGGAATTTGAGAAGTGCTTCCAGAGGGGATGCTCAAAGATTCCATCGAGTGGGTAGTCACGGAGCGTATGCGAAATTGTTTCCAAAAGGCTTTGCAATGTAACTCGCCGTGCCTGAAGCCAGCATGACAGTTGAACACATAGTTCCTCAAGTTTGACCAGCGCTCTGGTAGAGAAGCATGTCAGTCAAACGTGCTAGCCGTCCAGTTGCAGACAAGGTCTCGTCATTGTCGAATGGGACTTCGGGAAATTTCTGTCAAAGGAATGGGGGTTACGGTGAGACTCCGAAAATTAAAGCCCACCCCCCCCTCACTCAACCTGCTGGCGCACCAGGGCTGGAGTGCCGTTGAGTCGGCGAGCACGCGCAATAAGGGTGGATTGCGAACTTGAACCCAGCGGTTGCGAACGGGAGCTATCAAGGTGGGTTGAAGTAACTCGCCTGCTGATGAAAGCTCATGAGCAGCAAATTAAACTGGACGTCAGTATGCTTAAGTCTAGTCTTATCGACCGAACTGATTCACTAGCCGAATAACAGACTCAACGACTCGTAAGCGTGCTCCCTGAAGGTGGCGATTTTCGTGGTCTGCCGCCCTTATCACGAGCCCTCTTCCCAAACCTCTGAATTTCGACTGTAATGGTCAGCATGCCATAGTTCTTCATAAGCTCACGACCCGCACCCAAATTGAGATCCGTCTTGGCTCGAATGAGTCGAGGCGGTTTTTAGTTTTAGGGCTTCCCTTCAGCCGCGTTTTTGTGGCTATCAAATCGACGATAGCTTCACCATGTCGATCTTCAAGTTCGCCACCCATATCCACTTGTGATAATCAACAAAGGCGAGAGAGCCAATACCTCACCAGTAACGCCCTCTTAACAATTGGGCTGGTAGCATGAAGTTGATGAAGGGGTTGCTGGGATTATCGCTTGTTGGGCTTTCGCTTACTGCTTTGGGGCAGACGAATAGGATTGGGGTTCATCCTCCGAAGCTGGTTTTGCTGATTAGCATCGATCAGTTTCGACAGGATTATATTGAGAGGTTCGCACCTTATTATTTGCCGTCGAAGAGCGGCGGTAAACCGGGTGGATTTCGATTCTTGATGGAAACGGGAGCGAGGTATCTCGATGCCCACCATAACCACATCCCAACGGCCACGGGTCCGGGCCATGCATCGTTAATGTCCGGATCGGAGCCCACTCTCGATGGGATCATCGGAAACGATTGGTTCGACCGAGTGAATAACCACTCTACTTACTGTGTAGACGACGCCTCGGTGCATGTTGTCGGCGGCGGCACGACGAAGCCTATGAGTGCGAAGAACCTACTGGTCTCTACGGTTGGGGACGAACTGAAGCTTGCCACGGGCGGAAAATCGAAAGTCGTCGGCATTTCGTTCAAGGATCGTGCCGCAATCCTGATGGCGGGCCATGCTGCAGATACGGTCATCTGGCTTGATAGCAATGTCGGGAACTGGGTGAGTAGCAGCTACTACTTCCCTAACGACCATTTGCCAAATTGGGTCGACTCGTTCAATAAAGAACGAGTCGTTGACAAAGCTGTTGGCCAAAATTGGGAGCCCTTGCTTCCTTCGGAAGCCTACTCACTGACAAGGCGGAATCCAGGCGAGGCAAAGACCTCCGATACGAAACCCTTTTCACACCGGCTAGGCACGGGAAAGGCCGATAAAGCTTTCTATAAGGATCTCCCCGTAAGTGGCAACGGGCAGGAGTTTCTGTTCAAAACGGTGGAGCGAGCCGTCGATGCAGAAAAGCTTGGACAGCATGAGTGCCCCGACGTCTTGGTTGTTAACCTCGCGACAAACGACTATGTGGGTCACCGTTATGGACCGGATAGCCCCGAGGTCATGGACGTCAGTGTACGAACCGACCGATTGCTGAGCGAGCTTTTCACTCACCTCGATAAGCAGGTGGGTATCGATAACGTTGATATCGTATTGACCGCGGATCACGGAGTTCTTCCCGTAGTCGAGGAATCAGCCGGACTGAACCGCATGCCATCGGTTCGAATTACGAGTTCAGTTGCTGACCAGGTTGCCACCAGTCTGAGCAAACAATTTGGCGAAGGCAAATGGCTGCTCGGAGACGGTCTTTACGAGCAGAATCTCTTCCTTGATCACAAGACCATCGCAGATAAGGGTCTGAAGGTCGCTGACGTTGAAAAGGCGGCGGCTGAAGCAGCGTCAAATCTTCCGGGAGTCTACATGGCCTTTACCCGGTCGCGAATCCTCAATGGAGAAGTGCCAGGGTGGGACTGGACCCAGATGGTCTTGAACGGTTACAACCCACGATTGGGTGGCGACATCATGGTTATTGAAGCCCCAGGCGCGCTATTTGGTGGTGGTACAGGCACGAGTCACGGTACGGCCTGGGCCTATGACTCACACGTTCCTATTCTCCTACGCGGCCCAGGAATCACTAAGGGCATATTTGGACGTCACGTTCACACGGCTGATATTGCCTCGACGCTGTGTCATCTGCTTGGAATTGAGTACCCAACCGGAAACATCGGTCATCCCCTCTCCGAAGCATTGGGTGCAGGCGGCGGCTAAGCCGGAACGGCTGGCAAGTCTTTCGGCACCAATAGAGCCGCGCCTATGCAAACCATTCCGGCAATCAAATAGGGCGCGGCTGGCTGCCAATCAAAGAGGCTGCCTCCGACGATGGGGCCAACCACAAATCCTATTGACCTTGTGCCTTGTAGGAGGCCGAAAAGTTCGCCCTGACGGTTATCGGGAGTCATGCGGCTGCAAAGGCTATTGACAGTGGGATTCGAGAGGCTCGATCCCAGGGCATACAGAGAACTTGCGACCATTAGAAGCACAAACGGCACTACAGTTGGCATAAAGATGGCGGCAAACGGATTGATTGCAAGTCCAATTCCCTGTCCCAAGTATCCTAGGCGCAGGGTGTTGGAGTCGGAAAGTTTCTTGGCTACGAACCCGACTAGAGTTGCTTGCACGATGATTCCCAGCAGTGATTCGTATCCAAACAGGATGCCAAATTCCCGTTGGTCGTACCGGTAAAGGTGGGCGATCAATCGCGCAAATGTTCCTTCGAGCGTTGCTAAGGACAACCAAGCGACGACCGCGATCACCACATAGGGGCGCAGGGCTGGGATGTCCTTCAAAAGCCTTAGGTCGATGACGGGAGATTTGCCGGGGCGCTGCTCGCTACTTGGCGCAACGGAAGGCAAAGCAAATGCCATCCACAGAGCACCCAAAAGCGACGCACAGCCTGCAACCATGCCAATCAGGTGATTTCCTCCAGCCGCAGCTAGAAATCCTCCAATGGGTGGTCCCAAAACGAGGCCGGCAGAAATCGCTGCACCAATTCGTCCCAGCGCCGCAGTGCGTGTCCCTAACTCCGTTTGATCCGAGATATGGGCCTGAACGACTGCGACATTTGCGGCTCCCAAGCCGGAGAGAATTCGACTGAGCAACAGGACCCACAAGGAGCCCGCTATTCCATAGGTGAACATGGAAAGTGCAGAGAGGAGCGTGCAGGCGACGACGACAGGCTTCCTTCCCCGCTGATCGGAAAGCTTTCCCCACCTCGGTGAAACCACGAGCTGAGTAATAAATGTGCTGGCCAACATTCCGCCAACAATCCATCCGGGATGCCACCCTTTGGGAACCATTCCTTCCGCTCGAAGCTGAATGTCCGCAATAACCATCCCGAATCCGAGCAGATCCAGAAATACTGCGGCAAGAATCGGAGCTTCTGCTCGACGAATGGTCATGCCAGAAAGTGTGGCACGTCTGCCAACCGTTGACACCGAACCCCCAATTCTGCCTTAATCTGGGTGCAGTCGGAATCCGATCTGCCACGCGTGGCGGCGTAGCTCAGTTGGTTAGAGCGAACGGTTCATACCCGTTAGGTCACCTGTTCAAATCAGGTCGCCGCTACCACTTCTCCTCGGCTCTAGGCCATTAATGGGGGCAGCTCCCATTTCCGTTGATATTACGAACACGTTACCCTCACTCTGAGGCGGTAGTTTTCAAAGTTTCTATATCCGTATGCTTGTCGCGAAATGGTCTCCATTTTGTTGTGGAATCCTTCTGTGATTCCGTTGTTCTTTGTGAACCTCCACATGGTGGCGATCTCTTCTTTCCAGTTATCGAGCGTCTGTCCAAGAGTGACCAGTGGCTCGATTCTTGAATTCTTTAGTTTGTCGATCGCATCAAGAAACTTCGGGATAAGGGACTTGCACTTCTTTGCATTGCAGTGCTTGTGAAGTAGAAGCTGGCAGAGCTGCTGCTTGAACAGGTAGATCGCTTGAAGACCTGGAAACTGCTTGAGGTAGCTCATCAGGCGTTCAAACTGCTCGGGTGATTTCAGGTTCTTCTGATGCCTTCTCATGAGGCTGAGGAGACCTCTGCTTTTGGCTCCGACAGGGTCAATGAGCTTCCAGCTATTAAGGAAGTGATGGTTAACCAGTCGTATGACATGAAAGCGATCAGCGACGATTTTCGCATTCGGGAAGTACTTTCTCACCAGAGATCGATAGCTTGCGCACAAGTCCATGCACACGACTCTTACGTTCTCTTTCCCCTTCAGCCGGTTCAAATAACCTTCTAATGAGGCTTCACTTCGCCCCAGCACCACATCGAAAACCTTTCGTCTGCCTAAATCACAAAGCGTCGTCGCATAGCCGTGACGGCGTGAGAAGAAGTGTTCGTCGATTCCAAGAATACGAGGACACATCGCGGACTGGCGCTCGCTTATGCGGCGCTTTAGGTATTCATGAACTAACCGGCTGACTGTCGCTGATCCAATGCCCTCGCGCTGGCTCAGAACCCTGCGATTGATGCCGTCTAGGTGGAGTGTAGAAACATCTCGCCTGAACGGCTCAGACATGCGTCTGCGAGGCAGAATGCCTGGAAAGCGCTGCCAGAAGTAATGGCCACAATCTAGGCAACGCCACTTGCGAGTAACTAAGCGCAAGATGCAGGGGCGCCGACCGACGTCTCCATGCCGAACCACGCGCTCACGACGATCCTTATTTCGCAAGTGCGAACCACCGCAATGAATGCAACTCACAGCACCCAAATACACAACCGAAAACACGACGATGCCACATTCATCCGAGATCTTGGTAATCTCGTAATCGGGCAGGTCCAACAACCACTCTGATCTGATCAAAACTTTCACCTCAATGTCTGTTTTATCAACAAGAGGATAAGCCTGCCCTCATTAATGATCTAGAGCCAAACATTGCTTTAAATGTTTCCGCCCAAAGTCAACGCAAATTAGAGTAAGCGTTCCAGGCTCTTCAGCAAAACTTCTTCATACCTTTAAAAGACGTGGGGCGTAGAAGCGCTTGAAGAATGGGTGACATTCCCTCCAGCAGAAGAGGACCACCCAGAGTCGTCAGTGCTTCCAGATGAGTTCTTCTCAAAAGTTCAGTTTGCAGAGCCAATGAAGCCTCGTGATGATGAGATTCTATCGAAATTCAATTTAGGGAAAACCAACTGATCATCCCTTTGCGATCAAGTGTTGGATGAAAAGCCTTGTAAGGCTAGCTTCTCAATACTCTCTAAGCAATAGCAGAACTTCTACCGTATTAGAGTTGCTATCCTTTATTGTATGGCGTTCAAAGCCAATGTCCTGCGTGTTTTCATTGCTTCGCCGTCCGACTTGCAATCCGAGCGACTGATCGTCGTCAATGCCATCCATGAGTGGAACGAGCTGCACGCGGAAGAGCGACGAACCATTCTCTTGCCTGTACGGTGGGAAAACCATTCCCACCCTCAAACTGGAATTCGACCCCAAGAGGCAATCAATGAGCAGCTGCTCAAGGATTCTGATTTGCTTATCGGAATACTGTGGTCGAAACTCGGAACCAAAACTGAGGTTGCAGAGTCAGGCACAGTCGAAGAGATTCGGCTATTTGCCTCGGCCCAGAAGCCCGCGATGCTTTACTTTTCCGACAAGCCAATCTCGGTCAACAAGATTAACACAGCCGAACTCGATAGGCTTTCCGAGTTCAAGTCTGCAACTTATAAGAATGCCCTGGTAGGTAACTTTGAGAGTGAAGGCGAGTTTGCTAAAAAAATCTCGACTGATTTGCTTCGGCAAGTAAGGGAGATGCTAAAGACTCATCCATCTCAAACCGAAGAGCCCGCATCACGGAAGGTCGAGCCATTTGAGGAATACCTCTTTGACCTAGGCGAACTCCCAGACGGATTTGAAGCTAAAGTGACGGGAAAACAAACGGGATATAACTCTGCAGGACGTTTCTATGAAGTTCACGTAACCAACACGGGAAAGGTGTCCTTCTCGATTGAGTCGATTTCCCTGTGCCTATATGATCTGGCTCGAAGTTGTGACCTTCCGTTTCAAGAAGTGTTCAATAGCGTTGCTGAGAGCCCACTGATACCTCCTGGGCACGGAAATTCCTATCGAGTACAACTGATTGACAGCAAGCAGAATTCCAAGCTCGCTAGTCGAACACAAGTCAAGCCCCACTATCGAGAATCTGTGGAGGGTCCAGTCAGGGATATCGATCCACTTGGAATCATTGCATTGGTGCTTTTTGCTGGCCTAGAAGAAAAACTGGGATTGATTTGTGATTTTGGTTGGGATAAGGGGCAGTTGAGCATCTCGCGAGGTGACCATTCCGTTTGGAGCGAGCACAATTGGGCTTATTCCCTTGACCTAAGTAGGCTTTCCGATTCTGATCGAAGGTGGTTCTTGTTGGATGTTGGAATATCGCCTCCATCCACCTCAAAGCGAATCTCAAACCTTTTGGTCAAAATGCTGCCGCTCATCTTCGAGATCGATAATGTTGCCGTCACATACGATGCCTACGATGATCATGAAGAGGAGGTCAGATCCGAGCCTGGTCTCTTGGTTACCAGGAAGTTCATAGAGTATCTAGTCGATCCAGATGTGAATTTGTTGCCAACTTGGGTTGCGGAAGGAAGTTTTCCTGTTAGCTATGCGGAGGACATGGTCCACTTCCTAAACATGACAATACTGAACCAGTCTACGGGATCAACATCGGTACTTCTCAATCCGATGTGAATCGATCTCGGATTTTGGCGCGGAAATCTTGCCAGCCGAAGACGCAAAAAATCATTCCGTTGTAAACCTGAGCAGAAGCGTGCATGTACGAATAGCTGTGGCCCTTGCCAAGAACTATTCCAAATTCCTTGGAATTAGAATCGTGCTCTGCCGATCTCATCCCAAAAGATTTCTAGGGTTTTGGTCTTTTGTTCGAATCATCCTGATTTAGGGATAACGAGAGGTTAGGATCATGCTTTTTGGACCATCGTCATCTGAGTCCGTTGCTGATTTCCATGATCGAAGTGTCCTGTGCTGAGCATGCCTAATTCGTTGTAGCTCCCAAAAAGAAAGAAACAGTCAGAACTGCGAATATCGGTCGAGAGCGAAACTCAGATATTAGTTCCGATAGGCGGTAGCACGAACACCTATTTCAGGTATGAGAAATGAAGAATCTCGAACCCAAATTTCGATTGCAAATTGCCAGCCAGTTTTGCTCATTCACACCATCGACGCGGTGGGCGACAACGTGCGAACGTTTGTAACTGCCTCTCGATCAGCGGGCATCGCTTTCTGGTACGGGTCCTGCCAAATTGGCACTTGGCATCGTCTTCGAATGCGACTCGGCACAAGCTGTAATGAAGGCGTCTAACTGGGCGACAAGAAAACATGCCAGGTCATCTACCGAAACCTCAACGGTCTCGTCTAAAGTGCGAAAACGATGTTTAAACCATGGGCCGAAATTGTAAAAGTCCTGTTCTTCCCTATCGGATCGGACTAGCTTGATTTTATCGCTTTTGTCGAGTTTCGAGAGTATCTCATTGACCAATGGTGATCGTAGTAGGTATTTTGCTTGCTCTTCAGGGACGTTTCTGATCGCAAAGCGCAGGTAATTATGCTGAAGTTGAATTCCGACGAGTGGAACTTCCTCGTCATTGTATTTCTTACCATTGGCCTTAACCTCCAGATATGGAGCCTGAACGAATAAATCGACAAGTGCCATTGAATTTGAAAAACCCGTCGATACATTTACTCCAAGTGCTGTTGAATTTGAAAATTCCGTCGATACATTCATTGGTTTCCGCGCACATGAAGAGGGCCTGAAGTAAAAATCAGTGGGGTCACCAAAGTACAAACGGTCACGTATCTGTTCACTTACCCTTTGGGCTAGCTCTGAAAACCGCCACTTAAAGACGAGATCGTGGAGGCGATACTCTTGCAACAAAATCCTGTTGGGTCCAGGAAAGAACATAGAATTCTCGGTGGCCGAACAAATCTGCCTAAGGTCAAGCAGTCGTTCCGTCATCTTGCAATAGCGTCCGATAACGGTTGTGTCGAACCCGTTACCCCTGCTTGCCACAGATCTGAAGAACTGGAACAACCTTTCGTACGACAGGTAATTCCACTTTGCAGTCAATTCGTCGAGCCAGACTGGTTTCGATGGAGAAAGGAGCACCAAGTGAGGAACGGCGTTGGGGCCCTTCTTGCCCCGTTTGCCCGTTATCCTCCTTTCCCTATTAGCTCGAAGCTGGTTAGCCAGATTCGTCGCATCTTGAGCATAGGTTTGAAGTTGCAATCTATCGGGAAGGCTCTTAAACTTATTCTCGATCACGATCAGATGTTCTTGGTCAAAAACCAACGCGAGGTCAAACGAATTCCGCTCCCTATGAATCGTAAATGGCATGGACGGATCGAGGTTAATGCCCAGACAATCCAGAAAGAGGCAGACTGTTTCCCTAGACGGTAGTATCGACTCCAAAACCCATTTCAGGAAGTTGCTATGAAACAGCTCTTTCCCGCCCAGTGACATCGCAAACATTGGATCGCTATTGAGTTCGTCCAATCGCTCAGCTAGAGGATTGCGCAACTCATCATCTCGTATAGTCGGTAACTCAATTGGTTGTATGCATGCTTGGCGTCGAGATACCGCTCGCGGGTTGTCTATTAGGTCCAAGTCAAAGCAGTCCTTCGTCTGTAAATCAAAAAGGTCAAGCTGAACTGCAAAACCATCATCCTCATCGTCTACAAGCTTCATTAAGGAATCGGCTCTTATGACCCGTTCATGTAGCTCGTCGATTTGCACCTCGGTCATTGCCCCAAGTGGGTCGGCAACATCAGGGTCAATTTCGACATCAAGTTCCGCCTCCCGATAGGCGTTTTCTTGATATCCAAATCGCACTGTGAACTTCCTCGTGACCATGCCGTGATCTTACTAGATTGAACTGATGGCGTAATCCCTCATAGCAAGACCAGATTTGGCTACCTGTGATAACTAATGGGCATGATCTTTGAGTTCCTTGTCACTTGCTGGGGCGTGTCGGCTAGTCTCACAAACAAATGTTTCAGATACGTGTCCAGTTGAGACTTTGAAGAGCGGTCCTTGAACTGGTCAAGCAGTCGCAAATCCGAGTCTCAATTATTTGAGATATACACATCCCTCAGCCCCAAGTTCTCCGTGCTGGTCACAATCAGATAGCAAAATTCCAAACGACCTATAAACCATCGAACTAAAGGCTAGAATTACTTGGAACAGACAAGTCATTCTAAATGAAACCGATCATTAGGGATGCAGGGGTTTATTCGGAATTCGTGTTGCTTGCCAACATTACTGTCCTGATCGAGCGTGTGATTTCCGATTTGCTTTTCTTATACAACTATGAACACGTCGAATTCGGGATCCTTCAAAAGTGCGAAAATCCTCATTATTGACGACGAGGAATCGAATCTCAAACTTGCTAAGCAAGTACTTCAACATGCTGGATACCAAGGCGTAACGACGTTGCTTGATTCCAGGCAAGCGATCGAGACTATTGTAACGAGCCCACCCGATCTCGTGCTTCTCGATGTCCACATGCCCCATTTTGACGGCTATGAGATCTTGGCTGGGATCGCTAAGAAGCTTCCGGAAGATTCATTCACGCCTGTTGTTATGTGTACATCAGACAACTCGGTGGCTTCTCGACAACGTGCCCTGCAACTTGGAGCAATCGACTTTATCGTAAAGCCATTTGAACAGACTGAACTTCTCCTTCGTGTTCACAATTTTCTCCGCATGCGGTACCTGCATCTAGCTGACCAGCAGGCCAAGGTAAAGCTTGAACATCGAGTGCGCGTTCGGACACAGGACTTAGCGGAATCTCGATGTGAAGCATTCGACTGCCTTTCCCGCGCCCTGGAGCTTAGGTGCGAGGCCGATAGCGGGCACATGAAGCGCGTTGCACGTTTGTGCGAGCGAATTGCGCGATCTCTCAAACTAGACGAAGAGGAAATTGACATCATTGGCCTCGTCTCTCCCTTGCACGACCTAGGAAAGCTCGGGTTGAAAGATGCGATTCTTGAAAAGTCAGGACAGCTGACCGAATGGGAAGAAGCAGAGATGCGACGTCATACCGTCATAGGCGATGCGATTATTGGAGGCAGCAAATCACCACTCCTGAGGGAAATAAAGATCTTGGCACGGCACCACCACGAGCGTTGGGATGGTACGGGTTATCCAGATGGACTAAGAGGCGACAAGATCCCTCTTTCATGCCGGATAGTCGCGGTTGCAGACGCCTACGATACACTCGTAAGTACCAGCGAGAATGGTCAGCAATTGCCCATTGATGAAGCTGTACAAGAAATCCGAAATCGAAGCGGATCACATTTCGATCCGTCGGTTGTAGACGCCTTCGTCAGGCTCTTTGGTCGCTAGTTAAATGCTTGCTGAGGTGATTTGCAAGCAATTGGTGAATCGACTTGGAAAAGGAAATCGATTGCGTTTTCGGTCTTGCGTTTGAATTCTGTTTCGTTCGAATGAAGTGGCTGAATTCACTTACTGCAGCCCACCCGATCCACAGATTTTGTATTTCTGTTAGGCGGTGCTCAGCGGGCGTAACTTGGGTATTCAAGAGTTCAATTCTATTGAGTTGGATGCCCAGGAATTCTAAATAGCTTGGACTCTTCACACACTTTGCTCTTCCGAGACAGAGACTTCACGTTCCCAGTCTGTAACAATTGCACGTAGGGACTCGCCAAGTTGTGCCCGAATCTTCTCAAAGTTGGCGTTACGTTCGCCAGTGATTTCATTCATGTATAGCCTGCGATTGACTTCGATCATGATTGACGACACCTTTGGTTCGGATTCTAAGTATTTGATCGGCACGATCGAACCTGCGTAAGGTTTATCCACCAAAACTTCATAGCCCCATTGATCAAACGTGATGACTGCAGCGGAAACAAGATTGGCGCTTGTATCAGGTGGACACGTCCCAATACAGATTTCGGGACGAGGTAGTGTTTGGTCCTGGTTGCAGGGCAGAGGCTTAGATGGATAGGAATGACAATCGATGATTAAGCATCTGCCATGGTCATTCAATGCATTTTCAGTCCAAGCTTCGAGTGCGCGGTGATGCAGATGATAGAACTCATCGAGCAGATCCAACCTCGCATCAACATTCTTCAAATCCCTACCATCGTGCGTCGTTGTGTAAATGGCGCAATTCCACGACAAGACATTGGCTCTTGGTCGTCTGGTAGAAACCGCTCGGGATCCACGAGCAAACGGGATACTGGAAAACGAAGGACTTCGGCGAGGTGTCCTGAAGCAAACAGCTCATCCGTGTAACTGTCCGTCATCGCGATCAACTCGCGACGCAAATCTTGATCCTTCAAATAGAAGATTGAGGCCCACTGCTCGGGAATTTGCATTGAGGCGTGCGGGATGTGAAGTAAGACCGAAGCCATACCGGATTGAGGTTACGGTGCGGGCAAGACATATGGCCCTCGGCCAAATAGCTACCCAATCGCTACAAGAAGGGATCCATTTAAGAATGGAAGAACACTTGGTAAAGGAGGTAAACCAAAGGAATTGCTATGCCCAATTATGACGATGCCCTCGTAGAATTCGACGATGATGATATGAGACGTTACGACTTCAAGTGCTGTTATTGCGGACTCGATGGGACAGTTTCGTTTGCTAACTGGGCACAACTTGCCAAGGACCACCTCTTGTCTGCCGGTCATCCTAGCCGAAGTGACCATGAGTACGTAATTTACGCCTGCAGCTTTTGCCGTTCCGTGAGCAATCACTACTTTGGACGAATAACGGAATTCGGTCAAGGGGTTGATGGGTTCACCGCGGAGGTACTCAACGCGCAAAGAAAGTCATTTATTGACCAAGCGCGTACACCTTATGAGCACTTCTGGGCAACAAACGTGGCGGATCAAAGTATGGGCAATGGCGATGTGTCTATTCAGATGGACGTCGCAAAGCGGCATTTCATTGAAAACGTAGTGGAGGATGAATCTCCAGACTTAGCCGCCAAAAACGCGATCATTGCGGCACTTCAGCATAATAAAACCTATACCATTCCTCACATCGACGGCACTCAGTTCAGAAATGCATTTTCTGATCAGCTATTACGCATTGGAGATCAATATCGAGTCAAGGTTAGCGATGCCGATCATTGCGCCAACATCGTAGCCCTATCAAACGATTTGTCGAGAAATTTCGGCGATGTACTTATCAACTCCAAACTCAGAATCGGTACGGTTCAAAAAGCTTTGAATCTCTATCTGAAATCCCTTTGGTGCCTGGGTTTACTTCCGACACCACCGCATTGCCCTCTCGACGGAATCGTCCTGCAAAGGGTGAAAATCAAAGGCAATTGGACGGAATTAGACTGCATCGAGACGTACAAGACATGGATTGACCAAGTAAAACTCCACTCAGAAGCGAGGGGATTCCGAAATATATCGGAATGGGAACTGGTTGCTTGGGGCATATAGGCTAATCGTCCTAGGACCCGTGTTTGTCAGATCTTGTCGCTACTCTTTGAGTTCCCTCTTTCGACTTTGATCGGCCGGCGGAAGCTGTTGCTTTTCTGCCTCATACCCAGGCATAACTTCAATACGGTCGGT
>JBBQZV010000038.1:0-17900 GCA_038207365.1 Fimbriimonadales bacterium | reverse complement strand
GCCAAGGCGTAAACCGATCTTTCCACTACATCGAGTTTTCGAAAGCCGCAGGTTCGAACCACAAGCACCTTGCCTACGACCACAGGTTCAAAAAGGAATTCTTGAAAATTCTTGAGCCAAATAACTGCGGAACTCGGGCTAGTTGCCGCATCCCCTATTGCGCAATAAGCAGACCCTATCCGGTGTAGGCGGCCTGCTCGTCAGCCCCAGCGCCAAGCCATGGAGTGTCACGTACGTCGAGTATGCGGTCGCGAATAAGTCGAGACTTCGTGCACTCAAATCACAAATCATCGGTAAACCAGTCGGAGAGTCAAGAAACACTCTCATCCGCTCATGCTACGACTGGTGGGCAGAGCTGGATTTTACGACGCCATAGGATAAGTAGATCCAAGGCGTGTCCGGCCCTGTGAACGGATAATCCTTCGGTAATGGCTGGGTTCATTGACGGTTGGGATTCGAGCAATACACCCTCGTGTCATTCAACTTGAGAGCATCATGCCCGTAGGTCACAGGACACCAAGGTGCCCAGTGAATGGCGCTGAGCCAACTGTCGCCAGGAAAGATAAAAGGTTCGTCGTGGTGACGAAAGTGATAATCTGGGCTGTGCGTAAATTCTGGATCTCGATCTTTGTCACTAGCGTTTTTATTGTCCTGAGTGGATGCGGAGGTTCGGACAGCGCCTCACCCAACTCAAATGGGGTCGTGGGTGGTGCGAGCCTGTCGCAATTCGAGGCGACGCTTCCGGACGGTTCGGTGATGGAGCTGGAAATCCTCGCCAACGATAATTTGATATGGGACGGTGAATATGCCGTCGCAACCGAGACCGGTCCCTATGCACATCAGGTGGGCGACTTCGTTGGAACGATTAGCGGCAGTAACGTTAGCATGGACTGTAGTAACAACGACGGGTCGTCTTTCACGATGACAGGTACTTCGGCAGGAAATAAGGGTTTTCAACTCACTCGTTCCGATATTCCCGGAGTCGTATTAAACTTCACTCCGGTAACTCCTCCCAGCAGCCCGAAGTCACGTGCGGACGTCAGCTTTAATCTAAACGTGAATTCATCGAGCGGTCGCTGCACGATCTCTGACCAGTATTATTCTACGAATACTGCGATGACCGAATATCGTGGAACCTGGCTCGGATGTAAGGTGACTTTTTGGTCATACGCCTCGGGTTACGCCGCGATTGTAATTTACGTAAACGACTACGCCATAGACAATGTCACCCTATCGACCTATCGGCTTTCCGATTTTTCGACTGTCACGAAACCCGCCAGTTCGGGACGAGTGACCGCCTATAACCCAACGTCGAGAACTAACATCAACTTCGGCAGTGGCGCGTCCGTCTCGCCGTAGGGATTGCGTCTAAGGGGCGGGATAAACCTGGGTGCCACGGGTCAGCCTGATGATTGTGCAGGATGCCCCGTGGCTCCGGATAGACTTCGACGATGACATTGGACCGCCCTTTAACAGTGTGATTTGCCAACTCCCCCGTAGTAGATTTCGACTGAAACTGGAGATAGATCTGGATTGCGTTCGTAGGTATTGGCATTCGAAAGCGGCCAGTGACTCCAGTCATAGCAAAGTCCACGTTTGACTGGGTTCTTGTGGAGATAGCGGATTTCTGCCCAAGTTGCCTTTGTCGTGTAAACGTTACAATCGAATCTTTCTCCTGATTGCCAAAAACGAAATTCGTCTTTTTGGTCTTGCCGAAGAATACGAGACTGCGCGCGGAGATTTGATCGCTTTGAGGATTGCTGGCATTGGGTAGATCTCGTTCCTTGGATGAAGCAAGACGTGAATATGTTCGGGAATCACAACTTGAGTCTAGATATCGAATTCCCAGCGACTTCTAGCATCGTCCAGGTTCGTGAGAAACGCCTTTGCAGCATCTGGTTGTACGAGGATCGGCGAACGCCAAAAAACGGAAAAGGTCAATGCATGAGCATGCCTGGGAGTGTTGATTGACCGCCGACGCTTCCAATGATCCATTGAAGATCAATATTGTCTGGCTAAGCCTGTGGTAAGCGGGAGTCCACTGGGCAACGCACAACCATCATTGACCAGTGGCACCCGCCGCTCAACTTAATCCGTACGAGGGACTAGGTGATACGTAGTACGAGTTTGACGAGTGGATTGAAGCCAACGGGCTCAAGACTGTGGGTGATCTTTACGAATGCTATCTTGTTGGGCCAGAATCAAATTCCAATTCGGCTGAATGGCGTAATGAATTAAGCCGACCATCGATTGAGAATGCCTCTTGACAATTTGATTGAGTACAGGAATTCACAGATGCGCAAACTAATATCCAATTTGATAATTTCTCTCGATGGTGTTGTTGAAGCACCAGAAACTTTTTGCCGTAGCGATCTCGACCCGGATTGGGACATGCAGCTGCCACATGTAATCGCAGAGCAGGATGCGGTCCTTCTGGGACGCAAGATGTACGAGGAATGGTCGAAATTTTGGCCCAAGTCTAAGATGGAGCCGTTTGCAACTTTCATCAACAACACTCCAAAGTTCATCGTTTCGAAGTCTCTCCAGTCAGTCGATTGGAACCAGTCCAGTATCATTTCAGGAGACCTGTGCGCCGAAATTACAGCTTTGAAAAGCCAGCCTGGAGAGTCAATTGGTGTCCACGGAAGCATTAGTCTCGTGCAGTCTTTGCTAAATGCAGGGCTGATTGATGAATTAAGACTTACGGTAATTCCGGCAATCGTCGGAAAGGGGCGTCGCTTGTTGTCGCGTGACGGCCAACCTATCCAACTCAATTTAGAATCGAGCCAAGCTTTCCCTGGAGGTATGCAATATATGGTCTTCCGTACAACTGATCCTTAATTCGAACGGGAAAGACAGACCGCAGTATGCTCTGACTTCTAGCAAGTGACGAGAGCAGGGTCGTATTTGGCCGCAGTTCGAGATGAATTATGGCAAGGGAAAAGCCTTCGACAATCAGTTGAAATGTATGCGGGTTGTATTATCTCTATTCGGTTGGAATGAAGATGATGTGGATTCGCCAGAATAGTGACCTGCAACATTTAACCTATGGAGATGAGGCTTATTTGATCCTACGTAACTCACCTAGTTTCATCAAGTTTTTGTAATCCCATTGGATGTCCTCTGATTTCTTCAACCACCGCTGGATGGCTACACTATCAATCTGGTCGCTGCTGGTATAGCGTGCCCCAGCCGCCTTAAATGTGCCTTCATCAATGAGTCCTTTTTCTTCAAACGTTTGACCGCTCCAGAAGAGGAGTCGGATGTATTTTTTAAGACCATGGTAGCCAACGATGGGGTTGCCATCCAGAAACCAGACGGGAGCACCGTGCCATAACTTGCATTCTGCCTGTGGCAAACCTATCCCAATCTCCCTTTCTAAGGCCATACAGATTTCCATGCGCCCAGGAGGCTGGTTGTTGTTATAAGTTCGGATGTCCGTATTCATGACTGTAAGTTTGAGCCAAAATCACGAGTCATCCTATGACGTGGCGAATTTGGCCCATAGAGTGAAGGCAAAGACATGCTTCTTCCTACCTGACGGTTATTGATAGATCAATTGAGCGCATCCTCGCCCGCACAGATCTTGATGCACCGGAACAACCTAGCCTTGGCCAATTCAATTGCTGCGAGCAAGTTCGCTCCATGTTACAGCCCTAGGTGATTCGCGCTCCAGGTCTTACCGGTTCGAATTCCCGGTGGCGAGAACTTCCTTGCCGGCCGCGTAAGCGCTTCTTCACGATCTATACGACCGATGAGCGCGTAAGCAGATTCTCGCTTGAGTATCTCACAGCAAGATAAATTCCGAACTGGAGCCCGCCACGGTTCCCAAAGGGAACGCCGACACGTATTTTGTACCTCCAAAGTCAGTCGTCGCTCTCGGAAATCACCGGAGACATGACCCAATAGCAGGCAAACCCGAAAGCCCGACGTCGCCAACCCGACTAGAATCAGAAAAGTGGCGGGGAAGCGAACAAAACTCCGAAGTCATGAATTATTCAGGCTAGCAAATTTACGACAGCCTTTGTGGATGTCCATTTCTAACAAAAAAACCGGCAAATGATTGAGATATGAAGAGGATTTGACTGAAAGGAAAGAGCGAACCAAGCGCCAGTGTTCGAACTTCCTTAGAGAAAGCGGCCGGTTGGTCCGCAACTTGGTGCCCTTCCGAATTGCTTGAAAGCAGTTAAGCCCGATAATTTGCACACCCAAATCGGGTCTTACTAAAAACTGCGAAAAAATTAACACCACGTCTTGCATTCCCAGCAAACATGTGTGAATATATTAACACGCTAATAAATTAACAGCGAGATGAACCATGAACCAGAAATCCCCGGAATATCTCAGCAAGAGAGAGCAGCAGATCATGAACGTCGCCTACGAGCGGGAAAAGGTGACCGCGAACGAACTGGTTGATCTCCTTCCAGGTCAGCCGTCGAACTCGACGGTACGAACTCTGCTCCGGATTCTGGAGGATAAGGGCCAACTCAACCACGAGGTCGAAAAGGGAGAATTCGTCTATCTACCGGCAGTCTCAAGACCATCGGCCGCCAAGGCAGCTCTTTCAGGTGTCCTTCGCACCTTCTTTCGCGGCTCGGTAACCGAGGCGATGGCGACTCTCATATCAGAAGAGGGCTCAAATTTGACCAACGAGGAGCTCAACGAAATCGAAAACATGATCAAGCGCGCTAAGGACGAAGGACGATGAACCAGCTCGAAGTCATTGCATTCAGGTCCCTATTGATCGTGCTGGCCGGGCTTTTGGCAACGTTTCTGTTCCGACGCAAAGCGGCCTCGACCACGCACTTGTTTTACGCCGGCATACTTTTTAGCCTGGTCCTACTTCCAATCTTGAAGCAATGGATCCCGCAGAACGTGTTGCAGGTTGAATCACTTCCAGCGCCAATCCAAATAGTCGCAAGTCGAATGGAGTCCGTACCCAACGGCACGTTCGGAATCCTCGAAACCAATGTGGCTCCTTCGGCATCGCCTTGGACGCTGACTTTCGCAAGCTTCGCCCTCTGCGTGTGGGCTACTGGATGCTTCGGACTGCTGTTTAGGTTGGCTTGGCAACTCATAAGCTTGAGCAAGGTGATTAAGAGCAGCGAACTCCTCGGCACAGCCGAGGCAGAGGCATTTGACATTCCCGGTATCAAGGCTTGTGAGATACGGGTATCAAGCTCCATTTCCGTGCCATCCACAGCTTGGATGGGAAGAAACGTCATCCTCCTTCCCACTACTTATCAGAATTGGCCGGTCGAACGAACGCGTTCGGTCGTCCTCCACGAGGTCGCTCATATCACCCGATACGACTGGTGTGTACAGCTCGTTGGGCGAGTGGCATGTGCGCTTTATTGGCCGAACCCACTTGTATGGCTTGTTCTTCGGAAAACGACCGATCTTGCCGAACAAGCGGCCGATGATCTCGTCCTCAGCGCGGGGGTGAAACCCTCCCATTACGCCGAGGACTTACTGCATATCGCGAAAACCGTCCGCGGAACGGGGACAGCACTGACAACTTCGATGGCGCTCAAGAGCGACGTCGGTAGGAGAATCGAAATGGTATTAAACCACGAAAAAAAACGAGGAACAGTCAGGGTCGGCGGGCTCATCTTGGCGGGACTCGGGATCGCCACTGCCACGGTACCTGCTGCAAGCTTGCTTCTCACGCACAAGCATGCAGATCCTTCATCCAGGTTCGCGGATATTCACAATGGGACATCAACCTCAGCCACTCCGGCGAACCGTTTTGTCGGGACGCTAGGGGATGGGCGGACACTCGATCTGATTCAAATTGGCTCACGGCAGTCCGACAGTACTTATCGTGCGTGGAGACCGGACGGGTCGGTCATCGCTACGAACGATCGCTTGCCGGTCACGCTGCCTTCCAAATCCTTCTGGGCATACTCTGTGTATCAGGGATATGACAAGGAGACGACGACGGCGTTTGTATTCCGACTTAAGGGTTCTGGAAACGAAGCGCCCTTCGTGGGAATAACAAGCGGACCGGGAGCGGGAGACGAGGAAGGCATTTACATCGGTGGATGGACGCTTCCAGCGGACAAGAACGGGGATGAGCTTGCAGTCTGTCTGATGAAGACTCCCTCGGGCAATGCCCCAGATACCAAAGGCTTGACCTTCTATATCGCCGATGGCGCACCACAAACTGCGGTTTCGTACGATCTAACAACGGGTAAGGCCGTGGACCACAACGTCTATTCCGCGAACGCCACTTTCCAACAAGATACAACGGCTCAGGTGTACCTTCCAGGCATAGGCGAAGCCCCTTTCAAAGATGAAAGCGGTAACCCGATGAGGAGAGAAGTCCCCGCGATCGTAGTCTCGTACGATGACATACAGGCGCCGGCTAGCCTTGCTCTTGATGTCGTCGGGATAACTTCAACAGGTAAAGAGGTCAGGTCCCTCGGCCTTCGAGCCCATCGTGAGGGCGGCGTGCGCCACCTTACAGCATGGCTACCAAAGAACAAGGGCATCACTAGAGTCGAGATAGTAGCCAGAATCCTAAGGGCGGCGGAAATCATCGACGTCCACACGAAGCCTCGTAACTAAACTAGCCCCACTTCCAAACAAAACAACGCTGTCCGAATCATTTGCGGGCAGCGTTGTCCACTGCGATATAGACGGCTACTGCGAGCGGTTGGGCTCATCTGACATTCGCCTGGCTCCCTTGAGGTAGCAAGCTCAAGCGGTCGATCTACTCGACAAGATTTACCGTCGGAACGTGTAATGTTCGCTCGGAAATCAGACCGCAACTCTTGAAGGTCAGTCGAGTTACTTCTTGGCACTGTGATGACACAGTCGCGACGACTTTAAGGTTGTCCAACATGATGCGGCAGAACGGATCATGACTTTCTAACTGGCACGCGGAAGTACTGATCAACGACTCTTGCTCTAAAAATAAGATCTCGTACGGAATCGAGTGAGATTTGAACATAAAGACTGTGGTGCTTCGCCTTTTTCAAGTTTCGAACTCTTGATCTCTCGTCCGCTCAACTTGGCGCGGACATATTCGAACTTCGGTTCGCCTCGCTGGAGGCACCCGCAATTCGGAACTTCGTCTGGAACATACTGAGCAGATGTCGTTGCCAAGTCCGACGTTAAAGACTCCTCGCCTATTGCTGCGTCCTTTCGCGGAAACCGATAAGGACACCATTTTCGCGCTTCAAAGCAGCCCACGAGTATTGCGCTACTGGGACTCGCCGCCCTGGAAGGAGCGCAGTCAAGCAGAGCGATTTATCATGACTTGCACCAAGATGGAGCAGGAAGGATCTGGAGCGCGGCTGGCTATTGAGCGGATGGCCGACCACACATTTATTGGATGGTGCTGCTTGTCAAATTGGAATCCAACCTATCGTAGCGCGAAGCTAGGCTACTGCCTAGATGACGCCGCATGGGGCAACGGATTCGCCACCGAAGCCGCAAGCGCATTGTTGCAATGGGCCTTTGGCACGCTAGATCTGAACCGGGTCCAGGCTGAGACCGACACGCGTAACACGGCATCGAGCCGGGTCCTTGAAAAGCTCGGCTTCGTTCGCGAGGGGACGTTGCGAGAGGATTGCATTGTGGATGGCGAGGTGTCAGATTCCTGGGTCTATGGGCTTCTTAGGCGGGAATGGAAGCGGTGAAACTAGGGCTCTCTACATTTAAAGTCTTCAAGCCCATATCGTCTTATATCGACGGTCACTATCTGAACCTGATAACAGGTGCCTTGAACCTCTAATAGGGTGGGTACTCCGAACGGGACCAGTTTGGAGCTCTCCTTCCCGCCACGTCAGTATAATTCCCCCCCAGCTTGACCAGCGGCTCTGAGTGATAATGGAGCCAGGGGATTCATAGAAGGTGATCGTCCGGTGAGAGCTTGGTCAGTTTAAGCATTGGCTGTTGTTTTTTGGAGTTGTCATACACGAGGCTGAGGAGGTCGGCCTGTGGGTCGAAGTGTCTGCCTTGCCCTGAACTTTGACTCAGGCAATGATTCTTGCCGACCTTACGGAACCGAACCAAGTCAACGTCGAAGCTATCCACGAGGGGGGCCGATGTTGATAGAACTTCTTCCAACGCCCCTATATCCTGCTTCGACATAAAACTTATAACTATGATAAAAATCATAGTTTCCCCGTTCGATCAAGTTCAAACTCAGTCTAATGCCATTTCAGCTGCAAAATAGAATTAGGACCCTTTTCCCCGGGTATTTCGCGGTAGTGATGGCGACCGGAATCGTGGCTATCGCGAGCAAGCGAGTAGGCCTTCGAGGGATTGATGTGGTCCTTCTGACTCTAGCCACCATAGCCTACGTTGTCCTCTTCGGAATGACGATCGTAAGAGTTGCTAGATTCAGGTCAGAAGTTCTGACCGACTTTCGAAACGCAGCCAAAGCCCCCGGGTTTTTCACGTTGGTAGCTGGGTCCGGCGTCCTGGGTACGGGGCTTCTTCGCATAGCAGGCCAACCTCAACTGGCTTGGGCGCTGTGGATTTTTGCTGTCGTTCTCTATGTCTTCCTGATCCACGCATTCCTTTTGGTTTTCATAACCAAGAAGAAAGAAGGGTCGTTGGTTGGTGCGCTTAACGGCGGATGGCTTGTCCTGGTGGTGGGACTCCAGTCGATTGCTGCTTTAGGGGCAATGCTGGCCGAGACCACAAGCAGTTCCGGCGTCATGATGGTCATCAGCATTTGCGCGTTCTTGCTCGCGGGCGGTATGTACCTCTTGCTGATCTCAGCTTTAGTAATGCGGTTGATTCTGCTGCCTCTTGAACCCGAACAATTGGTGCCAACTTACTGGATCATGATGGGAGCGGCAGCAATTTCAACTCTCGCCGGAGTCGAAATCTGTGGACACGCCACAATGTGGACTCTGAGCGTCAACATCATCCCGTTGATGCACGGCCTAACATTCCTCTTTTGGGTGGTGGCTAGCTCGTGGATTCCGCTTCTAGTTATTCTCGGCATCTGGCGGCATATCGTTCGCCGCGTCCCGCTTGCATATGAACCTATGTTGTGGAGCATTGTCTTCCCGTTAGGCATGTACACGTCGGCGACACACGCCATGATCAAGAATTTTGCCATCCACGAATTGCAGCAAGTGCCGATCACCATCTTCCCGATTGCCTTTCTGGCATGGTTAGCGGTCGGATTGGGAATGATTCGAACGGAGTTCATTACCGGGAGAGCAGGTGCAAAAAGTGGCTGACTTCAGCGAGTATGTTCAGCCAAAAGAACTGATGGCGGAACTTACCGAGGTCGCCCATAAGAAGGCTTCACTGTCTATCCAAGCCATGATCTTACGTGGAGCTTTGTCGGGGGCTTTGCTCGCGTTCGCCGCTGCTTTTGCGTGGAAAGGTATCGCCGGACTACCGCCCTCACAAGGCTCACTCATTTCTGGGCTCGTGTTCCCGGTGGGATTCGCAATCATTACGCTGCTTGGGCTCGAACTGGTCACCGGAAACTTTGCCATCCTCACGATCGGTGTTCTGCGTGGGCGAGTCTCGCCGTGGGCGGTTCTGCGAAACTGGTCTTGGGTGATGCTTGGAAACCTGTTGGGCAGCTTGGTGTTTGGAATTCTTCTAGCTTTCGCTCTCTCCAATGGTTCCTTTCACTCAACCGATCCACTTGCACAAAAGATTGTCGAGGTATCGGTAGCGAAGACGACCCACTACGCCGAGATGGGTGCAGTCGGCTGGTGGGTTGCATTCGTCAAAGGTGTTCTGTGCAACTGGATGGTGGCTCTTGGTTCGGTGTTGGGATTGGTCTCTCGGTCCACCATTGGCAAGGTGATCGCGATTTGGCTGCCGATCTCAATATTCTTCGCGTTGGGATTTGAACACTCCGTAGTGAACATGTTCGCTATCCCCACGGGCATCCTTTTAGGAGCAAATGTAACTGTCGGGCAATGGCTGGTTTGGAACCAAGTGCCGGTCACACTCGGCAATATCGTTGGCGCATGCCTGTTTGTGTCCGCGGCCCTCCACTTCGCCTACCCGAACGAAGCGAAGTTACCGGATGTTGCTCTGAAGGGAGGTTAGAAAGTGGCGAGCCACTTCGGGCGGTCGCGTTTGGATCATGGTTGTAGTTGTTCCAATCTCAACCATTTTTTGGGTGGTTAGCCACTTGGGTGGCATCGAATGACTCCGGAAACTCACCACTCTGCCACCCAGAAGCACTGAATCAATGGATTCAAGAAAGAAGGGCACACCCAGATGGAACGCGAGCGCATTCGACGCCACCCAAGTGGCTCGGGCACTGCTCTCTGGAAAGAGTCGTCGCCTCTGCATCCAGGTCGAACGGCAAGATCTTCCGAAGCAAAACGAATTCTCAGACTGGAGGTTGCCATCCGACGCCACCCTATCAACGCGGCTGGAGAGAGAAGAGGGTATCCAGCCGCGAGCACTCAAGTCACTAGTAGCAGATATTCGGGAAAGCGTTGCCTACCTCAACGACGCCAACAGCGCCGTCTCAGCAACTGGCAGTGTGACGTTTAAGGCTTCTGTTACTGCAGAGTCGGTTCGAGCAGAAGGATTGTCAACTCAAACACTGCCTGATCCCCCTGTCGCCTCTTCAACTGGCCTGCAGACGAATCCTATGCCCGGTGGTGAGGCATACGTCTGTCTTCCCCAAGACTATGACGAAGGACGAGGCGACCCGTACCAGGCGATGGATGGAGAAGGAAACATCCCCGCCATCGAGTTCGCAGGTGTCCTGGAGGAGGTAAAAGGTAGTTGAGCCGAAGCGATCTGGAACGGCACTTGCTGAAGCACAAGGCTTGGCTTGTCCGCCACGGTGGAAATCACGACAATTGGGAGATCCGAGATGGAGAGAAGGAGAGCCAAGTGCCAAGGCACCAAACCATCAAGAACAAACCGCACGGCGAATTTGTGATGACCTAGGGATTCCACGCCACGCGAGCCTTTGAGGCCGATCAGGCCAGGGCCACTTGCTCATACACGGTGCCAATTGTGGCCTTTAGATGAGCTTTGCCCCGGCGATACTCAAGCAGTTCATGTAATGATTCCAGCACCATCTGCTTCGCTTCTTCTAGCGTTTCCCCTTGCGAATTCGCCCCAGGGACCTCGGCAACATATGCCGAATATCCACTCTCTTCGTCTGGCTCGAAAACGAGAGTCACACGTTCCATTCTTTCATATCCTACGCATGAAAAGGCCCCCCACGTTAGATCGAGACTCTTGACATCCGCAAACGGTCGAGGGCACCCGGTCTTTGCTGCAAGCCCAAAGTAGATCGCGCTCGTTCCCCTGGTTAGTAGCTTCTCGACTGAGCAGGCGTTCGAATCTCGTCCGGTCTATCGGCAAATCTAGGCTCAAAAAACGTGGTAAACCGCGCGATACAACTTTAGAACTTTTCTTGCGACCCATGACCGGGGTGACCGAATCACAACAGCCTCTGGCCCCGCAGAATGCATGTCTGTTTTCAAACTTTCGCTACGAGGGCGGCATCCTAAAAAGGCCTCCGCAGATCCCGATGGCTTGGACCCTCCCGGTCCATGATGACTTCGGATGAGTATTGGGCCAGATACACACGGCGCATCGTGACTAGCTGTGAACAAGGTGCCAGGGACGGGCGAGAGGTGCAAGTTTGATCAAGAAATTCGGACGTCATGTATAATTGCCCGACACAATGCGCCTCATCTTCGCGATCCTCTTGATGCTTGTCTCGGTCATCGCGATCGCCGACGATGATCCGGGCCATTCAAGCCACGGCTCGGCTTTCGACTCGGGCATGCGCATGAGGCCCTGGGTCATGGATGGGATTGGAGAAGCTCCGTTTCCGATCACCACGAAGAACCCGGAAGTGCAGAAGTGGTTCAACCAGGGTAACGCCCTGCTCCATTCCTTCTGGTT
This sequence comes from Fimbriimonadales bacterium, assembly GCA_038207365.1. Taxonomy (GTDB): domain Bacteria; phylum Armatimonadota; class Fimbriimonadia; order Fimbriimonadales; family Fimbriimonadaceae; genus Fimbriimonas. The sequence continues at coordinate 6,029 of JBBQZV010000038.1, read as the reverse complement.
CGAAGAGGCTGAGCGATCTTTTCGATGGTGCCTAAAGCTTGATCCCGACTGCGCTATGGCGTACTGGAGTCTCGCACGGTGCGGCTTCAATTGGTTTGCGATGGGAGCGCCCAACTTCGACGCAAAGGAGTTTGATCGATACAAAGCATTTCTAAAAGAAGCCGTTCGCCGAGAAGACAAGGTCACTGAGCGAGAGCAAATGTTCATCAAAGCTTGGGCGGTGGCCACGGCTCCGGGAGTGAAGGAAGGTCGAAAGGTCCTCGTCGAGCACCTACAGCAGATCGTGATCAAGTATCCCGACGACATCGAGGCGAAAGCTCACCTAGCGCTTTTCAATATCGGCGACGGCAGCGCATTCGCGAACCAGCTTCTGATCAACCAAGTGCTGGTGAAGAACCCATTGCACCCTGGCGCCCACCACGCGAGCATCCACAACTGGGATGGAGTTTCGCCCGAGCAGGCCATTCGGAGTTGCGAACTCTACGGAAAGTCCGCCCCGGGCATCGGCCACGCGCTCCACATGCCAGGGCATATCTACACCAAGATTGGGATGTGGCACGAGGCCGCGATCGCGATGGATTCGGCGACCCGGATCGAGCTCCGCTATATGAATGACCGGCTGGCCCTGCCGTTCGAGACCTGGAACTACCCGCACAATCGGAACTACCTTTGCTACATCCAAGAGCAACTCGGAATGGAGAGTGCCTCTCTTCAGGGCGCGCGCGATATGCTCAGCGCGCCTCGCGACCCAGATCTCAATTCTGACTCGGCGGGTCGGACCATATTAGAAGGCCATGAGGCGATGGTCCGCGCCCTCATCAAGTTCGAGCGGTGGGATCAGATTCTGGCGAAGGGTGTCGTTGTCTGGAGTGACAAAGATGACGCAGGCAAATTCGAGAAGGCCTTTTCGGAGACCCTGGCCCTTAACGGCCTAGGCAAACTCAAAGAAGCGAAAGAGCGGCTGGAAGATATGAAAGCTCTTCAAATAAAGATGACCGCTGTGATCAAGGATCCCGACATCTCCGCCACAAAGGGCATTTCCGCAGCCATGAATATCGTGCAAGGGATGGTTGCCCTGTCAGAGGGGCACTTGCTGGAAGGGCAAAAGGCTCTCCTAAATGCCGCGGAAGAAGACACGAATCACTATGGCGGTGACCCTCCTAACCAGCCCTGGCCCGTCATCAGGCTGCTTGGCGATGACTATCGTAAGCGGGGGCAGAACCCATTGGCCATTGAGTGCTACGAGCGAGCCCTCAAGCAAGAGCCGAACGACGCTTTCGCGCTCTCTGGCCTAGCACTCGCCCACGATGCGGCTGGAAACAAGGACAAAGCCGCTTACTATGCGGGGAGGCTCGAAAGTGTCTGGTCGCAGGCTGACCCTAATCTAAAGTGGCTCGAAGACGTCAAAAAGCTCGGTCTAGTAACCAAGTCGATCGCCGAAACCCCAAGACCCGAGCGGATTTACCACCCCAAGGAACTCGACGTCATGGGCCCGATGAATTGGCGTCCATTCCATGCACCCGCTCTTCAAGTGCAGAACGTGAAGGGCAAGCCTGTTAAGCTCACAGACTTCGCCGGCAAGAACGTCCTGCTGGTCTTCTTCTTGGGAGATGAGTGCGTCCATTGTGTGGGTCAGCTCAAGTCCATAAACGACCGGGTTTCCGACTTCGAGGCTCAAAACACAGTGGTGCTCGCAGTCTGCAGCGCGACTCCGGCTAAGCTGAAAGAGTCTTCGACCCTCGGCAAAGTGAACGTCACACTCCTATCCGACAAGAACCATGAGAATGCCCGGCGCTTTGCGTCTTATGATGACTTTGAGGATATCGAGCTGCACTCAACAATCCTGATCGACAAAAAGGGTTGCGTGCGCTGGAAGCGTACTGGCGGCGATCCTTTTACGAACATGGACTTCCTGGTGAATGAACTGAAACGGATCAACGAGTCGAAGTAGCGACGCCAGATAAAGTGAATCATTGAGATGGGTTTGCCCCCTAACGTTCGCCGATGGACCTGTTAATGCTGAATCAAGCAGGCACTTTGTGGGGCAGAAGCATCATAGTTGGTACTCCGTATTGGACGATTTGCGAACTCTCGAGTTTTGCGGTAAGAGGGCAATGGGCTTACCGCACGACGACGGGAGGGTTCGCTCATGATCTCCGTCCTCAGATAATAATTCATGATCCCGGTCATTGCCCCTAGCGCTCTCTCCTCACCGCCTCCGTTATCGCTGGCAAAGCTTTCTCGAACCCTCTTTGAGCTCTATGATGCGTCGTAATGCCCAGGGAAGTGTTCGGCGGTCAAGAAGTTTGGACCTGCCTACGGGGACGCCGTATGAGACAGGTTCGCTACCGGAATCTCTTGCTTCTCGATGCCCGGCCCCGCCCAGAACACCTTCAAAAAGTGTCCGCTGCCAGCTTCGAAGTACCCGACCTTGATCGGGTATCTCCCTTTCCTGATAGCGATCTCACCGGGAACCTCGATATAGGCATGGAGACCGTCGCTGTCCACCACCTGTCGTTTGCCGATCCATAATCGGCTGCCGTCATCGGAGCCGGTCCAGAACCGATAGACCCCGTCCTTCGGGATCGTGATCACGCCCGTCAGGCGCAGGGCATAGAGTTCCTCCTTAGGATTCGGTTCCCCCAATCCGAACGTCGCGAGAGTCGTCGTCCGCGTAGGTACTAACGAGCCGAAGTCCGGGACGCGCTCGAACTTGCCGGGGTAGAAGTCGCAGACAAGGCCAGGTTGGGTGGCTTGGGTCCACAAGGGGATGTCAGCAAAGCCCACTTCTAACTTGGCCCAGAGCGGCTCGCTGAACCGGTCATCGGGCCAGAAGCACTTTGCTTTTAGCATCGTGGTTTTGCTCACTTTGATCGGCGCCGTGACCTTCATCGAAGTTCGCTTGGGGTCCGAGCCATCCGTCGTGTACCGAATCACCCCCTGGCCGCTGGGGTTCAGGAGCCTTATTTGGGTTTCTGTTGCGAACGCGCGGGCTTCTCCATCCATTTTCGGCGCCACCGGATGCGGAAAGAGGAAGCTTCGGTCGACGATTGATTTCCGATCCTGGTCTTTTTCCTTCCACAAGTCGACGGCTCGGTTGTAGCTGAGGTCGGGCTTACCTTTCCAGTGCCAGTTGAGGGTGATGCGTGATGCTTTCGGGGAGATGGAGAGCTCCTCGCCTCTTACAGAAACCCGCTTTCCATCCACCATCGCCGAATCCAACTTGACGAAGAATGGAACGTGGAGCGTCAGCGTCTTGGGGGCTTGACGCCACTTCGTTACCAACTCGATGTCCGCACCATCCTTGCGCGAACGCATCACGAAGGACACCGATCCGAATGTGGTTGGCGCGTTTTTGAGCCGGATGACATCGCCCGATCCAACCCATTGCGGTGAGAGGCACGATGCCAGGTGCAACACGTCGCCTTCCTCGCGCACGAGCATGTTCCTCACCAGCTCGATGGTCCGCGCCGCGAACCAACCGTGGGGCGTGTAGTTCCCAGAAACGTCGCGCTCGCCCCAGGGTCTGGTACCCATTTCAAAGCCAGCATGGGTCGCCGACGTGTGAGCCAGCGCACTGTAAAGGTCCTCCAGGACGTCTCGCTGCATTCCGCAAGCGAGCGCGGTTTGGGTTACGTTGTAGGTCTCGTAGTGATGCAGGGTGCCGGGATCGACGTCGATTCCCGCTTGGCCGCGCGTTTTGATCACCCAGGCGTTTGTGCCCCAGGTGGAGATGCCCTCGCGCCACTTGTACTCGCGAATCATTCGCAGCGTCACAGCGACCCGAGGGTCACTTTTGTCGATGACTCCGAACGGATAGACGCCCGCGGTTGCGTTCTCCCAGTCGCGCCCATCCTCCGGCTTGTCTATCCCGGGTGGTATATAACCACCGCTCTGGGCTGTCACGTTGGCAAGCTGAACCATAAACCGCTTGCGATAGGCGTCATGCCAGCCCTGCCAAAGCACGGCATCTGCGGTTTGCCCCGTTGCCTTGGCAAGATTGATCGCCTCGCGGAGCCCCAAGAGAATCCAGAAGCTGTGGCTGGTGTAGTGGCCGGTCAAGAGCTCGGCATCGTAGGGGCCGAGGACTGGCCAAAGGTGAAGCGGGTCAGAGGCGATCTTTTCCTGGAAATACTTCATGTGCGGCGCGAGCACCGGATAGGCGTATCGGGCGAACTTAAGATCGTTCGTCGAGCGGAAGTGCGCTCCCACCGCCCACAGCGACTGGCCCCAATCGTCCTCGCCGCTTCGCTTCAGATCGCGCGCGGAGCCGTCGGGATTGGTCTCGAAGTAATACTGAACCGTTCCGCGGGCCACGTCGGGCAGGTTCATGAGATCGAACGCGTGGGTGGTGAATGCGCCGTCCCGGAAGTAGAACGTGTGGTACTGGAACTTGTTGACGGTGGGCATGAAGTTCTTGCCGTCCTCTAGCACGTCACGGGCGATGAGGAGGTAAGCGAGGCTCGCTTTGACTGTGTCGGTAACCTTCTCTTCGGGCACTTCGATCTGGGTCGCTTCGTCGTAGATGCCCTTCCAGAACGACAAGAGTCGGGCGGACACCGCTGAGTCGTTAGTTTGGGTGACGGCTGCGACCTGGGCAACGCGCTTCAGGTCGACCGGCACGAACGGCACTTTGAACTTGACCTCCTTGGACTCATTAGGCTCCAGGTGTAGGTTGTATTCGACGCCTGGACCTTCACGATGGGACGACATAGGATCGCCCGAATAAGCGAAGACGAGGTGGTCCGACTTGCTCACCACCCCTCCTCGATCCCCAGATGTTGACGATGTGGCCCACCGAGCCTGGTCCATAAATCGGTCGCGATACCAGTCGCGACAGGGCATTTCCGATCGCCAACGCGGGCCCCGAGTCGCGAACTGAGCCACGAGCTTCGTCTCCTTCGCTGCCGGACCTGGGTTCGAGGCCTTGACACTCACATAGCCGACAAGGTTCTCGCGTGGATCAAGACCTATGGGAGCCGCAAAACACAGGACCTGAAACACGATGCCGTCGCGCTCGAAGCCATAGTGAGGAAATGGGAACGCGCCCGGATATAGCTTCTTCGCGCGAACATCAATCGGCTTTGGTTCCCGGCCGGCCAAGAGTTGGAACTCGCCGAATCCATTGTTCAGCGCACCGTCGTAAGTGAGTTGGAACGCTTGGGGGCAGTCCTTGAACCCTACCACGTCGCTGGGATAGAGGAGGAAGGTGAACGGCTCCTGGGGAACAAGCCCAGCTTGGGGCCATTGCCATCCAACGGCGAGAAGGCAAGCGGCCAAAATCATCTGGAATACTCCCGGGACGACATGCCACGAGCATACTCCGGCTAACGGGACTCAGCTAGATTCAATCTCCTATTTCGCCGTTGCCGAGCCCATCAGAACGCTCCTACCTGGAAGCAGAAGTTTTTACGAGGGCGTCAACGACACTTGGTGAGGGCCGAAGCCTCGGGCAGTCTCTGAAAACTTGCAAACCTGGAAGCTCGAGTTCCGTTAGGTGTGTCGAAAATCCTAGGTTCAAAAAGCAGGGTTCTCCGAACGGGATTCGTCCCGATTCGCTTTGCTCATCCGGCTTCAACTCGGGATGTCGCTGCGCTCCTGATTCGAAGGTTCTCATCACGGCAGGGCAACAAGCTAGAAAAGCCAACCCATTTTGAATGGATTGACTTTTCTAGTTGGTACTCCGTATTGGACTATTTGCGAACTCTTGAGATTTGTGCGGCTACCACTGATTCGCAACCTACGCAACCCAAGCCCTGAAGCATCCAATAAATCCTTCCTCCGGTTCCTCCTCGTTCAAAAGTTTCTCCTTGAACCATTGGAGCGCTTTCATTAGGCCAGGACCGAAGGTCTTGTCGTAGTGGCCGCCGCCAGATATGACCTCAAGCTTGTGGTCGTCGCCCGCCCTTCCCAATGCCTCATCCATGACTTAGGATTGCTGAAGAGGATGACCAAGAAGTGCATTTCTGCAGTTGCGGGCCAAATCATAGCCACCATATCCGCCACATTCAATATGGTGGCTATGATTT
>JBBQZV010000037.1:0-20174 GCA_038207365.1 Fimbriimonadales bacterium | reverse complement strand
GCTCCGCTTTCGTTGGTAGGTCACGAGGTCTTTGAAGAAAACTCGTCGGTGAGTTCCGACGTGGTGGAATGGAAGCTCGTTTTTGTCAAGAAGCCCGACAAAGAATTGCCTTGACATGCCAAGAAAATTTGCCGCCGCTTGAGTGGTGAATGCCTCATCTTCATGCATGAGAAACACGGCTTGCTTTTGCTTCATTGCCTGAACCACTGAGACAAACAGGTCATTCAGAGCCTTAGGCAGTTCAATGACGTCTCCTCCCATCGTCAAAAGAACGGGCCGAACTTCCCCTCGGAACATTTGCTCAAGGCCAATTTGCTCCTCCGGCGCGATGTCGGACGGGCCGACTCGGTTTTCATTGATTGTGCTCATACTCTAATTATGACGCGTATCCGCTATATCTGCAACCAATAATTTTACGGTTGATTTCTCCGTACGAAACCGCCAAACGACCGGCCCACTGTGGCGGGATCGAGTTCCTTGCCTAACACTTTCGAGACGGCACTCAAGAATTTTTCAGCTTGCTCGCTTTCCTGGCGGCTTGGCACGACGGTCGGTTCCCCCTCTCTTCCGGCAAGTGCGGCGTAGAAGCATCCAACAAACTCGAATTCCTTGGACGCGTGTTCGGACGTCCGAACACCCCGAGTAAAATGTGAGAATGCTGGACGACCTGACGCGAAGACGCATTCTGGCCCTCTTTGGCAGAGTAGCCATCGCACCTCTTTTGACGAGTTGGGCTCCGCCTGCGATGTCGTTCGCGAGCCAGTCAGACATCAGCAAGCCGAAGGTTTCTTTGGGTGGCGTCCTTCCTAACAGCGTGGAGCAGAAGTTGGAGCACGTGATGCGGGAATCTCTTTCTCGGGCGCTCTCTCCTGGAGGTGGCTTGGCAGTAATATCGGGCGGCGACGTCGTCTATTGCAAAGGTTTTGGTCTTGCCGACGAGTCCTCCGGTAAGAAGTTTGATGAGAACTCGGTTACGAGGCTTGCCAGTATTACAAAGATTTTCACCGCCATTGCTATTCTAAAACTGGCATCCGAAGGCAAAGTCAATCTCGACCAACCCTTTGTTCGGTATGTCTACCTGAAGCCAATCGTGACACAGCCCGAATTTGGGCTCGATGAGCGTGTTCAGAGCATAACCATCCGGCAACTACTCCAAATGTGTTCTGGATGGGACTGGGGATTCTCTGGCGTTGATCGCACGACATTTAATGCAAATCTTGCTAAACGGTGGAACTTGCCGGTCCCATATGACTCGACGGTCGCTGCCCGACTGATTCTCGGGTCTCGCTTAGATTTTGAACCAGGAAGTAAGCAAGTCTATTGCAACGCCAATTATCTCCTTCTTGGAAGAGTCATTGAACATGTGAGCGGCGGCTCGTATCTGGACTATGTGCGCAAGGAGATTGCGTCAAAGATGGGGGTCACGACACTTAACCTTGCCTCGACTGACCAACGGAAGCGCTTGGCCAATGAGGTCACTTATCACGACTTGGCCGATGAGCGCATTGCTTCCAGCGTTTTTGAACCAGGCGGCAAGCCTGTAACAAGTAGCTATGGAGCCCTTAAAGGAAATTGGGCTGTCACGCTCGAATCTCAAGATTCAGCCGGTGGATTGGCTTGCAGTGTTTTAGATTTAGCGCGTTTGGCGGCTACTATTAACTCGGGCCAACTTGCAGGGCTCATCTCTCCCCGCTTTGCCGCCGAGATGACCGCGAGGCCTTCGTGCCACCCTGCCAACGATTACTTCGCAATGGGAGTATTCGTGTTCGAGGAAGGACTGCACAAAAATTTGATAATGGGTGGGGAGTCGCGTGGGTGTTCGTTACTCATCAACACTCGACCGGACGGGAAGGCCATTGCAATTGCCTACAATGCGAACGACGCGACATACAAATTGGTTGACCGGTTTCGAAACAGCGTTCATGAGGCCCTGAACCGCTTGTAATTTTTGCAGCTATGGGCTGCTCGCCTGCAGGTGAGTGTTCGGACGTCCGAACACCTGGTTCTTGAATCCATCGTTCGTCGGACTCATCCAATAGAGTAATGAGAAGACGAAGACAACACCAGCCCATTCCATCCCCGTTACTCGGTCAGAAATTTCAGCCTGAGTAAGCGGACAAAGCCATCATCGAGATCCTTCGGGAGATCCACCAAGACAACTTAGAGCGTGAGCCTCACCATGTGGAGAGGTTCATCGAAAGTGCGGTCAAGCGCGGTCGCTCTGAGCGAGAGAAGGGAGGTGCCGAATGAGAATTTGACGTTTTCGATTTTCATAAATGCCTCCTTGAAGAGGATTGTGTTTCTTCACACCTATCCTGAGAAACCAGAACCTTGCTTCAAGCGAAGGCAAGAATCAAAGAAAAAATGTGTCAACTCTCGTGCTTAGGGCATCACGGCTTTGCTGGCGAGACAGATGCCCGTTGACGACGTTTGGTGCTCCCGTCTGAAAATCGAAGGCGTCTCGACCGGCTTGACCTGATCTGGCCTAGACGATAGCTTCTAAGATGAGAGATGTTGCTTATCGCACGGCATCGAGGGACTGGGTTAGCTGCGCCATAATGCTTGGCCGGTCACGTATCCATTTATCTTGCCTGGTGCACTTCCTAAGTCAAACTTACAATATGCTTATGTTTATTAGAAAGCTACCGGCGTTAACTTTGATAAGTTATACTTACTAAGCTGTCATTGAAGACTCCAACTTCATAAAAGATATTTTATCATGGCAAATGCACTCTGGGGCAATGTGTACCATGGCACTACTTACGCTGGCGTGATTCGACAGTTGGGAGGTCAACGCGTCGAATTTCAGTACGACAGGGAGTACGTGTCGGCAAATGGTGCTCCTATCGCCTTCTCATTGCCCTTACGGGAAGAAGCGTATATTTGCGAGTCAGGCTTGCACCCGTTTTTTGATAATTTGGTTGCAGAAGGTTGGCTTTTGGACGCGCAGTCGAGAGCGACTAAGATCAATCCCAGTAATCGTCTAGCTTTGCTTCTCGCATTCGGCGGAGACTGCGCTGGTGCTGTTTCGATTGTCGATCCTGACCGAAGTCAAAAGCTAGTTGATTCCGATGAGCCTGAAATTGTAGCTGCGATCCAGAGTCGAGCGTCACTTTCCGGTGTCCAACCCAAACTGTTCGCAATCAAGGAGTCGGGCAAATTCCGATCTGCGAGACTTGGTGAGATGAGCACTTACATTGCAAAATTGCCATCATCAACTCATCAGAACTTAATGGAGTTGGAGTGGCTTACGACGAAGGCTACAAAAGCACTTCTAGCGAGAGAGCAAATAGTGGAGTTGGAAATCGCCAGCCTTCCAGGAATCGCAGACTCTGCGCTTATGATCAAACGGTTCGATAGAGTGGACGGAATCAGGCTGCATTTCGAGGAGTTCAATTCTCTGTTGGGCAACAAGTCCGATGAAAAGGACACAGGTAGCTATGAACAGATGGGTAGTTTCATTCGAGACACTCCTGAGTGCATGCTAGCCGAGGGTGAACGACTTTTCCGCAGGTTATTAGCGTGTTTTCTACTTGGGAATACAGATGCACATCTTAAGAATTTCGCGATGATGCATCAAAATGGCGGACTGCGGTTATCGCCTGCATATGACCTCGTGGCCAGTGCTTACTACGAGCAATATAACGTCCTTGCCCTTTCAGTTAGTGAAGCGGAAAATCTAAGACTTACAGATCTTATGCCTGAGCACCTTGTAGGATTGGCATCAGGATTTGGTCTGTCCGAGGAAGTGGTGATGCTTGCCGCCGAAGATTTTGGTAAGCGATTGGGTGCCGTTACAAAGGCTGTCGAGGAAGACGCATTTGCTCCTAGGTCAGTGAAAATGGATTTGCTTAGTCTGGTTGAAAAACGATGGAACGGAACATTCGCATTAGTTGGAACGATGTTGTCGAAGAAGCGAGAAAAAGGAGAAAAGCTCAAGGGCTTTCGCAAGCGAGACTAGCGGCAATCGCAGGAGTTACTCAGCCTACCGTCTCACGTTTCGAGCGGTTTGAAGACGATATTCGGTTATCTTCAATTCTCCAAATCTTGAGGGCCCTCGGAATGGCCGATTGATTCCAACAAAACGGTTGCAGCCTTAATTGACGTAGAGCCACTTGTTCAGCATCTTGGAAAGATCTGCTTGAGAGACTGGCTTGGAGAGATAGTCGTTCATCCCCGCCTCCAAGCAAGCATCCATTTCCGATGCGAAAGCGTTGGCTGTCATCGCGACAATCACTACGTCGCGTACGGAAGGTTCCTTGCTTGCACGGAGTCGCTTAGTGGCTTCTAACCCGTCCATGACGGGGAGTTGAACATCCATTAAAACCAAATCATACGACCCCACTTCAAAGGCGCTGATTGCCTCTTCGCCATTATACGCGACCGTGAAAGTGCAGCCCAGCGTGCTCAAAAAGTGGCTAGCCACCATCACATTAACTTCATTGTCTTCAACGAGAAGGATATGAGGAGTTCTGCTTCCAAACGTCTCTGGGGTCGGTTTTTCAGGGTGCTTCTGATCATGCTTGACTGATTTGATCATCATTTCCAGCAGATTAGCGGCAACAAAAGGTTTGTTGATTACCCCAGATAAGCCAAGGTGAGCAGCTTGAGACGATGGGATGATGTTTGATGAATCGGTCAGCAGGTAGGTCGAAGTCAATGGATTACGCGCCTGCTGGAGCAAATCTTCAACTTGCAATCCATCTGAAACTTCTAACGATGTGTCAAGTATTACAAAGTCCAGAGGAGAACCCTGGTCAATTTGTTGGCTGACTAATTGCGTCGTGGACGAGGCGATTGTTTCAACCGAATGGAATTGGAACAGATCCATCAGTCGATGTTTCAGTTCGGCATCGGAAACTCCCAATAGCAGCTTTTTGCCTTTGAGCATCGCGATGGGCTTGGAATTGGTGACAGCTTCACATTTGATCTCAAAGAAGAATTTTGAACCTTGACCAAGCTTGCTTGCCACATCCAGTGAGCCACCCATCAGTTCGACCAGCTGTTTTGAGATGGTTAGGCCAAGACCCGTGCCACCCTGCTTTCTAGTTCTGCCTGAATCCACCTGCACGAAGCTCTGGAAGATTTCACTCAGTTGATCGTCAGAAATTCCGACTCCAGAATCCATAACCTCAAATTTGAGGGTGACCATTGAATCCAAAGTTTGAGTAACCGTGACGTCTAGGGAAACTCGTCCACTGTCTGTGAATTTTACAGAGTTAGCAATAAGATTCAGTAAAATCTGTCGAAGTCGACCTGGGTCACCCATGATGGTTACAGGGACTTGGGGTGAACACCAACACGCGAGTTCAAGTGATTTCTTTGTTGCGAGCGGTGCCATGATAGCCCCAACTTCGCTCACTAGATCCTCGATCCCGAAGGGAACAGACTGGAGAATCAGCTTATTGGCCTCAGCCTTTGAAAAATCAAGTAGGTCGTTGATGATCTCTAGTAGGTTTCTACCGCTGAACTCGATGGTCTCGGCGCATCGAGTTTGGAGTTCATCGAGTTGGGTACCCAGTAGAATTTCCGTCATTCCCAGGACCCCGTTCATCGGCGTCCGTATTTCATGGCTCATCTTTGCGAGAAAGAGGGACTTGGCTTCAACGGCTGCGTTTGCTTGCTTGAGAGCTTCTTCAAGCGCGATTTGGGTCTCTTGCAGCGATCTGCGCGCAGAAACTTCAGAAGCAAGGGCCTTTGTACGCTCGTCAATGCGGAGCTCTAGAGAGTTGTCACGAATTTGAATCTCGTAAAGCATCTCGTTGAAGGTTTGAACGAGACGGCCCACTTCGTCGTCACCTGTATCATCAATGCGGACTGTATAATCCTTTCGCTGGGTGATCTCGCCCATTCCAGTGACAAGTTGCGCGATGGGATCGAAAATCCTCTTCTGCAGTCGAAAGGCGACAGCCACTGCAACAAGGACTGCGATCGACATAAGGAGTCCTGCGACAAGAAAATACGAGCGCGTGCGGTCTGATAAGTCACCCTCGCCTCCTTCCAATAAGATTGTCCCTAGAAATTCTCCGTGGTACGTCACGGGACTAACGGATACAAATTTGCCCTTCGCTTGTATGTCGCTTTTGGACATTGAGGGTGGAAATTGGAGGATCGCTTTAGGTCTTGTGTAGCGAACAAGCTCGTCGCCCTTCTTGTCGTAGATTACGACGACATTGATTCGGCGGTCGGCCGCTACTGCACTAAGGACCTCTCTGGCATTATCCTTGTCTCTAAACTCAAGGGCGGCTGCCGAATTAGAACCAAGAATTCGACACTCGACGGCGAGTTCGCCTTTGAGGTGCTCATTAAAGCTCCATCGGTCATAAATGGCGAGGGAGCCGGCGCAAATGGCAAGTGCGAGGGCAGTCGAAGCGACCGTTGCTAAGATGAACTTTGTGCGAAGCGAAAATCGCTTCGCTTGCGGTTTCACCTAAAGACCTGCTCAGCAAGAATCAACAGTTTCGAACTAAAGGAGACACGAGCAGACTCGGCTGACTGTAAGTTGACTTGAAACCGAACATTTCCATCTTTCAGAATAAGTCCAATTGTTCCACCGTCTTTTGCGAAGTTCTCCGACTCTCCGATCAGCATAGTCCCGGAATTCTTGCACTGGCTCGCGTAACGCCTAATTGTCTCTGACCCAACGTCGCCTACGATAACGATTTGGCAATTCGAAATATCAGCATCGGATCTAAGTTGTTCGATGACGACGGTCCGGCCACGTATCGACTTATTGTTCAAAGCTTCAATGTCGAGATCGAACGCCCTTGTTCGATAAATACCAATGACAAATCGGTTACCTGGCTTCTTGCTAAAGTCCCACTGTGTGAACTTTGCAATGCTGTAAATGAACCCAGTCTTGACTTGATGTTCTCGATCCATCGCCTCGGAGCGCAACGGTGCAAAAAGGCATACTGCGACCAAGATCACAGTTGCTATCTTTGCAATCGTTGAGTGGTATTTCACATATCACCTAAATTAGAAACGCCACTTATATTCGGCAATGAAGTTCCGAATCGTATAACCACCGTTTGAGAATTCTATGTGCTTAGGAGTTAATAAATCGTAGCCACCGATACTGAATTCTTGACTGCTAGAAATCTTCCAAATCAAATGAAGATCCAGTTTCACATAGGACGGAATGTCCTGCTCAAAAATGGAATCATACCAGTGGATTCTCGTGTCCAATTCAAACTTCTTTGTTGGGTTCCAAGCGATATGCCATGATGCCTGATAGTGTGGCGCTGCCAATTCGGAGCCTTGTACAAATCGACTACGTTGAAGTGAAGTGAAGGACAGGTCAGTTCGCAGGTTAGGTCCAAATTCATGTTTCGCGGACAGTTCAAAGCCATAGGTTTGACCGCTGTCCCCGTTCCTAAAATAACTTGGATCAATGACGACTGGTGGACCAAAAAGGGAAGAAGTGAATTGCGCACCGGGAGCCAAGTAAATGATGTTGCTATATTGATTATAAAAGGCAGAAACATCGAACATTGTCGTCTTGTTTAGTTTCTTCCTGAAGCCAACTTCGCTTGCGATTACGGTTTCGGGTTTAAGGTCCGGCGAACCAATATTTGCAGTTCCGACGGGCAACGGCTGACCCCCACTTGGGGGCGTGATAGAAGTGAGTGAGAAAATATTCAATTCACTTTGACTAGGTGTTCGGTCTGCCTTACCAATCGCTGCCCATAGCGTTTCGCGGTCAGTTGGCGAATGAGAGTATCGAAGGTTAGGTTGAAATGCGTATCCAGTAGTGTTGTGCTCTAGTTTGGCGCCGACAGTCAATTTATCGATTTTCGATAGGTCGATAATGTCTTGCCCGAAAAAATTAAAGATAGTGTCTCGTCTCAAATTTGGAGTGAGGATCGCTGTCGGACCTGGAATGCCACTATTGAGCATATATCGATAGCCGCCTCCGAAGGTCATATCCTGGCCATGTTTCGCGGCCAGTCGATGCTCTAGGCTTAGGTCAACCATTTCGGCGGTCGAGCCTTGGTTGGTATACGGGTAATCGATAAGGTCGTAGTACGCTTGGAGGGTTGTCTTACTACCTTGTTTGCCATCATGCGTAAGTTTTGCTAGCAGATGACGGGTTTGAATAAGGTCGGTATTGGTGAAGTTAACGTTGTACGGAGGCGATACTAAAGCGATAGGCTGATTTTCGTCAATCCGGTATTGAGCGGTTTGCCCCTCTACCATTAATGAATTGTGATTCGGGAGGCTGAAATCGGACCGAAAACCCAGGGAGTAGAGATCTGAGCGGTCACCAAATGTCGAACCGTCGCCATTGTCTGACGCATGGTTGTTGCCATACTTTCCATAAACTCTGATCGTAGCGTCATCCGATAATCTTGCGCCGTATTGAAAAATCGTGCGGTTCTTTTCCAAATCGCCTACTTTCTGAACGAGAAGGCCGCCTTTTGAATCCTTAGAGTGTTTGGTAGTGATGTTAATCACTCCGTTTACCGCGTTCGATCCCCATAGGCTTCCGCCCGGGCCAAGAATGACTTCAATGCGATCGATGCTCTCCATCAAGACATCTTCAATTTCCCAATAAACCGTGTTTTGGTAAGGTGAATAGAGTGTCCTTCCGTCGAGTAGAACTAGAATCTTGTTACTTGCCAGGTAGTCGCCAAATCCTCTAATTGAAACTGTGTAGTAAACACTTCCGATGCGTGAAACCTCGACTCCTGGTACTAGCCTAAGGGCCTCGGGCAAAGTTGATACACCACTTCTCCGTATTGTGTCTTGATTGATCACATAGATCGCAGCCGGTACCTTCATTAGTGGGATCGGACTCTTGAAGGCGTCCGTAACATCCACTCTCATCAAGTCTTCTATCGGTAAGTCAAGGAAGTCTGGAATGGGATCATCAATTTTTGCATCCTGTGCTAGGGCTACGGAGAATCCCGCAATGGATAGCATTCCAACCAGAAAACAATGACACTTCATATCGATTAAGCGTTGTAAAGTACTGCGCGCTCCGTATTTTCGAGGTTACGATCCCTGTGGTCTTCGCGGTTCAAAGCAAAGATAGATATCAGTCTAATCTTTTATCGGCACGTTTGAGCTAAAAGGAAACAGATGAGTGAAGATTTTGCATAAAGCAAGCTCTACAGCGTATTTGAATACTATGCATTCTGCAATTGCCATAATAACCTTAGTTCTCATTATTTCTTGCCCATGATGTTTTGATTATCCGACGAGTCAACTTATATGAATGGCTTTTCTCACCAGAGGGAGGCCGGTACAATTTCGATATTCATGGACCTTTCAAATAGCGTGATTATTGTAACCGGAGCATCTTCCGGAATCGGGTTGAGTACAGCGAGACTTCTTACGAGCAAAGGGGCCAAAGTTGCGTTGGTAGCTCGATCGGAAGATGCGCTCCAAGCCCTTCAAACCGAATTACCTGGAAGCTTGGCCGTAGTAGCTGATATGACAGATTGGGATTCCATTCGTTCGATGGTTAGCAAAGTTGAAGCGTACTATGACAGGATCGATGGCTTAATCAACAACGCGGGGCGGGCTTACGAAGCGACGATCGAGCAGATTGAGCCGGATGTGTTTGAGGAGATTTTTAGGCTTAACGTTCTGGGGCCAATAGTCGCGATGCAGGCCGTAATTCCCATCATGCGTGCTCAAGGTTCCGGATCAATTGTAAACATCAATTCGGGGACCGCTTTCATGCGTATTCCTGGATATGCCGTCTATTCCTCTTCCAAACGTGCCCTGATGGGCGTCGGTTTGACGGCAAGAGAGGAACTTTCAAAGGATGGAATCGTGGTTTCACAGGTTTATCCCGGAATGACCGCTACCAACTTTGGGGTCAACAAGCAAGTCGCCGATGCAGAGAAAGGTGCTACGGGCTCGGGCCCCGTTCGTGACTACTCAAAAGGTGATTCCCCAGAGCTGGTTGCCGAACTCATTGTGAAGGCACTGGTTGGTGGAGACGCGGAGTACTTCGTCCACGAACAAATGCGTACCATGGAGAATCGGTAGTCTCTTCCGACTATTGTCTGCTAGTGTTTGTGCTGCAGCCCGTCAGAGCGGAGTTGCCCAAAACCACCTGTGTTGTCCGTGAATCCGCAATGGAAACCCTATGGTCTCGCTAATTCTCCTTCATGTCATTGTTTCATCGACTCGACCCAATACGATGCCCACGATCGATCATGCGAAGATAGACAGGAAGGCGCTTGTTTCAAGGCATAACGTTGTCTTGACCCAGTTCAATGGCGATGCCCCTCTCCAAGTCGGGAATGGGGAGTTTGCATTTGGGATGGACATCACTGGCTTGCAGACTTTTGTGCCGTTCAACACCATGTCGCATTGGGGATGGCACAGCGGAGTTGCTCCGCAGGGTCAAAGCATTGCCGACTTCGAGGGTCAAATTTGGGAAACCCACGGAAGACCGGTTCGCTACAACATGCCCGACCCGGCAAGGCCAGAACTTTCGGAATGGTTGGCTTCAAGCCCCCATCGAATTAACCTAGGAAGGCTCGGACTGGTGTTGACCAAGCGTGATGGATCGGAAGCTTCCGTCACGGATCTGCAGTCACCGAAGCAGGTTCTCGACCTGTGGACGGGCATTGTGAAGAGCACTTTTAGCATCGAAGGAGAGCAAGTTACGGTTATTACGGCTGCTCATCCCAAAAAGGATCGAGTTGCTTTTCAGATTGAGTCACGGCTGATGGAAGAGGGAAGACTCTCCGTTTTCGTGTCCTTCCCTGGAAGCAACCCTTTGTATATGGCGAATTTTGTTGGCGACTGGAGCAGTCCGGGACAGTTTGATTCGGTCGCCAAGCCAGGTGTCAATCAAGTTGATCTCTATCGAAAATTGGATGCGACGAGCTATTTTGTTGGCCTTAAATGGAAAGGTCAGGCATCGCTGATTCCACCCTCGGATTCAGGCACTCCTCTTACCATAGTCGAGGCGAAATACGGAGCTAATTCCCAGTGGGCGGATGTAACCGATCAAGCAACCAAAGCGATCGAACATGGGAGACTCAAACTGCACGTTGGAGGGAATTTGGGTCCGGATCCCGCACCGGGCATTTTCAAAGAACTCAGGTTCACGTATCGCGTCGGCAATCAAACAAGAACGATCATTACAAAGGAAAACGATGATCTCTTTTTGGATAGCGATCCTGGCCGTAGCCGCTATTGTTTGAAGCCTTCGAGTCGATCCTTTTCCTTTAGCGCTACTTTTTCGCCGACGGCGTTGCCTGAATCGCTTCCGGATCCAAGCGAGACCCTGAAGGCAAGTCAATTAGCATGGCCGTCTTTCTGGAAGTCAGGCGGCGCAATTGACTTATCCGAAAGTGCCGATCCTCGTTGGAGAGAACTGGAACGACGGATTGTTTTGTCCCAATATCTGATGGCGGTCAACGAAGCAGGATCCTATCCGCCGGCCGAAAGTGGTCTTGTAAATAACTCTTGGTACGGCAGGTTCCATCTAGAAATGGTTTGGTGGCATGCCGCTCATTGGGCGTTATGGAATCGCTGGGATAAGGTGAATCCAAGTCTAGATATCTACCGGAAGATCCTGCCTCAGGCAAAGGCGCTAGCGGCAAGTCAGGGATACAGCGGTGCCCGGTGGCCAAAGTGCATTGGTCCAAACGGAACAGAATGGCCACACGAAATCCACGCACTGTTGATTTGGCAACAACCTCATCCTATATTCTTTGCAGAACTCGATTATCGGGCACACCCAACCAAGGCAACTTTAGAAAAGTGGCTTCCTATAGTTGATGCGACCGCCGATTTCTTGGCTTCTTATGCTTTCTTAGAAAAGGCAACCGGGAAATATGTGCTGGGACCTCCGCTCTACGTTGTATCGGAGAATGTCGATCCTCATATTGCCAAGAACCCTGCATTTGAACTCGGTTATTGGCGATTTGGTTTACGGACAGCTATCGAGTGGCGCAAGCGGCTTTCCATGCCTAGGCAGAAGCAGTGGGAGACAGTGCTCAGTCAACTTGCCCCCATCCCAACTCAGGCGGGTGAATATGTGCTTTATGAGGGTGTTAAGGACATGTGGACCCGATTCAACTACGAGCATCCGGCACTCATTGGCACCTTTGGAATGCTGCCCGGTGACGGTGTTGACAAGTCTACAATGGAGCGAACACTCAGAAAGATAAGTGCGGTTTGGCAACTGAACCGAACCTGGGGTTGGGACTTCCCGATGCTTGCGATGTGCGCAGCCCGCCTTGGGCATCCTGACCAGGCTGTTGAATTTTTGCTCAACCCTGCCCAAGGTTTCCAATTTGACGAGCGTGGCCTTGCCACTGGCGGTCCATTCCCGTATTTCCCTTCAAACGGTGGCTTACTGTATGCAGTCGCCATGCTGGCGGCCGGATGGGATGGGGCGCCCAATGTTGAGGCGCCTGGATTCCCGAAGAACGGTCGTTGGAAAGTCCGATCTGAGGGTTTTCGCACTGCGCTTTAGCACCTTGGGAATGTTCTTGTCACTAAGCTACGTATAGGTGGTCAATGGGTCCTAGCTTTCTTGTAAGTTTCGCATTGATTGCATGCATTCTGGGGCAGGGCATGTCCGGAGATGGAGATGCTTCTCACGCCAAGGATATGGTGAAAATCCATGCACTCCTTGCCGATTCCACCAAGGTGAAGCGAACGACAGCCCAAATTCCGGGTGGCATCGTGTCCAAGACGACAAGCAACGATCCGAGGATTGTTAAGTTAATCCAAGAACACACCGCATCAATGGCAACTCGGCTCAAGAATGGCAAGCCGATACGCGAATGGGACCCGCTGTTTGCTTCAATATTTGAGAATCACTCGAAGATTCACTTCGAGTTCACGGTCATCAAGAATGGAGTCACGGTACGAGAAACTTCAACTGACTCCAAGGTCGTCGAGCTCATTCGGGCACATGCTTCTGCCGTCAGCGGGTTTGTGAGGGAGGGTCTTGGTGGCATGCACGAAGAGCACGCCGTCCCGAAAGTCCTCCGGGCACGTTCACTCCGTTTCCTGGGACGAGGTGACGGCATCAAGACATGCCCAGTTACGGGCGAACCCGTCAACAAGTCACTCTCTGCCGTCATCGGCAATCGAACCGTCTATTTTTGTTGCCCTGCCTGTATCGACATTGTCAAACGAGACCCTGCAAGCTATTTGGCACCAGCCACCAAAAACTGATCGAAGCACCGCAGCGAATTAGCAAAGACATCACCCGATCAGGCCAGTAAAAACCGATCAAAGCACAAGCAGTACCCTGACATGGAACCCAATTCCTTGTCAGGGCATTCTCATCGTATCCCATCAACGATACGCAGTCCGTCGCCTCTAACTTATGAGAACTATGCGAGGGTCGCGGCCTTTTCGATTGCACGAGGGAAGAGTATGTTGTTCTCCAAGTGAACATGCTGGTGGGTATCGGCCTCAAGTTCAGCAAGCGCATCAAGCATCGCACGGTGGGTGTTGCAGGCATCCTCAGACGGGAGAAAACCGTCTGTCAAGGTTCTCATTTGTTCTAAAGCCGCGCCAGCCTGATCGTGATCGGCGAGCATCATCTGAATCGGATTCTCGATATGACGAGCGAGGCTGAGTGGTTCGCCTGCTGATTCCATGGATCGAATGGCGGGGAAAAGGATCTGATCTTCTTTGCCCGTGTGTTCTTCCATCTCACTCCGAAAGGCTGCAAAAACCTTGTTGAGTTCAAGTAATCGACTGTCTTTTGATCCATGTCGATCGGCTACTTTGGCCGTCATTACGGACAATCTAGGAAGGGATTCGTGTAGGTAACCATGGTGAACCTTCTCTATATGATCGCTAAGAGAAGTGAGTGACTCTTGAGTCCAGTCGATGCATGGGGGCTGAACTTGAGAATCCGAGGTTTCGAGGTCGAGAACGACTGCGGCTGCATCCAAATTCTTTGTCGCGCAGACGGCAGATAAGTCTTTCTTACCTCCGCAGCAGTAGTCGATACCCCATCGCTCGAATACGCGAGAGCGAGCAGGTTTTTCGGCGACGAGTTGGCCGATGGGGCGATTGAGCAGTTGTGTGTTCATGTTCGTTTGTTGGTAGTCTTGGCTTTTCTAGCCAGATAATCGGCGGCTTTCGATGGAGTTCTTCTCGATGTAGTCGCGCCACTGTTGGGGTACATCTGTATCTACAAAAATTGCGGATACGGGGCATTCGGGCTCGCATAAACCGCAGTCTATGCATTCGTCAGGGTGGATGTAGACCATGTCGTCGCCTTCGTAGATGCAATCGACAGGGCACACGGTCATGCAGGACTTGTCTTTGACACCGATACACGGTTCGGTAATTACGTAGGGCACAGATATTCACCTCCGTTCTTGGCGTTCAAGGAGATCGAAACGCCAGAATTGGGTCGAGACTTGGTGGGATAGTTGGGATCACTCAGTCGGAAGATTTCGGCGAGATGGATCTGATTTGATTGAGTCAGTTCCGCAAGCGTCACTGCTCGGAGTTCGCCAAGGAAGGCACGAAGTGCAGAGGCGAGGACGCCTTTAAGTTGACAAGCCGATTCAATTGAGCAAGCATTGCTTCCGTCGTTTTGGAAACACTGAACAAGGGCAAAATCTGGTTCGATGGATGTCACGACATCCTCAACCGTGATCAAACTTGCTTCTCTGCCAAGCGTTAGTCCGCCCATTCGGCCTCGGGTAGCCGTGACTAAGCCGCAGGCGGCAAGTTTTGCCGCAATCCGCATCATATGCGTCTGGGAGAGCTGGAGTTTGGTCGCCACCTCCTGGATCGTGGCTGGTTGGCCCTGCTTTGCAGCCAAGAACATCATGATTCGAAGCGCATAGTCAGTCTGAGCGTTGAGTCTCATAAGATGAAGTTAGTATACATGTATCAACGAGTCATGTATCGTTGGATTCCTGGAAATTCTTGGTTTCTTTCTTTTAGTCGGGTGACTGCATTTTGCTGAGGGGCTTTTAATGAATAGGGACTGAAATGGAACTGGATTAGTTTTTGGGGAAACACCTTTCTTGCTTTGTCCTGTTCCGCTCGTTTTTGGGATTGGTTACTTTGTTATTTCCTTGGGTCGCTCCGCTGTGGCCGTTCGTTTTCTGTCCTGATCCATCGCTTACGCCACTGCGCTCGGTGCGCCGACTCAAACTCGTGGGGCGGAGCCCACTCGGACAAGAGTCGGCTGAATGCACTTCGCTGAGTGGCTACGACGAAGATGGACCTGAGAACGAACTGGGTTTCGTTTGGGAAATTCCTTGTGCCTTGATTGTCTGAAGCATGCAAAGAAAAACATGATGATTGACATAAAATGACGTATAGCTTGATCTATGTGAGGGCAAACAACAGTCAGCAAGGGCTCGGGGCGTTCTAGGTTCGAGTAACTCCAAGTCTTCTGTTCGTCTCTTCCGTCATGCCTCTAACTAAGCAATACAGCGTTGGTAGAGTGTGGTCAAGTCCGTGGTTAGACGAAGACTCGAACAGAAAGTTGACCACAGCACTGACTAACATCAGGAGAGAGATTGAGATGGGCATAACCAGATATTTGACGGTTGATGGAGAGATTCTGTCCGAGACCCGAAACAGCGTGGAATCTGATTACATTCCTGACCCTTTAGGTTCGACTGCAGCTTTGCTTAGCACCACTTAGACGATTACAGACACTTTCACTTGGTGGCCTAACGGTGAACAACTGAGCAAAACAGGATCTAGCGTGACTCCGTTTGGATATGGCGGAACAATTGGCTACATCACAGATGGGAGCAGCGGCAGATGCTATATCAGGACCAGATTCCTAACATTGTCGCTTACTAGGTGGTTAACCTTGAGTCACCTACGCTCCGAATCCAAGACACGCGAGATGCTGAGCAACTTGATGGAGAACTTCGTTATTCCTACGCTATGTGCAATCCTGAAACCTATATTGATCCAAGTTGTCAAAACCCAGCGGTCAGTTATGCAATACCAAGATGCCAGGTGGTTATATGCACGATTAAAATATGAATTACGCGGCCGTCTCCCATCCTGCTACTCATAAGAACAAATACAAGAAGTGTATAGATTTATGCAAGAAATATGCTAAAGATAATGGAGTCTATCCTAAATGGGGCCTTAAACTTTGCAAGGGCTTTTGTGTGGCTATTGAGTCCGGAGGCTGTGTGAAGATAGAAGAGCAGTGCGATTGCCAACAAGGAGATTTGGCTCCGGCAACATGTTTCTGTACATTCAATTCTATGTGTTAGCCCATTGAATAACCGGAAAATGCCACACTAAACTTTAACTCAAACAACATGCTGGAAGTTGTTATCAATTGTCTTGAAGCGAGTGATTCATGGGATTTCGCATGGTATCTTTATGCAATTCTTGACCTGAATTGTCAAGAATCCAAAACGGCATTGATCGAATCTGTCCCCTTTCTGTCTCCGGAATTCTTACTTGTGTTCTTAACTGTGAGCTACTACAGAAGATTGCCGCTAGATACAAAAGTGCTTCTTATCGTTGCAGAGAAAAGCCCATGGTACGTAAAGGTAGCTGTAAGCCGAATTCTCATCTCTCGATCTGAAGATCTACGCCAGTGTCGTACACTCTTGGTGCGGGCAAAGGAGGAGTTGCGAGAATATGGCCCCCTTGATGGATCAGATTCGCGCCGATTACGTCACGTCGTTCGTGGAATCGGCTTCTCCTGGAACGAGAGAAGTGCCAACAAGCTGATTTCTAAACTAATCGAATGCGCCGGTAGCATGGAAGCGGACGGAGCGGTGTCATGCCACCGTCAATGAACACGCACCTAGTAAACCTATAATCACATTAATGCGTAGTGCCTCAATGCAAATTTAATGTATATTCCCCTTGACTTATTACCAATACATTGTCCTTCTTGGAGTATGAAATCCGTCAGGAATCACCCGAAATGGTAAAGGAATGCCATAAATGAATGACGAGGTCGTTAGAGTTTTGAAGCTAAGAGCAAAATTGGTTCGGATTTACTTTCCTAAGGTGTAACAGAGCTGATCAAAACATTTGGAAAATGTCGAAGCAGTCTCGAAATGAGATTCACAAATCACAAAGGGAAAATGTAGTTATTGCTATAACTACATGATGAGCAGTCTGTCAAGGCACGAACTAGAATGGTTTGGGACGGCAATGACTATTTGTAGGAGAGAAATTGAGATGGGAGTAACGAGTTACTTGACGGTTGATGGAGAGACTCCGTCCGAGACCCGAAATGGAATCTATTATCGTTAAAGACCGAATCCGGCAACTAGCGGCCGCAAGCGTGGCGGAGGACTTCAGCAAGCCTTCCGTGACGGATTGGGCTGCCCTTCTTGTCGAGTGGGATGCCCTTAAGTTGATGATCGAGTCAGGGGGGCATGCACTAGAAAAGTCAGACCTCGAAACGTTTCATTCCACTGGCCACGAAATATTCTATCGACTAAGGCAGCATGCTCTCGCGCTGGAGCAAAAAATACTTAGTGTGCATTTTAATGACAGAAACACTCAGCATGAAAGATTTAGGGATACGCTTAGTTTATTGAACTATTCGGCCCACTACGCACTTGACGAAGCCAAAACTCTTGAGTATCTCGAGGTTGTTCTGTCGGCGAAACTACCAAAAGGCACGTTGCGATATCTAAGGAGAGAGTATCTTTCATCCTTTTTTGTCCCAGAATGTCAGCTTAAACTCCCCAAAGCTTGGTTGGATCGAATTAGCAAGAGGATGAAGAAAGACGAATCATCGGAACTAAGTTAAAGTGAGGTTTACGGCACGAGAGGTTGGTTAATTAAGTTGTTCGACGCTGTGCCTTGGGCTCTTCAGCAATGCGCGTCGGCTAAACATTGCTATCTCGCTGGTTGTCGCTTGCGCCTGCCTGGTTTAGGTTAGTGGCTGTGGGACTTTCGAGGTCCTGACGTGTTCCCAATACGTTGACCCACTTAGAGTGTGAAATCCGTCTGGAATCACACGTATACGGAGGATGAGAATACTAAGCTTTTGGAGGAGATTGAAGCACATGGAAGCATTGCTACGGTTTCTCGGGTCCAAGTTGGACGAGTCAGATCCCAGCATTTGACAAGCATCTAATCTGGGCGGTAATGGTTCCAAAGAACTCAAATAAAACGCACATGGAACGAGAATAGGATGGCGTGTAGTCTGGCAAGACGCTGACTATCTACAGGAGAGAAATTGAGATGGGAGTAACGAGTTACTTGACTGCGAAGGGAGAGATTCTGTCCGAGACCCGAAACGGAGTTGAATCCAACTACATTCCCGACCCTCTGGGCTCGACTGCCGCGCTTCTTGATTCGAATCAAACAATCACAGACACCTATCTATGGTGGCCGTTCGGTGAGCAACGTAGTCATATTGGCGCAAGTATCCACAGCATTTGGCTACGGTCGGACTGTTGGATACTATTCTGATTCGGTTAGTAGTCGGATCTATGTCCGAGCTAGATACTTACGGCCAAGCCAGGCAAGATGGCTAACAATAGACCCTATTTGGCCATCAGAATTAGCTTATAACTACTGCCTTAGTTCTCCGCATTCGTTTATTGATCCGACTGGGTTGACTTGCCGTTGCGACTGTGCGGGTAATCGTGACAATGTCGGTCAATGCGGGTCAATTACAACGGAATTTCGGGCTGCTTGCAAGAGATTCTGTCATGAGTTAGAGAAGGCATTCAGGGCCGTTATGGACCAATGTGATTCCAGCGGCGCATACTCGCAAGCAACCCATCAGATTGTCGAAAGCGGCGACAGAGGCCCATGGGTTAAGGGAGATCCATATACCAAAATGTGCAGGGCTCAATTCGATCCAGGAGGACCAGGTGAGAACGGTGATTTTGGTAACAAGAGTGACGGAAGGCTTCAATTGTGCCCATTCCCGGGAATTTCGGAGGTTATATTGGTGGTAAATATTGTAACCAAGAATGTAAGCTGGAAGTTTGCTGAGTAATCGAGACCCCTTGAACACGTTTAAAAGGGCAATCAAAAAGATCATTAATAAAGGTAAGTGGTAGTATTGCCTGCAGTTGCTTCTCTGGCATTCGGTCCTTTCGCAATTATTGTCTACTCAATCAGTTTAGTCATAATTGGGATATCGGTGCGTGTAGCCTTGAGAGGATTCATCAAGCCAAAGGGAAAGCGAAGCGATAGCTTTATGGGTGCCATTTTGCTATTGATTCTTGCGGTAGCCTTCTTGAGTTGCGCAACAGTATGGAAGGATAGTCAACGATCAGTAAACTCTAAATCCAATTCATAGAGTTGTTAGGCAATAGAGTGGAAGCATATTTCACTGTTTAGTTCCTATTTGGATAACCCACTTGGATTGCGATTTCCGTCTGGAATCCCCTCAATGGGAAACTCTACTCTCTAGAATGGAGCTCATACTGGGGGGCCGGTCAGTTCCTGTTGGTGAACTTGCTTGGTTGCTTTGGACGGGTTTTGCTGGCTTGATCGTTTTGTTGTCTTTGATATTTCGCTGGGTCGCTCCGCTTGGCCGTTCGTTTTCCGTCCTGGTTCCAGCGCTTGACGCGCCATTGCTCGGTGCGCCTCGCTGTGTGGCTACGCTGGAAAAAGGACTGAAAACGAACTGGGGGGCCTGTTGGGGAACATTGCTTTTTGTGCTTCGATCGGTTTGCGCTTGACTAGGGTATTGGTTTTCTTTTCTATTTCGCTGAGGCGCTCCGCTGTGGCCGTTCGTTTTCTGTCCTGATCCATCGCTTACGCCACTACGCTCGGTGCGCCCACTCAAACTCGTGGGCCGGAGCCCACTCGGACAAGAGTCGGCTGACTGCACCTCGCTGAGTGGCTACGATGGATATGGACTGAAAACGAACTGGGTTTCCTTTTGGGGGAAACTACTCTCTTTCTTGCTTTGGACGATTTTTGGCTGGCTTGATGGGTTGAGGGCCCTTCTGTTTCCCTGGGTCGCTCCGCTTGGCCGTTCGTTTTCTGTCCTGATCCATCGCTTAACGCCACTACGCTCGGTGCGCTGACTCAAACTCGTGGGGCGGAGCCCACTCAGACAAGAGTCGGCTGACTGCACCTCGCTGAGTGGCTACGATGGATAGGGACTGAAAACGAACTGGGTTTCCTTTGTTGGGACGTTGCTTGGTTGCTTTGGCCGGTTTTTGGCTGGCTTGTTTGTATGTTGGCCCTGCCTATTTCTTGGGGGCGCTCCGCTGTGGCCGTTCGTTTTCTGTCCTGATCCA
>JBBQZV010000036.1:0-20798 GCA_038207365.1 Fimbriimonadales bacterium | reverse complement strand
GATCGCGTGAGCAGTAGCCGTGACTCGCTGGGGCGGTCGGACAGTTTCCTCTCAAGTAAACTCTCACCCTTGCCAGCTCCCTGGACCATGATGCTGGGGCGGTCGGACAGTTTCCTCTCAAGTAAACTGTCTTTGGGTTCAAGAATTCATTTCTTGAACCCGTTTTTTTTGCAGCATTCCTAAAAAAGGGAGATTTGCGCTGGTGGTTTTTCCAGTTCACCTTCACTTTTTCCGTGAAAAATTTCCATTCGACTAAACTGCAATGCTGTTAACGATAGAATCCTGACCTCCCCTTCAGGCGGGAGTTGAGCCTTGACTCGCTTTACTTGATACTCTGCGTTTTCCGGACTAGGGCATGGCCGAGCATAAACGCTGAATTGTAGTCGACTAAATCCAAGGGACTCTAAGCTATCATGGAATCGGCGATATGAACGCCGTTGATCTTTCGTTTCAACAGGAAGATCAAACATTGCTACAACCCACATAGCTCGAACTCCTCCTAGGCATAATCGCAACGATTCCTTTGCGGCCATCCACGCATCTCCTTATTTGGCATCTCTCAATTGCTGTGAAGTATGAGAACCATGAAATGAAAGGTCGATAGGGCACTCCAGACGATTTGATTCGGCGAGCAAACACCGCCGCATATTGGCGGCATACCTTTCCAACGCAGGCATCAACGGCAAGCGTTCTCCGTTGATGACAACCGTTGCGGTAAGGACAGGGTGGAGTTGGTGCTTGATTGCCGGTGTGAGGTCAGTTTCGTCGCCGAATTGGATACCCATTACACATTCGTCAACTATAGGTCTCAGAGGTTCCATCATATCGTCAGCCAAAGCGTATGGATTGTATCGATTATGGTGAAAGACACCTAATGCTGGATGGAGACCAGCAGCACAAATTGCACGACAAGTAGCAGCGCGAATCAGAGCATATCCATAGTTTAACATCCCGTTAGTCAGGTCACTGTTATCGGAATTCCTGGTGAAGGAGGTTCCAAATGCGGCGTTGAAATACCAAGCAGCGGCAACGCCTTCAACATTAGTGGTGTCTCCACTCTTTACTTCCTTAGCTTTTGCCCGTATTGCATTTGAAACTCGGACAATGGCTGAAGAACCACTACTCCTTGATAAAAGATCGGCCTGATTGTTGACTTTAGAACGAACGATTTGTTGCCAAATCCGCTTCTTTGTTGGCTGCGAAGCTTCTATTTGGCCCGCTAAAATCCGTGCATGCTGATGATGCGAATCAAATGGCATGTAAGTCGCCACCGGCAAGTGCTTTTCGTTACAGAGTATGAGGCTCACTTCAGCCTGGACTAGAGCAGCGAGTAAAGCCGTAGTCACCGCCACCTCCATAGACTCCAGAATAATGACTCCGACGTCCTCTACCGGAACAAAAACATCAATTTGTTCTTTTCGCCTAATCCTGATCCGCTTCGATTGAAGGCTAAGAAAGGCTTGTGACTCGAAGGCAAGAATTCTCTTAGTCGTCGGTAGTTGGTTCACTCCAAATGACCTCACCAAATATGTTTGTCACGATTCGTCGACGGATGTACTTTAATTCAGCGGCACTCCTAATACGGATGCTCGACGTTGCACTGGGGACTGAGAGTGCATCCGTTAACCAAAAAAGCGTTATTTCGAATCCTTTGCCGACAGCGACTGTGCCAACACGATAAATCCCAGATCCATTACCTTTGTCTCCGATGTACTCGACATAATCGCCGTTTGAGATAGACATTACAAAGCGAGAAACAGGGTTTGGCGACGTTCGATCAACTATGGGTATCGTTCTAAGTCCAGCCTTCACGCGATGCTTATTGGTGGCTAACAGATCGGCTACTTCGAATAATGAAACGGAGTCCAAAGAACGACTTCCAGAAAGCGTCTCGAAGATTCTTCCATGATGAACGGTGGACTTCCGCCAAGCCCCAGTGACGGTACCATCTAAACCATATCTAAAGATGTTTGCCCCGTGAACTCCGTAAGTGTTTGCCTTGCCCTTGAAATTCTTAAATTCAGTTAATGGCAGCATACTTTGACCATGAAGCGCGCCAGTGTAGCCACGACTTTGAGGCCGCACAACAGGTGCACTTAGAAGGAGTTCTCGGATACGATTTCGTACGCCCGGGAAAGGTTCTTCAAGTTGAAATCCCGGTATATCGCCCTTTTGCTTCTTGGATCGCCAAGTCTCCAAAGTTTGAAAATACCGAGTCAGTCGCATTGCAAGGGATCGATCAACTAACAGAATTGATGCAGCGTCCACAGCGTGGTGCCGGAGATCCGACCTATTCTTCTCACTAACAAAGTGGTCTCCAATTCTTACCTTAGGCTGAGACTCTTCTTTAGGAAGCAATTCTTGCAACCCATACCTTCTACGGACTTCAGCAGTAATCGAGCCATTCACGAAAACAGTATCAACGTTGAGCTGTTTCAATAATTGGGTGATTTGAGTTCCGATATGGCCAAGCTGAGTTAACATCCGCGCTTCCATATTTTGCTCCGGTCTATTCATAGCAAGAATTCGGTCCTGCTTTCGGCGAGGCATCGTAGAGCAACTGCGAACGAACTGTGTGATGGCGTACCATTTATGTGAGTAATTGGGATTATCTCCGAAGGCTTCGAATGGCGTCCTGTTACCCTTTTCGTGGTTAAGATAATATGGACAGAGGACCAAGTTTCCCAAACCGTCTTCCGCACAATGGGACTGAGGAACTATGTGATCCAAGTCGTAATACTCCACCAAGTCCCTTATTGAAGGTATCTCTGTTTCTGGCTCATATGGTGAACGCCAACCCGATTCATCGGCCAATTTCATACGAGTGAGGTTCTTCCGTGTCACCGGCAGACCTTCTATTTCTAGCTTCTTGGCATAGCCATCGTTTAGTTTTGCTCGTTCATTGATTCTCGCCCACTCCTCAGCGCGCGCTTCATTTCCCATCGCCATTTGGCGGGGTAGTTCAACTTTAATTTGCATTGGTTTGCCATGTCTTAATATGACCTCATTGATCACTTTTGCAGACCAACGAACAGCCGAGTCAACACTAGGATTACCAGTAGTCCAGTCGATCGGAATTGTGAGTCGATCCGTGTTAGAGTCGGAATGTGCCGAACTCATTGCATATCCAGCGGCAATTGTCGCACTGTATAAGTCCGATTCGTGAAACAAGTGCGGTTCGATCCTGCGAAGTACTCTGGAACAACGTCTTGCATAACCTTTTGGAGGTTCAGTACTCATCAATGCTATTGCAGTTTCATCCGCAATCCCGTAGTGCTCGGTGAGTCGGCGGTACCGTGAAACTTCGGGGAGTGAAATCAGATCGTGGACAAGATCGTCATATATTCCGCCAGATACGAGTGATGCTCCAGTTATATTTAGTAATTTGCAGAGTTTCTGGCCCCAATCGGAGCCTTTCATCCCGTTGGTCGCCAAGTCATTTTTTGTCTGTTTTGGTTTTCCTTTTACCTTTGAAGTTGCGGTAGGTAACGACTCATGCGGAAATCTAGAGGTTTGATCTTTTCCGATCACAGTTTTCAGTTCAGCAAATGTTGCTCTATTCCGTTGCATTAGGAACTCCAATGCAAGCCGTCGTTCCTCATCAGTTAGTTTCTCACCATCAATGCTCGTATGAGCCAAATTTGAGAGAATCCGATGTCGCTGGAACACCAATTCACCTACCCTGCATCTTCTATAGGTCGGTATAAGTTCACACATACCTACGCACTCTTCTTTGCTTTCTAAGGGGTCTTGATGAAAAACTAGCTTTTCAACCTTGTGCCTAAGTTCGTCGGTCATGGATGTGTGGAACTTGCTTTGAAAGCTCCACAAGCGATCAAATTCCTCCAAATACATCCATCGATCGTATCGAAAGTCTGTTGCTGGAGATTGCTTAATCCCCGCTTGGAGCTTTTCGTCACTTATTCTTTTGATGGTGCTGCTTGGTGGGCTCAGGCGAGCTCTGATTGCTGGATTTCTCTTTGATGGGGTCTCATTCAGCTCCAGGATGTCCAATTGGAATTGACTTATCGTTCGTCCGTGTAACCGATTCCGAGTAGATTTGATCCAGTTATTGAGGCCACGAAGTTCCTTTTCAGCTTCTGTAAGTAGTTCCTCTCGGACAACCGCAACCACAGAGTCTGCGGTTATTGGTACAGGCCGTTTGTGCATCAGAAGAGCTGGGAGGTCCGCAGTTGAAAGATATCCACGGTGCCTTTGATAATGAAGAAAAATACATCCGAGTTCATACGGTTCTAGTGATTGAGTGAGCCCCTTCACCTTTAGAGCGATGGGGTGGGCCAATTCCGGGTTATTGCTACCTTTCTTCAGTTTTTGAGTTCGAATCTTGATTTGCTCGGCTTCATCGCTGGGCCACCAACCCAGTTCGATGAGTAACTGTCCAAGTACCCTTCTGCGAGCCTTAAAGTGATAAAGTCGGTGTCTTGCTCGTCGGAGTGCACCCCTGTTTGAGCGGTTTGTCGTTCTTCTACCTTTCTTGACTTCCGATATCGGGCTCGGATAACAGAAGGTCCCCATCAATTCAATGTCCAATAGGTCCCCTAAGTCATTGACAGGGCCAACAGCCCATCCTATGCTAGCAATCCCTAAATCCAAGCCGAGAGCATAAGGTTTCATTTGCTTTCTCAAGATAATTAGGTTATACTACTTTTGTTACTTGAGAGGAAACTGCCCGGACCCCAACAAGGGGTTGGAGAAATCCAATCGCGCAGTCGTTAGACTCAATCGGGCCCTTTAATCAGGGCCCAAATTATGCTTTCCCTAGACCTTCTTCACTGCCAGCTAACTACTTCAAATGTCCAAGGTTTTTCGTGGTTGACAAGAGTTGATACACCAAAAGTACTTTCTTTACCGTTCAGTGCCAAACGAAAGGTTTCTACGAATAGAGATCCCTCGTCGAGTGAGATGGTTATATCGCTCTCTGTGAGGGTGATCGTTCCGTAGCCACTTGCTGTGGAGAAGAACGAGGTGAAGGGCAGGTGATCTACCTTAGGTCCGAACCACAGGGTCTTGGAGACTGCGGAATACCGGAAACCTGAATAGGCGCCGAGTAGGGCGTAGCTGGCCATTGCGCGAGCGTAGTAGTTACCACATTCGTATTCGTTGAATGGATTGCGGACGTATCCATCGTAGCGACTGCGGACGGCTTCGACAACGGTTAGGCCCTCTTCAACTAGACCCACTGAAATCATGTGGGAAGCCACTTGGTACTCGATTCCCGTCCAAACTTCGTCGGAATAGACGAAGGGCAGTGTTGGTTTTCCACCCTTGGGCCAAGAGCAAAGCAAGAGGCCCGCCTCGTCCCCTATGGCATATCCAGGGCGTTGAAGGCACGCATGATCAGAAAGGTCCGACTTAAAGTTGTGCTTAAAAATAGCGCTTAAGTGACTGGCAACTTTAGCTCTAGAGATAGGTGTCTCGATGCCGTAGATTTCTGACATCCATGAGCCGATGACTCCGTCTGAAATGCAGCCGATTCCGTATTGGTACTTCGGACCTTCTGCTTTGAGAAGGGCGGACATTGGATCGATTGTCCCATCGGTAGGGAAGCCGGCCAATTGGTCTGCGAAGGACTTATCTCGGAGCCCGTCCCATTGGACATGCTGCTCGTAGTACTCACCGTTAAACAGAACTTCGTCCAGGAATTTGGCCGATTTGGCGGCAATTGTCGAATAGAATTCCACATCTTTGCTCAAGTCTAGGCTAGCTGCCATCTCTGCCATGGCGGCTAAAGCCCCGAGATAGATGGTTGTACACATTCCGTCCGGACCCCAGAATTCAATATCGTACGTATTGTGGTGAGGCTCAAACAAAGCACCTTTCTGTTTGGGATCCCAGGTTACGATCCCGTAATCCATGCTCAATTTGATCGCTGGATACATTTGGGTGAGCCAGTCGCGGTCACCGCAAATCTGCCATTCACGGTAGACCTTTAGGATCCCTCCCAGTTGGCCATCGGCTGCGGCATGAAATTCGTGGGATGTGGGGCCAGCCGGGAGCGCCGAGCGGAAGTTCACATGGCCGCGATCGTCCATAGAACACGAATATTCCTGGGTGCGCAAGGAGCGTTCCAATGCAGGAAAGAGGTGGGGAATACTTTGGGCGTAGTTCCAGACGTGCGTGCAAGAGCCGTGGCAGCATCCGCCATTTACGAAACAGCCTTCCCAACACCATAGTCCGCCAGTAGATTCTCGAAGAACCGTAGGGGACTTGATGATGGCGAGGTTTGAGGCAATAGCATCCAGAATGGCGGGTGGAAAACTTGAGGAAAACAGTGCGGTCTGAAAGGATCTTGTCCTAGTCAAAAGGTCGCCGTAGTTGTCGAGGACATACCCAGCCACGTCCGCAGCGTCTGTCCAGCGTGTCGAGTAATAAGGATTCCAGGATTTGTCTTTGTTTTCCCCAACGCCACCCACTGCGAGTGGGTTATTGGGAAAGTGCCATGCGAGGACTATGGGGATGGTCACGCTTTGACCCGGCAATAGCGAATGGGACACCATTACCGAACCGCCATTCCTTCCTTCGAGGTCATTTTCACTTAAGTGGCCGTCATTCTCCGTAAAGCTCCCCGTTGAAACTTCTCGCCAAAGGGCAGAAATTGAATCGAACCAACCGCCCCGAAACCACATCGCCTTCAATTTGGGGTCGAGATTTCCCACCGCCAAAGCAACGCTGCCAAGTTTCGGCGAGTCGCTTTCGTCGGTGTTGGTTAAGGAGATGCCTCGGTTGGGGATAACCGAATTTCGCGTGCCTTTCTCACCGTTGGCTCCAGGTGCCAGGTGTGATATGTGGTACGAGAGTTCGAAGTCAACTGATGTCGCGCCTGGATTGTTGATCGTGTAGTTGAGAATGGCGCATGGAATGCCGGAGTTGATGTCGTCCAGTGGGATAAAGGGATTCCAACCCTCAATCGAAACGGTTAGGGGGATGCCCGGATCTTCAAGGTCCACCACTCCAAATGGGTACTTCGAGGTGAATCGGCTCGACGCAAATCTCGGTAAACCTTCGAAACCACCCTTTCGATAGCCTTGCCCTTGGACGCCTTGATCGTAGATGCGCTCTTTGGGAAAGGGACCCTCTACTAGTCGAGTTATGGGATTGGCTCCTTTGATGTGGATTAGGGCAAAAGCAGCCTCTGCAGACTCCCAATGATCCTGTAAGGCGGTTGTCGCAGGTTTTCCCCAAATCGAGTAATCCTGTATGCCGCCTATACCATTCAGGCATAGGCACCCCGTACCGATACCACCCATTGGCATGGCGATTTGGAGGAGGTTGGCACCTGAATAGGTTTTGGGAAAAGTCGTCTCTGAAGTAATTGGGGAATGTGTCATAAGAGGTTTTTTGAGATTAGCCGAAGTGGCCGTTCAGAAAGGTAGAGTTCGGCTATGTCATCACAGACTAGTCCTTTTCGTCTAGATGTAAAGACCATAACTAAGGCGCAATTGGCGAAAACGATCGACCACTCGTTGTTGCGGCCCGAATTGATGGATGACGAAGTCGTAGCGGGTTGCGAGTTAGCAAGTCGGTACCAGGTTGCTTCGGTGTGCGTTAAGCCGTATCACGTTCAGATGGCATGCGATATCCTCCGTGGTTCGGGCGTCGCAGTGGGAACGGTGATCAGTTTTCCACATGGCAATTCCACAACTCGTACAAAGGTTTTTGAGGCCTCAGACGCGGTGGAAAACGGTGCGGCTGAACTCGACATGGTGATCAACATTGGTCGGCTGCGATCGGGACACGTTGACTACGTTCGTGAAGAAATTGCCGCAGTGGTTACGGCCGGGAAAGGCGCATTAGTCAAAGTAATTCTCGAAAATGCCTATCTGGACGTTGATCAAAAGGTTGCGGCTTACCATGCAGTTGAGGAGGCAGGTGCGCAGTATGTGAAGACCTCCACTGGCTTCGCCCCAACGGGTTCTACTCTTGAGGATTTGCGCCTCATGCGGGAAACAGTAGGTTCGACCATGCATGTGAAGGCTGCTCATGGCATTCGAACGTTGCCTGCATTGTTGGATGCGATCGAGGCGGGTGCCACGCGAGTTGGCGCTACAGCAACTGCTGCCATGCTGGATGCGTTTGACGAGAGATAGGATTGGCTTCCTGCGTAAAGTCCTTTCGCATGGTTGCCTGGAAGTAGGTAAACGCGTAAACTAAGCATGGTCTTCTCTCGACGTGGAGACAGGAGAAATTCGACGATATGAACTCAGTTCTGCGTGGTTTGGTAAGTGTTTTCGTCTGTTCGCTTTTGGTGGGAATTGGCACTGCGGGGACTGGAAAGGCAAAAGATCGACTTCCTTTGCCCTTAAATGTAGTTGGCACTCGAATCCTCAATAGCGAAGGCAAATCCATCCTTTTGCGAGGCGTGAACGCGGCGGGAATGGAATGGGATGTGCGCGGCGAAGGGCATATCTTGGACACCGTAAACGAGGCCATCCGCAATTGGCATGTCAACGTCATTCGTATACCGCTCGCTCAGGACAGATGGTTTGGAGTGACTACTGAGCAACACGACGGAGGCAAAGCCTATCAGGCCCTGGTGAAGAAAATCGTGGAAACGATTTCCTCACAACAGTGCTACGTGATTCTGGATCTGCACTGGAACGATGCGGGAGTGTGGGGGAATACCATTGGCCAGCACGTCATGCCGGACATGAACAGCGTCACATTTTGGCGAGATCTGGCACGCGAATATCGGAATCACCCTGCCGTACTTTTTGACTTGTACAACGAGCCACACGACGTTCCTTGGGACGTCTGGCTGAAAGGGGGATCGGTGACTGAGCGCGCCGGGCGGGGTGGAAAGCCCAAGACCTACCAGACTCCAGGTATGCAAGGGTTGTTGAATGTTGTGCGGAGCGTCGGCGCAAATAACGTTGTCGTTTGTGGTGGATTGGATTGGGCTTACGACATGTCCGGCATTCTTGCCAACCGCCAACTCTCGGATACTTATGGGAATGGCGTGATCTATGCGAACCACACTTACCCGATCAAGGGCGATACGATGAAGAAGTGGAAGGCCAAGATGGATATCGCCATCAAGAAGATTCCGATTATTGTCAGTGAGTTTGGCGCTACCGGACAGCGTGGAAATCCCGGCGACAAGGGGCAGACGGCGATTGAATGGAACAAGCTCACGCTGGACTACATCTATGCCCACCACCTAAGTTACACCGCTTGGGATTTGCATCCAGCAGCGGGACCGACATTAGTCTCCGATTGGAAATATACACCGACTCCGACTTTCGGGGTTTTGGTGAAGAAGGCACTTACGGAAGGCAAACCCTAACCCCCCCCGTTTTGTTGAGTAATTTCCGGCAGCCAGTCGTTTTGTCACTCGACAAGAGGACTGGCAGGGTTATTCTATTGGCGAGTTTCGGACGATTGATCGTGCACACCTAGGAAGACCCTCCACATGAACCTATACGAAAAACCTCACGGCGTGAAAACACGCTGGATCAGCTTTGAGAACAAGACCGCTGCTCGTGGACAGGCAGGGTTAGAGAACAAGACAGCCAAAGGACATGCCTTCGATAACATCCGACCTGGTGAAGTCAAAACACTGCTCGATGTAAAGGGCAGCGGTTCTATCCGGCGTATCTGGTTGACCATCAACGATCGAAGTCCTGAAATGCTCCGGGGATTGAGGTTGGAGATGTTTTGGGATGGAGAAGAACGTCCCGCAGTCTCGGCCCCTTTGGGTGACTTCTTTGGCATCAGCTTGGGAAGAAGGGTCGCGTTTGAATGCTGTCTGTTTTCTGATGCTGAGGGACGCAGTTTCAACTGCTTTATTCCAATGCCTTTTCGGACTGGAGCTCGCGTAACGCTGACTAACGATTTGGACCAGCCATTGCCACTCCTGTTTTACGATATCGACCTTTTGATAGACGAAGAGCACTCTGACGAAATGCTCTACTTTCACACTCATTGGAGGAGGGAGAACCCTAATCCACTTGGAGAGAATTTCGACATTTTGCCGAGGGTGCCAGGAACTGGGAGATTCCTCGGGTGCCATTTTGGAGTCATTACAGATCCAGGATATGAAGGCTCTTGGTTTGGCGAGGGTGAAGTCAAGGCATGGTTCGGAGAGGACGAGAATCCAACTCTCTGCGGCACAGGGACCGAGGATTACATCGGAACAGGGTGGGGCCAAGGAATGTATATTCAGCGGACTCAAGGCTGCTCCATCGCAGACGAGAAACTAGGGCAGTGGGCTTTTTACCGTTATCACGTTGACGATCCCGTGTTCTTCGACGATGGATGTCGCATCGCCATCCAAACCATTGGCGGAGCAGGAAAGGCTAAAACGATCAAAATGATGGACGAAGGTATGGCTATCATTCCTGTTTCACTCCATCCTATGACGGAGCGTGGCTTCATCCCCTTGATGGACCTGGAACCTACTCCAGATATACGAGATGAGGATTTCCCAGAGTGCTGGTGCAATTTCTGGAGGCAGGACGATTGGTCGGTGACCGCCTATTTTTATTTGAATGTGCCTGGTGGACAGCTTCCTGACATCGCGCCGGTAACGGAACGAATTGAGGGACTTGCGCCGGTCGAGGGATCGAACGCAAGAGCGGATTCTTAAGTTCAAAACGGAATGTTTATCCTTTCTCTAGACCAGGGCACCACATCGTCTCGGGCTATTGTTTTTGACCAAGCGGGATCCCCCATTGCGATTTCTCAGAAGGAAATTCGCCAATATTATCCGTTCCCTGGTTGGGTCGAGCACGACGCAGAAGAGATTTGGCAGACCCAAATTGAAGCCGCACAACAGGCGATGCGAATGGCGGATGCTGCCGGGACAGACATCGCAGCTTTAGGTATTGCGAATCAGCGAGAAACGACGATTCTTTGGGATCGCAATACGGGCAAGGCGGTTCATCCTGCTATTGTTTGGCAGGATCGAAGAACCTCTGATCGGTGTTTCGAGCTCAAATCTCAAGGCATTGACGCATTGATAGAGGCCAAGACGGGACTGATTCCTGACAGCTACTTTAGTGCAACCAAACTTGAGTGGCTACTCAAAAACATAACGATGGGTCATCGTGACCTCGCGTTTGGGACGGTCGATTCCTACTTGATTTGGCGGCTCACGGGCGGGAAGGTGCACGTGACGGACGTCACGAATGCGAGTCGGACGATGTTGTTCGATATCCACCGGATGGAGTGGTCGAAGGAGTTGCTCGAAGTTTTTGGTATTCCAGAATCCATCTTGCCCCGAGTTGTAGCTTCGAGTGAAATTGTTGGATACACGGATCCCAGCTTGTTTGGAGCATCGATTCCAATAGCAGGGATAGCTGGCGACCAACAGGCTGCCTTGTTCGGTCAAGCTTGCTTCCATCCTGGCATGGTGAAGTGCACTTATGGAACCGGTTGCTTTCTCCTGATGAATACAGGTTCGCAGGCTCTATCATCAACTAATCGACTATTGACCACGGTAGCTGCATCGAGTAATGGTGCCAATACCTATGCTCTTGAGGGAAGCGTCTTCGTCGCAGGCGCAGCTGTCCAATGGCTTCGAGACGAGATGGGATTCATTAGACACTCTTCGGAAGCCGAAGAAATTGCACGGTCAGTGCACGACTCGGCTGGGGTGTATGTCGTTCCCGCGTTCACGGGGCTTGGCGCTCCCTATTGGGATTCCTATGCCCGTGGAGCCATTCTGGGCCTGTCGCGCGGCACAGGAAAAGCTCATATTGTGAGGGCGACTCTTGAGAGCATTGCTTACCAGTGCCGAGATGTCTTAGCTGCTATGACCAAAGATCATGGGCAGGCTATTACCGAGGTCCGTGTAGACGGTGGAGCATCCAGTAACGACTTTCTCATGCAGTTCCAAGCGGACTTGCTGGGGACTCCCGTTGTCCGTCCTCGTTTCACGGAGACGACCGCTCTAGGATCTGCCTATTTGGCTGGTCTGGCTTGCGGACTTTGGGAGTCCACTTCGCAACTCGAAGCTAACTGGACCATTGATCGAACCTTTGCGCCTTCGATTACTGAGGCACGGAGGCAGGAACTTATCGAAGGATGGAACGATGCTGTCAGTCGGGTACGGTCAAGCTAGAGCAGAACTACTTGGCAGTACGCATGGGTTGGACAATGAAACCGTCGATAGCAAACCAACTTCCTGGATCTGCTTCTGGCTTCTTGCCCAGGCAAACTAATTTCAGTTTGTGAGCGCCAGCGGACAGATGGGTCATGGGCAAGGCCACTTCTTGGAGAGTCCGGAAGTCTGGGTCATAGAATGAGACTCGATCAAGAGGCTGATCGTCGACAAAAAACTTACCTTCTCCTCCGTCGTTTCGTTTGGAAACGAGGGCCATGACTTGATATATACCGTTAGTCGGTACCGTAAATGGCAGGGATAGTTCTGAATTGTCTTCTGCCTTGCTCCATTCAAGTTGGGCATCAGAGCGAAGGCCATTGATCTTTACGATCGTGGTCTTGCCTGATCGAGGTGATTCAATCGATAGTTTCTCTGCGTCCACGAAGTGCCGGTAGTCGAATGGAAGCCTGTCGGGACCTAGTGGCAAGGTTGGAAAGGGCTGATGAGGCTCCATTTGGTACCAAAATCCAACGGATGAAAACTCATCGGGCCGTTCGACGTCGTTGCGTTCGTCTCCATTTGGACCTTTTCCCACTCCCATATGCTGGAATTCGACGCGTAAGTTCTTTTTGAAAGATATAGGATCACCAATGTGCCATCTGAAGCACGTTGCTCTAGCTCCTGCGAACCCGCCTTCGAAGACGGAGCAGCCAGCGTAAGGTCCGGTCGTCTTTCGAAGTGCCCAAGCTTCGCCGAAATAATCTTCCATACCCGTTCCCCTTAGGCTCGGATCGACTTCACCGTCCACGAAGAAGTAATCGTTTCCTTCTCCCCACCAGCCGTTGCTTGTGGACCTATTGCTCAAAACAGTTCCAACGTAGTGACCAGGTCCCCGAATATCTGCGACGACATAATTTCCTGGCGCACAGGGAAACGCTTGGCGATAGGAAGCATGAAAATAGGGAGTGCTTGCTGAAACTTTGCTATATTCGCCATCGACTTGGTAATAAAAGCCCCACGTAGCCAGAGCGCCATCGTTTGAGACGGTGACACGCGCTGAACGACGAAAGGGCATGATCCAATTGCATGATCGTGCTCGACCTTCTGCAGAGACTCTCACTGGAATTGAGGTCACATTCTCATCCAGCCCGTGTCCAACTCCGAAGAAATCGCCAATAGGGCATTCGACACTTGGGTACTTCTCGCCGTCCCAGTAGATTCGCAGGGTAAGTAGTCTGGAATATCCAGGCTCGGAAGGAAGGACAGTCATCCATAGGTGGCGGATTGTTCCTGAGCCCTTCACGTCCGCAAGTGTTACGGTCTTGCCGGGAAGGATCGGACCAAAATCAACGTTCGAATGCTTCCAATCCGCATTGCCGGATGAGTGCCGAAAATTCTTCGCGTCGCGCAACTGGGTCAGATCTTGAAGGTTCTGGGCTTGGGGAACTTCGGGAATCCCAAGAAGTGCTGTTAGGATTCCGAAAAGGACAAATGGTCGAAATGCGCTGCAATTCATAGTTCTGGATCCCAATCCATTGTACTGATTTGGGTTAGGATCCAGGATCACTTTCGTTGGTTGCTGAGTAAGGCTTGAATGGGTTCCCCAGTCTCTCGATTCCTAGGGAGCCTTAACTATCTTGATGTGAATGACTCCGTCACTCGCGTCTCGAATGTCTAGGTCAAATTCAGTGGCTCCGAGCGGCCCTTCGATCACACCGATTAGGTTACCGGGGGTCGAATCTTGAAGCTGGAGCGGAGTGAACGCGGCTTGGCCAGGGAATTTCGCGCCGAGAACCTGCTCTACGCCAGAAAGCGTGATTCGAACGGAGTTGGCCGTTGCTTGAACGGTTTGAATCGTTGGAAGCTTAACGAATCGCACAGGTGAATTACCCGACTCGGACTTGGTCGTCACTAAGGTCCAAGGGCTTCCTAGGTCTGCTCGCGTTAGTTTGACCCAAAGCAGGCCCGCGTTCCTCTTTGAATTGGGAGGCAACGCCGTGTCCATGTCGAGGGTTAGATAAGCCTCTGAACTTGCACCGTCGAGCGCGAAATTAGGTCCTTCCGGAAGTGTCAGAGCGGTCTGCACGTCGCCAGCGGAGCCGAATCCTAGTTCCAAGGCGACGTCATGAGTCCAATTGAACGGCTGAACTGCGCTCATTTGAACTCGA
This sequence comes from Fimbriimonadales bacterium, assembly GCA_038207365.1. Lineage (GTDB taxonomy): Bacteria > Armatimonadota > Fimbriimonadia > Fimbriimonadales > Fimbriimonadaceae > Fimbriimonas. The sequence continues at coordinate 6,566 of JBBQZV010000036.1, read as the reverse complement.
ACAGGTTGCTTTGAGCGGATCCAACCAGATGGCATTGTGGCAATGGCCCAAGTTGGGTCTGGACCCGATCCCACTGCAACTGTCGAAGGAATATTGCCGATAACAGCAGGCACGACTCTAGGCCGAGGTTGTCCTACGGAAATGGGTTCTAGGTGGCTCCATTCGAAGCCGCGCTGGGGATCTCGGTAAGTTACTTCAATGGCTCGGACACTTGCTGGAACCGGTCCGGAGAGAGTTAATCTCCTATTGGCTGCTTCTGACTCGTCGATTTCTTGGACAAACAATGGAGGGATTTGAACGGACTTAACCCAACTTGCCTCAGGTCCGCTTATTCTCAGAACCTTATCTCCTTTACCGCAGAATATCGAAACATTGGGATGCTTTGGGGCGATAAATACGTTGACTGGAGCGTCTGGCTTTTCGGAGTCAGCTTGCTGTACGATCACTTGGGCAGGTCCAGGAGACGCATTACTGAGGTTAAACTTTGCTAGCAGTGCACCGTCATAACCGGCGTCGTCGGCCGGAATGAGATGACCCGCTGAGTCACGAAGAGCAACAGATACGAATCGGTAAAAGGGTTGGACCGGACCATTTCGGTTCATGCGGAGCGCAACGGAATAGTCTCCTGCAGCGCAATCCGGTGAGGTCTTAGGATCAAGTTCCCACTTTTGAGGCAGCACGTGGGCGACCTCGAATGAGTTGGTTTGAGCAGTCGCAAAACCGATACGCGAGCGAAGGTAAACGTGGCGCACTTGGGATTGGCCCCACCACTCGGGAGAAATGGGTGCCACCAGACCTCGTCCGGGAATCAAACGGGCACCGGCAATGGTTGAAAATGCGGAACCATCCGTGCTCCATTCCCAATTCCAAGCCAAAGGACGTTGATACAGATCCCGACTTTCTTTGCCTAGAGGTATCGAGATTTCTTGGTCACCGGCAAGGATTTGATTCTGAGCCAAAGTTAGAGGGATCAGCTTTTGGCTTTCTTGACGCTCAAACAAAGGTCGGTAAACCATCGAGGGCAGTGAGTCATCGGAAGTTTCCAGGACCCGCTCGGTTACAAGTTGAACACCCTCTGCATTACCAGAGTCGGTTTCAACTGCGGAAGCGGGTACGAATGAGAGCTTAACGTCATGCGGTGGCTTAATAAAGACGTGCATGAGGTCTCCGACCAACCCAATCCAATCTGAAACCACTGAAGGTAATTGGCTTCGTGCAGCGACTGCAGCTGGGGCAGGATTATCTGGAGACTGTCGAAACGCACCAAGGACCGTGATACCTGCATCAAGACTATGCTGCAATTGCCCCGGGGATGTTGTTTGGGCAGCAGGGTCGTAAGACGCTCCCAGGTCCATATTAATTTCGTCAACACGATTCTTAAGGCTCTTCGGATCGGGGCACGTTTTGGGTCCCAGAGCGGCGTAGGCGGTCATGAAATTAAGCAGTCGGTTTTGCTGCTTGTAAATCGATTGAAAGATGGCGGTTTGGGAAACGATCTCTTGACTAGATGTTTCCAGCGCATGCCGAATGCCTTCGAGAACACGCTTTTCGCGGTGCTTGTTCAGCACAACAAAATAGAGAGGGACCACATCTGCATCGGGAATAGGGCCCGTATCAATGGGTTTGCGCGTATTGTTCTTTTCCCATAGGTTCCAGCTCTTAACATGGATTTTCTGTCCAGCACCAACCGTGGCGGCAACAAGTGTCCAGTTTCCTTTTAGCTTGTCATCTACCGACACGAAGACGGAGTCCTTGGGGTGAAGGGCATTGATCCTTAGGATTGAGACAGGTTCACCTCCGATGTCGGGACGTTGAACTCGGATCGAAAGGGGGAATCGCCGTAGTGGTGCGGTCGGATCATCAGTTGGAGGCTTCTGAGAAGCTTGCGCACCTACGGATAGCGAAAGCAAAGCCAGCGAGAACAAGGGCAACTTGCGGCACGCAACTCCCTGCGGCGTCAATTTTCTTTGGTTTAGCACGGTCAAGACTTCTGACGTCGCAGAGTGCGAACTCGGAACGGTACTTTGAGAATTCTAGGCGAAAAACGAAACCTCAGGTGCTCGCAAGCTTTGCGGGTCGCCATTTTAGACGAACGATTACCCGAATCAAGTGAGATAGCCCCAAAACGGCGAAGTTGAGAGCGAGCACAAACGCCACAACAGTTAGTGCACCTAAGCCGGTTCGTTTCGCAATGCCAACCGCAGTTGTAGAGTCCAATCTTTGAGATCTAACCTGTTCCTGGTTGTTTCGTTGCTCGTTGAGTTCGATTGTTGTCGAATCAATATAGGCTTGCCCGAACTTCTTCCAGTGCATTCTTGCTTCCTTTTCTGTTTCGAACGAATCAAGATGAGTTGACCACTGGTATCCCGTGGAACGTGTAAATGGAATGCCTGCGATCTCCGACTGGACAGTTCCTAAGTCTGTCGTTGGTGCCAAGTATGCGTTCTTATCTCGAAAGACTATGGGGAATAATTGATCTTGTTGTATATCTTTTGCAGCCACTAACTTGGCGTCCATTGAGGCAATGGAGGATTCGAAATTAGATACCATTACATTACGTGCGCGTGCTGACATGGGAGTGACGCCAGACGGGCTGAAGAGAACGGCCTCGAAAATGACCGATGCAAAAACGATTGCGACGCAGGTGATTACGGGCTTGACTACAATTCTTCGGCTGCGCCAAATCCCGTAGCAAAATGATGCGAGGAAGCACGTAGGAAGGAGGCCTACGAAGCTCAGCAGCCATTCCGGGACTGGCGAAAACTGCATGAATGTAACGGGAATGATTCCGTAAAGTAGCAGTATCGTCATGGATACCCAACTGGTTCTCCAAACGGAAAGCTTATCGATTTTCGAGTGGCTTCGGATGAGCGAATCCGCAATAAGTCTGTCGCTTCCCAGATTTTGGATGGCTCGGATCTCAGCGTCTTCAAGGCTCATCCCCGACTCGATTTGGTTCTGAACGTCCTCGATTAGGTGACTTCCGATCTCTCGCACGCATTCTTCAGCATTGGGTCGCGGCATGCGTTTGACCAATCGTTGCTCGACTCGGTGAAGGTAGGTGTCAATTAAGTTAGCCACGGGCTTCCCCCTTTTGCGTGATTTGGACTGGGAACAGGGAACGTTTAACAGATGCGGCGAATTCGTTCCAATCAGATCTACGGCTTTCTAGCTCGGCATTCCCAGCTTCCAGAATGATATAGATTTTACGTGCGGGGCCCGTCTCACTTGTTTCCCATTCGCCTCGAATCAATCCTTTTTCCTGCATGGAGTGAAGTAGTGGGTAGAGCTGACCCTCGTTCAACTTAAACAATCCATCGGACTGAGTTCGCAAGGTCTTGACGATTGCATATCCGTGTTTGGGTCCATTTTCCAGAGTGGCGAGGATGAGCGCTTCGATGTCCGTTTTAAATCGCATAAGTACCTCTGGACTTATGGTACATCAAAAGTCAATATAGTGGTCTCGCATTCTAAAAAAAGCCCGGTAGTCACTTATATTTAGTGGCTACCGGGGTCAGAGAGATTAGCTAATCTTTTGGGATGAAGTGGTAAACACCACCGTCTACCCGATAAGTTACTTTCTGTTCGACAGCGTTGAGAATCGCTTCGATGGCTACTACTGCAGGTACGTGATGGAGGGAAAGTGTGACCGTGTCTTTCCTAACATCCGATCGGATGATGTAGTCAAGTTTGACTGCTTTGCATAATTCTTTGAGAGCAGTTTTGATGTCCACATTCTCTAAGCGTATGTCCAATGAACCTTTACCATCTAGCGTTACTGAATGTGTATTGTCCCACTGTTCCAATGCGGGAGGGGCATCTGCTGCAATTACCTGACCTCCTGGCAAAATGTATTGGGTTACTTGAGGAGGCATCGCGTTTCGCACGCTCTGGGCAGGCAATTTTAGTTGCGAAACATTTGACCGAAGACTTTGAACCATGGGAGTAGGGATTAGGGGCGGACGGGCTGCATCTGCTACAAGATATTGCGTAGCGTGCCTTGATCGTGGCGCACCCGCTGCAACTTGAGCCGGTGCAAGCCCTGCTGGAACTGATAGTGCAGGCATCGGTGCATTTATGGTTCGAGCCGGATCGACAGGAATTCCAAAGTGGGGGGGCCCATCATTAGGTGCGGCTGGTCCAGCAAGCATGGCTGGCGGCATTGGGGCTGAAATCGCTCGTGAAGGATCAACAGGAATTCCAAAATGGGGAGGCCTAGCATTTGGTGCGGCTGGTCCAGCAAGCATGGCTGGAGGCGTTGGTACTACATGCTTAAGATTCGATGCTATTGATGATCTTGTCGCTACCTTCTGTTTATTGGGTTTAGCCGGAGCCTTTTTCGCCTGAGTGGAAGACTTAGAGGCAGATTGTGCAGTTACGGACCACGGTAGAGCGATGACGGTTGAAAGTACCAGGACACAAGAAAACGCTCGTTTAGCGATGGGACCATATCCGGTTTGTGAGGTTTTGAGCATAGAGATTCTCCTTTTAATAAGGCGGTAACCGAAGGCCGAGCCCATCACAGCAAGCGATGAGCTGGCTTGAGCTGAGTTGAGCAAAAGTCGGGCATAAGCGGCACGAGATCCACCGCTGATGCTTAGTGATTCAATATCGCAGGCTTCTTCGCGTGCTGCAGTTGCTTCAGATGCGACCAGCCAGCTCAAGGGGTGAAAAAAGAAGATAACCAAGGCAATTGTGGGAATGAGGTCGAGCCAAAGGTCTTTTCGTTTTAGGTGGACCAGTTCATGTGCCAGTGCCATGCGGGACTCGTCATCTGAAAAGGCAGAAGTTGATCCTTCGGGAAGCACAATGGTTGGCGTCAACCAACCTGCCAGCAAAGGGCAAGGCGCTAGGCGAGATTCGACCAAGCGCGGTGCTTGAATTCCAAGTCGATGGGAGAGTTCTTCGAGCTGTTGTAGAAGCCTAGGATCTTCGATGGTGACAAATGTTCGTCGCAAATCGCCCGTGCGAAGCAGTTTGCGTAATGAGGATGCCAGGAAGAAAGTTAGGCCCCCTAACCAAACCAAGCCCAAGAATAGGGGCATAGCAGGCGTGTGAGACTCTTGAACAGGGTTTTCTATCGACACGACGTTTAGGGTCGTTCCTTGTCTTCCAGTGGTTCCAGATACTGTCGTTGCCGTGGCTCTCTCCAAACTGCTTTCCACAGCTGTCGTCGGGGACACATGGGCAGGAAGTATGGGAACGGGAATAGATGCCGGTGCCAAAAGCCGGACAATCATTTGGAGGCCAGCAATAATCCAGAACCAATGACGAATCGATGCAGGGATGCGAGGAAAACATCGACATATGATCCAGATTGCAGCTATGAAGAGCCCACCTTGCCACGAAGCTCTCCAGAGATCCTGGATCCAGCCAGCGGAATAGAAATTCAAATCGTCAACGGTATGGTTCATGACTTGGATTCCTCCTGCTCGATCGCGTCAGCCTCGATGATTTCGACCATCCTGCGTAGCTCGTGAATTTCGGTTTGGGAAAGCTTGCCAGTTTCAGCCAAGTAATTTACGAATGGAGACATGGAGCCTCCGAGAGTCCGATGGATGAAGTCCGAGACGACTCCATTCATGACTTCCTCATGATTGTTCTTAGGCGAGTAGTAGTAAATGCCAGCCACTTTGCGCCGTGTAAGGAAGCCCTTTGTTCGGAGTCTCTCCATGACAGTCAAGATCGTGGTTCGAGCTAGATTTCGTGGCGTTCCGTATTCCTTTGCCATTTCTCCAACGGTAATGGGTGCGTGGTCGGAGATGAAACGAAGGGCATCAAGCTGTTGATCTCCCAACGAGGGCAATTCAATTCGTGCTGATTCATTCATGATTTGTGGTGACTACTCGCATAGTCAATATTAACGCTTGACTATGCGAGTAGTCAATGTTTTTTTAGAAAAGTTTCCTTTTTTGACGTGGGGAGAGGTGTGAGATCACAGGCGAGCGAGTGGATATGGCTTTGCCTAGTTCGATTTCTTATCGATCGGTTGACGCCACTGCGCTCGGTGCGCCGATTCAACTCGTGGGGCGGAGCCCACTCGTACGAGAGTCGGCTGACTGCTCCTTGCTGAGTGGCTACGAATGGATGGGGAGTGAAGACGAACTGGGTTACTTTGTTGTGGCTTGGTTGCTTTGGCCGGTTTTTGGCTGGCTTGATGGGGTGTTGTTTTTGCTGTTTCGCTGGGGCGCTCCGCTGTGTCCGTTCGTTTTCTGTCCTGATCCATCGCTTGACGCCACTGCGCTCGGTGCGCCGACTCAAACTCGTGGGGCGGAGCCCACTCGGACAAGAGTCGGCTGACTGCACCTCGCTTAGTGGCTACGATGGATAGGGACTGAAAACGAACTGGATTACCTTTTGGGGAACATTCTTTCTTTGTCCGGATATGGCTGTCGCTCTAGGATTTGTTGGCTTTGTAGTTTCCCTGGGTCGCTCCGCTTGGCCGTTCGTTTTCTGTCCTGATCCATCGCTTGACGCCACTGCGCTCGGTGCGCCGACTCAAACTCGTGGGGCGGAGCCCACTCGGACAAGAGTCGGCTGACTGCACCTCGCTGAGTGGCTACGAT
>JBBQZV010000035.1:0-27127 GCA_038207365.1 Fimbriimonadales bacterium | reverse complement strand
GGCATATAGGCTAATCGTCCTAGGACCCGTGTTTGTCAGATCTTGTCGCTACTCTTTGAGTTCCCTCTTTCGACTTTGATCGGCCGGCGGAAGCTGTTGCTTTTCTGCCTCATACCCAGGCATAACTTCAATACGGTCGGTGCATTGGTGCTGGCAACGAACTGGATTGGGTTCGGATTTTGGGTCAATTTGACCCATTGATTCTCAGACTTATGACATTAGGCGTACAATGTCAGGATGCGGGTTTGTCGTTTAACCGGTTATTTAGCGCTTCTGGCGATTGTTTACGGTTGTGGGGGGCAGAGTGTAGAGGTAACGCCCGTTTCGAAGGTGTCGCCGGTAACGAACCGGGCTCGCCGCACAGGAATCGAGGCTTCCTATTTGGCTTTTGATTCTATGCGTGGGGTGGTTTATTCGACTGACCTTAAGCGAAACTTGATTTCCATTGTGGATCCGAAAACCGGGAAAGCCGTTGGGGCGATTCCGATGGTGGCTATGGTAGGTGAGCTTGCCATTACTGATGACTGCCAGTTTCTTTACACTAGAAGTGGAGGGCAGATATTCAAAGTAGATTTGGCAACCAAGTCCACGAAATTGTCCTACTTTATTGATCCAGCCCTTGAGCACGACGCATCGGCACCGATTGATGCGTTAAGCATTCGTACTCAGCCGGGCCATCCCAATACGCTTGCGGTTGCCGTCATGAATAGCTTGGGGGCGATGCATCCGAGCTATGGAATTAGGGTCTTTACTGAAGGCGTCACCGGATTCGGAGGAGTCTATATTGGGTCTGGGATTCCCTCTTATGGTGATGCGTGCTTTTCGAGCGATGGGAAGTCTTTGTACACTCTCGTGAGGCCGACGCTCGTCTATTGCTCAACCGCGGTTACCGGAATTCCCCCCACGACAACTCAAATCTTGCCAAACTCGACGTCAGGTGATTGGAGTTACGTCGTTACATCCCGCGGAAAATGCTTCATAGGTACTTCCGTGTTTTCTGAGTCCGATCAGAGCTCAGTGGGTAGGTTTACGGTGCCTGGCTTTACGTTTGCACTAAAGCCGTTCCCAGATGCTGACAGGGGAATCGCTCTTTCCAATGTTCCAAATGTGGCGGGCAGCCAGCTTTCGATTCTGGATACAAACTCTCTCAGTACTTTGAAAACCTTTGCCTTGTCAAGCTTTGAGGGATTCCCGACTGGGGACGTATCTTCACCTTGTATTACGGGTTCAAACCAGATAGCTGTTCTCGTGAGGCAGGGGACGCCTGCTGTTAGCGAAATCGTTTTTATCGACTATGTAGCTTCCTAAGATCAACTTGATCTGGTTTCATACAATTTGCGAATGAAACGTGATGCATGAATCGGCATGGGTAATCTGGCACCAACTGTAAGGACCTGATAGTGATTGAGACTTATTACGCAGTTGGAAATGATTCTTCTTGGGCCGTTGCATTCATGCCTGTTCCGGCTGTCCTTTCGAGTGTGCTTGTTCATCGCAAACTGCGCCTAAAATCACCAAAACTTTGGCCTCTGTTAGCTGTCATTGCCTATTTCTTCCTCTTTTCACTGACTTGCCTACCTTATGAATGGATTATTAGTGGTGCGGGCCTCGGAATCTGTTCTTACTTGCTAATTGCTCGCATTGCACAGTTCCCATTGCGGATGCGGCTTCCCTTAGTTGCCAGTTGTGCTTTCATTGCTGGTGCGTACTTATATGTGGGCCGGCAAGATGGGGACATTATTCTCAGAGATTCAGATGTTACTTTTACATTTTTAGGCAAGACCCAGTCTTTACCAAGAAAGGGCCTAAGGTTCGACGTCAGTCCGAGTCGACGAGGACTTTTCACTATGCGGGATTGGAGCAATTGGACCTCGAGATCCGGCCACGAAATGGAGCTTGGCTTTGCAGGAAATGTGGTCTACTGGGGCCCCAATGGGTTGATTCGGGGTGACGACTTGGGATATCGCCTCTCTCGATGGGCTCAGGTCAAGCCGTTGCGTTGGTCAAAGGTTGGACCAGACCATATGTTGACTCACATGCCACGTTTTGTACTGAAGAACTAGTTCTGGATTTCGAATCTCGGATGACACTATGTCTCGTTATCTCGGTTAGTCGGACTACCTTTGGTTTGTGTTTCTCCCCATTTTTCGACGTTGGTGTCTTGCTTGCGGCGCTCCGCTATGGCTGTTTATTTTCGTTCCCCACTCATCGATTAAAGCGACTAAGCTCAGCTCGCTTTGTCAACTCGTAATGACGGTTCTCTCACTCAGACATGAGTCAGCTCACTTAACCTTGCTGAGTGGCTACGATGGATAGGGACTGAAAACGAACTGGATTGGGTTTTGGGGTGCTTTTTGTTCTTTGGACGGTTTTTGGCTGGCTTGATCGGTTTTTGCCGTGGTTGTTTTCCTGGGGCGCTCCGCTGTGGCCGTTTATTTTTTGGGAAACATTCCTCCGGGCTTGCTTTGAGCTGTTTGCTGGCTCGGTCGTTTTGTTGTCTTTGATCTTTCGTTGGGGCGCTCCGCTGTGGCCGTTCGTTTTCTGTCCTCATCCATCGCTTAACGCCACTGCGCTCGGTGCGCCGACTCAAACTCGTGGGCGGAGCCCACTCGGACAAGAGTCGACTGACTGCACCTCGCTGAGTGGCTACGATGAATAGGGACTGAAAACGAACTGGATTGGGTTTTGGGGAAACTTTCTTGTTTCCCTTGTTGATGTCTTGGCCGGCTTGATCATTGGTTGTGTCTGTTGTTTCCCTGGGTCGCTCCGCTTGGCCGTTCGTTTTCTGTCCTGATCCATCGCTTACGCCACTGCGCTCGGTGCGCCGACTCAAACTCGTGGGCGGAGCCCACTCGGACAGGTCTCGGCTGAATGCACCGAGCTGAGGGGCTACGATGGATAGGGACTGAAAACGAACTGGATTAGTTTTTGGGGAAACTTTCTTAGTCGCTTTGGCCGTTTTCTTTTGCTGGCTCGATCGTTTTGTTGTCTTTGGTCTTTCGCTGGGTCGCTCCGCTTGGCCGTTCGTTTTCTGTCCTGATCCATCGCTTAACGCCACTTCGCTCGGTGCGCCGATTCAACTCGTGGGACGGAGCCCACTCAGACAGGAATCGGCTGACTGCACCTCGCTGAGTGGCTACGATGGATAGGGACTGAAAACGAACTGGATTGGTTTTTTGGGAAACATTCCTTCGGGCTTGCTTTGACCGGTATTTGCTTCGTAGCTTGTTTTGTTGGCTTTGTTATTCTTGGGGTGCTCCGGTTGGCTGTTCGTTTTCTGTTCTGTTAAATCACTTGTTGCAACTTCGGTCGGTGCGCCGACGCAAGTAACGTGACACATAAAAACGGGGCCACCTTATTCAGATGGTCCCGATTTTGTTTTGCTTTGAGTTGGCGGGCGGCTTAGTTCAGAGCTAGGTGTAGGTCTTTCTTTAGCAGGGCTCGGGCTCGGAATAACCAGCTCTTGATTGTGCCTTCTGGCTTATCTAGAGCAACGGCGATTTCGTTTACGTCCATGTGCTTGAAGTGCCTCATGAAGATAATGCGTCGATACTTTTCAGGCAGCCTTTCAATGGCCTCAACAACTTGTCCTTGTCGGATGGAGCCGGTAGCGGTTCCATCGACTTCGGATGAGTCGGCGAGCATGTATTCGTGCTGATCGAGCGAATCGCCGTCTCGCTTTCGAGAGCGGACTGCGTCGACGCAGCAGTTGGAACAGATCCGGCACAACCAAGGCTTAAGTGGTCGTTCTGGATCGAAATCGTTGATGGCTCGGAATGCTTTTAGCAAAGTGTCTTGGACTGCGTCGTTGGCATCGTCGGCATTTCGCAGCATCCTCATGGCAAGGCTCATCAGCACCGGCCGGTATATGTCGGAGAGAAGCTCGAACGCGATTTGATCGCCGCCCGCCGCTCGGACGATTAAATGCGACTCCCAACTCAAAACTCGGCTTGTATTCATTTCTTTAATCAAACTCCCCAATTACTGACGAGAACATTGTACATCATTTTAGAAAACTTAAACAATCTTTTACTTTTTCTTAAATAAATGGATTTCTTGTTTTAAAGACTTGGCGGTTTAAGGGGGAGTTTGGATCGGTTTATGTCTTTTGCATTTCCGATGGGGCGCTCCGCTGTGGCCGTTCGTTTTCTGTCCTGATCCATCGCTTACGCCACTGCGCTCGATGTGCCGATTCAAATCGTGCGGCGGAGCCCACTCGGACAAGAGTCGGCTGACTGCACCTCGCTTAGTGGCTACGAATGGATAGGTATTGAAAACGAACTGGATTGGGGTTTGGGGCGCTTTTTGTTCTTTGGCTGGTTTTTGGCTGATTTGCTCGGTTTATGCCTTGGTTGTTTTTTGGGTCGCTCCGCTTGGCCGTTCATTTTCTGTCCTGATCCATCGCTTAACGCCACTGCGCTCGGTGCGCCGATTCAACTCGTGGGACGGAGCCCACTCAGACAGGAATCGGCGACTGCACCTCGCTGAGTGGCTACGATGGATAGGGACTGAAAACGAACTGGATTACCTTTTGGGGAACATTCTTTCTTGTTTGCTTTGGTCGTTATTTGCTGGCTTGATCGGTTGTTGGCCCTGTACATTTCTTGGGTCGCTCCGCTGTGGCCGTTCGTTTTCTGTCCTGATCCATCGCTTGACGCAACTGCGCTCGGTGCGCCGACTCAAACTCGTGGGACGGAGCCCACTAAAACAAGAGTCGGCTGAATGCACCTCGCTGAGTGGCTACGATGGATATGGACTGAAAACGAACTGGATTAGTTTTTTGGGGAACATACTTTCTTGTTTGCTTTGGCTGGTCTTTGGCTGACTTGCTCGGTTTATGCCTTGGTTGTTTTTTGGGTCGCTCCGCTTGGCCGTTCGGTTTCTGTCCTGATCCATCGCTTACGCAACTGCGCTCGGTGCGCCGATTCAACTCGTGGGGCGGAGCCCACTCAGACAGGAATCGGCTGACTGCACCTTGCTGAGTGGCTACGAATGGAAAGGGACTGAAAACGAACTGGATTAGTTTTTTGGGGAAGCTTTCTTTCTTGCTTTGGTCGGTATTGGCTGACTTGCTCGGTTTATGCCTTGGTTGTTTCTTGGGTCGCTCCGCTTGGCCGTTCGTTTCGGGGGAACATTCTTTCTTGTTAAGTGAATCGCAGTACGTGGCAGTGGGATTAGGAATTCCATTTGACTGGAGATAGGGACGATTTGATCGAAATCGACGGGGGCGCGAAGCAAGTGATCAACAAAAAATGGGCCCGCTTCCTGGGGAGGTTGCGGGCTTCAGGGGGTGGTATGTTTTAAAGCTTTATCGATCGAGGATAACTACTAAGCCGTCGGGACGTTGGTCAACTGAGAATCCTTCGTTTGCAACTGCTTGATTGGCTGCCACTCGGACATCAGAAGTGGAGAAATTCCACGAGACACGGTGAGTAACATCTGCGGCTTCGATAACAACCGGAATTCTATAATGTCCGGCAAGTGCTAGTGACAAATCCTGAACAGATCCTTCGCCGGTTTTTGCCTTTGAAGGCGACTGTCCAGGAACAGCAACAAGGCTTGAATTCTTATCGCCAATGGGCTGAATCTTAAAGATCGCCGGATTTGCCAGCGAATTCTCGATAGGACTTTCGACTCTCTGAGAATTCAAATCAAAGCGTTGAATCTCTTTTCCAGTTGTCGGAGAAGAGATCACGAGCGTCTTTGGATTGCTGGGTTGATACTGCAATACCAACTTCGAACCATCTACTTTGAACCGAATCTGATCAAGGTTAGAACCTGACGCTACTAAATCAGCGGTTGATGCTCCCTTGTTCGAGTTGAAGAAAGGCAAAGCGAAAACAATTGCTGCTGCGGCAAGTCCAGTAACAGCAAAGCCTCGTAACCAGTTGGACCAAACGGGGAAGCCAAATTTGGGCTTCTCTTGAACCTGCTCCAACCTAGTTGCAATGCGATCACTCAGGAACACTGGTATTGCAATCTCTTCGAAACGGAGCGTATCAAGCTCACGAATCGTCTCGACAAAGGCTGCATAATCGCCCTGTAAAGAAGCATCCGTGCTAAGCTTCAGTTCAAACGACTGCTTAAGACCGCCTTCGAGAGAACCTTCGTAGTAGGAAGAAAAAAAGTCTCTGGCTTTATCGTGATTCATTAGCTTGTTAATGCACCGCTATCAACAGGTGCCGACCCACATGTAGTTGGACTGCCTAAATCCTAAAAAGTTCCTCGTCTTTGACAAGAAGTTCACGTAGGCTAACTCTTGCACGATTGAGTCTACTTTTAACCGTGCCAACTGGCAGGTCAAGTGCAGCTGCAATCTCCTCATAAGTCATTGACTCGGCGTGATACATGACGATCATTGCCCTTTGATATTCGGGCAAAAGTGCGACCGCACTTTCAATACTCCTCTCTCGAACATTCCGTTCGGTGTCTTCATAAGGCGTGGCCGAAGGATCTTCGAACTGGCGTTCAACATCTCCGTCATCCGTTTGTAAGACTCCTTCAAGGGACGTCGTAACTTTGTTACGCTCTTTTTTTCTTAGGTCCAAGTAACAATTGGTGAGGATTCGGTACATCCAGGTCGTAAAAGCGCTCTGACCTTTGAAGTTATGGATTGCGTTGAAAATACGCACGAAAGCGTCCGCAACAACATCAGAGGCTTCTTCTGGATTTCGAGTCAATCGAAACGCATATTGGTATGCGCGTGCTTCATGCTTTCGGATCAGTGCATTAAACGCACTTCGGTCCCCGTTCTGGGCACGGGAGATCAACAGATGATCGTCGAGGTAACTCTCGCTCATGATCCTTCAAGGTGAAACAATGGTTTTTGGGCCAGTCGCCTTTGCCTCGCGAATGGCTCGCTGTTCTTCCTGTGAGAGATCTCTTTCCGATCTACCGTTTAGGAGAGGCTTGCAGTAAACCCGACAATCCGCTCGACCGACGATACTATTCAGAACAGCACCGTTACCTTGGTCGTCGTAAACTGCCATGGCGAAGCTCTGGTTTCCTCGAACATCTTCAAACGCGTCGTACCGCACCAATCCAAGATGTCGCTTGCTTTCGGCAAGTTTTCGTTCCAATTCTTGCGCACGGCTTCGCAAATGCTCCAGTTCCTCTTCGATTCGCATCCGCTCTCGAAGGTGGTCATATAACATTGTTTCAAGCGATTCGCCTTTACCTTCGGGTAAAAGGTGGGCCCAACGGGCCTGCGACTTCGATTGTAAACGGGTCGAACGCACTAAAATAATCGCTAGTACAAGTACAGCGACGATTAAAATGAGCAGAATCTCACTGCTATTTTGGGTTAAGCTCTTTAGAACTACATCCATGGGTCGTGCGCCAAGACGGCGGTCTTTAGTATAGCGGACCATTTAATAAAGTCTCGTCGACAAAATCGGAATAGCGAAGGTAAAGAAATTACATGAGGAAGGGAAAGAAAAGAGTTATCACCGGCTTCGGCGTCTTCTTAATGCTCACGTTAGTGTTGGCCGTTTTTTTCTACGTTGACTTTAAGACCATTCAGGTCTCAGGTCTATCGATGTTTCCAACATTCAAAAATGGTCAGCGAGTGCTGGTGAGTAAAGCCTATTGGCTTATCGGACCTATCAAAGACAAGGATGTTGTTGTCCTGAAGGACCCGGGTGGTCCCGGTGACATCATCAAACGGGTTTACAAAATGGGAGGAGAAGAAGTCGAATGGGAATATCGACCCGATTCTGCCCCATTCAGACCGCAAGGCAAATATGTCGTGCCTGAAGGAGATGTCTATCTCCTCGGTGATAATCGCCCTGCTTCCGAAGATAGTCGCAAGTTTGGTCCGGTTCCAATGGACAAGATCATTGGTAAGGTTCTCATCTACCGTCGATGAGATTTCCGGTGTCCACCTACGGCGGACAGAAAATGCAGTTCTTCGAGGCGCCCTTTAGTGCGCCTATTCGATCGTTTGCCGGCCTTGGTTTTCTTTGGGACGAAGACCGAATTCTCTTGGCCAATATTCGTGATCGGGGATGGAGCATTCCCTCAGGGAGGGTCGAGGAACTCGAAACCTCTAAAGAAGCTGTTAGGAGGGAAGCCATCGAGGAAGCTGGTGCAATAGTTGGCGATCCGCAATATTTCGGTTGCTTTCAGCTTGGAGAGGGTATCGAATCCAAATGGGCGGATTGCTTTGTTGCCCGTGTCGAGCAATACGTAAGCATTGTCATGACTGAAGAGTCCGAAGGTCGATTTTTAGCGACCCTAGAAGAATTACCCAATCTGTACTACCTATGGAATCCACTGACCCAAATGGTTTTTGAGTACTCGAGGGAAGTGCTCGATCGTGCGGGTCTGAATCAAGCCGGTGGCTGAACGTAATCCAAGGGAGTAAGGGGTGGATAAGTCCTTCCCGATTTGCTGATCTTGTCTCGAATCCGCTTGATCCTATTTTTGTCGTCAGGATGATCGCTGAAGAACTCGGGCGGTGATCCATCTTTGGCAACTTTACGCAACGTTTCAAAAGTGTCAGCAAGGCCTTCCGGGTTGTACCCTGCTGCAACAACCGCATCGAAACCTCCGTCGTCTGCTTCCGTTTCGTGGTGTCGAGAAAATGGCAGTTCTACAAGTAGCTGATTCGTAATCCCCACGAGGTTGCTTACGGAGTCATTAGCGTGGGCAGCAATGAGAAGGATAGAGAGCCCGAGGTTTCTTTTCTGGCTATCGGCATAAGCGTATGCCCAATGTTGCTTTCGGACATGGGTCAGCTCATGACCCAACACACCAGCAAGCTCGTCCTCCGATTTCATCTTGTCGAGCAGACCTGTAAAGAAAAAAGTCGCTCCTCCAGGCAGCGCAAAGGCGTTCACTTCTTTGGAATCGATGACGTCAAAGCTGTATTCCCAAATCGCATCTTTCTCCTCAAACGTAGCGAGAATTCTTCTTGCGACACGCAACAAAGTCTTGACCCGTGGATCGGAAAGTGGTAGGACATGCTCACCCTTCCTGATTTCGCTTGATGCACGCTTTCCAAGTTGGACTTGTTGGAGAGCGCCTGGTCGAAACACGTCTTTTGCCGGAGCTGATGCGGACGCATTCAGCAAGACGCCAATACTCACGGCTATGTAAAGTGACCTGGATCTCAAAATAATGCTCGGCTAATTGTCACCTAACTTGGCCGGATTGCCAAGGAAGATTTACTTAAGATGCGGATTCAATAGAATCGTCCGTAGAGCGAAATGTCATATGAAAGGATGCTTGGCGGTAAGGACGCAAGGAATGATTCTCGGTTTTGCCATGTGACTAGCCCGAAGATTTCTTCCTCTAAAATGTCATTCTCGCCGATTACGGATCCTAGATAGCCTGGAATGAGCTCCAGCTCTACAAAAATTCGCTCTAGTTCTTCAACTAACTCCGGAGAATAGCCAGGGTCCGCGACCCTCTGACTCAGTGAAAGTACGGCCGTAGTTGCAGTCTTTGAGAGTCGCTTCCCCGAATACTTTTTAAGTCGCAACCTTTGGACGTCTGCTGGTCTGAAAGCCGCAGTTTGAGACTCTGCCAAGACTCGAATCTCTGAAATGGCAACCAGACCCCTATCTGCTGCCTCTAGATCGGCATATTCATAGACGACCAGAAACGACTCAGGATCTCGTTGATCCCTCCAAACACTTAGTCCAAAGCATCCCTCAACGGTGCTCAGTCGCTCTTTGACATCAAAGTAGTAGTCCGTTATGATTGGCACGTCAAGCTCATGGATTCGAACCCTAGCTAAGATGAGAATATCGCTCACTCGCACATTGTGCAGAATCAGAACCTTAATTTGAAGCAACTAACCCGGAATCGACTGCCCTCGCTTGATAACTCTTAGGAGCAACGGCAAGTAGAATCTAGATCAATGCTTATCCGCCCCGACGAAAAAGGACGATTCGGCGCATTTGGTGGCCGCTACGTTCCAGAAACCCTGATTCCTGCTTTGGAGGAACTCGAGCAAGAATTTAATCGTGCATGGGCCGATGAAGATTTTCGAAAGGAGTTTCATGGTTACCTTTCGGAATATGTTGGTCGCCCAACTCCCATAACCGAAGCGAAAAAATTGAGCGCAGCAACTGGCCTTCACGTTGTCGTTAAGCGTGAGGACTTGAATCACACGGGTGCCCACAAAATAAACAACGCGTTAGGTCAGTGCCTGCTAGCCATTCGCATGGGAAAGAAGCGAATAATCGCAGAGACGGGAGCGGGTCAGCATGGCGTGGCTACCGCAACGGTTTGCGCTCTCTTCGGGCTCGAATGCGAAGTTTATATGGGAGAGGACGACATTGTCCGACAGCAACTCAATGTTTTCCGGATGAAGTTACTTGGTGCCAAAGTGAATCCAGTTTCGAGCGGTACGAAGACCCTGAAGGATGCGCTGAACGAAGCGATGCGAGACTGGGTTACGAACGTTGGCGATACCCACTACATCATCGGGTCGGTTGCGGGCCCACACCCTTATCCCTACATGGTAAGGGAGTTCCAGCGCGTCATCGGAGACGAAGCCCGAGCACAATACCTTGAACGGTATGGCCGACTGCCTGACGTCGGTATTGCCTGTGTCGGAGGCGGAAGCAATGCGATGGGCTTGTTTGCGGCCTTTGTACCGGATCCAGAGGTCCGCCTTATTGGTGTCGAGGCTGGCGGCCTTGGATTAGCTTCTGGAAAGCATGCGGCGCCCCTAACGGCAGGTTCACCAGGAGTACTTCATGGCAGCTACAGCTATTTGATGCAGGATGCAGACGGCCAAATCTTAGGTACTCACAGCGTGAGCGCCGGCCTGGATTACCCCGGTGTTGGAGCAGAGCACAGCTACTTGAAGGACATTGGGCGAGTGGAATATATCGCCATAAATGATGATCAAGCACTTGAAGCGTTGACCTGGGTCGCACGGTCCGAAGGACTGATTCCGGCTTTTGAAAGCGCTCACGCATTTGCACCCTTGAAGAATCGTGATCTGCTACCTGCTGGAACGCGCGTCCTCGTCAACATGAGCGGACGAGGCGACAAGGATATGGAAACGGCTGCTCGGTTGTTATCTCTTTAGTCTGGCTTCAACTTAGTTTCTTGTAAATGAAGTAAGAGGCAATGACCGGCCAAAGGGCCATACCCATAATCAGGGTCATCGAAACTGCGAAAGGTGCGCCCATGAGTGAAAGGGCTGCACCGATTAGCCCTCCAATAAACCAAAGTTTGCCAGCCAAACGATGGGTTGCATCCCATACCTGCTCGTTTGCGAGGGTCCATGGGGTGCGCACGCCCATGTAAAAATTCCGCTTAACTCGACCTACTACATTTCCAAGCAGTGCAAAGAACATAAACATCCCAGCCATAAGACCTTTGAGGATGTCGATATGGGCTCCTGCAGTGGCTCGTGAAATAATGATCGCAATATAAAACTGAAGTGCTGCGACCAGAACCATGCTGTAAGCAAATGTCGAAGTAAATCTTTCGATTTCAAAGTTCTTGGGAGATAAGCGGGGGATCGCAACAGTCAACCCAATACAGAAGAGCATAAAACAGGGTCCCATGAGGACGGCAACCCATTTGCTTCCATATTGGTCGGGCTGGTTATGAATATTGAAGTGGGTCGGAACGATGCTGGGCAACGTCATGGCGTAGTAGACGCCTAGTACGAGCGAGAGGGCCAACAGGGCGAACTGAATGAGCAAACTAGTCCTTAGTGTCACGAGAATTCTCCTCGATGGTTTCCTTTGAAAAAACGTCAAAAAACAGGGTCATCGCATCCTGAACAACGGTCGTATTAAGCGAGTAAAAGATTTGTTGTCCGTCTCGACGTCCGACAATGAGATCCGCGGCCTTTAGGACACTGAAGTGATGCGACATAGATGGTCCACTGATTTGGAACTCCTGGGAAATTTGGCCCGCATTGAGTTCTCCCTTCGATAGAAGTCTTAAAATCCTTCGCCGAGAGGGGTCTGCCAAGGCTTTAAAAACTTCGTCAATTGCCATAAATCGAGAGCGTGGGATATTTAGCCAAACGTCTAAATATATTACTCGAACGAGTCGAGTGGGTTGCAGCAGAATTCAAAAAGGCTAGCGAAAGGGTCATTCGCGAAAACCGTCGCATTCAGAAAGTCCTTGGGGACAATGTCGGCTCTTAGATCAAGTCTTGAAAGCGAGGCAAAGAATCGTTGCCTTGCCGTGCCCAGATGGTACATTCGTGGCGGAATGTCTAGCCCCACTTTCGATGTCTTACTTTCCGCGGAGCAGGTTCAGACCCGAATCAGGGAGCTATCGCGCGAAATTGAAGCCAGCTTGAATGGGGAACCGGTACTTCTTATTGGAGTGCTTAAGGGCTCGATTCATTTCCTTTCTGACCTCGGTAGATGTCTCACTTGTGAATCGCAAATCGCCTTTTTACAGGTCAGCAGCTATCACGGCGGGAAGTCTTCAACAGGGATTGTTCAAATTCGTAAAGATTTAGATATCAATATCGAAGGTTTAAACGTCATTATTGTTGAAGACATTGTGGACACGGGGGTTACCCTGAGCCACCTGCGGGAGTTGCTCTCCACTCGTAAACCCAAATCACTTAAGGTTGTTGCACTTCTGTCCAAAACTGCGGCTAGAAAGGTTCATCCTCCAGTTGAATACATTGGTTTCGAGATTCCGAACGAATTCGTGGTAGGATATGGTCTAGATTACGCGGAACGTTATCGTAACCTCCCGTACATCGCGATTCTGCGCGAAGAGTAGTTCTACTCCCAATGAGGCTTTGTTACCACCTGCCTTTTGTCGCGCCCAGTACCCAGCTTCAGGAACTATATGACCCATCAGTTTCGACCTCGCAAGTCGCAAGAAGGCGGCGGCGGTAACAATAACAATAGCAACAATAATAACAACGGTATGCGACGGCAGCGTGGACGCGGCCGAGAAGGCATGCCGAAGAGTGACCCGCAAACCGATCTGGAATTATTGCCAGAATTCGACTATAACCATTACGACAAGATGACCCCAGCCGCCTTGCTCAAAGAAGCAAAGGCAGCAAAAATCGATCCCAAGTCTCTCTTGCGTCACGAGTTAATCGAGCGGTTGCTTATCGTCGTCAACGAGGATAAGCAGGCAATTTATTCCCGTGGCATTTTGGATCTCATGTCCGATGGATGGGGATTTCTTCGACGAGAGAATTATCAGCCCTCGCCTCAAGACGTTTACGTATCCCAATCGCAAGTCAAGAAATTTGGCTTGCGTGCCGGAGATATCGTCTTTGGACAAGTTCGCCTTCCAAAGGAAGGAGAGAAGTACCAGGGCATGCTGCGCGTTGAAAGCGTAAGCGGCTATGGCACGGCATCTCCTGAAATGCAGAAGAGAAAGAACTTTGACGAGCTAACTCCTCTCTATCCGAACGAGAGATTGGTCATGGAAACGGTTCCAGACAATATTTCGTCTCGAATCGTCGACCTTATTTCACCTATAGGTAAAGGTCAAAGAGGCCTTATTGTTTCTCCTCCAAAAGCTGGAAAGACAATGATGCTCAAGACGATCGCTAATGCGATCACTGCTAACCACCCAGAAGTCTATCTAATGGTTTTGCTGGTGGACGAGCGACCTGAAGAAGTAACGGATATGCGTCGTTCGGTTCGAGGGCAAGTTATTTCTTCGACCTTTGACGAACCTCCTGAGAACCACATGCGAGTGGCAGAACTTTGCCTCGAACAAGCTAAAAGACTTGTCGAATTTGGTAGGGACGTAGTCATTCTTCTTGACTCCTTAACTCGACTTTCCCGTGCAAGCAACCTGACAATCAATCCTTCAGGACGAACGCTTTCCGGTGGTTTGGATCCGGGCGCTCTATATCGGCCACGTCGTTTCTTTGGCGCGGCACGAAATATCGAAGAGGGCGGTTCGCTTACCGTCGTTTCGAGCGTGCTTGTTGACACAGGCAGCAAAATGGACGATGCGATTTTCGAGGAGCTTAAGGGCACTGGAAACATGGAAATCGTTCTGGACCGTGATTTGGCGGAACGAAGACTATGGCCAGCCGTAGACGTCAAGCGTAGCTCGACTCGACACGAGGAACTCCTCTTCAAGAAGGAAGACCTTGATGGTGTCGTCCAACTTCACCGATTGTTGGCTAATCAAACCAATTCGGTTGAGGCTACGGAATCCCTCATCAAACTGCTCAAACGCACGCCAACCAACTTAGCATTTCTGGAAAGCGTTGTGGCTCGAACGAAAGCGAGCACCTAGTAAAGCGCAGTTCTGGTCCAAGGTACTTCTGGATCAGAACCGGCCCTTTGAAATCGCAGGAACGATTGATTTATGCCAGAAGAATACGAAGAGCCCGAACGTTCTGAAAACTTGGACGAGCCGCCCCCCTTCTTTCCCTATGAGAACGGGGCGCCAATCCGTGAAGCAGGATCAATGGGAGAACTCATTGAAGTCCAGGTTGAGGGCGTCTATGCCGCGGAGAACAACGGACAAATCTCGCGATTTGTCTTGGTTACGGATGGCCAAAGAAAACTTCCCATTCTAATCGGTGCCTTTGAGGCCCAGGCAATCGCCATGGAATACGAAGGTTCGCGTCCAGATCGTCCTCTTACTCATGACCTGATTCGTACGATTATGCAACGAGCCGAGGTTCCACTCGCGCGAGTCGTCATTGACGATTTCTGGAACACGGTCTACTACGCAAAGCTTTATATCTTGAAGGGAAAAGAGGAAATTGCAATTGACGCTCGCCCTTCGGATGCGATCGCAATGGCGTTACGCTTCGATTGCCCTATCTTCGTTGCCGATGGCATCTTAGATGCCGCCATGGAAGAATAGCCGCTCCGTTAACCCTTAACTGATTGGCAGGTCCTGTGTTTTGTGCAGGTCGTGCCAATCTCGGCGGTAATCTTTCTCGAATGGATGCAGCGTCCCGAGCTACTGAACTTCGGCAGAGTCTTGAGCACCATGCTTACCGATATTACGTGTTGGACTCTCCCGAGATTGGAGATTCCGAATACGACAAGCTCTTTCGTGAACTGCAAGATCTCGAACGGGAGCATCCTGAACTCCAAAGCTCAGACAGCCCGACGCTTCGAGTCGGCGGTGCCCCGGTCTCAGGTCTCGTCCCGCATCGGCATGCGGTTCCCATGCTTTCACTTGATAACGCATTTGGACATGACGAGCTAAGGTCCTTCGATGAAAGGATCAAGCGCTTTCTGGAGTTGGATTCTGATGTTCAGTACTTTGCTGAACTAAAGTTTGACGGGGCTTCAATCTCCCTGACCTATGCAGATGGGCGGTTGGAAATTGGAACAACTCGTGGCGATGGAACAACTGGCGAAGACGTCACGCACAATGCCAAGACTGTAAGAGGCATTCCTTTGAAGATGCGCACTGCGCTTCCTGGCCGCATCGAAGTTCGGGGAGAGGTTGTAATGCTCAAGTCAGCTTTTGACGAGCTAAACCGCGTGAAGGCCGAGAATGGAGAACAACTCTTTGCGAATCCAAGAAATGCTGCGGCAGGAGGCCTTCGACAACTCGATAGTCGGTTGACTGCAGCTCGGAAACTCTCGTTCTTTACCTACGGAGTTGGCCAAGTTGATCTTGCCGAGGGCAGACGACTTGCCGAATCTCAATCGCTGGTACTTTCCCGACTCAAAGACCTTGGTTTTGCCTCGCGGTCTGAGGCTACGGTTCTACTAGGAATTTCCAAAGTCATTGAATTTGTCGAATACGTTCACGACATCCGAGCGAGTCTGCCATTTGGCATTGACGGCGTTGTAATCAAAGTCAACAACCTCGATCAACAGGAAACTCTAGGCTTCACAGGAAGGGGCCCCCGTTGGGCAATAGCGTATAAATTTCCAGCGGAGCAAGCGTTTACCAAGCTGAATCGCATCTTTGCTCAGGTGGGGCGAACGGGAGTAATCACTCCCGTAGCGGACCTGGAACCCGTTTACGTGGGTGGCGTCACAGTCACTCGGGCGACCTTGCACAACTATGAGGATCTAGCTCGAAAGGACGTAAGGGAAGGGGACACCGTTATTGTCCAGCGTGCCGGAGACGTCATTCCGGAAGTAGTTGGCCCAGTACTTGAGAAACGGCCCCAAGGTTTAGAGGTCGTCGAAGAACCCAAAACATGTCCCGAATGTGGCGAAAAACTCGAGCGAACTCCTGGAGAAGTTGCGCTGAGGTGCCGTAATCGAGAGTGCCCTGCACAGATTGCTGCAAAACTTCGGCACTTCGTCGGACGCAAGATGATGGATATCGACGGTCTTGGTGAAAAGCTCATCGATCGATTTCTTGAAATGGGATTTTTGACAGATCTGCCGAGTATTTACCGACTCTCCCAGAGGCGCGAGGAATTGATCGGACAAGATCGATTAGGCGAGCTATCCATAGACAACCTTCTCCAATCGATCGAGACGAGCAAAACCCAAACATTGGCTCGGTTCCTCTTCGCATTGGGAATCCCTAGTGTGGGCGAGAGAGGGGGACAAGACATCGCGCGTGAGTTGAGGACGCTCGAAGCTATTCGCAAAGCCGACTATGCTGCCCTAATTGAAATAGCGAATGTTGGACCACACACAGCAGGTGAGCTTCAAGAGTGGTTCGAAGACCCAGACAACCAACGGATGATCGATGAGATGCTTGCTCTCGGTGTCGCTCCAGTCGAGGGCGAAGCACCCGTAAGCGACCTCTTTGCCGGTCAGACAATCGTGTTTACTGGCAAGCTCGAAGGCTTTACCCGTGAAGATGCTGAGGCGTTCGTCGTGAAAATGGGTGGTAAAACGGCTGGGAGTGTGAGCAAGAACACTTCACTCGTAGTTGCTGGTCCTGGAGCAGGATCTAAGCTAGCGAAAGCTGAACAATTAGGTGTGAAAGTAGCAACCGAGCAGGAATTCCTTGAGATGATCCCAGAGGGCTCACTCTGACGAGCTTTACCGTTTCGATGGAACGGAAGTGGTTAGATGTCCCTCTCTGCCTAGAAAGTGGCCAGGTGTTCAGGTGGCAGGTGCTTCCCGATAATTCTTGGCTGGGAGCAGACGGCGACTACTGGTTCCGCATCCACGATGTTGAGCCGAGCAATCCACTTTCGCAACTTTCGGTGGAAAGCAACGCTACCCTGGAGCAATTTAGATGGCTCTTTCGCCTCGACTGGGATGCCCAAAAAATTCAGGACGAGATTCTGGATCGGGGGCCAGAGATGGAGCCCTACCTAAGTTCCTTCCCGGGCCTGCGAGTGATGAGAACCTACTGTTCGGTGGAGAAGTTCTTCAGCTTTCTTTGCACCCCAAATAATCACCTTAGTCGAATTAAGCCAATGGTGCGCCACCTTGCAACCTACGGTGAAATACTCACAACCGTAGAAGGAGTCACCG
Organism: Fimbriimonadales bacterium; assembly: GCA_038207365.1. Classification (GTDB taxonomy): domain Bacteria; phylum Armatimonadota; class Fimbriimonadia; order Fimbriimonadales; family Fimbriimonadaceae; genus Fimbriimonas. The sequence continues at coordinate 9,788 of JBBQZV010000035.1, read as the reverse complement.
TTCATCGATTCCCAGGCATTGAGACCATTGCCTCGATTCTCGAATCTGATCTTCGGTTACATGGATTTGGTTACAGAGCAGCGACAATTCCCCATGCCGCGGCCCAACTGTTAGAACGGGGGCCAGGTTGGTTAACGGATCTGGCGAACGGACCTTATCTTGAAGCGCACAAGGCACTATGCGAGATCAAAGGTATTGGCCCTAAATTAGCCGACTGCATCTGCTTATTCGCACTCGACCACTCCGAAGCTGTCCCAATCGACACCCATATTTGGCAAGCGGTGACCCGACTATACCACCCCGATTGGCTAGATAAACCTCTTACAGACACTCGCTATTTGGCGGCATCTCACCATTTTAGGACCCGATTTGGAGCCCTTTCCGGTTGGGCACAGCAGTACCTTTTCTACGAGAATATGACAAGACGAAAACAAGAAATTCGGGCCAAATTACCGGTTAGCCATTTAACCGATTAAATAGAATCCTTACCAAAAACATCCCATACCCAGATTCATGTCAAGCTTTTTGGTAAAAATTTCCTTACGTTTAAAACAGCAAGTTTTGAGCCTAAAACTTAGTTAATTCATTCAAAGAGCTCAAATGAACACCTTACCAGAATGAGTGTTATTGCGTAACGGAGGTATAACAAGCAGTCGCAGCCATGCAAGAGGAGGTTCCAAATGCGCAACTGCTCACAAAAAGTGAGTATGGCCTTGTTCCTATCAGCGGTAGCCAGTACGGCTTTCGCGAGCGGAAAGAAGCAAGTAGAAATACAAGAAGAGACCCATACGAAGAAAGTTCGTGCGGGAATCGTCTATGAGTTCAATCGAAGCCTGAGACCAGGTGCAATCAAGAGAGCTCAAGAAGGCAGCGAGGGGTGTATTAGCAAGACCTATCGCGTAACTTATGTTGACGGGAAGCCCGTCAGCCAAGAATTTTTAAAAGAAGAAAAAACAGAAGCCAAGCCAACTGTGTTCTATATGGGACGTGGTGGGTTCGGTTCGGATCGTGGTTCATTCGGCCGCAAGCTCGTGCTTGATATGGTCGCAACGGCCTATGATCCAGGTCCAGAGTGCAATGGATGGGCGAATCGCGGAAGGACCCGCACCGGCCGAAGATGCACCTACGGTGAAGTTGCAGTTGATCCAAGAGTCATTCCTCTAGGTTCGATTCTCTTCATTGAGGGATATGGTTTAGGTATCGCTTCCGATACGGGAAGCGCCATAAAAGGTAAGCGTATTGATCTTTGTTATGATTCGCGAAGGACTGCAAATAACTTTGGTCGACAACGCGTTCGAGTTCACGTATTAAGCACTCGTTGAATTTATATGATGCAGGAACGCTCAAGTCGTTCCTGTCTCGCCACGGAATAAAGGCTGACAAAGGCCTTGGGCAACATTTCCTATGTTCTCAGACCGTGGTTGAATCGATCGCAAACGCCCTTGCTGGCTGCTCTGGCGTTTGCGAAATCGGTCCAGGACCAGGTGTCCTTACTTCTGCCATCTCTAAACAAGTTCAGTCAATGATTGCGCTTGAACTAGACGAAAGGATGATCTCTGCTCTCAAAGAATCTGCGCCAAATGTCGATGCCCGCAAGGCCGACGCAATGGAAGTCGATCTAGCAGCAGTACTCCAAGAATTGCCCGAGCCACGAGGCATCGTCTCAAATCTGCCTTATTACATCACTGGCCCTTTGGTCAATCGAATTGCTGATGCCCGCGCCTATTACTCGGTTGCCGTGCTGATGATGCAGAAAGAAGTGGCACAACGAATTTGCTCCAAGCCGGGACAGAGGGAACGTGGTTCGTTGTCCGTATATCTTCAAAGTCTCTTTGAGATTTCAGTAGTTGCCCAAGCGCCTGCATCGGTCTTCGTACCGCCTCCCAAGGTCGACAGCACTGTCCTAAAGTTTGTGCCCAAGACTGACGTCCTAGCTGAAGAAATCCAATCGCAGCTTAACCGAGTCGTTCGATTCGGCTTCGTGCAACCTCGAAAGACGCTTGCTAATAATTTGGTTGCTGCCTATCGGATTTCAAGAGAAGAAATCGTAGTGAAGCTAGAGGAGCTTGATTTAGAAGAGAAAATCCGGCCGCACGACCTCACTCTCGATCAGTGGATTGCTTTGTCTTCCAAATTGCCCTTAAAGTAAGGCTTGTCATGAGTTCGCAGGAAAATCGGGAACCCGCCGCAGCGCAATTCGTAAAGGGCGAGGCAACACGCCTTGGATTCGATTTAGTTGGAATATGCGACGTTTCATCGCCTAACCACCTGCGCGAGTACGAGGAGTGGCTCGGAAAGGGCTTTCACGGATCGATGGACTATTTGGTCAACCATCGGGAATTAAAGCGTTCTCCAACCCAATTGCTTGAATCTACTCGGTCAATAATTGCAGTGGGCCTGAATTACTGTCAGCCAAACGTCGAGCAACCAAACCAGCCTCACATCGCATCTTACGCCTTGGGTAGGGACTACCACCGTGTCCTTCGAGGAAAGCTAAAGCATTTGGCTGATTGGATCCAAAGGGAATATCCAGGCTCCCAGAGTCGCGCCTGTGTCGATTCCGCACCAATTCTTGAGAGAGACTATGCCAACCAGGCTGGATTGGGCTGGTTTGGGAAGAACACGTGCCTCATCAACTCCCAACGCGGAAGCTGGTTCTTCATTGGGCTGCTGTTAACGTCACAACCGTTTGAGGCGGACAAACCAGCAATCGGAGGCTGTGGAACCTGCCATCAATGTGTTGATTCTTGTCCCACCGGTGCGATTGTTTTCGAAGAGGATCGGTGGCAGATCAATGCCAGTAAGTGCATCAGCTACCTGACGATCGAGCACAAGGGGCCGATTGAGCAAGATCTGGCTTCCCGGATGGGCGGTTGGACAGTTGGATGTGACATTTGCCAGCAGGTATGTCCCTTTAACCAACCACGAGATAGTCAGCCTCTGCGTGCAACTCAAACGTCGGAAATGGACTTACTTAATCAAAGGCGCTGGCCCACGCTTCTGAAACTGAGTCAAATCAGCGACGCCGACTTTGACGTCCTTACGCGAGGTTCTGCAGTTCGCCGGCTAGGACCTGAGAATATGAAGCGAAACGCCAAAATCAACCTAGCAAACGAGTCCTAGGCAGTCTTCGCCGTGCTTCCCATTCGATCCGCTTGCGCGGCTTCATACAGACCGACATATTCGACTGCGCTGCGGTCCCAGGAAAAGTCCGTGGTCATGCCGTTCACAACAAGGCTATGCCATCGGTCAGGATGTGCAAACTTCTCTTTCGTTCGTGCCACGGCAGCTAAGAAGGCCATCGCCTCCTTTTTTTGGAATACAAAACCATTCCGCCCTTCAAAGACGGTGTCGGCTAAGCCACCCGTTGCTCGAACGACCGGCACCGTGCCATAACGCATCGCAATCATTTGTCCGAGACCACAAGGTTCGAAAGCACTTGGCATCAGAAAGCCGTCACAGCCCGCATAAATTCTTTGGGCTATCGGCGCATCGAACCGATTGACGAATCGAAAATGGTTGGGATACTTGGCCCCTAACTCACTGAATGCCGTTGTAAGGAGAGGGTTACCCAAGCCTTGAACGATAAGCTGGACAGGTAAGGAGAACATCGCGTCTGCGGCTTGCAACATAAGGTCCATGCCCTTTTGGCTGCTAAGCCTACTGACAACGCCAAACAATGGCGCACCCGGAATGGGTTCCATCTCCAGTTCGGAAAGGAGCTTTGCTCGACACTCTGCCTTTCCAGACAAATCTTGAGCCGAAAACGGAGCGGGAATCTCTGTATCCGTCATCGGGTCAAATGCTTTCATATCGATTCCGTTGAGGATGCCCGACAAACATCCCATGCGATCCAAATGCTTCATTAGCCCTTCAAGGTGGCATCCAAATTCAGGCGTTTGAATCTCCTCGGCGTAGTTCTTACTGACCGTGTTAACACGATCCGCATAGGAGCACCCAGCTTTCAAGAAGTTCACTCGCCCCCAAGCTTCAACCTTTTCAGAATTAAAAAGCTCATGGGGGAGACGCAAGAGATCCAGCACCTCAATACCAAAATCGCCCTGGTAAGCCAAGTTATGAATGGTGTAAATGGTTGCAACATCTTCCCACGTTGCTCCACCTTGTTCTCGAATAAGTACGGGCAAGAACCCAGTGTGCCAATCGTTGCAGTGGACGACATCAGGGATCCAGTCTAGAGATTCCATAACCTGCATTACAGCTCGGCTAAAGAACAGGTGCTGAGTTCCTCCAGGCTGATAGACGGTTTCACTATTAACGGATTTTGTAAACCATTCGTCGGTTCCGATCAGTCCAATTGTTGAACCTTCGTGAATCATCTCATGGTAGGTCGCTTGCTTGGTTGTAGCGCCGACTGCAACCGAGAAGTCGTTAAGCTTCTTCTCGCGAACCCATCGAGTGTCCTCCTCGATCATTCGATAGCTAGGCATGACCGTTTTCACGTCATGACCCAATGCGCTAAGTGCCTGAGGCAATGCCCCGGCAACGTCTGCAAGCCCGCCAACTTTTGCGAAAGGGGCAACTTCAACTGAAACGAAAAGAATTCTCATCCGTGATCCTAAGACGATAAAGGTGCCCTAATGGCACATTGGACCTAGGTCTACCCTAACTCTTGGGCGAAACCGTAATCCTAGCCAATTCTTGTCGGAAACTTCGACGAATAACTATACGGGCTACATCGCTTCCAGCAACACGGCAGTAGCCTCTCCGCCCCCAATACACGGTGTGGCGATGGCGTATCGTCCGCCCCTGCGTCGGAGCTCAAACAGCGCGGTAAGGATGAGCCGGGCCCCCGTCATACCAATGGGATGGCCCAGGGCTACTGCGCCACCATTCACATTGACCTTTGCATGGGGAATGTTGACCTTTTGCATAACGGCCATGGCCACCACGGCAAAGGCCTCGTTAACTTCAAACAAATCAATATCTTCGACTCTCAGATTGTGCTGCGCAAGCAGCTTCTGAATGGCGAATGCCGGAGCGGTTGTGAACATCTGGGGTTCCTGTGCATGCGTAGAATAGCCAACGATGCGACCCAGTGGCCTAATTCCACGTTTGTGGGCTTCTTCGGCGCTGGTAACAACCATTGCAGCCGCTCCATCGTCGAGAGAACTCGCGTTGCCAGCGGTGGTTACACCATCCTTAGCAAATGCAGGCCGAAGACTGCTGAGTTTCGCCGGGTTGCCTTTCCCAGGTTCTTCGTCTTGGGAAACGATGAGTGGATCACCTTTTCTTTGGGGTACTTCGACTGGAACAATTTCGTCATTGAACGTTCCGGCGTTCTGTGCGGCAACTGCCCGAATATAACTTTCTGCGGAGAACTCATCAAGCTGCTCACGAGTAAAGGACAGAAGGGAAGCCGTACTGTCTCCGCAATTCCCCATGTGGCAATTATTGTATGGGTCCCACAAACCGTCATGGATCATGGTGTCGATGAGCGTTCCGTTACCCATGCGATACCCTGTTCTCGCTTTGTCCAGAGCATAAGGTGCGTTGCTCATGGATTCCATGCCACCAGCGACGACGATCTGACTATCACCAAGTCTGATCGCTTGAGCTGCCAGCATCACTGCTTTCATTCCTGACCCACAAACTTTGTTAATGGTCAATGCGGGCACGGAATTGGGGATTCCCGCATAGATCATCGCCTGACGTGCTGGAGCTTGCCCCATAGCCCCCGTCAGCACGCATCCCATAATGACCTCGCTGACTTCACCGGGCTGAATTCCGGCGCGGTCAACTGCCGAAGCGATAGCCTTAGCTCCGAGTTGAGGAGCGGTAAAGGAAGATAGAGATCCAAGATAGGCGCCGATCGGAGTCCGCGCACCCGAGACAATCACTGCATCGTGCATAAGTGCAAGGATACCGGTATGGGCTTTCGCCGAATCAGTCCGATAGGCTTACTTGGACTATTTCCTCACATTGGGCTTTTTGACGTTTTCGAGCCCATGTCCAAGAGTTCCAGACTTAATCTCCCGATAAGGGTCCACAAGCAACACCTTATCTTCGTAGACCCAAGGGGTCTTCCACAAAAGAACAAGTGCTGTAGTTATCGGCATCGTGTGAAAGCGATCCGGCCACAATTCTGCCACCTTGTTCTCAATGAGGCGCGAATACTTGCCAGGGGAGCCTGGGAAGAGGTGATGAGCTACATGAGCGCCGAAATGTTGATGCCACGGATCCAGCCAACCCAGCCCTCGAGGAAGCGTTACACTTAAGGATGTCGCGAGGACGTCTCTGCCATCTGCCAGTGGGTTGAGGAAGTGGTTCGTAGCGATGTAGGAAATGGCAACCGCATTGCCGATCAAAAGCGGCACGAAATAGCCCCACCAAAAGACCTGAGTGCCCAACGCAAGTGAACCGCCTATCCAAAGCGATAGGGGCACAAGTAGTTGCCAAAGCAGGACAAATCGCTGGGATGGAGTTGTCTTGCTGCTGCGCATATAGACAATAACCATACGAATCATTTGCTGGTCCATGCGATAGGCAAAGGAACTGAAGATGATTAAGTTTCTTGCCAGAGGCGAAATGCGATATAGCCACCTCAAAATCGGATTGTTCTTATAATCTTCGATCGTAAAGAGGTGGTCTGGGTCGACACCTTCGACTTGCGTGTTATTGTGATGATCGGCATTGTGCCATCGCCGCCACAAGTAAGGACCGATGAAAAGTGGGGAGAAACCAATCCCAGCTAGCATGTCTCTCAACCATAACTTCTTGATGGTCCCGCCATGACAAATGTCATGAGCAAGAAAACCCATGCACGCAAACGTATGTCCGATCACGATGGCGACGATCGGGCCTAACCACCAGGAAAAATGATGAATCAGGAGATAGTAACCTGCCGAGATTAGGGTCCCGTGAACTAAGAACCAAACCAAGTTCGAATAATCTGGCACCAAAATGTCGGCTTCTAGGGCCTTCTTAACTTGATTCCGATAGTTCGGAATTTGTGTTGTAGTCTCGCGAGTAGTGCTTGCCATTGTCCTAATCCGGGAAAGAATTGTGACCGATATCCTGCATGACGCATCCAAGTGCTTTAAGGATGCACGGGATCGACGGTATGTAAATTGTCGCTCCTGGTATCGTCTCTAGACAACAGGCGACCGTACGGACGCCAGGGAAAGGACATTACAGATGGTTACTACGTTGTTATTGGGGATCGGTCTGCATAGGGCCATTTTAGCGAGCGAACAAACACCCGCTCCTGTTCCGAAACTCGTGCCCGCGATGGACACAAAGGCGCAGCACGACAAGCGAATGTCGTGGTTTAGAGAAGCCCGATTCGGGATGTTCATCCACTGGGGTCTCTATTCAGTCCCGGCGGGGAACTGGAACGGAAAGGAAGTCGATGGTGCCGCAGAGTGGCTTCAATACTCAGCAAAAGTTAAACCTGAGGACTATGAGCCACTACAGCAGAAGTTCAATCCGGTGAAGTTTGATGCCAAAAAGTGGGTTCAGATTGCGAAAAACGCAGGGATGAAATACATCGTCATCACCTCAAAGCATCATGAGGGGTTTGGCATGTGGCCTTCAAAGCTTGGTACTTGGAATATCGGCCATACCGAGTTCCACCGCGATCCACTAAAGGAATTGGCCAAGGCATGTAAGGATGGAGGCATCAAACTCTGCTTCTATCACTCAATCATGGATTGGCATGCCCCAGATTATCTACCTCGTCGATCTTGGGATACGCGAGATGCCAGCCAGGCGAGCATGGACCGATACGTCGAGTACATGAAGGGCCAGCTAAAGGAAATCCTAACCAACTACGGTCCAATCGGAATCCTGTGGTTTGATGGCCAATGGGAAGACACGTGGACACACGATCGCGGAAAGGACCTCTATAACTACATCCGAAGCCTTCAACCGAATATCATTGTCAATAACCGAGTCGACACGGGCAGAGCCGGTGGCGGTGCCACCGCAAAGAGCAGTGATTTCGTGGGTGATTATGGGACTCCCGAGCAGGAGATCCCTGCGAGCGGCATTCCTGGACAAGATTGGGAATCTTGCATGACCATGAACGACACCTGGGGATTTAGCTCACATGATCACAACTGGAAGTCAAGCACAACCCTGATCCGCAACCTGGTGGACTGCGCCTCCAAGGGTGGAAACTATCTACTAAACGTTGGACCAACGTCACTGGGCGAAATCCCAGATGCCAGCATCGAGAGACTTTCTGAAGTCGGCGATTGGATGAAGAAGTACTCAGAATCGGTCTATGGAACGACAGCAAGTCCATTTCCTAAACCGTTGCCATGGGGACGAGTCACTCAGAAGCCTGGAAAGCTCTTCCTGAATGTATTCGATCATGGGATGAGCTCCATTGATTTACCTGGCCTTAAGGCAAATGTACGCAGCCTTCATATCCTTGGTCAAACGACGAAGATCGCTTTTAAGACTGACGACGCAGGGCTTCATATCCAACTGCCGACCCTGCCCGAAGAGGCCTCTACCGTACTCGTACTTGAAGTGAGTGGTAAGCCTTCCGTCGCGCCCGTGCTTCTTCAACAATCGGCCGACAACTCATTCAGTCTTGTTGGATCGGATGCAGTCATTAACGGGAGTTCCGCTGCTTTTGAAGCGACCAAGAACGCAGTCGGATTTTGGACAAACAAAGATGACACCGTGAGTTGGACATTCGATGTGCGAAAAGCCGGCTTCTTCAACGTCTCTGCGGAAATAGCATGCGAAGATCCGTCCAAAGGTTCCACGTTCGATGTTCTGCTAAACGGAGAAAAAGTGGGCGGAACCGTGCCATCGACTGGTGGTTGGGATAAATTCACGACACTAGATCTCGGGACGATCAGAATAGCGTCTGTCGGGAAAACGACGTTAACGGTCAAACCAACCAAACTTGCTGGCTATGCCGTGATGAATCTTCGATCGATTAAGCTGTCGATCAAATAGATCCAAGAAGCATTAGCAAAGAGAATCGGGGCTGATCCAGTTGGATCCAGCCCCGTTCTTGTTTGGAGAGAGAGTGATCAGTCAGCTACTTAGTCGTATCGAGTTTCCGATAGTTCACGTTCATGCGCTTTAGTCGCTCTAAATGCTGTCCTAGCCTTACCAAAAAGTCCGCATAGTTCTTATCGCCCTTAGGCGTCCAAAGGACCTCGGCAAGTGCGCAAGCCCGTGGGTATGCCATGTATTCCAGTCGCTCAGGAGTGGGTATGTATTCAGTCCATAGCTGCCCCTGCGCCCCGAGCACATGCTTGGCTTCTTCTGCAGTTAGCTGCTTAGGTATCGGCTCATAGCTGTACACCTTTTCAAGGGGAAGGAATCCGCCAATGGCCAAGCCTTCCTTCTGGTGATCTTGACTTTGGTAGTGGTCGAAGTAAGTGTGACTGCCTGGAGTCATTACGACATCGTGACCGGCTTTTGCGGCTGCGATACCGCCTTGCTCACCCCGCCACGACATAACCGTGGCACCCGGTGCCAATCCGCCTTCGAGAATCTCGTCCCAGCCCACGAGTCGCCGCCCCTTCGCAGTCAAGAAGTTATCCATCTGGTGGATAAACCAACTCTGAAGTTCGTTTTCGTCTTTCAGACCTAGCGTCTTGATCTTCGCTTGCGCTTCAGCACTCGCCTTCCATTGAGTCTTGGGGCATTCGTCGCCGCCAATGTGAATGAAGTGGCTCGGGAAGAGTGCCAAGACCTCAGTTAATACATCCTGCAGAAAATGGATGGTTTTGTCATCCGCGTTGAAGACGTTTTCATAGACCCCCCACTTTGTACCTACCTCAATCGGGTGTCCTGTGTTT
>JBBQZV010000034.1:0-28970 GCA_038207365.1 Fimbriimonadales bacterium | reverse complement strand
AATCGCCGCATAGAAGCTAAGCACATCCGATCCGAGTCAATATCCAGTCGATGTGGGCCAATATATGCCAATTCTATTGTAGGTATTTGCATTAACGTGAATCAGGGCCGAACAAAGCGATCCGACATGAAAAAGGGGCCGACCTTATGAGACGGCCCCTTTCTTCATTCGACTGAATTACAGTGGGTTTTAGCCGCCTGTACTCTTTGTCGTTGTTGTCGACGAACTACCATCTGGGGTCGTGGTCGTCGTCGTATCCGTATGTGAAGGTGGCGGTACCACGACGGTTGTATTGTTTGGAGCAACCGGACGATCGTGGATGACAGTGGTCTTATTTTCGCCTGGTGTAACTACAACGTCCGGCGCTTGAGGGGCACAACCGATCGCATAAGCAGCAACGACGATGCCAGCGACGACAAAAAGCTTGGTATTCAAAGTTCTCATAAACTCTCCTGTTGACAGAACAAGGCCTCTGATCGCATAGGGCGAAAGGAAATAAGTTTTTGTTCCTCTCTGGTTTATGAATTTGATTTACGAAGTCGGAAGGCCAACCATTGCTCTCAGTTCATCGACTTCCTTCTTGCCAAGCAGCTTACATTCGCCTGGTCGCATCCCCTTTACATATAGCGGACCATAGCGAATGCGTTTCAATGCAGTTACGGGATGCCCCACAAACTCACACATTAGACGCACTTGTCGCTTTCGTCCTTCGTGAATCGTGATTCGAAGCCCCGTAGTATTGGACTTAGGTTCAGCGTGGATAATATCGACCTTCGCAGGAAGGGTCTTTCTGCCTTCGACAAAAACTCCATCCCTCAAATGCTTGAGGGCCTTGTCATCAGGAATTCCCGTAACAATGACTTGATATTCCTTTTCGACTCCGAAACGTGGATGAGCCAGCCGTAAAGCGAGTTCACCGTCGTTGGTACAAACCAACAATCCCTCAGTCTCCATATCGAGCCGTCCCACTGGCTTGAGTTGAACGCCATATTGAGGTAGGTACTTTACAATGGTTGGGCGATTTTGGGGATCCGATAGGGTGGTCACAACACCAGCCGGCTTATTGAGTACGACAGTGTAAATTTTCGCGGTGATACAGAGTTGTCCGTCCACACGGATCTCGTCGTCTGGTCCGACCTTGACTCCCATCTCGGCAACGATTTGGCCGTTAACTGTAACTCGACCTTCGAGGATAAGTTTTTCGGCGGCTCGTCGAGAACAAATTCCAGAGTGGGCAATCTTTACGTGAAGTCGCTCACCACTTTCACTCAACACCTTCTTTGCGAGCGGCTCAACGCCCATTCGCTTTGTCATCTCTTTCGCGTGAGCGATCGCCTCTTGACGATTTCGACGAAGTGACGCAATTCGGTCGGCGTTATATGTTTTCTTTGGAGTTACCGGGCTCTTTGGAGTGCCTCGTCTTTTAGCGGGTCCCCGCTTGTTCTTATCGTTAGAACCGCCGCTTCGTGAACGTTCTGCCATAATATTTTATCTTCCGTTTCTTGCGGCCCTGCACGAGTACAACTCCAACCAACAGTGCTCCACCAAAAATGGTCGTACTGCCGATGGTACCTCCTGCGAGCGGCGTCACCGGTACAGGCAATACGCTGGCTTCTGCAATGACAGGAATTCTTTGGGTCCAACCGTCAGAATCCTTAAGAACGATTTCGCCTACTCGGTCACCTTTTTTAACCGGAGCTTTCAGTCTTGGAGTCGGCTCCAAAACCATTTGAGGCTTGTCCATCGATTTGCCAACAACACCAATTGTATAGGCATTCTGGCTCAAAGCTACCGGAATCGGCTTAGGGTGCCCACCGGGTACTTTTAGGCTGCCCACAACAGCGCCCGCATTGAACTTCTCTTTTTTCTCGAAATTCTTGAACGCCCAATTCAAAAGTGCTTGGTGATCAAGTTGCCAATGGTCGCTCTTCATCACGACCGTAATGACCCTGAAGCCATTTCTCGTCGCACTACCCACAAAACAGTGACCCGCAGGTACGGTGTATCCCGTCTTCACGCCATCTGCTGATGGATCCTTCTTGAGCCACTTGTCATGGTTGACCATGATACGGTCTTTAGTGTTAATGCTTCTCGTAATTTCGTATTTATAAGTTCTTACAGCTTCGCGGAAGGCTGGGTACATCATCGCTGCGCGCGCCATCAAGGCAAGGTCGTGGGCAGTCGTCGTGTGCTCCAGGTCATTAAGCCCGTTCGGATTATTGAAGTGTGTATTCGTACATCCAACTCTCCGCGCGCGTTCGTTCATGAGCTTCGCGAACGCTCCAACCGATCCACTAATATGCTTAGCGATGGCATAGCAACCGTCATTTGCACTGCGGAGCATGATCGCATACAGCATGTCGTGGGCAGTAATTCTCTCCCCCGGCTTAAGGTGCATGCTGGCTTCTTTGATCGTTTCGATCTCCGGTGGCGCAGTGATGATGTCGTCTGGCTTGCAGTGCTCGACGAGCAGCAGTCCAGTCATGATCTTGGTCGTGCTTGCCGGATACATCGAAGAGTCTGAATTCTTCGACCACAGGACTTTGCCGCTGCTAGCGTCGATGATAATCGCGCTTCGAGCAGAAACATCCAGGGCTCTGCAAAGCAATGAGGCTGAAAGCAGCAAGGAAACTAATAGACAACGCAATCCCTTCATAAGCTATTGATCGATGTTGCCCTTACCAGGCAGCTATCATAGCCATTCCATTGGCTATTCCACGGCTTGACATTTTACCGAGCCAACCTAAGACTATCACACCTTAAGGCTCTAAAGGAACACTACTTGCAGGCAGACTCAAAGGCATTGCGTCTAAAATCGCTGTTTCCAATGCAGGCAGCTGCCCCAGGTCGTTTAATTTGAACTGATGCAGAAATTGTTGTGACGTTCCATACAACACGGGTCTGCCCGGAGTTTGCCTTCGGCCCACTTCCTGAATGAGGCGTCTCTCCAGTAGTGACCTGACGCTATAGTCGCTTTGGACACCCCTAATTGTATCGATTTCCGTCATGGTTATCGGCTGTTGATAGGCCACGATCGCTAGGACTTCCATCAGGCTCTTCCCTAGCCGTTGACGCTGAGGTTTCAAAAAATTGGCGATAGCTTGGGCAAATTCAGGCTTGGTAGCCAATTGAAATCCTCCAGCCAGACGGACGAGATGGAGGGGTCCGTCTTGGATGAGTCGAGCTTCAAGGACTTCGATCGCCTGTTCGACCTGCCCTTCGGTAATGCCTAGGGCTTGCGCCAGAGCGAGGGACGGTGCCGGAGCATCTGCAACAAATAGCAAAGCTTCGATGCTGTCGACGACGTTCATCGTGTCAACTCTCGAATGCGAAGTTCACTCAAGCGCGAGCCCTCGCAAATTCGACTTCGTCAGACTCGACGCGGGCCGTGACTTGGCCTAATCGTATCAATTCAAGCAGCGCAAGGAACCAGTAAACGGCGTCCGAGCGGGTGTACGGTTGCACGATTAGCGATTCAAGCCCCTGCCAGTCCAGAGTTAGGACTGTAAGAACAAGTTTCATTTGCTCTTGTAGTGATTTCCTTGGCTTATTTATGGGTGCAAGCTGATCGGGTTTAGCCTTCCGCAAGATCCGCTCAAAGGCTCGAGCTAGGTCAGCAGCATTGACATTTCCAAGCGTATACGGCAGTTCGTAAAGATCTGGGCCAGCTTCGGGCGACCTGAAGAAGAGTTGAGATCGCTCCTCCTGCCAAATCTGCAGGGCTTGAATCGCAAATTGGTATTCGTGAGACGTAGGATCGGGTAGATCCATTGGTTCCTCGAATTCAGGTTCCGGCTCAATAACGGGGAGCAAAAGCCATGCCTTTCTTTCAAGAAGATAGGCTAGAGCAGACAGCGCTGCCGCTGCTTCATCTAGGTCCTTAATTTCAGAGAGCATGAGGTACGAAAAATAAGCCTCACAGATTGGAAACAGGGGTACATCGAGCAAATCCACTTTGTGATCGCGCACGCACGAAAAAAGAGTGGCCAATGACCCATCAAAGTTAGGGCTCTGGACGTGAATAGGCGGCGGAGCGACTAGTCCGAGAGCAGAGATTCGATCCTTCCGGTCTGAAATTTCGTGGCGCGGGGCCATAACTGAAGGAAGAGACGGATGGAGGTGCCGGGCGGATTCGAACCGCCGAATAACGGTTTTGCAGACCGTCCCCTTGGGCCACTTGGGCACGGCACCCCGAAGTGATTTCCGGATGATACCACGTGTAATAGTTCAGACCAAGGTGTGCTAGCCACTCAAATCGAACTAAGCAGAATTAACCGAGTGCAGACTGCCCAAACGCCTAATATGAAGAAACAAAATCAGAGTCCTACTTCTTAACCGGAATTTGGCACGCTCGTGTGCCGAACCACTTTCGACGGTATCTCGCGACGACGGCATAAATCGCAGTTGCGATGGCCATGGTCGGTTTGGTTTTGGCGAGCAACGCGACCCACCGCAGATACCAAGGCGAAAGTGTCATGAGCTTCATCCAGGCGTCGGCTGCAGAATAGACTCGACCGTCTGCTTCAAGGATCATTACATCGGAATAACCTTTTGCTATTCCTTCATCGCTCAACAGGACTTCCACCTTCAAAGGCTGGCGTGCTTTCACAGCCCACTTCTCGGCTCTAAGTTGGGAAACGTGACAAAGGTTGCACCCTCCATCATAGAAAAGCTTCCACGTAGCCACATCCCATTCTACGCATTGAAAATGTGAAAAGGATGAGACTTTTGGCGGCATTGGGGAACTATCTGCAAGGATTGATAGCCCAAAAAGAAGGATGCGACCCGCAACGGATTCAATGCTGAGACGTCTCTAAGTTACATCGCCGAACTTAAACCCTTTAATGCGCGTTAATTATTTAAGAATAGATGAATTCAAGCCGATAACGGTCTTGAAGACAACTTTCAATTAACGACGAGGGCGATGCAAGGTCCAGAACAGAACTGGCTCAATCATATCCCTTCCGGGAACTAACTGCTAGCAGAATTTGTCATTCTGTATAGCTGTACAACTTAAAGCCTGTGCATAACTAATCGTCCAGCTAGGCGGGGCGCATCAAATGAAAACTAACAATTACAATCTATCGGAAAAAGAACAGGTTCGTTTCAACGAGCTAATGGAGGCGAGCTACAAAAAAGTCTATAACATGGCGTTTCGACTTTCTGGGGTTCGAGCCGACGCTGAAGACCTCACGCAAGAGGCTTTCTTCAGAGCTTATCGCTCCTTTAAGGAATATGAAGGGGACCGCCCCTTTGAGAATTGGATCTTCCGAATCGTTACGCGTCTTTTTCTCGACATGCTTCGTACAAGGCGTCGCCGCGTTAAGGCCGTTTCATACGATTCGCCTCTCGCGAATTCAGCTGGAGATGAAAATCTGTTTTTCGAAATGCCGGACAAGTCTTCTGATCCCGAACAGAAAATGATAGAAGGGTCATTTAGTGAGGATTTGCAGAAGACCCTCAATACCTTGTCGCCAGAGCAAAGGCTGTTGGTTACCCTTGCGGATATCGAGGGCGTACCTTACAAAGAAATCGCCGAGATTCTTGGCAAACCTGTTGGTACCATTCGATCCCGACTACATCGAACACATAAAACAATTCGTGCGCGACTTGAACAGTTGAGAAATCAACCGCAGCCAGCACCTGCGGGCCTTAGGTTTGCCCATTCTCACTAGCAAGAAAAAAGGCCGTCTCTGAATGTCGAATCAGTGGCGGCCAAGCTCGGATGATTATCTGGCGTGGAAGGTTGCACCCTTCTCTTAACTCATCCTGGCCCACCGAAGTTGGCAGGATCGTTATGAAACTGTAGACCTGCGTAAGCGGATCGATATTCCCGGATCTTTGATCAAAGAAGCAAATGAATAAAAAAACCGCCTACGTTTTCGCAGGCGGCGAGCTAGTTCATCTTAGTGAGGTGAAGGTCAAACGCCTTCTCTTGCAGCGAGGTTCGGCAGACATGCGATCCTCGGAGCTGTTGCAATTGTTTCGACGACTAACTATGTAATTTGGTTCCAATTATTGATAAACTTTAATTACTTCTTGCTTTCGGACTGACCAGTACGAAATCCGCTATTCCATTAGACACGCTCATAGGTTCGTCGGACTGGGCCATTACAACTGTTATTCCGTTTCCGCCCTTACGCTGAGCGATCCGGAAGTTGATACCTTGCCCATACATAACATGTCCAGAACCGGCAATAACGACAAAGACGGTCTTGCTGTCTGGCTTATTTCCTTCTAGATACTTAAGCGCCGTATCTGCCATTCCTTCGTCCCACAGAACTTGAGCAGAATAGATCCGCTCTCCAGTTGGCCCCGTCATTGGATGCCCGCCCATGAGAGCGCCGAACACTTGTCTATGGTCCTGATTGGCTAACGACATGGACGAAGGCAATTGTGAGCGCTGTTGGGGGTTTAATGCTTCAAATCCACCCTTCCCGACTGTTCGCACCCAATCTCTCGGAACGTTCAAACCAATAAGGGGCAATTTGTATCGCCTAACCGCATCAAAGACGGGCCGATAGAAAGGATACGGATAGCCCCACTGCGCTTTCCATTCGCTTTGCGCAAGAAAGGCCGGTTCCTCGATCAGCCCGGCGGTCCATTGGTCAAGAATGGTCTGTTTGGGTCTTTGGTACATTTCTAATCCGACAACAACCTTCCTGCCCCGCTTCACCAAAGCCTGAATAATCTCGGCATGCATCAGTTGGTCGGGTTCGGTTGCATGCTCTTCACCTAGGAATACAAAAAGGTGGTTATCTGCCGCTTTAGCGACATCGTCCGCAATTGCGGCTTTTCCCGTCTTGAGGTCCGTCATTCGACCTGATTCGATGACGGTTTGGCCAGCTCGGCCAATCGGAAGTGTGTAGGGAGAGGTCTGATCTTGGGCCGACCACAGAAGTGCTAAGGCAAACATGAATGAATTGTAGCCACAAAGCACTATTCGTTCTGCACAGCGTTCACCAAACCCTGAATATCAGAAAAGGAAGATTTCCGCTCCATGTCGCTACCGTCGTCCGTCCTGTCTCCAAAAGGAGATCGTGGGCAATGGCAGAAAGCTTTGGAAATCTCTGGGAATACAATTTTTGTCGGGTGATCGTCGTAGACGTCTCGGATGACTATCGACTGATGCAACCTCCCATGCCGTCCGACTACTACCCTGTACTGAGGGAAGTCTGGCTTCCGCGTTTCAGGTTATCGAAAAAGCTCTCAAAAGAGAATCTCGTGACCGGATATCTCTATGATTGGCACCAAACTCCCGCATTTGAATGCGGTTCCTGGTACGTGGGTGTGGTTGAAGAACAATTGACCAAGGCGCCTAAGGAATTCTTTCCTCAGAGCGCCTAGCTCTTGCTTCCGTATTGGTCGGCAACCGCTCGTCGAATCATTGCTTCGACAATTTCGTCGCCTGATGGGTTGTACTCTCCAGCAGCGATCTGTGCTTTGAGTTCCGCGATCATTTCATCTCGGTCCTGCATTGCTAGAACATCCTTGGCCAATGATTTAGCCATCTGCTTATCTTGTTGACGAACGTTCTCGTTCCCGACTTCCTCGATCTCTTTTACAAGCGAGGGACCGGGTCCACTTATGAGTCTTTTTACTTCGGCGTCTGAAATGCGCATTTTCCTCTCCTGCGTATTCAAACAGGCAACCCGGCTATCTTGATTTACAAGATCCTAGGCTTTGCGTGGTAAGGGTCGCCCCTATCGTGCCATTTTCTGTCTTAGCCCCTCTATCACCTAGAGGAACCGATATCTATATTGGCAACACATCCTCATAACTTTATACAGGAAACATGAAAAATTCAAAAAAAGATTTCCATTCGGGAATAAACGCCAACAGGGTAACCGTCGCGCTCCGGTAACGAAGGGCTGTGTAATTGAAGTGTCATGTCGATATGAATTAACATGTGCGACTCTTGGCGGAGAAGCGCCGCTCAAATGGCTGCAATTTGAGTCATCTTGTTTGGTGCCAGCCGTTGCGGCGCGGGTGCAATCGAATCGATATCGCCATCTAGTTCGAGTCCAAACGTAGATAAGGAATACCCGTAACGCGCACTTCGAAATCTTCGTTATTGAGATCCCTTGCCAAGCACAGTAAGTAAAATAAGTAGCCAATAGGAGGCAACGATGCCAAGGTACGTAAGCTTAGGAGAACTTCCCCACAAGCACCACACCCAATTCAGAAAACCTGATGGTGGGCTCTATACCGAACAATTGTTCAGCACGAGAGGATTCAGCGGGCCGATGTCGACCCTCTACCATATCAACCAACCTACAGAAGTGAGCAGCTTTGAGGATTTAGGCTCAGTTGCGCCTACCTATTTGGATGACGAACCGGTTCGGCATCGACACCTCAAGACAATGCCTATGGTGCCAAAAGGTAATGCTGTAACGGGGCGTATCCCGCTCATGGGCAACCAGGACGTCATTTGGAATCAGGTCGTCGTTGCCGAGCAGATGGAGCATTTCTACAAGAACGCAGATGGCGACGAATGTCTTTTTATTCACGACGGAGAAGGCATCCTCGAGTCGATTTTTGGGGATTTGGAATTCAAGGCGGGAGACTATCTCGTTATTCCTCGCGGCACCATCTACAGACTCCACTTCCGTTCCCTTCCCGTTCGAATGATTGCACTTATCTCTTTCGGGCCGATTGGAGTTCCAAAGCGATACCGCAACGAATTCGGGCAACTCTTGGAACATGCGCCCTATTCTGAAAGAGACATCCGAGTCCCAGAATCTCTGACTACGCACACTGATCGCGTTCCTACCTCGATCCTAATTCGTGCAAGGAATAGGCACACGATGTACAACTATCCTTTCAATCCATGCGACGTTATTGGGTGGGACGGATTTGTATTTCCATTTGCTTTTAGCATCCATGACTTTTCTCCGATAACGGGCAAGCTTCATATGCCTCCCCCGATTCACCAGACATTTGATGGCCACAACTTTGTTATCTGCAGTTTCTGTCCACGAATGTTGGACTACCATCCTCAGGCAATTGCGATTCCCTATAACCACTCGAATGTGGATTCCGACGAAGTCCTTTACTACGTAAACGACAAGTTTGGTTCTCGAAAGGGAATTGAAGAAGGAAGCATTACCCTTCATCCGCTCGGAATTCCACACGGACCGCAGCCTGGTGCTGTGGAAGCAGCTCTCGGCCACCAGAAAACGGAAGAACTGGCCGTAATGGTTGATACTTTTCACCCGTTTAAGATGACTAGAGAAAGCCTTGACCTCGAAGATCCAAGCTATTGGAAGAGTTGGCAAATTACCTCCTAGTCCCTTAATTACGCTACGAAACCCATTCCCTTTTAAAACCGTTTAGGCTCTAAGCTTCTATTCTCCGAAGCTCAGAGCCTTTACCGAAAAAAACCCATGCTAGTACACATCCTCGCCCTCGCCATAGCCATGCAAAAAGACTCCGATGCATGGGAACTCAAACCCTCCGTTGATCCGAAGACCAAACTTTCGTGGGGCATGACCGTCGAAGCGCAAGCTCAAGGTCAAGATCATCATGCCGCTTTCAAGTTTAGTCAACTGTTGAAAACCAGTGACGACAAGAAAAAGGTCGTCACTTTCAGCTGGGACCATCTTGCTGTTGATGATCAAGAGGGACAAGACGTGCCTGCTTGGGATGCGGCCGTTGGCACGAGAGGCGAAATTCTAAAAATGGAAGGCGACACCGAAGATAGTTTTCGCAGGATGCTGTCACCCCTTCTATTCGTTTATCCCGAAAAGCCATTTGCAATGGGTGAGAAGTGGAGTTTCGAGGCCAAGCCTTCAGGGTCAAACCCTACTTTCACATACTCATACGAGGCTAAAAAGACAGAAATGGTGAAGGACACCATGACAGTCGTACTGGCAACCAAGATCGTAGAGAGTGGAAAAGATGGAATGACAGGGGAAGGGACCTGGTGGCTCTCGAGAGCAGGACGCGTTATTAAGTTCGAAATTAAGCTGAAAAACTGGGTCGTTCCTATGGCCGGCGCTGATGCCATTGATGCAACTCTTAAGGGACAAGCCGTTTAGTTCGACTGATGTTCCAGCTGCGTGACACGATATAGCGTGTCACGCAGCTGTCGAAGCGTTGTTGGCTTTGTTAGGAATGCATTCATTCCAACTTCGAGACACCGGTCTCTTTCATGCTCAAGAGCGTTGGCAGTAAGTGCCACGATTGGTACGTCGGTGTATCCCATAGACCGAAGTCGTTGACAGGCCTCGACTCCGCCCATAATAGGCATTTGAACGTCCAACAGGACGACATCATAATGCCCAACTTGAAATGCTTCTATCGTTGACTTGCCGTCCGAGCAATGGGTCGACTTGCAGCCGAGTTGCGCTAATAAGTGTTCGATAACCATCGTGTTCACGACGTTGTCCTCTGCAAGGAGCACGTTCAAATTGAGCAAATCCGTAGGCAGCGGGGACATCTCGAGCAACTTCGCAGGCTCAAAATGCAGATCAACTTGAAACGTACTACCGATACCAAGTTGACTTTCTACTTTGATTCGACCTCCCATCAGGTGGACTAACTGCCGCGTAATAGTCAGTCCCAAACCTGTACCCCCAAACTCACGGGTTGTCGACTCGTCGCCCTGGCTGAATCGATCGAACACGGTCTCTTGAACCATTGGAGCAATTCCAACTCCAGTGTCTGAAATGATAAACACGTAGCAGTTGCTCGGCTCCTCTCTCAGTTCTAGACTTACCGAACCCTCGGCCGTAAATTTGGTAGCATTCCCAATCAGATTATTAAGGATCTGGCGAACAGCGGAAGGATCGGCGAGTACACCAAGTCGGTTCTTGCTTGGAACTTGGACATCAAACTTCAGACCTTTGCCTTCCGCGATCACGCGATGGGCAATGCCAACATCTCTGACGAGAGCAATGAGATCTAAGGGCTCCGGAATCAAGACCATTTTCCCTGCCTCAATCTTGCTGAAATCGAGGATCTCGTCGATGATGTGCATCAGCGATCTTGAGCAACTTTGAATGGCTTGTACGAATTCGAGTTGCCTTGTATCCAGATGCGTCTCTTTTAGGAGATCGGACAGTCCAATAACTCCGTTCATAGGAGTCCTAATCTCATGGCTCATGTTAGCCAGGAACATCGACTTCGCACGATTGGCCGCATCAGCTGTCTCTTTCGCGTCCTGCAGCTTCCGTTCTAGCTCAAACATCTCAGTTAAGTCTGTGAAGTGAAGCACCTGACCGATCTCGCCTCGATACGGGTCGTTCAATGGGGATCGATTGACGGCAAAGATGCGGCGTCGGTGTTGAAATAGAGAACCCGAACCCACTTTCGAGTCGGTAAATTGCCCTGCAGACTGAAGTAGGCGCATTGCGTCCTGTCCTAATAGTTTCTCAGCCGGCAAATCAAAGATGAGCGAAGCGGCCCGATTGCAATCGATGAGCTTGCCTCGACTGTTGGTAACAATGACGGGGTCTACCATCTGCTCAACGGCCGTTCCGCGTGCAATGGGCGCAAGGTCTAAGAAGGAAAGCCGAAACAAGCTATACGTGACGATCACGCCACAAAGCGAAAACATAGCCGGGGTGATGTCGTAATGATTTACGGGTTCAAAGCCAGCCTGATAAACAAGGTTTCCGGCAACAGGAAATACAAACGCTGCAAAGAGCATTTGAGCTTGCTTCCGAAAGGCATTGGTCCGTTGGACAGCGAGGTACAAAAATGTGCCCCAGACGTAAAGCAGTAACGCGTGAGAGATTACGACATTGAAAATGTAGACTGGCCCGGGATCAAAGGCCAACAAGTCGTGCGATCCACTTCGCACAAAGTGGATGTTCCTTCTAAAGGATTCCCCAAAATTGAACCAAGCCATTGGTAAAACGACCAACGGCTGGACAGCCAGCAAGACCCAACCGATGGGTGAAGGGCGACGCATGCGGTTGCTGTAGACCAGTGCAAATACAGCACTTGCGGGAGGAATGAATACCATTCCTAGGTATTCGATGTTTGCCCACAGAAGGGCATCTGCTACCCGGTGCGAACACAGCTCGACTCCATAGAAGAAGCACCAAATAAAGGCGCATATCTGGATGACAATGAACGGCTTCGACGCAGCCACCTGCTTCGAACGCCATGCGATGCTAATAGATACGGCAAGGCAGGCAGCCGAGAAAAGTGGTAAAGCAGCGCCTGGGGTCCAACTATAATCCATCTTTACTGAACCCGCAACTCATGTTAAAGACGTAGTATCTATGGCGTGGTTCCTATGCGTAACGAGGCGATAGGAATTATTGCATCAAATTAAGTGAGCAGTTGACGCTTGTTTTCTCAACTCGACCATATTGTCCTTGGAACCGCTTCTTCGCATCCGTGCGAACGTCAGCCTCACGGTAGCATCTAGCGAATGAAGATTCAGGCAGCCGTGTTGAGAAAAGCTGGTCAGCGATTTTCGATCGAGGAACTCGACCTGGCGGGTCCAAAGAAGAACGAAGTTCTTGTTCGCATGGCGGCTACAGGGGTCTGCCATAGCGATTGGCACCTCGTTACTGGAGCAACTCCCCACCCTATGCCGGTTGTTCCGGGACATGAGGGGGCAGGAATCATCGAGGCTGTGGGCGAGGGTGTGGTCGACCTCTCAGTTGGTGATCACGTTGCACTTAACTGGGCGCCTAGTTGCAAATCTTGCTTCTATTGCAAGGGTGGCCAACCTAATTTATGTGCGACTTTTGTGGAAGCCATTTGGGCCGGCACAATGTTGGACGGAACAACGCGCCTCACGCAAAAGGGAGAATCCATTTTCCATTTCAGTTCGCTCGCCTGCCTTGCCGAGAAAACTGTTGTGCCTCGCTCTTGCTGTGTTGCACTTCCAAAAACTGTTCCCTTGGAGGTTGCCGCGCTGATCGGTTGCGCTGTCACAACAGGTGTAGGAGCTGCCATCCATACCGCCAAAGTCACCAAAGGTAGCACAGTCGCAGTGTACGGAGTGGGGGGCGTCGGTCTAAGCGTTATCTTAGGGGCACGATATGCTGGAGCAGACAAGGTCATTGCTATTGACCGAACTAAGGCAAAAGCCGAAGCGGCCATCCAACATGGTGCGACTCATACGGCGGTTTTCAGTGAATCGGACCTGGACCTCATTCACTCGATAACCGACGGCAGAGGTGCCGACTTTGTATTTGAAGCAGCGGGCATTCCTTCGGTTCAGGAAAGGTGTATCCACGCTGCTCGACCGGGAGGTGTAATCGTATTCGTCGGACTATCGCCCGTTGGTTCGACCATTGAACTCTCTGGTGCCAACTTGACCAGACAAGAAAAGAAGCTTTTAGGATGCTATTACGGTTCAGGCAATCCCGAGCACGACTTTATAGACATAGCATCCCTCTATGATGAAGGCAAGCTTGACCTAGACAGCTTAGTTTCAAAGACGTATAGCCTTTCCGAAGTTAACGAAGCTTACGAGGACATGCTCGCCGGGAGAGTCGCACGAGGAGTCATTACGTTTCCTATTGCTAACCACTAAAAGGTGGCAACACATGAGATAGCGGTTTGTCGGCCCGGTAACCGAGTTCATACTCAGCTTGGACAATCGTATGGATCTCGTGAGTGCCTTCATAAATCATCGCGCCACGAGAATTGCGGAAGTACCTCTCGACGGGGAATTCGTCGCAATAGCCATAGGCGCCATGAATCTCGACTGCATCATTGGCAGCCTTAAACGCGTTGGCACAATTCTGCCATTTGGCCATACTTACCTCTCGCGTGTGCCTTAGCCCAGCGTTCTTCATCCAGCCAACTTGGTAGTAGAGCAGCCGACCGATATCTCGACCTGCAACCATATTGGCAATCATCTGCTGCACGAGTTGCTTGCGACCAATTTCCTCGCCTTGAACTTTCCTTTGCTTGACATACGTGTTGCATGCATCGAGACATGCTGTAATGATTCCAACTGCACCTGAAGCGACGGTATACCGCCCATGATCAAGCGCAGACATGGCAATCTTGAAGCCATCGCCTTCCTGTCCGATTAACCTGTTTGCCTCCAATCGAACGTCGTCAAAGAAAATCTGACCCGTGTTACCTGCCCGAACTCCGAGTTTGCCTTTTAACGGTTTGCTATGGAATCCCGGCAAGTCTCGATCCACAATAAATGCGCAGAATTTTGGAGCTTCGCCATCTTTGAGGAGCTTGGCAATGACGAGAAATTGATCAGCGTAGTCTGCAAGTGAAATCCAAGTCTTCTCCCCGTTCAGGATGTAGCTCTCTCCGTCTTTGCGAACGTTTGCCCTGATATTGGTGGCATCGGACCCAGCATTTGGTTCGGTCAAACCAAACGCTCCAATCTTTGTTCCGGAAGCCAGCCCAGGCAACCAACGCTGTTTCTGCTCTTCCGTACCCCATTGAAGAAGCGTTAGGCTATGCAATCCGCTATGAACACTCATCACCACTCGGGCACTCGTATCTGCTCGCTCAAGCTCTTCGCAAACGAGACCCAGGGAAATATAGTCCGTTCCGCTTCCACCGTATTCTTGGGGAATTCCGACGCCTAAAATGCCAGCTTCTCCCATTTTGTCTAGGGTTTTTCTATCGGATCGAGCTTCTCGATCACGTTCCTGGATGCCAGGAACGATCTCTTGTTGGCCAAATTTATAGGCCATTTCACGAATAAGATCATGCTCCGAAGTGAGTGCGAAATCCATGGACTAAGGGTACCGATTTCTACTGGAGTTGTGGTCTAGAACTCTGCACTCTGGCCTGCATCCAAAGATACAAAGTCAATACCTTCTCCTTCAAGAATCTTTTGAACCATGCCATGAAACATTGTTGGGTTTCGCATGATGGCATCGTGCACGGGAAAGCAAACCTTAGCCTTTAATTTGATTGCATATTCAATTGCGTCCGGTATTTTCACCCATGGACCGGCGATCGGGAGGGCTAGTATTTCCACGGGCCAGATTGGATTGAGAAACGCGTCGCCTGGATAAAAAAGACGATCGTCGATAACGAAACCTGTGTTCAATACTTGGGGAATAGACTTATGGATCAAGGCATGCGGTCCTTCGACTGCAGTTATCGAAAGATCTCCTATCTGTGCCGACTCGCCATCTTCAAGGAGTTCAAAGGAAAGCTGCGCCTTTGTCAAGAGCCCTGCGACCGCCGTGTTGCAAATAACCCTAACTGAAGGATTGTTGTCAACGACTATCTTCAGTGAATCTACATGCAAATGATCCGCATGCTCATGAGTGATCAAAACGGCATCAAGACCTTTAGATTCGTTTTGGCCCGTGGAGAATATGCCTGGGTCGGTCAATATTCTTGCGCCTTTGGCCTCGATAACTAAGCAGCAGTGTCCAATCTTTTCGATTTTCATTTTCACGACGTTCCCGCAGGACATTTTAATGGATTTGTGTCGAGAGTTTGTTCCGTAGTAGTTCGGTTTGCTATTCGTGCGCATCGTCAGGTGGGCTTTCTGCGAGCACGATAAATCGTAAATGAGCAAATTGTGTCTGAACGATGTTGGAGATTTCTTACTTCGAGGCAACGGGTCTCAGGTAATACGTTGCGATAAGTTTATTACGAGTTGGTTCTTACCCATCCATGAAAAAATCCCTTGCGATCGCCTTATCCGTTCTGCCCGTTCTTGTCGCCGCTCAGGCAGTCAAGAAGGCGTCACCGCCCACGCCTGTAATACCACCGACCGCCCCGGCTCAGGAAACGGATTCCACGAGTGGCCCCTTATGGCAGCTCCTGAGAAATCTGAACCCAAGACAACTTGGCCCAACAAATATGGGTGGGCGAATAATGGGCATTGCGGTTTACGAACGCGACCCACGCATTTTTTACGTTGCCAGCGCATCAGGCGGGCTATTCAAGACAATGAATGCCGGTATCAGTTTTAAGCCCGTTTTCGAAAGAGAAGGATCGATTTCAATCGGCGCAGTTGCAGTAAGCGCAACGGATCCCAATGTCGTTTGGGTGGGCACGGGAGAAGCTAGCTCTAGGAACTCCGTAGCTTGGGGTGATGGCGTTTACAAGTCGGTTGACGGTGGCATTACGTGGATGAACATGGGTCTCAAGGATTCCATGCACATTGGAAAGATCGTCATTGATCCCAAGAATCCAGACGTCGTCTATGTTGGAGCTCTCGGTCACCTCTGGGGTCCAAATGCAGACAGGGGTGTCTATAAAACCACCGACGGTGGTAAATCGTGGGACAAGACGCTTTTCGTAGACGACAAAACGGGTGTCATCGGGTTAGAAATGAATCCCGACAATAATCGGGAGTTGTTCGCATCCATGTGGCAGCGGCTGAGGAAGCCATACGACTTCATAAGTGGAGGTCCAGGAAGTGGACTCTTTAAGAGTAGCGATGCTGGAAAGACTTGGCATCGAATCACCAAGGGGTTGCCAAGCACGAATCTGGGAAGGATCGGCCTTAGCTACTTTCGTAAGAACCCTAAGGTTATGATAGGCACTTTTGAGTACAAGCCTGACCGTAAGGCTGAGGAGGCCGAGAAGCCACCTGCAAAACGTCCCAGCGATGGCGGAGAAGTTAAAAACTATGCGGGCGGCACCTTTAAGAGCACCGATGGAGGAGAATCCTGGAAAAGGATCAACTTCCTAAACCCTCGACCTTTTTACTTCAGCACGCCACAACAGGATCCACAGGACGAGAATAGAATCTACATCCTTGGGGACAATCTTTGGTACTCCGACGACGCAGGCAAGACGTTTAAAACTTATAACATTCGCGTTCATCCAGATCACCATGCCTTTTGGATTGATCCAAAAGACAGTTTTCACATCCTGGATGGCAATGACGGCGGTATGTTTGTAACGAGAGACAAGGGAGCCGCTTGGGAACAGCTCAACCAGCTTCCAATAGGCCAGTTTTACGCGGCTGCAGTCGATATGCGTCGTCCTTATTGGATTTATGGCGGACTCCAAGACAATAGCTGCTGGGGAATACCAACCCAGACTAAACGCGGAGGAATTGCCTTTTACGACTCAGTCGCACTGGGTGGTGGAGATGGTTTCCATTGCCAGGTTGACCCAACGGATTGGGCTACTGTCTATTCCGAAAGTCAAGGTGGAGGGGCTAGCAGGACTGATTTGAGAACCGGAATCAGTAGAGGCATTAGGCCAAGACTTCAGGGAGAGAGACTTCGCTTCAACTGGAACACTCCTTTTATCTTGAGTCCCCATAACCCCCATACCCTTTACTTCGGCGGAAATATTCTTTTCAAGTCCGTTGATCGCGGTGACCACTGGAGTCCCATTTCCAAAGATCTCACCACAAACGATTCATCCAAACAACATGCTGGCGAGAAGAGCGTTACCCCCGAAAACACGGGGGCTGAAGCACACTGCACGATTATTACGATTAGCGAATCTCCTCAGAAGGAGGGACTTATCTGGACAGGGTCTGACGACGGCCAAATCAATGTGACCCGCAACGGCGGGACCACTTGGACGAACGTAACCTCAAATATTTCGGGTGTGCCCGCTAACACATGGTGTACACGGGTGCTTGCTTCGAAGTGGGCGGAGGGGAGAGCCTATGTCACCTTTGATGGCCATAGAGAGAATGACTTTAAGCCCTATGTTTTTGTAACCGAAGACTACGGCAAGACTTGGAAGTCCCTGGCCTCTGGATTAGCGGACAACGATTGCGTTTATGTAATTACCGAAGGAGAAAAGAACAAGGATCTGCTCTACTTAGGTTCGGAAATGTCCTTGAGAGTTTCTCTAGATCGAGGTCAAGCTTGGACTCGATTCCGCACCAAGTTCCCAACGGTTGCGATTCATGACTTAGTCGTACACCCTAAGGAACTGGATTTGGTCATCGCTACACACGGAAGATCCATCTGGACACTCGACGTCAGTTCGCTCGAGCAAATCTCCAAGGATGATTTAGAGAAAGATGTTGTCGTTCCAACTCCTCAGGATGTACTCCTTATGCCTCGAAGTGGAGGGGGCGGATGGGAAGGCGATCGCTACTTTGTCGCTCCTAACAGCCAACCTGGAACACGAATCGCTTATTACTTGAAGAAAGCAGCCAAGGACGTAACGGTCGTAGTATCCGACATTAAGGGCGAGCGTACGCAAGAATATGCTGGAAGCAGCGATGCTGGAATCAACGTCGTGACTTGGTCTGGTCGACTTGACGGACGCATGGTATTGCCGGGCGATTACAAAATTACAGTTAAGGTTGACGGCAAGGAATACGTCTCGGCAGTCCATGTCGAGGATGTAACCAACAAGATTGAGTAGTCGATGAATACAGAACTCTTTCTCGAGTCTGTTAGATCATTGGGACTTGAACTATCGCAGGAACAGGTAGATCTGTTCCTGCTATTCGAAACCAACCTTTACGAAACCAATAAGGTGATGAATATGACCCGCGTTCCCGAAGAGGAATGCTGGTTAAGGCATTTTCTCGACAGCCTTCTGATTCACGACCTTATCCCAAAGCATGCGTTTGTCTTGGACATCGGCACGGGTCCTGGTTTTCCGGGCTGGCCGCTAGCTTGTGCTCGACCAGACATCAAGGTTACTGCGATAGATTCGAATGGAAAGATGGCATCGTTTTTGAGAACCATGCCGTTACCCAATCTCACTGTGGTTAAGGATCGCGCAGAAGATTGGAAGGTGAACGAGCGCTTTGATTTTGTTACGGGTCGGGCAGTCGCTCCTCTTTCGACTCAACTGGAGTTGAGCGCAAGACCCTGTCGAATCAAGAAGAGAATCGTACCCATGCGGACTCCAACAGATAAGGCTTTGCTTCAAACGATCGATTTGGAGCCACTCGGGCTGAAATACGTTGACTCGGTCGAAAAGCCACTAACAGGAACGGACGTTGTCCGCTTGTTCCCCATTTTCGAGAAAGTAGCTAAAACAAAAATTGGGTTTCCTCGAAGGTGGGCTGACATTAAGGCTTTCCCACTATAGCCATTGGAAACATGTAAGGAGCATGCTTGGAAGGCTAATCATCGCTAGCCTGTCAGATGATGCACAATGTCACATGAGGTTCCTTTGTCTTTTCCTATCTGCTCTAATCCTTGTGGGTTGCGGTGGAGCATCTTCCTCGCTTGCGTCTCATCCCTATACCGGAAGTTGGACAGGAACTTGGGTTAATATCAGCGACCCTGCAGATGCGGGAACATCTGAGTGGACTGTCGATTCATCGGGATTAATCGACGGGCACGATTTTGACCCGGGAAGAACAACAACGTTCCACGTGGTCGGAAATATCACTGAATCTGGGGCACTTACTTCGAATTCCACTCCAGCCGGAGGATCGCCAGCAACACTAGATGGTCAAATGAGGTTCTCTTCTGCCAACCACATTTCAGGGACCCTTGCATGGGGCGTGAGTCCGGTGTTGTCCTACAGGTATACGTTCATACGAAACTAGAGCCCGACTTGTCAGGTTGTCTGCTCCATGACAAAGCCGGGCCAGAATAAACATATAAAAATTAGTCAGTTGGAGTGCGGCGTCGAATCCAATCGTCGCCCCACTTCCCTGCTTTGGCTATAAACTCGTCTTGAGATTCGCGGAACCGCTCGATCAAGCTTGGTTGCGCATCTTCGGTTTTCTCATCTTCTAGACTTGTACCGACTGTCCATATTCGGACTTTATTCCAGCCTTGTCTGGCTCCTTCGAAGTTCATCTTGACCTCCATAGCCTTTTGGGGGCTATGTAAAGTTTCGAGTGCCATCGAACACCTTCTGTTCCCTTGCTAGGACACAGACAGGTCTTTAGGCCGCTTGGAGGTGCAGCTTATCGGAAGGATTTTTCCATATCGACGACAACATCCTCGCGCACCTTCTTCAAGAATCGGGAAGACTTGATGAGTTTGTTCAGCTCATGCTCATATGCCGAGGAATCCAGCGGGAGTTCAACGGTAGTGTCCGTAAAGGTGGAATATAACATCGCATTGGCGAATTCCACTGAGTGAATGCCTTCCGAAGCAGGAGCTATGAGTTCGCCACCATCTAGGATGGTATCCACGAAATTCTGCAGGATGCCGATATGCTGTGGACCATGATTAGACTCGGGTATTGAGCATTGCCAGGTGGCAGGTGATGCAAAGGACTCAGGAGACGATGCGCAGAATTCTGCGACTGACATTTCCGTTCGATCGAACGTAATTTTGTCATTCTCAAAAACCAGCCGACCACGGTCGCCCGCTATTTCAAGGCGACTTGTGCCAGGAGCTTCTCCGGTCGTAGCCACAAACACACCCGTCGCGCCATTCTCATACTCAAGGTACGCCGTCACGTCATCTTCGACTTCAATATCGTGAAACTTACCAAATTTGCAGAAGGCTCGAACCTTCTTAGGCATCCCACAAATCCACTGGAAAAGGTCCAGAGTGTGCGGACATTGGTTAAGGAGTACTCCCCCGCCCTCGCCTGCCCAGGTTGCTCTCCACCCCCCGCTGGAATAGTAGGCTTCAGTTCTAAACCAGTTGGTGGCAACGCATGCAGTCCTCTGTATTTCACCGAGTTCTCCATTTTGCACAATGCTCCTAATTCGTTTGTAAAAGGGGTCTGTACGTTGGTTAAACATCGCGGCGAAAACCAGGTCTTTATTCGTATGCGCGGCGATTAGCCTTTCGCAGTCGGCCTTATGAACTGAGATGGGCTTTTCAGTGAGAACGTGGATATTGTTGCTGAGAGCATCTATGCCAATTGTGGTGTGATCGTAGTGGGGGACTGCAATTAAGATTGCGTCAATCTCACCACTCCGAATCATTTCAGCACTATCCGTATAGGTTTTATATTCACGATATTTGTCTAGCTTGGACGGAACGTTATCGCAGACGGCGGTCAACTTACACCGCTTCACTCGGTTCATGCCAGCAACGTGTCCCGAACCCATGTTTCCCAATCCAACGATCCCTAGACGCACCATGTCCGGCAGGTTACCAACTCAGGGAACGCAGGGTCTAGTGTTCCTAGTGAATGGCGAGCCTCAAAAAGAATTGAAGTGCCTGTACCGGTTGTCGGCAAGCTCGCCTGTTGCACTGATGATCAAACGATAGGCGGTACGATAGTTGACTTGGAAGATTCGAACCACCCGCTTTCTCTTGGGACGATCTTCAAGTTCTACTCTCCACTTGCGATCTCATGGCTATTCATGGGTCTGGAAGGTCCGATCTGCGAGAGCGTGATCAACCGACTTGAAAGACCCGAAATCAATGCAGCCGCTTGGCCGGTACTGATGGCCATTGCTATTTGGATTGAAAGTCCCGTCATCGATTTACTTTCAACCTCCACGACGTTAGCAAAGGATCGTCAACGCTATGAGCTAATCAGCCGATTTGTTTGGTACTTACTTCTGTGGGTTACCGTTGCACATGCTCTGGTTGTACTCACTCCTCTTTACGATGTAGTAACCCTATCGTTGCTTGGAGTAAAACCAGCCGTTGCCAAGGCGGCCCATCTTGGGCTCATCATCTTGATTCCTTGGAGTGGCTTGATAGGCTGGCGCAGATATCTCCAAGGCATTCTAATAAGGAATGGAAGAACTAGAGCCATTGGTCTTGGGACGACTGCTCGCGTGTCAGCTTTGCTGCTAGTGGCCATTATCCTCTTTTATTCGACCACTCTTCCAAGTGTCGTCATCGCTTCCATCGCCATTATTATCTCGGTTGCAACGGAGGCGGCATTCATTCATTGGCTGAGCCGCGACGTGATTGCTTCCCATTTCGGCATGCGCAATGTGGCTTCCGACGAGCCTCTGACCATGAAGAAACTCGTCGGGTTTCATGTACCTTTGTCGATCACGACCATGGTCAATCTCCTTGTGCTCCCACTAGTTAATGCCGGCCTTGCTCGGACGCCCGAGCCGGTTTTGGCTCTTGCTGGATGTGGCATTGCAGGGGCCGTATTGTTCCTTCATCGTGCAATCACTTTCTGTTTGCCAGAAGTCGTGATCACTCTCTATAGCGGAGACGAGAGTCGGCGCCAGCTCAGAAACTTCAGCATAGGGGTAGGAGCAATATCCAGTGGCCTCATCGTCTTTTTAGGACTCACTCGACTCGATCGATTTCTGTTTGAAGGCTTGATCCAAGCTAAACCACACATAGCTGAAGTGGCTCACTGGTGCTACTTATTCTCTGCCGCTGTACCACTTGTTGATGCCTCCCAAAACTATGTCAGAGGTATTCTCACCGCCCACCATTTGACCGTGTCAAGGTTGATAGCCGTCCTCGCTGCAATCATCGTTCTCATTACTGGGGTGGTAGTGGGCACAGTGTTGCGGTGGAACGGCCCGGTATTGGCGGGCGTCAGTGTAACCGGTGCATTACTGGCTGAACTTTTGGTTCTTTCTCTGGCTTGGGCACGTGCCAGAGGGGGCGTGGCCGCATTAACGACACGATAAGAGCGGGAACTTTTACAGCGATTGGCGTCTATCCTAATGATAAGCGGTTCACGTAACGAAAGCCGTTGTAGGATGTTGATATTGATGCTTGCTTAGTAAGGTCCATACGGCACAACATGTGATATTAGAAAACCAATTCACTTTCGGAAGCAAATAATGATTGAACAAGAAACTAAACCGTCGAATAAATTTGGAGGCGAAGTCGTGGAAACACCTTATATCCGAGTGGTCTTTCAGAGTGGCATTCCGAATGAAGTTGGGGTAAATGGCTGTCGCATTGATGACGTGATTGGCGTGGCGATCACTAAGCTAGATCAGTATCAGTCAGGTCTTCTAGCCTGCGAAGAAAATGCGGAAGCTATACGATTCTTAAAATTAGCGAAACAGTCTTTGGCCGATCGGATTCAGAGAAGGCGCGAACAAGGTGTTTTTAACACCATGTTCGCTCATACAACGTCGCGCACCGAAGACGAGATTGATGATTTCTCGGCGACGGGCGCTTAGTAAGCTAACCAGCGACTATCTACAGCCGACGGATTCGGGCAATCGATCTTCGAGTTCCATCATGCCCTTGAACCGCTTGAGGTCATGTTCAATCGACCTTTCTGGATCAACTTTGAAGAACTGGGCGATAGCTGCACCCACTCTGCTCGCTGGCGGATCGTAGCGCATCCTAACCTTCATTAAGGTCATATTGGGTCCAAGGGGTTCAAAACGGACAGATCCGGCGCTGTCAATTCCAGATCCCTCCATTGAGCGCCATGCGATTAGCTTATTCTCGACATCCCTTATGATCTCAGAATCCCACTTCACGACCATACCAACAGGAGCTTTCGCCACCCAGTGTGAGCGCCTGTCATCCAGTTCACGCACGGACAGGATGTGATCCATAAACACAGGCAGGTTTTCAAAGTTACGCCAGATTCGATACAAGTCTGACTGACTCCTCCGAATAACAATTTGAGTTCGAACTAAGGTTGAATGCTTGCTAACTTTGGTCGGAATAATAGAAAGAGGAATCCCGAGCAAGTTGTAAAGGCGACCGTAGCCGTGTTGACCACGCATGACAAGTGCCCAGCCACCAGCTTTGAATAGCTTGCCTAATGTGCCACCTTGCCGGCACCCTGCTGCAACTAGCAATCCTCCAGCGACAATCGCCCCCAAATGCTCAACATCCGCAATATCAATTTCGCGAGTAGACATGCGAGACTGACCCCTATTCGTGCAGACTTGTTCACTGGATTGAGCGTTTTCTTGCCGCTTGGGTCCATTTGCAGCTTAGGGCCATTCCGCAGCTGCGTACACTATTTTTAGGGCATTTCTAAATTCAGCTTTTTCCCGGCACTTTTCTGTTTCTTGGCCAGTATGGACTCAGTATCTCAGGCGATTTCGCGCCTAAGTGACATAGAAAAGAAAGCTGATAAACAAAGCTAGAGGAGAACGAGGAATGGCATTTAGTACGGTAGTTTCAACCCTTGGGGGGATCGCCCTAATGGCGGATCTGGCAATTGTAATGAGTCCGAGTATCAACGACCACGCAGTAGTCCCTAAACTAGAAAGCGTCCTTTATACTCCCATGCAGGATGCCAAGAGTCGCGTTTCGGTTCACTTCCAATCTGCGAAGGTCGGCGAAGTACTACGTTGGCTACAGAACAACGGCTTCAACTTCGTCTTGAACGACGAAGACATTTCTAACGCAAAGACCATCACGCTCAACATCAACAACCAACCTATCCGAGCGCTTGCTGACGCTATTGCTCGATCTTTGGGCGGACACTGGGAAACGGCGAACGGCATCCACATCTTCAAAAAAGGATTGTCCTCAAACAATTTCATGGCGGTTCCAAGCGAAGGAAGTTTCGCCTGGGGTGATGGATTCCCAATGGTTAAGAACATGCCTGATAAGGATGTTGAAAAGCTGTTTGGACCTGACTTCGATAAGAAGATGCAGAAGAATTTTGGCCCTAAATTCCAAATGAAAATAGAAAAGGAATTCGGTCCTGAGTTTCAAAAGAAGATGCAAGACGAGTTTGGACCTAAGTTCCAAATGAAGATTGAGAAGGAGTTCGGACCCGAGTTCCAGAAGAAGATGCAGAATCAAAAATGGAACGACGAGAAACTCGATGCTAAGTCCAGAATGGATTTGGAAGAGAAATTTGGCCCCAAATTCCAAAAGCACATTGAGGAAATGTTTGGTCCTAAGTTCCAAAAGCAGATGGAAGAGCAGTTTGGTCCTAAGTTCCAAAAGCAGATGGAAGAGCAGTTTGGTCCCAAATTCCAGAAGCAAATGGAAGAGATGGGAATGCAAATGGAAAAGCAGATGAAGAGAAGAGGCGATGCGGGCGGAAACTCCATGTCCCGATCATTTCTAAGATCTTCTCCTAACAAAAGAAATGACGATCATTCGATGTTCACGATGGGTGGGCAGGGATTTGACGCCGTTAAGTTTCTTGGCACTCTGACCCCCGATGAAAAGGATCAGATGAAGAAGCAAGGTTATGTTTGGTACAACGACCTTACTCGCGAGCAGAAGGCCATGTTTGATAAGTTCGATGGTAAATTCGACATCGATCTTAAGGTAAACGGCGAAGAGATTCGAGTTCGCCGAAACTAGAAATTAAGAGCCAACCCGGTACCCTTTAGGCATGAATCGAACATTCGTGTCGCTGGGAAGCGGGTTGGCTTTTCTTGCCGTTGCGTTAGGTGCATTCGGCACCCATACATTACGCGACCGAATCACTCCCGCATCTCTTCAAATCTGGCAAACCGGCATCCAATATCACCTTGTCCATGCGATAGGATTGATCCTAATCGGAATACTGGCTGCCCACTCTGACGAGAAGACGGTGAAACTGCCGGGATGGCTGATTTACTACGGCATCCTCATTTTTTCCGGCAGCCTGTACATTCTCGCACTAACTGATATCCGTATTTTTGGCGCGATTACTCCGCTCGGAGGCGTTTGTTTTCTATCCGGATGGGGCATTCTATGTTGGAGAATGTCAAGAAAGGCGGCCTAATTGGTTCGAGGCTTATCTGCCTCCACCTGTGCTGCCTGCTTTTCCACCGCCAGGTCCGAAACCTGTCTCTGAGGTAAGGATGGACACGGTGTTTGTTGCAGGATCGAAACCTACTTTGGCTCCTAGTGCTTCAGCAATAAATCGGAGTGGCACCATCGTGGAGCCTCCGACGATATTGGCTGGCACTTCCATCATGATCTCCGCTCCATTCTTTTTGGCGATCTTGTCACCCATTCGAAGTTCGACGACTTCGTTTGCACGATGAGCCGAGACGGTGTGGTTGGCTGCGTCGTACTCAACAAAGGCCCCAATCTTCTCAAAGATGCCCCTAAGCGGCACCATCGTTACCCCTTTTATTGCCATGGGCTGAGTGCCATCAAAAATAACCGCCTTGTTGTCGACAGTCACTTTTATGGCTCTATCGGCGTTGTGCTTCACCTTGGATTGACCAAAACTGTTGCCCATCGAACCAACAAGAAAAACTGCTAAACCGAATTTATAAATCGCGTGCATGACTGTCTATACGAAGGCAACTCTCTCCCAAAAGTTCCATCACAACGATCTGAACTACGTGGAAGGAGATGGAGACTGCTTTGTAGAACTTCTCCTTTATGCTGCGCGCATGCTTCGGTTTATCCTGCCTAGCTTTTTCGGTACTTGCATTCGGCCAAAACGATGAGGCATACGGCAAGAAGATACGGGAATACACAACTGAACCTTTCTTTTTGACCGACATTGTCGACCACTTACCTTCTAGCAGATCTGTGCCGTCTCCAGAGGCTTTTCTTGGACATATCGTAGGTGCCCCCAATGTTTTAACTTATAGCAAACAAGCTGCCGACTACCTGCGGCTTCTCGAAAAAACGTCAAGACGAGTTAAGGTTGTCTCAATGGGGCTCAGCGAAGAGGGCCGTGAAATGGTTGTTGCCGTTATCTCGGATGAATCCAACCTGCGAAACCTTTCCAAGTACAAAGCGATGAATGCTTCCCTCGGCGATCCCAGGAAACTACCTGAGAAGGAAGCTGAACGACTCGTTAAGAGTAGCCTCCCAATGTACTGGGCAACTGGAGGAATGCATTCGCCTGAGACGGGCCCTCCCGAAATGATCATGGAACTTGCATACCGGCTTGCGGTGAGTGAGGAGCCGATGATCCAATCGATTCGAAAGAATGAAATCGTGATGCTCACCCCCGTGCTGGATGTAGATGGAAGGGATCGAGTCGTTGATCTCTACCGGTATAGGAAGGCAAACCCCAATAAGCCCCCTATTCCTTTGGTCTACTGGGGACATTACGTAGCGCATGACGATAACCGTGACGCCCTTACAATGGCTCTCAATTTGTCCAAGTCTTTAATGAAAACTTGGCTAGATTTCAAACCAACCGTATTACACGACCTACACGAATCCGTTCCCTATCTCTATATCTCAACCGGAACCGGACCCTACAATGCCTGGCTGGATCCCATTGTCATCTCTGAATGGCAAGACATGGCCTACAACGAAATCCAACAGATGACCATTAAGGGCGTCCCAGGCGTGTGGACCCATAACTATTACGATGGATGGGCGCCCTCATATGGCTTCTATGTTGCAAACGGCCATAACGGTATCGGCCGGTTTTATGAAACATTTGGAGGCGGAGGAGCGGATACTGGCATTCGATCGGCAGGTGAAACAAGCCGGGAGTGGTATCGGCCCAATCCGCCCTTTCCAAAGGTCCGTTGGTCCATTCGGAACAACGTCAACATCATGCAGTCCGCCCTTCTTGTGGGAATGGCCAAGGTAGCAAGCGAGAAAGAGAAGTTCCTACGCAATTACTATCTGAAAGCGAAGAGAAGTATCGCCAAAGCAACGACAGAGGGACCTGCAGCCTGGATACTTGATGCAAAAGCGTCAACAGACAACCTAGCCCAGTTGTGCAATGTGATGCGCCTCCAGGGCATTGAAGTCTCAACCCTCGATCAAGACATTGAACTGACCGACGGTAAATTTACCAAGGGTTCCCGCGTGATCCGAATGGACCAGCCATACAGCCGCATGGCCGATATGATGCTAGACAAGCAGTACTACAATCCCTCCGATCCGAGATCTTATGACGACACCGGCTGGGAACTGGGTCTTCTGTTCGGCGTTTCGACGCATCGAGTGAAGGATTCCAAGGTCCTTACCGCAAGGATGCTCCAACCTACAATGGCACCTACGGAACCTATGACACCTGGAGGTCTCATAGGTAAAAGAATTGCCCTCGTTCACACGTGGACAAGCACCCAAGACGAAGGTTGGGCGAGAATAGCCTTCGATCAACGCAAGATTCCATATCACTACGTGTCCGTGCATGAGCTACGGGACGTCGCCAATCTCCGTGAGAAGTACGACGTCATCCTTATTCCTAACACCGGTGGTACCGCGCAATCTATTGTAAATGGTCAGCCCAAAGTCGGCGATCCCATTCCCTACAAAGCCACAAAGGAATACCCCAACATTGGTGCGCCGGATTCTACGGAGGACACCAGAGGGGGCATCGAGCTTAAAGGCATGGTTAATATGCAAAAGTTCGTGGAGGAGGGAGGACTGCTTATCTGCATCGGTAACGCATGCCGTGTTCCGGTCGAATACGGCTTGGTCAGCGGAGTAAGCATCTTTCAACCCAACTTGTTGAACGCCCCAGGTGGCGTTTACCAACTCGATCGCGCCGACACCAAGTCTCCGGTCCTTCAAGGTTACGAGGATTCAATGGGCGCATATTTCAACATGAACAGCATGCCTATCCTTCAAACCGGCGGAGGTTTCGGCCGTGCCGGGCGGGGTGGAGGACGAGGAACTCCTAATGTTACAACGAGGCCAAGCGGTCGAGGAAGCCTTACCGATCCAGATGTCATTCAAGGTCGGCCTCCTTATACACCAAAGACGATGCCAGGCGACTCCAACGAGTCGAACGGGCCAAGAGGCGCAAGAGTCCCAGCACCAAGAGTCCTCATGAAGTTCGCAGATCCGAGTAAAGTCCTCATGAGTGGCATGATCGAACACCCTGAAGAACTCGGAAGCAAATCAGCCGTTGTAGATTGCACCGTTGGGAAGGGACACGTCCTCCTATTTAGCATCAACCCCTTCTGGCGA
Source organism: Fimbriimonadales bacterium (assembly GCA_038207365.1). Taxonomy (GTDB): domain Bacteria; phylum Armatimonadota; class Fimbriimonadia; order Fimbriimonadales; family Fimbriimonadaceae; genus Fimbriimonas. The sequence continues at coordinate 459 of JBBQZV010000034.1, read as the reverse complement.
GGCGAAACCGTAGGATCCTACAACCTAGTCTTCAACGCGATCCGAAACTTCTCATCCCTAGGCTCAGCACCCACCGACGAATAGCCCCCTCGCCCCGCCAGGGGAGAGGGGGTTGGGGGTGAGGGGCAAGAGCCTATCCGACAATGCGGACGAATGAGTTCATTCGCAAGTGAATGGGGGGGGCTCTCTTCCCTCACCGCTAAAGGTAGGTTTCTCATTTCCAATGACCTGGAATTTGAGAGGCTCTTTCCCCTCACCCCTGCCCCTCTCCCCGGGAGGGGAGAGGGGAATTCCTACCGGATAATGCGAACGATTGAGTTCAATCCCGGTTAAATGATGGGCTTCCCCCTCGCCCCTCCGGGGGAGAGGGGGCTGGGGGTGAGGGGAAAGAGCCTATCAGACAATGCGAGCCACTGAGTTCATTCGCAAGTGAATGGGGGGCTCTCTTCCCTCACCACT
>JBBQZV010000033.1:0-31441 GCA_038207365.1 Fimbriimonadales bacterium | reverse complement strand
ACCGGTCAAAGCAAGCCCGAAGGAATGTTTCCCAAAAAACCAATCCAGTTCGTTTTCAGTCCCTATCCATCGTAGCCACTCAGCGAGGTGCAGTCAGTCGACTCTTGTTTGAGTGGGATGATCGTGCCCACGAGTTTGAGTCGGCGCACCGAGCGTAGTGGCGTAAACGATGGATCAGGACAGAAAACGAACGGCCACAGCGGAGCGACCCAAGGAAACAACAAGGCCAACAAACAAGCAAGCCAGCAAATACCGGCAAAAGCAAGAAGGCATGTTCCCCAACAGGAAACCCAGTTCGTTTTCAGTCCCTATCCATTCGTAGCCCCTCAGCGAGGTGCAGTCAGCCGACTCTTGTCTGAGTGGGCTCCGTCCCACGAGTTTGAGTCGGCGCACCGAGCGCTGTGGCGTGAGCGATGGATCAGGACAGAAAACGAACGGCCACAGCGGAGCGCCCCAGGGGAATCACAAAAACAACAACCCATCAAGCCAGCAAATAACGACCAAAGCAAGAAAGAAAGTTTCCCCAAAAACTAACCCAGTTCGTTTTCAGTCCCTATCCATCGTAGCCACTAAGCGAGGTGCAGTCGCCGATTCCTGTCTGAGTGGGCTCCGTCCCACGAGTTGAATCGGCGCACCGAGCGCAGTGGCGTCAAGCGATGGATAAGGACAGAAAACGAACGGCCACAGCGGAGCGCCCCAAGAAATAACTAAGGCATAAACCGATCAAGCCAACCAGAAACTCATCAAAGCACACAGGTCACAAAACGAACGGCCACAGCGGAGCGCCCCAAAAAAATCACAAAGCCAACAGACAACCAAAGCAACTAGAAAACCCTAATTCCTAGCCACCCCCATCCAAACCATCGCCCCTAAGCGAGGCACACCAAGCAAACTAACAACCCCAAAATTTCAGATCAAAAATCGCTCAGATTAATTTCTGAGCGATTTTTTCATTTTTAGTAAAACGCTAGTCACCCTCATACGTTTACTCCACGGAAGACGAAAACAACAGAAAGCTGGCGGACGCGAGAACTTGAGAGGGGATGGTAGTCACGAATAGTGGCCATGATCCTCAGGCTTTGAGTCCCGCGAACGGAATTTTATAATTTGAAAATCGGTCGTTCATATCAGGAACTTTTGGGCATGAAACGGCATTGATTTCAAGTTATTCAACCACACTGGCCAAAGCAAAAACGGTCCAGTCTGGACTTGGAAATAGAGAATGAGTCAACAACAACAGTTCAAGTTTGAGTGACCAGAAATGGGTCGTAAAATTTTGAAAAAACTTGAAATAGAATGCCAGTCTTTGTAGTATTAAGTAATAGGAGGAGTACGATGAAATCAAGCATGAAAATTGCTATGGGCTTAGCCTTTGGCCTGTTTCTTTTCGGCGGAACATCGTCCATTGCCTTCGCTCAGGAGGATATCTCGCAGAAGCAGATTTCTTCATTGGAGCTGGAGCAAGCGGACGTGCGTGAAGCGTTAAGAGCGCTTTTTAAGAATGTCAATGTCTCATATTCGATAGCGCCCGAGGTGCAAGGTCCGATTACTGTGAGTCTTAAGAACGTAACGTTCGAGACGGCTCTGCAGAACGTACTTCGCCAGGTGGATGCAACTTATCGAATTGAAGCGGGTGTTTACGAGATCGTGAAGAAGGCCGAGTCCATCGGACCAAACACGACGACAGACACCAACACCGTTCCTAAGTCGACCAAGATTATTCGCAGAATAAAGATCCGATCGGCCGATCCAGCATTCATTGCCATGATGCTCGGTCAGAAGGAAGGAAACCAGAACTACGACATAGCACCCGAGAGAAGCACTCTTGATAAGACGCAAGCTTCCGGCGGCGGTGGTATGGGTGGCGGCGGCGGTGGCGGCGGCATGGGTGGCGGAGGCTTCGGTGGCGGCGGCGGTGGCGGCGGCTTTGGTGGAGGTAGCGGTGGCGGCGGCTTCGGCGGTGGCGGCGGCGGCTTGGGTGGCGGTGGCGGCGTCGGATTCGGCGGCGGTGGCGGCGGCGGCTTTGGTGGCGGTGGCGGCGGACGCGGCGGCTTCGGCGGCTAATACTCTCCCTTCGACTTCAACTCAGGGCTTACCGGCAACGGTAAGCCCTTTTTCGTTCTTTGAAACCCCATTAATGCTCCTGGCATACTAATGGGTATGCGGTCTCATCTGCTCCTCGCTACACTTCTCGGCACTTCGTTCTCGGTCACCACCTTTGCCAACGAAGGGGACCTTGATCGCTACCTTGCAGGACTTGTCTCTAAGAAGTCAGTACCGTCGGCTTCCCTGGCCATCGTGAAGAACGGCAAAGTCATCTATGCCAAGGCTTTCGGGAAATCGGACCTCGAAAATGAAGTCTCCGCGACTCCAACCACGGTCTACCGCCTTGGAAGTATCACCAAGCAATTCACCGCTACCATGATCATGCAGTTGGTTTCCGAAGGCAAACTGAAAGTTGATCAGCCCGTTCGCGAACTCCTAACCGACTTGCCGACTGCCTGGTCCAAAGTCACCGTTCGGAATCTGTTGAACCATACAAGTGGAATCAAATCCTACACCGAGGTAAAGGGCATCTTTGCCGACGCTGCGCTCAAACCGACCACTCCGGCGGGAATCCTTAAAACCGTAGAGTCCGAACCTCTGCAATTTGAACCGGGTAGCAGATGGCACTACAACAACTCGGGTTATGAAGTCCTCGGCATGGTAATCGAAAAATTGGATGCTCGCAAGTACGCCGAGTCCCTCAAAGCTCGAATCCTAAGGCCTTTGGGAATGAATCAAACCTACTTCACCAGCGAGCAGGACCTCGTTCCCCACCGCGCACACGGATATTCCCCCACCATTGGTGGATTCCGAAACGCCCCTTACTTGAACATGGATTGGCCCTACGCGGCGGGTTCGATGGAAAGCACGACCCTCGACCTAGCCAAGTGGGATGCGGCGCTTTACGGCGAGAAAGTCCTTTCGAAACCTCTTTTAACGCAAATGTGGACAAAGACCGTTCTGACCAACGGTAAGACCGAGAATTACGGATTCGGTTGGCAACTGGAGTCGATCAAGGGGCAGCCCACTGTCGAACACGGTGGCGGTATTCATGGCTTTGCCACCTATATTAAGCGAGTCCCCACGAGTTCTCTGACAATCATTCTCCTAGTAAACGACGATGGAGCCGATTCCAATAAGATCGCATCGGAAGCCTTAGGTGCTTATGATCCCTCCTTCCGAGAGGCACCAGACAAAACAATTAAGGATTCAGACACTGCCGCCACGGCCGCTGCTAAGGTCATGGTTCAATCGATGCTCGATGGTAAATTGGACCGTACGAAACTCACCAAGAAATTCAACGAACTCGTGACTCCCGAACTCGAAAAGGGAGCTCAATCCCAGCTCTCCGCGATGGGCAAAATTACGGGATTCGTCCTAACCGACTCTCAGAAACTCCCCGAAGGAATTTCTCGAAGCTACGTCGTAACAATTGGCACCAAAACGCTTCACCTCACCGTCGTTCAAGATTCAAAGGGTCTGGTTGACGCGCTTGTTTTGAAGCCTTAATACGGGTAACCCTCACTCGGAATGAGTAATAATTGAGTGAGGTACTCGTGTCAAACACCCCGGTTCCCATCGAAATCACGCTCGTCATCATTCTGGTTGCGGCAGCCTTTGTGGCCGTTTGCATCGCTGGTTTTATCGTCTTCTCCAGATTCTTAGGAATCGAGAAAGAGCGGGCGCGGCGCTTTAGAAAAGTGAACACCAAACCAACGAAACTGGATCCTAAGCTTTAAGCATCGAGTCCTTCGAATCGCTCTTGCTCCGTGGTTTGCGACATCCCTGTCCGGTGGACGCCCAACTGGACGACTGCTGCCGGTAACAGCAACTCAAGCGTCCAGTCCATAGCTAATCGGACCTTCATCGCAAAAGTGGGCATCTTCATAAGGTAAGTTCCGCGATACAGGAACCAACCGATGAACCCCTTGAACTTCATCCCGATGAATTCAGCGGTGGCATTTCGATGACCAATAATTGCGAACGAGCCCAGGGTTTTGAAGTCAAACGTTTTCAGCTTCTGCCCCTTGATCGAAGCCAGGATATTCTCTGCAACGAGCGCACCTTGCCTGCTGGCATTCTGAGCGGTAGCCGAATAAGGATGTCCGGCGGGGTCGTAAATGGTCGCCGAATCACCGATTGCCCAAACGTTGTCCAAGCCCTTCACCCTCAGATCACGCTCGCAATCGAGATATCCCTTTGCATTGAGAGGGAAGCCATCGACCTTGCTCAGGAGTGGATTCGGAGCAATTCCGGCGGTCCACAAAACGGTGTGGGTGGCAAGCCGTTCTCCAGATTTTAGGACCACATAGTCGCTGCCGACTTCCGTAATCGAGTTCTGAGTCTGAATGACTAACCCCCTTTCAGTAAGCGTCTCGCGCGCCCAATCAGAAAGGGATTTGTCGACTGCGGGCAATATCCGATCCCCCAATTCAAGCACCCGCACTTCAATGTCTTCGGGCAACACATTCGAGTAATGCTTGGCCGTGGACTGCAGGAAAGCCTGATACTCACCTGCAAATTCGATCCCCGTAAAATTGGCTCCCACAACCACAATTCGAAGCAGCGCGCGCCGGGCATCCCGCGACTTCAAGCTGTTTGCCATTTCCAGTAACCGAATGCCCCGGTCGCGCAACGCAATCGCGTCGCTGAGCGACTTGAGTTCGAAGCAATGCTCTTTCAATCCTGGAATCGGAGGTACTCGAGTAATCGAGCCGAGCGAAAAAACCAGCTGGTCATAATCGAGTGTCTCGATGGAATCCAGTCCGACCATTCTGATCTGGACCACTTGGAGTTTCGTGTCGATGGAAAGGATTTCCGCCATGCGAAAATCACCTTTGGGCATGAATTTTCGGACCGGAACGACAACATGGCGGGGCTCCAATACACCTACACCAGCCTCCACCAGAAGCGGATAAAAAAGCAGGTAGTTGTTTCGATCAACTACGGTAAGTTCATATTCCGTGCCCGCTAGGCCCCGACTAAGTTTCTGTGCGGCATAGGCTCCGCCAAACCCGCCTCCAAGAACAAGAATCCGCTTTTTGCCATAAACCATAGGCACCTCTCTGTATCGTTCTACGAGATATGCCTTGAGGGAATCCCCGGGTTACCACTAGATTGATTTGTGTCTTCTTCTGGAATCATCGCCTTGAGTTTTTCCTAGCAACGCTCCTCTGCGGCGATTCGAAATTGGGATCTATGTTCGCACGTTAATTGATGCATAGGCAAAACAGTTAATATAGGTCTCTCACCTAGTTACTAAAGAGATCTTTCATCTGCTTTTATGAGAGATCTGTGAACGTCTTACAATCGACATTCAAATTCTCAATTCCAGCTTCCATTTTGCCAGGTTAGGTCGAATACGTCTCCGCTTGTGACCGCGACACACAATGGCATGAGGAAAGGAATGATCGTAGCGCAACAGCCTTCGAGGGTTCTTGTCTTTGGAAGTGAGTGCCTTTGTAGGAAGGCTTTAAAGTCGGCGATTCTTTGCTTGGATGCAAAATATTGCGGAGTCCAAGCTAGGGGCAGTTCTTTGGGAAGGTCAGTGGCTCGATGTGCAAATGTATTTGATATAGCCATCCGTAAGACGGATCCATTGAAATTCAATTTCTCTGCAAAATCAGCCAAGTCGTAAAAATCCTTCATCCTTCCATTTTTCATGCCTAGATTAACCATGGCTTCAAACTTTTCTGAGATAACACTTTCCAAAGGATAAACCCGAATTTTCGGTTGATCTAGCCTCAAGAGGACCGGATACGCCTTGTAGACAGGTTCAGGAGTTATGACTTCACCGAACCCGATGTCGAACTGCAACTTCATTCGCATCGTGCCAAGTAGCGCAGGCACTAATAGAATAAAGCCCGAATATTCGCGGTTCTCGCCCGCGTTCTGAACGGTGATTTCGTCGACTAGGAACTGGATACCATCATCTTGAGAAACCAGGCAAATGTCGGTGAATAGTTTCCTTATGCTGGCTGAGTCGTGGTGTCCGTACATCTGGAAGTCCGAGTCCTTGGTATTTCGTGAACCCTCCATAAACGCACCAAAGGACATGGCTCCCTTAAGAACAAAGAGCTTATTGTAAGGGGAGTCTGCGAGTCTCCTAAAGAAACACTCCATTCCGTACCTGATGATCAGGCGTTGCATGTCGACAAACACTTTCTGCGATCTTTGGAACTTAACATGCGCTTCTAGTGCACGTCGTACCTCATCAGCTCTAGACAGAAAGCACCTCAGCGTAAGGCAGAATAATCTTCCACATTCGTTCTTGAATAGCGATTTTGTAGAGTTGATCCGAGGTGAAACGGCGGCGAGAAATGCCGTCCTTAAGTGCCTCAAGGGCAACATCCGTCCCCACTCGTGACCTATATTTAAAACAGTCAACAACCGTTTTTACGGGTGAGGTGATGCGCACAGGAACTCCTTCAATGAGGTGTACCTCTACATCCAATTCCAGCAGTTCTGGCTTCATCTTAACGACCTCGACTGTCATCATGTCGAACTTCGGCACCCATGAATCCCTCGGGATTGCCAACCAGACTGCGGGAGGTAATTGTGTTCCGATCTCATGGAAGGCAAGGGCACTAAGAAGACAGATCACTCCCCTTGGAACTTGCATAGCAACTGCAAGTTTACTACGGTGAAGAGAAATCTCAGAGATACTTGGAGCGGAATAAAGACCCCGCCCCACCCGCTCAAGGTGGCCCGATGTGAGAAGGTCTCGAAGGTAGCGCTTACTAACACCAATGTTCGCGATATCGGAGGTAGTGAGCAATCCGCGCAGTCTTGCGTATTCGATCATTGCGGATCGTTTAGTTGCTTGCCGTTCCACGTCATAAGTTTACCGCACTAAACCTTGCTACTTATTGATAACTTAATAGGTTTTATGCGTTATTCATAATCATCGGATTCTAAAGAGCAAAACTCGTCAATCTACGAATCCGACCGAAAAGAATACGAATTAATAGAAACACCTTCCATTTTTAGGTAGACAAAGATATACTATTATCGATCCCGGGATTTTTGCGCCCTTTGAGCTAGCAATCTCCGGTTCTTAGCGACCTTGCTTCATGCAGGTCGCTTTTTTGTTTTCCAAATTTCCTACTGGAGGCATTACATGCACCCGATTCCTGAACGTCCATTCGTGTCCAGTGACACCCAAATTGCCATCGAAATCGAGCGCTGGCTCGATCGGACGGGCTACCAAATTGCTTACGGAGCTCAGTCTGCCCGGGCAGAACGAGGGGACTTTCTCCTCCAATCCCCTTTGGGGCCAAGTGCTCCCCACCCCTTTCCTTCCTAACCATGAACACCGCCGAATGGATCGCTATTGCCGCTTTTATGACCCCAACCGTGGTGGCGTTTGGAGTCGTTCAGGTTCGAATGCACTCGACTCAGCAGAGTGTTGCTGAGCGCATCAGTCGACTGGAACGCAGCGAAGATCAACAGAACGCAAGGCAAACCCACCTTGAAGACGCCTTGCACGCACTAAACGCCGAAGTCAAATCCGGCTTTTCCCGACTTGAGGCGATGCTCACGATGCTCGTCCACGACAGGAGTCACTTATGAAGAAAATCATCCCCTACGCAGGCGCCTTCCTCTCCGGCTTTATCGCCTCACTCCTTCCAATCCTTGCCGCCGGCAGCCTTCCGAATCAACAAGCACTCCTGGCAGCCCTCGTGCCTGCACTCATTTCCACGGGCCTGTTCCATACGCCAAGCCCCCGGCAGGATAACAACCCAAAGATCACCCGACCCTAAACCAGACCGCGAGCAACTTCTATGTTTTCCGAATGGCTCCGCGAAGTTAGTCCGACTTGGAAATGGGGATGGCCCCACCTGGTCTACATCCAACAAAAGCTTGAGGCGCATGCCCGAGGAGAGATTCGAAACCTGATGGTGCTCTGTCCACCTCAGCATGGGAAATCCGAACTGGTAACGGTTCGCTACCCCGTTTACCGACTCGAACAAGATCCGAAACTCCGCGTCGTCGTTTCCGCCTACAACCAATCCTACGTCGACAAATTAGCCCGAAAGGTTCGCCGAATTGCGGTGGCTCGAGGCTGTTTCAAGTTCGCCTCCGACCGAAACGCGGTCAGCGAATGGGAACTTGCGGCTGGCGGCGGAATGCTCGCCGTTGGAATTGGAGGAGGTCTGACCGGGAACCCCGCAGAACTCGCCATCATCGACGACCCCATCAAAGGAAGGGAAGACGCCGAGAGCGAGACCTTGCGAGAGAAGGTTTGGGAGTGGTACGTCGATGAACTCAGCACTCGTATTCAGCAGGACGGGCAGAAGCTGCTCGTTCTTACCCCATGGCATGAAGATGACCTCCGGGGGAGAATCCTGAATTCGAGCGAAGCGAAACGATGGGAAGTCGTCAAGTTACCGGCGATATGCATATCCGAGGCCGATCCGCTCAATCGGGCGATGGGCGAGGCCCTGTGTCCCGAGCGAAGAACCTTGGAATGGCTCCTCGAACAGAAGGCTCTCGGTGAAAGATCGTTCCAAGCACTGTATCAATGTGACCCGACACCAAGGGAAGGTTCGTTCTTTCAAATCGGACATCTGATCGAGAATATCGGCGAACCACCGAGGTTGGTCCGTTGGTGTCGCGCTTGGGACCTGGCATCGTCCAAAGGAAACGGCGACTTCACCGTAGGTGTTCTGATGGGTGTCGACACACTGGGCCGATTTTGGATCTGCGACATCGCCCGGGGCCAATGGAGTCCGGACGAGCGTAACGAGCGAATGCGTCAATGCGCCATCTTAGATGGAAATCTCGTTCCGATTCGATTGCCGCAAGACCCCGGCCAGGCAGGCAAAGAACAGGCGCAATCCCTAACCCGATTGCTAGCAGGGTTTTCGGTTCGAGCCATACCCGTAACAGGAGACAAATTGGTGCGGGCCGATCCATTTGCTGCCCAGGTTAACGCTGGCAACGTTTTCCTTCTTCGTGCAGGTTGGAATGGCGCCCTTATCGAAGAGCTTCGCCAGTTCCCCTCCGGCCGCCACGACGACATCGTGGATGCCGCCTCCGATGCTTTCAATGAGCTCACCGGAGGTAACCCCATCGGAATGCCCACCTACATGCCACCCCAGTCGGAAGCCAGCGCCTATCGAACCGGACACTTCTAGCTTTTCGGGCGCAAATAAAAGTGCTTGAAGATCAAGAGAAGCACGAGTCCCACAGGGATAAAGATGATCTCGCTCAGATCAAGCTTCGCTTTCGATCCGAGCAAAAGCTCGATTGGCCAGAAGATAAGGTGGCCGACCGGGAGTATCACGCACATAGCGCCAGTCCAAAAGAGAATCATCGGCACTAACCACTTGTTGTCGCTCGGTGAATTCTTTTGTGGCGGCAGATCCATCCCCCCTAGACTCCTCCTAAATCCATGAAAAGTCAATTCAAACCGCGACGAAAGTCATCGCACGCCCCAAAGCGAGAAAAAGATGAAGGGGTCACAGCTCCCGTCGGCTCGCTTATCGGATCGTCGACAGAGTATGGATTCCTTGTTGCAGACAGAGCGCTGCCTCAAACCATCGACGATGCCGAGCGCGATTTCGGCTTCGACATCTACGACCGAATGGCCAACGACGCTGTTCTCGGAGGCGCAGAGGCCTACCTCAAAGTTCTCGCACTCAGCGTCGATGTTCACGTTACACCCTCCATCGAGGAACCCAGACCGCACCATCCGGAGGACAAACATGCCGAGTTTGCGAAGGCAAAAGCGGCTGCCGAGTTCTGCCGGGCCTTTCTAGATAGGTTGGCTGCTACCGACCGACCGATCCGCAAAATCCTTTGGGACATGCTGGATGCCGTCCATACCGGGCACCGTCTCGCAGAAATCGACTCGGTGTTGGTCAAGGACGGCATACTTGCGGGAAAGCTTGTCCCCAGTGCGATTCGACCCAAACCTAGAAAGAACTACGCGTTTGTACTCGATACGTATAACGGCTTTCGAGGCATTATCGCTGTCGTCCCGGGAGTGTCCACCTCACTCAGAAATGGAATCGTTTACGGTCTCGATCAGCTTCCGAACGCGATTGCTCCAAGCAAGCTGCTCATTCTTACGATGGGCGGCAAGGATGGAGACCCAAGGGGCTCCTCCTGGTTCCGTCGAGCTTACGACCCCTGGTACCGCAAACAAATAGTAAAGCCAGAGTCTGTCAAAACGGCCGTTCAATTCGGTGGTGGAATGATCACCGCAATCGCGCCGCAGGACATCAACCAAGTTAATGTCCAGGATCCGGTGACCGGTAAGACGGTCCATATCCAGGCCGCCATTCAGTCGATCCTCCAGCAATTGTCCAACGGAGGCACCGCCACCTTCCCCGGTGGAACCCAAATCCAAGTTCACCGACCCGATTCAGACGGCAAGTACTTCGAAGACTTCTTCGACCGGTGCGACCGAGAAATGGTCACTACGTTTCTACTTTCTGGACGGGCAATGCTCGAAGCGCGACATGGTTCCAAAGCCGACACCGGCGCATCGCAAGATGTCGTCGACGATCTCATCCAGTTCGTGCGGCGAGAAATTTGCGACATGCTCACGCATCGCCTCTTTCGCCCGTTCGTGGCTCTGAATTTCGGCAACGACTTCGCAGAGCGATACACACCCCACGCCACGATGCTCAAAATGTCGCGTCCGGATTTTGCCGTAAACGCAACTGCCGTAGCTTCGTTGGTTACAGCGGGCTACATCGATCGCTCCCAGTTAGCTGAAATCGACCGCGAAATTCTGGGCTTACCCGAGCGATCAGACAACTCGATGAAAGGCGATTGGCCTCAATCGTCTGAACCACAACCCTAAGGAGCTTTATGCCACTTTTCAGCGCTCAGTCGCAGGGCGACGGCCTCGTTGTGCCCTACGAAGGCAAGGTCTTCGAGGCAGGCGACTATCCAGACAAGGCGTTCTCGCTCACCGAATCGGAGCTGGACGACCTCGTTCAACAGTTCGAAGGCGTGGACCTCGACTTAGAACACTCACCGTTTCAAGACCTACTCGGCCATCGTCTCGGGAGACTCGAGAGCCTTTGGCGTGATGGAGCTAATGCAATGGGACGCCTTGCGATACCTCGCTGGCTTCATGACTTGGCAGGCGGCCGCCTCCAAACCTCCCTCACATTCAATGCCGCCAAGTCCATTGTCGGCTGCGCATTGACCCTCAATCCACGCATCCCCGATGCAGAAGTCTTTGCCGCTTTTACTCTCGCTCATCCAAATTTGTCCGGCCCGGACAACACGAATTTCAACCGAAAGGAGATCTCACCTATGGCAACTTCACTTAAGGAACGGCTACGAGTGCTGTTCACAAAGGCACCAGACGCTGTGCGAGAGGCTGGAATCGATCCAGCCGAACTGGACCAAGCCTCTATGCCCATCGACAACCAACTCGAAGCTGAATTGACGGCTTTCCGAGCAACAACCGAGCGCCTCATCGTGGCTCAACTGAATGGCCTCGCGTACAAATTTGCCGACGAAGCCATCCAAGCCGCCAAAGCGGTGCCAGCACAAAGAGAGGCGTTGGCATCTCTCTACAAATCTGCAGCTCTCGCCGATGGAAAAGGATGGGTCCAATTCTCGGAGTCGGGCGGTATCACCACCGGCCCGAATCTGCAAGCGCTGCATTCCCTATTCGAAAACGCACCGACCCACACGCTCTTCACCAGCCAGATCGCAAATGCCGATCCCAATGGCGATTCTCAAGCGCCCGACCCGAAAGTCATCGAGCGATTGCGGTCTGCTACCAGCTTGGGCCGCCAAACATTATCCAAGGAGGCTTCTTAATTGCCACTCTCTGCCTATGACACCTTCACCCAGTCGGAGTTGACTCCGACCATGTTCCCAGAACGAATGCTCAAGGCTTCCCTGCCCGTCGCCGCTAACCAGCACTTAGCGAAAGGTTGTGTGGTCGGAATCGTGACTTCAGCATCTGTCAACGACGTCCAAACGCTTTCGCAAGCCAGCGCGACCGGCGGTACCTTCACGCTCACCTTTGGATTCGGTTCGAGTTTTACCACTGCACCTATTGCCTACAATGCGAGCGCAGCCGCTGTCCAATCAGCTTTGCAAGCGCTTCCCAACATCGGTTCGGGCAACGTTACATGTACGGGTGGAGCGCTTGGATCGGCCGGAGTCGTCTGCACGTTTGCCGGACTGCTCGCCAACCAGCCTCAGCCACTTTTCGTCGTGAACAATTCGGGCCTTACCGGCTCTGGCGCCGCCGTAACCGTTGCTCACACGACGCAAGGAGTTGCCAGCGGGTCCATCGTGCCGTATCTGTCAAGCAACTCAGATGGCTCGCAAACGCCCATCGGCCTCTCAACGGTGGAAGTCGCGACCGATCCTCAAGGCAACGTTACTTTCGGCTCATTGCCGACGGGTAATGGATTCGGATCGGTCCGCCACGTGGCACCTGTGGCAATTGCGGGCTACTTCAACTCCGCCGACCTCACCGGTCTTGACAGCAACGCGGTCTCCAAACTGGGCCGCCTCATCCAAGGCACCACGTCCGTTGGCGTGCTCTGCGTAACAGGAGCCTAAACAATTTGAGCACATACGTCTATGCACAAAACGCAGAACTCAGCATGATTCTGCAGGACAAAATGCCGGTCCTAACCCTGAACGACCCGTTGTTCAGCCTCATGCCGATCCGCTCGAAGGATGTGGCTCGAGTGGTATGGGATCAACGTGGAAATTATGTTGGCCTAACTTCCGCTCGTGGCTATGACGGCGGCTATGGAAGAGTCAATCGCGAGGCCGTCAGCCGCTTCGGCGTCGACCCAGCCCCTTACGGCGACCAGAAGATCATGTCCGAAGACTGGTTGACCAATTCCCGCCAAGCCGGATCCTTTGGAAATGCGATTGACCTAACGGAAGGTCAAGCAGGCGATCAAGATCACTTGATCACCCGCATGGTTCAAAGGCTCAAGCAAGTCGGTTGGACGCTCTTTACTACGGGAACCTATTCGGTACTCGGACCGATGGGTCAGCTCATCATGACCGACACGTTCAACCTAACCCCATTCAACGTCGTGACTCCCTGGAGCACGGTGGCAACCTCCACCCCACTTCTGGACCTGCGTAACGCGAAACTCCGACATCGAGGACACAGTGTGAGCTTCGGCAAGAATGCGAGGCTGTTCCTGAATAGCCAGGACGTCAACAGCCTGCTTTCGAATACCAACGGCAATGACCTTGGCGCGAAGCGAGTGCTAACCGTCAATGCAGGCGCTCAACCTATGACATTGGCGGACGTCAATCGATACCTCTTGGAGGCCGATCTTCCCCAAGTCGTGGAGTACGACGACTCCTATCTGGATGACTCAGGCACCGTGCAAATGTTCATCCCGCAAGGTTACGGAGTACTTGTGGGTGCCCGCGACTATGGCGATCCGGTTGCCGAATTCATCTTCACGCGTCATGCCGACCTCATCCGGGCCGGAGCAAATCTCGCCACCGGAGACTTTTCCAACGTCTACTTTGACTTTGAAATGCGAAAGAACCCCGCTAGAGGCATCTCTACCCTAGCGTTCAACGGTGCCCCCGCTTTCTACTTCCCATCGGCCATCGTGCCGTTCCGGTGCTAAACATGAAGTACCGAATTCATCAGTGGGTGGGGGCGTTTGAGCCCGGCGCAATTGTGCCAGCTGCTCAGTTTCCAGAAGGAGCTGACTTCGACCGTTTGATTCGGCTTGGGGCGATTGAACCCATCCGGCGTCGTCGAGAGGTCCCAGTAACGCGACCTGAAGACGAAGACGGACAGCCGAAAGTCGAAGAATAGCCGAGCGGGCCACGGTCGGCACTAGCTTGCCGTGGCCCCAAGAACCCTCTACAAAACCCATGTTTACTTTCGATCCCCATCTCTCTTCTCTCCGGGACCACATTCGGCTTCGCCTTGCGGACACCGATTCGTCGGAATCCGTGTTTGCGGATGAATCCATTGACGCGATGCTTCTGAAATACTCGTTTGACGAGGCATGCGCCCAGTTAGCAGAAAGCGCTGGCGCAGAATTTGCGCGGAAGGCAAGCGTCGTCGAAAATGGTCCACTGCGCTACGTGTATCAAGAAAGGGCGAACTTCTTTGCTGAACTAGCCAAGATCATCCGTTCCTCCGCTCAACCCGCTCCTGGGTCTCCCGCCTTCACAGGAGCAACCTATGGGGCCATGGTTCGGCCCAACTTAGCAGACTATCGGACCGATTGACCATGCCTCTTCAAATCAAGCCACACACAATCACAGTCAGGCAATCGTCCCAGCCCGTAGGCTCAAACTCGGTACTCCTGAATCCGACCATCAACCCATCCCAACAAACCGTTCGGTGCCTTTGCGTGCCCCTGAAACCACAAGAGTCGATCCAAAAATTCGGCGTGACTCTGGTTGACGCCTGGATGGTCATGATCGATCCTGCCGATGCATCGTCGATCAGCCCACATAGCTCAATCGACTTCAACGGAGACCGTTATTCCGTCAAGGGAGACGTAGAACGACACCTGAATAGCGATATTGCCGACTGCGTGATCTTTACGATCGTACGCCAGCCGTTTGAGGAGTCACCATGAGCAACGCCGTCACCATAGCTCCCCTTCTGGAAGGAATTCGGAGCGCCATCGTGGCAGCTTGGCCAGCCATGCCGATCTCCTACGGGCAGTTACGCATGCCATTGCACCAAGTGCCCCACGCGATTGTGCTTTGGGATCGCGTGACCATCGACTTCAAAGGTACCGGCGCCTCGCTGCGACGACCCTCTCAAAGGAATTCCTTTACCATCCTGGGCCGCTTCCCGTTCCCGGAAGACGCCACCCAATGGATTGCCCTGGAGCAGGTGGCCAGAGCTAACGAACTCATTGCTCTACTACAGGCCAGCCCCGAATTTGCCGGCATCGGCGTCTTGCCCCTGGTAACTGAAGTCCGACCCCAAACCCAATTTTCAGACGACCAAACCTACGAAGTGACCCTGATTTTTGAAGTCACAACCACAGCTAGCCATGGCGCTACCTGACTTTAGCGAGGACTATGCTCATTCCCCTCACCGCACTCGATTTCTCTGTGTTTAGTTTGGGAGGCGTCGATATGCTTGCCCAACTCAAGACTTTCTCCTTTTCTGCCGTCAATGACCAAGTTGATGCCGCAGGACTCTCCGACCGCTATTCCGTGCACCAAACCGTTAAGCAAGCTCAGACCGTCGACTTCACCGTCTTCTTACCGCTGGTCAGTGGGCTCATGGCTTCCAATCTCGATATCACCTTGTGGACCATCGGAGGAACGAGCTACCTCACCAGTATCCGAAAGGGATTGATCGATGTGACCACCCTCCATAAGGATCGCAGCAGCATCGCCGATGCCTTCCGTTACCCAAGCGCAGTGCGAACTCAAACCCAGATCACGACCGAGAAGCTCGTGATTGGCTCCGCGTCCTTCGTCCAAGCCATGGTGACGGGTTCGGTCGCTTCGTTCGACGTCACGGCGTCCATTACCTTTGGCGGCACCGCCTTCTCCTGCCCAATGAGTCTCAAAAGCGCCCGGCATACCGTGGACCGAGATGAACTGCAGATGGAGGAAGTCACCCTAACCCTTGCCGGAACCCCGATCGGCCCTTCCGATTCAAGCCTGCTGGGAAACATCCTTCTAGGTACGGCATTGGTCACCCTAAACGCCGACTCGGGAGGAGGCACATACGCCACCGGGTCGGGAAAGACGGCCTTGATAACGCGGCTCAAAACTCACTTCCAAGACGCGAATCTGATCGAACAATCCGGTTCTCTGGCCCTTCAAGGGAGTGTGGCCTAACCATGGGGAAACTCCAATTCCTACTCGATAAGTTGGGAACCACTCCAGACACGTTCCTTGTCCAACTGCCCGAAAGCGAGCCCCTTCGCTTTCGCTATCTTCGCGGACGCAAGGCCTTTTCCTCACTTCAAAAATCTGCCGAGCTGTTTGCAAGGTCGGTTACGGAACTGAACTGTCCAACAACCTGGAAGCCGTTTATGACTTCGGATACCGATACCCTCGTCTGGGTTTGCTTCCTTGGCGAGCTCTCCGAAGATGCCGAGGTCCTTGATTTCCTACACCTCCAGCATGTCCTACCCGTCCTATTCGACTCGATTCTGGCGGAGGTTCAGGCTGCCTTAACGGGAAGAATTGTTGAAGAGGAATCCTCTAGGGTGGACGCAGCAAAAAAAGGTTGATAGCCAGACCAGCCGAGCAAGATCGCCTTTGGATCGCTTGGCAGGTCTGGCATTGCCACCCCAATGAACTCGAAGGCCAACCCTGGGAGGAATCGATGCTATTCGACTTCCTTGCCTTGGCTCAGATCCTAGACGAGCAAGTCTAGGTCCCGGTGGCCCCAACCCATAGGTGTTAGCCAGGAGGTGCTTATCCATGTCGTCCGTTTTCAAGAACATCATGCGCAATCCGCCAACGCAACTCAGTCTTCCCGGCAGATTGACCCCTTACCGAAAAGCAGCCCAGAGAGCGATGGATCATCGGTTCCAGAATCCGCAAAGCGGGGAGCGTAACCCATCAGGGTTAGCTCGAACTCCCTTAGAAACTCGGACAGCGAACCCAAACGAACAAACCAGAACCCTCCGATGGCCAACGGCTGGCGATCGAATACCACCATGGGGGCAGCCCGGTCAAAGCGACATCGGAGGACCCAAAGCATTTGACAGTCTGCCAACGCAGCCCAACCCGTCTTCTGATAGGCCGCAGCAAGTTGGCCTAGACCGAGCCGCGGAACGGATGATGAGAATGCCACGGCGAGCACATTCCTTCGGCGGGGGCGAGTTGGGTCGCCTCGGCGTAACTCCCTTGGAAAAGCAGGCTACGACAAGCCCAACCAACAGTACGACGCGCCGACTAGTCGACGCTATTACGAGTTATGTGGACGAACGACTCGCCACCCACTTTGCAGAAACCAACCGCTACAAATAGTTCGGAGCCCTAACGGATGCCAATACCCCTAAGCCTTGCGTTAGATCCTCCCCAGGCTCGCCTTAAGACCGACGCCATGAGCGTTTTGGTGTCTGGAAGAGATTGGTCACCTTCCAACTGGCAAGACATTTGGGTGGATCCCATTACCAATACCTGCATGTTGAGGCCCACTTGCTTCAGGCCCGAGTGGTCGACCACTTCGACCGGTAGCTACGCCAAACTCAGTCTCAGCGATTTCACCCTAACCCCATCGTCTGATTGGAGCAACCATCAA
This sequence comes from Fimbriimonadales bacterium, assembly GCA_038207365.1. GTDB lineage: Bacteria > Armatimonadota > Fimbriimonadia > Fimbriimonadales > Fimbriimonadaceae > Fimbriimonas. The sequence goes on along the minus strand of JBBQZV010000033.1, from coordinate 14,184 downwards.
CCCGATGGGGGTGGAGATTTCATGCACTACCGTGGACCCTCCGGTAACACTTCCGGTCTCCGTGGAAAGACCACCTCAACACTCCCAACAAACCAACCCATGGTGGTGGAGTGGTTTGGCCAACCGACTACGGTTTCTCCTTACGCAATTTTGGAATGCGGTTGGTCATCCTCGGGCGACGGTTCGACCGGCGTTTCGCTCCGTTTCTATGCCGACGGAAGGGCCGAGGTATGGAAAGCCGGCCTGATTTTAAGCACCTACTCCATCGGTGGAAACCGTCCCGACTATTTCAATCCATTCCACCCTGCCACCACTCAGTTCGGCGGAGGATCAACTCCCCAGGCCCCGAGAACGGGATACATCCAAACCGTTCTGATTCCGTTTAGAGATCGAGAGCTGCTCGTGGTTTCCAGCCTCGGCGGAGGTTTCAGTCACATCTTTCAGGATCTCAATGAGAACGAAGGTGGGCTGACCATTACCGATAATGCTCCCTTCTGGTTCTACGTGCCCGCGCCGAACCAAGCGAACCTCCGCTTTGCCGTTCTCAAATACGCGGCGACCGGGACGATTTTCGGAATCCCAAGCACCTGGCGAAACGCCCCTCCCCTTAACTTGACCCAAGATCCCGTCCACGGAGTCGACGCTCAGATCGAAGTATTCCAAGCCAAGACCGTGGCGGGGACCCTAACCCCAAATGTCATGAATCCCGGCAATCCACCCACGACCAACACCCCACCTTTGCTGCCCGTCCAAATTCGGCTCGTGCTCGATGGCGGTCCAGACGTCACCCCCTTCGCCTATGGCGCTCGCGCCCATTTCGATGCCCAGCAGGGCTCGACGGTCGCCCCAACGAGTGGTCCCGTCGACCTGCTTCCCTTCACGACCGGCTTTGATCTGGACGTCTCGGATACGGTTGGCGGCACACGAGCCAGCCTCTCACTCATGCAGCCTTCCGCGATCGAGAGTGCCGGCGGAGCAGGAATTGCATGGCAATGTCACCGCTCGCTGCAAGTCGCAGATGAGGTGGGTCTCATCCTCGACGGAATTTGTGAACCCACACACTGGACGGACTCCTTCGGTTACGACGACGAAGGATACGACCGTAATCAGGACCTGGTCTTGGAAGCAAGGGATCCGTGGAAGCTTGCCGAGGAGATGGTCTTTAGCGATCCAGTTCCTCTGGATGGACTGACGTTGGCCGATGCCTACCGCCTTGTGGCGTCCATGATCGGATTGCCGAGCGTGTACGTGTCTCCGGCGGCAAGCGGATTTATCCTGAGCGATGCCGGCTCGGTCTCTGGCGGCAATTGGAACATCATGATCGATGTCGGAGACAAAGGTTCCTACTGGCTGGATCGCCTCCACCAAACCTACGCCGCCACATGGTTCCACGGCTTCCGCCCAAACCGAGTTCACCCATCCGACCCACCTGTTCTCTGCCTAATTGATCCGGCAGACACCGACGCGGATTACGGTCTTCCCGTAACACCATCAGTCACCCTGTACCGGAAAGTGGAAGAGGCCACCGTCCTGTCAACCGTCTACCGATCCCTTAAGCGACAAGTCTTAGAGCCTGAAACGAACGACATTTGGGTCATCGGGTGCGATCCTCGCAGTCGAAAGCCGATAGTCGTCCACCTGCAAACTACGGACATGGCCACCGATGCCGATCCTTCGGTGCCTCCCGAAAGTCGCTCACGCAACTGGTTAGGGTTCCTAAGAAAATATGGCTGGGTCGATCCGACCCTTACTTCCGACGCAGCATGCCAACATGTAGCGACCATATTGGCCGGAAGACTCCCCTTTGCCCGTGAAATCGTGGAGTTTGAATGCGAATTCCAACCTGGCATCTGGCGGGGAGACCTCGTCAGCCTAGATCGAGGCGAAGGGGACCCGCTGCAGGTTCGAATCAAGGCTTTTCGGGGTTCTTTCGAGCACGTCGGCACCTTTGGTGACGCGACTTCGCCCGATGGTCTATGGCGCCCCTTCCGATACATCGGCGAACTCACGCCCCACGTCTCGCCACTCGACGTCACCGGTTCCAATGTCCGCACCATCGGCCTCAACTGGAACCTCTGTAAGGCCGTTTCAAAACAACGCCTGTTCGCAGGCGGAGATCAGGTTTCAAGGCGGCCGATCCACTCCTTGACGGCACTGCCGTAGCACTCAGCCGCACCAAACAAAACCCAAAATATGGCTACATGGAAGACTGGACGAACCCGAACCCTTGTTCTCTCGGGGACAATGGCGGGAGACTTCTCCTTTTGTATCGACACAGAACCGGTTGGGCAACCCACCGCAACTCACTCCAGCGAAGCCTCAGGCACCATGCTCGTCGCTTGGGGCGCATTCGGTGCCATCGTCACCTGGCAGCAAGCCCCGACCGTTCCATCGGTAGGTGGAAATCACTTTTACGGCACGAGAGTGACCGCCAACGATGGCCAAGGTCACTCGGGCTCGGACCAAGCTGGAAACTACATTCACCAGACTTCAGGTGCCGGAATCAACATTGACTGGGAGCTTTCTGCGACCGGTCATTGGTCCTTTTCCTGTGACGTGGAAGAGTGGGCCACCACCTATACGCCGACCACTTCAAGCGTGATTTCGGGAACTCCGTTCCCCGAATTCGGCGGTGCTGCGCAAGCAGACGGACTACCCGCAACGGGAATTCAATATTACGAAGTGCCACGAATCGGCGGTGTGCTCGCGGTCCACGTGGATTTCGGCGGCGCATCCGTCACCCTTTCGAACCCGATTACTTCGATTTTTCCCATTGGATATGTCCAGATCGGCACGATCACCGGGAATGTGTTTGGAGCCTCCAACGTCTACAGCACGAACTCCAGCCTGGAGTTTGATGCTGGTGTCGACCTGCCAAGCCAGGTTTGGACGGAAACCGATTCCAGCGGATCAAGCGCCATCACCTACGTTGCCCAAACCATGCAGCTTCAGACAACCAACGTGCCTGGCGCGCCCGCAGGCGGACATGGCACAGCGTCGGGCGCAACCCAGCCAAAAACCGGCTTTGGACTCCAAGCTCGGCTCACCTGCTTCGGACAAGATTTTCCATCCGCCGGCAAGAACCTCCGAATCCAAACCCATCCCGGTGACAGCATCGACTTAACGTTGAATCCAACCAACAGCACGCATTGGGCTCAAAACTTCTACGATATTGCCGCCACTCTTCAAGGCGTTAACGTTGGCCCCCTTGCATTAGACGAACGAGGGCCTGTTGCCTGCTGGTTGACCGACCTCACCCCCGACGATAGCCGGGACTGGAGAACTCCCTTCCATGGTTTCCACTGGGATGCCCTTTCGCTGTCCCGAGACCCCCAAGTGGACATCGACGACTGCACATCCGCCACCCATTGGACGGCGGGAGATCACACCACTCTATCCATCATCGGCGGCCAATTGGTCGCGACTGCATCTGGCGGCACGGGCTCACTCACAGTATCGGTTCCTAGTACGGTGCGAGTATGGGAGGCCTATCGCTATCTGCAAGTGATCGGAACCTTCGATCCTGGCTCAACGATTTCACCACCCCCGATCCTCTCACTATCGGTCAGCATCGCAAGCCAAACCTGGGACCTCCTCCTTTCACGCACTATGGGTGCGAAGTTACTGGATCTCTGTTGCGCCACCAACGAAACCTCGCTCACGGAGGACGTTCAGTCTCGATTCCCCCTGAAAGATCCAGGTGGGTTCCCCATCGCCGAAGACCCCACTCATGCCTATAAACTCGGGTGGGGAGTCCAATTTTGTGATTCGATCACCTTCGGCGGAATACCGGATGGCTGGTCCGTCACCTTAGGGGGAATAACCTTGACGTCGTCACTGGATCGCGACCGGCAGTCATCCATCACGCTATTGGAACCGTTTCAGAACTTCTTTCTGGGTTGGACTTCTCCTTCAGACAACACGTTTCTCCAACCCTATCTGCTGATCGAGGCCGATGGCCGAGTCTGCGATTTGCCCGCCTTGGCGCACGTCGTGCCCACGAGTGGAAGTGACAGCTATGTGTGGTTTTCGATCAGTCAGATGCAATCGATGCTCGCCTACATGTCGGGTCTCCACGCATCGTTGCTACCAGACCCATCGGATGGATACCACGACTCAACTTTGCCCACTCTTCTGCTTGGAGGAGAAGGCGCAACCTACACATGGAGCTCAAACCTCTGGACCGATTGGGTCGATCGCGCCCTAGGCGAAGTTCTTGTCGCTCAAGACTTGTGGGACGAATGCTCGGTCTATCCGGGGGCAGGGGAAGTCTGGAGTCAAGCTGGTGCGTATGGAGCAACCATCCCCTTAAGGGTAAGCAAGTCGCTACGAGCCCAGGCTTGGGGCCTCGTTTTTGATACCAAGGGCAACGCCTTGCGCGATGCTCCAGTGGAGATTTACGAAACCGCTACTCCGACTTCAATCGAGGGAACCGCAGACAGCAATCGCCTCGGTTGGTACCTCACCGAAGCCCCATGGGCACGTGGAAATGTCCCTGCAACCATCGAACTGGAGAGTGGTCCCCTACCGCATCTGGTGGTGGCAGGAACTCCCCAGAATCGAAGTCGGCTGCGCGGCAGCTTCCGATTTCTGCTGACTGGAGATGCGAAAGGCTACGACGTTTCGCAATCCTTTCGACACGTTCGAACCGTGGTGAGCGCCTCGCGAATCGTGATTGGAATCGCCGGAAACGCGCTCCCTCAATCGTGGCGCGACGTCGACTCCGGTCTCACCGGTTCCTGGGCGCGACCTCGGTTTGCCGATCATGGGCCTTTATGGCCCATCGGCCTGTTTTATGGAGATGGCAGCAACTGCTGGTTTGCTCGGTCGTTTGACGAGGGACAAACTTGGACTGTGGAGGTGGATATGGCGACTGGAGCAGTGGGTGACTTTGAGGAAGGAGCGAACGGCATTCGCTGGTTCTACAAGCTTCTATCGTCCGATGGTGGAACCACGTTCGACATTTGGGGGAAGGTGCTGGATGCCCAACTCAACGTCGTTCAGGACTGGACCTTAACCGACCTTACGGGGGTTGACAACGCGCCCATCGCCGTCCGAGAAAGCCCAGGATTTGATGGTTCCTGGCGAATCGGCCTCCTGTACTCTGCTTCCTCCGTTCCAACCGTGAAGTTCTCCCTCGACGGGCTTCACTTCTCCTGAAACTACCTCCCTATCTTTGCCCGATCCACGGCTGTGGGTCGGGCTCTTTTTTGTGCGTTTAGCGCACGAGGAAAACTAAATGATCAACTTGCGTATTTTTGGCGTGCTCGTCGCGCTCCTTCTTGTCGGTCTTGCCCAGCCTTGGCGTCTTCCCGCCAACCTGAAAGAGACGGACGGGGTGACTTGGAACCCTCTAAATATAACGATGATCGACCTTGCCGGAAGCGGGTCGACACTCGGGGTTTCGTTCTTCGATCCTTACGGAAACGTCATTCCCCTTCGCGACACGAACGGCGTTTTGTGGCCATCGGTCACCTTAGTGCTCGGTGCCAGCGCAAAAGTAGGTCTCAGCTACACCCTGCTGAACACCTCACCCGATGGAACTCATGCCATTGCAGCTCTACCTGCCAACGTCGCCATCGTCCGAGCCGTAATCCTGTCCGGCGCCTCAAACACAAGAACCGTCGGTTGGAGTACCGGCGGCACCCCCGACGGCAGTCCCGGCCTCATCGGCAACGGCTGCAACGTAACCCTAAACACCTCCACCCCCGACGGCTGGTTCGTCGGCGACTACGGGCAGGTGCTGAAATGAGGCACTTAGGCTTCGTTATCCTGGTGATTCTAATCTGTCGCCTTGGAATTGCGCAGAACCCGATCACAGCGGGGCAATTGCCGAGGGTCCTAGACCCAAGATATGTCCCCACAATTAACTCAACGACAAGTGCACTACCAATTGTGGCCAACCGAAACAATAGCTTATATGCTGGTCAGAACCTAGATGCTTACTGCGAGCAGACTTACCGGACGTTCCATACTGCCGCCGTTAATTGTGCCGACATCCAACTTACGTTCTCGAATTTCTTTGAGTCAAGTTCAACCGACACATTGGGTACATGCTCCATCGTAGTCTCATGCTCGATCGAACCTACGATTGGAACGACACCCATCCTTTGTTATTTCGGAGGATCGAGAAGTGTCACGATCGCCCCAGGTGGGACTGTAACTTCAAATCCCATACCTATTGCATTTGTTGCAGGGACTCAGTTCGCGATTCGCACCAGGGTCCAGCACCTGTCAACTGATGTTTTTCTTGCTGGTATGACTGGAACTCCTGTTACAGGTACGGGCACACTTGCAGCAGGTACATATTGGTATCGAATCAGCCAAATCGTAAACGGAGTGGAGACAGGCTTTGGGTTCGACTCGAACTGCACATATGACCACTCCTATCAATTAAGCGCAACTGGCCAGATCGTTCTAAATTGGTCCCAGAGTGCGAACGCGACCGGGTACCGAATCTATCGCGGATCGGCCTCGACTACCGAAACTCTGCTTGCATCAATAGGAAATGGTGTCACGCTAACCTATACAGATGATGGTTCAGTAACACCGTCCGGAGCACAACCGAATTTCGGTTGGCCGACCGGACTCGCCACCAATTCATCACTTGGCGAAGGTAAGAATAATGGATACCCCTTTGGAAGGGATTACACAACTGGCGCGTTTTCAATACCTTCGAACAATAGTGTTGCGTACTCACCGACTGCAATTCGGGGGAGAGTGATGGGGACGACTAGGCCCCGGTCCATGGCCTGGATTGGTGACTCCATCGCCTATGGCTCTCTGGATTCGACCTCAAGTCCATACGGGAATGATCAAAATGGATACCTGTATCGAGTGTTCACGGGCCATGTTGGGACACTGAATCTAACTAAAGGCGGAACCACTGCATTGACGCAAGCCCTATATTCAAACCATTGGGGCCGCTACCTCGAGTTGAGAGGAATCACTGATGTGATCTGCGAATTTGGAACAAATGACCTTGGCGGCAGTGGTCGAACCGCGACACAGCTTGAGGCAGATTTGCAAACAATTTATGCTGAGCTAAAGGCTCATGGTATCCGCGTTTTTCAAGCAACACTATTGCCGCGCGGAGATTACAACTTCTCCCAAGAAGGGTATAGGGTCGCCGTTAACACGTGGATTCGTTCAAATGTGGCGTCAATTGACGGATACATTGAGGTTGCCAACGTCCTGGAGGTTGGTCAGAATACGAGCGTCCAACTCGACGGCAATTTCAATTTAGATTTAGTCCACCCAAATGCTGTTGGTCACGCAGCTATTGCAGCAGCAAGAGGCTTGGTGAAAGTGTCCGGTAGTTCCTATGATTGGAGCTATTTCTATCCAAATTAGGGCAACAACATACTTGGCTCACCCGTCGCCCAAAAGTGCGTCAACCCCTGATTGATTAAGGGGTTGATTAAGGGGTTCTTGATTAAGGGGTTCTTGATTAAGAACCCGCAGAAGTTTGCTTCGAGACGTTAAATTCACTCCGATTCCCTGACGGGATCATTCTTTGCCCGTCCTGTGGTTGTTCTGAGAATTGCTTCCTGAAGACACGGAGGATTTGGAAGTGCAAGGCGTGCAAGCGCCAGTTCTCAATCAAGGTTGGCACGATCTTTGAGGATTCGCCCCTACCTCTTTCTAAGTGGTTCCCGGCGATCTGGATGATCTGCGGAGCGAAAAACGGCATCAGTTCTTACGAGCTACACCGCGCAATCGGCATCACCCAGAAATCAGCATGGTTCGTTCTCCATCGAATCCGTTTATCAATGCAGAACGGTACATTCGAGAAGCTTGCCGACGATGTAGAAGTCGATGAGACGTACATCGGTGGAAAGGCCCGCAATATGCACAAGCACGTAAGGGCTGAGAAGATCACCGGTACCGGCGGTAAAGACAAAGCGGTTGTGATGGGGATGCTCGAAAGAGGCGGTCCCGTCAAGGTTCAGCACGTCGATCGACCTAAGAAGAAAACCCTTCAAGGCATCAATCAAGAGAACACTATTCCGGGTTGCCGAATCTTCTCCGATGCTTTGAAATCCTATGAAGGACTCGGAGAGACTTATCAGCACTATGTAATCGACCATGCGACGGCCTATGTTGATGGCATCGTTCATACGAATGGCCTAGAGAACTTTTGGAGTCTCTTGAAGCGAACTCTCAGCGGAACCTATGTTTCGGTTGAGCCTTTCCACCTTCACAGATACTTGGATGAGCAAGCGTTTCGCTTCAACGAGCGCATGGGTACTGACTGCCAACGGTTCACAATGGCGGTATCCAACGTTTTAGGCAAGCGGGCCACATTACAAGACGCTAGCCGGGAAATTATGAAGGAAAAACGAAAATCAAAGCCAAAAGTAGTCCCCGTCGTGGACCTGCCAAAAAGCGTTGAGTTTCAACAGTTCGCGGCATTCACCCGCGAACTGTTGAAGGTTCCAAAGACTGAGATAGATCGACGCGTAGAAGAAGAACGAGTGAAACGTTCAAACCAAAGCGGTTAGCATTCCGATATCACGGGCCACAGGTTTATAATATGTTGTGGACTTCGATCAATGGCGGAAGAGCGTCGATTCTTTCTTAGTCAGCCGCAAGCGTGGGTTTCGGATTTGGCATATCGACACAGATGCGTTGCATCTCGCATTCAGTCAGGCTGTCCCTCCCGTTCAATTTGCATCGCAGGCAACTCTTCCCCTGATGCCTCAGTTCGACCCGAATGCGCGACAACAACCCACGTCACCAGCAGATTTTCCTTGGGTGATAGCACGAGCCAGGCAAGCCCCGCAGGTTCTTGATGATCCCCGATACCTGCTTGATACCGGCCTTCAAATGGGCTGTCCGACATGCGGGTCAACAAACCTTGCGGATATCGGAAAGGCAAAAGGAACCGGGTTGATGTACTTCGGAAGTCTTGCATGGGTAATAACGGCGAGCGTTATAGACCACATGGTAGCGACGAAACTATCGGGTCATCAAATCAAATGCAGCTATTGCGGAGCGAGCTTCACACTTTGAGTCTAGGGTGAGCCAAGTATGCTGTTGCCCAAATTAGACCCCAATTGAGTTGGCGGGCCCGACTTTAGTCTATTAGGGTTTAAGGCAACTTCCCAAGATTAATTGGTCCATTGTCCATTTACTAATTTGGCACCGTTTCTCTTGGCTACAAATTTCTGCTTTTGCCTTTCTCCGAGAACCCACAGGTTTACTAATTTGAGTAGCACAGGATTCTTAGCATAAAGTTCTCGCAGACGGGCCTTTTCTGCCAGCCATTGAGGATTTTTGTAGTCTGTGGCTGTAACCTGCTCAGGATGGACTCGGTAGTCAGTAATTATTCTGTCAACTGAAGAGAATTTTAACCCAGCAAGCTGCATCCTCATAATCCAGTCAGCGTCACCTGTAGTTTTGAGTGAGCCATCGAAATAAAGTTCATGCTTTCGAACCTGGGCGGTTCGTACTAAGAGTGAACAGTGGTAAATGGAGAGGTTGTATGTCAAAGTCCAGTAAGGATAATTCTGCTTTGGCTGAAGTGGCAAAGGGTCACCTTGGGAATTAATAAACCTGCTAATACCGTGCACGACATCTGCCCCTGGGTCCCTTTGCGACAGATCCATCAGAGATTGAATCACATCAGGATCATGCAGTCGGTCGTCGTGGCTGATCGTCGTTAGCCATTCGCCTTTCGCTTCGCGAAATCCCTCATTTAACGTTGCGTACTGACCTTTATTTGGCCTAGTCCACCATCGGAGGTGAGGGTATTTCTGCAAAATCGCAATCGTTTCTCCATCGTCAGGAGAACCATCATCGATTATCAGGTGTTCAATATTCGGATACGTCTGGTTCTTGATGCTAAGGATGAGTTCCTCTATATAATTAGCTCCTTTGTAGACGGGAGTAACGATAGTAACGAGAGGTTTCCCATTTTCCATAGACATGAATTGTGACATAACTGGCAGAAGCACCACAGGCGTATGGCCTAATTAACGAGAGCTTGTTCGGCTACCAATTCATGCTTTGCTTGAGTGCTCATAGCCGATCTATCCTCTCTTATGCCTACAACTTTGGCTGGATTACCCGCGATAATTGACCACTCTAGGAAGTCTCCTCGAACGACAGAGAACGCGCCGACGATTGAGTGGCTTCCAATCTGTGTTCCAGGCAGAAGAACTGCGCCTTCACCTAGCCACACGTCATCTCCTACATTTACTGATTTTGGAGCACTCACGCCTTGATCTTGCATGGGGACGTCTAGTCCGCTAAACCGATGATTAAGTGTCATTACTTTAACGCCGGGTCCCATCATCACATCCGAACCCATTGAAAACGGAGCAGCTAACCTACAGTCAATCCCAAAACTGCATCTGCTACCAACTCTGATTCCGCGACCAGAACCAAAGTGAGCTCCTTGTTCTACACCAAATGATTCGCCAGCTGAATCGACCATTAGCCTGGCCAGGGTCGATCGAACCATCGTAAAGTACCGTTTCCCTGGCCAATGTGATGCACCCGAGCTTGGCAGTAATCTTGCTAGTCTGTATAAACAATATATGATTATTCGTGCTATTTTCTTCACAAAAATACGAATATATATTTGTCTATTTGTTCCATAGAATCAAATCATTTATAGGAAACTGGGTACATAGGCGACACCAGAATCATTGGAGGGATACGTTAGCTCAGGATTCAAATCGATTGATGTTAATTGAGGGTGCTTGCTCGAAGGAAACGCTATTTAGTCTCAAGGAGTACCTTTAAACTATGCTTGGCGTTTTGCTAGCAATGGCCGTCCGGTTTGGCACGACTTTGCCTATTGTCGCCTCTCGGTCGAATTCGTACTACAACGGGCAGAATCTGGATGCCTATGTTGAGGAAACCTATCGGACGTTTCACGTCGCAGGTGTGAATTGTGAGAACATCCAGCTCACGTTCGGGAACCATTTCATGGATGGACAAAAGGATCGGGCTGGAATGCGTGCGATCGTTGTTTCCTGCTCGATTGAGGTGAACCGAAATGGAAATAGCATTCTCTGCTCGTTCCCTAATGGCACCCGATTCGCTACGATTCCGCCGGGAGGGTTCGTCACGACAACCTCGACACCCATTAACTTCGCAGCCGGAACTCCATTCGCGATACGGACCCGCGTGCAACATGCTCCGGGCGACAACTGGAACGCCAACCTGACACGTCAGGCACAATCCTCCGGCTCATTGGCTGCCGGTACCTATGGCTATCGAATCAGCCAAATCGTGAACGGAACAGAAACGGGATTTGGATTTGATTCCGAAGGTGCTTTCGACCATTGGGTCAAAGTGAGTAACAACTCAAAGGTCGCGCTGACGTGGCAAAAGAGCCCCGTTGCTTCGAGTTATCGGATCTACCGTGGAATGGTCGCGGGTGAAGAGGAACTTTTGGCCGTAATCGCCTCTCCCGCGACAACACAATTTGTGGATACAGGAACTACGACTCCTAGCGGCGAGCAGCCCCACCTCGGATGGCCGGTTGGCCTTACAACCAATGCGCCAATCGGAGACGGAAAGACGAACAGCTATCCTCTGACGGCCGACCCTACCCTCCCAACCTACAAATCCTTCACTGCCATGACCACGACCGCGTACTCACCAAGTTCCATCCGCGGAACGGTCACCTGGCCCCGAAACGCTAAATCCATTGGAGTGATTGGAGATTCCATAGCGTATGGCAGCCTGGACAGTGTGATTCCTCCCCTTGGCTACGATGCTGGTGGATTTATTTCCAGGGTCTTTACCGGTAACGTGGGCGACATCAACCTCTCCAAGGGTGGCGCGACAGCCCACGATTGGGCACAACCAGCGTCCGTTTCGTATCGAAATTTTGAGCTAAGGGGCCTGTCCGATGTCATTGTCCAGTTGGGAACCAACGACTTAGGAAAGAGATACTCGGCTGCCCAAATCGAACAGGACCTAACTTCCGTCTACGCCGCCCTCAAAGCGAAACGCATTCGCGTGTTCCAGACCACGATTCTCCCTAGAATCAACTTTAGCTTAAATCAGGAGTCGAACCGGAAGCTCTTGAACGAGTGGATACGTTCCAACAAAGCCGGCATAACGGGCTACCTGGACCTTGGCCCAGTACTAGAAACCCTGCCCAACAGTGGTTTTCCAAAACCAGGCATGTTCAACAGCGACGGCGTTCATCCCAACGCATTGGGACACGCTACCCTCGCCGCAGCCAAAGGAATCGTAGTCATCGGAACCAGAAAACTCGACTGGTCCTACTTCCTTCATTAAGATCGGTGCATCGTCAGTTGCATCCTGGGATTGCTCTCCGTGACCGTTACTTTAAATTCAAACTTGAGTATTCCGAACAAGGGCGCTCGAACGGGCAACTACGAACCAACCCCTGGAACTGCAGAGTTCTCAATCCATGGTGTCCTCTTGGCAAATCGGCCGGCGCTCAGTCACCAGTCGAGAACCCTCGTGTATCCACTGGCCTACTTTCGATCGCGAATTCAAGTGACCCGTTTTGTTCAGACACCAATTGCATGCCGATTCGTAAGAGAACACTCTGTGAAGGAATGTTGCCTACATCACAGTGACCCGTAATTCGAGCGAGTCCGAGACTTTGAAACCCGTACTGAACAAATGCCCGTGCCGCCTCACTGGTGAGCCCCTGGCGTTGGAAGTCAGGATGCATCACAAACCCGAGATCGGCTTCACCTGGCGGGTCAACCTGCAAATACATTCCAATCTCGCCAATGACTCTGGAGGTTTCCCTGCATTCGAGTGCATATCCGTGCCAGCAACCCACCGTGTCATCACTCAACGTCCCCTGCCCCTCCAAATATCGAGAAGCCTGCTCTCGATCCATCGGAGGTTTGCCCATCGTAGAAACAACCTCACGATGGGTGTGAAATTCCAAATAGTCATCCAAGTCGGCGAGACTCATCTGTCGCACGATAAGTCGAAGCGTAAGTAGTGGCACCATAGAAGGATTCGGGGAACATTGGATGCTACCTACACCAAGGAACTGCCTTCCTAACTTTGGACAAGTGACTCATGGGCTGGGAACGTTTTCACACAAGGTCATGTTGCCCTGCGTAGGAGGGCACATGCCAAATCAGTTCATCTGCAATCTCAGAGGATCCTGTATCACTATTTTAGCCGTTGCCGTTGCGGGAGCTTCTCAAGCCCAAACAGGCCCTGGAAAGACTCCATTCGATGCCAATTCGATTAAGCCGTCAGAATGGACCGCAAACCTCAAACCGGCATGGGGCAACGCCGCTGCACCCATCAAAGTCGTCTTCTTCGTGGACTATCAATGCCCACCCTGCCGATCAGCCGACCGATTGGTCCGAAAAGCCATTTCTAAACGAAAAGACGTCGCACTCATCTATCGAGAATTCCCACTCCATTTCCATCCCCTCGCAAGATCAGCCGCCGCAGTAGCCGAAAACGCCAGAGCTCACGGCACCTTTGAAATCGCTCACCGCCGCCTGATGGAAGGTGAAGCCATCAACGAAGCCTCCGTCAAAGACGCAGCCCACAAATCCGGAGTCCCCACAACCGAATCCCCCAAATCCACCAAACGAATCGATTCCGACCACCAACTAGAACAAAAAGCCGCCCTAGTCTCCGTCCCCACCTTCATCGTCATCGAAAACGGCAAATCCACCCAAATGACCAGACAACAAATCCTAGACTTCCTGAAATGACCAAGCAATAGCCACCTGCAAAACCAACAAACCCCAACCCAGCCCGAAGGACTGATTCCCCAAAACGAACGGCCAAGCGGAGCGCCCCAGGGAAACAAAAGGGCAAACAAACCCAAGAACGAGCAAAAACCGACCCAAGCAAGAAAGAAAGTTCCCCCAAAAACTAACCCAGTTCGTTTTCAGTCCCTATCCATCGTAGCCACTCAGCGAGGTGCAGTCAGCCGACTCTTGTTTGAGTGGGCTCCGTCCCACGAGTTTGAGTCGGCGCACCGAGCGTAGTGGCGTAAACGATGGATCAGGACAGAAAACGAACGGCCCAGCGGAGCGACCCAGGGAAACAGAAGGGCCAACAACCGATCAAGCCAGCAAATAACGACCAAAGCAAGAAAGAAAGTTTCCCCAAAAACTAATCCAGTTCGTTTTCAGTCCCTATCCATCGTAGCCACTCAGCGAGGTGCAGTCAGTCGACTCTTGTTTGAGTGGGCTCATCCACACG
>JBBQZV010000032.1:0-35397 GCA_038207365.1 Fimbriimonadales bacterium | reverse complement strand
TAGCTTCTCTCGAGTGCTCGATACTTTGCTTCTATTCAATCGCTATGCAACTTTCAAAGAGCTTTCTTCGCTGGCCAAACCGACTTTTCAAACTTCGCTTTTCGCGTGTCCGTCAGTCGTTGACAGTCGTATATGGTACCGTCCAGAGTTCCTGAAGTCAAGGCTGAGATAAGGTTTTTCGCTTTTTTGAATCCATTTGTCCGTTCTGCAACGTCATGTATCTCTTGGGCCCCGGAGAATTGTTCTCATTGCACCCAGAGTTTTAGCACTACCTAAACAGTAATGCGCCCGGCCCCAAGTGCCCGGCGCATCCGTATCTCCTCCGCTAACAAGCACCGTTTAGTGCATGTCGCGATCGCCCAACATCAGTTGTATTTGGTTGATCTGGCCAAGGTGGTAAATCATGTTCCAATGGTGCATTCCCAGCACGTCTGCCATGGTCATGACGACGCCTCCACCAAACGGTAGCGTCATTTCATCTTCGAGTGCCAAATCCGGAAAGGCAGCTATTGCCATGCACAGGTCTGATGTCGAGTTCCTCGCCGCATCCACGCACTTCTCAATGGTGTCAAAGCTGCGACGAAGTCTAACGGTCTCTCGCATGGCATGCTCGTCGAATTCAGGGACCTTTCGATCTCGGACAATCGGCATAAACCAAGTGCCTGCTACAGCCACTTCCTGCATCTGGCTCAGCACGGATCGAGCCTCGCCTTGCGGTACCCATTCCAACTTGTCGCTCGGTACCGAAACAGCAGCTCGGCACACGTCGTCGAGCGCCTTCTGCGTCGCTCGCACAACTTGATCTTGATATCGCATACCTTCGATTTTAGCTTAAATTTAGCTCCTAATCGACTTGTATCGGGACCAACTCACGTACCAGGTTTTGGATGCCTAGCGCCCCGTTTGTCATCTGAGGGCTACCTCTCTCACGGTGCACTGAATTCAACACAACTGATTTCCGATTCCTAGGAATCCCTATTCGGAGCAGGTGTAATCGATTGCGTCAACCCACGCGCCAAGGATCCTAGTTTGTAGGCTTAACAACTCTTGGGAAACTGACGTTCTCAGCGCCCAAATTGGGCTGAACATCTGCAGATATTCCAGTTCGTCCCTAAACCAGAACCTATTGAACCTTCTCACCGTTACACCCTTCCCTTCCTTGCCGCGCCAAACGTCAATTCGTATTGAGGATAATCACCTTCAACTCTAAATCAAGAAATCGCTCATTTGCCCTGTTTGAGACGGAATTGAATTGCAGATGCTCTCTCGATGAGACTCTAGCGTGCATCCTTCGGTAATGAAATTCTTAAAATGCTAATGCCATTGAATTGGTTTTTTTGACGGCTCAAATGGAATCAGGACGAGTTCATTATTCTTGATGAAGAGCACGTCAACCTGTGAATGAGTTCGCTACGGGAAGCTGGAATATCGAACTCCCACCCAGGAATCTTATGACAGTCAAGCTATCGCACGCGGTTATCGAGGATTGAATCGGCTTCAGCTCTTTGCTTAATGACATTCATGACTCTAAGGTGGACGTGCTCGACGATGCTTTGTGTCCAAAGCGACCAATAGAAATCGGGAGTAATTCTATTGCCATACCAACTCGTTCCGGTCAGCTTTGTTTTGCCATGTGGAAGGGGTTCCAATCGGAACTGGCCCTCACTGCACTGATAATAGCCGTGCAAATGGGGAGGATCGGTGTGCCTAAATGGGTTTGTTTCTTTCATGGAAGGTGGAGTGGATATCACTTTGAATTCAAGCATACGGTTCGGCTCCCACTTGGTGATGATCTCCGGCATCGTGCCGGTTGAGAGTTGACATTCGCGTTTCGCGCCCACCTCATTTCCAAAGGCCACGACTTCGATTGGGTGAGCGATGCCAGCCTTAAACATCCATTCTTCCGCTGGAGGAAGATTCTTCAGCCGAACGACATAGGGCCAAACTGCCGTTGTTGGCGCATTGATAATCAATATTGTGGATTCGACATGCTCGAAAAGCGGTGCAGGCTGGATCATGTCCTTTGAAAGGAGCATCGGGAACAAGCCAACCCCAATTGCAACAGAAGCCATTCGCTGTTTCCGATTCCAAAAGTATCGTCGGACCCCATAACCCGCATAGGATCCGAGAAGCAACAAGGGGACTGCGATTGGTAAGGACATACCCAGGCAGATAAGACCTTCAGCTCCGACAAACATCAAAATAAAGCCAAAAACGGCAATTGTCCAGAGAGCGCTTTGCATGCAACGTTTTGCCGTCAGTGTGTCACCGAGAACTGATGTAAATAGCGCACTCGAAAATCCCATTACAAAAGGAAGACCAATGAACACGGCGTATCCATATTGGGCATATTCCTTTCCTGCCGCGAAATACAGCACATAGGCTAGAAACGCGCTCGCCAACGTTCCTAGGAAGCCACTGAACAAGGGATGCAACACACGCTCTTTCTTCATCATCCGGCCTTACATGATATCTGAACTTTCATATAATTCTGAAAGTTCGAAAAAAGATAATAAAAAAGCCCTGCTATGCACAGGGCTTTCGAATTTGCGGGTGGTTACTTAGGGAAAATGCTGAGTCCAGCATCGTTCCAGTCGGCCAGGAATCGCTTCAAACCTGCATCGGTGAGCGGGTGCTTAAATAGCATGCCCATGATTTTGAACGGCATAGTTGAAATGTGGGCGCCAGCTTCGATGGCCTGAACGACGTGGAGTGGGTGACGCACAGATGCCACTAGGATTTCGCTGTCGTATCCATAGGTCTCCACCATTTGGACGGATTTAGCGACAGCAACCATTCCGTCGTCGGATATGTCATCGACTCGCCCCACGAAATTGCTGATGAACGTTGCACCAGCTTTGGCGGCCATAAGAGCCTGAGAAACAGAAAAGACCAAGGTTACGTTTGTCTGGATCTCTTTATCCGATAGCGTTTTTACGAGGCGAATGCCTGACTCAATCAGAGGCACCTTGACTACAATGTTTGGATGCCAGGAGTGAATCTCCAAAGCTTCTTTGAGCATGGTGTCATAGTCAGTGGCTACGACCTCTGCGCTAATTGCACCTTCTGGAACCAACTCGCAGATCTTGAGGACGGTCTCTTTGAAACCTTTCCCTGACTTTGCGATGAGCGTTGGGTTTGTGGTAACTCCATCCAAAATCCCCCACTCCGCAGCCTGCCTTACTTCTTCAATATCGCCCGTATCAACAAACAGCTTCATGCCTAAAGTGTACTCGCACCAAGGCAGAGCATTCTGCTAAGGATTGCTGGCGTGGAAACGATAACGAGTGTTAACGTAACTGAAGCTTGAGGCTTAACGCCCAAGCTGGAAGTTCTGGTGCGACCGTCAACGTCACTAGTTCCAACCCTTTTGCTGCATCGGTACCAGCCACCGGAGCGATTCCCATCCCGTAGCCGGAAGCTGGTTTGTGCTTCCGTTTTGCTACCATCGAGATTGCGTATTCGGAATTGCGTGCTCGTATTCCTTCCGCCGTGGAATCCTCATGAATACTTTGGGTTGGATGAAAGGTATCAAATGCGTCATCCTAAAAATCCATGGCACAGAGTCCGTTCGATACGATTGTTGCGGCTATTACTGGCAGCCAGGCTGCGGCGGTGGCCTGGATACGGTTATCCGGGCCTGACTCTTGGGCCATCGCATCCCGAGTATTCGGAAATTGGCCGAGTCAACCTCAGTCTCACCGGGCGGTATTTGGCGTTTATTCTCATGGCGATTCCGGGCTCGCTTTGCCATTTGAAGACAAGCAAAGCTACACAGGCGAACGATCGGTAGAGCTTTCCATTCATGGCTCGCGCGCGTCCAGCCGTGCCTTGGTCCAACTTTGTTTGGATGAAGGGGCTCGCATGGCCGAGCCTGGCGAATTTACTCTCCGAGCATTTCTGAACGGTCGCGTGGATCTGACTCAAGCTGAAGCTGTACGAGATACCGTCGAATCTGAAACGGACGCGCAGTTGAGGGCAGCTAACCTCAACCGACGAGGCGTGCTGAAGCGAGAGGTATCGGATATCCGCAATGGGGTACTAAAAGTTTTGGCAAATGTTGAGGCGAGCGTAGATTTCAGTGAGGAAATCGGGGATCTCGATCGCATTGGGGCATTGACGAGCACAGAAGAACAAATAGGGAGAATCGAACAACTCCTTGCTTCAGCCGATACTAATCGAATTCTGAGAAACGGTTTCCGAATCGCGATTGTTGGACCGCCAAATGCAGGAAAATCATCTCTGCTCAATGCCCTGCTGGGGGAAGACCGGTCAATTGTGTCCGACATTGCAGGAACGACTCGGGACTATGTAGAGGAACGCGTGGAAATTGGCGGGGTCCCTATCGTCCTGATTGACACTGCTGGCCTGAGAGAGTCTACAGATCGGATTGAGTCGATTGGCATTCAAAGAACGATTTCCATGGCTGCCAATTCGGATGCCATTTGGTACGTGTACGACTCCCAAGTCGGCTTTACTCCCGACGATCAAGCAACCGTCGATACTTTCGACAGGCCAGTAAGCCTGCTTGCCAACAAATCAGATTTGGTTGTGCCGACCCAGGGCATTCCTATCTCGGCGATCACGAGAGATGGCCTGTCCACGCTCTTGGATCATGTGACTTCCCTTGTGGCCACTTCGCCCTCGAGCCCGTTGATCAATGCACGTCACCAACCGCTGCTGATTCAAGCTAAGGAAAGTCTGCAATTGGTTCGCGACACGTTGTCTCACCACGCTCCGGATGATTTGTTGAGCGTTTTGCTCACGGAGGCAGCCCACTTCCTAGGTGAAATAACGGGCGAAACCGCTGCACCGGACATGATTGAGCGGATTTTTCATGATTTCTGTATCGGAAAGTAGGGCCAGCACAGATCCAAACTATTTTATTTGGACCCGTCAAAAATGTAAGGTCGATTTTTGGAACCCAGCCTCCCTTTGTCTCGTTTAACTCTATATAGGTAAGTGACTTGATAGTCATGGACTCAATCTAAAATGAGATTTGAAAAACTAACCCTTATGGCCCAAGAGGCACTGGAAGCGGCCCAGGCATATGCCGATAAATACCGCCATACGAGCGTGGATGTCGAGGAAATGATGCTCGCCCTGTTGAAACAGGATGGAGGTGTAGCCAGGCCTTTGCTTCAAAAAGTGGGTGCGGACCCTGATTTGATTTCCAACGACCTTGAGCAGGAGCTAGAGAGGCTAGCAAAAGTATCGTCTGGTCCTTACGGGCAAACCCTCACCGCTCGACTCGAACAGGAGCTCAAACGGGCTTTCACCGAGGCGAGTGCCCTGAAAGACGAGTATGTTTCGACCGAACATATTTTGCTTGCATTCGTTGAGGAGCATGGTCAGACAGGCAAGCTGCTGCGTTCGAGAGGCGTTACGAAGAAGCTAATTCTTGCAGCCATAAGCGAGATTCGAGCAGGCCGCAGAGTGACTAGTCAAAGCGCTGAACAGCAGTACCAAGCGTTAGAAAAGTATGGAATCGATCTCACCGAGCGGGCGAAGCTTGGCAAATTAGATCCTGTCATCGGTCGGGACGAAGAGATTCGTCGCGTCATCCAGGTACTTAGCCGGCGAACCAAGAACAATCCAGTCTTGATCGGAGAGCCCGGTGTTGGAAAAACGGCGGTTGCCGAAGGGCTAGCCCAGCGCATTGTTAGTGGAGATGTACCGGAAGACCTCAAGGACAAGTTAGTCATCTCACTGGACTTGAGCGCACTTGTCGCGGGAGCGAAGTATCGTGGCGAGTTTGAGGAGCGACTGAAAGCTGTCCTAGAAGAGATTAAGTCTTCGGATGGACAGATCATTCTGTTTATTGATGAGTTGCACACACTCGTCGGAGCTGGAAAAGCGGAAGGGGCTATGGACGCTGCCAATATGCTCAAACCCATGCTTGCAAGAGGCGAACTTCGATGTATTGGAGCCACGACCTTAAACGAATATCGACAGTATGTCGAAAAGGACAAGGCACTTGAGCGCCGGTTCCAGATGGTACTTGTTGATGAGCCGACGGTTGAAGAGACCATCAGTATCTTGCGAGGGCTAAAGGAGAGATACGAAATACACCACGGTGTCCGGATCACGGACTCTGCATTGGTCGCGGCAGCATCGCTCTCCAACCGATACATCAGTGATCGCTTCTTGCCTGACAAGGCTATCGATTTGATGGATGAGGCTGCGTCGAAACTGAAGATCGAGATCGACAGTGTGCCGGCAGAAATCGACGAGGTGGAGAGGCAGATCATCCAACTCGAAATCGATCGAGAAGCCCTTCGCAAGGAGGACGATCCAGCAAGTAAGGAACGCCTCCAATCTACGGAACGAAAGCTTGCAGAACATGCTGAGAAAGCCAGCGGAATGCGTGCGATTTGGCAACGAGAAAAGGACAAGATTGAATCGGTTCGTAGCCTCAAGCAAGAGCTAGAAAACCTGCGTAACCAGATGGAGGCCGCTACACGCGATTCTGACTGGGGTCGTGCAGGGGAAATCCAATACGGAAAGATCCCCCAACTTCAAAAACAGCTCGAGCTGGAAACTACAGACCTTGAGAAGATTCAAGAGGGCGGGAAAATGCTCAAGGAGGAAGTCGACAGCGAGGATATCGCTGAAGTCGTAGCGAAGTGGACAGGAATTCCTGTTAGCCGTCTGGTTCAGGGCGAAATGCAGAAGCTGCTGACCATGGAGGATCGAATTCACACTCGAGTTGTTGGGCAGCACGAAGCGATCCAGTCTCTCTCGGATGCGGTTCGTCGCTCTCGTTCCGGACTAGCCGATCCAAATCGGCCCACCGGTTCGTTTCTTTTCCTCGGTCCAACCGGCGTCGGAAAGACCGAGACTGCCAAAGCCCTTGCTGAATTCTTGTTCGATGATGAGAAGAGTCTGATTCGCATCGATATGAGCGAGTACGGAGAGAGACATTCAGTTGCCCGACTCATTGGTGCCCCGCCTGGATATGTTGGTTACGAAGAAGGTGGACAACTGACTGAGGCGGTTCGAAGACATCCCTACTGCGTGATCTTGCTCGACGAGATTGAAAAGGCGCATCCAGAAATATTCAACACCCTCTTGCAGGTTCTTGACGATGGCCGACTTACTGATGGTCAGGGCAGAACTGTTGACTTCAAGAACACGGTTATCATCCTTACAAGCAACATTGGATCTCAGTATTACAGCGATCCGATCAGTGGAGATGACTCGTTTGAAAGCGTCAAACGCAAAGTTCTGGACGAAGTGCGCATGCACTTTAGGCCGGAGTTCATCAACCGTCTGGATGACATTGTCATCTTCCATTCTCTGGGTGTTAACGAGATCAAGCAGATCGTTAAAATTCAGTTGCAGAATCTCACTGGGCGATTAGCGGAGCGTCGAATCAAGATTCAGCTCACGGATTCGGCAAGCCTTCAGTTGGCAACGACAGGATTTGATCCTGTCTATGGTGCTCGCCCACTCAAGCGCTCCATCCAAAAGGATATTGTCAATCCGTTGGCTCAGTCCCTGTTGCGTGGAGAAATCAAGGAAGGCGATTACGTGTCCGTCGACTACCGTGAAGGCGCGTTTGTCTTCTCCCATGAATCGGCCGTCGCCTAAGTAATCAGGGGATGAATTTCATTCTCCCCTGTTTTTTTGTGCCTTTTTGCGGGACATTTGGCCTTATTCCGAGAGTTACGGGATGGAACCGTGTAATTTGCGGTTTGAGTAACCGTCTTCCTCTCAATACTGCGGTTATCTTGGAAAGATTTGGCTGAAACCCTATTTGAAGATGGGAATTTATTTACGAACATAAACAAATTCGGGTGACAATGGAACCGTCACATACCGTAACGACATAAGAAAAGCATAGGCGCTTGTCCTAGGAGATCCTTTCAATCAATGAACCGCACGAGAAACGTCCTCTTATGGGCTTTGGCCCTATCCGCCCTTCCTGGAATCAGTACTGCACAGGCTGATCCCAAGAAAGAAGAGCGTGATGCAAAAGTAGCCAGCTACACCACAGCAGTTAAGGATCTCAAGCGTATCGAAGGATCAATGCCTGTGTATATGCGAAAGAAAGAGGTGTTACTGGAACTGCCAGAGGACAAACTTGACAAGTTATTCTTGGTACAAGCTGCCATGGAGTCTGGTTTGGATTCGGCGTTTATGAGCGCCGGTATGCCTATTGGTGGAAATGATGTTGACGTTTTTAAGTGGAAGAGAAACGAAGACCAAGTTTGGTTAGTGCGCCCGAATACAAATTTTCGCTGGGAAAAGGGCGATCCGTTTGCTGTTGGAGCGGAACGGAGCTTTCCTGAGGCGGTTCTTGGCAGTTTCCGGATCGAACAGCAGAATCCTGACAAGAAATTATTGCTCGTAAACATAACGAATTTGTTCTATGGCGACCTATTCAGGCTGCCAGAGATGGTTATGTCGGGCTTGGGTGGTGCTTATCAAATTGACCGCGAAAAGACGGGCGTAAGCAAGGTCAAAGGTTTTCCTGAGAACACCGTTGTAGAAATGAATATGCATTTCTTCAATCCGCGCGGTGCAGAGCCCAGTTCTCTAGCGGCATTGTTAGGTTTAGGCGGAACAAACACTCTTGAGGACGATCGTAGTGCTCCCCTAAAAGTTGTTTATTCATTGTCGTACCGCAAAGATGAAGGATACAAGCCTCGTTTAGCGGACCCACGAGTGGGTTACTTCGACGATACGTTTTTCTCTCTGGATAAATATCTTGATAACGACCGTACCGAGCGGTTCATCAATCGATTCAACCTCCAAAAGAAAGATCCTACAGCCAAGATTTCTGAGCCTGTTAAGCCGATCATGTGGACTATTGACCCTTCGATTCCAGATGCTTATCATCCGGCAATCAAAGAGGGCATCCTTCGTTGGAATAAAGCCTTTGAGAGCGCTGGCTTCAAGAACGCGGTTCAAGTTCAAGAGGTCCCAAAGAGCGACCCCGATTACGATCACGCCGATGGCCGATACAACGTCGTTCGAATGCTTGTAGGACCCTCGACTCCATTTTCCGCGATTTCCCTGTTCCGAACCGATCCCATTTCGGGACAAATCTTAAACGCCAGCATTACACTCGACGCGAATATCGTGCACGACATGATGCAGGAACATTTCCGAAACCAAGAGAGCACTATTAACCCCCAGATAACACAAGCTATGGAGGTATTAACTCGCGATCCGAAGAGGAAGGAATCGGACGACTGGTTCTTGTTTGCGACTCCGGAAGAGAAACTCAAGGCTCAGTTAGCGGATAACTTTGCAAAGTTCGGCTGGAAGAGCCACCTCTGCGAATATGATTCTGAGTTGGCATACGATTCAATGTTAAGTTGGGCGGCGATTCAATCTGGCCCGCATAACATTAGCAAAGAGGAGTATGTCAAGCGGTTCATCGCGATGTGCGTGAGTCATGAGGCCGGACACTGCATGGGGCTTCGGCATAATTTCGCCGGATCCACTAACTTAACGACAGCCCAATTAGGCGACGAGAAAGTAACGGCGACTGAAGGCATTAGCGCCAGTGTCATGGATTACATGCCACCCAACGTAATGGCTGTCCTCAAAGGTGGCGGAAACTTCTTTACTTCGACAGTGGGAGTCTACGACCTATGGGCGATCAAATATGGCTACATGCCGATCGACAATAAGTCGCCTCTTGGAGAGCGATTTGCACTCAACCAAATCGCCAACCAATCAGGGCTTCCTGGCCATGCTTATCTGCCTGATGAAAATGTCGACCGTTGGGATCCTTATGCGGTCAAGTTCGACGGAGCAAAAGATCCGCTTGAATTCAGTGATCGAGTCATGCTCTCGCTTCGCAAGGGGAGACGGTACGCGATTGCTAACTTGCCGAAGCCGGGTCAGAGCTATTCGACGCGTACGATGTTGCTGTTGACTTCCATCCTAAAGGGTTTTAGGGAAGCCCGGACCGAGGCCCGGTTCGTGGGCGGAATTGTCGAAAATCGCAACTTTAAGGGCGACCTCCAAGAGAAGCCAACCCTGCAACCTATCAGCGCTCAGGTGCAGCGACAAGCTATGCATCTGATCGTACAGAACTTCCTTGATCCCAATGCCTTTGACCTTCCTGCCTCGGTACTCAACACGATGAGCAGCGATGAAAATGGTGCGGGTTGGGCTGCGCCCCTACGAAGCTTTATCGGTTCTCAGCAGAACAGTTTGGTGGCGTTACTTGTTAGCGCAGGGACAACGGATCGGATTGCTGAGAATGCTTATAAGGCTCCCGCAGGTTACAACCTTCCTGAGCACTATGGAACGGTCGTTTCTGCCGTTTTCCGCGAGGTGGGGCAAAGTAAACCGATTAAGCCGCTGCGAAGAGACCTTCAGCGATTCCTTCTCAATGGTTTGATGACGCAGGCCGGGGCCCCGTCTGGCGCAATCAATGAGGATGTCCGGGTCATCGCAAGTGATACGTTGCGACGGCTCGACAATCGAATCGCCGTCCAAATCCGTACTCCGAAGGGCTTGGACGAAATGAGTCTGTTGCACCTAAAGGACAGTCACGAGACTCTTCAGCGCTTCTTTGGCCGTAACTTGAGTTCAAACCGGTAAGATTAATGGCGGAGCATCCCTTGCTCCGCCAACTTCATGGACAACGGCGACCCACTACTTAATGGAGAAGACATGGTTCGGGAACTCCGAGCCATGACAGATCGCGCAGTTGAAGCTAACGGTGGTTCAACCCAAGCCAGAAAGCCTGCGCATCGAATCAAATTCAACTGGCCGCCACATCCCATAAGTTACAGTTATCACGTTCTTTCGTCCGATTGGACCGGGCGTGCGATCTTTGAAGCCTATGGGGACACTTTTCAGGTTGAGGTAGCACGTACACCGCACGGGGTTTTTGGACGATGCAGGGAGCTTTGGCACGAAGACCGTGGGACTACTGAAGAACTAATGCTTCAGAACCTTCGGTGGAGCAGCGAGCCATTGCTGAGGCGCCAGATTGAGATCAACCGGTCACTTGGTAGAACGGGGCGAAATACGGGACACATTCGCCACTTTTCGCCTATGGAACTGGTCAAATTGCTTTACAGCGAAGATCGTGATGTCGCCAATGACGCGAAAACGGAGATAGAGACGCATGCGAGCGACCGCGTTTTCTACCCTGGTTTGATCGAGATTCTTAACGACCGACGCCATCCCAACCGACGGTCCGCCCAGTGGTGCGTGTTGGATTTGTTCGAAGATCTGCCGAGTTTTTGTCACTCGAGGTGGGAAGAAGAGCAAGCTGTAAACGCGATGAGAAGCCTGATCTGGACGGCTGAGGATGACTACGCGCGTACGATTTATAAGGCAGGCGTGGTACTCGGTGGCCATATTCCCCATACCTACGGCGGGCCGATTCTTTTGGACTGCTTGAATGCACCTAGCAAGATTGGTCGTCGTAGCGCCGTACATGGCTTATTCCATGTCGTCGAATGGATTCCGGACATGCGAGGAAAGGTAGTCCAAGCTCTTTCCGAACACGCAGAACGTGAGTCAGAACCCGATTTGAAAGACTTCGCCAAGCATATGGCGAGGGACATTGCAGCCGGCAGCTACGATCACGTCCAAGAGCCGGTGTTCGACAGCGAAGACTGAATTAACAATTCAATCGCCCTAATAGTAAATAATGGTTCTGAATGCTTATTCTCTACTTCAAAATGAGTTGATGTCCGCAGTTGCTGAAGTGCATTCAATTGCAATAGCCATTTGAACGGTTCGCTACCGGCGATGAAATTCTCTCCAAGTGGCACACTTTGAAGGGCGGCCATCGAAATCTTCCCATCCTATGTTCAACGGACTTTGTTCGTGTTTTATCCGGGTGTCGCCTATGCAGCTATAAGAATAGCAAAGGTGCAGTCGGTCGTCATCGACGAAATCGAAGAATGGAGTTCAGTAAAAGGTGTCGCCGCTAAATTCCAGATGTTTCGGAGTCGCCTGTTGAGGGGGAAATAAGATCCTTATACTCGCCGACGTTTTTGGGCGACCAACCAAAGAGCAAGTCACAGTTCCTTCAAAGATTCATTTCAGTTAGGAAGCTCGGTTTCCAACTTGAAAGGTTCTGATAACAAGAATGCGGTTACGAGTTTAGTCGTTAGATACTGCGGTAACAAATTCGTCCTGAACCGCCCTTGCATCTGCGGCGCTGCAACCAAATTCGTTGAGGATGATGCTCACGATCACCTTCTTTCCGGACTTACAGGTCAGATAGCCGGATAGAGAAGAGACCATATCCAGGCTGCCCGTCTTGCCTTGGAAGGCAAGACCCTTCAGTCTTCGAGTCAACGTGCCCGTTCCAGGATGAGCGAGGGCTTGATGAAAGAGGTCTGACGTTGGTTGCTTGTCTTGCCATTCGAGAATCTTTGATATGGCGCGGGCAGTAACGTAGTTGTGTCGACTCATGCCACTGCCGTCGAAGACGTGGATATCCTTGGGATCGACTCCAACGACTCGTGTTAGAAACTTTTCGGCTCGCGTTCGTGCCACATCGTACGGTTTGGCACCAAGTGCGCCTTCGGACCGAGCGCCCAAAAGTAGTAAATTCTCAGCAATGTTGTTGTCGCTTGGAGGCAGACACTTCTCCACCATCTCTTCGACTGAGCCGCCTGAAATGATGTAATCAGGTGGCCTATTGGGCAAATCTTGTGTCTCACGCATTGGAGCACCAAAGATCGAGGCGGCTGCCTCATCCGGTCGAGGAAGTGCCAAAGTGTCGAGAACTCCTTCCTTTGAAGGAACTGCTCCCTTTATCGTCACCTTACGAGCAAATGGGTCGTATTGAACCTCAACCTTATCTTTGCTTGGGACCGAAAGGACCTGTACTCCAAACGACTCTGGAAGCAGAATCGCTTTTCCGTCCTTACTCCAAGCCTCAAATGCTCCGCGATCAAAAGTAAACGCCGTGACCGCGGCGCAATATCGATTCGGCAAATCGTCTACTTCCCAGCTGTCAGGAATCTGCGGCGCATATTGCTGTCGAACGTAGACCGGAAGTTTCTTTCGGATGTCCAATATTTGACGTGCATGGAGGAGATCTTTGTACGACATTAATGGATCACCGGTTGAATCTACAACGATCCGATCTGATTGCTTCCAAAAGCTAGTTAAGGGCCGATAGAGTGGGCCCAGCGCCCAGAGGGCGAACGTATTACTAATCAACTTCTGGTTACTTGCTGGCACGACGTGAACATCGGCATTGTGTTGGTAAAGGACCTTACCGTCCATATCCGTCACGATCGCAGCGGCAATCGCTCCGTCTAGTTGGGTAGATGCTAGGATACGGTCTAGATCAAGCGGAGTCGCGTGCAGGAAGATCACGCTCTCAGTTTATCGTGACGTTCTTCATTCATGGGCCTAACTTGAATGTATTGTTAGTAGCCCAAGGCAGCATTCGATTCAATTACGACCGGAACGGTTGATTCCACTTTTCCACTTTCTTCGGCAGCGATCACTGCACGGAGTGCAACGAGCGCTACTTCAATCTGCCCCATCTCGGGTTCGCGGGTAGTTAGGAACTGACTCCAGATTCCGGGCTTGAAGAAGAAGTTTACGAATCCCTGGTTCCGAAACTTTCCGGCAATTCTCAGTAGCTCGTACGCAATTCCCGAAATAATTGGGAGGATTAATATTTCAAGAACGACGCGTACGGTGACATCTAGGAACATGTTCTTCCCTTGTACTCCCGTAACGGGATAGCGAGGGACAAATGTAAACGCGATCAGACCCAGGATGAGGACGATGATCGCGAAGCTTGTTCCGCATCGGGGATGAAGGCGGGTCTGAAGTTTGCAGAACTTCATATCCAGAGGTTCGTCTGCTTCGAGAGTATTGATTGCCTTATGCTCAGCTCCGTGATACTTGAAGATCTCTTTGATATCTTTCACTTGACCCAAGAGTCCGATGTAACCCAAAAAGATAATCATCTTGAGAACTTCAGCGACGATATTGATATAGGTACCGTTCTTGTGACCCGTGGCGCGCGACGCAGATTCTGCAAGCAAATTGGGAAGATAAACGAAGATTCCTATACCAATGACGAAGCTCACGATCAGGGTGAGAACTATCGCACCTTCTTGCACTCGCTGACTGGGCAAATCGGACCCTTTAGGCGCAGTTGGCGCGGGAATTGAACCGTCCGCATTGGGCACAATTTCTTCAGGCTTCTGATACGTCGGGTCAAGCTGAATACTGGAAGCGAACTTAAGGGCTCGAGATCCGAGTGCCATGGAATCAAGCAGCGCAAGGCTGCCACGCAAAAAAGGGTATTTCAACCACTTTTGGCGGCCGATCCAAGTCTTTTCTACCGCTTCGACCTGGAGAACAATGTCTCCATTAGGTGCCCGACAGGCGACCGAGAAAAATCTCGGCGATCGCATCATTACACCTTCAACGACGGCTTGTCCGCCGTATTGCAAATACTCACCCCGAGGCATTCCATCAGGATACCGCCTTGGGACCTTATCCCTAGTAAGTGTTAAGAAATCGGGGCTTTTGGCCAATAGTGTACGTGCACACTGAAATTTCGACATGAATAACCGTCTAAAATTATGTAAGCGCATCCCGCAAGGAGGGCATGATGAACTCTGGAATCGTTCCAGGCGGTCTCCGGCTCACTGAAGAGGAAGCGTATTCATTATTAAGTTTGTGTCTCACAAGCCCAAATAGATTGGATACGACCTCGGAGAAGGCGTTGCGAAAGTTAGCTGAATATTGTACGAGTCAAAGCAATCCTATAGACAATCATATATCACTAGACTACGACCAGCTTGCTGAAAACGCACGAGCCATATAAGATGGGGGCCAAAAGCCCCCATTCTTGTTTTATGAATTTCTAGAATTCTTCATTTCGCATGGCCCACTTCAGGCCATGGGGAAAATCCACCACTGACTTTACACCGTACGATCCTCGACGGATCCGTTGGACAAGTACTCCTTTGGCCTTCCACCCCTCGGCCGAGAACGGTTCGTAATCTTCGTTGAAGCTGTAGAGCATGGTCTCTTCGCCTGCTCCCCTTATGGCCTTTACACAATCTTCGCCATCCATGTAGGCATGGACTACGTCGCCCGTTTCGAATCTTCTGTTTTCGAAAACGGCGATATCTCCCGGCAACAAAATACGAGCCATGCTGTATCCATTGATGATCCTTCCCCACCGCTCGAAGTCACTTCCCCAATCCAGCACTTCCTCGTAGTCGACGTCCATGTTATGCGAAGTAGGATTACCAGCCGGAATTCCTGCATAGATCGGGATGACACGTACGCCTGTTCGTCTCATCTCAATACTGCGTTCCTTTGGACCCTGACTTGTAAGGACATCGATCATTTGATCGTAGACGACAGAATCTCGCGGTCGACTACCGTCTGGTGATAGCCAACTGTTGATGCTCGTGTGGTTTACGCCCAATCTTTTTGCTAGCCAGCGGTTTGATAGGCCGTATTTCTGAAGCATGGATTCGACTGTCCTTATACGTGAATCGTTGTTCGTCGCCATTCAATCATCCTCGGAATTCTGTCCACATTATACACAAATTCTTTCCAACTGGAAAGAATCGTGATACTATGGAAATGTAGAGTACTAAATGGAAGACGACAGCAATCGAAGCAGTGAATGGACTCCCCAGTGGCTCATAGAGGCTTGGGGACTTAGGCAATTTGGCGCGCTTACCACACCATGGAAACTTGCCACCGGTGGCTATTCGGCCGATGACGACGAGAGTCAAGCAGCATGGTATGTCGAAACCACGCCAGGATTTGAACGAGCTAGGGAGGTCCTTGTTTGGCGATACCAAAAGTATCGAGCACTTGCAGACTTCCCCGTTCGTGAACTGGGTGAAACCCTTGTTCGAGCGTTATTGAGGCGCTGCTGGGGAGATTTACTGGGAAAGCGACCCTACCAGGTTGGACAGATCATCCATGACCAATTCATGGCGAGTCTGGAGAACCGAGTAAGGCAAGAACCTTTTCGGCCCATCCGCATAGTAGAAGCGGAAGAGCCCCTCGTCGAATTGCCCGGAGCATGGGCGCGACGCGCTAGCTAGATTCAAACGCGATTGAGGCAGACCAAGCATTAAGCTCAATCTGCCTCCCTTAACTGAACAGTCTGATCAGAAATTACAGAAGTAGAGAGAAGGATATTGACTTCCAAATTCCACAATTGGTGCTGCAGTAGCAACAACAGGCCGAGGTAGCCGCGATCGTAACTCTAAAACGGTCTGCCATTTAGACCATTCGATGGCGAAAAAAGTAGCCACTCGATGTCCGGGAGCACGTGATTCAAACGATCGCGTAGGGACTTGCAGCCCGGTTGCTCGGTTTGATAATGTCCGGCAGCCATAAGGCACATACCTGACTCGGTCGCCTCAACTGCTGTGTGCTGCTTAACTTCACCGGTTACTAAGAGATCCGCTCCAGCGCGTTGTGCATCTATCCACTCGGAATCAGCCGCTCCTCCGACGACTGCCACCTTTTTGATTAGCTTGGATGGGTCGCCCCAGGTCCAACTTCTGACGCCTAAATTCCTATCCGCCGACTGAGCAAAATCCGCTAGCCGAACGGGCTCCGAAAGTTGACCGATTCGACCAGATGGTTGCTCCCTTCTCGGCTTCATGCTCAACAAGTCGACCGAAGGTTCTTCATAAGGATGTGCCTTTCGAACAGCGCGCTCCACCGCACGAGCAAGATCCTCCCTAACGGACATTTCGACTCTGACTTCAGGCGTCGATACGATGGAACCTTGAGTTCCTATCCAGGGCTTTGTCGCCTCATCACCTTTGAAAGTGCCCATTCCCTCGGAACGGAAAGCACACCTACTGTATGCACCGATAACTCCAGCACCGGCTTCTGAAGCTTCGTCGATAATCCGTTGAACGCTTTCCTCTGGACAGTAGACGACGAGTTTGAATTCCCGAACCTCGGAAGCCGAACCGAAGTCAGAAACATTCCTAAGGCTGAAGAGTTCGGCAAGCGTGTCGTTAATGCCGCCCCGAGCAGAATCCCAATTGGTATGGGCAGCTATGAAGCTCATATCAGCCTGAATCAGTTTCATTACCGTTCGGCCCTGATGTGTTCGGGAATCGACGGACTCCATTGGGTTAAAGATGAGAGGGTGGTGGGCAACCAAAAGCTGTGCGCAACTATCTATCCCAAACTTAACTGCCCCAAGTGAGCGGTCAAGTGAGACGACCGCCTTCGTCACTTGTTGGTCGGGACTTCCGACTTGGAGGCCCACCTTGTCAAACGAAAATGCAAATCTCCGAGGAGCGATATTTTCCAATGCGGCGAGTACGTCGCGGACATAGGGCATGAATTAGGCTAGCATTTTGGAGCGGCTTCCGGTCTTGATGAAGGCAAATCTTCGATTCGGAAGCAGATTCGCATGGATTGGGCCAAATCATGCCACTTGAGGAGCATATATCCCGGTCGGCCCTTGTCTTTTGACCCTCAGATCTTCCACAATGAACTCTCTTTTGGCCCGGTCGTCTAGTGGTTTAGGACATCGCCCTTTCACGGCGAAGATCGCGGGTTCGAGTCCCGTCCGGGCTACCAACTTTTAAGTTAGGGACTCAAATAGAATAGGGTAGGAGTTTTTTGAACTCCTACCCTATTTGCATTTCAGATGAACGATTTACTTAGCTAGTGGCGTTGCATTTGTATCTGCTGATGAACCTGCGGCTTCGTGATGTTCGACCTTCGCAACTTTATGAGTCGTATTTGTCGACTTGTGGCTGCTGGCTTTGATAACTCGTCTGGCACCCTTGAAGTTCTTTGCATAGTAAGCATCATGCAGACTGTTGAACTGCACTTTGCCGCCTCCACTGCTTGCGTGGATGAACTTGTCCTTACCTACATAGATGCCCACGTGACCGACTCCATGTCGGTGACCTCTTGAGGAGAAGAAAACCAGATCTCCGGGCCTCAGTTGGCCGTTCTTGACAACTTGGCCGACTTGGGACTGCTCACTGCTTGTGCGAGGCAAATGGATGCCTTGGCTACCATATACTTGCCATGTGTAGCCACTACAATCGGTGCCACTACGTGAACTCGAGCCATAGCTGTATCGCGTTCCGCGCATCGCCACGGCTCGTTTGATGAGTGGATCGGCTTTGGTCTCGCTATCGAGAACAACGGCGGCCTCATGACCCGTTCCACGCCGATGAGACGTGCTTCGGTGAGCGACTCGTGTTTCACCGTCATCCGTATGGCGTCGGTTAGTGCTCGATCCGGATCCGGATCCCGAACGAGATGCATTTAGGAAATCACCTCGAACCCAACCTTCAGTACCCCGTGGGAATCGAAGTTTGTACCAAGCACCATCACGATCCAAAACGACGACCTTGGTTCCCGTGTCGACTACCGTGATCTTCTCAGCACTCTGACCGGCTTCTCGTCTAATGGAGACGCCATCGGTGTTTACCACAGCATAGTGGGTCCTAATTCTGTTTACTTTGAGCTTGGAGCTGGTCTTGTGGGACGATTTGGCAACCATGACCCCGTCCGAGCCATCATCAGCTGGTACGACAATCTTCTTGCCAGGTCGAAGACGATTCCACTCGACATTCGGATTCAGCTGGTGCAGCAAGTGCAGGCTGATGCCCAAGTGGTGGGCAATAATCCAATCGTTGTCGTCTCCGGTTACCTTAAAAGGTCTTGTGCCGTGACTTGCAACGATTGCGTGATGTTGAGATTTGGAGGCGATCTTAGGAGCGGTAGCTCCTGGAACCTTTAAGGCGTACCCGTTGCGAAGGGCGTCCCAATTGCTTACCTCAGGGTTCGCCAAATGAAGCTTATGGATCGTGGTGTCAAACTTCCTTGCGATTGTCCAATCGCAGTCTCCGTTTTTCACTTTGTATGTCTGCTGCTGTGCGAGAGCGGTTCCAGCTAATACCAGTCCCAGCCCCAAGGTCAGATTCTTGATTTGCAAGCTATCTCCTCCACGCCGGTCACCCCAGCGCTCTGCCCCACCTTCATTTCATTGGTGCCTTGGCAAACGCTTCAGAACTTACCAGCGCGAGGAGTACGATGTCAACCATACTAGGGTTCCTTACACTATCCCTATTTAGGCTCAAACAGGTTCAAATACTAGGTATTTCACCCAAAACCATGGTATTGGTTTTCGTCGTTTTTTGAGCAATTCCTTATTCGTGTAAACTCATTCTCCATGGTGAGCATCCTGATCGTGAATTGGAACACGAAGGAATTGTTACGTGCCTGCCTGACCTCGATCTTCAATCATCTGCCGAAGGATGCGCTTGAAGTCATTGTTGTGGACAATGCTTCCCGAGATGACAGCAGCGCCATGGTGGCATCCGAATTTCCAAGTGTCAGGCTGGTCGCGAGTACCAAAAACACCGGTTACGCTGGAGGAAACAACTTGGCTTTTTCCAAAGCCAAGGGTGAATGGCTCCTAACTCTTAACCCCGACACTGAATTTGTCGATGATTCACTTGATGTGGCGTTAGAAGTCCTTCAAGCCCATCCGAAAGTGGGTGTGCTCGGAGTTCGGCAAGTGGGACTCGATGGCAAGACCCAGCAATCGGTGCGAGGATTTCCCACCGTATGGGGAATATTTGGAGACGTTTCCGGTCTCGGAGCTAAGTTGGGCGGAAGTCTAGACTCCTATCGGCTCTCAAGATTTGACTACACGCAGGAACAAGAAGCACCACAGCCGATGGGGACCTTTCTACTCTTTCGCCGCGAGGCACTGCTGTCGATTGGCTCTCTTGAAAGGCCAATGGATGAGAACTTCCCTATCTTTTTCAACGAGGTTGACCTTTTGTTTCGGTTGAAGAAGCATGGGTGGAGTTGCCTATATGTCCCAAGCGCCCAGATCAAACATCATGGTGGTGAAAGTACGAAACAGGTGCGAAGTAGCATGATCTGGGAATCGCACCGAAGTCTTGTGAGATATTTGTGGAAGCATTACGGAACTGGGTTTGGCGTGGTAGGGTTACCAATTCTTACTTTGACGATATATTTAGCCGCGTTCGTGCGCGCAAAGGGCTACCATGCCGGATTTAGAGCTTAGCGTAACAATTTGCAGCTGGAACACGCAGGAAGACCTCCGCGCCTGTTTGGTCAGCCTAGAGAATGCCAAACTTGAAGCCCATTTTGAAGTCCTAGTCATCGACAACAACAGCGAAGATGGCTCGGCTGACATGGTCGCTAGCCAGTTTCCTTGGGTGCGACTTTTCCGAATGGATCATAACCTTGGTTTCACCGGCGGCCATAACTACGCAATGGAGCATTGCCTTTCACCCAATGTTTTTCTACTCAATTCCGACGCCGCAGTTCACCCAGGCGCGCTCCGCACACTGATCGACTACGTCGCAAACAATCCCGAAGCAGGCATCGTAGGGCCGAAAGTACTTAATCCCGATGGCACCCTTCAACTAAGCTGTCGGCGATTCCCAAACCCGCTGGCCGCACTGTTTCGAAACACTCCGATCGGAAAGCTGTTTCCGAACAACCGATACACCCGTGACTACCTCATGCTGGATTGGTCTCACGAGGGAGCCAGAGAAGTGGACTGGGTTTCGGGCTGTGCTTTTTTAGCACGAGGCGAGCTGATCGCAAAAATAGGCAAGCTGGACCCGGAGTATTTTATGTTTTGCGAGGACGTGGACTGGTGTTTCCGAACTTGGCAGGCAGGATTTAAGGTGATGTATGTTCCTGATGCCGTGGTCACCCACGCTATTGGACGAAGCACCGACAAAGCGCCGAACCGGATGATTGGGCGGTTCCACAGTTCCATGCTCCGGTTTTATCGGAAGAACATGCTTCCCAAAAACCCATGGCCGGTCCGACCTTTCGCTTACGCAGGAGCGGCACTTGCTATCGGACTCCGGGCGAGTTTGTTTATCGCGAAGAATAAGATTGATGTGCTCAAGAGGAAGTTACGACGATGAATAAGAAGCTAGACCTACCTCTGATCTTGTTGGCGGTGGCGGCTTTCTTGACGCCTCTCATTGGCGGCCAAATCACGACCGATGCGATTAGCATGATGCCGGGAACGAACTCATTCCTGATAGCGCTGATGGGCCAGTCCGAAACCCCAACGCTGTCACATGCTATCTTGGCTGCCCTGACCAGCTCAGCACTGATCATCATGATTTTGCAGCGAAAGATCCTGCAAGTGCCGAACAACATCGTCAGCAGTTTTCTGCTCACGCTTTTCGGATTGATCACGGCATCGATTGGATATTCCCACTTCCGGGCCGCTTCTATTCCTGCAGCTTTGGAATGGATCACCTATGGCGTGACCTTTTACGCCGTCGTGGCCATAGCAGGTCGCCAGCGTGGACCGATCGTCTTGATGGGTTCACTCTTTGCAGGATGCGTCGTGCTGGCGCTTCTCGGTTTCCAAGAGTACGGAAACATGAAGTCCATTGATCCAACTTGGCGCATCTTTCCGCAATGGGTTGGGCCAAACGCAATGGCCGCGATTTTGTTAGTTGGCTTCTTTCTTGGTTTGGGACTGGCGACATTAACCGAACGATTAGTGTCTTTAGCCATTTCATTTGGATGTATCGCCATCGGTTTGGCACTGTTCCTCACGCAATCCAAAGGCGCAATCATTGCCCTCATCGCCAGCCTGATCTTGTATCTCGTGTTGATGATTGTGTGGGTTCCGAAAGACAAGAGAAAACGACCTATTGGGGCGATGCTCGCCGTTTTTGCCGTCGTGGTTTTGTTGGTGGGCGGTACCTCGATTAAGCCAGTCGAAGTGAAGTCTTCGACTCAGGGGTCGCCAAGCAGTTCGGCCACCGGCAGCCCGCTCAACCGGTTTGTCAATTCGTCTTCAAGCGCTGATCAGTCCGTGGGATTCCGCCGCTTGCTATGGAAGAGTTCGATAAAACTGATCGAGGAAAATCCAGTCGGCACAGGAATTGGGGCATTCCAATACTATTCGGCTAAACCAGGCTTGGTCACGCAGACTCGCCTTGCCCACCAAACCTATTTGCAGTTAGCTGCGGAAGCCAGTCCTCTTGCGCTCATGCTTTTGGTGGCAGCAATCCTCTACTGGTCATTTCTTGTGGCAAAGGGCGGCTCCAAACTCGCTGCTCCTCAGAACATGTTAAGGGCAAGCGTAACCTGTGCCGTTTGCGGAATTTTGGTTCACAGTTTCGTGGACAGCGACCTCTCGTATTACGGGATTGGAATGGCATTCTTCATGTTGCTCGGCATTGGTTTGCTGCTGAGCACAGACGCAGTGGCACCTGAATTCATGCCGTCTCTGTTGCGCCGCGCGACTGCAGCCGGCATTGCCGTATTCATAGTCTTATTCACGTTTCTTGGAATCACTGAATCTTGGCGAGCTGAAGTTCGCGGTTTCCTTGCCGCCAAGCAATACAACGATGCTCAGAACTTGCTTGAATCCCTCCGGTCGATGGTCCCTTGGGACGCCGATGCATGGAATTTATCCGCCCAGTCCACTCGTTCCCCGAACGACCGTTTGGCCTATGCCCATAGGGCAGCTGAAGTTGCTCCAAATACCCATAACTTTCGGATGTTGGCTCGAATGGAGGCCGACGCTGGGTTGCTTACGGATGCTAAGAATGACTTGCAGAAAGTCATCAATCTGGACCCTAACAACTTGCTAGCCCTCACGTTGCTCGCAGAAATTCAGGTGAAGTCTGGATTTGGCGACGAAGCCAAGAAGACGTTGCAGCACTTAGTTGACGTCGAGAAGAGTGAGTACTTCAAAGTCAGGAGCCTGCCTGAGTTGGTTCCGACGGAAACGTATCATGCCCGAGTGTTGTTGGCACAACTTGAAACCGATCCAAAGGCCAAAGCGGACTTGCTTGCACCTGCCGTTGACGGATACAGGGAGTACTACCGACACACCATCCCGAACGTCATTCGCTTCGCCAAGGCACCAGAAGGTGCGATGGATTTTGGAGGGGAGTCTGTTGAAAAAGCGAGAGCCAAGATGTCAGAGGCTGAAGCAGCGGCTAAAGAACTCTCAACCGCCTATCGAACGATTGGTAATGTAGCCGGCGCAGAAGACGCTGGTAATGACGCTTTAGATTTCGCCAAAGCTCTCGATTCGAGTTCTTTTAAGTAGGCCTGAACGATATCTCTGGCTGGCGGAGCAGCGATATCGCCACCGTGGCCCGCGTTTTCGATGAGCACACAGATTGCGATTTTTGGATCTTGAGCAGGTGCATAGCCAATGAATACGGCGTGCGTTTTTGCCGACTTGTCTTTACCGTGCTCAACACTCCCCGTCTTGCCCGCCCAAACAACTCCAGGGATCTTTCCCCAGAAGGCTGCCGTGCCGTGATCCATAACGCCAACGAGGGCGTGCTGGAGCGAATCCCAGAATTCAGGTGATGCTGGGACGTGGCTTAAGGCTACCGGTTTGATAATATCTGGTGCACCCTTCCCGTCTGCTGAGCGAATCTCTTTAACCAGATGAGGTCGATAATTTGTACCGCCATTGGCTACCAAAGCAGCCAAATTGGCTAATTGGAGAGGCGTCGCACTGACGTACCCTTGCCCAATGGAGAAGTTTAGTGTGTCTCCTGTGTGCCATCCACCAAGCCTCGGATGCTTGCGCATGTACTCGCTTGTGGGAACCACGCCAGGTATTTCTCCTCCAATTTCCAGCCCCTGCTTGCTGCCCAGACCCACTTCGAGACATGCTTCCCGAAGGGCATCTTCACCAGCCGCCCGACCGAGTTGATAGAAATAGCTATTACACGATTTAGCCATTGCGTCGTAGTAGCCGATGCTACCGTGAAACCCAAGACACTTGAAAAATGCCTTACCGACCTTGACTCCGCCGCCACAAAAATAGTGGGTATCTGCGCTAAAGATTCCTTTGTTATAGGCTGCAAGGCTCGTGACGATTTTGAAAGTCGAACCCGGCGAATAACTTGATCGAATGGCCCGATCGATCAGCGGCTTATTCTCATCTCTCGTTAGGTTCTTTAGGTCCGTTTTTGAAATGCCACCCGCAAAGATATTCTGATCAAAGGTTGGACTGCTCACCAGGCACAATACTTCGCCGGTTTTCGGATCCAGTGCAACTACGCCACCAACCTGATGATTACTGGCCATATATTCGGTGGCGTATTTTTGCAGTTTGGAGTCAATGCTCAGTACCAATTGGCGACCAGGGTTCGCCGAATTCCGTTCTGCGATACGAACCGGCCTCCTCTTTGCATCGATTTCCTGCTTTTCAGAACCAGGCTCACCCATTAGGTCGACTTCAAATGCCCTTTCGACGCCAGTTTTTCCCACGTAATCGGCAGGGCGTTTGCCTTTAGACTGGATCCTCTCCACGTCATCCTTACTTGGCGTCCAAACATAGCCAAGCATGTGCGTGAAGCTCTTGCTATCGGGGTAGTACCGCATCGGCTGCATCGTCACATTGATGCCTGGAAGGTCGTTGCGAGATTCGGAGATAATCGATCCAGCTTTTATCGAAGCTCCCACATAGATGGGAGATGGCATGTAGGGTCGCCAATCAGCTTCGTCAATTTTTGTTTGTAGCTTTTCTGGATTGACTTCTAGAATTTTGGCTACCTTTTCGACTACCCACGGATTCTTGCTAATCTCTTTCGGGATTCCAGTGATGACGATCTCGGGCTTAACACCCGCCACCAGTTCCCCATTGCGATCGTAAATCAAGCCCCTCGGGGCAGGACTCGTAACTTCAATCGTCCGGGAAGATTCTGCTTTCTCCACGAGTTCGGGTGCTCTTACCACCTGGAAATACCAAAGTCGCATAAAGAGAACCGACAGCAGGGCCAGCATAACTCCGGGAAACACGAGCATCCGAAGGTCCAAGTCCGGCTTACGAGGGGTATGGATGACTGACATGTCTGCCTTATCCGCCCGAGCTATGAATACGACAGTTTCTTCGAGGCTCTTTGCCTTTTTGGAAGGTACGGGTGACGGTCTCAGGGCAATACCTATTTGCGCGTTGGCCGGATTCGGCACAGATTTCGACGGTCACGGTTTCGAGTACTGTCTCATCCTTAACTGGCGTCTTCGTGTGCTTGGGTGCCTTATGGCCTTCCGGCACAGGAGGCGGGGCGTCCGTTCCCTTTGACTTCTCTGGTTCTTTTGACTTGTCAGGATCTATTCCACCAGGCTTTGTCGGCGGCGTGTCGCCCGTCGTTGGCGGTTTGTCGCCCGTCGTTGGTGGTTTGTCTCCAATTGTCGCTGGATCCTGCGACCCATCCTGTCCCGCGGTATCTGTTTTCGTTTCGTCAGTCGTTTCGTCGGGCGTCATCAAATCGTCAATTTCTCGTTGAGAAATGCTCTCGGTTTTTTTCTCACGAGGTCTTGGTTCGCTCTCACGTTGTGGCTGCGCTTTACCAAAGCGTGATCTCGCGGAGCCAATGATCTTCGCCCAGATTTTGGCTGTAACTGTTCCACCATAAACGGCGTCATCCATCGGGACAGGAGTCCAAATTCCCCGAATTTTCTTCTCATTGCCCACCCAGCCGACACCGAGAATGCCGTCCGCATAACCGGTAAACCAAGCATCCTTAGCATTATTGGTGGTGCCCGTTTTACCTCTGGCATTTGGCACAGGTAAAGCCGCTTGACCGGTGCCCTCTTCTACTACGGCCCGAAGGAGTTCGTCCATTTGATCGCAAATGGCTGGGTCAAAAACTCCCACAAAGCGACTGGGATCGTAAGTCTTGACGACCGAGCCATCTGGATCCAGAACTCTGACTACCGGTTGGGGCCGAATCCTATCGCCGCGCAGCATGAATACGGAATAGGCTTCCGCCATCTCAATGGGGGCAACGTCGCTCGCACCAAGAGCAAGTGGCTCCACCGGGTCGAGTTTCGACCGAATGCCAAAAGCGTCGTGCGCCATTTCCACAACGGAATCGGGTCCAACAGCTTCGATGGTATGGATTGCAGGCAGGTTTATGGATTGGGCGAACGCAGTCCGCAAGCTGTAGGAGGATCGATTTTCCCTCCGGCTCGCGTTTCCTGGCTTCCAGACTCTCCCTTTACTGTCTACCTTTACGATTGGTGCGTTCGACAGACTGCTGTCCATATTTATGACGCCTGCCTTGAGGGCTGTCGCGTAAAGGATGGCTTTGAATCCAGATCCGGGCTGCAGGGAGCCCTGAGTGATAATATTTTGCTGGTGCTGCCGGTAATTAAGGCCACCTACTTCGGCCAGGATTTTTCCGTCACTGTCCATGACCATGAACGCACCCTGGTTCACTTTGCGATCTCGATTCTCCCTAACAATCTCTCGAACCGCCTGTTCGGCCAGTGTCTGGAGCTTCCAGTCGATCGTCGTTTCGATGGTGTATCCACCATTAATCAAATCCAAATCTAGGTCCCTGGTTACGAATTGTCGAACGTGGTCGACAAAATACTCCGCTCCTGGCTTAACGTAAATTCCGCCGCCGGTGGGTTTAGGATTTATTTTTGGCTTTTCGAGGATCGCTTTCTCATATTGATCCTTGGTAATCATGCTTTCGTCGAGCATGATCCCGAGGACGACATCCCTGTTATCAAGCGCTTTCCGAAGGTCACGAATTGGGTTTTCGAGGCTTGGTAACCGGATGCAGCGGGCAAGCATTGCTGCATCGCCCAACGTGAGTTCATCAATCGTTTTGCCAAAATAGACTTTTGCGGCCTCTCCGATTCCAAAAGCACCTTCTCCGAAAAAGACTTTATTGAGATAGAGTTCTAGAATCTGGTCTTTCGGCAGGTTCTGCTCCATCACGGTGGCATACGCGATGTCGTTCATCTTGCGACGGAACGTCTTCGTGCTGCCATTGAAGAGTAACTTCACGAGTTGCATCGTGATCGTGCTACCGCCTTGGGACACTTTCCGACGCTCCGCGGCAAGGAAAAGGATGCGGGCCAGCGACGTCATGTCTACGCCTGAATGGTGGTAGAAGCGCTTATCCTCTGCAGCAACAACCGCGTTCTGAACTTGCTTAGGAATCTGGCTTAGCTTCAGCGGAATTCGGACTTCTGAACTGACGCTGGAAAGCACTTCTCCATCTGCGCTAAGGATCTTGCTGGTTGGTTTGTTCACCGAATCGATATGCAGTTGCAGATCGACCATCGCCTCTTTGGCATCCTTGAGAGCCATTACGTAAAACACGAAGGGTACAAGGGAGGCG
Organism: Fimbriimonadales bacterium; assembly: GCA_038207365.1. GTDB lineage: Bacteria > Armatimonadota > Fimbriimonadia > Fimbriimonadales > Fimbriimonadaceae > Fimbriimonas. Next base: position 8,284 of record JBBQZV010000032.1, on the reverse strand, counting down.
AAAATGAGAACAGTGAGGAATAATAAGATTCCTCGCTTTAGCCGCCGCACCCACGGTGACTTCCCTCTTCCGGTTTGACGCGGGCGACTTTTTGATGCCACAAAGAATTATAACTTAGTGTCCGATGGCTGAAGTTCCAACTGTCATCATCGAAGCGAATCGAATTAAGGCCGGATCATCCACGTTGCCCATCAAAACCGTGGTTTCTCCGCCTGCTTCAAAGGAATACACATGCAGATTCTTTCCTCCGGCGTTTCGAAGGCGTTCGGGATCTATAGGTGCTTTCAGGAGGTAAATCCACAGCCGAACTTTGCCATTCAAATACGTTTCGACAAGTCCCTCAACTCCTGCAAAGTTCCGGAAGGAGGAACCTTCGAGAAGAAAACCACTTGACGGAGGCAGATATCGGAAGGGAAATCCCCTTCGCTTGGCAATCCGCTCCAACTGCAACATGGGCGTCACGATTTTGGCGTTTTTCCGCTTGATGACGAAAGTAGACGCATCGACTTTAGCGTTCATGTCAATTTGGCTGAACTCAAAAAAGCCTATCTGAGTGCCGACCAAATCAAAAAGTTGGCGCTTCATAATCACGCCAGATCCAGGTTCGATGAAGAGGCGCTGAACTAAGTTGCCTTGAATATCTGAGACTTCCAACTGCTCTGTCCGATAACCGGCAATCATTTCTCCAGGAGCGCTCCGAAGAACGAATTTCTTGTTATTTGCTAAGTTGGCGACCCTTTCCCAAGCCTCTCCGTGCCGAGGAGGTTGCTGCATAATCTCGTTAGTGATGGGATAGTAGTGAAGTCGAGTCGTTTGATTCTCTACGATAACTTGCCCGGCAAATTGAGAATCGTTGGGAAAGTCGATCCTGTACCAAACACCATCTCTGGTAATAATTTCTTGGTGGCGTACTCGGTTTGCACCTTGCTTAAACTCAGTCGTATAAGTCCCGGTATACCGCAGGCTAGGCTGGGCTTTAATGGCTCTTAGAAGAATGGGAAGCACATTCTGGAACCTTCTGATTGGTCGCATGCCGCCAAAGCGACGAACTTGGGCTGGCCCGGTGCTCGCCAGTACCGCGAGAACAATGCAACTCAGAAGTCTCGTCTTCATAAACTCTGTGCGTCGGAGTCGCTCCAAAGATCGTCATCGAGATCCTGTGAATTGGCGTCTGAGATGACTTCGTTGGAATTGAGTCCCGCCGACGAAACTTCGTTCAGCAGAGCCGAATTGTGGTGGTCGTTCAGAATCGCATTCTCGACACGGAAATCAGGCTTGACGCTGGCATGTCGATAATACGGTTGAACGATAAAAACTATTGCGCACAAAGTGGCCAGAGAAAGGCCAGCAGCGGGTCTCAAAATCCACTGCAACCTTCGTTTGCGCTGCTTTTGGGCACTGACGGCAAGCAACTGTTCATTGAGCGAACTTCTCCAAGCCAGGCTGACAGTATCGGCCGGCAAGCCTTGAACGAGATTCTTGACCGTCTGTTGACCTACGTTGTTAAGTCGATCATCAATATCGTTGATCTGAGAATTATCGTGATGAGTCATATCCTTAAACTCCGCCCTCTAGATACAATTTCAGGACTTCCTGGAGGTGCGCCCTCGCAAGGAAGAGACGACTCTTAATCGTTCCGACGGGAACGCCCAAGGTTTGGGCAATTTCATCATAAGACATATCTTCTTTGTCGTGGAGGATCAGAACACTCCTAAGTTTCTCGCTCATCGACGCAATTCCCTTTTCTACGACGCTCATCAACTCTTCGTCAAATGCCAACTGCTCGGGTTGCCATCGGGAATCGGGAACATCCACTGCTTCGCCATCAGATGGGTCATACAATCCAACTTCTTGAACCATTCGACTACTCTTTCGAGAACGGTCGATACACAGGTGGTACGCAATTCTAAAAAGCCATGTGCGAACGTGTGAACGACCGTCAAAGCGTCCGAAGTTTTGGAACGCTCGAATGAAGACTTCTTGAGTTATGTCGGCTGCCTCGTCTGGGTTGTGAACCATGCGCCGGACAAATCCGTACACTCGATTTTGATAGGCATCGACTAGCACTCCAAACGCTTCAAAGTCCTGCTTGCGACAACGGTCGACAATTGCTGCCTCCGAAGCCTGGTCACGAGGTTCCCTCAATTTCGTCCTTATTGCTCCGATGCAGATCTCCATAGCTGTAAAGCCATAACGGAATCTGCACCCGATAGTTCACTACTCAATAACAAAGTCGGGCCAAGAAAATATCCTTGGCCCGAGTAAGAATGTCGACCGCCTGCTTAGAAGCGAGCGCCGAGGTACAAGCCTAAGCCTGCAACGCGAGGCTGATCGTTGCCTAAGTATCGCAATTCCACGAACAATGGAATCTCGCCCGTTGTATTGAAATTGTAGCCAAGCGCAGCTGCATAGGCGAAGCGGAACTTGTCATTAGTTTCGCCATCATCCTGAAGGAATCGAGTGAAGCTTCCGCCGACGCCGACCGAGAAGTAAACCTTTGATCCCTTGGTGTAATTCAACAATAGCGGCATGTTTCGGAAACTGCCACGACCCGCATAATCGAGTGAAAGAGATAGGCCTCCACTTTTGACAGTGCCCAACTTGTAGTCGACACCTGCAGCAAACCACGTGTCTCCACTGATATTTCGAGTCTTGGCTTGAGTTGGGTAGAAACCACCCATTCTTATTGAGAAGCCAGACTGCCCACCTTCGTCTGCAAACGCAGACATCGTCGCACATGCGAATACGGCCGCGATGGCCGATATTGATAACAATTTCTTCATGTCAAATCCTCCATGATCGATTGGACTGCGTCCGCAAAAAGCATAGCACTACAGGCCAATTGAATGCGTTTGCTTTACGAATTCAGCCTAAACTGAGCTGCCTCAAGCAACACCTGATAAGTAAGACGAGTAGTTGCGATAAGTGATTCTCTAGAAATGCACTCTTCATGAGTATGGATTTTGTCCATGCCAGTCGCCATTACGATCGTGGGAAGGCCCTTTGCATTGTAAACATTGGCGTCGCTCCCTCCCAGCGTTGTTCTAAGTACGGGATCGAAACCACATGCAACGCTTGCTCGCTGGGCAACTTGCACGACGGGAGTATCCTCCGCAACTTCATAAGAGTTGTAGTGCCGATGGTGGTCGATTTCGACAGTTGTGCCCCATTCCTTCGCTGCCACTTCAAACCTGTTGATCATATGGGCAACTTGGGCGTCAAGCTCCTCCAGACTCGTGCTACGAGCCTCTGCTCGAATCTTAACAAAGGGGCAAACTACATTTACAGCTGTACCACCTTCGATAATTCCTAAATTTGCCGTAGTTTCTGGCCCGATTCGTCCAAGACACATGCCTTGAATGGCTGCCGCGGCGACCTGCATGGCGTTAATTCCCTTTTCCGGGTCTTTGCCTGCATGAGCGGGCTTGCCGAGAATGAGGATGTCCAAGTTATCGTGAGTCGCTGTACGAGTAACGAAGCTTCCCACGGGCGGGCCCGTGTCCAGAACATATCCAAAATCGAGGTTCAGGGGTTCTAAATCGAATGCCGCTGCTCCGCGAAGACCGATTTCTTCTGCGCACGAAAATAGCAAACAGATATCGCCATGAGGTTCCCCAGATTCGATCAGTGCATGAACTGCTTCAATGGCGGGAGCCATTCCCCCTTTGTCGTCCGCTCCTAAAATCGTCTCGGACACGCTGTAGAACACCCCATCTCGCTCTTCAACTACCAGTCCAGCCGTAGGTTCGACCGTATCAAAGTGGGCGGATAGGAAAATGCGAGGTGCGCCAGGAACGTTCCCTTTTAACCACGCAATTACGTTGTTGGCGTTGCCGCCAATCTTGGCGCCTGCATCGTCTTCCGAAACCTCAAGGCCCATCTGAATAAGATAATTCTTGGTCCAGTCCACCACCTCTCTCTCTTCTAGAGCAGGAGCATTGATATGGATAAGATCGAGAAAAAGTTGAACAAGTCGGTCTTCGCGAATCACGAGACCCATATTACATCTTGATAATGAAGGCGAATTCTCGTTAGGTGTCTAAGCCATCCATTCCGACACAATGTTCTGTTCGATACCGAGAAGTTGAAGGATTCGCGCCACGACGGTGTCGGCGATATCCTCTAAGGTTTGAGGACGGTTGTACCAAGCGGGGCAGGCGGGAAGGATGGTTGCTCCTGCTTCGGCAAGCTGCGTCAAATTGCGAAGCATGATAAGGTTGAAAGGCATTTCTCGGGGGACGAGGATCAGTTTGCGACCCTCTTTGAGGCAGACATCCGCACTTCGAGTAAGGAGGTCGTCCGACACGCCATTTGCAATGCGTCCTGCCGTTCCCATCGAACAAGGAACGATGACCATTCCGTCATGGCGATAAGAGCCGCTAGCAGGCGGAGTGAAATAGTTCTTTGAACTCAAAAGGCGAATATTGGGATAATCTGCCCCCAACCATGTGAGGGTTGAAAACGGATCACGATTAATGGATAGCCCCAACTCGGTTTCCGCAACTTGGAAGGCTTGCTCGCTCATAATCAGCGAGATTTCCTGAAAGTGCTTGGCAGCATTAATCAGAAAACGTTGAGCGTAGATCGCCCCGCTTGCCCCGGTAACTCCAACTACGAGCCGCCCTGTTGCCATGCATCAAGTGTACATGGCAACAAAGACAGTTGTTCCTGTTAAAGATTCGTTTAGGGGAACTGCGCTAGAACCACTGCTTCTGGTTGTGGACGTATTCAGCTACGAACTGGTCGTCAGACTTCGTTAGGTAAATAATTCCTTCAATGAGGCCAATGATTCCGCCGATGCCACACAGGCCCAAAACCAGTTGGATGATGCCTGCCGTCGTGTATCCCAAGTAAAACTTGTGAATCCCCAGCGATCCCAATAGAATGGCCAGAATTCCAGCCGGTATCTTCTTCTCTCTTCCGTCGTTCATATGTTCCCCCTACCTGCAAACTGACGATTCAGAGCAGGTGAATGCTTCTCAAGAATAGTACACGCGATTGGAGTTGGAGGTTTGGGTATCCGTCAAATGCCATAGGGGTGACTTTTGCGGCTGAGTTCATGAAGAGCCACATATTTGGCCCAAATTACCGCAAAGACGGTATTCCCTGTATAGGGTATCAACAGTAGCCGCTTAAGTTCTCAAATCGAAGTTTAGGCCGCATAAATAGGTACAATTAGGTTCAGAACGAGCCCGGGTTGCGCACCAATATGCGTGTCTGGATCGTCAGGAACTTCTACCTGTGGCAGAGAACCCCAATTTTTCGATTGTTAATGTTGATGAGGAGCTTGGCCGCTCTTATGTCAATTATGCGATGTCGGTCATTATCGCTCGCGCCCTTCCGGACGTGCGAGACGGACTCAAGCCCGTACAGAGACGCATTCTGTATGCGATGAGAACCTTAAACCTGACGCCAGATAGCGGTCACGCCAAGTGCGCCAAGATCTGCGGGCAAACCAGTGGCGACTATCACCCTCATGGCGAGGCTGTTATTTACCCAACTCTGGTGCGCATGGCTCAGCCATGGTCGATGAGATACCCGCTCATCGATGGCCAAGGAAACTTTGGCAGTATCGACGGCGACTCCCCCGCAGCCATGCGATACACCGAAGCGCGTATCACTCCTTTGGCTGCTGAGTTGATGGAAGATCTCGACCGAGAGACCGTTGACTGGCTGCCCAACTATTCGCAGACTCTTCTTGAGCCTACAGTTCTGCCCGGCAAATTTCCGAACCTTATCTGCAATGGAAGCCAAGGTATTGCGGTCGGCATGGCCACAAACCTGCCACCCCACAACCTCACGGAAGTGTGCAACGGCCTGATGCTTCGGCTAGAAAATCCAGAGTGCACCCTTGACGAGATCATGGAGCACATACCCGGTCCCGACTTCCCTACCTATGGAATTATCATGGGTACCAAGGGAATTCGTAGTGCCTATGAGACAGGGCGCGGCTCGATCGTTTTGCAAGCCAAGACGATGATTGAGCCTGGCGAATTGGGCAAGTCGGTCATCGTCGTAACTGAGATTCCTTACCAGGTAAACAAGGAAAACCTCGTCAAGTCGATTGCTTCCATCGCAAAGGAGCGAAAGTTCGACGGAATCCTCAGCGTTCAGGACTACTCCGACAAGCGCGGAATGCGCGTCGAAATCGAAATTCGACGTGACGTCAACCCGAACAAGGCTCTCAACTACTTGTTGAAGCACACCAACTTGCGCACCACCTTTGGCGCAATCATGTTGGGTCTCGTTGATCTTGCTCCTCGCACTTGTCCGCTCATCGGCATGTTGGACGAGTACCTGCGACATCGACGCGTAGTAATTGAGCGTAGAACGCGATACGAACTCTATCGAGCTCTTGAAGAACTTCACCACGCACAAGGTTTCCAAATCGCCCGTCGTTTCCTCGACGAGATCATCGCCTTGATCCGAAGCAGCGCCGATGCTCCAACCGCTCGTGCTCGCATGGTGACTCAGTTCAGCATGTCGGTCGTTCAGGCTCAAGCAGTCCTCAACATGCCGCTTCGAAGGCTCACCCAGCTTGACCAAGCGGAACTTGAAAAGGACTTCAAGAATGCGGCCCTCAAGGTCCAAAACCTGATGGACATTCTCAACGACCCCGAGAGGTTGAAGCGAGTCCTTCGGGAAGAAATTCAGTATTTGCGCGACAAGTTCGGTGACGAACGACGTTCAAAGATACAAGCTCGTGAAGTCGGTGACTTCAGCGCCGAGGATCTCATCCCCGACGAGGAAGCCATTATCTCCATCTCCCGAGATGGCTACATCAAGCGAGTTTCGATCGACGCGTATCGTCAGCAAAAGCGCGGCGGAAAGGGTGTAAATAACACTCTCAAGGCAGACGACGAACCGGCACACCTCTTCCAGGTCAGCACTCACCACACCATCCTGTTCTTTACGGATCGTGGTCGTGTGTATCGATTGAAGGGTTACGAAATACCGGAGAGTGGACGTTATGCCAAGGGTATGCCGGTCATCAACTACATCCAGATCGTGGGTGGAGAGCGAGTGACTGCCACGATCAGTGTCAAGGACATGAATGCCGAAGGGTATCTGACAATGATCACCCGAGGATCGGGTCCCAAGCACCAAGCCGAGATCAAGCGAACGTCACTTGGGGCCTTCGCAAACATTCGAAACAATGGCCTGATCGCCTTTGATATCGAAGAGGGCGATGAGCTAGGCTGGGCACTCAAGACTCGTGGCAACGATGACGTTATCCTAATCACTCGTGAGGGCCAGAGCATCCGATTCAACGAAAAGGAAGCGACTTCCCGTTCACGCGCAGCAGGCGGCGTTCGAGCCATTGTGTTCAAGGACGACAAGAGCGAAGACCATGTTGTTAGTGCCGATGTGGCACGAGACGACGCTTCCCTCCTTGTAGTCAGCGAAAACGGCTATGGCAAGCGCACACCACTCGTAGAGTATCGAGTTCAGGGTCGAGGCGGCAGCGGCATCCTCACCATGAACTGCACGGATAAGACAGGCAGGATCGTCGGAGCCGAAGTGGTCGACGAAACGGACCGACTTCTGGTCATGACCACCAAAGGTAAAGGCATTCGACTAAAGGTCAAGGAGATCCGAACAACGGGTCGAATCGCCCAAGGCGTCCGCCTAATCAACATGGCAACCGGCGACCAAGTCCGAAGCATCGCAAGTATCGTTCAAGATACAGACGGCGGAGACTTAACCGGCGAAGACGATTACGAAGACGCAACTCCCGAATAAAAAGCGGTCCAACACAAGTACAGAAGCGCCCGGCAAATTGCCAGGCGCTTCTGTCATTTGGGACCCTCTCATGAGCCTAGACAATGTAGAAATTCCCCAGGACCACAAAGACAGTTCAACAAATGACCTTACTGAGCCAATGAACTTTGCCCTATTTGCCGCCACCACCACCGACATTCCGTCAAATCCAAGAGTGGAGTTTTCTGTAGAAACGCTCCTCCTGAATCGCCCTTTGCACCCCTGCTTGGTAGAAACAAGTCCCCAAACGCAACAGCCCCAGCAAATCGCCCCAAGAAAATATCAACGAGAACAAACAAGCAAGCCAGCACAAACCGACAAAAGCAAACAAGAAAGAATGTTCCCCAAAAGGAAACCCAGTTCGTTTTCAGTCCCTATCCATTCGTAGCCACTCAGCGAGGTGCAGTCAGCCGACTCTTGTTTGAGTGGGCTCCGCCCCACGAGTTTGAGTCGGCGCACCGAGCGCAGTGGCGTCAAGCGATGGATCAGGACAGAAAACGAACGGCCACAGCGGAGCGCCCCA
>JBBQZV010000031.1:0-47006 GCA_038207365.1 Fimbriimonadales bacterium | reverse complement strand
TGAATACCGTCATCCAGCTCCACAGAAAGACAACTTCTATATCGAAGAGAATGAAGATGATCGCAACCAAATAGAACTTGATTGGGAACCGTTCGCGAGCTCCGCCGAGTGGCTCAACTCCGCACTCGTAGGGTGAGGTCTTATAGGGCGTTACTTTCTTGGGTCCCAGGAACCAGCTCAAAGTAACCATCGCGCCACAAATTAATGCAGCAAATCCTATTAGCACGAGAATGCCGAGGTAAGCCTCCATACAACTGGAAGGTTACCACTTCCGATATGCAGGGGCACTACGCAAACGAGTTGAATTGAAAATGGTTGAGCTAAGCCAGCCCACTGCGCAACTTCGCAACTGCAATTGAAGATTGGAATGGTTGTGGCTTTGAGAGACGGAAAGGCACGTAACTAGAGCCCTTTGGCTGCTTGAATGAAATCTCGCATCTTAATGGGATCCTTGATTCCCTTGCTTTGCTCAATTCCACTGCTGACGTCAACGGCAAAAGGCCGCACTGCAAGAACAATCTCACCGACATTGTCAGGGGTAAGTCCACCTGCGAGGATGATTGGCAGTTTCGATTTACCAACGAATTCGATGGCAAAGCTTAAGTCGACTCGTTTGCCTGAACCACCATAGGATTGATCTGAGTAACCATCAAGAAGGATGGCAGAAGCAGGCACTGTGTCGAGCATCACATCCTCTGGTAACTGCCCTTCTCGGCTGCGAATAACATGTATCCGCTTTGGAGCTGGTTCAGTGAGAACCTTCCATTCGACCCCTTGAACGAGATCGAAGACTGCATTGGGAATCGCTTGATCGACAACACCCAAAACTGCGATTTTGAGGGGAAAGGGTGGAAGAGCGGAGATCCACTCTAAATCGCCATCGCCGACAAACCGGGGGCTGGATCGCTCCAGCACAAATCCAATCGCGTCAGCCCCGAGTTCGATCGCCAATTCAGCATCCTTTGGCCGAGTTAATCCGCAAATCTTGACCCTTACTGCCATCCCATGACCTCACGCACCTTTTCTTCGATATCGGGAGCAGCGCAGAAGGCAGTGCCAATGAGCACGGCTTTTGCACCGGCAGCTTCAACTAGATCCAAATCTGCTCTGGATTCGAGTGCGCTCTCGCTTACAGCCAAGGCTCCTGAGGCCTTGATCTTTGGCAAGATCAATCTGCTGGTCTCTAGGGTTGTTTGAAACGTTGCGAGATTCCTATTGTTGACTCCAATCAACGAGCAACCTAGTTCGAGAGCCACGTCTGCTTCTTCATCGGTGTGAACTTCCACAAGTGCATCCATTCCTAACTCAACGATTAGGTCCTGCAAGTCCTTTATTTGGTGCCGATCGAGAGCAGCAACGATAAGGAGAACAGCATCTGCACCCCAGGCTCTAGCCTGATACACTTGATAGGGATCGTTTATGAAATCCTTTCGTAAGCAGGGAAGCGACGTAGCGTTTCTTGCCTTTCGCAAGTTTTCTTCTGAACCCTGAAAGAATTTCTCATCTGTCAGAACACTAAGTGCAGATGCTCCACTTGTCTGATAGCTAATCGCAATTTGTGCAGGGTCGAAGTCGGGACGGATTAGTCCTTGCGATGGACTCGCCTTCTTAACTTCTGCAATGAGGGCAAGCCCACTTGCATTCGCCAGCGCATTCTTGAATCCGCGAGGTGCATCCGCATTGCGAGCAAGCTCCTCTATCTCTTTTAAGCTGAGCACTTGCTTCGCCGCGGCGACTTCATGAGCTTTCGCCTCGAAGATCTTGGTAAGGACGCTCATGCTTTCACTTCATAGCCAATGAGTTGATCTAGCTTGGTAGCGGCGAGCCCGGATTTTACGGTTGCTTTTGCCCTATCAGCTGAATCACGCAGGGTTGGTTCTAAGCCCGAAATCCAGATCGCGGCTGCGGCGCTTGGAATAATGGCATGGCATCTTGCCGATTCGATTTCCGAAACGGACTCTCTAAGGATTGCTCCATTTTCTTCAAGACTTCTTCCAGGTGCGAGGGAGTGAGGATTGATGGGATCAAGACCGAAGTCGGTCAACTGCAATTTCCCTGTCGACACTTTGCCATCCAGCACTTGGACATATTCCGTGGCTGTAACGGGAGAAATTTCATCCAATCCATCAAGACCATGAACGATTAATGCTCGTTCACACCCTAGGAGATTTAGGGCTTGCCCCATGCTTTGCATGAGACCAGGATCATAAACGCCAATCAATTGTCGGTTTGCACCTGCTGGATTGAGTAACGGACCCAATTGATTGAAAACCGTCCTCACACCAAGGTCGGTACGGGCTTTGCCGACAAAGCGCATAGCGGGATGATGCGCCTGAGCAAACATGAACACGATCCGGTGCTTATCCAACATATCTCGAAGTGCATCCGGTTCAGTGCGGATTGAGATACCCAATGCCTCCAAGACATCTGCACTGCCGCACTTACTCGTGATTGCCCGATTGCCATGTTTAGCGATCCTCACTCCTGCAGCACATGCGACGATTGCCGCCGCAGTTGAGATATTGAATGACTCTTTTCCGCCCCCTGTTCCGCACGTATCTACTAGGTCGTCGTAAACGTGACTGAGGATCGCGGCTTTCTCGCGAAGCACTTTCGCAAAGGAAGCGAGCTCAAGGGTCGTACACCCTTTCATTCGGAGGCCGAACAGCACAGCGCCAATCTGTGAATCGTTGGCTTGTCCACTCATGAGATATTCCATGAGGTGGACAGCCTGCGATGCGCTGAGGTCCTTTCGCTCAATTAGTGGCTGGACCAACTCAGGAAAGGTCATTCAATCAGTTTACTGGTCAGGTCAAGGCCTAGAGAATTTGGCACGCTTCGTCAAAATCCAGTCGAGGATTTCTAGGATAGAGCTTTGACCCGTCGCCATATCCTAAGTTGCAGATGAAGTTCACCTTGAATTTGCCATCCGGAAAGAATTCAGCATTCAATGCGTCGGCATTAAATCCAGACATGGGTCCACAATCTAACCCCAAGGCGCGGGCGGCCAACATGAAGTAGGCACCTTGAAGCGTGCTACTTCGAAAAGCTGTGTCGTTGACCATCTGTTCATTTCCGACGAACCAACTCTTTGCGTCTGCGTGCGGAAATAGCTTTGGCAAATGCTCGTAAAATTCTAGGTCGTAAGCAATAATTGCCACGACTGGTGCAGACCGTGACTTCTCGACATTGAGAGGAGCGAGACTAGGAAGCAACCTTTCTTTTGCCTCAGCTGTCGTGAGGAAAATGATCCTGGCTGGTGACGAATTTGCGCTCGTTGGACCAAGCTTCAGGAGGTTATATATTTCATGCAAAAGTTCCACGCTTACTGGGCGATCTTGCCAAGCGTAATAGGTTCTTGCATTGCGGAATAGGGTGTCGAGACTCTTGTCGTCGATTGAAGTGCTTTCTGTACTCAAATTGCTCATATACGTAATCTTTGCGTTTCGGTCGCCTGCTTTCTACGCGGCGCAGAGCACTTGGATTTCAGATGGATTGTCCTAATTTGAACGCCAGCGAGCTTCGGGTTCCCAGTTTTGGGGATTCAAAAGCCAGGCTGCCTTTGGATTAGGCGTGGGAGTCCAAAAGAGGACGTTTGCGCCTGCTCGACGGCCATCCAGAACAAATGGCAAGACTCGAGAGAATGCATTTGTGCAATTTACGATCTTCGTCGTTGTTCCTTCTGTTGCGATGACGACGAACGGTTCAAGTACATCTAGAAAGCGAAGATCTTCGCGACCCTCGTAGAAAATCTTTCTTGTCCCCGTATTCAGGTCGATTCGTCCTGCTATATTTGTGCCGTAGGTTGATGTTTCTGTGAAAACGCCCTGAACCGAATTGATATGTTCAAAAGAATTCAATTTGTAGCCCATGGGCCGATATTCGAACTGTCGATTGGCCGGGTCGTACATTGAGAATCCCCAAGATTCTGCTCCCTTGCTTACGATGGCCAATTTGCCCCCTACAATTTGAAGTTTGTCATCGATGGGTTTGGTGCCAAATGACAGTCCTTCAAATCGCCCCAAAAGATCGAGGGTTGGTTTCTTGCTTGTGATGTCTACGCTAACTAGAGTTTCTGCCCAGGCTTTGCCGGACTTATCGTCCCAGCGAACCAGAAAATAGACTTCTTTACCTATACGTCTCGCTCCAGAGATGGCATTTGCTTCTTTAGAGTGAGCGCCATCTTTAATTAGGGATGCGTTCCTATTGATCTCTTCCTTGGAAAAGACTTTTCGTGAGACGATCACGTCCGCCAGTTTCGAAGTTGTTACATGAGTTCGTCGACGTATGGTTAGTCCCCTGTCGTCCCAAACTGCATAAGTGTCGTTCTTACGAAAGGCTAAGAAGAGAGGCAGTTTGGGCTTGGGAGCGACGAACGGCACCCGAAGTACGGAATCCTGCTGGCGTATAACAAAGGTCTGTTGGTAGTATTGAAGCGAGGGCTTGTCTACCACCTGGGGACGCAATGCAAGGCCGATAAAGACCGCCGTAATCGTCATAAGAACAAACTCTCCTGAAACATCAGTGTACTGTCGCGATTGTGCTCGATATGACTCGGAATCCAAACGATGTAAGGATTCAAAGGTGAACCCACAAAATTGGGAAACGGCAGTGACCGTATCTCAAGTATTGGGTCTAAGGTCAATTTGCGTGTTCAACGACTACCGTGAAAGGCTCATCCGAAGCCGGTCCATTGAAGAAGTCGTTCAGCCTCAGCGAGAAATCAAAGCTCCACTAGACAATGACCCACTGTAATTCCTATGTATATCCCTGGTGCCCACCGAATCGACGATCCTAAGATTATTGCGGAGACACTCCGGGCGCATCCTTTCATGGCACTTGTGTCGTGTGTGGATGACGAACCACTGGCCACTCATCTGCCGCTCTTGGTGGAGTCTGATCAACCCCTTGTTTTAGTAGGACACATGGCTAAAGCGAATAGTCATTGGCACCAATTTGAACCTGGCAGGAGAGCCATGGCCATTCTGTCTGGCCCGCACGGCTATGTTTCGCCAGGGTGGTATGAATCCCGTCCAAATGTGCCCACTTGGAACTACGTCAGCATTCATGCTTACGGTGAAGTTGAAATTATTTCGGACAGTGAGGCGGCGCTTGACCACCTGACTCGGATGATACAGACCTTCGATCCTAATCTAGCGGAAGTCGATTTTGTAGGTGCAGATCGCGAGTTTCACCGCAGTAAGTTGGCTGGGATCGTCGTATTCAAGTTACACGTTGACCGCATTGATGCAAAGGCAAAGCTAAATCAGAACAAGTCTGAGCTCGATCGGATCGCTATACGGGATCGGTATCTGGCCTCGGAAATACTTGACGAAGTGTCGATGGGCCAAATGATGAAAGACTAGTTCATGGTTTCAACGGGTTCGGCCAAGAGCACGGCATATCCGTCTGGATCAGCAACTAAGAATGTTCTCTCCCCATGACTGGGCATTTCAAGGGCTTGGAGGATAGTGACCCTCTTTTCTTCGAGAAAATGGGCGACTTTGATGATCCCTTTCACATAAAACTTCATAACCAGTCCTCCGCTACGGTGCAGCGTAGGATTCTGCTCGTTTTTGGGTTGCTGAAGAAGCAAGATTTCTGTTTGCCCGGCGTGGAGATAGGCAAGTCGATGGCCATCGCAGTTTTCTTGGCGCTGAATGGGCAAATTGAGCATGTCATGATAGAAGGCTAAAGACCGATCTATGTCCCCCACGTCAAGAATTAAGTTTGCAAAAACGCTTGCCATGCCGCACCCTAATGCCGATCAAATTCGATGCGACGGACAAAGTGTCCTTCTTTGCAAAAGTTAAATTTGAATTCCGGAAGTCTTGAACTAGAAAAAGTCCATGCAACAGGTGCTTTGGTCGGGAAGCAGTAGCTTCGCCGTCTCTAGGCTCCTTTCAGAATTAACTTGAATGCATTCCGTTGATGCTAATTGGCCAAGTCCCGGTTCACCTAGAAAGGCTTGAGCGAACGATTGAATCGTCATTCCGAAGTCGTGGTTTTCGCCCGTAGGGTGTTTTTCGGCTCGAACGACTCCTCCATCAAATTCAACGTTCCAGACACCTTGATTGTGAGAACAAATGGGGTCATCAATTTTGACGCTAAAGCTTCCTCTGTATTCTGAGTTCGGTTTCAGTAGCTCAAAAGCTGCTCCAACGTCATTAACCCGAAACATAGCTGGTCGCTCCAATTTTACTTCGACGCCCTCGTCGAGGTAACAGCCGTAGAATGCTCCATCGGATGGCTCATGCCACGATATGCCACGCTTGTTCATGGTAATGCCACGATAGAGTGCTAATAGCCCGTCATAGCCTCGTCGAGTGCTCCAAACAGCTTCTGAAATATGATCGGTCGTCCAAAAATCTGTTTTATGCGAAACGACCGCATAGGCTTCAACCGGATTCCCCAGCGCGTAAATGGTCAAAGGTCGGTTTTCACCCAAGACCCTCTGCCACATGAGTTCACTTCGGATGTTTAGGCCGCTTCGTTTATGGGCAAATTTTGTATAGCATTCGACCAATTCACGCCAATCCTTTGGTCCTAGTCTTCGGATTTCCAGGTCGCTGCTGACTTTGGGAAGTCGATCTGTCGGGCAGGTGACTCGCATCCTTCGTCCCGCAGTTTCGTAGCCGAACTTCCGATAAAAAGTCTCGCGATAGGCATAAAGCGAAGCGAGCGGAGTGTTGGTCTCCTGGAAATGATTCACTAGCCACGACATCATCGCGCTTCCAACGCCAGATTTTCTTTTTTCGGGAAGAACGGCAACACCAGCTACCCCAGCGCATGGCAAAACCGCGTTTCCACGGGTAGCGAATATATTGAGTATCGTCGAGACGCCACTCACCTGACCATTGTGAATAGCTACAAAGGAGCGGAGTTCAGGCCCGTCCATTTTGATTCTCTCAGGAGGGTAGGCATCTCCATTGTTGTAGGTGAGTGCCCGTACGGTATAGAAACCGTCCAAGTCCTCTTCTTTAAGTGGCCTAACGAGAATCTCTGACATCGATTCGGAAGCATACACCTGTTCCGTGCACGGAAGTGGGAAAATAGAACTATGCCGCTTCGAGTTGGCCTTCTTACCGCCGCACACCTTCATGTAGGAGGCTATGCCGCCGCCTGTCAGAGACACTCCGATGTTGAACTTATTGGGATGTGGGATGACAATGTAGAAAGAGGGAAGTCTTTCGCTGTCCCGCGCGATATTCCATTTTTTGAGGATCTTGAGGATCTCTTTTCAAAGGTTGACGCTATTGTCGTCACGAGCGAGAATATGAGGCACGCCGAACTCTGCGTGAAGGCAGCCGAAGCTAAGAAACACATTATTTGCGAAAAGCCATTGGCACCAACAGAAGAACACGGCCAAATGATTTTGGATGCAGTGGAAAAGGCTGGCGTGAAGCTCATGACGGCCTTCCCATGTCGGTTCGCTCCCGCTTTTCAGAATTTGAAAATGAGAGTTGAGCGTGGTGACATTGGAGATATTCGAGCGATATGCGCGACCAATCGAGGACGGTGTCCATTTGGCTGGTTCGTTGAACCCGAGCTGTCAGGGGGTGGAGCCCTTATCGACCATGTTGTTCACGTCACGGACTTACTACGAGACCTTCTTGGCGAAGAACCGGTACGCGTTCAGGCTCAGATAGGCAATAACGTTTACGGCAAAGAATGGGAAGACACGGCGATGCTGACAATAGAATTTGGGAGCGGAATCTTTGCCACTCTCGATTCGAGTTGGTCCAGACCTCAAAGCTATCACACTTGGGGCGACGTAACGATGAATGTTGTGGGCGATTTGGGAGTTATCGAGTTGGATATGTTTGGGCAGTCCGTCCAAAAATATACCGTTGGCGAGGTCACTCATGTCTCCCATTCGTTTGGCACGGATCTTGATGCGTTGATGGTGAACGAGTTCGTGCGGGCTTGCCTTGACGACCGTCCAGCATGTGTAACTGGGTTTGATGGAATGCAGGCAGCGCGGGTGGCACTTGCTGGATACGAAAGTGTTCGAACCGGCCAACCGGTTGAACTCGCCACGTAAACTGCTATGGGTTAAATGGATCGGATCCTGATTTTTCGAAGTCACCCATTTTGGGGCTCCGGTCCATCAGCATTCCTACTGCCTGTTTAGGCTCGATCTTTCCTGTCAGAACCGCTTCGACGGCGGCAAAGACGGGCATCTCGACTCCGTACTGAATAGCCAATTTTCCCGTAGCGTGACTCGTGGGCACTCCCTCGGCCACTTGGCCGAGCACCTGAAGTGCGTCAGCCAGACTGCTTCCTGTCCCCAAGGAACGACCGAGTCGGTAGTTTCGAGATAACTTGCTTGCAGCGGTAGCGAAAAGGTCGCCAACGCCAGCCGGGCCTAGAAAGGTCTCAAGCGATGCTCCCATCGCGATTCCCAATCGCGCCATTTCCATAAGGCCGCGAGACAAGAAGGCACCCTTTGTGTTGTCTCCAAATCCCAAACCATCGGACATTCCAGCACCGATTGCCAGGACGTTTTTTAAGGCACCCGCAAGCTCGACTCCCCTCACGTCGCTCGAAGTGGAGACTCTGAAAGTTTTACATGTGAAAGCGTCCCGAACTTTGGTAGCTATGTCTTGGTCATGAAATGCCGCGACCGCCACGGTTGGAATTCCTCTCGCGATCTCAATTGCCAGGTTTGGTCCGCTCAATGCGCCAACTGTAGCTCCAGGCATGACTTGTGATGCCACGTCGCACATCGTTCGTGAAGTTTTCGTTTCGAGGCCCTTTGCGGCAAGTACGAGCAGACGGTGCGTTCCAGCAATCTCAGACAATACGGATTCAACACTTGAGGAAGGTACGGCCACAACCGTCATATCTTGGTGGGGAAGTGGGTCCGTAAACGAGCCGAATGTAACGCTTTCCGGAATTTCGAAATCTGGAAGGTAGCGCGAATTGTGGTGCTTGCTTCTCATTTCGAGCAGCTCATCCGAATTTCGGCTAATGAGCGCGACTTGATGACCGTTCCTTGCGAGCAGGATTGACAGGGCAGTCCCCCAACTTCCAGAACCGAGGACAGTGACTTCCATCGGACGGCAGGATACCGTAAGTTACTCGTTACCCAACACGTCAGAGCAAGGTTAATATATGGGGCAGCGATCAAAGGTAAAACTGAGGGACATATGCTCCAAGTGACTAGGCTGGTTAAACAGTACAAGCAATTTCGTGCCATTGACGATTTGAGCTTTACCATTCATCCAGGTGAAATCGTGGGACTCATTGGTCCGAATGGAGCAGGCAAGACAACGACACTTCGGTGCATCGCTGGAATTCTGAGGCCAACTGCGGGAAGCGTCACTATCAATGGACACGATGTAGTTTCTGATCAGGCAAAGGCCAAGTCCGGACTTGCCTTTGTTCCAGAAGTGCCATCACTTTATGAACTCTTGACGGTGGATGAGCATCTACGTTTTGTCGCGATGTGCTTCAACACGATTGACCGATATGAGGCACTTCGAGATGAATTGCTTGAGCGATATGACCTCAAAGAGAAGAAGGACATGCTTGTTGCGACCCTTAGTAAAGGGATGCGGCAAAAACTCTCAGTAGCTTGCGCACTTATTCATAACGCGAATGTCTTGCTCTTCGATGAGCCGATGATCGGAATTGATCCGGCAGGAGCAAGGGAGCTCAAGGATGAACTTCTCCGAGAGCGAAATGATGGCGCAGCCATTTTGATCTCAACTCATCTTTTAGATACTGCTGAAAAGCTATGTGACCGAGTCATTATCGTTGCTCGAGGACATAAGGTCGCGGAAGGAACGCTAGAGCAACTTCAGCACATGAGTAGCCGAGAAGGGCAGAGTCTAGAAGACGTGTTCTTAGCAATCACGGAGGATGGCTATCAAACCCCTAATCTTCCTAACAACTAGGTCTCTTAAGAACGGAATTGTAAGAGCCGTTACTTCGGGGAAAAGGCTCTTTACTCTCCTATTTGCCCTTGCCTACTACGCTTTCTTGGTTTTGCGTCCTACTGGAATGAGGGGTCGAGACCCAATTACTTCTGGTGCCACAAGTGTAGCCATGGCACCTGATGTCATTCAATGCGTGATTTTTTCCTTTTTTGCATTGCTCACATTCCTATTGATGGTTTCGATTCTTACCCCCAGGGGAGGATTCCGTCAGGCCGACATTGATGTTTTGTTTCCAACACCAGTGAGCCCGCGACTGGTTATGTTTATGCGGATGTTTAGGGAATACCTAGTTACTCTGGTGACCCCCCTATTCTTGGCCCTCTTTGGTGGAAGGTCATCGCATATGGCCTTGCAGCGATTCTTTGCTGGAATGAAAGGAAACGCCCAAGTTGTGGAGCGGGTGTCGGCAGTTGCTTGGCTCTTGATGGCCTTTGCCTGGGTTTGTCTAGGGTATGGAATTGGCTTTTATATCAATCGGAGCGACTTACGAGCTGACCGAAATAAGAAAGTCATTGACATAACGGTTTTCATCGCTGTTCTGTCAACGATTGCGTATTTTGCTTTTCGTTTGAAGTCAGACCTTTCGGTCGCCACTTTGGTTAGTTGCACAGAAGCCCCGCTCATCAGGTCAGTGTTTTTCTCTGCATCAGCCGCAACTTGGATGGCTGTGGGTGCTATGAAGCAAGATTGGCTGCTGGTTTCGAGCGGTATTGCCGTGTTTGCAGGCGTGTCGATTCTCGGTCTGCGTATGGCATTGTCTCAGTTGCCCTACATGTACGATCAGGCCTCGGTTAAGGGATTCGGTGCAGGCGAGCTGAGAGTGATGCGCAGAAATAATGATCTCTACGGGATGACAGCGCAGCAAGCTCGCGACGGAAAACTCAAAATCGGGCGATTTAGCCGTTGGATAAGTTCATTTAGGCTCACCGGTGCGAGTGCGTTGATCTGGAAGGAAATCCTGCTCCAAACTCGAGGCGCCCGATTCCTTTATTACTTTTATGGCCCATTGCAGTTGTTTATGACGATCTCGCCCGCATTTATGGGAAGGGACTTCGAGTCGTTAAACATATTGAGAACCGCCGGAATAATGATCATTGTCATGCAGGCGATGAGCGTCCTGATGCTGACGATGAACAGCGCGATTAGCGGCTTTACCGAGTTACTCAAGCGGGTTGACTTTCAAAAACCTCTTCCGTTTCGACCCTCAAGTACCGTCTTTTGGGAGATTGCGTCGAAGTGTATTCCCAACATTTTCTTTTCACTCATTGCATTGCCGATAATTGTTCTGATTCGACCAACACTTTGGGGATTTGCCTTGGGCTCGACAATCTTTGCAATTGGCTTGAGCCTCCTTGTATCCGGAACGGTGTTCCTCGTGACTATCGCTTTTCCCGATGCAGGCGATGCATCTCAGCGTGGATTTAGAGGCATTCTCATCATGCTGGGGATGGTCATTCTGGCAAGTCCCGGCGCAAGTGTATTTGCCGTGTTGTTAGCGCTCACGAAGGTCAATCCTGCGATTGCAGCTCTTCCAGCATTTGCGCTATGTGTAGGCGTGACGTTAGTCGTTTCACTTGTAGCTGGCCGCCTTTATGACTCGTATAACCCAAGTGAATAGAAATCATAGAAATCCGGACAGCGGTAAACTTGCAAATCCCTGCGAACTTGTCGCACGCCGTTTTTGTTGGCAAGAGCGGGTGGCATTTTATGAAGATACGTAGTTCTACAAAGATCGCGATTGGTTTTGCGATTATTGCGACGGGTGGCACATATGGGTACCAATACGTCATGCGTCAAGCGATTATGGGCGAGCACTTTGAGCCTATCGTTCCAGCGCGGGTGAATTTGGTCGGAATCAACGCGGGAGCGGGGTTCAAGATTCTCGTGGTGAACCAGATGGCTCAGCTCGTTCAGGCTTCGGATGCGTTCGGCGCAAAAGAGTCCGAGGACCAAGGCGCAACCGATGGTGCCATTAAGAAGCACATTCCCATTCGAGAAATGCTCGAAGTGCTGAAAGGTAACGAGAAGGCGTTGGGACCTTTTATCATGAAGGTTAACGACCGTGATGAAAACGATTCTTGGCCACCGGTTCGTAACGTTTGGACTGCCGAAAGACTTCAACTTGCGATTGGCGGAGATAAGTCTGAGGAAGCGAAACTCGTGCACGACCTGAACATCAACCTTGATGGTTCGCCACTTCCAACACTAATCCGAAAGTCAATGGAAGATGGAATTATCATCGACTATCCGATTCCTGTGACCATAAATATCAAGGGAAAGAAGACCGAAGTGATTGGTCGATTCCTTGAGCCTTACCGTCCTCAGTTGCTCCAGACGGTCGAAAAGCGCTACGAGGGCAAGCAGGTCAATGAAGATACGATCAGGGGATATTACTTGCAAGAGGCTCAAAGCATCATTGACAAGCCGTCAAAGCGGGAAAATATTAGGAAATCGATTCTGAATCGATTAGCTCCCACGAATGCTCTGGAACTGGCTAAGTATCCTCAACACATTTTGGAAAGCGCCCAGGTCGTTGTTAACAATACGATGATCGAGAGCGCGAGTTATAATTCGAAGGATACGACCGCAGGCAAAGCCTTCGACCTCACGATTAATCTGACTGATGAGGGACGACGTCGGTTGTGGCAATTTTCTGAGGACAGAGTCGGTTCTCAGATTATGCTGATCAAAGATGGTGTGGCGTTTGCTGCGCCGAAGATTAACCATGAGCTGGCTCAAGGAGAGCTCACGATTACGCAGATGCAGGATGAGCGTCTGGTAAAAGACGTGGTGAATTCGCTGAATCAGAAACAGAAATAGCAGTTGACTGGAAACTTCCAAATATGAAATACAACGTTGGCATTCTCGCATTTGCACTCGTCGTCGCCGCTGGCTGCAGTGTAGTCACCAAGGAAGCGACGACCAGTGCTCCAAAATCGGAGCCGGTTGCGAAATCCGACGCGGACAAACCATCACCTGAGGCTGGCGCCAACGACAAGCCGAGTGTCAGCGTCAATGCAGGAGATTCCTCTGCCAAGCCCAGCGAGAAGGCCCCAACCACCGTTTCGAATGTCAGTTTGCCCACGGAACTCAAACACGAAGGATTTGAATACGATGGATTGGCCAATGCGAAACCCATGGACATGGAATTGGTTACGAGTCAAGGCACAGTCATTTCGGGTTCGCAGACAGTCACCGCTAAGGGTGTCAAAGATGGCAAGGCGACCTATTCGATTCAACGTACAGGCGGTTTGGAAATTCTGGGATCTGACGAAGTGTCTGTTGAAAAAGATGGAGTCTTTACAAACTCCTCTTCAGTAGCCAAGCTAAGTAGTCACGCCATGGAACTCCCGGCACATCCTAAGCCCGGAATGACCTGGAAATTCCATGTCTCAGCGGACAATCCCACTTCTGCCATGGATATGGAAACGACTTGTAAGGTTATTGGAATACAGTCGGTTACTACGAAGGCAGGAAGCTATAAGGATGCTCTGCTGGTCCAACAGGATAGTGTTGGTACGCTACAAAAGCAAAAAGTTCGAACGGTTTCCAAGAGTTGGTATGTCAAGGGTATAGGAACTGTCAAAGCCGACCTCGTAACTTATAAACCAGACGGCACAAGCGAGAAGCTGACGATTCAGGAGACTAAACACAAATGATTTCCGCACTGATTCTAGGCCTTGCACTTCAAACAGCCTCACCTACAACTGAATCGGCGGCCGACTACTTTCCCGTAAAACCGGGAACGGTTAGAACCTATGAACAAAAGGGCGGAGCGGGTCAACTCGTAAATGTTGTTGGAAGTCCCCTTGATATGGGCGGAGTTACGGTTGCTCAAATCACAGAAAGGCAGGGCGGCCGGCCAGGAATCACGACCTATTACCGTGTTGATTCTGACCAAGTCTGTATCGTCGCTTATGACCCGAAGCACCCTTTGCCGGTGCCGATGCCAGTTCTCAAATTAAACGACGGCAAGGCTTCTTGGGACTTCGTAGGTAAAACGAAGACAGGGCCGGAGGGTGAGCGCATGCTCGCCCATGGAGATGCAAGATCTGCCGGAAAGCGAGAGGTTTTAGGTAGAAAAGTTGATGTTATCGAGGTAAAGATCCTTGCGCATATCGGAGTTGGACTCTCCGGAATGGCTTATGAACAGAAGGCCGTGTACGCAAAAGGGATCGGCCTTGTAGAACTCACGACCAAAATGACTTTAGGTAAAAGCAAACACCCCGAGCTGGTTACTTACCAACTTGTCAGTATTGAAGAGGCCAAGACTTCCGGTTGAACCTTGAGTTCGAAAGAACTCACGACCGGGGACTGCAAACACTATGAATCCAATGGCTGGCCTTTCGCGCCTTCCAGGATATGGTAGCGAGCAAAGGCGTGCACCAAAAGTAGATTGGCTCCTTGTTGTTGCGACTCTGCTTCTGCTGGCGATAGGAATGATGTCTCTGTATAGCGAAGGCTATAGCCATGACGGAGGCGCAAACTTTCGAAAGCAACTGCTGAACATAGGCATCGGCTTTATACCGTTCTCTCTGTTTGCTTTCGTACCGCCGCACATCTGGCGTCGATTGATTTACATCATTTACAGCGTAAATATTCTCACGCTATTGGCGGTTTTCGTCGTTGGTGCACACAAAAAGGGAGCGGAAAGGTGGATTCCTATCGGCCCGATCCAGTTCCAACCAAGTGAAATGGCCAAGATCCTAACGGTCATTACATTGGCTTCCTTTTACGCCAATAGGCAGAACACGATTCAGAAACCGTCTACGTTTTGGCTAGGCTTCTTGCACATATCGGCTCCATTGGTGTTGATCTTGCTTCAGCCTCATTTGGGTGCAGCTCTCGTCATCTTGGTGTGTTGGATTGCCATTTCATTGGTTGCGGGTATTCCGATTAAGTTCTTCGGAATGCTGGCTGCGATTCTATTTGTTGTCGGTGGAATGCTCGCATTTTCCGGAAAACTCCTACACAGCTACCAGCTTGACCGGATCATGGCGATGTTTAGCCATGACGCGAAAGGGAGTTCCTACCAAACGGATCAGGCAGAAATAGCATTCGCAGAAGGTGGAGTTTTTGGGCAAGGTTGGCTGCACGGAGAGCGGAAGGCAGGCCACTTTATCCCTGAGCAGCATAACGACTTCATTTTCACGGTGATGGGTGAAGAGGGCGGATTGGTTGGCTGCACTTTGGTTTTGGCCGCCTATGGGTTTTTCTTTTATCGCCTCTGGCTTGTGATGTTTCAGGCGACTGATCCCTTCTATAAGATGGTTGTCGGTGGCCTCTTTGCGGCCTTAAGTTTTCATACTTTTGTCAACATTGCCATGGTGCTGCACATATTGCCCGTTGTGGGGCTATGGTTGCCCTTTTTGAGTTATGGCGGAACGGCGATGTGGATGTGCATGTCTTCGGTCGCGCTAACGCTCAACGTGCGACGACGAGAACGCCCGCTTCTTTTCTAAGCTGCATCGAATTCTGCAGGTTGGACATGCGTTTCTTTTTGCAACGTGTTTCCGTTATTTGACGTCCTACGCTATACTTCTACTGGCTCCAAGGATTGGAGTCAAAGAAGGTTAAGGATGAGCGTAAGCACCAGGCAGCCTGCCGTTGGCAAGGTGCGGGTCGAAGCGAAGGCTTCGCACCGCCATTTTGATATTGCCGGGATTTTATTATTTGCAATCGCTATTATCGTGATTGTTGCCTTGGTTACGCGCGATTCAGGAGTAGTCGGCACAACTCTAGGCGCATTGTGTATCAGCGCGTTTGGTAAAGGCGCTTGGGCCGTTCCTCCATTGTTAATCACTTTAAGCGTCTGCTTCATTCGCGGAAAGTCACTTAGTTCAACTCACCTTTCTTGGGGGCTACTCCTACTTTTCTTAACATTGTTAGGAATGCTGGCGACATCGATCGGCGGATCCTATTTTGATCCTGAGGCCATTCGAATATCCGGTGGATATTTGGGTGCTGTTGAAGGGTGGGCCTTTGCCGGGATGTTTGGTTCGGCCAAGCTCGTTGGACTATCCGCATTAGGTTTGGTCGGTTTGGTTTTGTGCGTTGATGTTCCCATTCGAGTAATGCTTTCGGAGACGAAGAAGAAGGCCGTCACGATCAAGCAGAAAACGATTGAGCGAACTCTCGAACGACCCTCCTCTCAACAAACACCCGAAGATCGCGTAAAGTCCATTCGAAAAAGCCTCATGGAGAATGAAGCAGCCGTTCAGGCACCTTCTCCAGCACCAGCGGCATCCAAAATTACGAAGTCGCCACGAAGCATCGTGATGGAAGATCCCGATCCTGACATTGAGGCGTTTGCTATACCGGCGAAGCCAAAGCAGGCTCCAGTGATTCGAGACCTCGTCGCCGAGTCGACTCCAACGTTGTCTTCCGACACACCGACTCCAAAAGAGGGTTACGACCTGCCTCCTATCAGTTTGCTGGCAGAGGCCGTGCTGAACCCTAAGCGGAATCAGGCAGAGATGCAGAAGAATATCGAAACTCTTGAGGGAACCCTTGAGCAGTTTGGTATTGAATCGTCAGTTGTAGAAGTCGCTACCGGTCCAACGGTAACTCGATATGAGATTCAGCTTGGCCCTGGTGTGCGAGTCGCACGAATTACAGCACTGGCCGACAATATAGCAATGGACCTAGCCGCTTCGCAGGTACGTGTCGAAGCGCCTATTCCGGGTAAAGCGGCGATTGGTGTCGAAGTACCAAATGCATCGCCGTCCATCGTGACCCTGCGAGAACTGTGCGAATCTTCGGATTTTAGAAATCACCCTTCGCGGTTATGTGTTGCACTAGGAAAAGATGTAAGCGGTGTCAATAAGTACGCTGACTTGACCAAGATGCCTCACCTTCTCATTGGAGGCGCAACCAATTCTGGCAAGTCCATTGGCCTAGCCACTCTCATCACAAGCCTTTTGATGCGCAACACGCCAAAAGATGTTCGGCTTGTTATGATCGACCCTAAGCGAGTTGAACTTACGCTTTTCGATCATATTCCCCATCTGATGTGCCCGGTCATCAAGGACGTAAAAGAGGCAGCTGGAGTTTTGAGAGCGGTATGGCGCGAAATGGATCGGCGCTACGATCTGTTCAGCAACGAAGGCGTTCGAAATATTGACGGTTGGAACTCCAAGGCGACATTCCAGGACCGAATGCCGTACATCGTCGTCATCATCGATGAGCTTGCTGACTTGATGATTCAATGTGGAGCAGAGGTTGAAACGACCATTGTTAGACTGGCGCAGCTTGCTCGTGCGGTTGGAATTCACCTCGTGATTGCTACTCAGCGGCCTAGCGTCGACGTGATTACGGGAATCATAAAGGCGAACATTCCATCGCGCATTGCCTTTTCGGTTGCCTCCCAGATTGACTCGCGGACGATTCTTGATTCGAAGGGAGCCGAGAACCTAATCGGCAAGGGCGATATGCTCTTTCAGCCCATCGATTCCATCAAGCCACTACGCGTACAAGGGTGCTATGTCTCCGAGAAAGAGATCGATGCCGTATGTAAGTTTTGGCGTGCTCAGCAGAGTCCGGAATACGTGCTTAATCCAGTTGACGAAGCGGTCCATGATGCCGGAAAGGAAGGCGGAGATTTTGGAGAGGAAGTTGATCCATTTTGGGAGGATGCCATTCGATGGGTTGTTGAACGCGGGCAGGCTTCAACTTCGATGCTTCAGCGCAAGTTTTCAATCGGATTTCAGAGGGCCTCTAGGCTACTTGACATGATGGAGGAGCGAGGAATAGTTGGGCCAAGGGATGGTCCTCGTCCGCGAGAGGTCCTCCTGAATGTCATGGATGTCGACGCTCTCTTCGGTGTGGGGCCTCGTTATGATGTGGGGCCGACTATTGCAGACGAAGAATAGACAATCGGATAAAGTCTGTGAGAATTAGCTGACCGCGCACTTGTAGGTTCACCGATGATGCCTATTCCTAGGTATCAACATTGGCAATAGTGTGAAAGACTTCTCGTCAAATCCACTTGACTGGGAAGTGGTTGCCGGCGTAGCGATTCAACTAAACGGATTGTGTTCTCATTCTCTCGACTCGTAAACGGGTAAAAGGCCACTATGGTCTCATTCATTCCTTTTTTGGCGCTGCTTCAATCACCAGCGCAAATCGTTGGAGAAGTTCGCCAAGACTTGATGAAGGGGATGGTTACTCATCTATCTGCGATGCCAAATCGCAACACAAACAACGCTACGTTGGTAGAGGCTGCCGAATATATCGCAGCAGAATATAGAAAGATCCCTGGTCTGCAGGTCGAGATCATGAAGTACATTGCCCCGAAAGGGCAGCGTGTTCCCGTAGAAAAGGAAGTCGTAGAAGTCGTGGCAACCTTGCCAGGCGAGACAGATCGTCGGATCCTAATAGGCGGCCACTTCGATTCTATCAATATGCAAGATCGTACGCTGAACGCCAATGCTCCCGGCGCAAATGACGACCTAAGTGGAATGTCTCAAGCAATGGAAGTTGCCCGAGTTATGTCGGGTCACAAGTGGAAGAACACCCTGGTCTTTGTCGCTTTTAGCGGGGAAGAGCAGGGCCTTCTAGGCTCGCGAGCGTTGGCTAAGCGGGCTAAAGCTGAAGGTTGGAAGGTAGACGCAGTCCTTAGCAACGACATTGTGGGAAACAGCGCCAGCTTAAATGGTCAGTCCGACAAGCATCATATTCGGGTCTTTAGTGAAGAATTGCCCACACCAGCTCCTCGCGGGAGCACAAGCCCATCCCACAATAGCCGAGAACTTGCACGGTTTATCGAATGGAATTCCCGAGGCAAAATTAGGGGTTTTGAGCCCAAGCTAGTCTTTCGTCGAGACCGATTCCAAAGGGGTGGAGACCATACCTCCTTCAATCTCGAAGGCTTTACGGCTGTCCGCTTAACAGAGGTTTACGAGGAGTTTTCTAGACAGCACACGAAGGAAGACCTCGTCCAGTACGTAGACTTCAATTACTTGGCAAACGTCGCACGCCTCAACCTGCTAACTGCTGCGACGCTCGCATCGGCAGATGAGGCACCCGTCGACGTCCGCATGGACCCCAAACAGGCACATGACACCATCATTCGCTGGAAACCGACACGTGGCAAAGTCGTTATCTATTGGAGAGACAGTGCGAGTCCAGTCTGGCAGAAGTCAATCGAAGTTGATGGGTCGACAGGTGAATGTACGATCCCTAAAGTGAACAAAGACGATACGATGTTTGCGGTTGGCGCCGCATCGGGAATACCGATCGAGGCGAAGTAGGCTACGACTTCCCGGTGAGTATGGCAACCGCCTTGTCCACGACTGGGTCTGGAAGGGTTGGGGCGTGGATGAGGGGATCACTGATTGCAACGTCGGGGGTGACGCCAGTCCCTTCCAGGCGTACACCTTTAATGGTTACGTAGTCGGACAAGGGGTACTGGAGCATGAAACCGTTTGTGGCACTGATGTAAAGGGACACCAGGACGGCTCCAGCAGATTTGCTTCCGACTAGGGTGGCTCCCATAACGTCATGAAGTCCTTGGGCAAGAATCTCGGAGGCACTGCCTGATAGTGCATTGATGAGCACAATGATATGGCCCTTATAAACTGGGATGTCAGGATCGGTGATCGGCCGAATTTTGCGTTTGGTCCATCGGGCAATCGCGGCGAGATTCTTGGAGTCGCCATGTGTTGCGGCTAGATATCCATCTACAATGGGTTTGTCGATGAAGGTTCCGATTGGCTTATCTAGGGGAACAAGATAACCCAGCAGGTGCCTTAGGTTGCCAATTTCTCCTCCGCCGTTATCGCGGAGATCCAAAATGAGGTTTTCACTCCTTTGAGCTTCCTTCATGTAGTCGGCTACCTTTTGCTTGTCGTATGAAAAGCCAAACGTGTGGATGGAGATGAGAACTGTGCTTTTGTCCTGCCAAAGTAGCTCGTCTGGTCGGATGGATGAGAACTTACGGCGAGTAAGGATGTAGTCATCGCTAGCCTTGTTAATGTGAGTTACCGTCAAGGTGACATCACTGCCTTCGCGTCCTTCAATTCCCGCCGTACTGGTTGCTGGTTTGCCGTCAACGTGGGTGATGATATCGCCAGCAACGATTCCTCCACGCTCTGCTGGCGCGTCGCTGATCGTTCGGGTAACCAGCAAACCCTCAGGGACCGGATGGGTATTGATTCCAACTCCTACAGTGGCGCCGGTTAATCGCAAATCCGCCACGCGTGGAGAATTCAATACGGTGTGGCTTGCACCGAATTTCTTGAGGGCGATATTGACAGCCTTCTGAAACTCGTCGTCATTGGCGGCGGCGTCTATGGCAGGCATTTCTGTCTTCACAAAATCTTGCCATCGACTAAAATCGATGCCTGGAACGAAGGCACTCTTGGAGAGAATCTCGGAGATCTGGCTTAGAACTTCACTTTTGACGGGTGGGCTGTTATCTACCGTCTGTCCAAAGCCCAAAGTGAGCATCGCCCAAGTAAGAGAAGCGATTCCAGTTTTGAGCAGCCGTAAGTTCATAGGTTGTTATTCAATCCGTAATCAAAAAGAGACTATTTGGCTTGAGTAAAGTAGGCGATTGCCTTGTCGATAGCTGGATCCTTGGTTTCCTTCGGATTTGGAGCCAAATCGGAAGCCTCGAAATCTGGAGCGACACCGTTGCCTTCCAGACGAACTCCCTTTATGGTGACGTAGTCCTCAAAGGGAATCTGGACCATAAATCCGTGAGATGCCGGAATGATGACGGAAGCTAAGACGGCACCAGCGGACTTCGTTCCGATCACAGGTGCTCCGATTACGTCATGAAGTGCGGCGGCGGCAATTTCAGAAGCCGAGCCAGAAAACTTGTTCACGAGAACCACGACTTTGCCATTAAAGAAAGGTGCATCAGGGCGATGGATAGGCCGAAACTTTCGCTCACTCCATTGAGCTATGGCAGCGATGTCGCTCGGCTTGCCACCGGTCTTTTCGACGTATTCGTTGACAAGGCTCTTGCGAATAAAGGTCCCCAGTGCTTTGTTGTCGGGAATCAACATTCCCAATAGGTGCTGCAAGTTCGACACCAAGCCGCCCCCATTGTATCGAAGATCTACGACGAGATTCTTTGCGCCTTCCGCCTGCAGGATAAGGTCAGAAATTTGGGCTCGGTCGTAACCAGCTTCGAACGAGTACAGCTTGAGTTGGGCGGTATCTTTGTCTACCCAATTGAGCTCGGGCGGGCGGACAGTGGAGTATTTCTGCCTGACAATCTTGAATTCCTTGGTTGTTCCGTCCAGTCGTTTGACCTTTACGACGACTTCCGATCCGGCTTCCCCGGTGAGTCCCTTTAACGTACTGGCTGGATGGCCGTCGACTTCGATGATGGTGTCTCCGGCAGAAACGCCTGCCTTGTCGGCAGGGCCGTCCTTAACAACACGTATGATCGACAAGCCCTCGGGAACGATTTGTGTGCTCACGCCGATGCCTACAGTGGATCCCGTTCTCCTAATCTGGGCGTTTCGAGGGGTCATCAAGAGCACATGGCTGGCCCCAAATTTCTTCAGTGCGGAGTTGACGGCCTTTTGAAAATCCTCATCGGTTTGGGCGGCCTCGATCTCGGATTTCTCTTCTTTCATGAATCCGGGCCATTTGCCAAAGTCGATTCCAGGAACAAATGCGCGTTCGCCAATCACGCTAGAAACATGGTCCAGCACTTCAGCCTTTGTCTTTGGATCGAGTCCTTGCGCATCAACCGAAACTGCAGCTAGAAGGATCGAGAGAACCAAAAGCGATTGAAGCTTGATGTGGCGGATTGCGCTAGTAAGGTCCATCTTCATATCTCTACGGAATTTCAATACTCCGTGCTCCATCTTAAGCATATTCCAACGGTACGATCGAATCGTGGATCCGCTCTCTATACTACGCCGAAACGATAAGTGGTTTCTAGGAGGCGGAAAGGGTGCCCTTTATGCTCCTCCATTTCCTAAGCATTTGGTCATACCCGGATTCTGGGACGAGTGTTATTTCGCCGACATCAGATTGCCAAGGCTTTTTACGGTCCTCTTTACGGATATTCAAGGCAAGCCGGTTCGGTTGAACAGCAAAGTAATGGAGTGGCGTCCAGACTTTCTCACGATCCACCATCAGGCTGAGGGACTCGAGATCTGTGAACGGCGGTGCGTTACCCAAGAGAATGCATGGGTTTCAGAATTTCGTGTACTTATGGGTGAGCAAGTCCTGAACGCTTTTGTTTGGGCACTTCCTGAGGTGAAGCAGGCAGGTTACGGAACTCCCTGGTCAAGCAGTACCGAACTTGAAGTAAGGGACCAATCGATTACGGATTGCTTCCAAACGGCTTGGCCGAGCGAAGTTGAGGCAGATCGGTCGGCTATCGAAGTTGATAGTGCAGTGGGCTCCACAGCATCAATGATGGCCCCTGTGAGTGTATTCCTTGAAGTTGGGGCGTCTGTAGTGCGAGAGTCCTTTACGGTCAATCTCGCTCAAAGGCATGATGAGTCTCCGCTCTATGAATTGAGCGTATTGCCCGAGAAACTGGTTGGAGGCAAGCTACCCAACGAATTCAAGTATCGGGTGGGATCCGAACCCATCGAAGGACTCGTGCATGCCGTCCAGCAATTCAAGTTGGAAAAAGGAAATGCGCTGGTGGTTGCTTGCGGCAGTGGCCTTACGGCAGAGAGTGCGAATCAAGCCTTTGAGAAGGCAATTGAGCCGGGAGTTGTCGATCGATCTACTCAGGGCTGGCGCGGCTATTTTGCCTCGGTTCCTCAGTTCGAGAGCAGTGATCCCTGGCTCACTCAAGCCTATTGGAATCGTTGGTTTGGCCTCCGCCTCAATACCGTGGATCTAGCCGGACTATCGATGAGCGGGAAGCCATCGAGCTTTTCGCCTTTCGTGACCGAAGGGATCGGGTTTTTCCGAAACTTCGTCACCTATTCGGCTCAGGCCCACTTGAGAGAAACATCGTGGAGCCAAGACCGGAGCGTCGCATGTGGGATCTTGGAGAACCTGGTGAAAACTCAACGGGAGGATGGGAGTTTTCCTGGCCACACCTATTCTGCTCGTCCAGCAAGGGACTTCTATCACGCCGATTTTGCAACTGGCCTTGAGCAATATCTCCGGCTTCACGATAAGCCAATGACCGACTCGATCGGCGATGCGCTTGAGCGCTATGCCTCCTATTTCCTGAATTCTCGTTGGTGTAGTGAAGGGGCACTTGTTTTCGATCAAAACGAAACTGGGCAAGAGTATATGAGTCGGTATCAGTTCGTGACAGAAGACGCAGATCAGTGGGTCAGCTTTCGAGTCGCGGGTGTTGACGCAACAACCTATTTGCTTTCCCTCTTGCGCTTACTGAAGGATCGCGTCTCCGATCCAGTCGGCCGAGAAGCTTGGAGTGCAAAATTCCAAATGGTTAAGGCTGCTCTTGAGAACTCCTTCAATTTCAACGATTCATTCTTTCAGGATCGAAAGCCAGGAAGCGAAGCGTCACCGGAGCGTCCGGCAACTGGCTTTTATCCATTAATGATGGCGAAAGATTTAGCGGGTATAGGGCTAGATCAATTCGAGAAGGTCCTTGAGAAATGGCTCTTGAGTCCTGATCAATTCTGGCTTGAGAAGGGTTTCCCGGCAACCGCAAAATCGGATCGGACTTATCGGGCCGATGGAGAATGGAAGGACCGGAGGCTGAACTGTCCGTGGAATGGACGAAGTTGGCCCATGGCAAACAGCCACCTCGTCGATGCCATCGCTAATGTAGGTCGGTTGCTTGAAGACGAGCCGCTTCGAATTGCGGCGGGTCAGGCCCTCATGAAGGCCATTCGGCTCATGTTTCATACCGATGACGCAAGTCGTCCCAATTCATTTGAACATTACAATGCCGAAACGGGTGTTCCTGCCCTTTATCGAGGTTATGACGATTACATGCATTCATGGATTGTCGACCTCATTCTTCGTCATGCGGTTGGCGTTCAGCCTGGCTTGGCTGAGGTGGACCCTTTGCCAATGGGAATTGCGTGGGTCCGCTGCACGGGAATCCCTAATTGCGGTCGCCTGATGGATGTCTATCTTGAAGCAGGGAAGACGCCGATCGTCAATTGGGAGAAGTAAGAAGCCTATTCCTCGGAAACTTCAACGCGGATGCCGATCTGAGCAATGATTTCTGCTGCCGATTGACACTCTTCTTGGCTTCCGTGATGCACGACAGATTTGCCGAGGTTGTCCACCTCCCATGTCTCCATGTGGGCCTCTTCTGCGTCACACCCGGTTGCGGCCATCAAAATGAACACGACCTCGTCCCAAGTATTGGTTTCATTGTTGAAAACAGTGACGATCCAATGTTGGCCACCAGAGGTGGTGCTGTCAGCCGTCTCTTGACGTTCAATGGTGCCCGGAGATGACATCAGTCGTCCCACTCCTTTTGAACTTCGGTCTTTACTCCAATGGACGAAATGATTGAAGCGGCCGTATGACACTCGTCTTTAGTAGCAAAATGCACAGGCGCTTTTCCATAGGTATGGGCTTCCCACATTTCGATCGATGCTTCCTCAATGTCGCATGACGTGGCCAGGATGAGGACTTCAATCACTTCTTCCATCGAGTTTGAATCGTTGTTGTAAATAACAACCATCCAGCGACCGCCAGTTGCATCTGACGTCGTGTCCTTTGGAAGAAGTTCAATTTGACTCATAGGATTACGGGTTCAAAGAGGTTCTATAAGGAATTAGGCATTCTCGTCAAGTCGAGATTTCGTTCCTGTAGATTTTTGCCTGACAATAGGTCCGATTGCCAGGAATATTAAGGCACAACAAGCGAAGAGGGCAATTATCAAACCACGGCTAAATCCTGGAGCAGAGTAATTGAGTTCCACTTGGTGATCACCTGATCCAAGTTCAATTTCAATCCATATCGATCCCGAAATGGAAACAGCTTTCCCATCTATGACAGCCGACCAACCTGGCATGTTTCGTTCCCGAATAGTGAGCTTCCCTGGACCAACGGCATGCAATTTCATGCCCGTAGTCGATTCACTTAGGATCTCCGCAGATCCGTTGGGTATCGAGGCTCTTCCTGGGCCTTCCATCCGGTATTTGTACAACCCATTTTCTTGCCGAGGGAGTCCAGGCGCAATAATGAGGTGAGTTGACCAGATTTCGGTTACTCCAGCATCCGCCAATTTGACCAAATCCACGGAAGGTTTGATGAACATCATGTTTCCGTTCGCGGGAGTAGCAGGGTCTTGCGCGTCGATCCCTCTCAGAAGCTCGACCGTATCGCGGTGGATAAGGGAATCGTATCCATCGATGCTGTGGATCCGATTTAACGCCGCTAAGTTAGGAGGTAATGTCGCTCTTTGCGCGATTAGGAGATCCCAGGCACTATTGATGACGGCAATGCGCTCGAAATTGGAGGGTGGCGTCGCCTTTAGGTCTGGAGTGCCTGTCTGAACGAGAGAAGAGCCTAAGAATGCAATCGAAGACAGTACGGGGAGGCCAATTAACCCCAAGCGAGCCCAAACTGATGGCCGAAGAATTCCGATTCCAAGAACGATAGGTGAGAGTACAAGGATTCCAATGCACCCGGTCAGGGCTGCACCTTCAGCCTGTTCCTTTAAGGATCGAATTACCGCAGGATCCATGGACTTTGGAACGGAGTAGTTGTTCAACAAGAACATGCATGTGACAACCAGAACTCCAAAGAGTCCGCCCCATTTTGCGAGCAGAACCTTGTCAAGCTTTAGTTCGGGCAGGCGAGACGCCGTAAGTCCTGCAGCCACACAGGCAGCAAGTACAAATAGACTCACAGCGCGTCCCGGCGAACCCGTCGAGGACCAACCGGGGACAAGAAAGTAAAAGAAGCGGTTGATGGGCGTACCGAACGCAATCAACAAGCCGATTAGCCCGACAACGCCGACGGCCCACACAGGATCTCTCCTCTTCGTTACAAAGGGAAGCAGACAGAGAAGCAACACCGAGAATATCCCGAGTCCGATTGCTGATTCGGCAAAGTTAGCTCCGGGATGAAGGAGCGCAGGATAATAGGTGGAGATGGGAAGCGCATCGGCTGCTAGTCTTGGATTACCTTGAAGGGTAGGAATAATGACTTTTGCCAATTCATTTGGCTGAATGGCGCTTGCCGAGAAAGACTCATATCCGATTAAGGACGGGACATTCCGTCTATGCGAGAATTGGCTATAGCTTAGAACCGCTAGGAGCTGGGGCGCAGCTATACAAAGCCCTATAACCGTGGACAAGACAACCCTAACGCTGAATCGAAGAACTCGCACTTTTGGGGCAGGTAATTCAGCCACGGCATTTCGGTCGGTCAGGGCAAGGCCAACCAGCCAAGCACAGACAACGGTCATCCCAATGAAGCCATAGGCAACAAATTGCAAGTGACCTGCCAATATCATCATCGCTACTGCGCCAGCAAGGAAGCAGACAGTCCCATGGGGAAATCTCTTCTTTGGATCGGTCCCGCAAGTCTCGTCGAAGATTTTGATTGCCAATCCGAGAGTCCACGGTATCCACGCCACTGTCTCAATGACGCTTGGAAGGCCGGTCCAAGCGATCATGAAATTGCTTAGGAGGAATGCTGAACCCGCTACAGATGCTCCAGTCTTGCTGGCCGAAAGTCGTCTGCAAAGAAAATAGGCTCCTAGGCCCGCCCAGAAGAGATGAAACCACGCAAGAAGGGTCATACCTGTCGCAGTGGGAAAGCGGAGAATGCCTATTAGAATATGAGGCGGATAAAGGGCGCCCGATTGCGAGTTGCCAAGCAAAGGCGTACCAGCAAGCTGATAGGTATTCCAAAACGGAATTTGATTCTTGCCCCAGGCATCGAAAACCAAATCTCGCCAGACATAAAATTGAAGCACTCCGTCCGCTTGAAGCACATCCCAAGGTTGGGCTGGCTTCGTACCGTTCCAAGGGGCCATCTGTCGGATTTGATCAAACGGGCCAATGGCTTCGCCCATGAATACTGCCCGGTACAGAGGAATCAGGGGCAAAACGGCTAGGAAGAATACGGGCCAGAATCGACGCAGAAAGTTAAGAATAGGAACTTCAGTGTGGCGATTCATAGGTCAATGGCTTGATACCTTATCGTAGGCGACTAACGGCTCTGGCAAACCTAAAACAACAAATCGGGCCACAAAATGACCCGATTTATTAACTCACCTAGCTTACTTTTAGCAGTAGGTGATCTGCTGCATTGCCTTTTCGTGACTCGGGTCAACGGCTAAAATGGATCGGAAGTTTGCGCAAGCCTCTTCGTACATTCCAAGCATCATCTGCGTCATCGCCAAATCGTAACGAACGCCGAGGTTTGCTGGGAATTTAACGCATAGATTTTGAAGAGTGGCGAGCGAGGCGTCGAAGTCACCTTCAAAGCCCTGAATGAGTCCGACCTGGTGAAGCGAATCAACATGTCCAGGTTCTCTTGCGAGAACCTTCTGGAATTCAATGCGCGCAGCGGCGTAATTGCCTTCACATCTCAGTTGAAAGCCGCGCTGATAGACCTCGTTCATCTCGGTTGTCATACCCACCGTCGAGCCAGAATTATAGCACGCCACATTAAAGCAATTTATCTCTGAATGTTCAGTAATGAAGTGGGAAGTACCATATTTTGCTCAGTTTTTGGCTATGCCGGACCGGGCTCGAGCCTGGGAGGAGGAATTTGCGCTTTGGGTTGCTTTTCCGTCTCTTTCATTTCCCTTGCGCCCTCGTTTGGAGCTTCGGAAACTAAAGGCATTGGCTCCAGTTGATCGCCAGCCATTACGGTAAGGAAGTCTTCTCGGGTAAGCGTTTCCCTTTCCAGTAACGCGGCAACCACGGAATCAAGCTTCTCTCTGTGTGTCGAGAGGAGTTCAGTTGCTCGTTGATGGCATCGATCGACGATCGCGCGAACTTCTTCGTCGATCATCTTCGCTACTTCTTCGGAGTAGTTTCGCTCATCGTTGTAGTCACGCCCCAAGAATGGGTTGTGGCTTCGTCGACCAAGAGCTAGAGTTCCCAGGCGATCGCTCATTCCATATTCGCAAACCATAGCCCGAGCAATCCGAGTGACCCTTTCAAGGTCGTTGGATGCGCCGGTTGTGGTTTGGTTGTAAACGATCTCTTCCGCAACCCGACCGCCTAACAACGCACAGATATCGTCGTTCAGCTCATCGTTGGATACGAGGTACTTATCGGTAATCGGCAACTGCCACGTCGAGCCCAAGGACATTCCGCGAGGCAAAATCGTTACTTTATGAACGGGATCAGCGTGTTCCAGCAATTCGCCTACAACGGCGTGCCCCGCTTCGTGGAAAGCGATAATTTCGCGCTCTTTCGGGTCAATAACTCGGCTGCGTCGCTGAGGACCCGCGATGGTTCGATCCAATGCTTCTTCAAGGTCCTGCTGTTGGATCTTGTTGTGTCCTCTACGTGCGGTTAATAGGGCACTCTCGTTCAGCATGTTGGCAAGGTCGGCACCTGTGAAGCCTGGAGTGCTCTTTGCAACGATGTCTAGGTCAATATCGGTATCAAAAGGCTTGCCCTTTGAATGGATTTTGAGGATCGCAAGTCGTCCTACTGCATCGGGAGCATCGACAACGATCTGACGGTCAAATCGGCCAGGTCGAAGCAGAGCGGGGTCAAGGACGTCAGGACGGTTGGTTGCTGCGATCAGAATGACTCCTGAGTTAGGGTCAAATCCATCCATTTCAACCAGAAGCTGGTTAAGAGTTTGCTCTCGCTCGTCGTGACCGCCACCTAGACCAGCTCCACGCTGTCTGCCTACCGCGTCAATTTCATCGACAAAGATGAGGGACGGTCGGTGAGCCTTTGCCGTTTCGAATAGGTCTCGAACTCGCGCAGCGCCAACGCCTACAAACATTTCAACAAAGTCAGAGCCGCTGATATGGAAGAAGGGAACTCCGGCTTCGCCGGCAATTGCCCTTGCGAGGTACGTCTTACCTACACCGGGAGGGCCTGTCAGCAAGATTCCTTTTGGAATTTTCGCTCCGAGAGCCGCATACTTCTTTGTGTTCTTTAGGAAGTCAACAATTTCAAAGAGCTCAGCTTTTGCTTCCTCGATTCCCGCGACATCGTCGAAGGTGACCTTGGATCCGCTTTCGCCAACTCTCTTGGCTTTACTTCGGCCAAAGCTCATTGCCTGGTTTCCGCCCATTTGAGCAGGGCGAATCAGAACGAAGTAGAAAATGGCAGCCAGGCACAGTGGAACAAAGAGCACGCCAAGGAGACCGACCAATGTGGCAATGAGCGGGGGATGGTCGAACTGCCAGGCAATGCCATTATCCGTTAGTGCATTTTGGATGTTGCCAGCGGCTGGGCTGTCTTGTCCCGGAACGGTCGCGGTGAATTCGCCTCCCTTTTCGTAGGAGGGAACAAACTTACCAGTTAGATTGGTGCCTTGCCAATTCGCTTCAGCGATCTTCTTTTCTTCAATGAGCTTCATCAGCTCGTTGTTCTTGAGGGCAGTCGCTTTGGGACCGATAATGTTGCCGTTACTGGATAGCGTGCTCATTACTGCGACAGAGCAGATTAGCAGTATGAATATGAGCAGTAGATTTCTTGCAGATTTACTCAAAACTTCTCCGGGTGAGGTTGTCCTTGTTTTTAGGCTACGTCTATGACGTGGCGGTTGTTCCGTTTATTATGCCAGCCCTAAGACTCTAGGGGGCCAAATCGTATTTGAATAAGTCTTGTGGACGTGGTATTTTGGCATACCCTTTCATCAATCGAAACTCCTGGCACCCAAATGGGACCCACTAAATCACATACGATGGGAATCCTCTGTCGAGCAGCGTGGGTTAATTTGGCATCTGACATCATTTGTGCAAGCTTGCGACGACCTGAAAAGCCTTGAGGTTGCATGGAGTCTCCAGTATTGAGATTTCGGAAGTATAGATTGCCTTTAATTTTCGACAAATCGAGAGCAACCTCCAAATCCGTTCTCTGCGATGCCGATGCATGCGGATCAGTTTCCCATGCACTGAATTGCCATCCGAACTCGTCGCTGATGGTCTCGCCAGGAACGGTCAAATTGTAGCGGTAGGGCATATCGGGAAGGAGTCGACGAATATCCACCCTTTGATCGTTCCATTCGACAACGACCTCGCCACCGTCCGCGCTAATAGAGCCTTGGGTCGTACTAACGATGCCTTGAGCCAAGGCATTGGTCTGATCGCAATTAAGGGGGCCGCCCAGAACTTCAGATGCGAGCCTAAGTCCCCGCTTAAGCAAAACGACAGGCAAATGCGCAAACAGGTTTCGATCCAGTCGAATCTCGATATCTTTGGTGAGAAAGCCTAGATTGCCGTTAGGCTGAATTTCGCACCTCTCGAGAGATCCAGCAGCCATCCCATTGAGGAACTGGTCCTCCTCGTCTGCAATTCCCGCCAGACGGAGCAGGGCACGGTCGAAGCTGGGGTTAATCGCCTTCATTTCTGAAGTGATACGATGTCGCACTCTAGCCCTTGAGAAATGGGTGTCTGTATTGGAGGGATCGTGATGAATCCAGAATTCACGATCCTTACAGTAGGCCAACGTTTCTTCTCTCGTAAAAGCAAGTAAAGGTCGGATGATGTGATCCCGTTTTTCGGGAATGCCCGCAAGGCCATGAAGTCCAGTACCTCGAATCAAGTTCAGCAAAATGGTTTCGATGTTGTCCGTCTGGGTGTGGGCGGTCGCCACTAAGTCGCAGCTCAGCTTGAACATTGCGTCTTCGAAAAACTGATAACGTGCTCGCCTACCTGCCTCCTCCAGCCCGATCCCCATTTCGCTGCTCATGAGTGGGACATTGGCTTTTCCGCTTACAAAAGGTATGTCCAAGCTTTCGGCGAAATCTCTGCACTTATCCATCTCGGTGTCGGCTTCTATCCGCTGGGAGTGGTGAAGGTGTCCAGCAATGATATCTACGTCAAGCTGTTTGAGGAGGTGTAACAACGTAGTGCTGTCGGCTCCGCCGCTGTACCCTACGAAGACCTTTGATCCTGGAGGTATCAGGCCTGAGACGGCTAATTGTTGGCGAAATCTATCCAGCATCGCTAGCATAGTACCGGCGGCTGGTTACCAAATGGGCACAGGGCACTTCGATGCAAAGTGGCTATTATCGAAAAACGGGATGCCCAGCACTTGCGAGTACTTGACCCCGAGTTGAAGAAGCTGTTGAGCGCTTAGGTTTAGAGGCTGGCCAGGTACCAACTGTCTTGAATCCTGCTGCAGAACCATTAATGGTTCCATCGGATTTGGCCCAAGATCAGGTCGTACTTTCCAATGTAGAACCAAGTGGTAAGTCACGCCACCAGGCATTAGACGTGCATTCGGCTCGGCAATTA
The DNA here is from genome assembly GCA_038207365.1 of Fimbriimonadales bacterium. Classification (GTDB taxonomy): domain Bacteria; phylum Armatimonadota; class Fimbriimonadia; order Fimbriimonadales; family Fimbriimonadaceae; genus Fimbriimonas. Next base: position 15,749 of record JBBQZV010000031.1, on the reverse strand, counting down.
GGACGATTGCGTCCAAATTGCTGAATGAGCCAACGGTCTGTCGGGGAAATAGCCCCGGACCTTGACGCCTCTTATAGACTCTCTCTTTCAAGTTGAAAGATATGCTCGTCAGCGAAAAGGCGGCCGCAATTCCTGCAATCGTGACGAGCAAGCCAATGCCCTTCCACCAATCGGGATAAATAGGTCCCTCGATTCCTAAATTGAGGGTAAGCACTCCGTAAACCATCATGCAAGCGCCGGTGATCATGCACCCGCGAACGAGAGCAAGATAAATGGTCGGCGCGGCAAACACAAGTCGTTTGTTTTCGCCCTGAAATCTGCCAAAGAGCGGAGTTTCAAGCATGAGAAGATGTGTACCGATATCTTACGAGATTGTCGTACCTCCAGGCACGGTCGACACCGTGCGGAGGTACTCAATGTTTAATCTCGTTTGGCAGGCTTTTCTAGCGCAAGCTTAATAACCTGATCGGCATGTTTCACAAAGTGGGCCTTCAATCTCTGCCGAATTTCGGGAGGCACGTCCTCCATATAGTCCTTTTCGTTTTGGCTGGGCATGATAAGGGTGTTTACGCCAGCGCGATTGGCGGCAAGAACTTTTTCCTTAATCCCACCGACAGGAAGGACCTGGCCGCTAAGTGTGATTTCACCCGTCATTGCAAGTCGTGGCTTGATCCTCCTATTGGTTAGCAACGACGTCATTGCGGACAACATAGTCACCCCAGCGCTTGGTCCATCTTTGGGTACCGAGCCTGCGGGGACGTGGACATGGATTTCGATTTTGTCGTAGAAATCCGGGTTTATGTTTAACTGTTCGGTGTGGCTACGAATATAGCTAAGCGCTGCAGTGACCGATTCCTTCATGACATCGCCGAGCTGACCGGTGACGATCAGTCCCTTATGTCCCGGCATTTTGGCCGTTTCGATGAATAGTACGTCTCCGCCAACCGGAGTCCACGCTAACCCAACTGCAGTTCCAGGTTCGAGGTCGCGTTCCACGACTTCATCACTGATGTAGCGAGGGGCTCCAAGGACCGACTCCACGAACTTGGGCGTGACCGTCACTTTGCCCTTATGCCCTTCGGCAAACATGCGGGTCGCTCGTCGAGTTACGCTTCCAACTTCGCGTTCCAGATTACGGACGCCAGCTTCGCGCGTATAGAATCTGACCAGTCTTTGGACGCTCTCACGCTTGAATGCAATTTGGGTCGGACGAAGTCCGTGCTCCTCAATTTGCTTGGGTATGAGATGCCGTTCTGCAATCTCAATCTTTTCTTCTTCGGTATATCCGCCTAACTCGATGATTTCCATCCTGTCACGAAGGGCTGGAGGGATGGTGTCAAGTCGGTTCGCTGTTGTGATGAAAAAGACTTTGCTCAGGTCGAATGGGACATCCAGATAGTGGTCACGAAACGTGCTGTTCTGCTCAGGGTCGAGAACTTCGAGGAGAGCGGAGGATGGGTCGCCTCGGAAGTCATTGCCTAACTTGTCGATTTCGTCAAGCACGAAAACAGGGTTATTGGTCTCTGCGCGTCTCAGGCCTTGAATGATTTGGCCAGGCAATGCGCCGATGTAGGTGCGCCGATGGCCGCGGATTTCGGCTTCGTCGCGCATTCCGCCGAGCGAAATGCGTCCGTATTTTCTTCCCATCGCTTGAGCAATCGACTTACCGAGCGACGTTTTGCCAACTCCCGGAGGACCAGCAAAGCAAAGTATGGGTTGCCTAATTTTTCCGTCGGTCTTTACTTTTCGAACGGCTAGAAACTCAATGATTCGCTCTTTGATCTTATCGAGTCCGAAGTGATCGTTATCTAGGACCTCTTTAACATGGGCGAGATCCAGGTTATCTTCGCTTGTTGCCGACCAAGGCATGGCGACCATCCAATCAATGTAGGTCCTTGCTACGGTGTATTCAGGAGCGCCAGGATTCATTCGACGGAGCCGATCGTATTCTCGATTGGCTTCCTTAAGTGCCTCTGGGCTCATGTGAGCGTCGTCCATTTTCTGACGCAGCTCATCCAATTCTTCGGCGCGGTCATCGACTTCGCCCAGTTCGCGTTGAATAGCCTTGAGCTGTTCTCGGAGGTAGTACTCGCGCTGCGATTTGCTTAGCTCGGTGTTCACCTCGCTCTGGACTTTGCTCGTCAACTCTAGCACGCGGACTTCCTTAGAAAGCATTTCTAGGAGTGAGCGCAATCTCTCTTGAATGTCAGCCGTTTCGAGAATCTTCTGCTTATCTTCGACGCTCAACGTCATATGCGCCGAAACGAGATCGGCCATCACGTTGGTCTCTTGCACTGCTTGCGTCAATGTCCGAAGCTCGTCCGGTAATTGCGGTGATAACCGAATGGCCTGCTCAAAGAGCGCCGCGACGCTCCGTCGAAGCGCTTCGATTTCTTCGGCTCTTTCTGGAGGGACCTGGTTCTCCTCAATGACCTCGATTTTGGCTCTCAGGTAAGGAGTTTCGTGAATATGTTCCACGATCCGGAAACGCGAGACGCCTTGAACGATGAGTCGAACCGCGTCGGGCATTTTCACGAGCGTTCGAATAATGACTGCGCAGCCATATTCGTAGACGTCATCGAAGCCAGGATTCTCGTCCTGGGGCTGCCTTTGGGCGACCACTCCGATCACTCGATTATTGCCCACGATGCTTTCATCGATGAGTTGTACACCCGCTTCTCGGGCAACGCTCAGTGGCGCTATCAGCATCGGATAAATGACGCTGTCGCGCAGTGGCAGAATATTCAATTCAGATGGAATGTCCGGCCTTGACTCCTCGTCAGACGGCTCATGCATCTGTGGTTCGCCCGACTCTAGTTCGAGCGCTTCATCTTCTATGGGTAGTTTGACTTCTGCCATTAGTTACTCTGAATTGTTAACGTCCCTGGTTCTTCAAATCGATCCAACTTCGGAATCATTACGACTAAAAACCCATTGCGGTATTGAGCTCGTATGTTAGTGGGATCGATGGGACTAGAAGGCAAACGTATCTCGCGTTGAAATTCGCCGTAAAAGATCTCAAGCTGGTGAATGCTTGTTCGTAGACCTTCCGTCGGGTCATCTTCATCTCTGTGGCCACGGAGTAGTATCGAGTGCTGATCCGGCAGATACAGTAACTGTATTTCCTCTCCTCGAACTCCCGCAATTTCAGCTTTCAGTACAAACCGTTGGTCTTCTTCAAGAAGATCTATGCGTGGTTCCCACGCCCTTCCGCTTGCTACTTTTGGTCTTCCATTGGCTAGCTCTTCACTAATTCTGTGAAGTTCGCTGCCAACTTGCCAAAACCACTCCTCGACTTCGCGCCGTGCCATGCCTGATTCTACTTCGCCAGCCGGAAGTTTGATTGCACCTACGCTGTTCGAAGGCTCGCTTATTACGTTCGTTAGGCCAATCCAGACAAGCCTCGTTTGGCCATTGATGCAGCAATGGCACCCAGCAAAACACAAAATCCGCCTAACTGCATGGATAGGGAAACTCCAAACGATTGAAGCGTATAAGTTGTGTGGGCGAAAAGAAAATGGTGATCCAGGCGAGTCGTGTTAGCGAGCCAGCCGAAGAAGAGAACGCCAAAAGGCGAGAAGCCATTGAGTGCCCAAATGTGCATCGCTAACACTCGTCCACGCAACCTTTCAGGCGACATGAGTTGAAAGAGTGCATTAGTCGTGTTCAATTGGGCAACTCCAGCAGCTCCAATAATCGCCAGGACAGGATACGCAAGAATGGGCGTACTCGCAAAACTTAAGGCAAGTAGTCCGAATCCAAGGACCCACATTGCCATCCGGATGATCTTGGCTTTCCATCGGCTGTCTCCGTACTGCGTGACCATGAGCAAGCCCGACAAAGCGCCAATTCCAACGGCCGTGTAGGCCGAACCCAAAGTATGTTTTGCCGCCGTATCCGAGGTCACACCCATGACTTGATGGACGAATGCAGGAAGCAGCGGAAGGTAAGCCAATCCAAATCCTGCAGTGACTGTCTCCAAGAGAAATAGCGTGCGTAAGCGATGGTCTCTCATCGTATAGAGAAAGCCCTCCATAAGGAGATCACGTATGGGCTGAGGCTCCCGAGGACGGGAAGTGAGGTCAGCTTTGATAGCCATCGCTGCCCAAATGAGGGCAATAAAGCTGATGCCATTCATTAGGTAGCAGGTGGAAACACCGAACTTGGCCAAGAGTACGCCGCCGAATGCGGGCCCGAAAATACGCGCAATGTTAAAAGTCATTGCGTTTACAGGAATAGCCGCACCAAGATCTTCGGGCGGCACCACTCGACTTACCACGGATTGGCGAGTGGGCATCTCGACGCACGAGACAAGTCCCAAGAGGAGCGATACGGCTACAATCTGCCAGTACTGAACGAATTTGTATTGCGTCGCCACTGCCAGAAAGAGCGCACCGGCCGCAAAAATTGCCTGGGTAATAATGAGAACGGTCCGCTTATTAAAGGCATCGGCGAGGGTTCCAGCGACAAACCCAAATATAAATACGGGAACGCTTGAGCAAAACGATACGAAACCTAGTTTTGATTCGTCCCCAGTCAATTGATAGACATAAAAACCTTGCGCGACGTTCTGTACCCAACTTCCAGTGAAACTTAGGAATGCTCCGATCCATAGAAGTCGAAAATCGCTATAGCTCAGAACGCGGTAAAGATTCGATTTGGCAATTGACTGGAGCAGGGTTCGACGGGGTTCGCTAGGTGGCAAGGTTGGCGTTCCCATGGAAGCAAGTATGGCTGTTTGTTTAAGGCGGATAAGGTATTCTTTCGCACGCCGGGGAGCTTATTAAGATTTGGGCGGGTCGCAACCACTAAAAGTATTGCAAATGTGTTCCAGTAGCGCTACCTCGGGCGCAGAGCGACACGTATTCGACCTTTCCCAAGGCTTAAAACGCCGGGGGCACCAAGTTCAGGTCCTCACGCCGGGGCCCGGATGGCTTTACGACATCCTTCAGGACGAAGGCATTCCCGTTCACACGAGCTACATGAAAGGTAGCGGTTGGTGGCGGACCATGGGTTACTTGATCCGTGAAGTTAGGCGGAGCAAGATTGACGTCGTCCACACCCACCTTACGCGTTCGGCATACATCGGCCATGCGTTGGGCCTAGTGACGAACGTCCCCATTATAACAAGCGTCCACATTGCCAACAACGATCAGATCTATCGTCGGTTAGCCCGGAAGAGAAATCGGCTCGTGGCCGTTAGCAACTTTGTTCGTGGAATGTTGCATGGTCGGGGAATTCCAGAAAGATTTATTGAAACTGTTTACAACGGAACCGACTTTGCAGATTTTGAGCTAACCCGGCCAGAAGCGGTTTTGGATGAGTTGGGAATTCCACGTCAGAGACGATTAGTTGGACTAGTAGGTAAGGTCTGCCGAGATAAAGGGCAACTTGAACTGATCACCGCGATGCGGAGTATTCACACCGAACACCCCGAGGCTCACCTGGTCTTTGTTGGAAAAGTTGAGGAAGAATTCCGTCCCGAGATCAACCAGGCGATTCTGGATGCTGGACTTGGTGACAGGGTAACGATGACCGGTGTTCGGCACGACATTCATCGGATGTTAGATGCCTTTACTTTAAGCACACTTCCTTCTCACATGGAAACTTTTGGAGTCGCCGCTATCGAGGCGATGGCACGCGGAAAGGCAGTTGTGGCAACAAGGGTTGGCGCACTTCCAGAAGTTGTAAGACATAAACAAACCGGCTTGCTAGTCGACCTAAGGCCGGCGGAAATTGCTGAAGCAGTCAGTTATCTACTCTCGAACAATGATGAACGAGAGCAGATGGGGCGTATGGGACGCCGAATCGTCGAACAGAAATTTACGTTACAGGAAATGGCCGCTCGATTCGAAGGAGTCTATGAGCGAGCTGCGAGGGGCTAACCTTCCTTTATCTGCCACCGCAATGTGGTTGTCATCCGTCATAATTCAGTGATGCAGGAGCGCCCGAGTTGGGATGCGTATTTTATGCAAATTGCGCATTTGGTTAAGACACGTGCGACATGCCCTAGACGAGCTGTTGGCGCGGTCATTGTTCGTGACAAGCATGTATTGTCCACGGGCTATAACGGGGCACCCATGGGGTTGCCTCACTGTCCCGAAAACGGAGGCGAGAATGACTGGCCCATGGGATGTTTGCGTGCAGGGCACTGCATCCGCGCGCTTCATGCCGAGCAGAACGCTTTGCTTCAGGCTGCAAAAATCGGGATCGCCTGTGAAGGAAGCACGATTTATGTCACTTGCCAGCCATGCAATAACTGCGCAAAGATGATCATCAACGCTGGCATAGTACGAGTCATCTATGAAGGGGACTATCCGGACGATTTCTCCAAAGAGCTGTTTCGTGATTCGAAAATGGAAGTTCTTCGATATCGAGAGGATAGGCTCGAACTGGTGGAACTCGGTTCATGATGTCAAGCCTTTTGCTTTCAGTTGGGTCCGGACTGATGCAGGGCTTTCGCGCTCCTCTTTGTACGGGGTTGATCGCGGTTATCGTAACCTATTTACTGACTCCCTACGTTCGAAACGTAGCCATTCAAAGGGGAGCAGTCGATGATCCGACGATTGATGATCGCCGCGTCCATACCGAGCCCGTGCCGAGGTGGGGCGGATTGGCCATCTATGCAGGTATCGCAGTTGCAATCTGCGTGGTCATGCCTTTTGCGTACCCTACAACAACGGTTTTTCCTGTTTATTTGATCGCGATGATGGTGATCGCAGGTGGATTGGTGGTTGTTGGAGCGCTTGATGACCTTTATCAGTACAAAGCTCGAGTCCAAGCCCTAGTTTTGTTAGCCGCAGGCGTGGCCATCCAGTTTTTCTACGGGGCAATTGGAAGGGTCCAGATCAACACTTTGGGTTTTCCCATTCACGGTCCCGCATCTTATATCGCGTTGGGGCTCTTTGCCCTGCCTCTGACCGCCGGTTACATATTTGTCGTTACGAAGACTATGGACACTATCGACGGTGTCGACGGGCTTGCCACGGGAATTGCGACCATTTCTGCAAGCACACTTGTGGTTATAGCGGTGTACTCTGGGCAACCGCGGGTGGCTATTGTTGCGGCAGCAATTGCTGGTTCAGCGCTTGGATTTCTTCGACACAACTACAATCCGGCGAAGATATTTATGGGGACTGGCGGCGCCTATGTCCTTGGCTTTCTCATGGCTTGCCTCAGCATCGTAGGGGCACTCAAGACGGCGGCTGCCGTATCACTTTTGATTCCTGTTCTCGTTTTTGGGGTTCCAATGGTGGATGCCTTTATCGTCATTACTCGGCGCCTGCTTAGTGGTCAACCCATTACGCAAGCCGACAAACGGCATCTGCACCACACCCTACTGGGAAAAGGACTCTCGCAGAGACAGACCGTCTTGATTCTTTATATTGCTGCCGCTGCCTTATGCGCGGTTGCCCTGTTTGTTGTACGCGGAAACCAAGTTCATGTCTAAACCAGTCATTTTTTGTGTTATAGGAACGCGTCCTGAGGCAATCAAAGTTGCCCCAGTGATGCTTGAGTTCATGAAGTTCTCAGATGTATGCAAGCCCATGTTGATTTCAACGGGGCAGCATAAAGAGATTCTCTATCGGTCCCTGGAAACGTTCGGACTAAAGCCAGACGAGGACCTGGAAATTATGCAGCACGGTTCGTCCCTTGCTCAGGTCACTTGTCGCGCGCTGGATGGTCTCGACAACTTGGTCGTTAAGCACAGCCCAGCGTTTATATTGGGACAAGGTGACACGACTACGGCAATGGTCTCGGCGATGGACGCGTTCTACAGGAACGTACCGTTTGGCCACATTGAGGCCGGATTGAGGACGGATAACGTCCGCAATCCATTTCCTGAGGAATATAATCGTCGGCTCTGTGCCGTATCTGCGGACCTACATTTTCCTCCCACGGATTGGAGCCGCGACAACCTACTGAAGGAAAATCGTGATCCAAGCACGATGTTTGTTACGGGGAATACTGGCATCGACGCGGTCCTATTGGCAGCCGAGCAGAAGGATCAACCTTGGTTCCCGGAGCATAAAGGGAGAGTCGTACTCTTGACGACTCACCGACGTGAGAACTGGGGTGAACCTCAGAAGAACATCGCAACCGCTGCTAAACGTTTGGTCGAAAAATATCCAGACGTTCTTTTAGTGGCCGCTCTCCATCCCAATCCAACCGTTCGCGACGTGCTCTTGCCGATTTTGGGTGGGCATGATCGGATTCAGCTCATTGAACCGCCCGAGTATTCGATGTTTGTCAAGCTGATGCAACGCTCCAATTTGATCTTGAGCGATTCGGGTGGCGTGCAAGAAGAAGCTCCCGCGTTTGGCATTCCCGTGTTGGTCATGCGAGACACCACCGAGCGACCAGAAGGCGTTACCGCAGGCACTGCCAAGTTGGTTGGCACAGACGAGGAGCGTATTTTCCAAGAGGGCGATAAGCTTTTAGGAGATCCTGTTGCTTATAAGGCGATGGCTAATGCGGTTAGCCCTTATGGTGATGGAAAGGCATCTGAGCGTATTCGATTCTTGGTCTTGAGGGCCCTTGGTGTTTCCTCTCCCGAGGTGCCAATGTGGGTATAGTTCACGCGATAATCTTAGGAATTGTACAAGGTTTAACTGAATATCTACCGATAAGCAGCAACGCTCATATCCGTTTAGCGATGATTCTGCTTCACGAAAGTGACAAGCAGGGAGCAGCATTTACCGCAGTTATCCAACTCGGTACCGTTCTAGCAGTCCTCATCTATTTCTGGAAGGACATCGTGGCAGACGTTGGGGCGTGGGCGAAAAGCCTTACTTCAAAAGGAAGCAAGAATTCACCAGAAGCTCGAATGGGTTGGGCCGTCTTTTGGGGAACATTGCCCGTCATTGGCTTTGGCGTATTGCTGAAGCATCAGGTGGAGACCAACTTTAGGTCGCTTTATTTCATTGCGTTCGCATTCATCGGCATGGGAATTGTCATGTTCGCCATGGATCGATTTGGGAAGAACAATCGGAAGACCGAGACGGTTACGGTTCTCGATGGAATCATCGTAGGACTGTTCCAAGTCCTCGCCCTTATTCCGGGAATGAGTCGCAGCGGAAGTACGATCGCAGGTTGTCAGTCCCGTGGCTTCGACCGAGCATCGGCGGCTAAGTTCTCCTTCTTGATGGCCATACCAAGCGTCACAGGAGCTGGAATCTACGAAGCGTATAAAGCTCGCCATGATATCCATGGGATGTTGGTTCCGATCCTTGCTGCCAACGTTGCTTCGTTCGTGGTTGGTTATGCTTCCATTGCCTTCCTTATGCAGTTTTTGAGGAAGTATGGTGTTGGCCCATTCGTCCTTTATCGAATCATTCTCGGAGTATTGATTCTTGGTCTGCTCCAATCGGGGTCTCTAAAGGCTAATGAAGGTGCAGAACCCGAGGCAACCCAGGCAAAGCTCTCGTCGGTGTACTTGGTACATCGATAAAGAACCATGGTATTTCGACGCTCAACAAAACCAACGATCCCGCCTGAATGGATGATCGTTGGTTTAGGAAACCCTGGTGGAGAATATCGAGGAACTCGACACAACGTCGGATTCGAAGTCATTGACGTACTCGCCGAGCGACACAAAGTCAAGCTCGATCGGGCAAAGCACTCCGCCCGATTTGGGGTGGGGAAAGTCGGAGACACTAGTGTGCTCTTGGTCAAACCTCTGACGTTTATGAACCTCAGTGGGCGGGCAGTGGCTCCCTTAGCGAAGGAATTCGGCCTGAGTCCAGATAAGATTTTGGTTATTGCCGACGACCTAGATTTGCGCTTGGGAAGAAATCGGCTCAAGCCAAGTGGAAGCGCAGGCGGGCACAACGGGCACAAAAGCTTGATCGCATTATTGGGTACCCAAGATTATCCTAGGCTCAAGATTGGTATCGGCGCTGCAAACGGTCAAACGATAGAGCATGTGTTGGGATCGTTCACACCAGACGAGCGTGACGTGATCAGTCAAGCGATAAAAAGTGCGGCGACAGGTGTAGAAACCGTGGTCAACCAGAGTCTTGAAGCCGGAATGAATTTCGTTAACGTCGGCTAACGCAGTAACAGGGCAGGCGGGCGTTCGCTAAACGAGTGTTGAGTGCTTAGCAGATGGATGGGCCCAGGATTTTGTTCCCAGACGGATGTTTGTCGGTTCATGAACGAATAATAGACTTGGGCTCCGTCACGAGTCCGAGCCCATCTAGAAACTCCGCTCCCAGAGAAGAGGAGGACATACATTCCGGGCGGAATGAGCACGTCTTCACCAAAGGCGTACGCAGCGTGGGTAAGGTCACCTTCATTGAGAGCCAATTCGCCTATGACCAAATGGCCCTTAAGGTTCAGGCGTAAAGACCCTTGGTTCTGCAACAGGACAAATTCCTGTGCAACGGATTGGTTTCTTTGTAGCCCTACTATTCGGATCACGAAAAGCTGCCCCCTACAATACTATGCTGACTGATGACGATTTGACGCAAGGAATCGACTCTAATTTATTCACCTAAGAGCGCAATTTCTGGTACTTCTTGGAGATCATATTGACGGCGTTCATAGAAATGCAAGGCGAAGCGTAAGGATTCGTGGGCACTTCGTGAAAACTCTTGCATAGGCGCTCTCCGCCGGAACCAGGGCCACTGTCTCCGAATGGCGTTTGCGTTTTCTGCGGCGTACAACTCGGAAACTTCGCGAAGACAAACTTCCAACTCATTCATCCGATGAAGTAAGGGTAGAGCAAGCCTCAGCGGCCTTTCGGCCATTCTGCCCATCTCAACTGGTAACGATGCATCGCAGGGAATGGGAAGCCGGTCGATGAGATCGTACTGGATGTGATCCTCAACAAGACGGGGCCAAGATCGGGTTGCGTTGAGAACGCACCGCTCATCCTCGTCGCAAGAAGTGGTTAGCAGGTGGTAAGTCGCAGCAATGCCCACTAGACCATACCGGAGGCTTAAGGCAGCAAGGTAACCAGGTCTCTTAAACGAGCCCATTTTGGGTACTCGATACTCCACACAGCGCAGGGCCTGCAAGTATTCAAGGTCAGCGCGGAATTCGATAGGTCTCATTGCTTGTTTAACTATCGGTCAGTTTCGGTTTATTTTTTCTTCGTCTTGGAGTTTCTTCCTGCAAAATTCGAGCTAAATTTCTATTAACCCTTCGCAGGATCTCAATGGCTGCTGTGATTTGAGACGCGTCAATTCCCTCGACCATTCGAGACTCTGCAGTGTTAACACCTTTGACGATTGACTGCATCTCTTTGCGTCCAAGAACAGTTAGTTTCAGTATTTTTCTTCGAGCGTCATCAGAATCGCTATGCTGCTCCACCAACTGTCGAGCACTTGCTGCTTTAACTGCTTCCGAAAGCGATGGGGGAGTAATACCGAGGCGCCTTGCCACCTCAACTTGGGTCGCTCTGCCACCGCTAGCGTAGACAGCACTTAGCAGCTCAAAGGTTCCCAAACTTATCGAAGCTTCGGTAAGTTTGGGTTGCATCGCGGACGTGAGCAGTTCACACAGTAAACCTGCTTGTCCCGATAGCGATTCCTTCATGTCTTCCATAACGAAATATTATGAGGGTTCCTAACCATTCCTACCAGCGTTGGTGAACGTATTTTGCGATCTTAGTCCGATAAAGGGATTCGAGCTTGTCCATTGTTTCGGATGGCAATGCTTCAAAATCGGAGACGGCGAAGTTCTGGTCCGCTTGCACCACCGTCTTTGCGCCAGGGATCGCACAGGTGACTCCATTGTGCATGAGAATCCACTTCAACGCAAACTGTCCCATTGTCATTCCTGGGGGGACGAGTGGCCGGATCTCTTCGACTGCTTCTACGCCAACATCGTAAGGTAACCCAGAGAAAGTCTCGCCTTTATCAAATGCGGCACCCTCTCGATTAAAGGAGCGATGATCTTCGGCCTGGAAGGAGGAATCGGCCTTCAGTTTGCCGGTCAGCATGCCGCTGCTAAGTGGCAGACGGGCAAGGACACCCACTTGGCGACGCTCTGCTTCTTTAAGGAACAAGGACGAAGGTCGTTGGCGGAAGATATTGAAGATGATCTGGATCGATTGAAGGTTTGGATACTCCATCGCCTTAAGGCCCTCTTCTACTCGGGCCACGCTCGCGCCATATCCCTTCAGCTTTCCTTGCTGAACGAGGCCTTCAAGAGCTTCAAAGACTTCGGGAACGTAATACACATCGGTTGGCGGGCAATGGAGTTGAAGAAGATCGAGCGCCTCAACACCAAGGTTAACTAAAGAGCGCTCAACGAAGGCGCTCAAATTCTTGGCGTTGTATCCTTCGGTCTCGTGAGGATCGAGCCGACGGCCTGCTTTAGTAGCGACGTATATTGTCTCCGATCGCTCGGACCTTAACTGGCGGATCAGTCTTTCGCTTCTCCCATCGCCATAGACGTCAGCGGTGTCGAAGAAATTGACTCCAAGGTCGACTGCTCGATGCATCGCTCGCAGCGATTCGGAGTCCTCTACGTCGCCCCACGATCCACCGACTGCCCAGGCTCCAAAGCTAATTTCGCTGACCTTCCAGCCCGTTTTCCCCAATTCACGATAATTCACACTAACTATGCTACCTCGGCCAAAGATAACAACGAAGGAGACAAAGTTATCCACATTTGTCGGTGGAAAAATAAACAAAAAAGTCTTTGGAATTCTACCAAGGGAGGTGTATATTAAATATGCAAGCCGCTGAGGTGAGACCGACCAAAGCACCAGACGAAAGAAAGGGAAAAGGAGCGATACCTCCTGAAAGGCAAGCAAAGCAGAGATGTGGAGAACTTCCGCAACGAGACCGAAAGGACTCGAAAGAGCAGGATAGAAATCGCTCAAACGAAGCAAAATAGCCAACCGCCACCTGTTTTGGAATCTTGGACCAGCGACACAACAGAGTAGCGCCGAAGAGCCAAGTGTGTCTTCGGCAGCATCGGATGGTTAGATCTTTTGCTCCCTTGACCGGGAGGATGACGATTCACACGGTCAAGAGTAGGGGAACGACGGGTGTACATTCGCCCTCCCCAATCAAAAGGTCAAAATCGGTGATGAGGATGTTGATAATTGGCGAAAGTTTAATGGTCGACCAGTCAGAGCCGAAACCGGAAATGAATGGATCTTAATGGTTAATTCATGAAGGTAAAGAAATACGCGTCGGAAATTGAGGTTACTCAGTTACCGGCGCGTCTTTTTTTTGTTAGCAGTTAATTTGTGGAAGTACGCAGGTTAGTTTTCTGTGTTCAACAGGACGTAACGCCATTGCGGTGGCCTCTTTTGAACCGGTAAGCCTTCGGCTTTTTTCGCCCTCTTTTTACATTGACGTTCGATAGCCGATGGCGGGTTCGCACCAGCGTTTCTTGAGAACATTCTTGTGCTTGGGGTTTTAGCTTGGGCCGCCCCGTGGGTCTTTTAGTACTTCACCACCTTGGACGAGAGTTTTCGGTGTCACCTCGGTTTCTCCCTAGGTGCACGAGCGTCTGTTCTATCGCGTAAAGACCTCTGAACGTCTTTTAGATGCGGTGATTGGGAGCATGTTTCATCACGGCGCTCAGTCCCCTGCATGCGTCCACTGGTTGTGGTGAATGCGACCGTTCTATCTGGCCCATGCTCGACTGGCATGGATTGGCGTGTCGATATACTCAAAAGATTCCTATCGTGCCGTGACTTGCGGGGTTATGTGGAAGGACTCTCAAGCGGCGAAACTTTCGCTCGAAATGACGTTTGCAAAGGCGACCTTGTGATGGGGAACGTGGCTACGGTCACTTCCGTGGGTTTATTGCCGCCCTTAGTAAATGTGCCGAGGTACTCGTTCGAATCGAACCTGGCCAGACGAAAGTGACAGACCTAAGAGGAACCAATGTGAAGCTTACAAAGCGTGCCTCGGAGGTCCCGACGACTTCCACCCGGAATTTCGATTTGGTTTGGCACTGTCTCGATATGGACTGCCGTAAAGAACACATCTTCGGTGTGAGGACACGCAAAGGCGAAGTCCGTAGGCTTGCGACCAATCTGGCCGAGTAGGAGTTGCCGAGTTCTGAAGCCGCCACGGTGCATGGATTTCGTTGGCAGATCGAACTACTCTTCAAGTGAATGAAGAGCTTCACGAGCTTCACGAGCTTCGATGACCTTCGGTCTGGCGAAGGTCCCACCACTAAAGCCTTCACCTGTACAAAACTAATTGCCGCATTCCTAGCCCTTCGAGTCTACGATGAGTCCGTGGATTTTCCCCTACGGCTACGAGATATAACGAACGAACCTCAAAACGCAGCCTTTGGCGTGTCCCCCACTTTGCCCTGCACACTCTCTTAGCTTGCATTCAAAGCGCGGGTCGTTGGATTCACGACGCCCAGTGGAAGGCCATGCTGAATGAACGGCCTAGAAAGCGCAAACCTCAGATAACGACTAAGACTTCACTGCATGGATGCTTATACTAACGCCTACGGTGCTGGGGCGGTCGGACAGTTTCCTCTCAAGTAAACTTAGAAAATCACGAACTTCAGCAAGTGCCATGCTGGGGCGGTCGGACAGTTTCCTCTCAAGTAAACTGGTGCGCTGTGAAGGATCTAACCCGGCTAAGCTGGGGCGGTCGGACAGTTTCCTCTCAAGTAAACTCGTGGGCCCATGATTATCACGATCAATCTGGCTGGGGCGGTCGGACAGTTTCCTCTCAAGTAAACTAGCGCCATGAGCTGCCCCTTCAGTGCGACCGCTGGGGCGGTCGGACAGTTTCCTCTCAAGTAAACTTGACATTCGGCGGGGTGACAGGATGGCCTAGCTGGGGCGGTCGGACAGTTTCCTCTCAAGTAAACTCGGAGAAACTTCAAGCCCTACGGGTTTTAGGCTGGGGCGGTCGGACAGTTTCCTCTCAAGTAAACTAAAAGGTGTAAGCGCCATGCCTGGAGCAGGGCTGGGGCGGTCGGACAGTTTCCTCTCAAGTAAACTCCGTGCCATCGAAGCCCACCCCATTGTCCTGCTGGGGCGGTCGGACAGTTTCCTCTCAAGTAAACTCAGTCAATCTCAATCGTTGCCACCAGGCGTGCTGGGGCGGTCGGACAGTTTCCTCTCAAGTAAACTGTTGGACCTGAGGACCACCACAAGAGCGGGGCTGGGGCGGTCGGACAGTTTCCTCTCAAGTAAACTCTTTCCCGATCGGCGAGCCACTCGTGAGCTGCTGGGGCGGTCGGACAGTTTCCTCTCAAGTAAACTAGAGCGGCCTGAGGACCGGACCGAGTTCCAGCTGGGGCGGTCGGACAGTTTCCTCTCAAGTAAACTGCTCGATTGGGAGCATGTCGAGCGTTGTCAGCTGGGGCGGTCGGACAGTTTCCTCTCAAGTAAACTTGGGGAGGCCGCGAAGATCACTCACGACGCGCTGGGGCGGTCGGACAGTTTCCTCTCAAGTAAACTTCAACCCGGGAAGCCACCTTGCATCGATGTGCTGGGGCGGTCGGACAGTTTCCTCTCAAGTAAACTCGTCAGTCAATCTCAATCGTTGCCACCCGTGCTGGGGCGGTCGGACAGTTTCCTCTCAAGTAAACTGCGTTGTTCCTTCCCCTGTCGCCAAGAATAGCTGGGGCGGTCGGACAGTTTCCTCTCAAGTAAACTCTGTCATTTTGGAAACTCACTGAGGCAAGGGCTGGGGCGGTCGGACAGTTTCCTCTCACGTAAACTAAGAGCTCTGCGGTCCAGTCTGGATCGGAAGCTGGGGCGGTCGGACAGTTTCCTCTCAAGTAAACTGAGCTACGATTCCATAGTC
>JBBQZV010000030.1:0-47390 GCA_038207365.1 Fimbriimonadales bacterium | reverse complement strand
CGGCCCCTTTTTCATGTCGGATCGCTTTGTTCGGCCCTGATTCACGTTAATGCAAATACCTACAATAGAATTGGCATATATTGGCCCACATCGACTGGATATTGACTCGGATCGGATGTGCTTAGCTTCTATGCGGCGATTTTGGACACGTTATGGGCGATGAGTAGAAGTCCGAGCTCAACTTGGACCTTTTCATTGCCTTTTAGCATGAGTCTGCGGAATCCCTTATTCTGTTTGACCTGGCCAAATACAGTTTCGACCTCCCAACACCGACGTTTGCGTCGAACTATCCCCTCCTCACTCGTTAAGAGCTTGTGCGCTTTGGCTCGGTGCTCGTTGAGTCGGTGGTTAACTTGAACCTCTCGGTTGCCCTCGGATTTGAAGCATTTCTCACGTAGCGGGCAACCCTCACAATTTGAAGCTCGATAAACAGTGATCCGCTGAAGGTATCCAGCTTCAGTTTTAGACTGAAACTCGCGCACTCTTGAAAGAGTCTGACCCGCTGGACACTCAATTGTATCGGTGAGCGCATCATACGGCCAGTTGGATGAATTGAACGGGTTCTTCTTGGTGCGCTGGTCTTGTTGGAACCGGTTGTATTTGACGTAAGCCTCGATATTGGATTTGGCAAGGAATTCGTAGTTCTCTTCGCTGCCATAACCGGCATCGGCGGTAGTCGCTTTGGGTGTCGCGCCTAGTTCATCTCGATAACCTTCTAGGTGAGGAACGAGGGTCTTTGTATCGGTAGGATTTGCATGAACACTGTAATGAGTGACGATCTGGTTCTGGGTGGATATCTGCAGGTTGTATCCAGGTTTTAGCTGACCATTGCCCATATGGTCATCCTTCATCCTCATGAATGTCGCATCAGTATCCGTCTTCGAAAAGCTTCTCCGACCCGAAAGAGTCTTCTCTTGCTTCTGGTAACGTGCTAGGCGATCCGGCCACTCTTTGGTCGCCAGGCGGAGAACCTGGCGAGTTTCTTTTGGGATATCTTTCTCCCTCAAACGCTCGTTGAGGGAGTCCACCGTCGCCTTTAGCTGTTCAGGGCTAACCTTCTCAAACTCCACGGGAGGAGTTTTCGATTCGCATGCTTCTAATTCGTCCGCATAAGCGAGTAACTCGTTTACACGGCGGAGCATCTTCTCCTTATTGGTCTTGACTGACTTGCCCCAAACAAATGTGTAGCGCCCTGCGTTTGCCTCGATCTTCGTACCGTCTACGTACGACTCGTCCAATCTAACCAAGCCGTTTTCAGAAAGGAGAACAACTACCTGGCTGAAAATCTCGCGAAGGCTTGAACGAAGCCGACCGCTCCGAAATCGCGCCAGAGTGTTGTGATCTGGAGCATTTTGCCCAGAGAGCCACATGAAATGAATATTCTCTTTGAGAGCCTCTTCCATCTTCCGAGACGAATAGATGTTCCGAAGGTAAGCATAAACCACAACCTTCAAAAGCATCGAAGGGTGGTACGAAGACGCACCACCACCGTCGTAAGACTTGAACAAAACACTCAAGTCCAAAGAATCGATAACCGAACTCACTATCCGAACAGGATGATTACAACCGATGAGTTCGTCCAAGCTCGGAGGAAGTAGGCTCGGCTGAGATTGAGTGTAGGGCTTAAACGTAGCCCGGCGATTCAGCGATCCCATGAACTAAGGACGAAACAAGAACCAAAAAAGTAGGGCTGCCTCAACTTATGAGACAGCCCCATTTATTTGGTCAGATATATGGTTGTCGCGACGATAATGGAGGGGTTACTTGCGAGAGGAGCCCATTCCACCGGTGCCGATGCCTGCCACGTAAACCCCGAACCCAACGGGAATTTTTCAGAAATTCGCACAGGGTGGATCGTCCCGTTCGGTTCTGTTATCTGGGCAGAAGCCGTGTAGGCTGCGAAGGGAATCCCGAAAAAGTGGAGGCTATAGGCAGCGGGGGACGAGCGCGTAATCGTCCGGGCCGGTAGTCCGTCAACGCGGGGGCCGGTTGACGTGAGGGTAAGTGTCACGATTGATCCCGCAGGGAAATCATTGTACAGATAGTTTGCGCCGTAAGCGCAATCACAATATATCTCGCCTCCGAAGTATGCGGTGGCTTCGCTGGCGACGTAATCTAAGTTTGTCCGATGATCTGGATAGAGTGCCGCCTTGTGCCCGGGGCGCAAGGCACCATCCATCTTGAGGACGAAGTCGCGAACGATACCACCCTTTGAATAACCTCGAAAACTACCCTCAGAAGTATCGTCGACAAGATTGTCGGTTGGCCACAAATCGAGCATGTAATCTACGCCGTGGAATTTGAAGGCGGCCTGGCAGCGAATCTGATAGAACAGAGCTTCGTCGGTTACCGGAATGGCGTATCGGCCGTTGGCTCCGTCTCCTTTTACAAGCGTCGTTTGGCTCTTCCGAATCTGAGGTCCGTCCAGCTTGTTATTAAGGAACGAATCAAACTTACCATTGAATCCGGCGGCTGTTATATGAAATTGTGGCACGGGCGTGCCATCCTCTAAGACGGCCCGACCTATGATGTACCCCGCCCGTGGGGCTAACTTGGGGAATCGAAGTTTTCCAACCTGCTGGGGTGTGGTGGAAGCACTTTGTGTCGCGCTAGCGGAGCCAATGTGGCAGCCCCAAACAGTGGTCAAACTTCCGACAGTCACTAAAACCGCAGAAACCCAGATTGAACGAGCGAAGTACTTCATGGTAATAAATCCTTTCGGTACCCGGATCTAGCCAGCCCGGGTGTAAAGGGCAGCAACCGAACAATTCAACCCTGGTTGGCTCCCCTTTCGATTGCAGAAACAAGGCCGCAAAGCACGCTTCAACCCCTTTGTCCTCTTATATGGAGATTATACTTGGGGCCTGCCAAGGCAACTTCAAATCGTCGCCATGTATTTCGACTTTGTCCACGTATGAAATCGGTAAATCGATAATCGGTCATCGTCGGTGGCTGCCTTGGGAAGACCTGAAACCCCAGTGCCCTCCTTAGGACTGAAAAACAATGGCTGAAAATTGCACTTTTTAAGTATACTCTGGTCTCTAAAAGTCTCTCCAAATCCACCGGCTAAGAGAGACCAAACGAGAGCCTTTTTGAGGCGCCCTCCTACCAATTAATAACGCCCCTAGATTGGACAATCGGGTGTAGACTCCGGCCGTGCGAGCTATCTTTTTGATTGCAGCTGTGCTGGCGTCGTCTCAGGCGTTTCCAGCTCCGACACCAAACCTGGTTCATCACGGTAACCAGGAACGGGGAGCTATGGAGCCATCTTTTCAAAAGGGAATTCCTTATTCGTTTGTCTATGGAGGACACCTGTCCTCACTGTTGTTACCCTCTTGGCAAGAGCGAACCGAATCACAGCGGCTTGACTCCCGCAGAGTGCAAACGACTGTATGGCGTACCGATCCTAAGTCGGGATTGGAGGTCAAGTGCGTTAGCGTCAGCTATAGCGATTTTCCAGCGACAGAATGGACGGTCTATCTTAAGAACCGAGGTCGCCAAGACACTCCCATAATTGAGAATTTGTTGGCGGTCGACGAAGATTTTAGTCACGACGGGCGAAGTGAATTTGTACTGCACCATAACGTCGGCTCCCCCGCTAATCGATCCGACTATCAGCCGTTAGAAACACTGCTCGGACGTAACTCAAGTAAGCGAATTTCTGCTGCTGGAGGAAGGGCAACCAACTCGGACATGTCCTACTTCAATTTGTCATCGGGCAACCGAGGAACGATCATAGTTGTCGGCTGGCCTGGCCAATGGTTCGCAGAATTCTCACGAGGCGACAATTCTGAAGTACACGTAAAAGCAGGGCAAGAGCAGGTTCACCTAAAGCTGCACCCAGGGGAAGAAATTCGGACACCATTAACGGTGCTTCTCAATTGGTCTGGCGACTGGATTAACGGTCAGAACCAGTGGCGCAGATGGATGATGGCTCACGGCATGCCAAAGCCTGGGGGACACTTGCCAACTCCAATGACCCTTGGTACTAGTGGACGTGCGTATGGAGAGATGATTGGCGCAAATGAAGCCAATCAGAAGATGCACATTGACCGGTACGTTGAGGAGAAACTCGGCATCTCGTTTTGGTGGATGGATGCAGGTTGGTACGTTCAACAGCAGGGATGGCCTCAGGTGGGAACTTGGGAAGTTGACAAAGTCCGATTTCCTAATGGATTCCGTCCAATCAGTGACTATGCCCATGCACGTGGATTGAAAACAATGGTCTGGTTTGAGCCCGAGCGAGTAGCTCCTGGAACTTGGCTTGCGGATAACCACCCAGAGTGGCTACTTAATCCTCTTTCGGCCCTTGAGACCAACCAATCCAAGAAAATCAATCGAGGCGAACCCTGTGTTTCGTTTAATACGAGTTATCAACCTTTGAAATGGAACGGCATTGAATGGCTGGGGCGAAGTGTTTCTCTGCATCCAGGACCGAATGGCGAGTACAGCGTAGTCCGGTGGACCGCGCCAGCAACAAGTGACTATCGATTCTCAGGGAATTTTGCAGGAATCGATGGTCAGACTACCACCGATGTTCACGTCATGTCAGGTTCAAAATCATTATTCGATGGCCAAATTAACCTGGGCGGACACGGGAAACGCGCGCCTTTTGAAGGTGCTGTGCGCCTAAGGAAAGGCGAATTTCTTGACTTCATCGTCGGATATGGCAATGGAACCTACGTATTTGATTCGACCGGTCTGGATGCGCTAATTGTAGGTGCCGACAGAAAACTTCATAGCGCCGATGCCGAATATGGCACGGGAGCTTGGAAATATGGATACCTCACTCCGTCCCCAACTCCTCATCCTGAGACATTTGTGGGCTACGACTTGCGTACTCACGGTGGATCATCTGGAAATCAGCTTCTAGACCTCGGAAATCCAAAGGCTTGGCAATGGCTTGTCAATCATGTCGATAAGATATTGGTTGATGGTCGCATCGACTTGTATCGACAAGATTTCAATATCGATCCCCTATCTTTTTGGGTGGGAAATGACCCTCCGGACCGACTAGGAATAACCGAAAACAAACATATTGTTGGCTATCTCGCCTACTGGGACGAGTTGCGTCGACGGCATCCTAACATGCTGATCGACTCCTGCGCTTCCGGTGGACGCAGGAATGACTTGGAGACGATGAGACGTTCCGTTCCCCTGTGGCGAAGCGACTATGCCTTTGAACCGATTGGACACCAAGGCATGACCTATGGAATTTCCATGTGGCTTCCATATCACGGAACCGGAACAGTTGCCACAAGTAATGCACCTTATTACGGTGGTGGTTTGACACCTGTCGAACCCTATGCCTTTTGGAGTAACGCTGCTCCAAGCCTTGTTTCGGGCATTGACGTTCGAGAGAAGGGAATTGATTACGACGCCCTACGTAAACTTTATAAGGGTCTTAAGGAACTAGAAAAGTATTACTACGGTGATTACTATCCCTTGACTCCCTACACACAAGATGAAGGGAAATGGATTGCCTGGCAATTCAATCTGCCAGAGAAAAACGAAGGCGTGATCCAAGCCTTTCGACGAGGAAAGGCTCCGTCACAACATGTAGTCCAACTTCGAGGTTTGGATGAGAAAGCAATTTACACAGTTGATATCATTGACGCGCCAGGTAGCGAAAGGCTTTCCAGTCAGTCTTGGTCTGGCCGTGAGTTGATGACTGTCGGATTGCCCATAACTTTGACCAGCCAGCCATCAGCTGCAGTCATCCGTTTTCACAAGCGGAAGCGCTAATGCTACCGACTTTTACATAGAGAGGAAGCAATTACTCTAGTGGTATATAAAGGAGTGTGGTGTAAATAAGGGCATTAGAAAGCCATACTCTAGACGACAAGCACGAGATTGTGCTGAGTCGTTTGAAGCCGCTTACGATTTTTTGCCTACAGATCTTAATTCAACAAAACGCAGATCACGCGAACTATCGGTAAACTAGGGCTCAGACCGCCAAAAAACAGCAATGAACAATGGAAGAAGCGGGCGTGTGCGAAAGCCGCGTCGAAATCATGATTCCGCCTCGACGGCACTTACTGGAAATAGCCGGGGTAACGGAACGCAGAAAGAAATTATCGTCAACGTCTCCAATCGTGAGACAAGAATCGCCCTTCTTGAAGATGGCCAGCTCATGGAGTATCGCGTCGAGCGCGAAGAACGAGTTGTAGGTTCAATCTTTAAGGGCATCGTGCAAAACGTCTTGCCTGGCATGGACGCCGCCTTCGTAGATATTGGCTTGGAGCGAAATGCGTTCCTATACGTGGCCGATATCATTCCAGATGAAGGTTCGGACACCAGCCCCGCATCAATCAAACGAAGTGAACTTCGCCGAAGGAAGATCAAGGATCTTCTGAAGCCTGGCCAGCAAGTGATGGTTCAGGTGACCAAGGGTCCACGTGGAACTAAGGGTGCCCGAGTAAGCACTCGTATCGCGTTACCCGGTAGGTTTGTCGTACTCATGCCTGAGTCAGGCAGCGTAGGCGTAAGCCGTAAGATCGATGACCGTACGGAGCGCGAGCGACTTCGCAAAATCGGAGATCGTATCATCCCGGAAGGGTTTGGACTGATCTTAAGGACAGAATGCGAGGGAAGGACTGAAGCCGAACTTCGTGGCGACGTAGCCTTCTTGCAGAGCCTGTGGTCCGACGTCATGAAAGCAGCGAAGAAAATGCGGGCACCTGCTTGCGTGCACAAAGATCAAACTTTGCTGTTCCGCACCGTTCGGGATATGTTCGGTGAAAACATCAGCAAGATGATCATCGATGATCCTGACGAGTACGAGAAAGTACACCTGGTGGCCAACATGGTCGCTCCTGCCATGCGAGACAAGATTGTCCTATATGACAAGGAGACTCCACTTTACGATGCATATGGCATTGAAAAGGAATTGGAGCGGATCATGCAGCACAAGGTGCCTCTCAAGTCCGGCGGCTCTTTGGTTATTGACGAAATGGAAGCTCTAACGGCTATCGACGTCAATACAGGTAAGCAAGTCGGAAGCAGTTCACTGAACGACACGATATTGAAAGCCAATCTTGAAGCCGTCGATGAAATATTACGACAGCTCAGACTGAGAGACATGGGTGGCATTATCGTATGCGACTTCATTGACATGGAGTCTGAAGCCGACAAGAAAAAGGTGCTGCAGCACTTCACAGATGGCCTCGGAAAAGACCGAGCTCGAACTCGAGTGGGAAGAATTTCATCGTTGGGTCTGATCGAATTGACACGGAAGAGAACGGGCGAGTCGGTCACACAGGAGATTACTGAAATCTGTCCCATGTGTACTGGTGTTGGCCGGATTGCAAGCAAGGAAACAGTGAGTCTCTGGATTGAACGCGACATGTGGCGAAAGATGCAAGACATTGGAAATGCCTTCCTTGTCGAGTGTCATCCTTCGGTCGTGGAAGCTCTCATCGGATTGGATGGAGAGAATGTGGAAGAGCTTGAGCATGAAATGCGACGAGGAATCTACATTCGGGCGAATTTCGACATGGAGTATGAAGAGTACGAAATCCGGTCGGGGACGATTGAAGAATTTGATCGACTCTGCATGGGTTACCGTCGAGCTCAAGTACTCGAAGCTAACGTACGACGCTCAGCATTTGAAAACTCAAACAAGGTTGTTGGCTGGACGGACGGTGGTTTCTACATTGAATTGCTAGACGGCATGAGCCATATTGGTGGCCGCGCTAAAGTCTGCCTTCAGGACATCAGAAGGTCGTACGCCGTAGCGGATGTCATTCTGCCTGGAACAGCTGTTCGATAGGTCATCCGTGTTGCGGTCCTAGTGTCGATTGATTGCACTAGGTCCGCAACTGGAAATCTGATTTATCTCGTCGCCACAGAACGCCAGTTCGCAAATAGGTGCAGACACCTTGACCCCTGACATTCATTCAACCCGTTTGTTCTCTTAGGCGAGATCCCTAGATTTCTAGTCAGACTGATTTACAACACTAGCCAAAGTGCGTCAAAATTGCGTGAATTACTTGCGCCTAAAGTCCTAGCGGTGAACTTGGAAGTTTAACTTTTTCGCACTAAGAGGCGATACTGAATGGCGCACTAGCGGCTTGATTTGAGCTCAAGTTTCAGTACTTTCGGTTCCGTGGTGAAAATGAAGACCCTTCTGTCTGTTTGCATTCTTCTTCTTTCGGCACTAAGCTTTAGCCAGCAAAGTGTGTTCTCGGATCAACTCGATAATAGCTGGGTCAATTGGAGTTGGGCGAATACAAACCTGACCAATACGACTCCAGCGCACACGGGAACGAACTCAATCTCAGTAACCGAGACAGATGCTTGGCAAGCCATGTATCTGCACCACAATTCTCAGAGCACGAGTGGCTATCAAGCCATACAGTTTTGGATCAATGGCGGATCTGCGGGCGGACAGACCTTGCAGGTGAAGGCTACGTTAGGTGGCAATGCCCAGGTGCTTTACGACCTGCCGGCCCTCACAGCCAACACTTGGGTTCGTGTTACGGTTCCTCTTGCTGGTTTAGGCGTCGCCAACGCTGGAAGTTTCGATGGTTTCTGGATAGCTGATCGCAGCGGAACCGTGCAAGGCGTGTACTACGTTGACGACATCACACTAACGACCAAGCCTACGAATGTCGTTGACATGGGCATCTATGTCGATTCTCTAGTCAACATTTGGACGAATATGAGTTGGGCAACGACCAACTTCACAAATACGAGTCCCATACACATGGGCCAAGATTCAATCTCGGTAAAAGGCTTAGTTGCAGGTGATGCTCTGTATGTTCATCACGACCCAATCGATGCATCCCTCTACCAGACGATTACGTTCTGGATTAACGGCGGGGCTGCGGGTGGTCAATTGTTACAAGTCAATGGTACAGCCAGTGGGGTTGGTCAAACGCCGTTTAGTTTGCCGCCCCTGGCGAAGAATACTTGGCAGCAGTTTATCGTGCCATTATCCGCACTTGGGATTTCTAACCGTGGAGATTTCGACGGTATTTGGATTGCGGACAGAGGTGGAGTTGCCGAACCCATTTATTACGTTGATGACGTCGTATTGAGTACGACTCCACCGGCAAACCCACCAGCCGTCATCAGTGTCGACGCTACACCTCTTTCTGCTATTTCCTCTCTGATTTACGGAGCAAATTCAACCGACTATGCTGGAATGGGTTCCGGCTTTACTTTCGCGCGGATGGGTGGTAACCGCCTGACTGCTTATAACTGGGAGAATAACGCTAGTAACGCGGGAAGTGATTGGTTCTTTCAGAACGACGACCTCATGGGTTCGACCAATGTGGCTGGTTGGGCAGGGAAATCATTTGTCCAAGCCGCTATCAGTGGAGGAGCAACACCGCTAGTCACGATTCCAACCGTGAGTTACGTGGCGGCTGACAAAAATGGTGGTGGCGATGTTCGAAATACACCCAACTACTTGTCCGTTCGTTTCATGCAAAACCTGGCCACTAAACCGGGTGGCAACCTTGCGTACCCGCCAAGTACAAGTGATGCGTTCGTCTATCAGGATGAGTTTGTAAACTACATTAAGCGGTTTGGAACCGTACAACACCCGATCATGTTCTGCCTCGATAATGAGCCCGATTTATGGGCTTCCACTCACGCGGAAATTCACCCAAATCCTGTGAAGTACGCAGAGCTGATTTCAAATAACGTCAGTTTCTCGAAAGCAATCAAAGCCGTTTCACCTTCCGCACTCGTATTCGGACCGGCAAATTACGGATGGTACGGGTATCGAACACTTCAAAACGCTTCGGATGCCGGCGGCCGCGACTTTTTGGACTTCTACCTTCAAAGTATGAAAACTGAAGGAGCCCTTGCCAAGAAACGATTGATTGATGTCCTTGATCTTCACTGGTATCCGGAAGCAACTGGTGATGGCCAGCGAATAACTACTGACGCAGATACCCCTGGGCTCAGCGATGCTCGAATCCAAGCTCCTCGATCCTTGTGGGATCCAACTTATGTCGAGAACAGTTGGATTGCTCAATCCCTGGGAGGAAAAGCGATCCAGTTACTTCCCGATACATTTAGCCGTATCAACGCCAACTACCCTCAGACCAAACTTGCGTTCACCGAATACAACTATGGCGGTGGGAATGCCATCAGTGGTGCCATCGCTCAAGCTGACGTACTTGGAATCTTTGGTAGATATGGCGTCTTTGCGGCGGCAAACTGGGGATTGAACTCAGGAAACCTTGCAGAGCTTGCTGGCTTTAAGGCCTTTACGAACTATGACCGTAGCGGCTCCAAATTTGCCTTTTACGGTGTCAAGGTAACCGGTGAAACTCCATCGCAGAATTCCGTTTACGGGGCTGTCGATAGAGCCGATCCGTTTCGCATGACATTGGTTGTCATCAACAAGACACCTGGGGCGACTCCATTCACGATTAACTTGAGTAAATTCGCACCGAATGCCGCCAAAGCCTACACCGTTTCCGATGGCCATTATTTGACTCCTTTAGTCACTACGGTTTCGATTTCCGCAGGTAAAGTTGGATTCACAGCGCCTCCCAAGAGCATCACAACCATTGAGCTTAGAAAGATTGGGCCCTAGCTGTAATTTGACCCATGCCTATTGTTGCGCTAGTTACTTGTTTCAATATTCCTGAACCAGATCCCGATGAATCCATCCTCATAGATGCCTGCAAAGCGGCCGGCTTACAGGTCGAACTCGTACCATGGGAAGATCGAAAGGTTGAGTGGGAACGATTTGATCTTGTTGTTTTGCGTTCGACTTGGAACTATTATGAAGATGAGATAGGGTTCCGGTCTTGGATTGAAGAAGTCTCGGCCCGGACGTCGCTTTGGAATGGAAAGGACCTGGTTCTTTGGAATTTGGACAAGCATTATCTGTCTGAGTTAAGTGGATTGGGAATTTCGACAGTTCCAACTCGCTATATCGATTTGGCTGAAGGATTAGGTCAAATCCTTGATGACGAAGGCTGGGATGATTTTGTAGTTAAGCCGACCGTTTCTGCGGGCTCGTTTATGACTCAGCGGTTCTCTCGCAACGAATTATCTGAAGCAGAGGCGTTTGTTGCGTCGATTCAAAAGACTCACTCGGCCATGGTTCAAAAGTACATGTCGTGCGTGGCCGATGGAGGCGAAGTAGCGTTGATTCATATCGACGGAGAGCTGACCCACGGCCTTGTGAAGCATCCACGCTTTGATGGTGATGACGAATCTGTCTCCGAGGCGATCGTCCCGAGTTGCGAACAAGCCGCTATGGCGAAGCTAGTTATGGGAGCCGTTTCTGAACCGTGGCTCTACGGTCGGATTGATCTGATGCTTGCTGACGACGGGCATTGGCTTTTGTCAGAATTAGAACTGGTTGAGCCATCTCTCTTCTTTCGTCAGAGCAAGTTTGCCCTTGACCGATTTGTATCTGCTCTGGTCCGACTTGTTGCTCAGTAGCGACTTTCGCCCGTTCCCAATTCCGGTGAGAACGGGCGAAGTGCCAGGTTGTGTACTAGTACATTTCCTTATCACCATAGAGGGTTTGGACGTAACCGATTTGGCCTAGGTGATAGGTGAAGTTCCATTTAGGGTAATCCATCATTTCCATAACGGTGAAGTCCCGACCGCCATCGAAGGGGAGCCACTTCGTTTCTTCGAGTCTCGAATCCGATATCGATTGGTAGAGTTCAAATAGCTTTGCGAGGTTCTCATTGCATTTGGATTGACATTCTTCAATCGTCATCCAAGTTGCCATTTCAGCCATACTCGCCTCCATCTCTGGACCTTCGAATTTGGGAGGTCCGTCAGTAGTGAGGATGCTTATTGCCCACGTGGGACATTGGGCCATTTCCCGGGCTTGGTCGAGGACCGATCTTCCCGATTCGAGTGGCTTCCAATCGAGTTTATCTGCGGGAACGGCCGCTGCATATCGAAATGCTTCATCAGCGGCTTTTTGCGTGGTCGAGATCATTAATTCTTGAAACTTCATAGGTCCTCCAGTGTCTTTGAAAATAGTAGACAACTGTCTATTATTATAAAGGTAGCCACAGAATTTGGCAAGAGGTTTTGTCTCTTTTATTGAGTTGCCATGACTTGGGAGAGTATCCAAGCGGGCAGGCTGTCTTCTACTTCCTTTGAAGTAGTGCCGAGGTTCGTAAGCAGAACGACGCCAACATGTTGCGCGGGCAGGAAGCTCACGGAGGCGCAGTATCCAGACGTCCCTCCTGAGTGAGTTATGATTCGATTACCGTTCACGGATTGGTGTGCCCATTCATGTCTGTCGCTTCCGAATATGGGTGCGATCAACTCTTTGAAGCCTCGCTCTGAGATGAGTCGTTTACCGTCGTAGACTCCTTCAGCAGTGAGGAAGGCGAGCCACTTTGCCATGTCGCGTGGGCTGGACAAGATTCCATTTGAGGGCATGGAAAGGGGATCAATGAAGTGGTCGTACCGAACGGGTTGGGCGTGTTTATTGAGGACGTGTCCCCGGGCATCTTCAGCTAGGTGGATGGAGGATTCGATTCGGCTGTCATTCATTGCCAGTGGTCGAAAGATGCTTTGGGCTATTAAGTTGTCAAATGTCGTCCCTGACGCTTCTGCCACGGCAAAGCCGGCGATGCAGTAGTTCATATCACTTGCCGAAGGCTTTTTCTTCTTCAGGTTGGTGGGTCGTTCACCTGAGATGACGTGGATCATCTTCTTAGGTGATGTATCGTTCCAGTCCAACTCAGCGTGGGGCTCTTCGAGGCCATTTCGTTGGCTTAGGTAATCCCCTAGTGTGAGTCTTGTCGCCTTAGGTGGTTCGGTGAGTTTGAATTCGGAAAGGTACTTCTTGGGATCGTCGTTGAGTGAGACCAACCCTGCATCAACCGCCATTTCTGCGGCCATGGCGGTAAAGGCTTGTGTACATGCTCCGATACAGAATGGGGTCAGGGGCGTGACCGGAAGCATCTGCGGAAAATCTCTGTATCCGTAGCACTTGAGATCGACTAGCTTTCCGTCCTGGACGATGATGAGGGCCGCTCCCGGGATGTGTTGGGAGATCAGCCTATCGGCAACGTGCGTTTCGATCGATGATAGGTCAAGCGTTTGTTTTTTGGTGATGACGTCAAATGCGTGGGCTGAGCTACTGCTCGATACTCCTATGGCAACAAGTGCGCCAGTGAATGTCTGCCCGAGATGTTTTTTGACGCGCACCATTGATTCTCCTAACGTTTCGCAGGGTACTGCGTTTTGCTCGTTTTTGTTCCTTAGGTTTCGTTCAGCGGACCAGGAAGTCTGCGGTAGCAATGGGTAAGGGTGCCGTGACGGGAATTTGGTCGTGAATAGAGGGTTTGAATGGGAAAATACCGTTTGCGAGAAAGGCGATATGGCCGTCTCGATTTTGGGCTACGCCACGGACTGTGATATAGGGACAGCAGATCACGGTATGCCCGTACCGCTGATAGGTGTCGTCGAAACACGTTACATTCAATAAACCTGTTTCATCTTCCAAGTCGAAGAACATGACGCGCTTGCCGCTTGCGGTAGGTGGAAATCGGAGTCGAATAGGGTTGCCCACAGCAAAAGCTTTGGTGTTGTGAGACAAGATGCTTGCTTGGGCGGCCGTTAACCCGCCCTTAGCAAGCACTCGATCTCGCTCAAACGCCATCAGGTGCTTATCCACATCCAGATCGAGTATCGCGCGTTCATAGAGTCTTTCTTCAGTCGCCGTAAACCCCTCCACCCCTTTGGGTAAGGGTGGTTCATTGGGCAAAAGTGGAAGTGTCGTGCGGGTTGCTTCTATTAAATTGCCATATTCAACCGCACTTGGGATGGCCCAAAGAAGGGAGCGTCGATTGCGTTCGAGCGTATCGAAGCAACCGCACAGAATAAGGGTTTCGAGTTCATCTCTTTGAGGGCGAACCCGGGCGACATAGTCAAACATGGATGTGTAGGCTCCGTCCATGCGTTCCATCACGGAGCGTTCCCTTGTTTCTTTGGAGAGTCCTCCAATTTGCTGGAGCGAAATGCGGATGCCTCCGTTAGGAACGATCAGCCGAGGATCCTCGTGAGAAATCACGTTCTCCACACTAAAGGTAACCGCGCTTAGATTGATATCGGGGGGGAGGATTTTTACACCACGCGTCCGGGCTTCATTAACCAGGGTGCAGGGACCGTAATATCCCGCAGGTTGAGCATCAAGCATTGCGGCAAAGTATTCGGCAGGATAGTTTTGCTGGCACCAAACGGATCGAATTGAGATTTCGGCGAAGGCCATCGCATGCCCTTCGGCGAAGCCATATCCCTGAAAAACGGCAACGATTTCATAGACTTCCAGAGCGACTTCAGGAGTGAAACCATTGCTAACTATGTTGGCGATCACGTTCTCGCGGATGTTTTGGACGTAATCTTCTCGCCTTCGTTTATGAACGGCTTCACGTATCTCTTCCGCTTCGTCGGAACTGTAGCCTCCGAAAGTTTGAAGGAGTTGGTCGATCTGTTCTTGGAAGACGACGATTCCGTGGGTAGCACCTAGAATTCGTTTGAGTTCGGGGTGAGAGAACGTGAATGGCTTTCCCCTTCGTCGTGCAATGAATTCGTTGATCTTGACCGCGCCGCCTACTCCAGGTCGGATAGCGGCTTGCACGATACCAGCATCTTTGAAATTCTCCGTACGTAGGCGAATGTGGGCTTGCCGCATAGCGGGAGAAGCAGATTGAGGAATGCCAATCAATTGCCCTGCGCGCATAGCGCGATAAGTCTCCGGATCATCTAGAGGGAGGTTCTCTACGCTGAACCCGGGAACTTGCTCGCGGGTTCTTCTTTGCGTATCTGACAAAACGTCATTGCCCCGAAGACAGAGCACATCAAACTTGTCGAAACAGCGTTTGGCGCTTCGCTTATCCCATTGGATGATGCGAATGTCCTCTACACCGGAATACATGACCGGCACGGTATCTGCAATCGGGTCTCGTGAGATGACTACGCCTGACGAGTGGGCGCGCATATTGCGCGGAAGATCCATCATTTCCCGTGCAAGTTGAAAGACCCAACGGAATCTTTCCCGAGGGATTCCACTATCGCGGAGTTCTGGCTTGAGCTCGATCTCTTGTTCCAAGCGACTTGCAGAAACACTGCCATGGAGTCGCTTGGATAGGTAAGTGAGGCTGCCAGGCGGTATTCCGAGGACTTTTCCTACTTCACGAACGATGCCCCTGGTTCCGTACGTTCCCACAGCCGCCACCGTGGCCACATGCTTTTCGCCGTATTTTCCCGAAAGGTAAAGACGGATATCGTCTCGTCTCCTTGCTTCAAAGTCGATATCAATGTCGGGTCGCTTACTGCCATCGGCAGGCAGGAATCGATCGAAAAAGAGGTCGTGCTCGAAGGCATCGATCCTTGAGCACCCGAGGCAATACGCTACGACTGAGTCGACCACCGAACCTCGTCCACTAAACAGGATTCCCTGATTGCGTGCCCAGCGGCACATATCCCAGGCGATCAGGAAATGCCCTGCATAACCCAAGCGTATGATGCGTTCCATCTCCATGTCTAGCCTCACATGCAGTTCACGACTGAAGTTGGGATATTTTTGCCGTGCTCCACCGAGGGTAATTTCTCGGAAGGCATTGTTCTCATCCTCGCAGTAACGTGGTAGGTCGGTATGTCCAGGCAAGATGTTGCGCTCGCACTTATCGGCGATTTGCATGGTGTTGGTTAACAGATCCGGTCGATCAGAGTAGATCTCCCAGACTTCGTGCGCGTTGCGGAGATAACGCTCCGTATTAAGTCCTCGCCAAGGGAGAGAGGGCACTTGGGGTTGGGACGGATGTCGCCTTGGCTTTCGTCCTTCAACTTCATCAATGAGGCATAGAGTTTCAATGCAGCCCACCATATCTTGGGCAGGAAACTGGCTGGGGTGAGCATGGGTAATCACACCGCCAGCGACAGGTGTGAGGTTCATTTCCTCCGCCAATTGCAGCAGTGACCGGTTCACGGCAATCTGCCAAGGCATGTAAGTGCGTTCAATCTCAAGATAGAGATTATCTGGACCATAAAGATGACTCAATCGTTCTAACCATGCTTTTGCCTCTGGATATTGTCCGCGAATTAGTGCACGATTTACAGGGCCCACATCGCCGCCGGTAAGGCACAAGAGTCCTTCCGTATGTTGTTCCAGCCTCTCCCATGTGCAGAGAGGATAGAGGCGGGGTTCTCCTAGATGGCATGCTGTAATGAGCCTGGAGAGTGACCGGAAGCCTATGCGGTTGCATGCGACCAGTACAATCTCCCCGCCGTCATTCATTTCAAAGCTCGCGCCAATAAGCGGCTTGATACCGACCTGAAAGGCAGTTTGTGAAAATTCCGCCGCTCCGGTTAGGGAGAACGGGTCAGCAATAAGAGCTGCGCACGAACTTCGGGAGGCTACGAGTGCGGGAATGCTTGCCGCCAGCATGGCGCTACGTCCAAAGGCATAGCCACTCAGAGTGTGTAGCGTTGCAAATGTCTGTTCTTTCGCAGAGGCATGAAACTTAACCAGGTCTGGGGTGTGGACCATACCGCACGCCAAAGCGACTTTATCGTGACTGATGCGGCGTGTTTGCCCCATATGGGCAACTTGGCTATCGGTTCCAAAGGCATTTCCGTCAGGCGTAAGCGGGCGGTATGTTTCGCGGCGAATTCCCTGTTCGTCGATGAATCGGTGAATTTCTCGTGGAGGTTGATCTGCCCACCATTCACCGACTTCCCGCCAAAGCGCCAGGGTGCTATCGCCAGCCGGTGGCATTTTGCCACTCCTTTAGCACCCGCATTCGTCTGGGCAGTTGGATCTGGCTAGCAAGCTTAATTGAGTTTTCGCCGAATACGGTTCGAACGTAACTAACCGCAGAAGAAGCTTCTGGACGCTTGCTCAGAAAGGTGAAGCCCTCAAGCTCCTGCTGTCGGTGCCTAGTCTTTTCAAGATCAGTCAGCGTGGCACGAATACTCGAAACAGGAGCGTCGATAGCGTCTTGAATGAGTAGGCGCATCGCAATCAATGCTGAGAGCGAATTGTGAATCGGTTTGGTGAAACGGCGTGATTTAGCGACTATTCGCTGCTCCATTTCCAGCTTGATTTCAAGCTGTGAACTTTGAAGCGAACGATGGGTAAGCCTGTTTCCGATTCGATCCGCGATGAGGCGAAGGGCATCATCGATCGCTTCCTGCAATTCGACATCCCCTTCGAAAATGAGGCACTCATGCACCGAGCCAAGGGGATAGAGCGGATGAACAGGTTGTTGATGCCTTCCTTGAGCGGCGCTGAGTATGGTGAGTGCTTCTTCACCAAACTGACCCTGAAGGACGGGCAACGGGATGTCGGCAACCTGACCAATCGTTCGATATCCCAAGAAGCTGAGTCTGTTGCGTGTTTCTTCGCTTGCGGGAAGCAAATCCTTGACGGGCAGCGCCGATAAGAAACCTGCAGGTGATTCGATTGCCTGTCCAAGATCCTCATGGTCGGCAGCAAGTTTGGCAATCCATACCGAAGGCGCAGCCCCGTAGTGGACCATGAGTTGGGTGCGACTGACTAGTTCACGAACAAGTTTTTCGGTGACGTCCAACGGACATGGGTGACCGCTAAGGTCCAAGGTGGCAATATGTTGGTCAAGCGGTTCAATAATGCCGGTGAAATCGGTACAAACATCCAGCCACATCTTTCTTCGCGGGAGATAGCATTCTTCTTCCCACTCCTGCACCAGGCAATCGTTAACAACCGCTTTTGCTTGCCTGACTTCCATGCCGAGACGGATGCCACGACGCTTGGCTAGTGGGTTGGCATCCAGCACCAATTTGTCCCTGGAAACCACCAATGGCTTGTCAATTACACCGTGGTGATCCACATAAAACCCTTCCAATTCCACCCAAAGCAGATAGCCCACGATACTTATATATTACTATACATTTGTCTACCTATTTAGGATTTGATCTGAAGAAAATATCGCCTATTCATCTGAGCAGACCTAATTCAAAATCTGCCTAAACAACACGGGCGTTGATATTGCACGAGCACAGAAAGACGGCACTATTCTATGATAACTACATGCTTACTCTGAGCTTTCGTGACCGGTTTATTGGGTCAGTCGGCATCTTCTGCCTAACTGTTTGTGCCGCCTTAGGGCAGACAACCAAAAGCCAAATAACCATTCACGCAGATACGCCAGGTCCAAAGATCAGCCCCATGTTCTATGGGATGATGACCGAAGAAATCAACTACGGCTATGACGGCGGACTTTATGGCGAACTGGTTCAGAACCGAGGCCTAAGGAATCATCCCTCTAATCCCGTCCACTGGTCACTCGTAACAACAGGCACGGGCTCAGGGCAGATGTATCTCGAACCAGGATCATTTGGAGACATGCCCAGCCTCAAAGTGAAAATTTCTTCCGCGTCAGACTCGGGGGCCGTAGGCGTCGCAAACGATGGATTCTGGGGCATTCCCGCCCTGCCCAACACGACCTATCGAGCGACATTCTATGCCAAAGCAGATAGCGAATTCAAGGGTCCACTTCAGGTAGCCATCCAAAGCAATGACCGGAGATCTATTCTTGCTTTATCGGTCGTGCCCAGGATTACTAGACAGTGGAAGCAATATACAGTTGAGCTCAAAACGCGCTCAGTTCCAGCAACTTCCGACAACCAATTGGTCATCGCGGGGCTACATCCTGGAACGTTTTCACTCCGAACAGTCTCCTTATTTCCGCCAACCTATAAGAATCGAGCCAACGGGAATCGCCCTGACATCATGGAGAAATTGGCAGAAATGCAGCCAAGTTTCCTACGACTTCCAGGTGGCAATTACCTTGAAGGCAATACGATTGCCGAACGATTTGACTGGAAAGCTACGATCGGAGACGTAACTAAGCGCCAGGGCCACCAAGGACCTTGGGGCTACCGGTCTTCTGACGGCATGGGATTGCTAGAGTTTCTCGAATGGTGTGAAGATCTACACATGCAGGCAGTTCTCAGCGTCTTTGCAGGTTATGCGCTCCAAGGAGAGCACGTGGACGCTGGTCCCAAATTGCAGCCGTTCGTACAGGATGCTCTTGATGAAATTGAGTACATTACGGGTGATACGACAACGACGTGGGGCGCAAGACGTGCGCAAGACGGTCATCCCAAGCCATTTCCGCTCAAATATGTTGAGATCGGAAACGAAGACTCGTTTGACCGATCCATGAATTACGACGGTCGATTCACGCAGTTTCATGACGCCATCAAAGCAAAGTATCCCTTCATACAGACCATAGCAACCGCTTCAGTTCGGTCGAGAAAACCTGACGTTATGGACGACCATTACTATCGATCCGCGGCGGATATGGAGCGAGATTCGGGCCACTATGACCACTATGATCGGAAGGGATCCAAGATTTTTGTTGGCGAATGGGCATCCATTGAAGGAAGACCGACACCCTCTCATCAGGCAGCTTTAGGCGATGCCGCTTGGCTCATTGGCTTGGAACGAAATTCTGACCTCGTGATTATGGAGGCCTACGCTCCACTCTTGGTCAACGTAAATCCAGGCGCTTCGCAATGGCCCACAAACCTCATTGGTTATGACGCATTGACTAGCTTTGGCTCACCCTCGTTCTATGTTCAGTCAATGTTCGCTAAGAATACGGGCGATGAAGTTATTCCGACAACCGTTTCGACCATTAATTCTGGACCCACCAAACCCTTCGTTCCGCATGGTTCGATTGGGCTAGGCACCTGGCGAACGGATTCTGAATATAAGGATGCCGTCGTTTCGCACGACAACAAGACCTTATATTCCAAGGACTTCGCCACCGGAACGGAGGGTTGGAAACTTAGTCAGGGAACCTGGAAAGTCGATGGTGGATCGCTACGTCAATCCTCTATGGGTGACGACACCCACGCCACTGCAGGCGATGCAAACTGGACCGATTACACCTATCAAGTAAAGGCGCGTAAGTTAGGCGGTTCAGAAGGATTTTTGATTCTGTTCCACGCACAAAATCGAAGTGACTACTGGCAGTGGAATATCGGTGGTTGGAATAACACCCGTTCTGCCATTCAGCGTCATAACCGTGGCAACACAGAAGAAATGGGTCGATCGACTGATACTACAGTCCAAACGGGCCGTTGGTACGACATCAAAATCGAAATTCATGGCGCAAATGTCAAGTGCTTCTTGGACGGCAAACTGATCACTGAATTTACGGAACAGCCTATCCCACCCGTAAACGCCATTTATGCCGGTGCGAGCCGAGTCACCCGTAATGGTGAAGTCATCGTCAAGGTTGTCAATGTAACCGGAGAACCAGTGAGGACTGAAATGGTGCTTCAAGGAGTAAGAGCAGTCAACCCAGTTTGTGTTGGATGGGAGCTTACAGGAATGCCTGACGATGTCAATTCGATTGCCGAGCCAACCAAGGTATCTCCTCGTTCTTTTAGGCTGGACACGGTCAGCAACCGGTTTGCACGGACCTATCCTGCCTACTCGGTAACCGTTCTTCGCATTAGAACAAGACGGTAAACAAGAATAAGAGCCGCCCGGTTAAGGGCGGCACTCTTCTGTTTGAATTTCTTGTCGCAAGAACTAAGCTTCAAACGGATCCTAGGGGTTCACCCAAATCCGCCTTATAAGTTGAAGTGGCACAACAAAAAGGCGGAGCTTGCTTAACTAATGCGTCGCCCCCTTCTATAATCGACACAGGTATGAAGGTCGACGTTGGAATCATAGGGGGCACTGGAATTGGAGAAAGACTGCTCGAATTCGGTGGCGTGCCATTGCATGTGCCCACTTCAGCAGGAACGCTCCACGGAAGATATGTAGAAGTTGATGGGCTTAAACTCTACTTAATTGGCAGGCATTCTGCCGGTCACAAGGTTCCACCGCACAAAGTTAACTACCGGGCCATGGTACTCGGTATGAAGCAATTGGGCGTAAAAGCTTGCTTGTCAACGGCCGCAGTGGGAAGTCTTAGGCGGGAATGGCCGGCTGGAACACTCGTTGTGTGTTCCGACTTTCTGGACATGACGGGCCGAAACTCCACGCTTTTTGATGATGTCGTCGTCCACACCGATTTCACCCAACCGTTCGGTTCGAATTCCCGTGCCGCGCTATTAGCGTCTGCACAAGAAATGGAAGTTCGGGCTCAGAACGGGGGTGTCTATCTATGCGGAAACGGTCCACGATTCGAGACACCTCATGAGATCGTGTTGTACAAGTCGTTCGGAGCAGATTTGGTGGGCATGACCGCAGCTACCGAAGCGATTCTTATGCGGGAGGCTGGAGTGGACTATGGCTGTTTGGCCATCGTTACAAACTTGGCAGCAGGTATCTCGGAAAACCCTTTGAGTCACGAAGAAGTCATTGAAGAAATGAACCGGTCAGGCGACTTGGCCGTGAAGGTTCTATTAGGGGCAGCGAAGCGATTGGCGGGAATCAAATGAGCCTTTCGCGGCGATCGTTCGCACTGCTTTTGGCCATGACTCCCGGAATTGGAGGAAAGTCCGTAACGCGAGTTTTAGCGCGCAACGACCTTCTTGGCCGTACGCCAGAAGAGTTCTTGGTACTCTCCGCCGAAGCATTTCGAGAGGAATATCGGCTTTTGACGAAAGCTTGCGTGGCCCTGACGGAAGCTCCGGATGCTCGCATTCGATATACGCTTGCGGTGGAGAAGCGCTTGTCGGGGTTAGGGGTTACGCTAATTTCGTCAGCCGATGCCCACTATCCAAGTCTGATCGAAGAGATGGATCCCGATCCTCCGGGAATTCTTTTTCTATACGGGAATACCAAACTCTTGGCTACGGAGACATTTTGTGTCTTGAGTTCAAGACACTCGCGTCCAGCGGACTTGGACTTGATCGAGAAGGTTACAGAAGAGGGGGTGTTACGTTCCCAAATCCTGGTTTCTGGGCATAACCGTCCCGAGTATAAACGTTCCGCCGTCGTTCCACTTCGGTGGGGATCTCCCCGGATTCTATGCCTTGATCGAGGCTTGTTTACTGCGTTTGGTCCCGAATTGAAGGATGACAAGATGCATGAATCGACACTGTGGCGAGAATCCTTTGATCCGACGACCGACTTAGTAGTGAGCCCGTTCCGGCCTGAAGCAGGATTTAAGGGAGTCAACAATCAGGTGAGGGACCGATTAGTAGGCTGCCTATCCAAGAGGCTCTCATTTGTCCAGGTCAATCCGGCTGGCAATATGGAGAAACTTGCAAAGATGGCTTTGAAAGCGGGTCGGTCGGTTGAAATCTCCGATCGGTCGCTAAATTATCGATCACTTGTCGATCTTGGTGCCCGAGTTCTCCAATCTTGAGCCCAGGTTCTGGCATAATAGGTGCGTCGCGGAGTGGTGTCCGAGTGGTCGAAGGAGCGCGACTGGAAATCGCGTATTCGGCGTTGAACCGAATCGTGGGTTCGAATCCCACCCGCTCCGCCAGTTTCTTAAAGCAGCTTCGACCACGGCTGCTTTAGTTGTGCCCAGGCTGAGATAAGAACATGGGTTTGTTTTCGAAGCGAAAGAGCATTTCCGGGTTGGATGGCGTTCGCCTTTACACCAAGTCGCTCGTTAAGCAGATCGAGGACGACCGCAAGTCTCTGGCTCGAATAGATGGTTTCGATCCGAAGAACGGGAAGCACTTGACGCTCGCTCGGTCCCTAATGGAGTTGACCTCCAACCTGCCGGAGACCCGTCGTCATGATGACCGCAGCCTTGATTGGGCAGATTCCAAACGCGGTAATTTCAATGTCCGCAACCGAAAGATCGACAGGCGAGATTGGTTTTCGCACGAGCAAAAGATCTACTACAAAGATCAACTCGTTTTAGATTGGATTAGTAATTCTGACAACGGCGAAGAATTTCGTCTCGTACGATTGGGTTCCTGGTGTGAAGAGTTGTTTGCACTTGTACTTGAAATTCGACAAGAAATCGAAACGGAGGTTGAGCATGCCGATGAAGAACTCGACCGACGCAAGGCAGAATTCGAAAACTCCAGATTTAAGCGATTGGATTAGGTCAACTGGGCTTGAATGCCAGAATAATTAGCCAAAACAACCACACCCCCGAGAGACTTGAGGAATGCCATTGCCTCGTATACTTTGGACATGACGTCACAGATTCCTTTGCAGCCGACAGTTGAAGAACAAGCTCGTCGCAATGAGGTGATGCAAAGGATTCTCGAATTCGTTGAAGTGAATCGCACAATAAAGC
The DNA here is from genome assembly GCA_038207365.1 of Fimbriimonadales bacterium. GTDB lineage: Bacteria > Armatimonadota > Fimbriimonadia > Fimbriimonadales > Fimbriimonadaceae > Fimbriimonas. Next base: position 24,231 of record JBBQZV010000030.1, on the reverse strand, counting down.
TGCCCCCTTTTGACAGAACGTTGTCAAGGCCAAGCGACCACTATGCCTTGATTTCGGTAGGGCTCGAGAACAACGAATTCTCGGGTGGCGTGGGAGAGTTTCGCTACCAATTTGAGGGAGAAGAGGATCTTCTGCATCTCATTATCACTCACAAGGAAGGAGAAACCCTGACACCTGAAAGTGGCCAGGCCGTCGCTGCATTTGTCCTCAAAGGGGTGCCCACCGCGTTAATCTGGCTCAAACCGGGTCAGTATTCACAGCATTTCTATTTTGGCCATGACGACTTGATCGGTAACTTAGCTCTCTAGATAGCCTGTTCCTTTGTTTGTCGGAAATTGCCCGAGGTACCCTCCGAGAGTGCTTTCTGTCCTCGCGTTTGCCTTGGCGTTCATCAATCCGACTGACCTCGTATTTGTGCGACACGGTGAAACCGTCGCAAATGCTACTGGTCGATACAACTCAAGAACGTTGAACGTCCTTTCGAAGAAAGGTGAGGCTGAAGTCACAGCACTTACTGAGAGACTAACGAGGGAACCTAAATTCGATCGGATTCTAGTTTCACCCTCTCCAAGGGCGCTCCTAAGCATTGCGCCTTATCTCCGAGCCACCCATCAACGGGCTACCATCTGGCCGCTGCTTTATGAATGCTGTACGGGGAGAAGACCTAAGAATGCACGATCAACGCACTTTGACTGGGGTGCAAAGATCGTTGTACCAAAGGAACTAACTAGCCTTTTTGTATTGCTACGCGCCGAAGATCGGTACCCAAATTCGCCCGACTACAACTCTGGTTTGGCCCAAGTCGACGTGTCAATAGACGAGTTCCGACGCCAATATATGGGCGGTCGAATTCTATTAGTTGGACACTCGGGACATGGTGGTCAATTCCTCCATGCATTGACGGGGAAGTGGAAGAAGGTCGAAAACGCTACTGAGATGCGGTTCCAGTTGAAGTGACCCCATGTGGGTCTAGATTCCTTTCAAAAACGGCTAAAGTAGGATCATGCTTCCTGCATTTAGTCTTGTGAACTTAGCGTTTGAGACGGTCTGGTTTGGTCCGGCAACTGCAACGTTTCAAGTTCAGTTTGCAGGCAATCCGTATGATCCTGAACAAAATGACGTGCATGTTCAGTTCGTTGGTCCGTCCGGTCCAGCGATAGATAGGCTTGCCTATTTTGATGGGAAATCTGGCTACAAAGCGGTGTTGGTTGCACCGATAAAGGGCCTCTACAAAGCCACGCTTTATCGAAACGGCAAGAAAATGTTGGAGCAACCTCAAGAGGGATTGCTCAACGTTACTCGGCCGATTGAACACGGATTCGTACATCCCGATCCATTTAATAAGAATCGATTCATTTGGGATGATGGTACGCCTTACTATCCTATTGGATTCAATCTAGGCTGGCAGGGCGATGGTCCACCCACGCTTCTCGATCAACTCTCGCTTATGGGGCACGCGGGCATCAATTGGAGTCGGATTTGGGCATGCAGTTGGGACGGCAAGAACCCTTGGTGGCCGCAAAACGATACCAGCGTCATAGCTGGACAACTCTGGCCAAAGGCTCTTGATCGATGGGAATCGATCATCGATCAGTGCGAAAGAACGGGTGTTGACTTTCAGTTCGTTCTGTTCAACCACGGTGCTTTTAGTTCGAAGGTGAACCCAAACTGGCCCGATCATCCTTGGAATGCGGCCAAGGGCGGGTTCCTGAAAGACGCGGGTGACTTCTTTACTCAACCGGAGGCCAAGAAGAAGGCAAAGATGTGGTTACGCTATGCCGTTGCCCGATACGCGGCTTCACCAAGCGTTCTCGCTTGGGAGCTTTTTAATGAGGTCGAGTGGGTGGATGCCCGGTATGAAGACCGGTGGGCAGACATCGAAAGCTGGCACAAAGAGATGGCGGAATATGTCCGTTCGCTTGATCCTTATAAGCATATGGTGACGACTAGTTCGGCCATTGAAAGGCCGGGGTTGTTCGAAACGATGGATTACTATCAGCCCCACACCTATCCATCCAACGTGCTGAACGCAGTGGCGGGAGCAAAACTTCCAAAAGATAAGCCGGTCTTCTTCGGAGAATTTGGTCCTCCAACAGGTGATAAGGCAAGTGTGAGAGCCGGAATTCGAGATGGGATTTACGCTGGAATGTTGTCCAACCAAGCCGGTCCCGCAATGTTCTGGTCTTGGGACCAAGTGGGTCCGCTTGACCTTTACGGTGACTTTAAGAACGCTTCTGAAGTCGTTCATTTGAGCGAAATTGCCAAACATCCACTGGCCAAAATGCTCAAGACTACTATCAGCACCGAAGGATCGGGGGACTTAACATTTGGCCCAGGTGGCGGATGGGCAAATATGGAGGCCTCGCACTTCAACTTGCCCGAGGACTTAACGCCAGACAAGTTAGCCAAGTTGCCTGGCTTCTTCCAGAGCATGGAAGGTGGCCACAAGGATATGGGAACTGGCCCAATCGTCCTAGACTTCGTAGCCAAGAGTGCGGGGCAGTTCGTCATGAATATTGCGGAAGTGGCCCAGGCTGGCGCGATCATCAAGGTTTATGTAAACGGGTCGCTTGATAAGACTGAAACTTACGGTTCAAAGGACAAGAACTATGCCCCTAGTAATCCGATCATCGTTCCGTTCGCGGCCGGAAAAGTCAGCATCAAAGTAGAAAATCGGGGTGCAGATTGGGTTCGGATTACCGATTTTACGGTGACCAAAGCGGGTCCACAAGCTAGAGCGATGGCTCTGGGAGAATCTGACTGGATGGTACTTCGACTTACCGCGGGAGCTGGACAGTCATCAGTCAAGGCATCGGTTTTGGGCCTTTCCATCAGCGACGGCCTCTACAATCTGACGCTCATCGATTTGGATTCAGGTGAAACCTTGACCGCAGACAAAACGGTCAGCCATTTCGCCTTAATGAATTACCCTATGTCAGGCAGGGACCTCGTTCTCATCTTCAAAAGAAAGGCGTAGTTCGATTTACTTTTTGGTGACTGTCACTCCAATAAAGGAGTCGGCAGCCCCATAGTAGAGAAACCACCGCCCTTTTTGGAAGGCAAGTCCCTCCGTAAACACGGTTCCTGCAGCATATTGGCCCGATTTTTCCACGGCCAATTCGGGCTTGAGGAAGCAAGTTTGACCCCGGTCGATGAGCTTCTCAGGGTGCTGCCGATCAAAGAGGGCCTGTCCAGCGGCGTAAGCTCCCGGGCCAAGTGTTGGATCACCGCCTTTTTGAGCGTTCTTACCGTTGTAGATTAAAACGATGCCCTTTTTTGTTAGCACGGCAGGCGGACCTGGCTCGACCAGATCACTGTCGAAAGAGTTTTGTCTGGTCGTTAGGACACCTAATAGCTTGCCGTTCGTATCGGCAAGGGGTTTCCAATTTATCAGGTTAGTTGATGTCGCGACCTTCAGGGTGCCTTCGCCCCAGTACATCCAGTACTTTCCGTTAACTTTTGCCGCAACCAGTTGACCCTTCACAACTTGAGTTACGATTGATCCGGATTTCGACCAAGTGTTTTCGAACTTACTGCCTAGAAACGCGGGACCATACTTCTTCCAATGAACTAAATCCTTTGAGGTGGCTACGCTTAATCGAGCAGTTTTTCTATCCCAAGCGGTGTAAGTCATGACGAAGGTGCTGTCCGGCCTTCGGACGACCCGCGGATCTTCGCAACCTCCGGTCCACTCGAATTTCTTTGCTTTGTCGTTTGTAGGAAAGAGCACCGGCAATTTCTGCTTGGAGAAGTGGATCCCATCTACGCTGTCAGCGAGCCCAATCCTAGATGTGTGGCCACCTATCCCGGAACCGCTGTTGTCTTCAGCGCGATAAAGGAGATAGATCTGGCCCTTATAATCAATGGCTGCGGGATTGAATACGTGATCGTGTTCCCAACTCACTACCTTCTTGCGCATAGGATCCCTAAAAGCAGATCTTGGGTTTGGCCCAAGAATCGGGTTGGTGATGTTGGTGCGGTCAAAGGGACCAAGCATCCAAGTGCTTACAGAGACCAGAAGTAAATGGATCATAGGCGTTGGATGAGGATATCTTGCGAACCACGGCAATCGCTAGGCTCTGAAATCTTGCTTCGATCTTTAGCTGTATAGTGAAGGTACTGAGTTCAACTTAGCGGAGGCAGCAATGAATCGAATATTAAGATTTTCAGTTGGAATCGCGGCACTTGGGGTCCTTGCTGGACCAAGTATGTTACTTGTCCATCGAGCTTCGGCTCAGGAGCCACCACCTCCTGCTCAACAAGGCGGCGGATTTGGCGGATCCTTTCCAGCGGGCCCTCCGGGCCAAAGAGGATTTGGGCAGCCTGGACCTCAAAGAATGAATCCTGGAATGCCCGGTCAACCTAACTTTAACGGTCAATTTGGGATGGCTCCTCCTCCACTTGGTGAACTTATTCAGGACGGTGAGAATCTCTATGTTACGCGTGGTGACGTGATCTACAAGATTAGCAAGCGGGACATGCGAATTACCGGCATGGCTATGATTCCACCCATCCAAACCATGATGAATGGGAGGATGGGAGGCGGACCAGGGATGATGCCAGGGATGATGCCAGGTATGGGCGCACCTGCGAAAGTTGGCAATCCGAAGCGCCCGCCCGTACCCCCTCGCTCGGGTGGCGATAAGGACTAAATTCAAAAGCTGCATCCTTTTGGGATGTGAAGCCTCGAATTAAATTAGATAGCGAGCCATCGGACTTCCGAAGGCTCGCTGTTGGCCCGATCTCCAAGCCAAGCTAAGCTATTTGACTACTTCCCAGGAAGTAATATCATATCGCTTGGTAGCAAATGAACCTGTCCGGTTCGCGGATCCTTTTCCGCTTTGCCACGCTAAGACTAAGCGAGATTGGGCACCCTTTGCGAAGTCCATCGTCTCTCCGTCATCCTCAAAAAGATTGATCGGAACGGGCGCATTACCGTAGACTTTTACTTTGATTTTGAAGGTCGCCGATTTGCTTACATGGTTCATCGGTTCTGCTATCGGCAAGAGGGTGTTTGCTTTCACATAGAGCGGCAATTGGTCAAGGGATTTCGTAACCTCGACTCGACGTCCACCGGTGATTTTCTCGCCCGTAAAGTAGTCGTACCAGTCCCCTTTGGGAAAATAGACGGATCGAGTTTGTTGGTTAGCAAACATCGGCGCGACCATGAGCGATGGTCCAAACATGAACTGATCGTCAATGGCTACTACCTCAGGTTCTTTAGGATAGTCCAGCACCAGAGCCCTAATCGGCGGTAGGCCCATGGTTCTGTATTCATTAAAGGCTGCATAGAGATACGGAATGAGGCTCATCCTCAGGCGGAACAGTTCTCGAACTCTACGAGTGGTTTCTGCGGCTTCAGGCATTAGAAGGCCTCTGTTTGAGGCGCCGGCGTCGATTTGTTGCCAAGGTGGCAGTTTCATGTACCAACAATTGATCATCGCGTAGGGCGAAAAGATGACTGATTGAACGCGGCGAATCAAATCGTCAACACTTGTGGCGTCTCTAACTTCGGGTGTCCATAAATGACCTCCGAAGCCTGTTTTAGCGAGTCCCCTTACGTAACACCTGTGATCGTAAGTATCGGAATAGATCGCGTAGGGAAGTGGTGCCGATAGAGCATGGGAATTCCGCACCAGCCCCCATGTTCGGAGGCCCCTCTCCCGAAAGGGTTCCAACATCGTTTGTTGTTCAAGGAGTCCAAACAGCGAATGCATTTGCTCTCCATCTAGTCCCGAGGGAAAGACACTTGAATCAGGGAAGGACCATCGGTCCGTTTGAAAAGGTTGGCTATCGACTTCGTCGAGCTTTAGGGAGTCAACACCCATGGCAAGGAGGGTTTTCTGTTGCCAATCAACAAAAACCTTTCGAGCCTGTGGAGTCGCAAAATCTGGAACTAGACCATTCCACACCATATAGTTTCCAGAAAATGGTTTTATGGAGTTGAATATGGGTGATACCGGGTGAACGAACGGCTGCTCCCAGAAGCTCATCCTGAAGCCCATCGCATGCATCTTGCCTACAAACCCGTCTGGATCTGGAAACCGGCTCTTGTTCCAAACGAACGAAGAGGAATAAGTTTGGGTTTGCCAGCCTGGCTCGATTCCAAAGATGTCACAGGGCAAGTCGTCGGAGCGAAATTGGTTTGCTAAAGAGAGAGCATCGCTTTGAGAAAAATCGCCTTTCCCTCGATAAGCAATCCCAAGTCCCCACAAGGGTGGAGTAGCCCCGCCACCGGCAAACAGATTGTATCTTTGGATTGCGGCTAGAGCAGTTGGTCCTGCAAAGATGTAGATATCCACGCCTTTGGTATTGGGTATTTCGACGAGTGCTTTGCCACCTGATTTTGGCTTGGGACTAGCCTGCTGAACGCTTCCAAAAGAAAATGTTGCGTATCTCGCTGTGTCGACATACACGCCATAGCCTGCGGAAGAGACATAGAAAGGTTCTGGAGCGTGGGATTCATTTGTGCTTTCTTCTGGATGGTCTGAGGGAACGATTGATGCTCGTCGACCGGTGACCATGAATTCTCTAGTGTTAAGTCCAAGACCATAGATCTGCTCGCCGGATACGGTCGGAAGCAAAACCGACGTACCTCGAGCTGAAGTGCTGAATTCAATCTGATCGGCAGGAAGGGGGAAAGTAGCGCCTCCTGGCAACCTCGCGAGCCCAACTGAGTCAGGAGGAGCTGAGCGAAATCTGATGGGAGTTTGTCGCTCAGGAGTTCCTAATCGGATCTTCCATACTCCGGGATGAATCAATTGGACCCTTACCGGATTTCCCTTAGCTGCAACTGATGAAACACTCGTGGCGATAGCAAGCACGAATGCAGAAACGGAAACCCAGAAATGAGTCATTCGAGAATCATTATAGGGTCAGAAAAGAAAACTCGCACTATGCTTGTTAGAGCATGGTGCGAGTCGATTTTATCGTACGATCGGTTAGAAGCCCCAGGTACTGCCGCTACCATCTGGAATGCCCGAAAAATCGCATGGCATGTGATAGGTGGCACATGGTTTGGCTTCAGCGCCGCAACCCGTGGGTGATGTGACAGGGATCGATGCATTCCACTGGACGAACTTTCCGTGGCCGTCAGCCCACGCAACGTTAACACCGTTCATGAATTGGTCGTCACCGGGGAAGTTGTTCGTTCCGAAGGCTTCTTGAGCTGACTTTGGCCAGTTGTCCTTGCAATATTGGGAGTACCGGGCAGGAACCGTATCGGTTAGCGTTACATAGCGTCCGGTATAGAAGGCTACTGTCATCGTGACCTGAGACAATTGAGACTCATTCACTGTTGGAGCAACAACCTGACCGAGTACGCCTAGTTCCAAAGCAGGATCTTCAAAGAGCGAAAAATTAGGCGCATAGGAGGCGTATTTAAAGTTGCCTTGACCACGCAATCCAACTCGAGTCAGAACCGACGGATCGGGAGGAGCACCAGCGAAGTTGATACCTGGGGAATTCACCGGAGATTGAAGGATTCCCGTGTTCTTCATGTAAGGCATCAAAACGTCATAAACGGTTGCTACGACATGTCCAGAACCTGGAGTTAGTGCTGCGGCTTGGGTGTCGTAAACACTCATCGGATATGTTCCGTCCGAGTCGTTGGTATAGAGCATCGTTGATAGACCCAACTGTTTAACGTTTGACAAATCAGATGATTTTTTGGCGGCTAGCTTTGCTTGAGCGAATACGGGAAAGAGAATTGCGGCAAGGATTGCAATGATCGCTATAACAACCAATAATTCAATTAATGTAAATGCAGAGAGTTTTCTCATATTAGGTAGCGGTTCCCTCCGTTGGGAAAGGCTTAGGGCCTTAACAATCAGGACCCTATTAATCTATCAAATGGCAGCCTAAAATCACTGTGCGATAAACAAATAATCGCATCTATTGCCATAGGAATCGTTGGTTTGGACTAATCGATCGCCGAAACCCCATCAATGTGCCTGCTTACTGATTACTGGAGTCCTAGACTAATCGCCCGAAAGGAGCATCTTTTCTTCGATTAGGTTCCTCTTAGGGGGTTGTACTTACCAGCAAACGTGTCATGACCTCATTGAAGGGGACCGGCACATTGGCGTATTCATCGTAACAAATGACCCGAGATCGAGCTGCGGAATATCTTCCTAACATATAGCTCCAAGCGTCGGTCCGCTCAGCCCGATCGACCCAACGTGTCGCGGCGTAGCTCCCTGTTGGAATAAGTTTTCGTCGCATTCCACTAGGAGGCTGAACATCTGGCGGACAAAGCCATCCGATGTCTGCGGTCATCGTTCGGCATACCGGATGGGATAGAAAGTTATCGTGATAAATGGTTACAAACTTCGCATTGTTGGGAACCGCTGCTTTATAGGATTCAAGCAATTGATTCCAAGATTCAGACAAGAGGGCATAGTCACCGACGGTTCGAAATACACATGCCATTCGAGCGGGCATCGAAATCACTTGGTCGTCATATCGGTTGCCTTGGGAAGTGAGCACCCAGTCTGCGTTCCAGTGCAAGTTTGATGCCGACGGTATTTCCCAATCGTCAATGCATTGCTTGGCTTCGGTAGGCAGGCATCCATAAGCTTGGCGGAATGCTCTAGAGAATGCTTCTGGACTACGGTAGCCGCTGCCTCGGGCGATTTGGAATACGCGTAGATCGGAATTGAGAAGCATGTAAGCAGCTCGCTCCAGCCTTATTCGGCGGAGAAACTGTTCCAGGGTCTCCTCAGCAGTTTGATGGAAGAGACGTGCGAGATGAAATCGAGAGAATCCGGCGGAGGTGGCCAAGTCGGGCACCATGATTCGACCGGAAGGACACCGAAGTACCTCCTCAATTACATTCGAAAGGATCCTATGGTAGTGATACTCGGCGGCCGACTCTCGTGGTGGCAAAATAAACTCCGGACAAAATATGCCGATGTGGCAATGATTCCTTTGCTACACGTTTTGTAATCGAATTAGTGCCCGTCTCCCTGACATTTTGTGCAGTTAGCGCGAATTTGCGCTTCAGGAGCTTCTCGACTTGGGTTTAGCACTGGTTTTCAAACCTATGCTCTAAACCAAATTTGCTCTCGGGAGCGTGTGGACGGGATTTCTTGTCGCTGGAATGTTCCATCGGAGGTCGTCGCTGGTAGAATCGAACGAGGTGACCGACTCTGGTTACTTGAACTGAAAAGTCATGTCCTCTCATACTTTCATGCCGTCGACTGAAACGGTCTTCCAGAAGACCGGCGAAAACACAATGGTCGTCAACTTGGGGCCTCAGCACCCATCGACCCACGGCGTTCTGAGAGTCATCTGCGAACTTGAAGGTGAGACGATCATCAAGTGCAAATGTGTGATTGGATACCTGCACACCGGCATGGAAAAAGAGGCCGAGTATCAGCAGTATCAGAAGTGCGTTGTCATGACTGACCGCATGGATTATCTGAACGCTAACGGCAACAATCTAGCCCATGCGTTAGCAGTGGAAAAGCTTCTGGAATGTGAGATTCCAAAGCGAGCACAGTATCTTCGAGTTATCCTTGCCGAATTGAGCCGAGTGGCCTCCCACCTTGTATGGCTGGGAACCCACGGACTCGACCTCGGAGCCATGACGCCTTATTTCTATGTCTGGCAGCAACGAGAGTTGATCCTAGACATGTTCGAGATGTTCTCAGGCGTTCGAATGATGCCGAGTTGGATCATCCCTGGCGGACTTCGTGGAGATATGCCAGAAGGATTTGAGGACAAGCTTAGAACCTTCCTAAAAGACTTTCTGCCTGAGCTTCAACTCGTCGAAAACCTACTCGTTGAAAACCCAATTTGGAAGGAAAGAACTTTTGACGTTGGCATCCTTACCGGTAGCCAGGCCCTAAACCTGGGTTGCAGCGGCCCAATTGCTCGGGCAAGTGGTGTGGCGTGGGATCTTCGCAAGAGTAACCCGTACAGTAGTTACGAGGACTTCAATTTCTCAATCCCAGTTGGAAAAACCGGCGATGTTTACGATCGATTCTTGGTCCGACTAGCCGAGATGAAAGAGAGCTGCAAGATCATTGAGCAAGCGATCGATGGTTTGCCTGAAGGTGCATTTCGCACCACAGACCGGAAACTTGCGCCGCCTCCCAGGCATGAGTTGGATACTTCGATGGAATCGTTGATCCACCATTTTAAGCTGTATACGGAAGGCTATCGAGTTCCGGTTGGCGAGGCCTATGCCGCAGTCGAGGGATCAAAGGGTGAACTTGGCTTCTACATTATTAGCGACGGAACTAATCGTCCTTACAGATGGCATGAGCGGCCAAGCAGTTTTATGAATCTTAAGTCATTGGAAGTTTTGGCCGTTGGCCGACTCATTTCCGACGTGGTTGCCATCATTGGCTCCATTGATATTGTTCTCGGAGAGATCGACCGCTAAACCCAAACCAGCATGAGCGAATTAATTACTCTTAGCAAATCGAATCAGCGACCAGCCCAACTTCGACAGGAAGATCTGAAGCTTCAGTTCTCAGAGCGGGGAGTCAAGGAGCTTGACGCGCTCATTAGCCATTACCCAAACAAGAAGGCATGTATTTTGCCTGGATTGTGGCTAGCTCAGCGAGAGTACGGCGGATTCCTCTCCGGCGACGCGATTGCCGAAGTCGCTTTTCGACTTGATCGGCACTTTGCTGAGGTTGAGGGAGTTGCGACTTTCTATTCACTTTATAACGCAGTTCACAAGCCTGGTAAGCACAAGATCGAGGTTTGCACATGTCTTTGCTGCCACTTGAACGGTGCCTGGAATCTCCGGGACCACTTAGTTAAGAAACTGGGAATCCGGCATGGAGAGACCACTTCCGACGGAATGTTTACCCTCGAAGAAGTAGAGTGCTTGAATACTTGCGATCGGGCTCCTGCGATTCAAGTTGGAAGCAACTATTACGGACCTGTCAACGAACAGCAAATGGACGAACTTCTTGATACTCTTCGGAAGACCGAAGAGTCGACAGTCGTCCAATATGCGGCAGACGTTGTGAAAGTCCAGTTGCGAAAAAACGAGGTCTAGGTTCTTTCCGGCTTGTTCTTATGGGTTTTCGATGAATGTCGAGACTCGATTCAGCGGTAATTGGGCTGGGCCGTAGTAAACTGCCTTTCAGCATGGCTGAGTACAAGCTGCTCTTGGAGCACTCCAAAGACCCGACATTCCGCACTCTTGACGGTTACAAGGCAAAGGGTGGGTATACGGCCCTAACTAAGGCGCTTACGATGGAGCGCTCTGCGATCGTCGACTCTGTGAAGGCGGCAGGTTTGCGTGGACGAGGTGGTGCTGGAGCACCTGCCTTCCTGAAGTGGGGCGGCATGCCCAAGGAAAAAAAGACCAACCACTACTTGATCTGTAATGCAGATGAAGGCGAGCCTGGCACCTTTAAGGACAAGGAACTTCTTGAGAACTGCCCATTTCTGCTGATTGAAGGAATGACTATTGGCGGATTCGCCGTTCAGGGTGATGTGGGATACATCTACATTCGCGCCGAATACATGGATGGCGCGAAGGCTGTCCGCAATGCGCTTGATGAGGCCTATGCGGCCAATCTCCTAGGAAAGGACATCCTTGGAAGCGGCTTGAACTTCGATATTGAGATTCATATGGGCGCTGGCTCATATGAGTGTGGGGAAGAGACCGCCTTAATGAGCTCTCTTATGGGCGAGCGCGGTATGCCTCGTCTTAAGTTCCCCTCCGCTCCGTTCCCCGTCGTCAGTGGTGTCTTCGAGAAGCCGACCCTCATCCACAACGTCGAAAGTTATAGCAATATGCCCTTTATTGTGAATAACGGGGCCGAATGGTTCGCCTCCCTTGGTGCCAGCACAAAGAATTCTCGTGGCACAAAGATCTTCTCGGTATCCGGGCACGTTAATAAGCCTGGAAATTACGAGGTTGAATTCGGTACGCCGCTCCGCGAACTTTTGGAACTTGCCGGTGGCATAAGGGGTGGAAAACTAAAGGCTTGCATACCAGGCGGCAGTTCCGTGCCGGTTATCACTGCAGAAGACGTTGATCGAGCGATCCTTGGATATGAAGAGATGGGCGAAGTCAAGTCCATGGTCGGTTCGGGCGGATGCATGTTCTTCAATGAGCATACGGACATGGTCAAGTTGGCATGGCGATCGGCTTTGTTTTATGCTAACGAGAGTTGCGGTAAGTGCACGCCGTGCCGCGAAGGAACTCGCTGGATGGTTCAAATTCTTGAGCGAATCTGTAGAGGCGACGGGCGTCCCGGTGACGTTGAATTGCTTAAGCAGGTTGCTTCCCAAATTGACGGACGTTCCTTCTGTCCATTAGGCGATGCGGCTGCTTGGCCTGTTTTGGCTGCCATTCGTGTGTTCCCTCAAGAGTTTGAATACTTCGTTGAGCATGGAAAGAGCATGGTGGATTCGATTCCTAGCCTTATAGGTGTTCCATAGATCAATTTGCGCGGCCGTAGCTCAGTGGATAGAGCGTCTCCCTCCGGAGGAGAAGGCCAAGGGTTCGAGTCCCTTCGGCCGCGCCAAAATCCCAACACGGCTGCAAGGTGTCTTGCTTGAGAACCTGATTCATATTTATTCTCGCGGGTTGAGTACGGATAGGATTCAGTCTTGCCCCATAGTCACATGAGTTTGCCGGGCTAGAATAGTATCCATGTGGTTTAGAAGTTGTCTCTCCCAGTGTGCTTTGGTAGGCGCTTTTGTTTTGGTTGCAAGCAATGCTTCGGCCGAAAAATGGTCGTTCGTAGTCGCTGGAGATGGTCGAGCTGATACTCGAGCGCACCGCCCAGAAGATCGGAACGGAATCAACACCCTTATTACAGGCGAAATCCGCGATGCGGTCTTGGCTGAAAACGCCATGTTTCTGATGTGGACGGGTGATCTTGTATCGGGATACACGAAAGACTCGGCGGAATTCGAAAAGCAGTTACTTGCTTGGCGCGATATTATGGAGCCACTGTACGCTAAGAAGATTCCCGTGCTTCCATGTCGAGGGAATCACGATTCCAGCAGCACAGACGCTTGGGCAATGTGGGACAAGGTGTTTACTGGAAAATATGCACTCCCAAAGAACGGACCTTCCACGGAGAAGAACCTAACCTTCTACTACAGTCGGGGACCCGTTTTGGCCATCGGTCTAGATCAATACACCCAAAAAGGGGAAGCGATCAATCAAACATGGCTCGATGACGTTTTGAAAAAGCACAAAAAACCCTTCATCTTCGCCATGGGGCACGAACCTGCTTTTATGGATGGAGCCCACAAAGATACGATGGATACGTCTCCTGAAAAGCGAGATTTAATGTGGCAAAGCCTCATTGATTCCGGGAGCCGAGTGTTCTTTGCTGGGCATGATCACTTATACGACCACATGATCATAACGAATTCAACGGGTGCCCCTGGTCCGGAAATGCACCAAATCGTTGCGGGTACTGCCGGTGCACCTTTCTACAGCGCAGGCAACTATGCAGGCAAGAACACTCATTGGTCGCTTTCCCGCGTTAAGAACATAGGCAAGACTTACGGCTACGTTTTGGTGACTATAGATGGGAAACAGGCCACTATTTCGTTTAAGGGTCGCACATCTCCTGGTCATTATGAGGTCCTCGACAGCTTCTCCTACACGGTTAGCTAGTTCCTTGTGAACGGTTCACCAAGCGCCTCGCCAAGTAGAATCAATTCATGACTCTTCGCGAGGTGCTACACGCTCATATCCCTTGGCTTACTCGTGAGAGCACGGTTCGAGATGCCGTTGACAAGATGGACATCTATCAGTTTCCCGCGCTTGTTGTTGTGGATGAAGACATGAGACCGTTAGCCGTGGTGACCGAGGGAGATCTATGCCGAGCCGTTTCCAAAAGGGATAGCTTGACAGGCATGAGCGGTGAACCGGCTTATGTCTATGGTAGCCAGGAACCAACATTTGTTAGCGCGGATACAGAGATCGGAGAGGCATTCCATAAAATGTTGAGCAGTGGGCTTACGATTCTTCCCGTTGTAGAGGACGAACGACTATCTGGGATTGTCTTGCGAGTCGATCTAATGCAAGCAATGCTATTGGATATCCATTCTGCTAACGGATCGGGTCAAGATACCGAATAGCTAAGTGATTGAGGTACGGAAATGCATTCCGTATGAGGAGAGTTATGATTCAAGAAGGCAGCCAGTTTCCCGAATTTTCACTTCCAAATCAGGATGGTAAAGTTATTTCTTCGAAAGACTTACAGGGTAAGGATTCCGTGATTTACTTCTACCCCAAGGACGATACGAGCGGGTGTACTGTAGAGGCATGTGAATTCCAACAGGTCCTACCCAACATTGAGGGCGCCAAAGTTCTTGGTGTGAGTCCTGATAACACTAAATCTCATCGAAAGTTTGCTGACAAGTACAATCTTACATTCGATCTATTAGCAGATACTGAGAAAGCGCTCTGTGAGTCTGTTGGTGTATGGGTTGAGAAATCAATGTACGGAAAGAAGTACATGGGTGTCGAAAGAACGACTGTTGTACTTGATGGAAGCGGAAAGGTTTTAAAGGTATTTAATAAGGTTAAGCCCCAGGGTCATGCTTCAGAAGTCAAAGCCATTCTCGATGAGCTAGAACGGTAGACTTCGGAACATGGCAGAAAAGGTCACAGCTCCGGGCATTAGGTCCAAACATAGGAAAGGCGAAAAAATCGTATGCGTTACGGCCTACGATGCTGTTTTTGGGCAAATTGCAGACGAGTCTGGAGCAGACCTCATTCTAGTTGGTGATTCGCTAGGCAATGTAGTTCTGGGTTACCCCTCAACATTGCCGGTGACGTTAGAGGAGATGGTTGCGCACGCACAGGCTACGCGGAGAGGTGTCAAACGAGCCTTATTCGTTGTGGACTTACCCTATGGAACGTACCAAGCATCCGTGGAACAGGCCGTCTTATCAACTTCAGCATTAGTCAAAGTTGGTGCCGAGGCCGTGAAGATAGAAGGGGAATATCTGGAACAGATAGCTGCCATCTTGAAATCAGGAATTCCAGTGATGGGTCACCTCGGTATGACGCCCCAATCCCTCAATGTATTTGGCGGATTTAAGGTGCAAGGAAAGGGTGATTCTGGGCAAGCCATCATCGACTCTGCCTTGCGTGTTCAAGATGCGGGTGCCTTCGCAATTGTCCTGGAATTGATTCCTGCAGAGCTATCTATGCGAATTACCGAGGCTTTGGAAATACCCACTATCGGCATTGGTGCAGGCGTCCACTGCTCTGGGCAGGTTCAAGTCATCCATGACATCCTGGGGCTGAATCCAAAGCCGTTGCGTCATTCAAAGCAATATCAAACTGGCCACGAACTGTTCGTTGAAGCTCTCCGCAAGTACGGCGAAGACGTAAGAGGCGAGGCATTTCCCACTCCTGAGCAGAGCTTCTAGTTCCAATGGGTAGCGGTAAACTTCCCAAGCGTTGAAAGTCGTAACTCGTATTCGCGATTTGGATCATCCAAAGGATCAGAGGGTTGGATTTGTTCCCACTATGGGAGCTTTCCATGATGGTCACCTTCAGTTAATGCGTAAGGCAAAAGAAGAAAATGACCAAGTTGTTGTGTCACTTTTCGTCAACCCCACACAGTTTGGGGTGGGCGAGGACTTTGATCGTTACCCTCGAGACTTAGAGCGTGATAGTGAACTGGCACGATCCGCGGGGGTCGATGTGTTGTTCACTCCTACGACGAATGAAATCTATCCGCGACTATCAACTACCGTTCAAGTGCCTGACGTTGGAGAGCGTTGGGAGGGTTCTGTTCGGCCAACACATTTCGCGGGCGTCGCCACTGTCGTATGCAAGTTGCTTAACATCGTGAGATGTGATGTGGCCTATTTTGGTCAAAAGGATCTGCAGCAGTGCCTCGTCATTCAACGCATGATCGATGATCTGAACATACGTGTTAAGTTCAGTCGCCAACCGACAAGTCGCGAACCAGATGGATTGGCAATGTCCAGCAGAAACGTGTACTTATCCCCAGAACATCGTGAACTAGCACCTCAACTCTATGCTCAGCTAACGGCTTGTAGGGACAGATTGCTTAGCTCAGAGCTAAATCCAACCGAAATTGACGACGAGCTAATAGCTAGAACAAGAAAGTTAGGGGAGATAGGATTTGATGTAGATTACTTCGAGTTAATTGATACAGAAAACACAAATCCACTTAGAACTGTTGGTGGGCAAGGCGCATTGATTGTCGCCGCACGAATAGGTAGTACGCGATTAATTGATAACGTGATTCTGCAATGGTAGAAAGTTAGAACTCAAGCTTAGAGGACATTAAGACTGTTTAAGGTACGTTAAGGGATTTGTAGTGTATATTAAAAGATCTAAATAAGCAGAGGCTAACCATGAAGAAGACTGTTCAAAATGTTAAGAATTCCCTAAAGTTCAAGGCCCAAGAAAAAGAGGGCGTTCTATCAGTCAAGGTTGGAGTCAAGAAGTATTCCGTTCCTGTTAAGGCACGGATGCTGAGTAGCTCAGATTATCTCTTTCTCTCTTTTCCTGCTTCCTCAGAGCTTTATGAGATTGATTCGAAGCAGTTGAATGCTCTTGATAAGGATGCAGACGCAACAGATGCTTTTGAAGTTCTAAATCCTGGCAAAAGGCGAACTCGTCGACGGTCATCCGCAGTTTCTATGCCTTCCGAATTAGCTGAGGCATTGAAGAACATTCCGCCCGGATACAAGCTTGGATATGGTGCGGATGGCACTGCCAAGCTCGTCCGGACCCGCAAGCGCGGTAAAGCTTAGTTTTTTGATTGCTTGGAGTCTTAAGGACCTAAATGGAGCCGCAGTCTTATGACCATTACGGACGTTTGAGAGTTGATCGTTCTTAATCTAGCCGCCGACAGCCCTCGCGAAATACGGCAAGTCCATCCTTTGATTTCTCAGAAATGACCGCCGTGATCCGCATGTGCATCTTGAGGACTGTTTCGGCTTCAGGCACGAACTCTTGATGACCGTCTCGGCACAGAATGAGAAGGACCCCAGTAGGGAGGCCCAAATCGCGTACTTTGCGACCATCAAAGGGGGCATCCTGTTCCAATTCGAGTTCGAGGACAACAGGTTCTGCGAGGTGGTTGGCCGTTTCCTTGGAACTTGCTAGATCTCGTTGAAGGAGCGTCTCGTAAATGGGAAGATTTCTTGTCGCCTCGGCCACACCATAGGCGCAGAAGCAAGCCAACAGAAGTGGAAGGCTCAAGTCGTAACTTGATGTCATTTCTACGATGAGGACAATTCCAGTAAGTGGGGCTCGCACAATTGCAGTGAAACACGCTGCCATTCCCACTACGGCAAACGTGCCGGGCAGGACGCCAGCATGAGGAAAATCGAGTGCGACGAGATCACCAAAACCGAGTCCGGCAACTGCTCCGATCGCAAGGAGTGGAGCGAAAATACCACCTGGCGCACCCGACCCATAGCTAGTTAGGGTGAGAATGAATCGAACTGCGAACACTAGCGGCAATGCTGTTAGTGCAAGTTTAGCTCCAAGAGCCTGCTCGGCAAGCCCGTGTCCACCGCCAACTAGATCTGGAGCAAGAAAAGCTACAAGGCCGACGACTGCACCGAGCACCAGACTCAGCACTATTTTAGACTTAGGTCCGACCTTAGAAAATTGGTTCAACGAAGCTATGAGACCATGGTTGAATGCAACTCCCAAAAGGCCGATCGCTGCTCCAAGTATGGCAAAAGCGGGTAGTAGAGCTAGGGCCGGGGCAGGATATGCAGGAGCTTGGAATACCGGTAGCTGTCCAGAAAATAACCTTGATACAACATCCGAGGATGCTGCAGCTATGAAGGCAGCACCGAAAACCATGGGCCGGAAATCGCGCTGGAGTTCTTCGAGGACGAAGACGAGCCCCGCCAGTGGAGCATTGAAAGCAGCGGCTAGTCCTGCGCCAGCACCTGCGGCAACGAGGGTCAGTCGTTCTTGTGTGCTCACCTTTAGTAAGCTGGAAATCAAGGCGCCAACTGCTCCACCCATTTGAACAGTAGGTCCCTCCCTACCCAGAGCTAACCCTGATCCGATTGCCAAAGCGCCACCGATGAACTTTGTAATCAAAATGGGCTTCCAGCGGAAGGGACGGTGTCGCCGAAGAACAGATTCCACATGAGGTATCCCGCTACCTGCCGCCTCTGGAGCCCATTTCCGAACGATTAGGAGCGCCGCACATGATCCTGTTGCCGAGAAAGCCACGGGCAAAAGCCAGCCTGCAGCCGAATATCGGTGCGCAATAAGTACGAGATGATTCCTTGCATAGTCGCCTAAAGCCAGCATGGAACGAAAGGCGACGGCTACCAGCCCAGCGACTAGACCTACGAGTGCAGCCTTCGGAAAAACGCGGTGGCGGTCGTCACGGCCATGCAGAAACTCTCGTAACTCCGACTTTGCCTCTTGAGTACCAAGTTCAACAAGTGGATCTGTTCCAGTTCCTCCTTGCTTCGTCATGCCTTCGCCTCAGGACCGTTTGGCGGTATCCCGTAGAGGGTGTGTGTGTGGCAGAATTCTTCGATGAGCTGCAGAATCGCGTGAATTCGTGGTCCTCGTACCTTGTAAAGGCGCGACGTACCGTGAGTGCTAGACATCACTACTCCGGCTCTGGCAAGAATTGCTAGGTGTTGCGAAGCACCAGACTGACCGATTCCCGTCTTGAGGGCCACTTCCCCAACCGAGAGTTCTCTATCGCCTAACAGCTCGACGATCTGTAGCCTGGTCGGATTCGATAGTGCGGAAAAGAGTTCGCTTGCTCTGAATAGGACAATGTCTTCCATAATAAGGTGCAACAACGATTCATAATATTATGACATTGTAATATAGATTTGCGCTACTAATTATTCATTCTGGTTAGAGACGTAGGCAGGAAACCGCAAAAGCAGCGTTAAGGGGTAAGCCCTTAAAAGTCTAGATAGAGGAGCTTATGATGTTCGGGTTGCAAAAACGGAGAACCCTCGATGACGCGTCTATCGGCACTGCAAGAAACGTATTCCTTCGCTGTCAACGTTAGGGTATTATTGACCCTCAAAGGCCGATGTAGCTCAGTGGTAGAGCAGCTGTTTTGTAAACAGCGGGTCGCGGGTTCGAGTCCTGTCATCGGCTCCAGTTTTCATGATTGATTTCTCGGAGCAGCCGCATCGTCGCTATAACCCGCTCATTGATGAATGGGTACTTGTTTCTCCCCACCGGACTAAGCGTCCTTGGCTTGGCCAAATGGAGACGCTGCCTCCCGAGAATCGACCCAGTTACGATCCTAACTGTTATCTATGCCCAGGCAACACGCGTGCCAACGGCGAGACGAATCCTGATTACTCGGACACCTTCGTTTTCACCAATGATTTTGCGGCGCTCTTGCCACCTCAAGGTCAGTCAACTCAAATATCAGACGGTCTTTTGGTAGCCGAATCGGTAGCCGGAGAATGCCGAGTCATTTGTTTTTCTCCTCGACATGATTTGACTTTGGCTCAGATGGATCAGAAAGACATTCGACGAGTTGTGCAAATGTGGGCTGATCAAATTACAGAACTTGGATCGCGATACAAGTGGGTCCAGATCTTCGAAAATAAGGGCTCAGCCATGGGTGCTTCAAACCCTCATCCTCATGGCCAGGTCTGGGCATGTGATTACTTGCCAACGCTAATCTCAAAAGAAGATGCCTCGCAGAAGGCTTATTTCAATGACAAGCGTAGTTCGCTTCTAATAGATTTGGCAGAGCAAGAAGTGTTGTTGGATCAGAGGGTTGTAGCCAAGAACGATTCATGGGTCTTGTTGGTTCCCTTTTGGGCGAACTGGCCCTTTGAATACCTTTTACTGCCCCGTCGCTCAGTAGGTCGTTTATCGGAACTTCATGAAGACGAAAAAGACCAATTGTCTGAAATTCTTAAAGTTGGATTACAGGCTTACGATCGCCTTTTTCAAACGAGCTTTCCATACTCGATGGGTTGGCACGGAGCGCCCACCGACGGTGGCGACCACCCTCATTGGCAGCTTCATGCTCACTTCTATCCGCCACTATTGCGAAGCGCGACCGTACGCAAGTTTATGGTTGGTTTTGAACAAATGGCTGAGGCGCAAAGAGACTTGACCCCCGAAGGTGCTGCCAGCAGGTTGCGCGCTTGTGTCGAAAGCTAGGCTATTCCGTACCACCTGCTTGTTTCAGGATTCGGGCTGCTGCGATCGCGTTATGTACTTTCGTCTCTGCTAGGGGTGTTCCCCCTTGCGGGCGCTTTGCTGCGTTAACATCAGCTCCTCGTTTCAACAGTGCAGTTACTGCTTTAGGTTGGTTTCCATGTGCCGCAGCATGGAGCGGCGTTGTACCCCAATGCTCATTCTGGTTATGCGCATGTACATCGGCACCGTGATCCACGAGCAGTTCAATGATTTCGGCGTGTCCCTTCCAAGCCGCCCAGTGAAGTGGTGTTGAGAGGTCTTTATCCATTTGTTGAACTAGAGTTGGGTCTTCAGCGAGAAGAGCTCGAACCTGTTCGATATCGCCTGCTTTTACAGCTTTGAAGAAGAGGGAAGAGATCATGAGTCCAGATTAGCGGAAACTGGGTTCGCCATGGTGCTAAAGACAATTACATTCGATGTTCAATTAGGCTTTATGGAGCAGGCAGGAAATTGTGACCGTTCATTTTAGGACTATGTGCTCATGAATTTGGAACAAATATTCGTGCTGATGCCTCAATTAGCCATTAGTCCTTTGTTTCAGCCTGGACTATTGAATACTTAATTTGGGCAAATCCCAATTGACGACTTAGCGAAAGCGCTCATGATGAATTGTAGAAACTTTACCGTCGCTTGTTTAGGAGCAACTCTCCTAACCGTTCTGATAGCTGGAACACCCACCAAAGCCAAGGGATGTACAGTCGGGACTTCATGTCTCGCTGAATCTTATCCTTACAACTCAGTAGTGGACCAACAAGTGGATTGCACCGGTTCTAAGTTAGATAGCCTCGGGAACAGGCAATGGCTTTTTCATTGCTGTGCTGGCAGCACTAATGCCAACCTTGACCTCTATATTACGATGCCTGATGACAGTACTCCTTCAGATATTCAGGAATGGAGTGCGGGCAACCTCTTATAGTTTCGGACAGTAAGGTGAAATAGACAATCGCTTATTTCCATAACCATTACTGTCCTTAGGTCTAACGAGCCTAAACCTTCGACAACCCACCTGTCGCCGGCTTTCGATTGGGGCTGTTCTTGACGAGATTAGCAGTAGCTCCGCCTGCTTTGAGATCTACAAAGATCGTATAAGCATCACCTGCTATCAACTCGCCGTCGACTTGGACCATCTTGCCGTCACTGCCTTGAACTGTAAACTTATGGCTTCCCGGTGAGATTGTCTTGTTGTCAGAGCCAGATTCGGCAGCAATATTATCTTCGAAGGAAGTTCCGTCAGCCTTTATGCTGACAGATGCACCTGAGGAAACAACGACTACTCGAATCGACGACTGCCCAGCTTGACCCTCCCGCACTTCTTTATCTATAAGTTTGGTGGATTGAGGCCCAACAAGGATTGACGCCGCAGAACCTGGATCTAACGTAATCTCGGATGTGAAGACGTCTTTTCCTTCCGATGTTGCAACAACCTTTTGCTTCCCAGATCCAGAAATAATAAAAACGCTCGCACTTCCAGGCTTGATGTCCTTGGCTAGTAGTTTGCCTTTGATGGATAGTGAAGCATCTGCCTTTCCATAATTGACAAGCCGAACGTAAGCGGGCGCTTTATGGCTCATCATACGCTCTTGGGCCCTTTCCTCTTTGCTTTGAGAGCAGCCACCAGCGAGGATACAGATAGCTACCCATGAGCCGTAAGTAGCTAGGTACTTTCCTGATTGGGTCAATGCAGTTGAACGGTATAGAGATTTCATATCGAATTAATTCATAGCGATTAGAATACAGAAAGCGCCGGCACTAGTTTGTGCGGCGCTTTCAAATAGTGGAGTTGGTCTGAGTTTACTTCTCAGGTGCGACGGAACCTGATCCGTCCATTTTTTGGCCATCAGGAGTCATAGCTCCTTGCTTTTTAGCTGCAGCGTCCGCAGTCTGAGTCTTTTCACCGCATCCAACTGCAATCATGCCGACAACTAATACGAATACTAAAACGAGTGCTTTTTTCATTTTTGTCCCTTTTAATGTGATAGATGGATGCACGGCATGCCGCGCATCCATCTATAGGTTATACAGACCTATGCCGACATTCCTCTAGCCAGAGAAGTCGTAGTCTGGTCTGAAGAGCCATGGGTAGCCAGCGTTGTCAACCCATACAAATCCAGGATTTCCGTTTGCGTCGTATCCTGTGTAAGGATCCGTCTTGGCATCGGTGTTGCCTGGTGAGAGGGTTGCACCGAACTTTCGGAACTTGCTGGAAGTATCGCAGAACGTCATGTTGCCGCCCTTGCTGTACATCCACATGGAGTTGTAGATCACGAACATCGCGCCACCAACACCACCACCTGGTGTGTAAGTGCATGTGGCTGAGCCTGCTGTACAACGGAGAGCAGGATTAGCGAGTGATGCGCCGATTGCATTGCCCTTTCCGCGACCTTCCCAGATGAGTGGGAGCTGCGAAGGAGCTGCGACTGCAGTTGCGCTCCATCCGTGCAATAGACCGTTGAAGGTCAAGTTGCTAAGGGCTGGCTGAGCAGTCTGTCCAGGGTTGCCCGATGTGGGGTAGCCATAGAGGTCTACGTTAGGTAGACCAGGACCTTGCATGATCTGGACGTTCTTTGCATAAGGAGCAATACCGTTGCTCCAAGTGCTGGCATCTTCTGCCATTCGCGCAGGCTGACCTTGTGCGAAGTTGGGTCCCATCCAGCCTAGAGGCTGGCTGACGTTGAAGTTCCATCTCCAACCAGTTCCAGGTGTGTAGCGATAGCCGAGCGGATAAACGTCATCCGAATCGGTTGTATATAGGGCAAATGAAATGCCTGTCTGCTTACAATTGCTCAATGCGCTGGTCTTCTTAGCTGCTTCCTTCGCCTGTGCGAAAACTGGGAAGAGGATTGCTGCGAGAATAGCGATAATTGCAATGACTACAAGAAGCTCGATAAGTGTAAAAGCTTTGCGGTTCATGGATTCCTCCGAAATAAAATGGGCCGACAAACTCGACCCCTATATCCAACCTATCCGTGTGATTTTCAAGGGCAACATCCTGGAAACCACCTTCATGCTGGGATATGTGACTATACAACTTTTGATACGCCGTAATATCCTAATCGCCGCATAAATCGGCAAATTAGGATATCTATCGCGCAGAATCGCAAAAAACTACTAGTTTTTTTGAAATAACTTTTCGGTATGAAAGCTTTTACTGTGAGAAATTCTATTTGGGAAGGCAATCGGTCTGTTCAGATACTTAAAAGCTAAACGTACTTTCTCATGAAAGGGTTCAGAGTTTTTTAGGTCCATGTTAAGAAACTCGCACTACAGAATGCGAAAGGTTTCGCGAAAACAGAAAGAAAGCGTTCGCGATGTTAGGCTGCAAGCGTGGACCTACCCTATAGGCTCAGCCTTAGCGACCGGAGATTTCGGAGGAACCCGTCTTGCCTGTAAAGCTCTCACCAGCGTGAGGCATCATGATGTCCTCTACCGCTGGACCGCGACTTCCGCCGTCAAAGATGACGTCATCCCCACCAAGGGGATATTCTTTGCGAAGTGGGTAGCCCACCCAATCATCGGGAAGCAAGAACCTGCCTTCGTGTTCGTTGCCTTCGAATACAACACCAAAAAGGTCGTTGATCTCTCGCTCTGGATATTCTGCGCCGGCGAATACATTCTTGAGTGTCGGCAACATTTCGCCGTCATTGACACCAACCTTAAGGAAGATTCTCGAGTAGTGCTTGAGCGACATGAGGTTGTAGATCACCTCGAATCGTCCGTCAAGGTCACGCTCGTGCGTCCAGCGACTGTAATCCGCACCAACGCACTCGCTGAAATAGGTGTACTGGAGTTCCGGATCGTCTTTCAGGAATTCAGCGATGGAGACCAGCGACTGTTTGTTGAGGCATATATATGTGTCGCCTCGAAACTCTTTTACCTTTAGGATGGCATCAGGGAAAGTTTCCCGAATACGAACGACTTCGAGCCTTTCGCCTTCAACGATTGGATTCATGCTGCATCTCCAAGCACGAGCCTCTCGCCGCTGGCATCATCGAGTGAAGTACGGCCGAGCTTTTCGGGGGCAAGCGAAGTGGTTTCGTCCCAGTCAATCGCGCCTACGCGAATGACATACAGGTAAC
>JBBQZV010000029.1:0-51073 GCA_038207365.1 Fimbriimonadales bacterium | reverse complement strand
CCACTGCGCTCGGTGCGCCGACTCAAACTCGCGGGCACGATCATCCCACTCAGACAAGAGTCGACTGACTGCACCTCGCTGAGTGGCTACGAATGGATATGGACTGAAAACGAACTGGGTTTCCTGTTGGGGAACAGTCTTTCTTGCTTTGGCCGGTATTTGCTCGCTTTTGGGTTCGGTTACTTTGTGATTCCCCTGGGTCGCTCCGCTGTGGCCGTTCGTTTTCTGTCCTGATCCATCGCTTGACGCCACTGCGCTCGGTGCGCCGACTCAAACTCGCGGGCACGATCATCCCACTCAGACAAGAGTCGACTGACTGCACCTCGCTGAGTGGCTACGATGAATATGGACTGAAAACGAACTGGATTAGTTTTTGGGGAACATTCTTTCTTGTTTGCTTTGGTGGGTTTTTCGCTGGCTTCATTCTTTGTTGGCCTTGCCTATTTCTTGGGGCGTTCCGCTGTGGCCGTTCGTTTTCTGTCCTGATCCATCGTTTACGCTACTGCGCTCGGTGCGCCGATTCAACTCGTGGGACGGAGCCCACTCGGACAAGAGTCGGCTGATTGCACCTTGCTGAGTGGCTACGAATGGATAGGGACTGAAAACGAACTGTATTAGTCTTTTGGGAAACTTTCTTAGTCGCTTTGCCCGGTTTTTGGCTGGCTTGATCGTTGGTTGGCTTTGTTGTCTTCCTGGGTCGCTCAGCTTGGCCGTTCGTTTTCTGTCCTGATCCATCGCTTGACGCCACTGCGCTCGGTGCGCCGATTCAACTCGTGGGGCGGAGCCCACTCGGACAGGAATCGGCGATTGCACCTCGCTGAGTGGCTACGATGGATAGGGACTGAAAACGAACTGGGTTAGTTCTTGGGGAACATTCTTGCTTGTTTGCTTTGGTCGGTTTTTGCTCGCTTGATGAGCGAAAGTTCAAAGGTCGGAGCATAGGAGATTATTGACGAGTTGTTCAAGGATTGGATGAAAAGCCATATTCATCCAGTTCGTTTTCCGTCCGTATTCATCGTAGCCGCTTAGCTCGGTGCAGTCAGCCGAGTGCTGTTTGAGTGGGATGTTTCGTGCCCGCGAGTTTACGAGGCGCACCGAGCGTAGGGGCGTGAAGCGATGGATGGGGACGGAAAATGAACGGCCTCAGCGGAGCGACCCATGATCAGATTACTTGGGAAGCCAAATCTCTGCAAAGTACGAGGCTGCTAAATCGACAATAGCAGAACGGTCGGAATGAGATGACCATACGCTCGAAACCGACCCAATAATGACACCCTAGAAAACCTTAGATCCAGAAGAACTAACCTTCGAAACGAAGAGTCCATTGACGTTGCTTAGGTTCGTCATAGCAGTCATGGAACAGACTCTGAGAGTATCGCATTCCTATTTGGACCTCCGCAGAACCAAAACGTGTATATTCCAAGCATCAAACTATGAAAAGAGTCTGGACCGTCTTGTCGGCGGCGCTAGTCGCCTCGCTTTCTTATTCTCAACTAGATACTCCCCATCCAGCCAGCCTGTACGGAGCACGATCTCTTGCCTTGAGCCCAGATGGGACAAGATTGGCATTCAGTTACCGCGGTGACATATGGATCTCACCATCCGATGGCGGCCGTGCCGTTCCCGTAACCAGCCATGTGGAAATGGATGACAATCCCATTTGGTCTCCTGACGGACATTGGATTGCCTTTTCTAGCAACCGCAGCGGGAATAACGACATCTATATCGTTCCTGCTGATGGGGGCGAAACACGTCGCTTGACATGGAATTCAGGTAGCGATGTCCCGAGTGATTGGTCGCCCAACGGAAAGACGATTCTATTCAAGGGATTAAGAGACTCTGGCGAGAACGGCCTCTTTACGATTGATGTCCGTACGACGAAAACGAACTTAGTCCTGTTGGACATGATGACCGTTAATAATCCGCGATTTAACGCGGACGGCAGCAAAGTTCTGTATACGAGATTTGGCTTTCCATGGACGAGGCCCCGATACCAGGGTTCTGCAGCCTCTCAACTTTGGCAATACGACCTGGAAACGAAGACCCGAACCAAGCTTCGGTCCAATGGCTTCCAACATCTATGGCCCAACTACATGCCGACTGGCCAGTCCGTTTTGACCGTTACGGTTGGACAAAAGACTCCGAGCAGCAGCTACATCGGAAAGCCCATCCCCAAGTTTGTCGATAGCCCTGAGTTGACCCCGAATGTCTACTCAGTTGAGCTAGCAGGTCGTGCCCACCGTCTCACGGATTTCGTTGGTTCACCGGTCAGGTTCTTGACGGTTGCACAGAAAACAGGATTGGCTGCTTTTGAAGAGGCTGGCGAAATCTACGTCATGTCACCGTCGGAGAGGCCGAGAAAGATTCAAGTTACGGCGACTGTTGACGACAAGACCACGAACGAAGAGCGACTCGTTTTGACTACCGGTGCCGAACAAATGGCTCTGAGCCCAAAAGGGGATCGAATCGCATTTGTTGTTCGAGGAGAGATTTGGCTTGTACCGACAAAGAAGGGCAAGGGACCTAACGCCGACGATGCCATCCAATTGACGGAATATGCAGGTACCGATTCTAACCCCGTGTGGTCACCAGACGGTTCGAGCCTTTACTTCACATCTGATCGTAACGGAGGCAATTCCGTTTACAAGATGAACGTGGCGACGAAAGTTGCCACGCAAGTTACAAGGCTTCCGTTTGACACTCTCAATCTCAGATTGGTCCCCAATAAGCAATTGCTGAGCTTCTGGATGGCGGGCAATCAAGGTGGACTTTACACAGTCCCTGTTGCGGGTGGAGAAATTAAGCGAGTAATGCCGCTTGCGAGTAGCTTCAACTATGGCCCAGACACGACTTATGACTGGTCTCCGGACGGTCGATTCATCGCTTACGCGTTTCGGTCAGGCGATCTAACGACAAACATTTTTGTCTTTGATACAACGACCTCCAAGGCAGTCAATGTCACTCGCCTAAACGCGGATCACGCTGCTCCAAGATTTTCACCCGATGGACGCTATTTGTTCTTCAGATCCGATCGTGCGGGAGGGGGAATCTACGCACTGCCTCTAAAGGCGGAAGATGCACGGGAAACCGAACTTGACCTTAAGTATGTCAAGCCAACTACGCCGGTAAAGGTCGACATCGATTTCGAGGACATTGAGACTCGAATGAGACGGATCGTCAGTCAAACTCCAGACGGCAACATCAGAGTTGATATCTCCAACGGCGATCTCTATTTTCTTTCCGGTGGAGACTTGTGGAAAGCCACCTATTCAGGCGAACAGGTTACTCGACTGACAGTTGGCGGCGGAATTGGATCCTTTGAGTTTAGCGATGATCAGAACTCACTGGCGTTCTCAAAGAGCGGCCAACTCCAAACAATGGAGATCCATAAGCCAAATAATCCCACAGCGACAGTTGCTTTCCGAGCGGATTGGATACGGGACGTCCGAAAGGAACGGCAAGCTGCATTTAATGAGTTTTGGCGCCTCTACAACCGCGGATTCTACGATCCTAATTTCCATGCTAGAGACTGGGCTGGAATCAAAAAACGATACGAGCCAATGCTGTCCAGTATCGGACACCGGAATGAAATGGCGACCATCCTCAACGAGATGATCGGGGAACTGGAATGCTCTCACTCTGAAGTCAGTCCCGCTCCCGGCAACCCGGCATCAGCAACGAGTGCGCATCCGGGATTCAAGTTTGATTATGCCTACACGGGTCCCGGAATCCGAATTCGGGAAGTTCCTGCAAGAACTCCGGGTAGCTACGCGAAGACCAAACTGGAGCCGGGGGAGATCGTTACTGAAATCGACGGGAAGCCGGTGAGTTTGGATGAATACCTCTGGCGCGACATTCTCAATGATCAAGTCGGGCGGGACCTGACGCTCACCGTAAAAGGCGCCGGCGACAAAGTCCGTGAAGTGAAGTATCGAGCTCTCAGCGCGGCAGATTGGTCGACGATCCTTTATCGTAATCGAATAGATGCGAGGCGCAAATATGTAGAAACGAAGTCGAAAGGCTTGCTTACCTATGTCCACATTCAGGGAATGGGCGGCCCGAACCTGGACCTGTTCAATCAGCAAGCCTGGGAATACTCGCAAAGCAAGAAAGGCGTAATTATCGACGTCCGTAACAATGGTGGAGGCAATATCAGCGATCGATTGATCGACATGCTGGAAAGAATTCCTCACAGTTACTATCAGAATCGTGACGAGCCCGCTTCCGTGGCCCCGAGCCAAAGCTGGAACCTTCCCACCGTCGTCATGTGCGCTGAGACAAGCTTCTCGAATGCGGAAATGTTTCCATACGCGATGAAGTCGAGACGCCTGGCGACTCTCGTTGGAAAGCCAACTCCTGGCTACGTCATCTGGACTTACGGAATTCGACTAGTGGATGGTACGGGAGCTCGAATGCCAACTTCCGGCGTCTACCGGTTAGATGGATCGCCATTGGAAGATAACGGACAAGTACCTGATTACGACGTTGACATAACGCCAGAAGAATACTTTGCAGGCAAGGATCCACAGTTGGATAAGTCCATCGATGTACTCCTCAGTCAAATTCGATAAAAGTAGTCGAAGAGTGGAGCCCGAAGCAATTGTTTTGGGCTCCACTTTTTGTTGATCACCTTTAGTTTGACGAATCAAGTGTGAAGTAAAACGTCGCCCCTTCGTTAACCTCAGCTTCCGCCCAAATGCGCCCGCCGTGTTTATGGACGATGCGCTGAACCGTCGCCAGACCAATACCTGAACCCGTGAATTCCCTCGGGCTATGAAGTCGCTCAAAGGGCTTGAAAAGCTTTTCGCTTTGTGCCATGTCAAACCCAACCCCATTGTCCTTAATGCAGAATGGCCCTTTTGGCACCTTACGTCCAAAAGAAATCAATGACGATTCTTTGTAGCCGGAAAACTTTGCCGCATTGCCCAACAAGTTATCAAGCACGGCTCGCAACATACGTGGGTCACCGGACACCACAAGGTCTCGTTCGATATCAAACTCAATATTGCGCACTGGGTTGTGAAGCCTAATTTCTGCGACAACTGCATCGGCCATTAATGAAAGGTCGACCTGCTGTCTTTCAAGTGGAGTCGTCGTCAATCTAGACAAGCTGAGCAATGCTGAGATCAACTCATCCATGCGTTTGGATGAATTTCTAATTCGACCGATAAATTCCACGCCGTCAGCGTCCAGTTTGTCTTCGTAATCCTGAAGCAACGCAAACGCAAATCCGTCGATACTTCGGAGTGGTGCTCTGAGGTCGTGAGAAACGGAGTAGCAGAACGCTTCGAGTTCTCTATTGGCCGCCGCAAGTTCAGATGTTCGCTCGGCTACGCGCTCTTCAAGCTCCGAGTTCAATCGGCGGATTTCAGCTTCGGCTTTCTTCTGCGAACTTAAGTCCACTACAAAGGCAAGGGCTTCTTCATGATTGACGCCTACAAGAACAAACCCAATTAGGACCGGAATTCTAGATCCAGATTTGGTGATGTACTCCTTTTCATAGGCAGCACTACTGCCGCTTTTCTTAGCCTCTTCGATTGCCGCAACGTCTATGTGCAGTTGATCAGTAGGCGTCAGGTTGTCCCACCTGATCAAACCGGCTTGAAGATCCTCGTGCGTGTACCCAATCATTTTGAGCAAGGCATCGTTTGCATCAAGGACGCGTCCATCAAGGTGCGACGTGATCAGGCCTATGGGAGCGGACTTTGAGAATGCCAGAAATCGCTCCTCCGCTTGCTTGAGGCGTTCGAATTCGACCGACATGGATGTTTCAACTCCTCGAATGGATAAAGACTCCCGCATTGGAAATCAAAGCGGGAGTCCTAAATCTCTTACAAATTGAATTTACTACATTCAGAGCAACCGCGTTTTTGGTGTTCCTTTACCGCCGCCAAATCGAATCCTAAATGCTGCTCCCTCGCCAGGATGACCTTCGGCTAGGATTTCACCGCCGTGGCGTTCCACAATCGTCACAACATTCGCCAGCCCAATTCCGGAGCCGGGGTACTCGTCGTCACGATGTAGCCTTTGGAAAGGCTCGAAGATACGCTTTACATATTGCTGGTCAAATCCAACGCCATTGTCACGAATCTCAATAAACGTCTTTCTGCCAATCTTCCGCTCCGCGAGGTCAATAACGAGTGTTTTGCCTCGCTGGGCGTATTTGAACGAATTCTCCAGGATCCGCCTCATAGCAAGCTTGACCAGAATGCGATCACCCGGAGTGACCAAATTAGGTTGGATATGAGTGACAACGTCAGAAAACTGCCAAGTCTCCGCTTCTAGTTGAGAGATGACTTCGTCAGCGATTCGGGTTACGTTTATCCATTCGGGCTTAAATTCCAGGTGACTCAAGCGAGCGTGGTCAAGGAGGTCATCGACCCACAGCGATAATTTACTCGCAGATGATGCCAAGCCAACCAAGCGATCGTTTGAATCCTTGTCGAGGTAACTCCCTGCATCATCCAACAGGATTCGACTAGAAGCGACAATGTTTCTCATCGGCGCCCGAATATCGTGAGAGATGGAATAGCAAAACGTAGAGAGCTCTTCGTTTGCTTTCTCCAGTTCTGTTGTTCTGTCTTTGACCTTCCCTTCTAATGTCTCAGCAAATCCGAGGATCTCCTTCCGCTGAGCATTTTGCACACTACTTAAACCAATAACGATCGAACAGGTCATCGCATAAAGCAGTAGAGACACTGCAGTTGCCTCAAGTGGTGCAGTGGATGCTGAGACCTTCCAGTGGATAGTAGCAATGCCTCCAATAAGGGCGGCAACTACGGCTTCAAACGATCCAGCATAAAGAGAACAAACTAATACCGCGGGCAACAGCAAAAGTAATTGACTCGAGGTCGTTACATTATTCTGAAAGGCGAGGCCAATCAAAATGGAAAGCGAAATACTAATCAATACCACTATCCAGCGGTAGACTCTAGGTCGGGCTCCTAGCCAGAACAAGACGTTTTCTCCCTTGTCTCCCAGAGTTTCGGCCCAGTCTTCAAACCGCTGCCATCGTTCACGGGAATTAGCGGCCGCAGTTTCCAAGATGTCTCGTGCGCCGTCAGAAAATTTTTGTCGGTCAGGTAGTCGCATCATGGTGGTTTGACCAATGGGCGACGATTTTCGGCCGATGGTTCCCATAGCTAGAACAAAACAGGACCAATGGCCGCAATTTAAGGCTGAACGTCACAAGTAAACTTCACACCTATGTCCATCATCCGCCTACTTGATCTGCATACCGTTAACCAGATCGCGGCAGGCGAGGTAGTTGAGCGCCCTGCATCTGTTGTCAAAGAACTTGTAGAAAATGCACTTGATGCTGGAGCCAAACGCATCGACATCGAATTGGTGGATAGCGGCAAAACCTTGATTCGCGTTTTTGACGACGGAACGGGAATGGATCTTGACGATGCGCGACAGGCGTTACAGCGTCACGCGACTTCCAAGATCCGATCGGTCGACGACCTTCAGGAAGTTACGAGCCTGGGTTTCAGAGGCGAAGCATTGCCCTCCATTGCATCGGTTTCTCGAATGACTCTTTCAACGACCCGAGCCGATGGACTTCGAGCTGTGCTCAAAGTTGAAGACTCGGTAATTAACCAACCGAAGGGAAGTGCGGGGCCCAAAGGAACCGAGATCCTTGTAGAAGACCTTTTCTATAACACTCCAGCCCGCCTAAAGTTTCTCAAGAGTCCAACAACCGAGCTAGGGCAGTCGCTCGATCATGTTTCCCGATACGCTATCGCCTATCCGCATGTGGCCTTTCAGCTTGTGCACAACGGTCAAATTGGGCTCAAGACTTCTGGCAGTGGCGATATGCAGGAAGCCATTTCGGATGTATGGGGCAGAGATATGGCGCGAAGTCTCGCCGAAGTCAGGCTAGACGCTGCTGGAATGACCCTCACCGGTTTCGTAAGTCCTCCGCACATAACGAAGCCCAACCGGGCTTTTCAGTATGTGTTTGTCAATGGGAGGCCCGTCCGGACAAGAACTTTAACAGCCGCAATTGACCAAGCATTTCGAGACCTCACTCCAGACAAACGATTTCCGTTGCTTGTGCTGATGATCGATATCGATCCCTCCAAGGTGGACGTCAACGTCTCGCCAACCAAGAGCGAGGTGAAATTCCAATACGAGGGCCAAGCTTTCGACGCTATTCGAATAGCCCTTAAGTCAGCCTTAATGGACCACGGGATGATGCCCAATGCGGCAGGAGTTGCGGCGGCAAATGAGGCTCTAGCTGCCACTAGGACCCCTACCGTTGAAACCGTTGACTATCGAAGCTTTTCGCAGCCTAATCCATCAGCATTCGACTCTACAACCGCACTTTTCGAAGCTCCAATGGTGGATGTGCCGATCCCTATGTTTCAAAAGGCCGATAAAGCTCTACCCTTTGTGACCCTCTTGGATGGCCTGCGAGTCATTGGCCAAGCAATGAATACCTTCATTATCGCGGAGACCAAGCATGGCCTGGTGATCATCGATCAGCACGTTGCGCACGAGCGCATCCTATATGAGTACCTATGCGGAATAAGGGGATCAGCCGCAATTGAAAAACAAGCTCTGCTTGTTCCTCAAACGCTTCATCTGGATCGACGCTCAGCACTCCTTTTGCGGGAGAGACTTCAAGAAGTCATTGACGTTGGATTCGATCTCGATCCATTTGGGGGCGAAAGCTACGTCGTTCGCGCCGTCCCAGCTGCAATCAAAAACAAAGATCCGCTTAGGGTACTTCGCGATGTTGTGGATGAATTAGTTGAAGCATCGGTAACGAGACGCTTGGTTCCAACACGAGAACAGATCTGGATCACAAGTTCATGCAAAATGGCAGTAAAAGCTGGAGACCCATTGAGTCATGCAGAAATGGAAAAACTAATTGTTGATTTGGCAACGACAGAGAACCCCTATCTGTGTCCTCATGGCCGACCCATCACCATTACGTTGGCAAGAGATGCTCTTTTGAAAATGTTCAAGAGAATCTAGCTAAATCCGCTTGAGACGGAAAATGTAGGTCTTCTCAAGCGGGTGGTTACGTCTGAGTTCGGATCGAGTAAGCGTCAGGTCGACTAACTGGCCCGTTTCATTAAACAAGGTCATCTCACCCGAAAAGCGAGTTTCTAGCGGCTCTCGACTCGAAGCTTGCTGTATACACGAAAGTGACACTGTGGCGATTTCTGAACTGCCACGCCTTTCGATGGATTTCAATTTGTAAGTGAATAGGGATGTTGGACGCACACCGATGCTCTCGGCAAGAGTTGGTGGCGTGCCTTGCCAACACTCCGATATGCGAACGGCTCGTTCTGGGCAAAAGGTGAGCCAGAATGCGATGCGGTGCTTCGAAACACCCTTAGAAGTAACCCAAGCTTGTGACCGTAGCGGATCTCGTGTGATGCCCAGAGAGGGAACCTCTGTGACGAGGATCTCTGCATCTCCGCGTCTTTGCTGGATGCAGTTTACGGAATAAGTCAGCGGTACAGCATGAATTTTGGTTCGAACAACATCGCGAATCACTTGATATTGATGAGGCTCACCTAACCTAAAGCTCACGTGGAACTGGACCCTTCCGGTTGAAGGACCACGGAGTGGGCCTAGGTAGGCAATGCTTAAGCTAAGTAAAATTGAGATGTATTTAGTGCAGTACATCATCACGGACGCAGATTGTACTAGCGTTTTGTTACTCAGTGGTTAACAAACTCGTAAAGACAGTGGCATGCTTATGATCGCCAATCAAACTGGAGCATAAAAAGGCTACACAAGCTAATCCACGATTGGTCGTAAAGGCTTGAAATACGCGCTAAAGCATGTCCTTTTTTGCCTTTTCAATTGCCAATGGTTCGCAATAGATTTCATAATGGCCTTCTACCTTGAAAACGGAGACCTGCAGGTTGTTGCGAAGCCAAGGGAATTCCTTTTCCTGCTTAAACGCCTTGCTAAAGACTTGCGAAAGCCTGATCTTCTCCCGGGGGTCTACCTTTGTTGAACAGTCCTTCCAGATCTTCTTGTCGAGAAGGTTTCCGGCCTGATCGAACTCATATGTTGCGAGAAGTTCAGAAGCATTTACATCCAAAAATTCGCCAATTCCGCGTTTAGCCTTAGCGATGAAAATTACGTTATGTCCTCCCGAAAATGCTCGCGTAAGGACGACCTGGTGATCACTG
The DNA here is from genome assembly GCA_038207365.1 of Fimbriimonadales bacterium. Taxonomy (GTDB): domain Bacteria; phylum Armatimonadota; class Fimbriimonadia; order Fimbriimonadales; family Fimbriimonadaceae; genus Fimbriimonas. Next base: position 40,916 of record JBBQZV010000029.1, on the reverse strand, counting down.
CCATATCGGATCGCCGTATCCGCCAAAGCGGTTACAGATGCAGCCGATGCAGCAGACATTGAAGCGACGCTTGAGTGCGCTGTGGCCATGACTGGGGGCAGTGAGAACAGCATATTTTTGAGACTGAAGTAACCTAGAATTTGTTTGGATTTCTAGGACTTTTGACTCTCTTAATTCCGCAAAATCGACCTTTAGCTGCCGGTCGTTATTTGCTGGATGCGGATGACTGTGGTCACGGGTCTTCCATAGTTTTGATGTGCATCGAGGTGACGTTCCGTGCAAGTTAAGGTCTCATCGAGGATCATTCCGTTGGAAGCCTCAAGCAGTAGCGCACCTCCAAATTGAAAAGATTCGGCAATTTTGGGAGTTGAAGGTTGGTAGCCATCAAGTGCAATCCGTACTGCTTTGCGACCATGACGCTGCTCGAATCCAACGAACCTATAATTAAAGGAAGTAGCTGGAGAAGCTCCCAACACCTTTGCAAAAGGTGGAGGATTATTTCTCCAACTCGACTTGACCCTGACTGGGCCATAGGGACATGGCGTGAACCAAAATGCGTATTTGTGGCTTGAACGACCTCTGTCTGAAACCCAAAGTGTCTTGTCGTACGGATCAGCCAAGTCCTGGTTTCGGTCTGCAATTTGCAAATTGAAGAAGCCTTTCTTGATTTCTTTGCATGTCAGATCAACGTTGAAGGGAGCAATTCTAGTCGGCGAAGAAACAAGCCGTTGGCTGATTTCGTAGCTGATTCTCTGTTTAAGAGGAAATCGGACTCGAAATTGGTACGCCTTCCCAATGTGCGACACCTGACCATATGCCAACGATGTCGCTACAATTGGGATAATTGCTATTTTCAAAAGTGCTAAGTCCATCTACTTAGCAGATGGTGGACTCAACAGACATGTTCCACTTACTCTGTAAGTGAAGCTTGTCGTAATGCTTCCAGAACTGGCTGCCTGCTCTTGGGACTGTCGAGACTAAACGACCGAGCATCACCCAACTGGTCGCGGACAAAAGACTCCATAGCCTCTACCTTGTCATTGAGGGGCTTGGATCTTGGAATAAAAGCTGTCCAAATGATGCGTTGTTCACCAGGATCAAACTCCCAGAGCCCGACCAATCGTCCCCTGTCCAGAATTCCATTGCTGGGTAAGTCTGCAAGTCCACCCAGTCTCGCCAACGCTTTGGAAGAGAAGACCTGGCGGTCTATGTCTGCCTCGTCGAGCAGGGACGACAAATCCCGCCTGAGCAGACTTACTCCATCGATACTTGAAATGAGCGCGAACTGAGGTTCACCAGGAATTTCAAAGCACTCAAATTGCTCGACATCATCCGGAAGAAGCATACGAGTAGGATGGTCGGCCAAGGGTACGAGATTTAAGGGTTCTACCGCTCGCTTGGCTGCTTGCACACCTAGTGCGGAGAACCACTGAAACTCAGCAACGGTTGCTGGCCCTGCCCATTTGAAAAATCTCGCCGCCAACTCAGTTGCGACCTGGTCAGGTTGCATGGAAAATGCTTCTCGGGGATTGGGATTCCAAACGGTATACAAATAGCGTTGTTGATCCAGCCGATCATCAACGGGCACGCGGCGGATCGCTCCTTTTGCTTGGAGCTTGCTTAATGCCAAGGGCAACGTTGTCGTCATGCCCTTCTTCTTGCCTTCTTCCCCGAGGCTTCGGGATGCGTCTCCTGTTGCACGACGTATCTCATCGGGAGAAAGGACCTTGTCTGACAAAGCGCTAACTACTGCGAGGCATAACTCTTCGATTTCTGCATCAGTGACCCCAACCTTGTAGGCGACCCTCATTTCTGATTCGCGAAAGCTCTCGCCAGCAGTCAACCCCAGGGCAAAATCGGAAGCTGGCAGAATGTAGGTGCAGCCACGTGCAGACGGAAGTTCATGGATATCCTTTTCATTTGCAGCAAGCTCTATGTCGCTTCTGGTTAAGCCGCCCCGAGTAAAGAGCGAGACGTAAGGATTACTGCCTCCCACTGACCTTGCCCACCCCGTTTCAGTTAGGATCGAGGCTGCCGACTGACCCGCCAATCGGCCGTCCAGAGCTTGGCGAACATGCCACCAAGCCCTTAGTTTTGCCTTAGTGTTCATCTGCAGCTTGGCTGAGGCTGAACCAATTCCCAGAATCGTCCTTCATTAAAGCTTCGGTTCCATAGAACCGCTCTGTAGGAGGTTGCGTAAACTGCACACCCTTGGCATTCAGTTCGTCGTAGGTTTCCTGACAGTTGTCGCAGCTGAAGACTCCTGCTCCAAGTTTTCCATTCTTGATAAGTGTTTGGAGTGACTGACTGGTCTCTTCGTCCATCATCGGGCTCGGAGTGGTTGCCATTAGAATTATTTCAAGGTCAGGCTGGCCAGGTGGCGTGACCGTCAACCACCGAAAGCCGCCTTCCATCATAAAGTCGGTATGAACCTTGAAACCAAGTTTGTTTACGTAAAAGTCAAATGCGTCGTCCTGATTTAGGACAAAGATCGCAACATGGGACATTTTGTTGATCATTGTTTTTCCTCGAAGACAATCATCTCACGAATGGAATGAAGATGACTTCTCCAATCTTGCTATTCGAGCACGCGACTACTTTGCAAGTTTCAAGCCAGCCGTAAAACAGTGTGGAATTGCGGGGAAGCGCCTAAGTTTCGGAATGTGGAATATTCGGCTTTCGGTTATTTGGTAAGTCGAAGGAGTTACTCCCACCATCGAATGAAAAAGGGAGCTAAACGAGCCTAAGCTCTCGTAGCCGACGGCAAAGCAAACATCGGTCACGGTCATTTTCTCCTTGACTAGGAGATGCTTGGCTCTCGCCATGCGAAGACGGCAAAGATATTGGCGTGGAGTTTCGCCAAAAGCAGATTGAAACAAGCGATGATAGTGAAAAGAGGACAAGCATGCTGCCTTCGCAGCATCCTCTAGACGTAACGACTTTTCTGAATTGGCTGCCAGAAATTCTCTGGACAGCTTCAAGCATCTCAACCTATCGCTATCAATGACATTTCCCAATCGAATGTCAGCCGAAATTTGAAGCGGATGTTGGGTCATTGGATGATTCTCTTCGATCGGAGTGGCGTCGAAGAGAATTCTATCCTGAATTTGCCTAACGGAAATTGATGAAATCGACGGGATACGGAAGATCCAAAGATTTCACAAAAGTAATCGCTTTCTGCAAATCGTCCTTGCTCTTCGAACTCACACGTACTTCATCACCCTGAATCTGAGATTGAACCTTGAGTTCCTTTTTCTCGCGAATGAGTTTTGTGAGGGCCTTGGCCTTCTCTTGGTCAATTCCTTGCTTCAAGATCAGCTTCATTCGGACTGTCAATCCTGTCGCAGGCTCAAGCTTGCCCCACTCAATTTGTCGCGCATCAATGCCCCGTTTCAGCATCTTGCTGAATACGATATCTTTGACCTGCTCCATTTTGAATTCATCATCAGCGATCAGAGTGATGTCGTCCTTCTCGTGAAGGATCTCCGATTTGCCGCCCCTAAAATCATATCGATTGGCCAATTCCTTCTGGGATTGATCGATAGCATTTTTGACTTCCATCAAGTCAGCCTTCGAAACGATATCAAACGAGAAATCGGGAGAAGCCATTAGATCGCCACCAAATCTTCGGACTGTACTAACAAAACGTACTGAGCTTTGAAATCAAGTTCCTCTTCGGTGAGATTTCGTCTCTGCTCCTGGGGGAGACCTTCCAAGAACTTGTCCTTCATACGTTGGGTGGCCTTTGTGTGGACATCCAAAGTAATTTTGCTCATACTTTCGGTACTCACCCGAACGGCAACTTCGGAATCACTGTAAACACTCTGGACAGTTCCGGACACGCCTGCCATATGCTCAAAATATCGGTTCTTCTTCCGATCCTCTTCCGTGACGTCACGCGCCACTACTTGGACCTGATCCCCTTCTTTCCACTTCGCCATTGAGCCAGTTTACCCTTGGAGGGAAATGGTGCCAATAGAACTTCAAACTAGCCCTTGACTCCAACCGCCAACTTCGCATGTTCGGCAATATTGTCTGCCGTAAGACCACAATCGGATCTTAGCTGAGCTTGAGAACCATGCTCGATGAACGCGTCAGGAATGCCGATAATCTTATGCGGAATGTGCCCCAGTCCATTCTCCATCAGGAGACGACTCACGGCTTCGCCGAATCCTCCAGTAGTTACATTTTCCTCAACGGTCACCAGATGCCCCGTAGCCTTAACGGACTCCAAGATGAGTGATTCGTCGAGAGGTTTGATAAAGCGCGCGTTTATCACAGTTGAGTCGACGCCGACTTGTTCGAGCTGTCTGGAGGCCTGCCAGGCCTCTCCAACCATAGAACCCACCGCCAGCAAAGTGACTGACCTAGCCGATTGCGGATTAGCGTTTCTAAGCACTTCAGCCTTCCCCAACGAAATGGAAGTGCGCGATTCAGGCAACCGATCGTCACTTGAGCCTCGTGGGTAACGTACGGCTGAAGGGTTGCGGTTGAAGCCAGCCATCCAGCGAGTCATTTCCCGAAGCTCGGTCGTGTCCCGTGGGGCTAGCAAAACCATGTTCGGAATGAGTCTCAAAAACGAGATGTCAAAAGCGCCGTGGTGGGTTGGACCATCGTCACCGACCAGGCCCGCTCGATCCATAAAGAAACGGACGGGAAGGTTCTGTATGCACACATCGTGGAGCACCTGATCGAATCCTCTTTGGAGGAAAGTCGAATAGATCGTACAGAACGGCTTCATTCGGCTAGCAGCCATCGCCGCGGCAAAGGTGACGGCATGCTGCTCCGCAATGCCCGTATCGAAATAGCGAGTGGGGAATTCCTTATTGAATTTCGTGAGACCGGTTCCATCCGGCATGGCCGCAGTGATTGCGACGATCTTTGGATCTTCACTAGCGCACTCGATGGCTGCATCGCCAAAGGCTTGCGTGTACGTGACCGGTCCGGCTGCCTTGACCATATCGTTGGCTTCAAGATCGAACGGAATGACGCCGTGCCACTTACGAGCGTCCTCTTCTGCTACGTGATATCCCTTTCCTTTCACTGTCATGGCGTGAATAAAGACGGGGAAGTCTAGCTCACGAATGTTTCGGAACACTTCCAAGAGCGTGGGTAAGTCGTGTCCATCCACAGGGCCAATGTATTCGAAGCCCATTTCTTCAAAAATGGTTCCAGTTTCATGCGGAGCCAAGTAGTGCGTGATGCCATGTCGAAAACCTGCAGCCATCCTCGTCACAGGATCAGGCATTTTCTCCACAACCGTCTTGGCACGCCTCGCCAAGCTTTGCAACTGCGGTCGCGAACGTAATTTGGACAGATAGTTGGTTAGTGCTCCGACGTTTGGCGCGATGGACATGCGATTGTCATTGAGCACGACCGCAATATCGGTTTGAAGTTCTCCAGCGTGATTCAGGGCTTCCCAACTCATCCCCGATGCAATGGCTGCATCTCCTGTCACGGCAATGATCTTTTCTTTGGTACCTAGCAGATCTCGAGCAGCCGCAAAACCTAATGCTGCTGATATCGCGGTTCCTGCGTGTCCTGCTCCGAATGAATCGAGCTCGTGCTCGTCCCTTTTGAGAAATCCGCTTAGTCCTTTGTATTTCCTGAGCGTGTCAAATCGTGCAAGCCGCCCTGTTAAGAGCTTGTGAGGGTATGCCTGGTGACCTGTGTCCCAAACGACCTTGTCTGGTGGGAGTGAATAGGCGGCGTACATGGCAACCGTTAATTCAACTGTTCCTAAATTGGAGCTAAAGTGGCCGCCCGTTTTGCTGACAATGTCTAGGATTGCACTTCGAACTTCGTCTGCGACATTCTGCAGCTCCTTGTCCGAAAGTTTGTGTAGATCCGATGGATCGACGATTTGTGAGAGGTATTTATAAACGGTGTCCATAGGTTGCCAATTCCTAATACGCTACAACCAATCTAGCCGTTGTTGCGGTTCCTTACCAACTTATCACGCTTGTATGGCATGTTGGTGACCACTTGTAACAAAATTAATGAGACGTTTGACACTCACGGGATTGAAACGAGCGAAGTTTGCCGCACTACCGAACGAAATGCGGTGACAACGTAGTCGAACCTCAAGCAGTGGATAACGAAAGGATTCGTGTTTAAGAATGGCTAGTGAACCTAAGATAATTCTTCTAGTTGAAGATAACGCTGACGATGAACAGCTGACTTTGCGAGCATTGCGCCAAAGTGGTGTCCCTAATTTGATTAGGGTCGCACGAGACGGCGCGGAAGCGATCGACTTCCTTTTTGGTGGTTCTGCCGGAAATATGCCTGATCTAATTCTGCTAGACCTAAAATTGCCCAAAATCAGCGGGCTAGAGGTTTTGCAAAGAATTCGAAGCGAAGACAGATCACGTTCGCTTCCAGTAGTTATCCTTACGTCTTCAGGTGAAGAGCGAGACATTGTCAAGAGCTATGATCTAGGTGCAAACTCCTACATCCGGAAGCCAGTAGACTTCGACGAGTTTATTGACGCGGTACGTCAGCTAGGTATGTACTGGCTACTTATGAACCGATCTAAACCTCAGTTGGACTAGTTCGGACTATTGACTTCTTCCACCCAACACTCAAGCGCTTCGCTTGCCGTCAGCTTGGTTGGAGGGAGTAGTTCAAAGACGGAAATGCCTTCCCAAAGTCCGCGATCAAATCCCCCATCAGCGGCCGAGAACAAAGCGCGGGATGAACCAAACCGGTCACCGACTTTGGTGAGGTCACCAAGGAGTACGCTTTGACAAAGCGTTAATAGAAATCGCTGGACGTTGGTTCGATCCGACTCAACCAAGTTGGTGATTTCATATTCTTGAAGCGCAAACTTCTGCATCCCTAAGGTGTAAGCGTGAATGCCCTCCGACCTCTTTTCGAATTTCACCGCGATATGATCGCGAGCATCGATTAGAGGGTCAATTCGATGAGGTTCCAGCATATCTTCTGGTAAGCGGTACCTTTCGCAAATGGAATCCGCGATTACACCCTCCGAAAGTCGAGCAAATCGAATGGCAACTCCAAGAAAGAAATCCAGTGCCGGGTATACGGCTGGATCATGCGACTCAAATGTGAGTTGGGTTATCGTCCATGTAGCCCGCATTCGCGCAACCAATTCTGGGTCTTCATCAACGGCCCGGCTACTTCGAACATAAAGTTCAGGATCGTATCCAACTTCTTCCTTGCTTATCACGAGCATCTTGAGTACCGTCTTTCTGTCCGTGGTGGCAATCGCGTAGGGCCCAAGTTGGATGGGGCGCCCTAACATCGACTTGTCAGTCTCATGGCCCAGAGGAACTGCTAGACCCGTTGCTGCACCATTTGCTCCAGCTGGGTTCACTACCTCAATCAGAGTAGGTAATACGGAACGCGATGACAAAATAGTGAGGTAATAGCCTCTGCTAATACCGAATCCAGGTGTTTTCGATTTCGAAAAGGGCCAGGCTCTCATGGTGTTTGATGTCCGCGCTTATTCTTACGCGTTGGAATACCTTCAGATTCAAGAGGTTCAAGTGTACGCGTTTCAAACCAGGTCCAAAATCCAGGACTCCATGCAAGAAGCCAGCAACCTGGACAACGTCTCCAAATGGCGCTCCTCAGTGGATAGGACGTGCCGTCATGGCCTTCGGCCGCCCATTCCTCACGATCTCCAGGCAAGAAGTGAATCAGCTTCAGTACATCGACCGATTCAAGAAAGGCAACTGCTTGCTTTGACAACTGAAAACCAGAAGGCATGTAAACGTTCAAATGCCATTTCTTCCTTTTGCGCCCAAGTCGATCGGCCCAGTCCAATATCTCCTCACCGTCGTAGAAACTGATATACATCGAAGACATCAAATACGAAAACAGCGGGATATTCATGCTGTAATCAATCCAAAAATGAAGAAACAAACCTGAAAGGAGGACGTAATTCCGTAGCGGACGGAAAAAGACCAGAGTGCCTAGGGCGAATTCAACGAAAAGTGTGCCGTAAGTCGTAATCGTCACGAATGGCATCTGATTGATAAAGTCAGGAACAGGGAAGCGATAGAATTCGGCTAGCCGAACCGGATACCAAGTTGCAGTTCCGTTCTGCCAAAGGTGGCCTCCCCATTTTTCCCACGTTGTCGTCAGATAGATGAGGGCCATGTTATAGGCAATGAGGCGCTGAGGCCACAATGACACGAGTATAGGTGCCCCGGAAATTCTGCCCTTAATTAGACCGATAACTCGATCAAGGGAGCATGCTGCACCGCTTGGTGCGATAGCCATATACAAACACATCACCCTGATTACGCTATCACCCCCGTGAAGAATGATCGGATTTCTATGGTGAAGGGACACAATGCCGACCGCGAGAACAATCGAACTGATTCGTGTCCACAAGCCAAGTGTCGTCAACAGTGCAGCCAGCGCAGTAATCAGGAACACAAGAAGGGATATTCGGTCGTTGGTAACGCCATTCAGGACGTTAATTCTTGGAATTGACCAATTTGTCCCGAAGCCGATTGCTGTCTTGGGATAGAGCCAGCGCTGTCCCAACCAAGAGGGAACGAATCCACGTTCGCTGTACCAAGTTTCCCAATCGAAGGCTAGAAGTACGAGATTGAGGAAGGTCAGAAATCCGAAAATAATCCGGAAAACTCCGATAGCTGTCGGAGAGCCGAATCCAAACCAAAATCGATCCAGAGACCGAGCAGTCTCCTTTAGGAGATTTGCTTCGTCCGCCTTGCCGCTCACAGGCCACCTTTCCGCATCGCCTGAAGTTTGTCCAGTTCGACGAGATAGTCAAAATACTTATGGCTGGAATACTCCTGTTGTTGAGTCATTCCTGGACCCGCCACTTCTCTTGAATGTCGATAGAGCTTGACCTCAATGGGTGGATTGGCAAGATTATCGTTCAGGTAAGCGATACGAAGAGCAAAACTCGTCCATAAAAAGGGATTGTCATCGGAACCCGCCCGTTCAAAGAACTTGCGATAACGTTCCTTTTCGAATTTCTCTGCAATGGAAAGCAAATACATTCGAGGGTACTGATAGTGCCGAATTGAACCATCTTTGTAGATGACGTCGGCATCAGCCCATAAGTCCGTTTGCGATGGGTCAGGCGCAAACATATCCCAATACTGCCAGAAGCCTGTCGTGGTGAGATAGAGCGAAATCGGCGCAGAGGATTTAAGGTACTTTTGGTTCCAATAAGAAAGCCATTGACTCCCGCTAGGAGGTGTTTTCCCTTCCCCAACGGCCTTTGAAGGGTTAGGAAAGGTCCAGACGGTAATCGCGAAAATATGGAACAAGACAACGAGCTTGATCCATAAAGACACCTTATGTCGTTCTGACTTAGGTTCGGTCATTGGCACTTTTCTAAGGGTAACGACTGGCAAGGCGCGGGCTAAGAGCCGAATAGGCTCTTAGCCCGCAGAGTGGCTAACTCTCGATATCGGCAAGAACCGGTTCGAGTTCCTCGTTTGGCCCAATGGCTTCTCGGATTTGTTTGACCAGATCTTTAGCTTCTTGAACTTCACCCACTCGTTTTGCAGCAATGGCCAGGTTAATGTGAATCGGGAGCGAACTTGGATTGTGGGTCGCTGCGTAGCGCATGAGCTGGTACGCATCGTCGAACTTTTCTTGACCGTGCAACGCGCCAACAAGCTCGCCATATCCCGGTTCGCAACCAGGGTACACCTCGAGCAATCGACGTGCAGCTTCTTCTGCCTCCACAAATTGCTCTGAGCGATTGTAAGCGGAGCTCAATAGAGCCCACAACTTCCAATAATCGGCAAGCCAATTCCGAAGAGGCTTAAGCGAACTGATCGCACCTTGGAAGTCGCCCGATTCTAGCTTCAGACGCGCCGCTTCAACATTCTCCGCTCGCTTGGGTTGCTCCAGTTCGATGAGTCGCGCCATCGCTTGGGCACGGGTATTTGGGTCAGGATTGCTGGCAAGAATATCCTTCATTACCTGCGGAATCTCAAACTCTCTACCGGCCGCATCAAGTGTCTGTGCGTACTCAGTAAGGACTTGGATGTCATTTGGAGCGACATCGAGAATGTCCTCGTAGAAGTCCATGGCTCGATCCAGGTCTTCCTTCTTGACAAGCCAAGGTGCATAGAACCGCTTAACGATTAAGTTGTCTTCGACAATCTCAAGAGCCTTTTCAAATGCGGCCTCAGCCTCTTGCTCTTTGTCCGCCTGGAACAGTGAAACGGCATACTTTGCATAAGCCGCTCCGTTCTGGGGGTTCTCGTCAATTACGGCCTTCCAAAGCGGCGGAACCTCATGACTTCGACCGGTTTGCACTAAGACCATGGCGAGATAGTCACCAGAAGGCTTGTCGTCTCCTTCCATGCTGAACGCCTTACGGAAGTTTCGTTCTGCATTGACAGGCATTCCAAGTTGGAGCTGAATAGTGCCGAGTCGAGCATAGATGCCGGCATCTTCACTTTCCAAGGCGAGAGCCTTCTCATAATAGTCGGCAGACTTCGATAGCGAATTCACCGTTTGATGCAATTCACCAAGGGCGAAGAACCCCATAAATTGCTCCGGAACAAGCTCAGTCAACTTAACGAGTGCTGCTTCAGCGGATTCAAAACTACCAATTCTGAAATGCGCGCAAGCCCGTGTCAACTGGACTAGTACTTGGTAAGGTCCGCCGAAAGTTCTATCCGCTTCGACTGCCGAGAGCAACGCCTCATAGGCTGGCTCAGGTGAGAATTCCAGCGCGATCATTCCATTAGCCTGCTGAATGTGGCTCAGAGAATCGTATCCCTCAAGAAATTCTAGAAATGCAGCTGGATTCGTTGTGCCGAACTCCATCGTGTCGCCAGCAAGAAATTCTGGCAAGCCGATCTCTGCTTTATCGGCTAACAACTTCACGATCCAATGAAGTTTGTTGAACAGGTCAGATGTCGGAAAGTTTACAGTTTCAAGGAAAAGGGGTTCATCGCTCTCCTTGTTATGAAATCGGACAGTTAACTCAAATTGGTCATCAGTTTGAGTGAGTGACCCATCCATTACCAATTCAACATCTGCTTGTGTAAAGAGATCTTTGAGCTGGTCGATGGGCAGCAATCCGTTTCCAATATTGACGAACGCCATTCGCGTTGTTCCGTCCTGCTCTTGGATTTGGGTCAGATAGCTAACGGCGTTAATATCTGCCTGCGCATGTGCTCGCAACTGCTCTGCGGCAAATGCGGCAAACTGGCGCCCGTAGGCAGCTTTGGTCCCTTCACTAGCGTTAAAGGGAAGGACGGCAACTTTCATGCGGCGAGTTTACCGGGCGATGGTGCCTTGCCGTTAGTTTGCTAGTCCTCAAAAGTAAATACAACTTTTCCAGCCTTACCCGCTTTCATCAATTCCATTGCATTTTGGAACTCCGTGTAGTGCATTTCGTGGGTAATAACGGGTTCCAAATTCAGTTTGCCGCTCTTTAGCAACTCACCCATTTGGTCCCAAGTCTTCCAGAGGTTTCTTCCAACGATTCCTTGGACCTCGATTCCCTTGAAGATCACCGCGTTCATGTCGACGCTCTGGTATGGATTTCCGTAGACTCCGAGCAGGCTGACTCTGCCACCCGGACGTGTGCATTGAATAGCAAGCTCGAGCGATGACGGATGTCCCGACATTTCGAGAGTTACGTCTACTCCTCCGGGAGCTTCCTTCAGAATCTTGGTGCAAAGGTCGCCTTCAGCTGGCGATAAGATCATATCGGCTCCTACCTTCTGTGCCAGATCAATTCGGTAGGCACTAACTTCGGTAGCAATGACTTTCGCTGCTCCTGCAGCCTTGCAAACACTTATCGCAAATAAGCCAATCGGGCCCATTCCGGTAATAAGTACGGTCTGTCCCTTTAGGGGCCCCGCCATTGCCGTGTGGACGGCATTCCCTAAAGCATCCTGAAAGCAAGCGATCTTTTTTGGAATGGAACGATCCGTTAGGCGTGCATTTTCAGCCGGAATTGAAACATGCGATGCAAATCCGCCGTCCACATCGACTCCAAGAATACGCGTGTTAACGCATACATGTCCTTGACCGTGCAAGCATTGCTTACACTTGCCACAAACGATGTGGGATTCACTCGCAACAAAATCTCCGATCTTTCGATCATTAACGCCAGCGCCGATGGCCTCGATAGTCCCGCAAAATTCGTGACCAATAACCCTAGGTGGTTTGATTCTGGAGGCCGCCCATTGATCCCACGAGTAAATATGGAGATCAGTTCCGCAGACCGAAGCAGCTTCCAGCCTTATCTTGACTTCGCCTGGTCCTACTTCCGGTTCATTAATTTCGACAATTTCAACCCCGGGGGCAGGTCGCATTTTGGCGATGGCTTTCACGACTTGGAAGGTACCTCACCAAGGCGGATTCTTAAGCAAAAATAGGTGGACCGTAATTCAAAGTCATCCATCAGCGCAGGGGGGGCACAAAAACAGGTAAAAGGCACCCAACTTGAATAACGAGCATCCACGATTGAGTGCAAAACGTTTCGTCCTTTCATCCTTGACCTTCCTTCTTGGTTGTCAGGTGTTTGGACAAGGTCTTCCGAAGACTGATATACCCATTCAGCGATTATATCAATTCCCGCTCTTGAACGGGAGAAGTCCGTCTGCTCCCTCAATGTCACCGAACGGCGGCCAGATTGTCTTCGGTTGGAATCAGACCGGCGAGCGAAAACTGGATCTGTGGATCATGGATTATCCCAGTGGCCAGAAAAAGCGAATTGTTGAGGCTTCCAAAGTAGTAGACCTTCCCAGGCAGGACGATGCACGGACGGATCAAGAGAAAAAGGAGGCGGTCCTTTACGATGGCGGAATCGGAGGGGCTCAATGGTCTCCTGATAGCAAGGAACTCATGTTCCAATACAAAGGCCGCACCTTTTTGGTGAATCCGGACGGTAGCGACCTGCACCCAATCGTAGACGGACAGGCTGCCATGTCGGCTCCTCAGTTTTCGCCGGACGGAAAGTACATTTCATTCTCAAACGGACAAAACGTTCAGCGAATGGACCGCAAAACTGGAGCAGTCAAACAGTTAACTTTTATCTCAAAAGCTAACACCGCTATTGAAGGCCACGAATGGTCTCCCGACGGTAAGTCAATCCTAGTTACTTGGACCGATTCCAGCAAGACGGGTCACCACGTCATGATGGATTTTAGCAAAGATCGAGCAGCCGTGGTTAACATCACCCGAGAATGGAATGGCGACCTAGACATTGATTCTCAGGTCGGAGTGATCTCCGCTGATGGCGGAATCGTCAGGTTTGTTCCAGGTCTACCGCGCTATATGTGGATGCTCAACACGGAATGGGCACCCGATTCGTCCTCTGTGCTTTTAGGCTGGATCAAAGACGACTTTCAAGCTTTCACCATTTCGAAAATCAATCCGAAAGACGCATCGAAATCCGATATCTATACCGAAAAGGCACCCAAGAATTACATCACCGATTGGCGTCCGGTGATTTGGAGTCGTGATAGCAAGCATGTACTTTTTGGAACGGATATTGTTGACAATAAATTGACTTGGCGATCCGTTATGAAAATGGACGCAGATGGCAAAAATCTACAAAAGTTCTTTTCTGAGCACTATGATGTGGCAGCGTTGGGACGGCCTAAGAATAGTGATCGCGTATTTCTAGGAACCCTCGCCCACAGCGGCCTGAAGAGTGAAATCACCATCGTTGAACCAGACGGCAAACGAACGGAGCACATTGTTATGCCTGACGGCATGTCAACTTCGAAAGAATTTGACGCGCTTGGTTTGCCTCTCTACAGCGAAGATGGCACGAAGGTCGCCACGCTTGCCAGTGACCGAACGATCAACCCTGAACTCTATTCCGTCGAGCCCCAAATCAAGCGATTGACCAAGAGTCAGTTGCCGCAGTTCAACGAAATAAAGTGGGCGGACTTCAAAGAAGTAACGTTCCCAGCGCCAGATGGAACAACGATCCACGGTTTGCTGATCACTAAACCTGGCTTGGACATGACGAAGAAGCATCCAGCCTTTATCAGCAATATCTACGCGAATTCAGGCAAGGCAAATTGGGGTGGCTATATGGAGAACTATGCAGCCGTTAACCTCGATATGGTCGTCCTATGTGTCGACTTCAGAGCTAGTTGGGGCTACGGCGGGGAATTCAACAGCGGCTATTACCGAAAAATGGGACTCGTAGACGTTGATGAAGCAGTCGCAGCCAAGAACTACCTTGCGGCACTGCCTTATGTTCGAGGAGACCGAGTCGGAATCTGGGGTTGGAGCTACGGTGGCTACCTCACTTGTATGTCGCTCCTTACTAAGCCAGGAACGTTCTTTGCAGGTGTTGCAGTTGCCTCGGTTACCGATTGGAAGTCTTACAATGAGTGGTATACGCGCCGCAGACTAGGCCTTGCAAAGGACGATCCCAAGATATTCGAGCAGACATCTCCTATCACATATGCAAGTGGACTACAGGATAATTTGCTGCTCGTTCACGGAATCATGGATGACAATGTCCTCTTCCAGGACACGGCTCGACTGATTCAAAGGTTGATTGACAACGGCAAGTACTTTGATGAAATGACTTATCCAAGAGATGATCACGGGATCGGCAAGGAAACGAGTCGCCCCCATGTCATGGGCAGAATCATGCTGTACCTATTCGACCAATTGAATAAGCCCTGATTGCACCGAGGCAAACAAGGTTGAATGTAGTCATGGGCTCCAGCAACTACCTTTGTGGGTGACGATGCTGGAGCCCGCTCTCTGAGTTATCCCATGTCCAGAATTGTCTTTACCGTTGCCGTTGGAAAGCAGAAGTACGCTGAGACAGCACTTGGATTGGGTCGCTCGCTAAAGCTGATTGGAGATGATACTAAGCGTGTCGTAATTACCGACCAGCTCCAATTTCCTTGGGATCGATGCTATGACCAAGTACTTGAGCCTACCGACCCTATTGAATGGGTCTACCTAAGCAAGCTGACCGCATTGCAGCGCACGGACGCTGATCAGGTTCTGTTTATTGACGCCGATTGTTTGGCATTCAAGCGATTGGGCCCCATTTTTGACTATTGCTCCGGAAAAGGCTTGTGTGTTCAAGGCCAAACAATCACTTCGGGAGACTGGTACGGCAACGTTGCGGAACACCTTGTACGGCACCAAGTCGACTTCCTTCCCAAATTCAACGGCGGGCTGATGTATTACGAGCGAACGAAGTCTTGTCAGGATTTCATCAGCCAATGTCGAGACATTGCCTTGAATAGTCCAGAGAAAATATTTGAACGAACGGCAACAAAGATCTTTGATGAACCTTGCATCGCTTTGGCCATGGCACAACAGCCAAACGCCCCTACTGGTACCTGGCACCTCATTCCCGACAACGCCAACTTCACCAACTCTGCCACCGGTCTAGTCGGAAAACTTAGCCTTGATGTTCTGCACAACGAGTGTCATTTCGTATGCCGCCGCTTTGACGTGCAATACGTAGAACCGACTATCTTCCACGCCTCGCGGTTTATCAACTATGCCGTCTATTGGAAGCAACTCGAGCACCTCCAAAGGCTTGAGGAATATGAATGCAATACGGAATTCGGTCACATGTCCGGATGGCAGAAACTTGAGCGTTCACTCAATCGCCGCTACCTGAAATACATCAAGCGAATTCGCTGAGTCTCCCCCGCCTTCCCGCATCGAGTTGCGCGCTCCTACAAGTTTGAAACTCCGTACAGACAAGGTCCGTTCTTGCCTTGAACCTCCATGCCGATAAAAACCCGGACGCATCGAACGACGAGTAGGAAAGGGAAACTGATAATTCTTACGACTCTTACTTTGGCAAGTTGCGCCATCCTAGGCGTTGCAGCAAAAGCGAAACACCAAGACATCGCGACCTCTTCAATTCCGGAACTGCAAGTGGATCCCAAAACTCGACCCTTTCACCTTGGCTTTACGCTTTGGCCCTCCGACTTATCCCTTGAAGGAATTAAGACTGCCGGGGACTTTGCCAATCAACATGGCGATATCATCTCCGTCTGTTTTATCGGTGGCATTCCCTGGCCCGAGAGCCTTTCGGGTGGCGCATATTCGCGAGACGTGCAAGGAGCATTGGCCTATCGCCCGCCTAAGGGCAAGAAGCTCTTCGTGCAAATATCAATCCTTGATAAGGATCGTAAAGGAATGGCACCCTATTGGGGAGCGAAGGACAATTTGCCCCTTCCGATGCCATGGACAAGCTCTAAATTTGATAGCCCAGAAGTCAAGAAGGCTTATCTCAATTTCACGCTAAGGGTTATTGAAGCAATGCATCCCGACTACTTGGCCATCGGAATGGAAAACAATGTTCTACTTTCCAATGACCGGGGCAAGTTCCAGGAGCTCAAGCTGCTTCATGCGGCCACCTTTCTCGCGATCAAGGCAAAGTACCCAAAACTTCCGGTCTTCTTTACCACTGAAGTGATGCACTACAAGCATTATGCGAAGGAATCGGTAGGGACTGATCAAGAAGCAGAAGTGGCAAAGATGATGCAGTACAGCGATCTCTTTGCCATGAGTTTTTACCCATTCATGAGCTTCAACATGGCTAGGCCAATTCCGGCTGATTTCTTTAACTTTGCTCGCCAGTTCAAGAAGCCCATCGCAGTCAGCGAATCAGGAGATACTTCTCGGAACGTGGAGCTGAAGTCTTTCCATCTTACGCTTAAAGGTACGGAAGAGGGGCAGAGTCAATTCACTTCGACCCTGCTGAAAACGGCCACTAAGGACAATTATCGATTCGTAATAAACTTCGCCACTACCGACTTTGAGAAGCTGTGCGACCGACTGAGCCCACCTTTGGACGACCTAGCACGAATTTGGTCGTACACAGGAATGCAAGATAGCGCTAAGTCGGCAAAGCCTGCGCTGGCCGTTTGGGATGCCTATCTCCGGGCGAAGTTTGTGCCCACAAATTAATCGCAGAATGTGCTGAAAGAGAAATCGTAGCTAAGGTTTCTCCCAAATGCTGTGCCACTGGCCGTTCTTCGTATAGTAACCGCGAAGTGCCGCCTTAAATCGTTGCACTTTCTTGTCTCGTCGCACTATTTTGCGAACGAATTCTCGCTTTGCCTCATCCGGACCATACATCTGGCGCACTCTTTCGCAATCCTGTTCTCGTCGCTCCGACTTGTCACGAGCAACATCAGCTTCGCTAGTCATTTGGCTGGGATGAATTCGATAATTGGCGATCGCGCAATTGTATCTTGAAAACTCAAGACCCATGAGGTGCATTCTTTTTAGCCAATCGTCATCGGAGTTGTAATAGAGGCTGGAGTCAAAGTAGAGTTCGTGACGGCGGAGCTTTTCTGTGCGAACGAACAACGCACAGTGAAATGTGAAACAGTGGTACTGAATAAACCAATGTGGATATTTTTGATTCTGCTGAGCAGGGTGGTATTTGCCATCTTGATTGACGAAGCGAGTCAACCCGTAGACTACGTCAGCTGAGGGATGTCGTTGAGCATGGCGAATCAGTGATTCGACGGATCGACTACTGTGATAGTAGTCATCGTGTGAAAGCGTTGTGACCCAATCTCCTTTTGCAGCTCGAAATCCCTCATTAACCGTTTCGGCCTGGCCAATGTTTGGCCTTGTCCACCACTTGAGGTGCTTGTATTTCTCTAGGATCTGGACGGTTTTCCCATCATCAGTAGAGCCATCGTCGATGATGATATGTTCAATATTCGGATAGGTTTGTCTCTGAATGCTTTGAATCTGTTGCTCAATGTAGTTCGACCCATTGAACACTGGTGTAACGATTGTCAAAAGTGGTTGGTCAGCCATAGCATTCAAAGACACGTTAAGCGTCGTTATATCAAATTGTAGCAGGAGCCCTCGGTTGCACTAGGTTGATTCGATGCGTCGATGCTGGATGCATGTGTCATACAATGAAAGTGTTCTTTCTCCGATAGCGTCCCAGCCAAACCGACTTAAGAGCTCTTGGCTCTGG
The DNA here is from genome assembly GCA_038207365.1 of Fimbriimonadales bacterium. Classification (GTDB taxonomy): domain Bacteria; phylum Armatimonadota; class Fimbriimonadia; order Fimbriimonadales; family Fimbriimonadaceae; genus Fimbriimonas. The sequence continues at coordinate 22,990 of JBBQZV010000029.1, read as the reverse complement.
CCCTTAGGATCGTGAGGGCGCTTCATCGCACTTTCAATGGAGTGCCTGATACTCTCAACGGAGGTCGTATCGGGATAAATTGCCGTGTCTCCAAAATACTCTCGAGCTCCTCCGTTTGGTGAGGTTACGACTCGCGATCCCGCAACTCCTGCCTCAAGTGAAGCAATCCCAACTGTTTCGATTAAAGAGGGAAGTGCAAAGACATCGGCAGCGGCATAAGCTCCAGCCAGCAAGGGATCCTCATGAGGTAAAGGATCGATAAAGATCACTTTCGAACTCGCCAGGCGTTCACATTCCTTTGCATATTCTGGATAGTACGTGCGCGTCCCGATAATGGCAAGAGTTACCGGAAGAGTCGAACATGCTTCAATCAATCGGAGCTGGTTCTTATTCGGATCGACACAAGCAACATTCAAAACGAGCGCCCCTTCGATGCCATAGCGCTTTCGAAAAAGATCCGCATCCCCGGCCGAGAAATGACTTTCCACGCCGTTGTGGACAACCTCAATTCGGTCCCTTGCCTGCCACAACACGTACTCGAGAAACTCGGCTTCAGCATTCGAATTTGGGAGCAACATGTCACAGTCTCTCAAGAACCGCTTTAGAATTTTGAATTCGTTACGATCGTTGCCCATGCGAGCACCCATTCTCATTTTCAGGCGTTGAAATGGCGTGCCTCCCCGAAATCGTATGGGTGAACAGAGAAAGGGAATCCCTTTACTGTGGCAGTATCCGATGATTCGTTCGTAATGTGGATGCGATCCAAAGCAATGAACAACGTCCCCAACACTCCGGGACAGTGGTGTGAAATACTCAACCTCATGGCCCAAACGTGAAAGTGCCGCTGCTGTTTGGTCTGCCTGTGTTTCAGCGCCGCCAGGTCGAATGAGATAAGCCGAGGAATGAAGTAGGAAAGTGACCTTCATAGAGAGGAGCTCAATCAGCTTAACTTGGTAATGTTAGCACCATTGCTCCCAGCGAGCATGGATGCTGTGATGCCGCATGTAGCTATACAGCGTTTGCCGCCCTGCAACATTGAGGGTGCAATTTCTGGACTAGTCCGAGTGATTACGGGGCATGTATGTTAGGTTGTTGCGGTAATTGCGATAGATTGTCCTTTGTCGTGTAATGAACCGCTAGACTGGTCCCGTTCGTCCTCAACATAGGCGTTTGGTATATTCTCGCCTCCCAGTACTGAGCAATAGATGGCGCTTGATAAGTCAATTCTGATAGACATTCTCGGTCGTAGGCATGGCCACTTTTCTTGGCGGGCTTTCACCGGTACTTACGATCTCTCGGTCCAGAAGAACCTGACTCTAGTCTTTATGGACGGAAAACTGGGCGATTCAATCGTAAACTCTGCATTGATTGATGGCATTCGCTTAAAGTATCCATCGCTACCGATCTGGGTATTTTCTTTGGAATCAGTCGCTGAATATTGGCGCAGTCATCCAGATGTCGAAAAAGTTGAAGTCCTACCGGAATCGAATGCCACTTTTAGAACCAGGATCTCACTTCACCAGTTAGGTAAGAGATATCAAGGCAGCATTGGAGCCGTCGTAGCATTTGAACCTATGGCAACACTGGAGCAGTTCCTGTTGCTTGCTGCAATGAAACCAGATTTGACCGTCGGTTTTCTTAAGCATGAATATCGGCTATTCGATGTATCGTTGCTCGATTTCACATATGGACAGGAAAAGCGAAGCATCTCTACGAGGATCGATAATCTTCTAACCTTATTCGAAGCAAGCGTTCCCTATGCAGAACTCGTACGCCATGTTCCATGCAATGACGCCGGCCTTGGTCAATTTCATGCGAAATACGGGCTCCTGACCGACCAAAACCTTGTACTGGTTAACGGCTACGGTTCAAACAACCAGCGGACGTTTTCTGCTTCCAGCCTAAGGATAATCCTCGCGATTGTTGCTGAAACATTACCGATGAGTAAGATCGTCCTCAATATCAGTCGCGAGCAAATTTCAAACAAAGAAGAAGTAGAACTGATGAACAGCTTCGGTTCAAAACTCGTGATTTTGGATCGAGGAATCGACCTTTTTGAGCTTTTCTCTGCAATTGCGTCTTGCGATTTTGTCATCACTCCAGATACGGGCCCTGCCCACGTTGCTGCTGCCCTAAGGAAACCTGTGTTAACATTCTTCGCTGACCATGAATACAACCCCGTGGTTTGGATGCCGATCGGCCGGAAATGCGAGTGTGTACTCTCTCTGAGCGGCAAGAACATCAATGACCAGGACTGGTCCCAAACCATGCTGAAAATTCAAAGCTTCCTTTGTATGCATTCCTGCGAGAAACCCATGGATTCGGAGTTTATCGACTCGACGACAACACCAAATCCTTCACCTAGTTTTGTTCGCGGCTAAGGTCCTATAAAACTACCGACTCGTTTGTGTAGCAAATAGCCAGAATATGTTGTGCGTTTGTTTGTGGTCCTGCAACGATATCTGTCGCCAAGTGAACCTTGGATTTATCCGCCGCTAGAGTTACTAGGTCGGGAAGTTGTAGGTATAGCGGGCCGAACGATAGCGGATCCTTTCAGTGAGACGGATTCGAGTATTCAGGCTCCATTCTTCAGACTAAGATCCAGAAACCCAGTGCATAGGCTCTTGCCGAAACCTCTCCGAAGGTTGAGTCCCTGGGACTCGCCAAAGATCCTTAAGCGAGCCCTGATCGAGACGAAGGCAGATAGAGTGCTGTGTCACTTTGGAAATATCGCTCTTGAGCACGAAGAGTTGTGGGAATCTTCGACCATCCCTTTGGCCGTTCATTTTCATGGTTACGACGCAACCGTTGATTTGCGAGAACCTAATGGAAGTGGTCGTCCGGTTCATCCAGAGAATTACGCGGAGCACTTGGTCAAATTATCCAAACGATCGACCTTCATTGCAAACTCTGAGTTTACAAAAAAGAATTTGCTTTCATTCGGAGTTTCATCCGACCGAATTGTCGTCAAAAGGCTGGGCGTCACAGTCTCAGGAACTCCAAAGATCCATCAATCCAAGGACTGGCCAATAATTGTAACAGTGGGAAGATTGGTTGACTTCAAGGGGTTTGACTTGACCGTTCAAGCGTTCGCAAAATTAAGGAAACGCGGGGTTAGGGCGAAGCTGGACATTATCGGAGACGGTCCCATGCGTTCGAATGTTGAAGCTGCCATCGACGAAAGCGGATTCAAAGAGGACATTACACTTCCAGGCTGGGTACCAAACCATGAGATGCGCCAGCGATTGGTCCAAGCGGATATCTATACCGTCCATAACCAATTGGGGCCTGTCTCGCACCAAGAAGAAGCTCTCAATGTAAGTGTTATGGAAGCGATGGGAGTAGGCTTGCCAATCGTGGGAACCGATTCCGGCGGAGTGAGCGAATCCGTTGTGCCAGGAATTACCGGGTTTATTGGTCGCGCCAGAAATATTGAGGACCAGGCAGATTCACTCCAAAAGCTCGTGGAGGACGCTTCACTTCGGGAAAGGATGGGTTCAGCGGGACGAGAAAGGGTCCTTATGCAAATGACTGTGGCTCAGGAAACGGAGCAGCTTCGCGCTCTCCTACTTCGCCAAAGTTAGTTTCACGGGCGAAAAAAAGGCTGTCCGATCTAGACAGCCTTTTTTTATTTATTCGCCGAGGTCTACACCGTCGAGGTTAATCTCTGGTGCCATCTCAGGTTCTGGATCTGGCTCGACATTACCTTTGGCTCGACTAGGTCGTTTCTTCGGACCGCCGATACCCATTTCGATACCTACCGCGCCTTCGGTAAAGCTCGCCTTGATCTTAATACGGCGGCTAATCTCGCTGCCACTGATCGTGTTCCAGTTTGCCCGGTCTAGTGCCCACTGCCAACCAATGTCCGTACTGGCGTAAACAAATTCAACGCCTTCATGGAGAAGGTCGCTCAAAATCACTTTCAAGTCATCACGCTCGGAAAGAACCTTTTCTCCCGCGCTGAGGTTTGGCATCAAGCCAACCGTAACGATAACCGGCTCTTCTTCGACGGTTGTCTTAGTCGTGCGCTTCGGGGCGTTATGCTCAATAGCTTCGTTAACCATCTCAATTTGGGTGATCATCGAGTTGGTAAGTCGCTCGTAATCTTCTGGCCAAACGAATTGCTCACCCTCATACAGGGAGATGGCATGCCGGCCAGTGACCGACAAAGCGGTCGCGATGAGCGCAGCGTCGGCTGCAAGCAACTTCGGCTGAGTCTTGCGAATCTGGTCCAAGGCGCTTTCAAGCTTTGTGAGTTGGATGGTGATCAAACGTGCGGTCTCCTAAATCGGGTGGCGACAATGATGGACTGATGCGGCCCATGCGCCATAATCACGCAGTTTACCCCGTATGGGGTCCTGTGCTTAAGAAGACAGCGTGTTAACGGAGGCGATGAAGTGAGGATTCGGAATTTTGGATGGCTTTTGGCGGCATTTGTGTTGGTCGGGTGCGGCAGTAGCGACACTGACAAGCAGGCATCAAGCGGTACTGATGGTACAGCAGGTGTCTCCAAAGAAAAGAAACTGATGGTCGGAGTCGTTTTTGACAGCGGTGGAGTTGGCGACAAGTCGTTTAACGACAGCGCTAACGCTGGTGTGCAAAAGGCGGCCCAAGAGTTGGGAGTTGAAGTCAAAACCGCAGATAGCAAGAGCGAAAAGGACTACGAAACCAACATTGAAGGCATGGCGGAAAAGGGATGCAACGTCATTTTCGCAATCGGATACAAACAAGAAAGCGCACTAAAGGTCGTAGCGCCAAAATATCCCAAGATTTCGTTTGCGATCATAGATGATGTCGTTGACCTACCAAACGTTCGATCCCTTGTCTTTGATGAAGAACAGGGAAGTTTCCTCGCCGGATATCTCGCATCCCTTGTTAGCAAGACAGGAAAAGTAGGTTTTGTCGGTGGAGAAACCGGTCCGCTCATCAAGAAATTTGAATCCGGGTACGTTGCTGGGGCCAAAACGGCCAATGCTGCGGTTGATACCACAGGAATCAAATACACCGAGAGTTGGGACGACACCAGCACCGGCAAACTCATGGCCAAGACTCTCTATGACGGAGGATGCGACGTTGTCTATCATGCAGCAGGACGATGTGGCTTGGGCGTGATCTCGGCAGCGAAAGACGCTAACAAATTCGCCATAGGCGTCGATTCAAATCAAGACGGCGAAGCCAAAGGCAATGTATTGACTTCGATGGTCAAGCGAGTAGATGTCGCCGTATTCGACACAGTAAAGGATGTCATCGACGGCAAATTCAAAGGTGGTATTCAGCGATTTGACCTAAAGTCGAAGGGAGTTGGCTTAACTGACTTCGAGTTTACGAAGGACAAAATTGGCGAAGCAAACATCAAGAAAGTAAGTGACATCGCCCAGCAAATCATCGACGGAAAGATCATGGTGCCAGCAACTGATGCTGACCTCAAGAAGTATTTGTCTGGACTGAAAAAGGTTCCTTAATTGGTTCACGGATGTTATGAGGCGGGCCCTTGCTCGTCTCATAACATCCAAAGACAAATGAAATTTAGGTCTCCCAGAGGAAGCGGCTACAATATCGCGTGGATTCGCAGGTACCAGAGCGGTGGTCGACGTTTTTTCAGGGCAATAATCGTGCTACACCCTTTTCAAGACCGGAGTGGCTTTGGCCATCTGGCGAATTGGGAACATCCAATCCCTTCCTTCTCGATCTGGATTGTGGTTATGCCCCGCTCTACTTAAAAACGAGAAATACAACCAAAACTATCCGTTGCCGTGGTGCTGACTATGAAGACATCGTCGCACAGCCAGGGCACGAGCTAGAAGCGGTAAAGAACCTCCTGAAGCAACTGAAAGAGCGGTCAAACCAATGGGATATCTGTGATTTCCGAACGCTTCTGCCTGAAAGCGTAATGATGTCCGTCTTCGGTGCCGAAGGAAGTTCTCAAAAATCCGAACTGGCAGATTTATTAAGAGGCACGACGCTAGCCGTCATGCCCCACCACATCTACCATTGCGTCGATATTCCAAGCAACTGGCAAGAATACGAAGCTCATATAGGTAAGAACATGGCTTATCAAGTGAGATCTGCCGATGCAAGAAGAAAAAAGCAGTTTAAGGAATCGATCCTACGCATCTCGACCGAAGAAACCCTCGATCAAGATTTAGAAGCTCTCTATCGATTACACACAGAGAGGTGGCAAGCCAAGGGCCAATCTGGTTTCTTTCCCGACGAACGGTCACGAACAGACTTTTCAAAACGGTGCCACGGCTTGCTTAAAGCGGGTCAACTGCGACTCTACTCACTTTGGCTCGATGGCGAACCCGCGGCAGCGGTTGCCAATTTTGTAGATGCCCGCAGAATTTACTACTACGGCACGGGCTTTGATCCGAAATTTGGCAAGAACTACCCGATGAAAGTGTTGATCGCACAAGCGATCAAGGACGGAATGGAAGGCTGGCCGAAGGAGTTTGACTTCATGAAAGGGGAAGAGGAATACAAATTCAAGTGGTCGAATAGTCTGAAGACAACATCCAGATTGGTCATTGCCCGTAATACGGCTCCCGGATTAAGTGCCTTGGCTGTACTGAAACTCCAATCTCGATTCAAAGAATGGAAAAATCGCAGAGCTAAGCCAACCGAAGGATAATTCCCGCCCCACAATCCTTGGAAATTTCAAATGTTACGACCGGACGTATCGGACGTCATTTGCGAATAGCTTTGTAAAGAATTGCGTAAAGTAGAAATCGATGGTAATGATTCTTCAGCTCTCAGTGTTAATCGCCGCACAGACCGGCGAGAAATCGATCAGAGACTATATTCAAGACAATATAAAGGACGTTACGATTCACGCTCGAATCGAGCGAAGCAACCTAAACGAGCTCAAGAAGATCAACAAAGATTACGTTCAGAATTTTGCTATCGATTCCTCAACCGTCCGTTACAAAGAGCCCTTCAAGCTCCGAGTAGACTCCAAAGTTGAGGACACGACGTTCTCGGCTGTTTACAACGGCGTAATGCTTCGAATAAACGCGCCGAGCTTGCACGTCAGTTCGAGACAAGATCTCACGGATGCCACAGCGCGCCGGGAAACGTCCCTGGATTTTGGGATTCTCGCGCCTTGTCTGTTTCCTGGTTTCTTTACTTCAAGGTTCGTTCGTGTCGATCGAGAAACCGGCGACCCTGTTTTCGATCTCAATTACACCGATAAAACCGAACAGGCTAGGTTCCGAATCTGGATCGACCCCGTGCGCCATATCGTTACGAAACGAGAGTGGTACAACCGGTACGGTACGCAGTTGGCAACGTTCTATTACGAGATGCCTAAACAATTTGACGGGATCTGGTTGGCAACCAGAATCACCGTGAAGAACGTCGACAATAAAGTTGCCGGTGTAACACGTTACGATTCCGTAAAGTTCAACACCGGCTTGGCGGATTCCATATTCTCAACCGGACGCTAAGGGGTCTTGTCTGCTGCGGGAGCAGAAGGTGGAGGCGTTGGAGAAGCAGTTGCCTCAGCGGCAGGAGCGGTTGGCGTCGATTCAGTCTTGGCTTCAGTGGTTGCCTCAACGGATTCTGCCTTGCTCTCAGGTTTGGCGCCCGAACCAGCGTAGTCGTTGATGTGAAAGCCTGATCCCTTGAAAACAACGGCAATCGGCTGAATCACGCGTTTTACAGTGCCCTGGGAACCACAAATACACGTGTCCAGTGCATTCTCAGTAATGCGCTGGTGAATTTCAAACTGCTTCTCGCAACTGCTGCACTCATAGACATAGGTCGGCATAGATGGATAGTTTGGCAGATCCGCCAATTGTGCTGGCATGCCTGTCCTGTAATCCACAACAGTTGCTATGCCAAAGCACGAAATATGGCTTTCGGCAGGCGCGAAGCTTTTTTGAGTAATCTTGCCAAGTCGCCGACATACGGGGACCAGCGGACGAATATGGCTAAGAAACTCAAGATTGGAATCATTGGCAGCGGCGGAATTGCTCAGGGCTGCCATATGCGTGGATATGCGAGCATCCCTGAACTGTGCGAGATGGTTGCGACTTGTGACGTCAATCCAGAGATTGCGAAACAGGCAGCAGATAAATTTGAAATCTCGAAAACCTATGTTGACTATCGCGAGATGCTTGCCGATCCGGAGATAGATGCCGTATCCGTAGCTACCCCGAACAAGTATCACAAGCAACCGACAATTGATGCCTTAACGGCTGGCAAGCACGTCATTTGCGAAAAGCCTCTTGGCATGAACGCTGACGAATGCCGCGAAATGTGCCGTGCAGCCAAAGAATCTGGAAAGATCCTTCAGGTTGGTCTGCAATCAAGGTTCAGCGGCCCACTCCGTTTCATGAAAGAATACGTGGAAACGGGCAGCATGGGCCACATCTATTACGCGCGAGCTCAAGCACTTCGACGCCGTGGAGTTCCAGCATGGGGCGTGTTCATCGATAAGGATAAGCAAGGCGGCGGTCCGCTTATCGATATCGGAGTTCACATTCTCGATATGACCCTGTTCCTAATGGGTTACCCGAAGCCCGTTAGCGCTTCTGGAAAGACATGGGATACCCTTGGCAAAAATCCTGACCTCTTCAACTTCTGGGGAAGCTATGATCGAGAAAAATTCACAGTTGAAGACATGGCGGTTGGCCTAATCAAGTTCGACGATGGCTCAGTCGTGGTACTTGAAAGCTCCTTCATGGGCAATCTGGATGGCGATCCATTCCAGTCACAGCTCTTTGGAACAAAGTCCGGTGCAGTTGTTAAGCCCTACGGCGGCGATGATTCAGTCCGAATCTATACCGAACAAAATAAGCAGCTATTCGACATGAAACCGGCAAATGTCCCTAATGTTGATTCCGCTCACACCGCAGAAATTCAAGCATTCGTTGACGCAATCCTGAATGATAAGCCGTCTCCAGTTCCTGGAGAAAACGGTTTGATCCTAAATGCCATCTTCGATGCCCTGTACAAGAGCAGCGTGACCGGCAATGAAGAAGCCGTCGATGTAACATTCTAATGAAACGCGCCGGGCAAGTTCATTGCCCGGCGAGGTAGCTTTATAACAATGCGAATTTCTTTGGTCATTGCCGCCTGTTTGACCGGCATTATTTGTCTCACGGGTTGCCGCTTTAAGGGTGTTGAGAGCTTTGAAAAATCAACTACTCCAGTTGATTTTGCCAAGCAAAACGCCGAGAACGGTGTGAAGGGAGATCCTTATGCCAACGGCGGAATTGCCTACGCATCTGCTGGTAGACGGGTCCATACTCGCTATGGCACGGGTGCGGACGTCAATTCAACTGGCAAAGTTGACGTAAGGCTTGATCGCCCTGCGAAAGGTACGGGTCAACAGCCAGGAGAGCTAGGAACAGACGCCGCTCCCGGTAACGGCAAGTCGAACGCTCCCGCCAATCAACCGTCACCAAACGCCGATAGCGCAAACTCACACTAATTTTCATATTCCGTATGGGCTTGGTTCATTTCTTTGAACCAAGCCCTTTTTGTTTGTCACTCACTGTCATCTCTCAACAGGAGTCTCAAGCACATGAAAAAAATAACGGTATTCCGCAAAGGCGCGGGTTGGGTTTCACTATTGATTTGGGCAGGTTTGCTATCCTGCGGCTGCAGTAGCGGTGGTCCATCAGAGCAAACCGCGTCTGCATCTTCGCCAAGCGACATGATGGCCAAATCACCTGTGGCCGATAACAAAGCAATGGACGGGGTTACCAGGGCTGAAAGCGCAGCACCGCAGGCGAATGGTGCAGCGATGAAAGTGGCCTCCTATGGTCGAGCATCGAACCAGACGGTTGCTCATCCTGTCTCCATTCCGTCGCGAAAAGTCATTCGTAGAGCAGATTTGGACATTCGGGTCGACAATGTCGAGAAGGCCGAAAAACGTGTCTCAGAGATCGTCCAGGGAGCAGGTGGATACACAGAAACCGCTTCCAGCACGGATCTAGCCTCCGATCACCCGACGATGAATCTTTCCCTGCGGGTACCCGCCGAACGCTTTGACGAGACCATTTCGAGATTTGAAACCTTGGGTGTTCGATTGGCCAAGAAGATCAGTTCGGAAGACGTAACTTCTCGAATTGTGGACCTAGACGCTCAACTCAAGACACTGACGGCTCAGGAAGAAGTCTATCGAAATATGCTGAGGGGGCGAACAGAGCTCAACGAAGTTTTCAACATTCAATCCCAACTCACCACGGTTAGGACTCAGATTGAAGAGATAACCAGTCAGCGAAAGAGTCAAGCTGGCTTGGCAGCCCTTTCTACGGTCTCACTTACGCTTGAACAAAATGCAAAACTCTCCGCCGCGCCGACGGATCCCAATTGGATGACTCAATCTTGGGCTGGCGCTATGACGGGAGCTTCTTCTGCATTACGGGTCGTTTCAGTCGCCCTAATGTGGCTCGTTGCCTTCTCGCCGTTCTGGATTGTCGCTTTGCTCATTCTTCGCAGGCTCACGAAAGGCGTTTGGATTCGTGGTCCGCATAGCCGAACGATTGAAGAAATCTAATTGTTGAGGCGCAAGAAACCGCTGGATAAGAGAAGGACCGACTCCTTCCGCTGTCCAGCGGTAAACTCCTGAGCCAATGGCAAGGATCGGAGTTATGGGTTGTGGAGTCGTTGCGGCATACGGCCATATCCCCGCCATCCTTGATACGGAAGGACTCGAACTTGTAGCACTTTATGATCCTGACCTCGAACAGGCCAATGCGATTTCGAAGCGATTCAACGGAATTCCCGCCTTCACCGGTCTAGATCCCTTTTTTGAATCCAAGCTTGACGCTGTCGTAATTTGCTCACCCGCTTGGGCGCATCTTTCCAACGTGATCACGGCAGCACAACATGGTGCCCACGTGCTGTGCGAGAAGCCGCTGGCGATGGATGACGACGAAGCTGAGTCTGCAATTATTGCCTGCGAACAGGCTGGAACCATGCTCTTTACTGGATTCGTTTACCGGTTTAGTCCAGTAGCGCTGCAAATCAAGCAGTGGATTGAAGAAGGGATAATTGGCGAAGTTCGATCAGCTCGGCTCATTTACATTTGGGACTTGCATGGCCAGTTTGAGCAGGACGCCAGCGGCGACTGGGTGGAAAGTCCAAGGTGGCGCGGACGGATGTTAGAGGGCGGACCAATGGTCGACTGCGGTGTTCATCAGATTGACTTGGCGAGGTGGTGGCTGGGGAGCGAGATTGCAAATGTAAATGTTGCCGGTGCATGGGTTTCAAACTATGAAGCTCCTGACCACCTCTACCTTCATATAGACCACGAAGCTGGGTGTCATACAATGGTTGAGATGAGCTTCTCCTATGGACACACGGCCAAGGAGTCACACCCGCACTTCTCTTACCACCTCATCGGCACAGGGGGAGTAATTCGTTACGACCGAGACGGTTACGTCCTTGAGGCACGCACAGGAAAGGAAACATTTCGGGTCCCTGGAGCGAGTGAAAAGAACTTTTCGGGGATGCATCGTGCTTTTTCCGAAGCCCTCCGCACCGGCCAATCGACAACTTTAGCGACTGGACGCGATGGCCTGATTGCAACGCAAATTGCAAGGACCGCCACTAACAGGGCGATTGACGAGCACAAGCTGCGCTCTGGCGATCAAGCCAATTCCGTTCCGTCGAAATCATCGGCCTAAAGGTATAATGTGACCAGATTTAAAAAATGGTCACCAAATATCATCCTAAGAACAAGGAGTGCGCGGACAACCGCGAACTCATCTTGGATGCCGCCGCCGAACTTCTGAAGGAGTTCGGTTATAAGAAAATGACGATGGACGAGTTGGCAAAACACGCCGGCCTCGGAAAAGGAACGGTGTATCTCTATTTCGAGAGTAAACAGGATGTTGCCCTTTCTTATATAGACCGACAATTTGCGCGGCTAAGGGCGCACCTTAGGGAAGTGGTGCAGTCCAAGAGATCTGCCAGGCAGAGACTCCATGAGATGGTCATTGACCGAGTCATGATTAGGTTCCAAGGAATTCAAGGTCATAAGCTAGGTATCGACGATTTGCTAATGGACCTCCGGCCACAACTCTTTGACCGGCGGGCGAAATATCACCTGGACGAATCAAAAATATTCGCTGAATTGCTGATCGAAGGTCGAATGACGGGCGAGTTTCAACTCGAAGACCCATTTAAGACAGCTGAAGCATTTCTAGATGCAACCAATTCTTTACTCCCATACAGTTTGAGCCCAAAACAGCTGGGCGAGAAAAGTGAGTTATTAGAGCGTGTTTCGAAACTCGCTGACCTTTTGGTTCGGTCAGTAGAACGATCAGAGTTGCAAACGAATTTGACTGAGGCAACGAAGTATTAGGAACGAATGACCGTAATTCAAATTTGGTCAGAACAAAAAACATAGAGATGGCTACCGTAACACAGAAAGAAAAGACGAATGAACAGAAGATGGTGCCGAATGAAACAACACCGGTACTCGATGACTCCGCAGCTCCAAAGAAGAATCGCAAACCGCTCATTCTTGGAGTCATCGCGGTGTTGGTTATCATTGGCGTCATCAATGCCGTTCGTTTTGTGGCGTGGTCATCGGGCCACGTCAGTACCGATGACGCTACGATCACTTCAGATATTGTTCAGATTTCCCCACAAGTTGCCGGCAACATTCTGAAGGTCAAAATCAGCGAAAATATGCATGTTGAGAAGGGCGATGTGCTCGTTGAGTTGGACCGATCTTCCTTCGAGACCGCTCTGGCTCAATCAAAGGCAAATCTCGACCTTGCAGTCGCTCAAGCAGCTGGTGCAGCTGCAAACGTTAGCCTTACTCGTCAAAATAGCGCTGCCCAAGTGACGCAGGCTCAAGGTATCGTCGGGCAGTCGTCAGGCGGAACCTCGAGCTCCGTTGCGGATCTTGCAAAAGCAAACGCAGCGGTGTCACAGGCAAATGCCCAAGCCAAGGGTGCAGAGGCCGGATATTACGGAGCGTTAGCAAATGTGTCCATTGCTATGGCCAACAAGCAAAAATCCCTGGATGCCGTTGCTGGCGCCCAGGCACAGGTGGAGACAGCTCGCGCCGCACTCAACACTGCGAAAGCAAACGTCGAGGCTGCCATCGCAACTGCGGACAATGCCAACAAGCAAGCCGTTCGGAACGAGACATTGTTCAAACAGGGCGCAGTAAGCGGACAAGTAGCCGAGCAATTGAGAGCTGCTGCAGACGTGGCAAAAGCCCAAGTTACGGCGTCACAGCAACTCGTTGCTCAGGCTCAAGCCGTCCTTCAGCAACGCCAATCCGATTTGCGTGCCGCGCGTAATCAGCTACCCGCTGCCGACGCAGGAATCTCTCAGGCGAAAGCACTGCTTAGCGCCTCCAAGGAGCAGGCAAGCGCCTCAAAGCAAGCCATTGGCCAGTACGTTGCGCAAGTAGAGTCCGCGCGGGCCAGCATCGCGTCATCCAAAGGAAAGGAAACGCAGGCGTCAGGACAGCTTCAACAAGCGAACACGGGTGCAACGCAAGTAGAAGTGAGCATTTCCGCGAAGTTACAAGCGGACGCCAAAGTCGAGCAAGCCAAAGCAGCCTATCATGATGCAGAAATCAATCTTTCGAGAACGAAGATCGTCGCTCCGGTCACGGGCCGAATCAGCAAGAACTCCGCTGAAGTAGGCAATCTCGTACAGCCAGGCAGTTCGCTTATGGCGATAGTTCCTGACGAAGATATGTGGGTAACCGCCAATTTTAAGGAAACCCAGCTTGTTGATGTAAAAAAAGACGAGCCAGTGGACATTGAAGTTGACGCTATGCCTGGCAAGACGTTCAAGGGCCACGTTGACAGCATCTCTGCCGGAACAGGTTCGACGTTCGCTTTGCTACCTCCAGACAACGCCACAGGCAACTTCACAAAGGTCGTACAACGGATTTCCGTCAAGATTCGACTAGAACACGGCCAACCCGATATGGATCGCCTGAGATCCGGAATGTCCGTAAACGCAACTATTACGACCAAGCCCTAAGTCGCTTGACCGAGACTATCGCCCTGATCCGGACCTACTCCGTTCAGGGCTTTCTTCGCGCCAACGGTTTCCGCACTGTTTCCCTTTAGCTCAGCAGACCATTTGTTGCCGCTCCTCGACAAGAATCGAGCGTCCTAACGAAACTCTGAGAGGGCCATGCTGACCGATTGACACTTATCCAAACTTCGAAAGCTGAATTGATCTGGTGAGAAATCGGCGATGGATTGGCGAGTGATATTTGTAAACGCAGGTCTCGCCCTTCCCTCGCCGAAATTGCTCTTTATGGGAATCGGGGTGGTGGGTCGCGTTGCAGTAGGTCTCTATACCAATTAAAGACCTGGATAAAACGATGCAACAGATAATCTGCCGTTCATGGAACCTAGGACACAGATAAGTGATCTATCCACCAGACACTGGAGGTTCAACCATGATCAAAACGAAGCTTTTCAAAATCGGAACAGTAGCAGCGGCAGTAACATGCATGGCAATGGCTGGGGCACAATCAAACGGCCCAACTGGCTTTTCTGCTCGCTTAGGAGCGTTTCTCCCGACAAATGAGCTTGCACGAGACCTAGGCAGCACATGGTTTGTGTTTGGAGCGGACTATAAGCTCAATTCGATGAGTGCGAGCGTGCCAGCAACCGGAATGCAGAGCTATTTTGGAATCTCTGCGGATTACTATTCGCACGGTGGAAACTACGATATTCCCGTAGCCCTAACCTATAACATGCGCATGAATCAGATGGTTTATTCCGTCGGCCTCGGACCAGATTTTCGAAACTCAGGTGACTTAACTTCGACAGGAGTGGGACTCGGCGGGCAAGTCGCGGCATCGTACGAATTTGGAAATATGCCAACCCCCGTATTCATTCAAGCGAAATACTTCTTCAGTTCGAAACCTGAACTAAGTGGATTTGGCGTCTATGTTGGCGTACGCTTCTAAAAGCACTGCCATAAACTAAAAAAGCTCCCGGAGAAAATCCGGGAGCTTTTTGCGTTAGGTTCGAGATTTACGCGTCGGCGTAAAGATAGAACTCATACGGATGGGGTCTGAGATCGACCGCATCGCACTCGTGGAGCAACTTGTATTCAATGTAGCTCTCAATGAGCTCAGTGGTGAATACGTCGCCTCTCAGGAGGAACTCATGGTCTGCCGCAAGGGCAGCAAGCGTTGCTCGGAGTGAACCGGGAGTTTGCTGAATGCCTGCTCTTTCGAGTGGCGGCAACTCGTAGAGGTCCTTGTCCAAAGGCTTCGGTGGCTCGATCCTGTTCTGAATGCCATCAATGCCGGCCATCAAGAGCGCGGAGAAAGCCAGGTAAGGATTCGCCATCGGATCTGGAGCGCGGAACTCAACTCGCTTAGCCTTAGGAGACTTGGACACCATCGGAATGCGGACGCAAGCCGATCGGTTTCGCGCCGAATACATAAGGTTGATTGGAGCTTCATAGCCAGGAACCAATCGTCGATAGGAGTTCGTCGTTGGAGCACAGAAAGCAAGAAGTGCAGGAGCGTGCTTCAAAAGACCGCCGATATACCATCTTGCATTGTCGCTAAGACCCGCATAGCCCGTCTCGTCGTAGAACGTAGGCTCGCCATTCTTCCAAATGGACTGGTGGCAGTGCATACCGCTTCCATTGTCGCCAAAGATTGGCTTGGGCATAAAGGTCGCGACATAGCCGTGCTGATAGGCCGTGTTCTTAACGATGTACTTGTAGCGCATCAACTGGTCGGCCATCTTAGTGAGAGTGTCAAAACGCATGTCAATTTCGCATTGACCTGCGGATGCCACCTCATGGTGATGCATTTCGACGTTGATACCAGTCTCGATCATTTTGAGAACCATCTCAGAACGAAGATCCTGCAACTTGTCCACTGGTGCTACAGGGAAGTAGCCACCCTTGGCCTTTGTCGTGAATCCAGGGCTTCCTTCTCGACCGGACGTCCAGAAAGCTTCATCGGAGTCAATTTTGTAAAATGCACCGCTTGGCTGATTGTCATAAAGCAGTTCGTCGAATACGAAAAACTCTGCTTCAGGGCCAATGAAAATGGTGTCGCCAATTCCGGTGGACTTAAGGTACTGCTCGGCCTTTTCTGCCGTGAATCGAGGATCTTTGCCGTATCGCTGGCCAGTGAGTGGATCAGCAATATCGCAAACGATACAAGCCGTTGGGGCCTCAGAAAACGGATCCATGAAGATGGAACTTGGATCGGGCATAAGCAGCATGTCGGACTCGTTAATCGCCTGGAAACCGCGAATGCTCGAGCCATCAAAGGCGAGGCCGTCTTCAAACTTGTCTACGGTGAAGTGATTCACCGGAATGCTGAAGTGCTGCCACGTGCCTATAAGGTCGGTGAAGCGAATGTCAATAAATTGAGCGTCGTTTTCTGTCGCAAACTTTACGGCGTCTTTTGGGGTCATATATTCCTCCGAAATCGAAAGCAGTGAATCCACATCACACTTCCAGCTCGGGTGCCAGAAGCCAGCGTGAACCTAGAAAGTGGCAGAGGGGAAGCCCCCTCTTGCCGCTTGTATAAGTCCCCGTTCGCGACGTTGCAGAACGATTGCCAAGGATTATTGCTAATTACCCTCGTGTTAGGGAAGTGTAAAGGTGCTAAAAGTTGCGGAAGATTCGAAATCACTCACAAAATTAGATCAATGGAAACGCATCAGTGGGCCATTGGGCTTTGCCTGCGTTTCCATTGATCAGTCAAATCAGCCTTTGAATACCTTCGCAAGGAATAGCTGGAGTTTCTCCAAAGCTACCGGAGCCATGGGACCCGTAAAGGCATCCTTGTTGCCGTCTTTGGTAGATTTGAAGTTGTGGCTTGCGTCAGGAACAACCAAGGAATCAACCGATCCTGAAGTGCGCTTCTTAAGTGCACCAACAAGCCTTGGCAGATCTCGTTCGGCAGAAATTTGCGTATCATTTGCGCCATTTAGAACCAAAACTGGACCAGGGTATTTTGCAGCCAACTCCAAAGGATCAATGGCGCAATAGGCCTGCATGATCCTTGTAGTCGTTGAATTAAAGAGCGCTCCCAGTCCAGCCGGAGGATCCGAAGGATAGGTCGCCGTTTTTGCGACTTGGGCACAGGCTTTGTCAATAAAGTCTAAATACGTCTTTTGAACGTCTTCGGGTGCCTTCTGTCGGTCTAGGGCAAGCTTGATCTGTTCGTGGAGTATCGGACCCATAGTCCTACCCGCACCCCCGAGCGTAACGATTGCTGCTGGCTGGTCAGCCTTTCCTGCCTCGTTCTTGCCAATCTGCAGGGCGATTTCCGCGCCTTCGCTATGCCCAATAACTCCAACGCGCTTAGGGTCGATTCCTGGCTGAGCAGCCAACATTTTCATCGCATCAGTTGCATCGCTTACAAAGTTTTCCCACTTAAAAAACTCAGACATCTCCCCTGCCGACATCTTCGCATAATGGTTTAAGTACACGTGTGCAGCACGCTTATCGAAGCGGAAAGTTGCGATGCCTTTGGAAGCTAGTCCAACAGAAATCTCCTTTAAGAGGTCCGTCGTTAGCGCAGGTGGTTGGTTTCCGTTCCGATCCGTTGGACCACTACCAGGAAGTAGTAGCATCGCGGCCACGGGATGAGCACTGGATTTTCCTGGGCTCGTGAGTGTGCCTTTAAGCTCCATCCCACCGGCACCCTTAAAAACGATTTCCTTTTCTATGGGAGCCTGAGGTTGTCCCACTGTCATTAATACAAGACTAAGCCATAAGTTCATTTCATTTATTCCTGATCATATTTAGACGTCTGTCTAAATATATACTTAGTCGGCGATGTTAGGTTGCATGGCTCAACAAAACCGATGCTAGGTTGCCGGCCCTTTGCGAGAATAGACAATGCTAGCAATGTCTCCCAAGGCTGGACGAACACATTCCGGAAGCGAAACGGCTTGTCCTGTCAGTTGCTGAAAGGCCTCAGCACCCCTGGCGTTCATCCATGGCAAAGCAACTTCATAAAGCTGAGCGCATACTCCTTTGTATCGCTCCGCCCGTATTCTCGCGGATTGTTCAGCATAAGCCAGCAACAGCAGGTCCGAAACTGCGCCTATGTCCGACTGGTCTTTCGGGGTCAAAGCCATCGCTCTTCCCGCCAACTCCGAAAGGAAGGAATCGCTGGTTGAAGTTCCAGAAACCTTCCCATCCTTGATCCGTTTTGCTAGCCGATCTGCGATAAAAAGTCGATTGATCTCGTTAGTGCCTTCGTAAATTCGACTCACGCGCGCATCTCGGTAATGACGAGCAATGGGAAACTCCTCCGTGAAGCCATATCCGCCGTAGACCTGGAGTGCTTCGTCGATAATCATCGATTCCGCCTCGGTTGAAAACACTTTGCAGGCGCTGCACTCAATCGCATACTCTTCGGCAGCTCTACGATTGCCTTCAATAGTGCCGCCCCATTCGCTAAACGCACTATCAATGAGTGCGCCCGTCCGATAGATCATGGATTCAGACACATAGAACCATGCCGCCATCATCGCAAATTTCTTCTGTATCAAGCCGAACGTCGAGATCGAAACTCCGAACTGCTTTCTATCCAAGGCATAGGTTGCAGCAAGGCCCATCGCGTCACGAGCGGGGCCAATGGACATTGAAGAGAGCTTAAAACGGCCGATGTTGAGCGCATTGAACGCTACATGGTGTCCGAGCCCTTCTTGGTGGAGCAGATTTTCAACGGGGACCTCTGCGTTCTCGAGGACAAGTCGAGCAGTTGAAGATCCTTTCAATCCCATCTTGTGCTCTTCGCGGGACACGGATACGCCTGGAAAACTCTTCTCAACCAAGAAAGCACTGAACTTTTCTCCGTCGACTTTTGCCATAACAAGAAAGAGATCCGCCCACTTGGCATTGGAAATCCACATTTTGGTTCCGTTCAAAATGTACTTGTTGCCCACTTTGTCTGCCCGAGTGCTCGCCGAAAGTGCATCACTACCACTATTGGGTTCGCTCAACGCATAAGCTCCAATCCACTCGCCTGAAGCGAGTTGTGGAAGGTATTGGTGCTTTTGGGCGTCCGTCCCAAACAGTGACAGGCCCACCTGGCTGATGCCACTCGTAATGCCGTAGGTCACGCTGAACGATCCATTGAGACTCATGAACTCAAGGATCCGGGCGGCAAGATTCTTCGATTGCCCGAGTCCACCGAATTGGTCTGAAGTGTCGATGCCGCACAGACCAAGTTCACCTGCCTGGTGAATGAGTCTAGGCATTAAGCCGTCTTCTTGCTTATCAAGCCTCTCAACGAGTGGCAACACTTCTTTTCGGCTGAACTGCTCGGCAGTTGAGATCATCATCGCATCATCTCCCCCGAATTGCTCGGGAGAGAATGCAGAGTCTGGCGTTTCGGAGAAAAAGGCGCAGCCGCGTGGAACCGCACTGTTCAGGGGCGTCATAACCGGTAATTATGCGCGATGCCCTGCTTAGAGGGCACCAAATTCAGTTCACTTGGTCAGTTAATGGATTCGGTGAAGTTGACTGATGGGCCACCAAACCAATTCGGCTCGGCCAATGATGTTGTCTCGCTGAACAAGGCCCCACACTCGTCCGTCATGAGAGTTGTTTCGGTTGTCCCCCATCATAAGGAAGTATCCCGGTGGCACCTTCTGAGCGGGCAAGTCCTTTGCTTTCTGCTGATCATCTGATCCCGTGATCTGAAACTTTCGTGCCGACCGGTAGGGAAGCGTGCCATCCATAGATCCATCGGTCCGAGGCTCCGCTGAGTTCGCGTCCAAGTCCGTGTAATTCAAAGGAATGATTTCGCCATTCCGGCTCACCAATTTGAAGCTGGCAAGAAGCATCTGCTTAGTTGTGTCCTCACTCAGCTTTCGAAATGTCTGGCAAGTATCTTCCATTTGAGGATGGTCGTTGCACTCAGAAAGGGCCTTGTACGGCTCGTCAACTAAGCTACCGTTTCTATAAAGGACTCCCTTTTTCAGCTCAACTAGGTCGCCAGGAGCGCCGATACATCGCTTGACATAATCCACCTTCATCTCGCCTTCGACATCGAGGTCGGCATGTCGAATGGCCGCGGTAGCCGGAGGGCGAAAAACAATTACATCGTTTGCCTTGGGTTCCGTGTAGCGATAGATGGCCTTGTTCGCGACGATGAAGTTATTCACTTCAAGTGTCGGCCACATGGAGCCCGAAGGCACCAAAAACGCCTGGATACCGAAGGGTCGAATGATCATAAAGACGAAAACGCCCGCATAAATGAACGCATCGACCATCTCGTTTGTGAACTTTGCAACCGGATAAAGCCTGATCCTCAGATGAGGTTTCGTGTTCTTTAGTGTGGGAAACACGGCAATTCGAATTCCAGTCAGCACCGCCACGAAGAGGACCACCTGACTCAACGGAGTGCGAGCAAGCCCATCTACTAAATCGCGCGTTCCTCCACCCTGAGATTGGGCAAATAGGTTAGTAAGAAGATCTAGGGGCAAATTCAATCTCTCCTAATGCAACGAGCCATGCTACTGGACATTCTGCCGTAAAGGACGTTCCTGCACCTATCCACGTTTCCCGATTCTGCGTTTAATTCTGGGTGCACGAATCTTCGTCACTAAAGTCACATCAGGCGCGTGCGGGTATTATCATCTCCGGTGGGGCCTGTAGCTCAGGGGTCAGAGCGTGCGGCTCATAACCGCTTGGTCGGGGGTTCGATCCCCCCCGGGCCCACCAATAGCCTTTAACCTTGGAAGACTCCCCCAACGTCCCGTACCATGGATCCCATCCGCGCTCGACCGCATAGGTTGCCGGATGAATCGTATGTAGGTCAAATCGCCGTCGCTTTTACAGCATGATTTGAAGGACGCAGAAATGTCTTTCCGGATGATTCCAGTGTGGAATCGCTTGTCCATATTCTAACGCAGCAATGTGAGAGGTTCCAGTGCCTGGTTCCAACCTACTGTTTCATGCCCGATCATTTACATGTAATGACGATGGGAATGTGCAGTACGTCAAATGGAAGACACGCCATGCAAGCGTTCAAGCATGCAAGTGGCCAACCCCTTCACCGCTCGAAGGCTGGTTACCGATGGCAAACTGGATTCCACGACCGGATCATTCGTGGACCAGAAGAATGGCTTCGCCATGTCATCTACATGTTCTGTAACCCAGTCCGAAAAAGCCTCATCCAAGATCCGTGGGAATATCCCTTCACGAGCTCAATCGGATATGACCTCACAGAGATCATTCAAGACGCCTCGTGGTAACCGAAGGCATCGGTGAGGGTGTCAATACCCATGTGCATGGCATCAATGAATCGGAATGCCAAAGGCAATTGGAATCAAAACGAAGGCACGAACGGGACCTGTGCGACCGCTGATGGGTGAATCACAAAGCGTCCTGTATCGAGTAGACCGCCTTGTACTTAGCGTCAACGAAAAGGAATGGCCACAGCAGTAAGGATCACACCGAAGGCGCAAAACCGCATTCGGCTACGGAGCCAAGCCACATGAACTAAACCTCACCCTAGTGGGTGAGGTGCATTCGGAGCAGGGGCCACCAGACGAGTTCGGCTCGGCCGATGATTTGTTCGCGGGGGACAAGGCCCCAGCCTCGTCCGTCGAACGAGTTGTTTCGATTGTCGCCCATCATCAGGTATTTGCCGGGAGGCACTTTCTGAGCGGGGAAGTCTTGGGCTTTCTTTTGATCGTCGGGGTCTGCGATTACGAATTTGTCGGCTACGTGGTACGGCTCTGAGCCTTCGCTGAAGTTGTCCGGTTGAGGACGCTGGGCGTTTGCATCGCGGTCCGTGTAGTTCAAAGGGATAATCTCACCCTTGTAGCTGATGAGCTTAAAGCTTGGCATTGTGAGCTGCTTCTTCACATCTTCGGTGAGGTTTCTAAATTCCTGGCACTCGGCATTTCTTTGCTGATCCACACACTCTGAATAAGCCTTGTAAGGTTCTTCGACCTTCTGGCCGTTGCGATACAAAACCCCTTTCTTCATCTCAATCAGGTCGCCTGGAGTCCCTATGCACCGCTTGATGAAGTCCACCTTCATGTCACCCTGAGCGTCAACTTGGTCGGGACTAAGCTGAGCGGTCGCAGGAGGACGGAAGACGACAACGTCGCTTACTTTAGGGTCGCTATAGCGATAGACAGCCTTGTTAGCGACAATAAAGTCGTTCACATACAAGGTCGGCCACATGGAGCCTGAAGGGATCAAAAATGCCTGGACGCCGAAAGGACGAATCAGCATAAACACGAAAACGCCTGCGTAAATAAACGCATCCAGCATCTCGTTAAGAAAGCGAGCCAACGCATAGAGCGTTGATCGGTGGTGAACCTTCGTGCTTTTCAACACGGGGTACACAGCAACCCGAATAACCGTAAGGACGACGACAAAAATGACAACCTGGCTCAAAGGTGTTCGAGCCAGACTGTCTACGAGTTCGCGAGTCCCACCCGGTTGCGACTGGGCAAGCGGAAGCCAAGAAGCGTCCAAAGGCACGGCTTAGCGGCGCTCTTTAATTCGTGCGTCCTTACCAACCTTGTCTCGGAGGTAATACAGCTTCGCACGTCGAACCTTACCGCGTCGAGTAACTTCAAACTTGGCAACGTTTGGCGAGTGAACAGGGAAGGTTCGCTCAACTCCAACGCCATTGGAAATCTTTCGGAGAGTAATCGTCTCTCCAATTCCGCCGTGCTTTACAGCAATGACAACGCCTTCAAACAGCTGAATTCGCTCTTTGCCGCCTTCACGGACTTTTACGGAAGCCTTTACCGTATCGCCTGGCCAGATCTTGGGCAAGTCGGTTTTTAAGTAAGGCTGGACGATGCTATCTAAAATCGCGGATTTGGACATGTTTTCTTTTCTTCCGTTAGCAGCCTTTACGGCCCATGTTTAGGTTGAAGCCAACTAGCAGCTCACCCATTACTCATACCCAGCGGCACGACGGAAGGCCGTGCTTAGGCGCAACTTAGGAGGATAGCACATTCAGATCTTTCTTATCCAGTTTGGCCTTGGCCAGCAGGTCCGGACGAGCGTCTCGTGTGGCAATGAGGCT
>JBBQZV010000028.1:0-51917 GCA_038207365.1 Fimbriimonadales bacterium | reverse complement strand
AGTGCTCCCAGAAAGATTTCTGTAGTTAGTTTGTTATCTCCGTAGGCATCGGACGGCGTGAGGTGGTCTTCTTCTCGCATCAGTTCCTTAAATGGACGATGTACAGCAGTAGAAGAGGTGTATATGAATCGAGCCACCCCCGCTTCGGCCGCAGACCGAAACAAGTCAATCGTTGCCCGAGGGTCAATGAGCTCGAATTCGGTAGGTTCATCGTCCCAGAGAAATCCTAAGTGAATACATGCATCGTGCCCCGAAAGGGAGTCTGCATAGGATGCGGGTTGCCTAAGATCTCCGCAAACCGCATGAAAGGTTTGCATGCCTTGGTACATATCGAATGTGCGAATATCGCGAGCTAGGCCCGTCACGCTATGGCCAGATTCGAGGAGGCGTTTTACAACGTGGCCGCCCACATAACCCGATCCTCCGGTAACGAAAACTCTCATGCAGCCAACAGAATACTTCCGCGATCGTTGATCAACGTAGTGAATTCAAAAACCAACACAGAACTACAGTAACTGAAACCACAAGCTCTGCGATGCCTATTTTGATGGGTCGAACTTCCTCTCCACCTTGCTTCGCAGCCAGGATAGTGCGACCACCACAGATCACATAAGCTGCAATTCGCCAGTCCAAACGAAGGGAGAGAAGGCAAGCAATGGGGATTAAAAGGATGCCCAAGGCTACAGAAAGCCTTCTACAAGTTTGCGCATCTTCCCAGCGGGCGATTAACCCTCTCACCGATAAGACGGTTACGATTGGGCGCAAAACAAGGATTGGAATCCAATGTGGATAGGCAATACAAGCCGCTGGAACGGCAAAGAGTGCGCCAAAGCCCTCACGCAACAAGGAGCGCTTTTCTGCCTTGGAGTCAATAAGGATGAAGACACTGCCCATGCCTACGAGGATCGCTATTTGGAGCCAAGAGCGAGAAATCGCCATCAATCCGAATCCAAATAAGAATAAGATCGTGCCGAGAATTGCACTTGGTAGAGTTCTGGAATACAGTTTCTTTCGCAGAAGATCCTTAAGGGCAATAGTGGCTGGCCGATAAGCCAGAAAGGCCAAAAAGAAGCCCAATCCAGAAATGGCAGACTGGATTCTTCCACCGATCATTGAGATGAGAAGGGGCTCAATGACGAAAGCCCAGCTTCCATGTTCCTGCGGAAGACTTTGTTTTATGAGGGTTCGAAATTCGTATTTTTGAGACATGGGACACGCATTGGATGGACCCAATAATCAAATGTTCGATTTCTTAAGTTGAATAATAAAAATAATTACTAAATATTGTAGTTAGTAATCCTGCTAAGTCCATCTGGCCTTTTGGGCATTAGATGTAGCCTCGGTTGGGCCGGCAAGACCTAACCAACATGCTTCATAATTCATTCAGAACCATGTTGAGGACCGCGAATCGACAGACTTCCAGCTTCTCAATGTGGGTTGGAGTTGGTTTAATTTGTATATTTGGATGGGGGTGCGGAGGTAGTAATTCTGCAACTTCCCAATATCCTCTGTCGGTTTCTCGCCTCAAATCACTCAACCTTGGATTTATTGAGTACGTCAGCGATTTCGATGATGCAATGCCTCTGGCTGGGCATTGGATGGACGGTGTCTTGCCATACACGAAGAATGAAGAACTGTTTCATTCGCCCGCTGTTATGAATCCAGATTATGGTTTTGCTATGAATTCTGGATTAGTCGGCCAATACCGATCCACTTTTGCTTCGCCGAGTACGACTATTACTCTTTTCGATTCAACTGACCTTTCACGTAACGCAACGGTTGCAATTTCGACTCAACCAACGCCTGGTCGATACAATGGCCACAACACCATTGGATTCCTAGATGGGCACGTGAACGATGAATTGGTAATTACGACCCAACCTACTTTGTATCAGCAGTCCGTGCAACGAATGAAGCGATTGAATGTTGCAATGCAGATTTACACGAGTGACTACGACGGTTATTTCCCATTGGCAAACCGATGGGTCGATTCATTAGTAGCCTATACCAAGACCGAAGTGCCCTTTCATTCGCCGTTGCCGGAATTGTCCGACCCTAAAAGCTTTGGCTATGCCTTGAACATTGAAGTTGCGGGCGTTTCGATGTTTAGCTTAAGCAATCCGGCAACGACGTTAACCTTGTTCGACTCCACGGTCCTGTCCAAGAATGCGGCGGTTAGCACGTCGACAACCCCAAATCCTCCGCGATACGGTACCAAGAACACGTTGGGATACGCGGACGGTCATGTTGCTCCTTAGCGATACGGAAGGTGAATAATGCCAAAACTTGACAGCTATTTCGAGCGAATAGGTTGGAATCAGCCGATTAATCTTGATGTCGTCACCTTGACTGGAATATTGCGGCACCATTCATGCTCGATTCCCTTCGAGAATATTGATGTCTTGGAACGTAAGGGAATTAGCCTGAATGAAGACGACATATTCGCCAAATTAGTCGATGCGAAGCGAGGAGGCTATTGCTTTGAGCAGAATGGACTTCTGATCAGAATCCTCCAGACCATTGGGTTTGATTGCACCCCGTTTGGAGCTCGAGTTAGACTCCAAGTACCACGATCAGAACTTCCGCGACGTACTCACATGTTCGGTGTTGTCTCACTTGAAGGCAAAAAGTGGATTGTGGACGCCGGATTCGGAGGGTTCAGTTTGACTGCTCCAATTGTTTGGGACCTTAATCGGGTTCAGTCAACTCCTACAGAGCAGCGAAGATTGGTCCAAGTGGAAGGAAGGGTCTACCACCAAGCCCAGGTGGGCGCTGAATGGCGTGATCTTTGTGAAATCGAGAGTGAGATGCCGTTCATCGACCAGGAATTGGCGAATTGGTGGACAAGCACTCACACGCAGTCCAAGTTCAACAATTCCTTAAGCATCGGTCTCGCTCAACACGACGGCACCCGTTTTGCAGTTTTCAACGATCGATTCACCCACCGCCGTGGAGCAGAAATCCTTGATCAGTTCCAGATCAAGGATAAGAATCATCTCATTCAGATTGCATCGTCGAAGTTTGGGCTGGAATTACCCACTTTAACCACTTTCGGAGATTGGCCGTTCAGTTCGAAGTCTTAAGAAGATTGATATTGATAAGGTCGAAGCCCAGGGCCAAAGACAGGCTGTTCTTGCCGGTTATTTTGAACGTGATTTTATTGGCTCCCTCTTGCAACTTTACATGTCCCATGTCTATTGAGTTCTTGCGTTCAGGTTTCGCTGAATACAAATCGATGGGCTGGCTTATCGCCAACTCATCTTTAGTGAACTGAACAATGCCTTGTTCTGGACCTTGTACGGCGTCCATTGTCACCGCATATTCACCTGCTGATGGAACGTCGCAAATGAACGACACAAATGCCGGACCAAACCAATCTTCTCCTTTAGCTCGGAATGAGAAACATCTTTCGCGGCCCTTACCGGCCGGTACTTCCTTTCGACTAACCGTAGCCTCAGCAAAGCTGAACGAACTAATCGGCAAACTCCAGCTCGCAGCAAATGTGATTTTTGATGGGTCAGTTACCCTTAGGAGCGCTTTTCCCGGTGTGACAGCAGGTGAAGATGGGGGTAGCTCGGAATACAAATACGTGACTGCGCAGTAGTCATTCGTTCCAGCATTTCTTTCAGGCGCATGCTCGATCGTTTGCAAGATGCTCTTGTTATAAGAATAGGCATCACCGAGGAAAAAGCGAAATCCCGCAGACCTACCCAAGTATTTTTGATACGCCATGCAGCCGCTGAGTCCACGAGAGACTGGTCCATCCCAGCGATCAGGGACGTCGTACCAGCCGCCATTGAAGGAGTCCTCCGAGCCGGTGCCGTGAATGGCCATTTTGCCATCGACGGTTGTGATGTCGTCTCCTTCAAAGAACGACGTACTGCCTGATTCGGGACCCTGCGCTTGGAGGGCCAGACCGACGATGTGGCCTTTTCCCGATGATTGGAAATAGGTAAATGGCTTACCATCTACGGTCGGGTTTTCACGATGCCAAACAGCGTAGAATTTCCCTTCGTCACTCCTTTGAGGTGAGCTACTGACAGTCACACTTCCGTGAATCGAGACTGGTGCCCCTTCCCGCAGCGATACCAACTCGATTTTTGCAGCATGGGCAAATGGCATAGGGAAGTTGCAGTAGTTCATGCCTTCGTTTGTGCCTAAGAAAGCGGAGTTCATCGCTGGTTTGCCCCATGCATATCCAAAGAAGTCACCAACGGGGCATACGAATGATGGCTTCGTAGCGTTGTCCCAAGTGACTCGCAGTAGAAGGTCTCGATCTTTGCCAATAAATGCATCGATGGGACCTAGGCTAAAACTAGATAGCCTTCCGCCCTGATGAGTCTCAAAAAGCGTAACAGCTTGCTTACTTGGTATAGCCTTCGAAAAGGCAAATTGCTTCAACTGTGAATCAGCTGGAACGTTGAAGCGGGAAAGGCCTCCCGCTACTCGATTATCGAAAACCGTCTTAGCCAATTCGATATCTTTCGAAGAGGGTGCATTCGAATCGGAGTAGCTCTGAATTGGAGCGTCAGCCGGATAGGTTACATAGTTCAAATCATAGAACTGAAATGACTTCGCTCTGAGCAGAATTTTGAGCGAGGATTTGTAGGGAAGTGGAACGTAGCTTGTGTACCCACCACCTGCGTAGTCAACGAGGGGCCTCAAGAATGGTGATGTTTTGCCGGAGTAAAGTTGGTTGAATGTGGTGGTGATCCGAGGCTTGGACTCACCATCAAAGTAAAACTCAAGTGGATCGTCGGTAGGTGTGGGTGTATGAATCCTGTAAACGCACCCAGGACCCTTAAGGTCAGCCAAAACCAAGTTATCTCCTTCCTTTCGCACAAACGAGTATTTGCCCGAAAACCCATCGTCATTACCTTCGGTTCGGTCATAACTTGTCACCGCGCCGATCGCGATTGACTTTTTGAACATGGGCATCCGATCAATTCGATGAAGTTCAGCGATTCCTATGACCCATGGCTGACTCGATTGAGTGCTTTGGCCCGAGGCATAGAATGCGCTTCCCAACAGAACGAGTAGGGCTGGCAACGAGCGTTTGAAGTGGAGGTCCATAACTTTGCCCATTATCGCACCATGAAGGTCGCAACGCAGCGTGATTTGTGACGTATAGTTCATATGAGCTATCTCATATGAACCAAACCAATACCATCCGTGGCCTATGGGATCTATCCATGCTTTGCCTCCTCTATGAAAGGCCAATGCACCCTTACGAAGCGCATGTAGTTATGAAGCAACGCCATAAAGACGACCTACTCGACCTTAAGCGAGGATCGCTATACCATGCCGTCGGGAGGCTAGAACGACACGGACTAGTGATGCCGCTCGACACTGTCCGCGAAGGAAATCGGCCCGAAAGGACAACGTATTGCATTACTGAGAAAGGCAAGACTGAACTGTTCCGATCCCTTCGGCAACTTATTGGAACCCCGACCTTTGTCGCTAACGAGTTTATGGCTGCTCTAAGTTTCCTTGTTTACCTTGACAAAACTGCGGCTTTGGAAGAGTTGGAGTCACGTGCCGAGATGCTTGCGAATTCAATTCACGTCTCAAATAATGCGATAGGCGAACTGATTCCAAAGGTTGGTCGAATCAATTTGCTGGAAGTCGAATACAGAGTTGCCCTGCAATGTTCGGAATTGGCATGGGTTTTGGAAATTACCCAAGACATAAGAAAAGGTGCTTTAACCTGGGACTTCAAGGCAATTCGCTCGTCGTTGGTCCTCCAAAGCCGTCGAGGAAATGTCTCATGAGAATTGTTCGTTTCATTGTTGCCATGTTAACCATTGGATCGGCGATAGCTCAGCGGGATAAGCATCCACTCGATCCTGCTCCTTTGGGAATTGCTTGGGGATTTCTCTATGGTACGAGCGGAGTACCTGCAGAGAAGTTTGTTCCGAAGATCAAATCCTTAGGAGGTGAGTTTTCGAAGATCTACCTCTTGTGGCAGCAGGTAGAACCCCAAAAAGGAAAATACGACTGGGCGGCTGTTGACGCCTACGTTAAGCAACTGGATTCGCGTCACCAAGGCCTTATTTCTATCTTCTCAAGCTCACTTTGGGCAACCAGAAGACCTTCCGCCATGTTGCCTCCCAGTCCTGCGAAGCAAATGCGTGACTATTACCGATTCGTCTATGACCTAGTAAGCCACTGCAAGGGCAAGGTGCAGTATTGGCAAAATGACTCTGAACCCAGTAATCCAATCTATTGGTCAGGAACCAAAGAGGAGTTTGTTGACGAGGTCAAGGTTTTCTACCGGGCCGTAAAGGACGCCGATCCTGCTGCAACTGTCGTTCTCGGGGGATTCGATGGCTTATTCAATCCAGCGGGATTGCCACCTATGTTTGGTCAGCAGACCGGACTGACCTTTTTCGATTACGTGTTGAAGGAAGGCCGAAACTCCTTCGATGTATTCGATCTTAGGCTGTATGCAAATCCTTATACCATTCAGGGACGCGTTGAAACTATACGCGCCAAGATGAGAGCTTTAGGATACGACAAGCCAATCCTTTGCACGGAATACGGCGGTCCTGGACTTTTCGAGTTCCTTGTGAATCGCAAGTACATCTCTCTGGCCACGGCTTGGTCACAAGTAATGCAGAAGCAAGGAACATCTGGTGAATTGACCAAGAACCCGGTTGCCGAACTCTACTCAATGTTCGATACCTTAGCGCCCCAAACCCAAATCTTCATGAAAGGATGTTCGGCCGATCTTCAAGCCAAATTCGATCGAATTGCAGGCAGAGACATTGTTATGAGAAACCTGTTTGCCTTTGCGTCGGGAGTTCAGCGAACGCTCTATTGGGACCTGTGGAATGACTCCAGCAAGCGAGACGATCTCATGACTCTTATGTATGGAAAGATCATGATGATTGATTACGAGAATGGCGTCTTAACAAAGGTATATCCGATCGCCAAAGTCTTTCGTCGAATGGCGATAGAGCTAAAAGGCATCAAACAAGTGACACAGATTCCCATTGACGGACGACCCACGATATTCTTTTTTCACATAGACCGTGGTCGAAGGGCGCCTTTGTACGTTGCTTGGGAGAAGCGAGATACTTTTTCGGGCGAGGATGAAAAGCCTACGGAATTTGATCTCATATGGAAGTACAAAGCGGCTCACGTTTCTGACGTCTTCGGAGAGTTCGTCAAGGCCGAAGTAGTATCTCAAACACTCCACATCAAGTTGGGAAATACGCCTGTTTACATCGAGAGGTAGCTATTGGAAGGGGTATGTTCGGCAAATGAGTTTAGATCCGGAGATTGCTTCTCACTATGAACTCGATCTGGAGAGGGATCGATTGAACACTGTTTCGGGACAATTGGAGTTTCGAAGGAGCGTTGACATCATCGGCCGATACTTGCCACCGCCTCCCGCCAAGATTCTTGATGTTGGCGGGGGAACGGGCCGGTATGCGATCCATTTTGCAGAAATGGGATATGAAGTTCACCTGATTGATCCTATGCCAAATCACCTCGCTCATTTGGAAAAGAGCCCGAATAGTAAGTTGCTAGCAAGTTTCCAACTCGGTGATGCTCGTGAACTTGAAATTCCAGATGAGAGTTTTGATGCGATCCTGCTGATGGGGCCGCTCTATCATTTGATTGAATCTGAGGACAGAATTGTCGCACTCAACGAGGCGTTTCGAGTTCTAAGGCCAGGCGGCACACTTTTCGCAGTTGGGATCTCCAGATTCGCCTCACTGTTTGACGGGTTCTTTCGCGGCTATATTTGCGACTCTGAATTCAAAGCGATCCTAGATGAAGACCTATGGTCTGGACAGCATCGAAACCCATCTGATCACCCTGCTTATTTCACAACTGCCAAGTTCCATTCAGCAGAGGAACTCGAGGATGAAATTCTGACCGCAGAATTTCAATCTGTAAGAGTCCTTGGCATTGAAGGATTTGGGTGGCTCCTACCGGAACTCGAATTGAAAAGTGAGGAGGAAATAGCCGAAATAGTTGAGTATGTCGGACGTATCGAGCGTGCCCAGGATCTCGTGGGAATGTCGGCTCACCTTATGGCGGTCGCCACCAAGTAGTACGTCTATTGAAACGGTAAGATGTGCCATGGCGGAGTCCCTAGAAACTGCGTTGATCGGACAGTATCTGTCCTGCCTTGCCATGCTGCGACAAAGTGTGGAGAGATGCCCGAACGATGTCTGGTTGTCAGGCGTTTATCCCCGGAAGTATTGGCGCATTGCTTATCACGCTGTCTTTTTTGCGCATTTGTACTTGGTACAAAATGAAGAAGCATTTTGCGTGTGGAAAGAGCACCGGCAGGATTCACCAGACCTCTGGGGGCAACCTGAACAAGTAGAACCTTACTCTCAAGCGGAAGTAACTAGCTACATCGACCAGGTGAGATCAATGGTTGAAGATACGATTAGAACTCTTGACATTGAAGCCGCCGAAACGGGTTTCCCGTGGTATCCAAACATGTCGAAACTGGAGCACGAGATTATGAGTATTCGACACGTTCAAGGCCATGTTGGTCAATTGTCGGAGATTCTAATGTCGCACGGAATTGAAATCGATTGGATTCGGTAACTAACGCTTTCGAAAAAGCCACATAAGCTAAAGTTGCCCGAATCAAGTCTAGACTAGACTTTTTGAAAGGCACACGCTATCTTCGACGCCTATGTAAGGTTCGTAGTTTGGAATCAACGTATAACCGTTTCGTTGATAGAGCCTAACGGCTGGACCAAGTCCCTTACTCGTTTCCAATATTGCACTCGAATAACCAAGTGTCCTCGCCCAATCCTCAAGGTCGGCGAGGATCAAAGCGCCTACTCCAGACCGCCTAACAGTAGGCTGAACAAACATTCTCTTAATTTCAACCGTGGCATCATCCTTAGGCCGAAAAGCGCCACAACCGACAGCGACGTCCCCAGACATTGCTACCACAGCATGAGCGATCGATTCTATCGTGTTGAACTGCGTATAAAACGAATCCTTTTCGCCATTGTGAACAGCTAAGAATTCGGTTAACTCGTGAACAAGCGAAACGAAATGGGGGTTTTCCGAATTGCAGCGGATAACTCGATATTCTTCCATTAACTCTATTTTATCAAGTCAAACCCGTGAAGGGCTTCACCGAGGAAACCTATTCTTGCTTTAGGCTAGCCGAGCTCAGGTTGGCAACATGGAACTTGTAGCCTTTGGGAGCACTGGCATGGTAGAAGATCTGTTGGCCAATGCGTTTCCACTTTAGGGTTACAGGGCCGTTTGGCGTCGGAATCGAGCCTTCGCAATGCTCCAATTTCAAGTCAGTAAACCGAAGATCAACCGTTTTGTGAACAGTGTCAAGCTTATGGATGCCGAGAAAGTCGCGGTAGAGAACTCGGACTCCGCCATGAGATGCAAAGCCATGGTTGCAGCTGGCATAGGCACCATCATTTTCCCACAGCGTGCCCGTGCGATCAACCATGTACAACTGATAGGCCAGAGATTCGTCGAGTAGCTGCTGGGTAAGTCCAGTCTGCGACAAAAGTTCCAGCCTGATCACGTTGCCCACAAATGCATTTGCGAAATGAACCTCGGGATGAGCCTTTGTTGACTTTCTTTGGGGACCGAAATCAGTGACAAGTGTGTGCCAGAGGTCGGGGTATGTCTTGGGAGTTGCGACGTGAAAGTAGAACGCGAAATACTGGCAGACTTCGCTATGATTGGTCGTGGGCTCAAGCTTTCCGCTTTTACGAAGTGAATTGTCAATGAAAAACTTGCCGTCGAAAGCCTGAGAACGAATGACCGTTCGAATATGCTCAGCTTCCTGCAGGAGGTCCTTGCGGCTATACATGCGTCCCATGGCCGACAAAACCTCGGCATACAGCATGTTTGTCGGATAGTTAACATCTTGAACGTAGGAGTTGGCATCTGACCATTCGACGAAAACCCAACTTTCAAGCTTCTCCAGTAATCCGTCCGAATTACGAAATTTCTTAAAGTAATCCAGAAGTTTCATTAGCCTTGGCTGGAGAGCTTTAACTGTTTTGGAATCACCGCTACGAGCTAAGTACTCCTCCAGTTGGACGACGAACCACATGGCCCAATTGGGGATGAAGACTCCATCGTTATGGTCAGAGGGATAACACATGGGCAACATTCCCTCCGGCAGATAAGGGAAGTTCAATGGCAACAGGTAGTTTTCGAACTGGTTCTTTTCTATTGTTGTTTGACCTGTGACATCATGGGCAACACGGGATGTGAAATAGCTGTCGCATAGCCAACCTGCACGTTCACGGGATGGACAATCCATAAAGACATCGACTGCATTTTGTCGGACCGTCTCAAGCCCGGCAGCAAAAAGTCGATTGAGGCGTTGGTCGCTTGCAGAGAACTGCACGGCCTTTGACAAGGGGCTTACATATTCCCGAAGGTGAGGTCTCGAGACACTGCAACTGCCCGACACACAGGCAATCTTCAAATAGCGAAGGGTGTAGGGCTCAAACGATTCGACCTCGTAATTTCCGGGCTCCAGGTCATATTCGACGATGTTGACACAGCCCAATCTTTTGAAGTCGACATCTCCATTCGACAGAATTTCATCAAAGGTGAATACAAGTCGACTGGGTGTTTCACATCGAATCGTTGAGCCAATAAAGCCGGTTAGGTTGACTCCAAAGTCAAGAATTTGAAACTGTTTGCCAGTCATACCAAGCACCATCGCCGGCAGCAAGGGTATGGAATTAACGGACGTAAATTGAGAGCGATAGGACTGAAGCTCAATAGAAGGAATACTGACCAAGTCTCCCTCGGGATATCCTTTAAGCTGATCGCTAATAGCTTCGAGAGAACGATCTTTCCAAGGCCGGCTAACGGGCGGATCGATCACGAAGTCTCCGCGAGAAACCAAAGACAAAGGTTGTCGAATGTTGAATTCGCAGAAAGGTACTCGTCGCGGCAACAAGGCTTTGACAGGCTGAATCTTAAGACCGTTTCCAACTAATCTGACCCTAGGATCCCATCTCCATTTGTTATCATTTGGAGTTGAGGAGTAGATCTCCGAGAAGGGGCGTTGGAAGCTGTAACGCTGGACTTTCTGTACTCTTTGCGAAACAACGTGGGAGTCGAAATTTTTGCCCTGCCCAAGGGTCGAAGCTACGACAGTGCCGTTCACGATAACTTCGGCCTGAAGGAAAGAAGGTTGGTCGAGTAGGTAATAGCTATTAACGTTGTAACCCGCTACCTCGAAAGCAACAGCATTCGATCCAGACCTAACCTTCCGTGTTAGGTCGAGTTCATCAACTCTGTACCATCCTTTAGGACCTCGTGCTGGCCCGTATCCGCAGAACTCGCCATTTAGAAAGATTCGGTAGACCGTCGATCCCGTGCACCTTAAGATGACTTTCTTAGTGTCCTTACTTTCGAATATCGTACGAAATCCAACAGTTAGGTTTTTCTCTAATTCCCGACCAACGGGCCAAACCGGAAGTGCAGACGAGAAACTTACATTCTGGTTTGCTTCCTCCAACGTTCTCAATTCCGCCTTTTTGTCGGTGGCTCCACAGGTGCAAATTGTTCCTAGGGCCAGTATCAATCCAAGAATGATCTTCTTTGCGGGCAGCGAACCGACCCTATGAGCATTGGTCACGCCGACAGCATACGGTTTTTGAGGACTATTCAGTACCGATTGACTTGGAAATCGGTTCCAAGGGTTCCTACTGGCCCGTCCCGATGAAGTTGAGAGATGCGGCTCCAAACGTCAAATATGATTTTGATTCCTTTGGAAGTTCTGAGGGTGAAGTGAGACTCAATTTGATTTGCGCAGCAGCCTCAAGTTCCAGTTCGATAGACCTGACCCTCGATTCCAGAGTGAATTCACTAACCACATTTCTTTCCTGATCTTCGAACTTTATATTTCGCTTGTTGTCACTCGGATCCAAAAGGATCTTGTATTTGCCCGCCCTAACATCTTCCAAAATCCATACCAACTTGTAGAGCTTTGGAGGATCACTGTAGCCAAAGCCATTGCGATGGTAGAAGGTATACGCATCCTCAAGATTTAATTGATACGACCCGCCAGCCCCTGCATTGATCCCACGAAGTCGAATCACAGGTTTGCTCGCAAGCTCAACACGGATCACCGGGATGCGTTGCTCTGTGTGGGTGATACTGAAGAAAATGCCCTTTGCCTGATGGGCGTTGCTGAATTCCAGGGTTTCACCCTGCATCGTTGCTGCACTGACTATTTCGGTTTCTAGATCAGGAAGTTCGAGTACACCACTCAAAGGAGCCCTAAGTACAAAGAGAAACAAGGTTGAATTACGCACGGTAGCGCTGCCGAACTCTAGCTCTCTGAAAGGTTGCGCTTCGGTGCCGTATATGGCTTCGCCATTTTCGCTTAACCATGAGCCCATATTGCGAAGCAACTCCGCTTCGAACTCAACGACAGAGCCGTCTCCACGAGGGCCAATGTTGAGCAGGTAGTTTCCACCTCGACTGGCCACTCGTATGAGATTCTCGATATGCTCGCGCGTTTTGCCTTCGAGGTTTTCTCGCCTTTGCCAGGAACGGTACCCCCACGTTTCGTGAAAGATAGACGCAGGGGACTGCCACGCTTCTTCCATGGGATAGTTCGGAATCTGGTTGTCACCCATGACTACAAAGTCGCCTTGGTAGTTGAATACCCGACCGCTCACCATCGTTTCAGGTTGGATCTTGTGAACAGTGTCGGCAAACAAAATGCTTTGGTCGAGCTTCGGCTTGCCCATGTCAAACCACACTTCGGAAATAGGACCGTATAGGCTGAGTAACTCTGTCAATTGCTCAGCATTGAATTGAGCGTGCACATCCGGTATTTCGTTGTCGTTGCGCACTCCCGACACGGGTTCGTAGTCAATTGGGGTTGCGCCAGGGAAATTCCAATCAATGGTGGAGAAGTAGACACCAAACTCAAGGCCCTCTTTTCGGCACGCGTCTGCTAGTCCCAGAACGATGTCTTTACCGTATGGCGTTGCATCGACCACATTGAATGAGGTCTGCTTTGTCCCAAAGAGGCAGAAACCGTCATGGTGCTTCGCCGTGAGTACGACGAATTTCATACCTGCATCTTTTGCAAGTCGAGCTATTTCGTCAGGGTTCCAGAGGACAGGGTTGAAGTCCGCAGCAAGAGCAGAATATTCGTCCCCGGAGATCCTTGCATGAGCCTGAATTTGTTCGTTATAGTCGTCGACTCTTTGCCCTTGCCATACTCCGCCCAACATAGAGTAAATGCCCCAATGAATAAATAACCCGAATCTCCTCTGTTGCCAATTGGAGACGGTTTGCATGCTGGGTCGAGATGGACGGACCATGGCGAGAAATCTTACCTTTGAACCGAAATTTGGCGTCGATCGTGCGGTAAAGTCGTCGCGATGCCACTTGGGATCGATCGAAGAAGTTTTCTGAAAGGGGCTGGACTCACAACCCTCGGCGGAGCCTTAATGGCTCGGGAAGTATTAGGTGAAAGGTTAACCTCGTTTGCAAATGAGGAACACAGGGCTGGGAATAAGGGGGTAGGTAAGCCTACGAGCTTTATGGTTTCGGCTTCGCAAAGGAGCGGGATTCCCTTGGGCGGAATCGGCGCGGGTTCAATAGAAATTCGACCCGACGGTTACTTTGCGGATTGGCTGATCTTTAATATGGGATCGTGGTCTCCTGAGCAACCCCAAAGTGAATCCGGACCGTCGCCTGACATGGGTTCCGATGCACTTCAGTTCTTTGTGCGTTGCCAAAGTCCAGACAGCCCTCCCCAACTTCGACGGTTGGGAATTCGCGAAGATCAAAATGATCTCTACTCCCTGGCCTACGCATTACCTGTCGAGGGTATCGAATTCGACGGCAAATTCCCATTTGCTTCGTTGAACTACATCGACGAATCGTTACCCGTAACGATAAGCGGCGTTGCGTTTGCACCTATCATTCCCGGCGACTCGAGAACCAGTGGCACACCCGGATTTACCCTCGCCTTCAAAGTGAGAAATCATTCTGATAAGCGAACAAAGGTCTCAATCATGGGGACACTTCGGAATCCTCTTGCTGTCGGTGCCCATGACCGAGCCTTGAAAAATAGCGTGGTGAGCGAAGCAAGCACGACTACGTTAGCCATGTCCACGTCGGCGACTGAAGGCCGAAAGTCGTGCCATGGCAGCATGGCGTTTAGTGTTACCGGGGGCGAAGCGTCCTATATTTCTTCCTCATATCGGGAGTACCTGAGCAACGGTAGTTGGGGCGGATCCCGAGGATATGGCTCAGCTCATTTCTCA
Organism: Fimbriimonadales bacterium; assembly: GCA_038207365.1. Lineage (GTDB taxonomy): Bacteria > Armatimonadota > Fimbriimonadia > Fimbriimonadales > Fimbriimonadaceae > Fimbriimonas. The sequence goes on along the minus strand of JBBQZV010000028.1, from coordinate 37,647 downwards.
TATCTACATGCGTACTTCCGAGACGGCAAGCTTCCCAGCCTGAGAAATAGCGAATGTCTCGACCAGCTCCTTCTGGGATTGGATGACGCAGCCATCGACCGACTCAGTCGATCCCAATTGGACACCCTGTACACGAAGTTTCAGACGGACGCTTTTTTTCAGGAATACTGCGCCCGGATTGCGTTGATCGAACCCCACCAACTCGCCACCACAACAGGGTTAGCGAACTTGATGAAGGAATTCCGAGATCGCCTAAATCGATATAGCGGTGAAAAGCGTGACCGATCAAGCTGGGGCGACGTCTCGTTGGAATCTACCATCCAACTTGAGCCCGGGGAAGAGAGGGAACTCAGATTTGTATTGTCATGGTTCTTTCCAAACCACTTCAGCGCACTTGGGCCTAAGCTCGGTCATCAATATGAGCACTGGTTCAAAGATGCCACCGATGTAAACCAGTTCCTAGTAAAGAATCACAGCGAGCATCGAACAAAAACGGTGAGCTTCGCCGAGACGATTCTCACTACGAATGTAGACCATCGAGTCGCTTTTTCCTGGGGCGCGCAACTCAGCACGTTAGTCAAGTCAAGTTGGTGGTGCAAGGATGGCCGCTTCGCCATTTGGGAAGGCTTGGGGTGCTGTGGCCTGCATACGACCGACATTACCTACCAAGGTTCGTTCCCGATCATTGCGCTCTTCCCGGAACTCCAGATGCACCAGGTTAAGATGGGAGCTTCCTATCAACGCGCAGATGGCCGGATTCCACACTTTTTCGCTCCAGACTTATTGCATGTCGACAACGGTTTCGATCGAGTAGACATGAATCCTCAGTACGTGATGATGGTTTGCAGGGACTATCTCTGGACCGGAGACAAGAAGTTTGCGCTGGATAACTGGTCGAATGTGAAACGAGCTATGGATAACACCCGGAAGCTCGACACGGACGGCGATGGGATCCCAGATAGCGACACACGCCGAAACACTTACGACCAATGGGATCTGGAAGGATCACCTGCTTACATCTGCAGTCTTTGGCTGGGTTCTTTAAGAGCTGCCATTCGTTTGGCACAAGATCTGGGTCACTCCGACCAGGCATCAGAATGGACCTTGCTTCATGAAAAGGCCCGCAAGAGCTTCATTACGCGGCTTTGGAACGGTGAATATTTCAACCTGTGGGTGAGTTCAACAGGTGAAGACCAGTGTTGCATGAGTGATCAGTTAAGTGGCGAGTGGTACACGGGTTTAATGGGTCTTGACCATTCGGTTGATCACAAAACCATCTGTTCCGCACTCAAGTCGATTTATCGGCATAACTTCAGCCCAGATGGAGGACTGCTAAATGCAACTTATCCGGAAGGTCGACAGAAGCACTTTCGAACGCACCAAAACCTCCAAGCGGCGGGAAATTGGACGGGAATCGAATACGCAAATGCTGCTCTGATGATTGAGATGGGGCTTGTTGAAGAGGGAGTGCAAGTCATTCGATCGGTGCATGAACGCTACGTGAGAAGTAGCAGGCGTTGGAATCATGTCGAGTGCGGTGACCACTATTTCCGAGCGATGTCCAGCTGGACGACACTTTTAGCGATCACTGGCCTAACCGTCGATGCGCCAGGGAAATCGATCGGGATCGAACCTAAGCAAGACAACCTACTGGCTCCATGGTTTATTCCAGGGGGCTACGGACTCCTAGCCCACAAAGGGAATAAGGTCGAACTGGAATGCAAGGACGGCTCTCTTACCTTGGAGAAGATCAAGCTTGGGCGGCATGCTGAAAAGGTATCTGTCTCATACGGAGGAAAGCGCCTTCATGCATCACTTAGCCAAGGAAAAGATCGAAGTACGATCGTTCTAGCTGAAGTCCTCACACTGCGGCCCGGCTCTAAGTTGACTTTCACCGTTGGCTAAGGTTTCGATCGCAAGCCGATATCAACTTCGACTTTGAACGATGAACGAGTAGGATTGGACTCGTTCATCGCTCTGGTAACCTGCCTAACCTAAATGAAACTAGCAGTGATGACGATTGGAATCCTCAAGGCCCCTCAAGAGGATCCAGCGGTCCAGGGTTTCTTTGATCGTGTCACGCCAAATTATGAGGCCGCAGCGAATAGCGTTGGTTTTATTGATCGTGCAAATCGGGCATGGGGACCCATCGAAGTTCCTAAATGCTGGAAAGGCGAACCGAAGCCAGGCCCCATAATCGCAACGCTTTCCCTATGGGATGATGTTGAATCGGTTGCAGCCTACTCCTACCACGGTAAGCATGGCGAGGCTTTTGGGAAGAGAAAAGAATGGTTTGTGACCACAGATCTTCCGGGATATGTGGCCTGGTGGATCGAAAACGACCATCAAGTGACATGGCCCGAAGCATCAGAGCGATTCGAGTCGTTGCATGAAAATGGGCCAACCGCGTTTGCTTTCAACTTTGTCCAACCATTCAATATGAATGGCCAGCCAACTCGCTTACTAGGAGCAAAGGTGCGCGAGCGGTGGCTGGCCAATGAGGAAAGGCAATCGCCGAGTTAAGATAAAAATCGCTACTTTGCTGAGACTTTGTCCTTGTACAGCTCAAGTCCGAAGAGAGAAACACCAAAACTAGTTGCCCTCTTGCGTGCCCAAAGGCGAACGTATCGGGCGGAGACGAGGTTCTTTAGCCGGATCACTTCGGTCCCTCCTAGGCAGGCATTTGAAGAATAGATGTCGAGCCAGTTGTGGTTATCATCGCTCGTCTGGAGACTGTAATCCGACGCGTAGGCTGACTCCCACCGCAGAACGATACGATTGAAAGCTGTAGGTTTAGTCAAGTCGATAGTGACCCACTGCGGATCGGAAAACTCTGAGCCCCAGCGGGTGTGGTCATCTCCATCCACAAGGAAGCCGGGTGAAATATCAGGTCGCGATTCAGAGGAGGAGACGGAAACCGCTTTACCTTGGGCCAAATCTGGTTCCCGCTTCGTAACACTCTGGACCTTCATAAACGGGATTGGCTCTCGAAAATCAGAGGAGAGTGCGACGATCGCAGTCTGACGGATATCTCGCGAAGAGGATCCGATTCGAACCTCGTAACGACCAGCGTTTGCCCTCCATTGCTTCCCTGGTACATCACAATAGGCGAAGTCCCGAGGAGATAACTGGATGGCTACAGGCTTAGACTGGCCTGCCGGTAACCAAACTTTTTGAAAACCTTTAAGCTCTTGAATCGGACGGTCAACCCTTGGGTTGAGATCCTTTAAGTAGAGTTGAACCACTTCCGCTCCGGCTCGATTACCTGTGTTCACCAGGTGGAGAAGGGCAGTACGAACTCCTCGTGAGTCTGGACCAGTTACCTTCACTGGGCCATATTTGAAACTCGTGTAGCTCAAGCCATGACCGAAGGGGAAAAGAGGCGCTATCTTGCGCTTATCAAAGTGTCGGTAGCCGATGTAGATGCCTTCTTTGTAGTCAACAACTCCGTGCACGCCCGGGAAGTTTCCGTAATCAGGGTAGTCCTTTCGGTTTGAAGCAAAGGTATCTGGGAGTTTTCCGGAAGGATTCACATCACCAAATAGAACATCAGCGAGGGCTGCACCCCCCTCTTCTCCAGGAAACCACGTTTCGAGCACCGCCGGGACATCCCCGATCCAGTTTGTCATGGTCACCGGCGTTCCACTGTTAAGAACCACAACAGTGTGCTTATTGACAGCAGCTACCGCCTTAATCAAAAGTGCCTGGTCCCTCGGAAGATCCATCGAAGGACGGTCAGCACCTTCTCCCTCTTCTCCCAAAGTTCCCACACATACGACAGCTACGTCCGATTGCTTTGCAGCATTGATGGCGTCCTGGAATCGAACCTGGCTAGGAAGGGTCCATGACAAACGAGCAACCGCTGCACCTTGCTTTTGGTAGTACTCCAATTTCAACGCATAGCTTTGATTTGCATTGAGGAGCACGTCGTAGGCAATCGGCGATTCGCCGCTATCGACCCAATGGTCGATTACTTTCTTGTCGTTGAGAAAAAGCCTGCACCCATCGTCCGCACTGACTACCAGGTGGTATGTTCCAGTCACGGGTGCATGCAATTTGCCTATCCAACGAACCGAAAAATTTGAATGCGGCACGCCCTGAATCGGAGATTCGGTCCAGTTGAATTGCACCTGGCGGTCGATTCTCTCCGCTTTGGGTTGCCCCTCCAAATTCGAATTGTCAAAGTATTGTCCTAAGAGCCCATTCGTCTCGCTATCAGTTAGCGAAAGATCATCTGCAGGTATGGGGGTTCCGGTTTCTGATCCTGAAGCAAAAACAACTTTAATGTCCTTTCCCGCGCGGGCCTCAATTCCGTTTAGCGGTTGAACAGTAAAGAAGGGAATGACGATTGGACTCCCGTTTGCCCCTACTTGCATATTTTTTGCCGATTCTCCGATTACGGCAATCGTTTTGATCTTTTGACGATCCAGCGGCAGTGTCTTGCCCTCGTTCTTCAGGAGCACAATGCCGTTTGAAGCGGCTTCGAGTGCCAGTTGTTGGTGCTGTTTTGAGTTGACAACAGAGGGGTCGCGTTTAATAATGGGATCGAGTGCGCCAACTCGGATTGCGGTTCGAAGTAATCGCTTAACGCTGCTATTAATGGCTGCTTCTTTGATTTGGCCGGATCTCAGCGCCTTCACGATATTTTCCTTTCTGAGGTAACCCGGACCAGGCATCTCCAGGTCGTTTCCCGCATTGACGACGCCTGTTGTCTCGTGAGCTCCGCCCCAGTCAGTCATAACCAAGCCATCGAATCCCCAAGCGTTCTTGAGTACGTCGGTTAATAAATAGTGATTGGCACTCGCGTGGAACCCGTTCACCGAGTTGTACGAAGACATTAGTGTCCAAGCGCCGCCCTGTTTCACTCCCGCTTCGAATGCGGGAAGATAAATCTCGCGGAGAGCCCTCTCGCCAACTAGTACGTTTACGAAATCACGGTCAACCTCTTCGTTGTTCGCAGCAAAATGCTTGAGGCATGCGGCAACGCCGGTCGACTGCATGCCTTTGACATATCCAACAGTCAATCGAGAAGCTAGGAATGGGTCCTCGCTGAAGTACTCACCATTCCTGCCCCCGAGTGGTGACCGGTGAATGTTCACTGCCGGTCCCAGCATGATCTGCACGCCCGTTCCTTTGTTGATCGCTTCTTCTCCGATCGCCTGCCCGATGCGGCCAACAAGACTGGGGTCCCATGTGGCAGCCATCGCCACGCCTGAAGGAAAAGCAGTTGCTGGTCCTTGAGTACTTTCCATACCGCCTCGAACACCTTGCCCAGCATCTGCCATCGATAGTGCAGGCACTCCTAGTCGTGGAATGGGCCGTGTCGTGAAGTCGGTTCCCGTTAACAAATCCATCTTCTCGTCAAGGGTTAGTCTGACAAAAAGGTCTTTGAGGCGCGCCTCAACGCTCGCATGAATATCGCGATAGATAGGAGTATCTTGAGTTTTTAGGTGCAGGTTTGTAGCTGAGGAAGCAAGGAAGAGAAGCAAGGTATGCAGCATTTTGGTCTCGGTTCAGCATACCAACGTGCCCCAGATGCAAACGGTTAGTTGGAGCAGGGAGACCGTTCAGAACGGTTTGAGCAGATCCACAATCACGTTCCAATCGCAAAGCGGGCAATAGAGGTTACACTTCTACCGAATGAGGAAAGCACTTGGGTGGATCGTGTGCGTTGGATTTATAGGTGCCTACTGCATTTGGATGATCAGAACTTTCAGTACCTCATCCATCCAACCGCTACGAATTGACGGGAAATCAATCAACGTACCTGTCACCCAGGTTTATGGGAATGATAGTCTTCAGGCATTGGTGCTCCCAGAAAACGGAACGGCGGTGTTTGTTGATGCGAAATCCGAAATCAAGCTCTATAAGCTCGAACCAGCTGCAGTTTTTCGTGCTGGAATGCTCGCCAAGTCTGGCATCTGTTTCTTGATTGACGACCGAAAGATTCTTTATCGCTGGAATCCTGGACGGGAAGTTACGAAATCTCGCCCCCTCAAGATTGACGGAGAGGTTATCGCCATCGCTGTTGAGGAGTCCTCTCGTGTTTTATGGTGTGCAATGTCCAGAAAGGACAGCAACGAGGTTCCGATGACGGTTTACGGTATTTCGCTGGAAAACGGGAAAGTAATAGGCAGTGCCAACCTTGAGTCGCGGTCAAAGTCTTGCCGATTTTATGCATCGGCAAACGGTAACGGAACAATCATGGCCGCCTCCGATTCTCCCGGCGCTTTTTTCTTCAAAAGGGACCATCAAACAGTGTTGACCAAATACCTCAAGGCCGAGGATTTGGTCAAAGCGGCCGTTTTTGACGGAGCCAATGTTCTAATCGGACTACGAACAGGTTTGGTGAATCGAATAGATACTGCGACAGGAGCAGTCACCAAGTCCTACATCACCGACTCCGTTCCAGTGACTGCATTAAGCCTTCAGGACAAGCATCTCTTCGTGGGCCATGGAATCGGAAGCCGAGATGTAGGTTCGGGGAGTTCATACATTGTCGATACTGAATCCGGTTTGATAGATTCCAAGTGTGGAACAAAGGAGCAAGTGACGGCAGTCGCTGGCGATTCTCAAAGCATCAGCCTTTTTCTAGGTATGGGGACTGGAAACATACAGATCCTTGATCGCAAGGGGAACGTAAGTTCGATAATGGGTGACCCCGCGAGGATTCCGGGAACGATTAGATGGCTCGCAACTCAATGGCCCATTTGTATGGTCATAGGCGACAGAGAAATCCAAAGAATCGAATTTAGAAAATAGGCTTACTGCTAGACCTTTTTCTCATCGATTGATACCGCTTGAATCTCGGTCTTTCCGTTCTTCGTTCCGATCTTAATTTTGGCCAGCAGTCCCTTAGGTGTCATTCCAAACATATCTATTGCGTTAGAAGCGCCCTGCTTGTCTAGGTGTAGCTTCGCTTGATAGAAATCAGCCACTTTACTGACTGGATCACTTGTAGTCATGTTGATTTCATACTTGGTTCCAGTACTGCTGGGAACTATCTTGCTCAGCCCTTCGGGTGTTATTGACCCTGGATACAGTGGAATATCCGCTTTGGCTGCGAGATCATTTTTTGACATCGCGATTCCATTTTCCGGTATTTCCCGTTGAGGATTTCCTTTATCCTCAGCCTTGGAAGCATTTGCTTTCAGGTCACCCGGTTCGTCGCGGTAGCAACCAGACGCAAAAACACATACTATGGCGATTGAGAGAAGGGCTACGTTACGCACATATTATTGTAGCTGGACCGCCTAGGGCGCTGGTTGACTCCGCGACGGAGCTAGGGCGGGGGAGCGCCACCAGAGTCGCCCATCTGTAATGCGCCTAAGTTCTTCCTAAGCAAACTCAACCTTTTGTCAACCTGAGACCTGAAGTCCTGAGGTAGGCCCGTGTACGCAACAGGCTTCGACTGGTTGTCCATAAACGAATCCGTCAAGCTCCGATTGAACGTTAGACGTTTCAACAGCTGATATCGAAAATTGTAGGACGATTGATAGGCGGGTCGGTAGAGGTCGGATTTAGTGGATGGAGTAAACGCGGCCAACTCCGGTCGTTCAGATTGATACATTTGAGACGCTAAGCGAGAAGCGGTTACGACCGAGGATTCTCCGGTTTTGCTATTGATGCCCAATACTGCCTGTTCGTTTTTGAACGTGAAGGTTAGCATTCCGTCTCTGGGCAGACCATCAGGAAGCAATTGGGTGCGCTCAACTCGAATACCGGCATCTCCCTGTGTGTCCGACGAGGCGACCACTCGCCGACTATTGGGACCAGGAGTAACCATGGGGCCGTCCCATGAATTGAATATATCGTGTGCTAGCCAATCACGTTGCTGAGAGGTCAAGTCTGAAAGACTCAACGGACGCTTTGCATCTGCCGAACTCCGCTGGAAGGGGGTTAAGGTCGCGTAGATTCGAAGAGTCCAGGGATTGTCCAAATAGTTTCCTGCAGAAGACGCCTGACCCGAGTTGACCAGTTTCAAGTACAAACCATCGATATCCGAGGAAGAAACTGGTTTATTTTGGGCCAACGAGAACGATGCCATATCATCCAGTTTCAGGTACTTCTGAAAATCTAGCGATCGAACTAGACCACCTAACGCTTCTCTGTTGACTGGATTTTGAATCGCTTCACCTGGGAGCTGCGCAGCTACTTCCAACCACCCATCATGATCTTCAACTTCCAATCCCGCCGTTCTGCTAATTGGACCAACAAGGTCTTCAGCGCCAGTCTTTCCAGAACTTAGTCTTTCGTTGAGCTTGGCAAAACAGCTGTCTGGTAAGTCAGCAACTAGGTTGAGGCCCAATGAGTCTGCGGCAGAAGCGAATCCTTCGCCAGGGGCAAAGCTCATCGGATCATAGGTTTCCGGATGCAAGATTTTCTCAAGGAGTTTGGTTGACAGCTTTGAAGTACTGCTCGGAGAAGTCGATCCCCCGAAGGTAAATTCCATTGGAGTGCTGTCTCCGCCTGCATCGGTAGAAACGGTTGCCATGACAACAGAGATTTGAGCTCCCGCTCCAGCTGCTCCGCCTCCCGGATTGAGCGTTTTGGCCAATTCTTGAGCTAATGGAGACAGAGTGATCGGATGTAATCCAGTTAACTTGGATTGAGGTTTTTCAACAGACCGGAGAGAATAGCTACCTGAGGCAAGAGTTAAGCCGTTTGTATCGGCGACCGTGAGTTCGGTCATAAGGGTGTCGCCGAGACGTCGAATCGTAAGTATCGCCTGGCCAATTCCAAGGTCCGGGTTTCCGGGACCTTGAGCAGGTGTATCTCCACCGATTGATATGAATGCACCCTGCCGGTTTGGTTTAGGCGCTGGAGCCTTGTCTGTCTTGTTGAAAATATCGGCGTATTCTCGCATCTGAGACACGAAATCTCGAAGTATTCGTGGAGAACTATGACCCAAGGGCCGCTGCATGGCCGTTGGCTGAAGCCCAAAAACAATCCTTGTATCGGCGTTTATCTGAGCAAGCTTAGCTGCGTCAATATCGTTCAACAATAACGGGATAGCTCGATTAGAGGGGCCCGAAACTTCAACGGCATTCCCGATGGCCATGGTAATACCGCCTGAACGCGTGACCTTAAAGTCTTGATCGGCATTCTTGGCTTTCTGCGAGAGCTTTGTCGCCTCTCCTTTGCTCCACGTCGGCATGGATTGAACCTCGGTCAGTGCCCGAGACAGCTGTGCTTTCACATCCTCAATGCGATGAGCTAGGTCTTGATTTTCCGCCGTTCTCAATAAAGTAGTCGGTCGTACTAGTCTCAGCACCGATCCTTCTGACTTCCATTCAGCGTGAGTAACCTTGGCAATCTTGGTAAGCAGATCTTGGGAACTGACGTTCTTGACTTGAATGAGAAGGGCTTCACCCGCCGTAGTGGGGCTCGTCTCAAGCTGAATACCTATGGCTTTAGATAGGAGAGGGAAAATTGTCTTTGCCCTTCCTGCCGGAGCGGAGAAGGAGATAGATCCATCAAGCCGGTGGTTTCCAGACGAGACAAGTAGCAAGGCAAGTAGTACAGACATATCAGTTGAAGTGGGAGCAACGGCAATTGAGAGCGAAACTGAGTCAGATTTGTCACGCAATCTTTGGAGAATGCAAGAACTAACCCCTACCGATATAACGATACCGAACCCGCGTGGTGTTCCCCGGTACAATCGTTTGTGGAATTCATTGCCGATCAAATTGAACGCCTAGACAAGTTCCTGGCGAAAGTACTTCCGGAGCACAGTCGATCTAAACTCGTAAAGCTCGTTGAAGCGGGAGTCGTCGAGGTTGATGGCAAGGTTCAAAAACCATCCTTCCAGCTAATGCCCGGCATGTCGGTACTCCTCGATGAGCCATCGACTACGGAAGTTCACGACCTTACTCCAGCTGACATTCCCCTAGAAATCCTTTACGAAGATGAGGATTTACTTGTTGTCAATAAACCTCGAGGCTTAGCCTCGCATCCCGCCGCATCACTAAAAGAGCCTTCGCTTGTTAATGCTCTACTTTCGCGGAACATTTCCTTGAGCCAGACCGCCGGATCGTATAGGCCAGGAATCGTTCATCGACTTGACAAAGAAACGACAGGACTAATGGTAGTAGCGAAAAACGACCAGGCTCATGTTCGCCTCGCCAAGCAAATGGAGTCCAAAACGGCCGAGCGAAGGTATTTCGCCGTCGTTTATGGAGATATCGAACAGGAGCGATTTAAGGTTGAAGCACCTATAGCCCGAAACAAGCACAATCGGCTTTTGATGGGTATCGATTCCACTGGAAAGCCAGCTGTTACGCATGTCAAGCGGCTCGCAAGAATGGATGAAGGCATGCTGGTTGGAGTTCGCCTCGAAACAGGTCGTACCCATCAGATTCGAGTACATATGAGCGCAGTTGGGCATCCGGTGTTAGGCGACAAATTATATGCTCCACGTGAATTTGGGAGCGGCAATCTTCAACTTCATGCCGGATACTTGGCATTTGACCACCCCTCTTCGGGGGTTCGAGTAGCCGTTTACGTGGGACCAGATGAGTCGTTTTTCGGTGCGAAACTAGTCAAGCGAGCAAATCTAGAAGATTTCTAGAAGAGGAAAGACAACCATGAACGGGCAGATGATTCATTTTGTAGATGGCGAGGAAACGTTTGAGGGCTATTTAAGCTCACCGGAAGCAGGTGTTGGACCAGGAATTATCCTCATTCAGGAATGGTGGGGCCTTGTTCCGCACATAAAAGCACTAGCGGATCGATTTGCCGAGGCAGGATTCAACGTGTTGGCGCCTGATCTCTTTCGTGGAAAGACCGCTGATGAACCTGACGAAGCAGGCTCGCTTATGATGGCCCTTCACATTGGTGAAACATCGAAGCTGTTTAAGTCAGCCATTGCGACACTCCTTTCCGATCCTCGGACTAAGGGAGCGAAAGTTGGGGTCGTTGGATTCTGCATGGGCGGTCAGTTATCACTGTACGCAGCCTGCGACAATCCCCAGGTCGGAGCATGCATCGACTACTACGGAATTCATCCTGCCGTTCAGCCTGCCTTAAGAGACCTAGAAGCTCCGCTCCTGGGATTCTTTGCCGAGCATGATGAATATGCATCCCCTGAGCAGGTCGCAGCCCTAACTCAGGAACTAACCTTGCTTGGAAAGGAGCATGTATTTGTCACCTACCCAGGCGTCCACCATGCATTCTTTAACGACGAGCGCCTGGCCTACAACAAGGAAGCAGCCGACGACTCCTGGACCCGATCCATCCAATTCCTCCGCGAGCGATTGACGCAATAGGTCGATTGTTAAGGGAGTATTTATCGCTCCAAACCAATTGATTGGTCGATGCCTATTTTGAAGGTGCCGTCGCGTGCCAGTACGTGCATAACTACGCACATTTTCAAGTCCTGAAAACGACGATAAACTATTTGTCAATGAATTGCGTCCCTTTACAGAAGCTATATGTTTGCTTCGCATGTTTTGAGTTCCATCAGAAACAAACATTCGCCTTGTTAGCAAGCGATGGATGGGAACCGGTTCCATTGAATGGGTTCAATCTCAAATGTCGAGTCCTTGGTTAAGGAATATCTAGCCATGATCCTAGTTGCAGCTGTTTGTTTACTCGGTCAGTCAAGGTCGAACTTTAATCTGGCCTTTCCGCTGCCAACCGGAACGAACGGTTACGAAGACTATTTGAAGGCTGCAGATATCGTAAATTCGAAAGAATTCATTGCCTACTCGAAATGGCAATCCTCCCTTAAGCCTTCCGAAGCGCAGGCTCCCGAAGGTTTTACTAACTCCATGACACCTTTGGAGCAAAAAAGGGCAGTTGTTCAGAGATTTGGGAAAGCTCTTCAGTTCATTGCCCTTGGCAACACGAAGCCCTTAAGTCGGCCAGGTTCTGTACGGGAACTAGAGGCTCCAGCCTTCCAGTCGATAACCGCTTTGGCACTAGATGCGTCGTATGTAGCCTATTCAAAAGGAGATTGGGACAACGCAACTTCTCAGATTCTTGATGTCTTAAGCCTTGCATCGAATACGGCTCCCGGAGGAACAACACTTTTTCAGGTGGGCAATCTGAATTCAATGCTAGCCACGAATTACTTATGGGGACATAAGCTTCATTGGTCCATCAAAGATTGTGAGGATATCCGTAGTCGAACTAACCAAATCCTTAAGCGCCAGTCTGCCGTGGTTAACGCCGTGTCGAATACATACCAAAGGGACATCGCGGAGATCCAATGCGTCATGGAGGGTACCGTTCGTCCTGTCGAGACTGACGCATTTTCAAAGGAAGTCAATACAAAGCTTACTGGCTTGAGCCGGGCAGATAAGGCGGAACTCAACGTATTGTTGAAGCAGTTGCCAGCACTAAATTTGAGCCGACTAACTCAGATAGTCAACGATTCGGAAGACACGTGGAGCAAGGTTTTCGAGCTCACTCCTGATGCCACGAGGCAAGCCTCTTTGAGAAGCATGGATGAATTGGCTAGAGTGATTTGCCAAAGAAGCTTTCTATCGACTGCCTCTTTTACTGAATACCTTCGCAGCAGATGTCAACTTCGTTTGATTGGGCTCGCGGCAGCCATCGAATCTTACAGATGGAAAAACGGGAGGCTTCCTGGTCTATTAAAGGTGGCAGCGAATGCCGAAGATATGCTGGATCCTCTATCGGGCAAGACATTTCAATATAAAGTCGAAAAAGATCAGAGCTACCTGCTCTACAGCGAAGGCTCCAAGGAGACCGGTCCGGTAGATCTGCTTAAGCCGAAATCGAGCGTGAAGACAAGATGATTTATGCGTTAGCCGTTGTCTTACTGTTCAGCCAGCAAGGCGAGTCAAATCTGAGGAAAGTCATTCCAAACCCAACCAGAACAAATGGTTATGAGGAATACATCGATGCTGCCATCTCTTCCGAGGCCCTCCATTCCGGAGAGTATCGAGGATACTACTCGTCACTTACTAATTCAAACAATGCCGTTCACCGACCCGAATGGCTAGGCGAGGCGACGACGGCTCTTGATGAAGATGGCCTAGTTCAGAAACACTTTGCTAAAGTTTTGGAACAAGTGCGGGAAGGAAATCGAAAGCCTGTTTGGTATCCCAATCGTGAGGTGGACATCGCAACATTATTTCCAGAACTCACTTACTTTCGCACGTATCCTTTGCTGTTTATGCGATCAGCAAACTGGGAAAGGGCGCATGGACGTGTTGGAGCGAGTGCAACCGACCTATCGGAAGCACTGACTTTCTGCATTAAGCAGCCCGTTGTGTTGCGGATGCAATGGCTCGTACGACGGGCATCTATGCGGATTGTGACGAATCAAGTGCTCAAGTTAATTCCTCGATTGACGCAAAACGAATGTAGCCAATTCGCTTCGCTAATCAAGCTTGCCATCGGATCTCCAGAAGTAATCGTCAAGAGCTTTCTGAATGACCAGCAATCCATCTTGGATTCTGCCCTCAAAGGGAAGCTATTAGATGAAGACAAAGGCACCAAAGAGAAATTGACCGATTTCGAGAGTCAGCAAGTCCTGAAATACCTAACCGCAGAACTATACGAAGCGGATCGACCACTTTTGGAGATTCTTAATCAGCCGGAATCGCAATGGGGACTTGAGATAAGGCAACACTCGAAGGTTCTACTTAGCGAAGTTGTTTCAAATGCCTCGGCCGCAGTCAAACAGTTTTGTGAAGCCATGGATACGAATTTGGGACTTCAAGACTCCAGCTCCTACACTCAAGATTTTCCTGTAATGTATGCGCATGACCGAACACAGATGCGGTTGTTGGCACTTCACTTGAACATTGCCGCGTATCGATGGGAGTTCGATCGTCTGCCCAATAATCTAACAGATGCAGTCGATAATCAGAGTGTTATCGACCCTATCACTGAAAGGCAATTTGTTTATCGCCGGTTCGGGGACAAGTATGAACTCTACAGTGAGGGGTTCCGAGGCAAGGGCCGCATCGATTTGGACCATCCTTGGAAGTCAAAGTATGTTGATAAGTTCGAAATTCTGCCTTAGCTTGAGGACGATAGACAGGCTCCTGAAGGTTGACCCTCCAATACTATGCTGGCGATTGAAATTAGAAATGCAGGCTTAGCAGACCTACCGGCCATCCTCGACATCTATAACGAGGCCATTCTTTCCACCACTGCGACCGCAGAAGTCGAACCGGTAACCCTTGAGTCGAGACGGAAGTGGTTTGAAGATAGGTCAGGTAACGGATACCCAGTTTTAGTGGCTGAAGTGCATGGTGTTATCGCCGGCTTTGCTTGCCTCAGTACATTTGTGCCTCGGCATGGTTATCGCTTTACTGCCGAGAACATGGTCTATGTGAATTCGGCCTCTCAAGGATTTGGCGTGGGTTACAAGCTGTTATCTGCACTTGTCGACGAAGCGCGTGTGAACGGACTTCGAAACATTGTGGCCCGTATTGCCGATGAGAATCCTGCCAGTTCGGTCATTCACAGCAAGCTAGGTTTTGAAAAGGTCGGAGAGTTCAAGGGCTTGGTATTCAAATTTGATCGGTGGATTGATGTTGCTTTCTGGCAACTTCGCATCGAGTGAAGTACTTAGCCGACGGAGAAACTCTCACTCGGCTCAGGAATGGTTCCGGCAATCCTCGTGGGAAGCAACATCGATATTCCTGGTTCTTGCATAGAGACACCAAGCCAGACAGGTGCCGACTGGATTGTCGTGGGGTTGTGGGTGATCACAATGAACTGGGAATGGTCTGTGAACTCATGGAGCATCCTCGCGAAGCGTTCCACATTGCTACCGTCCATCGGAGCATCCACCTCGTCTAGCACGACAAGTGGAGAGGGTTTCACTTTGAGCAGAGCAAAGAGAAAGGCGGAAGCGCAAATGGCCCTTTCGCCTCCGCTGAGTAAGGCGAGAGGTTGGCGCTTCTTGCCTGGAAGGGTGATTTCGAGATCGATTCCAGATTCCAGAACTTGATCGGGGTGGCTCAGTGCAAGTTTGCCTTCTCCGCCACCAAAAAGCCGGAAGAACATGTCTGTAAAGGCTGATTGAACGGCGACGAAAGTATTGAGAAAGCGATCTCGAGTCAACTTATCCAGCTCAAGGATCGTCGCTTCAACTTGCCCAATGCCGGACATGATGTCGTCCTTCTGCTCTGAAAGTTCTTCAACCCGAACGGTCAAGCACTGGTAGGCCTCTATTGCGCCGACGTTTACGTCACCCATCGCTCGGAGTTCACGCCTGAGGCGGTTGACCACCGTTGAGGCATCCTTCGGAACCTCATGTTGTCCCTCTTGTTCGAATGCGTCCTCTTCCGTTAATCCGTACTCTTCAAAGAGTCTCTGCAGTGAATTCGCACGTCTCGATTCGGCTCGCGCTCGATTCAATTCAGCTTGATGCGAGGTCTCCCCAATGGCAGACGCGTTTGCCCGGGCAGATTTGGCTTCTTCTGATTGCTGGAGACAAAGTTCAAGCTTGGCTCTCTTCGTGATTTGTAGAGCCTCAAGACGACGCTCGGCTTCGGTTTTGGATTTTTCCGCTTCAGCCTTCCGTTCGATTACTTGAACGACCTCCAATTTGATCTTCAACCTTTCGGGTTCCAGATTCTGGAGGCGGTGTACCCGCTGCTCTTCAGTCTCCTTAAACCGTTGAAGGCGGTTGCGACCTGTAAACAGCCGAGTCTGTGCCTGCGAGAGTCGGAGTTCGGATTCATGCAATCGTGCTGTCGCCTGTTCGGCATCTGCAGATTTACTGGCGAGAACCTTGATGGCCTCATCACGCCGTCTTTCGATGGAAACTAGGTCGACATCGGGCTCGCCTTCACTGGATGCCTTTTCCAGCTGATCGAGCTCATGGCTCAGTCGTTCCTTCGAGCGAGTGGTGCTCTTCAATTCGTCGGAAAGGGACTGAAGGTAGGCGCGGGCTTCATTAAGCTCGGATTGCTCTTCTGCGAATCGCTTTCTGTTGGAAGCCAGTTTCAGGTCATGCTCTTGAACTACGCGAGTTCGTTCAGCAGAACGTTTATCGTATTCACGAATCGTCCGATCGAGCTTGTTTATCTCACTCGTTATTTCAACAAGGTCTGCCTTTCTTTGAACCAAGCCGTACCCTTGCTTGGATTGCTGACCTCCCGTTACCGCACCACTGCTGTGAACGACCTCGCCGTCCAGAGTCACCATACGACCCCAGCCTTGCGACTTGGCGTACTGGAGTGCAATATCGATGTCTTCGACAATGACAACGCGACCGAGCAAACTATCGATGACGGGACGATGCTTGGCCTTGCATGTCACGAGTTCGCTTGCACGTCCAATAATCCCAGACATCCCGAGTAATCGACGCATCTCATGGCTCGCTTCAACCGGCCTCATCAGTGGGATTGGCTGAAACGTTGCTCGTCCCGCTCGATGTTGTTTGAGCCACTCTATCGCCGACTTTGCATCTTGCTGTTCGTCGACAATCAGGTCATTCGATGACCCTCCGAGGGCCGTTTCAATAGCCAATGCCAATTCCTTGTCAACTTCAATCGAGGAACCTACTGGTGAGTACTCTGCCTTCAGAATCCCACGCTCGGCTGCCTCAAGAACGGCGCGTGCGCCCTGGTTGAGTCCCTCGTGCGATTCGATGGTTGACTCGATTCCTCGCCTTCTCCCTTCAAGCGCTGCCTTTTCGGCAATGGAGCGCCGGACGGACTGTGCGTCAGTTTCTTCAAGCTTTCGAATTTCGAGAACCTTGTTCTCTGATTCCTTTATTTGTTGAGAGTAATCCTGGGTCGTCGTTGCCTGAACGTTGAAGTTCTCTTGGGCTTCCTGGACTCCCACTTCAAGAGGTGGGAGGGATTGCTCAATGCCTTGGATCTCCCGTACTATCTGTTTTTTTCGCTCGACACGGTGAGCCTGTTCTGCTTCCGATTTGAGCCACTTGGCATGTCTCTGCCTTGCCTGGTTTAGCTCCGATTCGATCTGGTCGAGCGTCCTCTTGAGCCCTTGGGCTTCTTCACCTACTCCCGATAATTCCGATCGAAGATCGTCGAGCGCCTTTCGTTCGGATACTTCTTCAACAACGAGTGCGGCAACTTCAGCTTCGGTGTCTGAGAGCCGTCCCACACTTTCTTCACCATCTTGAGCTAGAGATTGCTCCTGCTCTTCCAGGTTCGCTAGTCGCTGATCAAGCAACTTGAGATTTGCACTGGCTCGCTCAAGCGCTGTAAGGGCGGCTTGCTGGATGGCTCGAACACTGTCCATTTCCTGTTCGATTTCGGAAATCTGGTTGCCGGTTCGTCG
Source organism: Fimbriimonadales bacterium (assembly GCA_038207365.1). Classification (GTDB taxonomy): domain Bacteria; phylum Armatimonadota; class Fimbriimonadia; order Fimbriimonadales; family Fimbriimonadaceae; genus Fimbriimonas. The sequence continues at coordinate 20,406 of JBBQZV010000028.1, read as the reverse complement.
TGCTTCAACATCGAGGACATCGGCTCTTTCAAGCTCTTTGCGCATGAGCTTTGCGGACTCATCAAGAGTCTTCTCCAGGCCGGTAACTTCCCGAACAGCTTTGACGACCTCGTCGATGAGCAAACCAATTTCGACTTCTCGAAGCGAACCAAGGAGGGTTTTGTAGCGAATAGCCAGCTCAGCTTCTTCCTGCATAGGTAGTCGCTGTCCATCAAGTTCCGTTAGAATATCTGTCACCCTGCTCAGGTGTTCTAGCGCTTGGCTCAATCGTCGCTGACTTTCGTTCTTCCTGACTCGATACCGCTGAACGCCAGCAGCTTCGTCAATCCACCCTCTACGATCCTCTGCCGATGCCGAAAGGGCTGCATCGATCTCTTTTTGCCCGACGATGGCATAACCCGCTCTGCCTAAACCGGAGTCGGCAAGGAGGTCGTAAATGTCTCGAAGGCGGCAGGTTTGCCTGTTGATTGAGTATTCGCTCTCGCCAGCTCGAGTCAAGCGACGGGTAATGGAGACTTCAGGTGTGTCGATGGGTAGCGAGCCATCTTCGTTGTCAAATAGGAGGCTGACTTCGGCAAATCCAACTCCTTTTCTCCGCGGTGTTCCGCTAAAGATAACGTCCTGGTTATTCTGGGCGCGCAAGTGTCTTGCATTTCCCTCGCCAAGTCCCCACAAAATCGCGTCAACTAGGTTAGATTTTCCACAGCCATTTGGACCCACGACTGCAATTACGCCGCCGTCCAGATTGAACTCGGTGCGTTCTGCAAAGGTCTTAAAGCCGAATATACGGACTCTTTTTAGTCGCATGGTCGCGGAAGGAACCCGAGAATACACCAACGACCCCTCTAGCCCGGCCAATACAACCTGAAATTGTGACTACAGGGGCATGTTGAGCAAAGCCTAAACAAGTAGAAACGGGGACTTAGGTCGAGTTGGCAGCCGACGATTCATCGTGCCACACTAAGTTATGAATTGCTTGGCACTCATGCCGATCTTGGCCATTACCGCTGGTCACGCCTCACCGACTCCTAAGGAGGTGATGCAAGCAAAGTACAAGGCGTACAACGTTTGCTTTGTGAAGAGGGACGAGCCGGGAATATTGGCATGGATAAAGACTAACTGCTTGGCCAAGTTTTCCTATACGTCCTACCACAAGACTCGATACAGCCTTGATGGATTTAAATCCAGCGTGCTCCAGGACATGAGGAATACCCAAAAGGTGATCAGTTCAACTCTGACCGTGCGATCGGCGGAGCAGAAAGGGAATGAACTCGTCGTGATTTTTGCGAGCGAGTTCAAAGGAACCGTCAATATAGATTCAAGACGCTACACGTTAAGCGATCAATCCGTATCAACAGACACCTGGGTGAAATCCGGTAAGGATTGGAAGATTTCCAAACGCATTCAAGTCAATGCCGACATGCAGTTGCAGCCAGCGGACTGATTTAATTATTTGCTCACTCAGAGTAGGATGATTGCGATGAAGAAATTTTCAGTTCTTATGCTTGGTCTAGCCGTTGCCACCGCTATGGCTTCCCAAAGTGTCGCCACCGATAAATTGGCGCCCATTTATGCGAAGCTTGACTCGCTTAGCCTAAAGAAAGACATGGCAGGACTCTCGAAATTCCTGACCGAAATGGCAGCGCCCGATTGCGTGTTTATCAACAAAACGGGTAAGAAACAGACTCCAAAGGAGATTCTGGGCGACATGGGTGCCCAGATGAATGCGATTGATAAGTTTGTCAAATCCTCCTCGCATATCGACAAAGCAACTGCACCTAAGGGCGGAATCATCGTTGCGACTGTAACTTCCACCTATTCCATCCTTACCAAAAAGGGACCTGATGGCAATGCACACAAGATTACAGGGTCTTCGCAAAGTCAGGACACTTGGGTGAAGTCTGGACCAACGTGGAAATTGAAGATTTCCAAGACGATCAAGGAAACTACCCTGATGGACGGCAAGCCGCTTCCTGGCTAGAATTCACGATCTTTAAAAAAAGAACTGGGGTGATTCCACGAGGAATCACCCCAGTTCTTTTTACGAATACAGCCTAAGAAAGCAGTCGAGAGGGATTCTCTAGGTACGCCTTAACGACGTTGATGAACTTGGCACCTATCGCGCCATCAACCACCCGGTGATCAAACGAACAGGTGATGTTCATTCGGCTTCGGATTTCGATCTCGTCATTCTCATTCGCTACGACCTTCTTCCTCACCGACGCGATAGCCAATATCGCGCTGTTCGGCTGGTTAACGATGGCGATAAAGTTGTCGACATCGAGCATTCCCATATTGGAAATTGCGAATGTTGATCCCGTCAATTCTTCGATTCCAAGTTTATTTTCTTTCGCTTTCTTGGCAAGTTCCTTGGCCCGTACCGAGAGCTGTCGAAGCGACAGGTTCTGCGCGTTCTTGATAACGGGAACGGTCAGGCCGTCAGCAATGGCTACAGCAATTCCAACGTGAACGGCGCCGTATTGCAGAACCGTAGTTCCTTGGAAAAGCGCATTGACTTCCGGCATATCTCGGAGCGCGAGTGCGGACGCCTTTACGACAAAATCGTTGATGCTTACTTTGCCGCTTCCTTCTTCCTCGAACATCGCTCGAAGGCCCAAGATTTTCTCCACGTCTACTTCAACGGTTACGTAAAAGTGGGGAACCTGCTGTTTACTCTCGAGAGTTCGCTTGGCGGTAATTTGCCTGAGGCGACTCAATTGCACAACGGTGTCTTCGGCTGTGGGGACAACTGAAACGACAGGCTGGGTCGTCGGAGCTGAAACCGTGGCTTGTTTTGGAGTCGCATCAGCGACATCTTTCTCTACAATTCTGCCACCCGGACCAGATCCCTTTACAGACGTGAGGTCAATTCCTTTCTCAGAAGCGATCTTCCTGGCTAGAGGGCTGGCGATGATGCGCTCTGAACTTGCAGGATCGGTGGTGTGCTCAGCAATCGGTGCTGCCGCTGGTGCTTCCGGTTCAGTAGCTGCCGATTCGGTATGCGCGACTGAGCCGTTAGTGGATGGTGTTGATGCTGCGCCACCCCATCCGCCAGGAAGGGACTCGCCAGCCTTAAGTATCGCAGCTATAGGACGACCTACCGGAACGGTTTCCCCTCCCTTGATGAGGAACCCTGTTAGAGTGCCCGATCCTGGAGCTTCTAGTTCAATAGTTGCTTTGTCAGTCTGAATGGTACCGATGACTTCGCCAGACTTCACCTTGTCGCCATCATTCTTAAGCCACTCTAAAAGAGTGCCTTCTTCCATTCCGTCGCCCATTTTGGGCATGATCACTTCGGTCATCCGCTAATCCTTCCTCCGGTCAAAACGGTGACTAGATTACCCGTGCCAATCGAGTCGGTTCGATTTAGCAGCGGAATCTCTTGTCACGAGCCTAATTCAAGTGTTCTCAAATGTCCTAAAGAGAGTCGAGCGCCAACGCAGCTCCACCCATCATTCCCGCATCAGAAATGTGCTCGGCAACCAGAATCGTCGCATCGGCAAACAGGCTCGGCGCGCCAACATTGCGAGCGGATTTCCTGGCTGGCCCCATGATCCATTCGCCAGCTCTCGCTACTTGGCCGCCAACTGCAACGATATCCGGTGCAAATATATTGATGAGGTTGCCGATCCCAACGCCAAGCATGGTACCTACCTCTTCAAATATTTCAATGCTAACCTCGTCGCCAGCGTCTGCTGCAATGGAGAGATGCTTCGGAGTCAGTTCAGACAATTCACCTTTTACGAGTTCTTCCAACAGAGATTTCCGCCCTCGACTGATCCGATGAAGGGCACGCTTAATAATAGCGTCGCGACCGATATAACCTTCAATCGATCCATATTCGCCAGAATTACAATCTACGCCCTGGTAGTTGATTACCGTATGTCCCAACTCTGCGCCGCCCTTGTTGCCGCCAAGCAGGATCAGACTCCCAGTGGCATTACCTTGTAAAGAAGATGCGGCCATAACCACACCACCACCCACTCCCGTTCCCAAGGTCAGCATAACGAGGCATTTGGCCGAATTCTTGCCACATCCGAATTTGTACTCGCCAAGTGCGGCCAGGTTGGCATCGTTGCCCATATGGATCGGGAAATGAATGAGTTGGGAAAGTGGATCGCGAATGGGCACATTGCGCCAGGAAACAAACACTCCCTTAACAACCTGTCCAAAATTTGGTGCCCACACAACCTGGCCCAATGCATCGTCGATGTGCCCAGGAATGGCTAGGCCAACGGCTAAAGGTGTCGTTTCTGAAGCTCCTGCTGCTTCATAAACCGTTTTTGCGACCGCTTCGAGCACCGATTGAGTCCCAAGTTGCGCGTTTGAAGGATTGCTGAAACTTTGACCGGCAGGTGATCCGTCTTCATAGAACGCTCCCGCGCGAACATTGGTCCCGCCAAGGTCGATACCGATTACACACTTCCTTTCCACGGGCCGAATTGTAGCAGGGTGAGTTAGAATCATGCCGTTAGGTTCGGGAATAAACTATGAGCGAGATTTGTCTCGTACATTTATAGACCGGGCGCTAAATCGCGGAATGTATCGTATTTTGGGTGGGGAGATCGAACAATTTGGTTATTTCGGATATCGCGGTGGGCGCACAATCCATCATCGAAGAAGTCGAGCAGGTCATTGTAGGGAAGCGAGCGACTGTTAGAAAGGCAGTTATTACCTTGCTCTGCAATGGGCATCTTTTGATTGAGGACATCCCAGGAGTAGGTAAGACGAGCCTTGCAAAATCTTTGGCGCGAAGCATAGGCGGAGAATTCAGGCGCATTCAGTTCACTCCTGACCTTTTACCGTCAGACATTACTGGGAGTGCCATTTTCAATCAGAAGGAATCGGAATTTGAATTCCGACCGGGTCCTATTTTTGGAAATGTCGTATTGGCTGACGAGATCAACCGGGCCACTCCAAAAACTCAAGCAGCTTTACTGGAAGCCATGGAAGAAGGTCAAACGACAACAGACGGTGAGACTCGACGCCTTCCAAATCCATTTTTTGTCATTGCGACACAGAACTCGGTCGATATGACGGGAACTTACCCCTTACCCGAAGCTCAACTCGATCGATTCTTCGGCCGTGTGTCGCTGGGCTACCCTGACAGAGACAGCGAGACGGCGATACTTGGCCGGCAGCAAGTCGCTCACCCGCTAGAGCTTGTTAGCAACGTGATTCCTCTTACCGTTTTATTGGAGATGCAGTCTGCTGTTCGCGATGTTTTTGTCCACGATACGATTAAGGGATATATCGTGGATGTCATACGAGCCACGCGTGAAAGCAACCAATTCCTCATTGGGGCTTCTCCTCGAGGCTCTCTCTATCTGATGCGTGCGGCTCAGGCTAATGCGGCAGTTAATGGCAATGAATTTGTCCGGCCAGATGACGTAAAGGCCATGGCAAGTTGCGTTCTTGCCCATCGCGTCCTTCCAAGGGCTGAACTTAGAGCAAAGGGGCAGACCACAGAAGAAGTCATTGATCGAATTCTCGAAACCGTGCCGACCCCTGTTCCCATCGGATAATCACCTTTGAGAAACGTAGCTGGATTCACGATGACGTTAGCGTCCGCCTTTTTGGCGGTCGTTGCCCTCATGCTCAATTCTCCAGCCCTTTTCTACATGGGCACCGCGCTGGTCGCAACAATTGGCGCATGCCGCTTGCAAGCATGGTTATCCGTAAAGGGACTACGCTTTGAACGGGTGGCTCCTGAGAGCGTGCATGTTGGTGATCTCGTTACAGTGGAGATCACTGTTTGGAGCGACCGGAAGATTCGTCGGCCGCTCATAGAGGTTAAGGACAACCGTCCACCAAGAATGTTGATTTCAGGGCTAACGACCAGCCTGCCGATTGCAGCTGCCTACGATTTGCCAATTCGGACTCAATATCAGTTTCGGCCCCTTCAGCGCGGTAGATACAAATGGAGTGGCCTTACTGCCGAGGGAACAGATGCCTTGGGATTGGTCTCCTCGCGAAAACACTACGACACGACTCCAGCAGAAATCACCGTACTTCCTCGACCGATCCCAGTCTCACTTGAGTTGCCGGCTGCCGCTGGTTGGGGAATAAGCGAGGCTGAAAGTGGTCAGACGCGGGGAGCCGGACTAGAGCCACGCGGAGTCCGGAACTACGTCTATGGAGATTCGCTGCGACATGTCCATTGGCGCTCAACAGCCAAGCGTGGGCAACTGCTTGTTAAGGAGTTTGAGGCAGGCACTCAAGCTGCTGCTGCATTCTTAATCCAACAAACCAAACGTACGGACATCGGAGTTGGGGCCAACTCAAGCCTGGAGTTGATCTGCGGCCACGCCGTTTTTCTTGCCGAAGCATTCCTCAGACAGGGCGCAAATGTGCAATTTCCTGGGCTGGATACAATCACACTTCACGCCTCGGTTCATGAGCGGATCAACCAAATATATGAAATTCTGGCTGGTGTCCAGGCTGATTCGGATGAGACCCTCGGCTACTCGATGAGTTCATTGGTGGGAGAACTGCCAACAGGAAGTGTCCTTTTCGTGATGATGGCAGTCGCTGACCGAACGATGTTTGATGCCATCAACCAATTGACCGCCAAAGGCACGAGCGTCGTGCCGCTCGTTTATGACGGCTCAAGCTTTGATCCAAAAAAGAAGGTCGTATCGGCAACCGAGCCCTCCTTCATGGGGGCCCTTCGTGATGCCGGGGCAACTCCGACCGTAATGCCAATCGAGGTCGTCGTTGGCTAAAAAACAAGAAAGGGATCTGAGCCGCATTGGTTGGCTGGATTACTTCCTAACCGCGATCGGCAGCTGCCTGGCTGTTTACTCGGGTGGAATGAGTATTCAGCAACCTACCGTAGGATACTTTTCCGTAGCCCTGGTCATCGTCGGGACTTTGACCAGCTATTTGATCCGAATTCAGATCATTCGGTCGCCCATTATTAAGCTCGACGGATTTATCTATTCAATTGCTGTCATTTGCGCGATTTACTTTTCGGCAGATCTGTCGACATTGATGCCCGAGAACGGATTTCCCAGGGAGATTGCAGCAGCCGGATGGCTGTCCTGGATGCTTATTCTTGGAAGCTTCGTGACGTGGCAGGACTCCACCATTCTCTTTCAAGCCATCCCATCTTTGGCGCTATTTGGGTTGGTTGGCTGCTATGACACCTATCGGAATGTAACCTTCAACTTTTTCGCATTCCTCATGTGCCTTGCCACGCTATTTGCGCGAGCACACGGCAGGCAAATGTTGCGGAATGCGGCCCAATCGGGTTACTTTACGCGCGGCCTTGCGCCCGGTACACCCATCCCATCTGTTGAAACTACACCTGGCCTAGCCCTGCAGCTCAAAGCGGGACCTTGGAGATGGGTTGCTGGTCCAGAATGGGCGCTGTTCTCAGCTCTGGCGGTTGTCCTGCTGAGCCTCCTCGGCGCGCCGATCATTCGTGAATCGGTTTCGGGAGTCGCCGGACTGGTCACGCTGTCCCCTCCGCCGATAAAGAACCAACCTGCTGCGACAGCTGCATCCAACGATGCTTCCGGCAACACTGTAAGGATTGGTCGAGGCCCTAATCACAATTCACCGCGACCCGTACTTGAGGCAAGGCTAGACAAGCCAAGGTACTTGCGCGAGCAGTCCTTCATGATGTACACGGGCAAAGGGTGGCGAAATGTCCCAATTCCCGTGGCTAGCCAACAAGGACAGGCCACTCCTACCGACGCCGCAACTCTTGAACTCAAAAACACGGTCAACTTTGAATTTGGAATAAAGCTTCTCCAGGCGCTCAAGTATTTGCCATTGCCAGCTGAAGTCTTGGTGGTATCTCCCGAAGACGGCGGTTCGATCAGTTCGCACGACGGAACCTTTGAAATCAGTTCGGCAACCCCTTACGAAACCAAGGTCCTAGGGAAGAGCTTGGAGCCCGCGCCAGGTGTAAAACCAACGGATGTTGTGACGGGACCCGAGATGGTTCCACTTCTCGACAGCTCAAACATTCCGTTGAAAGTCGCGGAACTGGCTAGTGAAGTATCCAAGAACTCGACGAACGACTTTGAAAAGGCCGAAAAGATAAGCGACGAGATCTCAAGGCGCATCGTTTACAACTTGGATGCCGACGCCACTCCGGCAGAACGGGATCCTGTCGAATATGCGCTGTTTGAGAAGCACGAGTCGTACTGCGATATTTACGCATCAGCCATGGTCGTCATGGCTAGAGCAGCAGGCTTGCCCGCGCGTTACGTCCAGGGGTATTTACCGGATAGTCGCAGATTGCAGCCGGACGGAACCTATATCCTAACGAATCAGGACTACCACGCTTGGGCAGAAATCATGTTCAAAAACGTGGGCTGGGTCGTATTCGATCCCACGATCAAAGCAACGGCCAAGGAAGGGGAGGGACTCGGAGACGCCGGTGACCAAAGCCCTTGGTATCGTCGCGGCTCGTTGCTGGTTGCAACAAATGCGTTGATCGTCGTGATCCTCATGGGTATGGCCGGTGTAGGCTACCGACACTTTAAGGGGATCAAAAGGGTCGTCAATGCTAGGTCGGAAATCGAACGATCTTACTTGACGTTTGGAAAGCGAATGGAGCACGTAAGTGGACGAAGGCGGCTCGTCGGACAGACCGCAGATGAATTTCTTGAGTCGGTTCGACCAAGCCTCGGATCAACTTACGAAACCGCAAAAGAGCTAAATGAACGATTCGTAACCCTACTTTATGGTTCAGAATCTGTCTCAGACGAATCAGTATTTTCCATTCGACAGGATGTCAAATCTTTCTTCAACCTGCTAAAAGCTGAACCCAACAAGCCAAGGATCCGACCGACGTGAATTTTAACCCAGAAAAGGCGCTCCAGCATCGTGTGATATTCCTTGCCGGAGACGAGGAAGCCCTCCGTCGCCGCGCTATGGAGGATCTGCTAAAGGCCGCCAACGTAACCAAGGATGATTTCGATCTCGAAACAACTGCGGGAGATGTCACGGCACCAAAAGACTGGTATGCGGCGGTCAGCACCAGCCCATTTCTCGGCGAAAAGAGAACTCATATCGTTCGGCACCTTCTTAGGTGCAGCATTGCTAGCCTCGATGGCACCGATTTTGCTAAGCTCCCGCCGACGTCCCTCTTGATCCTCATTGCCGATGACGAGTCGGGCGCAGAAGATCGACAACGGACTCTCAAAACAGCTCGTGGCAATTGGGCAAAAGCCATTACAAAAATGGGAGGAGCCACATTCTCCTTCGATCCTGATCCGAAGGGAGCAGTCATGGCTGTCCGAGAAGAGGTTGCAAAGCTCAATAAAAAGATTTCGACTCCAGCAGTTAACACACTCGTGGAAATGACGGGTGGAAGTTTGAGCCGGGCAATTGAGGAGCTTCGGAAGCTCGACCTCTATTTAGGTGATCAAGATACGATCCGCGAATCCGACATACGCGAGATTGTCATGGCCTCACGTGAATGGAATGTCTACCGAATGGTGGATTCCGTATTTAATGGCCAAGTCCCAGAGTCTCTAAGACAACTCAGGGTACTTATTGGAGGCCAGTCGAAGGCTGAAGATGCTGCATTTTCACGAATTCTTCCAACCGTGTCGAGGCATTTACGATTGCTATGGCAGGCTCGGGTTTGCGTTGAGGCAAAGTGCTCCTTGTCCTCGCCATCTCCCCAGGTATTGGCAATGTTTCCCTCCAAGCCCAACCTTGCGTCAGAGCCTCCTTACCGAGTCTCCGCACTGTCCAATATGGCAGGACGCCTCACGCTCAAACAGATTGAAAAGTGTTTTGGCATTGTTGCCGATACGGATGCTCGCTTAAAGGGCAGCCTGAGTTCTTTCAACGCAATGGATACATTGGAAAGAATGTTGCTGGATATGGCAGGAGTGGTGGCTGCGCCAACATCCAGCGGAAGCCACTCTAGGTAATCTGCTAACGACGGATGAAGGAAGACAATGTCGTCTAGCCTGCTTGAGGGCGGTCAAGACGATTTACTGCTACTGTCGAGACTTCAATGGTGTTTAGTACACTATACGAATCTCGAATGACTTGTGCGTTTTTCTCCTTGTCAGGGTTGCCAATAATCTCTCGATAAATGACCTAGAGTTTGAGGGGGAATCCTATGACAAGAAATCCTGCACGGAATTCCCAGATTCAAATGTGGGAGACTTCTGTCTGTTAGTGATCTGAACGGGGTAGAAATTGAGCCGAACAATAGAAATAACCGATGTCATTCTTAGGGACGCGCACCAAAGCTTAATGGCCACGAGGATGGCCATGGAAGACATGGTTCCAGCCTGCGAATGGCTAGACAATGCCGGATATTGGTCTCTGGAATGCTGGGGTGGAGCCACCTTTGATTCCTGCATCCGATTCCTCAACGAGGATCCTTGGGAGAGGCTTCGAACCTTTCGTCAACTGCTTCCCAAGACCCGCACCCAAATGCTACTGCGCGGACAAAACATTCTTGGATATCGACACTACGAAGACTCCGTAGTCTCGCGATTTGTAGAAAAAGCAGCCAAGAATGGAATGGATGTTTTCCGTGTATTTGACGCGTTGAACGATCCTCGAAACCTTGAAACAGCAATCAAAGCCGTAAAGAAGACGGGCAAGCATGCGCAAGGAACGATTTGCTACACAACCTCTCCTGTCCACACCGTCGAGAAATTTGTCGACATGGCAGAGCAATTGGTCGAGATGGGTGTTGATTCCATTTGTATCAAAGACATGGCCGCGCTTCTTAAGCCTCAGCCAGCTTACGATTTGACAAAAGGCATCAAGGACCGATGTGGAAAAGACGTACTGGTCCATGTTCATTGCCACGCAACCACGGGAGTAACTTTGGTCAGCCTAATGAAAGCGATCGAAGCGGGTGCCGACATTGTCGACACTTCAGTGAGTTCCTTGAGCCTCGGACCGGGCCATAACCCAACTGAGAGCCTGGTTGAAATGCTCGAAGGAACAGGCTACGAAACGAAGATCGATCTAGCGATGGTTTATAAAGCTCGCGACCACTTCGCCAAAGTCCGACCTCGCTATCACGCTTTCCTATCTGACATCACGGGTGTCGAAACCGAGATCTTTAAGAGCCAGATTCCAGGCGGCATGTTGAGCAACATGGAAAGCCAGCTCAAACAGCAAGGTCAGGGCGATCGAATGAAGGACGTCCTCGAGGAAGTCCCCAAGGTTCGAGCAGCCGCCGGATATCCTCCGCTTGTTACTCCTTCCAGTCAGATTGTCGGTACTCAGGCCGTGTTCAACGTGATGATGGGCCAGTACAAGGTCATGACCGGCGAGTTTAGCGACCTAATGCTCGGATACTACGGAGAGACGATCACCGTAAAGGATGAAGCAGTCATGGCAAAAGCCAAAGAGTTTGGCAAGAAAGAGCCGATCACTTGCCGACCAGCAGACTTGCTCAAACCCGAATGGGAGCACCTAAGATCTGAAGCAGAGAAGCTCGAAGGAATGAATGGAAGCGACGAAGACGTGCTCACCTATGCAATGTTCCCGCCCGTTGCCCTCAAGTTCTTCAAGGAGCGATCTGCTGGACCGAAGAATCTGGCAAGCGAACCGATAGCCACGATCGATCCTAAGCATCCGGGAGTATTGAATGCCCCGATCAACTATCAGGTGACGATCAATGGCCAGAAGCAAAAGGTGACGGTGGAACCTGCATGAGCGAAGAAATTGTAACCAGATCGGAATTCGAGAAGCTCCTCAAAGAGATAGGGGAGCTCAGAGCGAAACTCGCTGATGTCGAGCATCGATTGGCAGTCTCGGATGTCCCCAGTCAAGAAACTTTGATGGTGATCTCCGCAGCCGTAGCGGCCTATCTCGGCAAGCGAGCTACCGTTCGGGTCGTGCGAAGTATTGGCGATTCCGACCAGTGGCGACTGCAAGGAAGGGCAGCCCTCCAAGCCTCGCACATCATGGTTCGATCACGGGCGTTGCACCGATAACAGTTCAATGAAAACGGACATACCCGTAGACGGACCAGACAAGACGAAACCGTTCAACTAGTTACGCCAAGGAATTTGCTCTCAGGAGCTTTAGAAGAATTGTAAGCGCGATCAGCGCAAGAAGGAAATATGGAATTAGGACCCATCCGAAAGGCACAAATTGCCGAGCTTAAAGAACGAAAAGCGAAGTTAAAGCTTGGTGGTGGCCAAGATAAGTTGGACAAGCAGCACAAGCAAGGAAAGCTGTCTGCTCGAGAAAGAGTCGATGCTTTCTTCGATGCGAACTCCTTCCAGGAGTCGGGAATGTTTGCCAATCAACGTTGTGTTGACTTTGGCATGGCGGGGAAGTATTCGCCTTCTGATGGCGTAATAACCGGCGGTGGAACCGTTGACGGGCGAAAAGTTAACGTGGCCAGCCAGGACTTTACAGTCTTCGGAGGTTCTGCAGGCGAAGTCCACTGTAAAAAAATCGTCGACTCAATGACGACTTCACTGAGAACCGGAACCCCGTTCGTATTCTTCAATGACTCTGGCGGCGCCCGAATTCAAGAAGGAACTTATTCTTTGGCCGCATATGGAAAAGTTTTCTACACGAACACCCAACTGAGCGGAGTCGTTCCACAGATCTCACTCATCTGTGGGCCTTGTGCAGGCGGAGCGGCTTATTCACCCGCACTCACCGATTTCATTATCCAAACCCGAATGGCGCAGATGTTCATCACGGGGCCTCAGGTCATCCGTCAGGTAACAGGCGAAGAGATCACGGCAGAAGCCCTTGGTGGTCCTAGCGCACAGATTGATCGATCAGGCGTTGCACACTTCGTCGCTGAAAATGACGAGCATGCAATAGGTATCTGTAAGCGGTTGCTAAGCTTCCTTCCCAGCAACAACGCAGAAGATCCTCCTGTATTAGGTGGAAGCTACGCCCTTGAACCCGATTTTGAGCTCGATGGCATCATTCCTGATGACGCCAAAAAGCCTTACGACGTGCGAGAAGTTATCCGACGCGTTCTTGACTTCAATGACTTCCTTGAATCTCAGGAAACATTTGCTGCAAATATCGTAGTGGGATTTGGCCGAATCACTGGACTCACCGTCGGCATCGTTGCCAACCAGCCCAAGGTTTCTGCAGGGGTTCTTGACATCGACTCAAGTGACAAGGCTGCCGGATTCGTACGATTTTGCAATGCCTTCAATATTCCGATCGTTACATTCGTTGACACTCCGGGTTACCTACCTGGAATCGAGCAAGAACACCGAGGAATTATTCGCCACGGCGCAAAGTTGCTCTTTGCCTATTCGGCGGCCACGGTCCCCAAGATTACAGTCATCTTGAGAAAGGCCTACGGTGGCGCCTATGTCGCAATGTGCTCAAAGGACCTCGATGCAGACAGGGTATATGCCTGGCCAACTGCTGAGGTAGCAGTTATGGGTGCCGAAGGAGCAGCTGAAATCGTCTTCCGACGCGAAATTGAGGCTGCCGAGGACAAAGTCGAAGAGCGCAAGAGGCTCGCCGAAACGTATCGAGCACGATTCAGCACTCCTTACACAGCAGCTGCAGCAGGTGTCGTCGATGACGTTATTGAGCCCAATCAAACTCGAGTTGAGATTGCCAAGACCCTCGAAGGATTGACGACCAAGAGAACGCTGAGACCGGCTAAGAAACACGGATTGATCCCGCTTTAAGGACCCATAAATGAAACTAAAGATTACAGTCGAAGGAAAAATCTACGAGGTCGACGTCGAAGTCGCTGAAGCAGAAATTACCTCTGGTGTGCGATATGTCGAAACGGGCACACCGGTGCAGGCAGCTACACCCACCTATATGGTGGCCAGCCCTTCCGGTGGGGGAGAAGCGGTAGCCGACGAGGCAAAGGTCTGCCGAAGTCCGCTAGCAGGCGTAGTTTCTGAGGTCAACGTAGAAGTTGGCCAAGACGTTACTGCAGAGCAGCAACTCCTCGTCTTGGAAGCTATGAAGATGTTCACAACGATTACTTCGCCGATCGAAGGAAAAATCAAATCGGTTCGCGTCGAGAAAACCAATGCAGTGAAGCAGGGGCAAGTTTTGATTGAATTTGAATAAGGAGATACAGATGAGCAACGAACATTTCGTTCATCCAACTCACATCGATCATGTAGCCATCGCGGTTCCACTTGGTCAAATGGATGCCCAAGTAGCGCTTTACCAAGAAATGGGTTTTAAGGTCGTACACGAGGAAGCAGTCTACGGAGACGATCAAGTACGGGAGATTCTTCTGAGAGTTGGAGACAGCGATAACCTGATACAGCTTCTTGAACCTCTGAACGGAGATTCACCTGTCGCCAAACAGATTGAGAAGCAAGGCGGTCGAGGGGGCTTGGCCCACATTGCTTACCGAGTGCAGGATATTCAGGCGACTTTCGACGATCTAAAGTCAAAGGGCTTTAACATCATCGACCCCGCTCCACGTAACGGGTCAAGGGGCACCAAAGTCTTCTTCATGCATCCAAAAAGCCACACGGCCAATGGCAGCTTGGGAGTCCTTTATGAATTCGTTCAAGAAGGTAATGGATGAGCGAACGCCTATTCGATGAATTTCAACCCGTCACTGACGAACAATGGCTGGAAGTCGTTCACAAGGACCTCAAAGGGGCAGAGTTTGAAAAGCGTCTGGTAACGGAAACTCTGGACGGCATACGTCTGAAGCCCTATTATCGAAGTACAGATTTCCCCGGTGACTCAGAAAGCCTTGCCCGAGGATTTATCAAGCATGCGGCACGGCCCTTGTTCCGTGAAGAGATCCGTGAGGCTAGTCTTGAGACAGCTAACAGGCATGCCATCCGGTCGCTTCAAGGTGGAGCAACTGAACTTGCAGTCCTGACTTATCCGGCCGGCGTTCCCATAAGGTCAAAGTCAGACCTAAGCCACTTCACTGAGGGTATTTGGCTCGATTCGGTCCCCATTCATTGGATGTCGGGTCCGTTCACGCGGCCTATGCTGCACTTGTTGAAGTCAGTTGCTAAAGATCGCGGCTACGAACCTTCCGCCTTGCAGGGTTCGGTTGAGCTTGATCCAATCATGGATCGATGCGGCGGCTGGGTTGCTGGTCCTATTGCAGATTGGCAATCGGAGTTTCGGGCATCGCAAGAAGTTCTGAAAGACTTCCCCAACTTCAGTTCGATCACTATACGAGGGTCCATTATCGAAAAGTCAGGCGCAAGCTTGGCCCAAGAATTGGCCATGTCGGTTGGACTCTTCACCGAGTATTTGACCTGCGTTTCAGAAACAGGCGATCACACCCTATTGGAGGATTTTGTCAGGCGAGCAGAATTCCGGTTAGGCGTCGGAACAAACTATTTCTTGGAAATCGCGAAAATAAGAGCGCTCAAGGTTCTCGTTCGAAACGTATTGAACTCGTTCGGAATCGAAGGGGTTCGACCCAAATTTCACGCGATTACGACGAGCACTAACAAGACGCTCTATGATCCTTTCAACAACCTTTTACGAGCCACTGTGGAAGCAATGGCGTCCACAGTGGGTGGGGTGGATTCACTTTCCGTAGCGGCGTACGACCAAGGCTACGGTGCTCCAGATGAATTCAGCGAGCACCTCACTCGAAATACTGAGAACCTTTTGATTGAAGAGGCCTATATCGGAAAGGTTGCCGATCCGCTTGGCGGAAGTTATGCCGTCGAATCGATGACTCGGAGCTATGCCGAAATAGCCTGGAATCTCTTCAAGAGGATGGACTCTCATGGCGGCTTTGTGGCTGCTTGGGAGAACGGCTTCATGACCGACGAAATTCGGAGAGTGCAGGATAAGCGAGCCAAGCAAGTAGCTACTCGTAAGCGAACCATCGTTGGCACGACCGTCTATCCAAACCCCAAGGAGCAAAGAATCCAGGACGTCCATCCTCGGTGCGTGGCCGACCAGATTTCAATACCGTTTGGAACCAGTAGCTGGGATGATCAACTTTTGCTCGACGGCTTCTTCACGGGAGTCCCCGTTCCGAGCACCATTCTTGATCCATTCAGACCGAGTTGGCCCTTTGAGCATCTTAGGCTCAGAATTGAGAGGCACGTACTCTGCTGCGGAAAACTCCCATCTATTTTGTTAGCTGAATTCGGCGACAAGAAGATGCGACGGGCAAGGAGTATGTTTGTCCAGGGTTTCTTAGGGGCTGGCGGGTACGACGTCAAAGAAGTGATCGTCGACAGTCCGAAAGATCTGGAAGCCCATCTCGAAAAGGAACACGCTGACCTCGTTGTACTTTGTAGCGAAGACAGTGGTTATCTCGGGTTTGCGCGAGAACTGAACATTCAGGTTCCGATCATCGTTGCTGGCAATCCTAGCGATTCAGTCGATGACCTCAAAGCAGCGGGAACATCCGAATTCCTCCACCTACGTCTGGACCAATTGAGCACGCTTGAGAGCTTCCATACGCGATTTGGAATTCCTCCTATTCCGCTCGATCAACCCTTAATTCCGGAGGCGAAATGAAACCCAAATTTGGTGACCTAATCTATGAAGGTGGGCCCCAGGGTCCTTTGGGTGCGGAGTGGCAGACTCCCGAGCAGATCAAGATCCAGTCGTACTACGATGCCCATGACCTAGAAGGAATGGAGCACCTCGGATACGCTGCGGGACTCCCTCCTTTCCTCCGTGGACCCTATTCCACGATGTATGCCATGCAGCCTTGGACCATCAGGCAATATGCCGGGTTCAGTACCGCTGAAGATTCGAATGCCTTTTATCGAGCCAATCTCGCCATGGGGCAAGAGGGTTTGAGCGTAGCGTTTGACCTTCCGACCCACCGTGGATACGATTCCGACCACGAAAGAGTCGTCGGGGACGTTGGCAAGGCGGGCGTTGCGATCGACTCCGTCGAGGACATGAAGATTCTATTCAATCAGATCCCGTTGGATCAGATGAGCGTCTCCATGACCATGAACGGTGCCGTTCTTCCTGTAATGGCTTTCTATATCGTAGCTGCTGAAGAACAGGGCGTACCCACCGAGAAACTGCGAGGAACAATTCAGAACGACATTCTGAAGGAGTTCATGGTTCGCAATACCTACATCTATCCGCCACTTCCGAGCATGCGAATCATCGGCGACATCTTCGAATTTTGCGCTCACAAGATGCCCAAATTCAACTGCATTAGCGTCAGTGGCTACCACATGCAGGAAGCAGGCGCGTCGCAAGACATCGAGCTGGCATACACTCTGGCCGACGGTCTGGAATACCTTCGCGTTGGTGTCGAAAAGGGTTTGAGCGTCGACGAGTTCGCGCCAAGAATCAGCTTTTTCTGGGACATCGGCATGAATCACTTCATGGAAGTGGCGAAGATGCGAGCCGCAAGAATGCTCTGGGCAAAGATTGTAAAGCAATTCAATCCCAAGTCAGCGAAGTCAATGGCGCTAAGAACGCATTGTCAGACGAGCGGTTGGTCGCTATCCGAGCAGGATCCATTCAATAATGTGATGCGAACCTGTATCGAGGCACTCACGGCGGCGCTCGGTCACACTCAAAGCCTTCACACAAACGCCTTGGATGAGGCAATTGCTCTGCCAACTGAGTTCACGGCTCGCATTGCGAGAAACACTCAGTTGGTTCTGCAAGAAGAAACGGGCATCACAAAGTTCGTCGATCCTTATGCAGGCTCCTACTATGTTGAGCGACTGACTCACGAATTGGCTCAACGAGCTTGGGTTCTGATTCAAGAAATCGAGGAGCTTGGCGGCATGGCACGAGCCATCGAAACGGGATTGCCCAAGCGACGAATCGAAGAGACGGCATCGCGAAAGCAAGCCCGTATCGACAGCGGCAAAGACACGATCGTTGGCGTCAATCGCTATCGACTCGATCGTGAAAAGCCGATGGACATTTTATCCATCGACAACGCAGCGGTCCGTGTCAAGCAACTTGAACGACTCGACCAAATCAAAGCGTCGCGTGATTCGGCTGCCGTCGAAGCCGCCCTTGAAGCTATCACCCTTTGTGCAAAGACAGGCGAAGGAAATCTGCTAGAACTGAGTGTGGCTGCAGCTAGGCTGCGTGCAACACTTGGTGAAATAAGCGACGCAATGGAAAAAATCTACGGTCGATATCAGGTTTCTGCTTCGGCAGCAACTGGAACTTACATTGCAGAAGCAGGCGAAAACGACGACGTCAAGGAAGCACGGCGGCTTGCCGACGAGTTTGCAGAAGCAGACGGAAGAAGGCCCCGAATCCTTGTCGCCAAGATGGGACAAGATGGTCACGATAGAGGCGAAAAGGCCGTTGCTACCGCCTTTGCCGACCTCGGTTGGGACGTGGACGTTGGACCGCTTTTCCAGACTCCCAATGAAGTTGCCAGACAGGGAATTGAGAATGATGTCCATGTAGTTGGAGTTTCGTCTCAGGCAGCGGGTCACAACACGCTTGTACCTGCCCTGATCAAAGAATTGGCCAGTCTTGGAAGGGAAGACATCCTCACTGTCGTAGGTGGAGTCATCCCAGCCCAAGACTATCCGTTCCTCTACGAGCAAGGGGTCATGGCGATCTTTGGACCTGGAACTGTTCTTCCACTTGCAGCTCAGCAGATCCTGAAATTGATGCTGGAACAGATCGCTGTACCACAAAGTTAAGGGGTATGAAGGATACGGATGCGCTTTCGATACTGTCAGCCAAGGGGTTTTCGACACCCCTTGGACCGACGAGGAAGCCGGCAAAAAGGCAGCCAGAAACGGTTGCCTCTTTGTTTTCAAAACTGACGGCTGGGGACCGGGGAGCGTTGGGACGTGCGATTACCCTCGTCGAAAGCCACAAGGAGTCCGATCAAGATCGAGCGGCGGAATTACTAGATCTCGCCTTACCCCTGAGTGGTAACTCCGTTCGTGTGGGAATCACTGGCTCGCCTGGGGTTGGAAAGAGCTCTCTCATCGAGGCAATGGGGCTCTTTATCGTCGAAAAAGGAGTCAAACTCGCCGCCTTGGCGGTTGATCCCTCTAGCCCTTCGACCTTTGGGAGCATTTTGGGTGACAAGAGTCGCATGCCGAATTTGGCAGTCCATGATCGGTCCTTTATTCGACCATCTCCGAGTAGCGGCCGATTGGGTGGAGTTGCCAACCAAACCCGAGAAGTCATCCAACTTTGTGAGGCTGCCGGCTTTGGCGTCATCTTTGTCGAAACCGTCGGAGTCGGTCAAAGCGAAGTCGAAGTTCGGGGAATGGTGGATTGTTTCCTCCTTCTTGCCATGGCTGGTGCTGGCGACGAGCTTCAAGGAATCAAACGTGGCATCATGGAAATGGCCGATGTCATCGGACTTACAAAAGCCGACGGCGAGAATCGCGTGCGTGCCGAGGTGGCAGCTGGACAACTTGAGAGAGCACTAATGATGCTCCCGGCAGATCAGGATGGACGTCGTGCCAGCGTCAACTTATGTTCAGCTGTTCAGAAAACCGGGATCGAAGAGCTCTGGACCGCCATTCAAAAATACATCCAACAAGACAAGGACAGCGGTCGCTTCGATTGGCGTCGGCGACGTCAGTCGGTTACGTGGATGGAGGATATGATTCAGCAGTCACTGCTGAGTCGGTGGTTGAAGCGGGAAGATGTAAGATTGGCGCTGGAAAACCTCTCTAAGTCCGTCGAGCAGGGGGCCATTACTCCGCGTCGTGCCACTCAGAGGCTTTTGGACTGGGTTGAGTCACAGTAGATGCCAGCCGTCGGACATAATGGGCGAGCAATGAGATGTCTCTTGGCGGTCGACTCTGGTGGAACCAAATGCGATGCCCTTTTGGTCGACGAAACGGGTCACGTACTTGGGCGAGGTCGCCGCGACTTTACTCATCGACGAGGGCAACTGTTCTTCGGAGGACTTGGTAGATCTCAGCACCTCATCGACGAAGCGATTGAGGAAGCTCTAGCCGGACACTTTCCGATTGACGAGCTTCATGTTGCCGGCCCTTACTCGGCAAATCTGCCGAATGCCGTTGGCAAGTTGGTTGTCCACACGGTTACTGAAAAAGACGGTCCACTAGCGATGGCTGGAGTTAGCTGTGGCGTCGTCGTTCTTGCAGGCACGGGTGCGTTCGTATACGGTAAGGCACCAGATGGCAGGGAAGTTCTTTTGGATGGAATTGGGCCCCTCTATGGAGATTACGGTAGTGGATTTCAGATCGGGCTTGCCGCAGTTAGGGCTTGCGGGCGAGCCGATTGGCATAGTTCTTGTTCCACTTCACTGCAAGATCGAGTTCAGACAGCGTGCTACGAGATGGCCGGCAAGCCGAGTGACTTTCGCATGACGATCTATATGTCTGAGTCTCGCGACCGGTCAGAAATTGCATCTCTAGCCCACATCGTTGCTGAAGAAGCGACGAATGGAGACTTAGTCGCCCAACAGATTCTGAAACAAGCTGCGACGGACATTGCCTTCACCGTGCGCTGTGTTGTCGACCGATTGGGAATTGAACATGACGTGCTGTCAATGATTGCTACTGGGGGCGT
>JBBQZV010000027.1:0-52984 GCA_038207365.1 Fimbriimonadales bacterium | reverse complement strand
CACCATTCACCTCGCAATCACGGCAGCGGAAACTGGGCACCTTGTTTTTGGAACTCTCCACACGATTGATTCCATCCAAACGGTAGACCGAATCATTGATGTATTCCCAACTCATCAGCAGCAGCAGATTAGGATGCAGCTTTCGGTCAACTTGGTTGGCGTCGTGTCTCAAACATTAGTCAAGCGAAAGGATGGACGAGGTCGAATCGCTGCCCATGAAGTCATGGTCGCTACCGGCGCTGTACGAAACCTCATACGTGAAAGTAAGAGCTACCAGATAGGCTCATTGATCCAAACCGGTTCGCGTCAAAAAATGAACACCCTGGATCAAGCACTGGCGAGTCTTGTGGATCGCAGCTTAGTGTCCAAAGAGGACGCACGACAGCGCGCGAAAGACCCTGGCGAGTTCGATCGCTTGCTGTCGCTTGACGCCACGCAAAGGCCCCAAGTTGGACCACGCCCGGCACCATTGCACCACCCACTTCACCAGCCTTCCCAGTCACCAAACTCAGATGTTTTGCCGCCTACGGCGGATCCACTGTCAGATCAGCCAGCACCTCCGCCAGTCGGTGGTGTCCGTGGCCAACCTTTCAGACCTCAATTCAAGAGAGACTAGCCACTTCAGGCTATGACAGTCTTTGGCAGTTCGACCACATGCCAAAGTTCGTCATAGCCTCCGGGGTACCCTCATTCGATGCAAATGGACCCCGCTCTCTTTCAAGAGAACGAGCGAACCGCTCCTATTTCAGACGAACGAGTCTTCGTCGAAGTAGGCCCCTATTCATGTGAAGCGGGTGGAACGTTAGAATCTGTCACAGTCGCCTATGAAACTTGGGGCAGATTAAACGAAAACCGGTCTAATGCGGTTTTGGTGTGTCATGCACTTACAGGGGATGCACATGCAATTGGTTGGTGGGACCGCCTAATAGGTCCTGGGAAGCCCATTGATACCGATACTCTCTTCGTAATTGGTACGAACTGTCTAGGCGGTTGTCAGGGCACTACTGGTCCTTCATCTATGCATCCGGATGGAAAGCCTTATCGCGTTCGGTTTCCCATTGTAACGGTCGGAGACATGGTTGAAATTCAATCTCGTGTCGTCGATCACTTAGGAATAGATAAGCTCTACGCCGTTGCAGGCGGAAGCATGGGCGGTATGCAAGCATTGGAGTGGACGGTTCGATTTCCCACAAGAGTATCAAAAGCATTCATTACGGCAAGTTGTGCAGCCCACTCGGCCATGCAGATCGGCTTCAACGAGACTGCTCGACAGGCCATCATGCAGGATCCACGGTGGGAAGGCGGATGTTACGCCGAAGGAACTCAACCCGACGGAGGGTTAGCCGTTTCAAGAATGATCGGGCACTTGTCGTTCTTGAGTGAAGCCGCTTTTACTGCGAAATTTGATCGTCGTCTGCAAGGAAAAGCCCACTTTCAATTTGGCCTTGAAACCGAGTTTGAAGTCGAAAGTTACTTGAACTACCAAGGTAAGAAGTTCACCAAGCGCTTTGATGCGAACAGCCTGCTCTATGTAACTAAAGCAATTGATTACTATGACCTGAAGTCACTTTCGGGTTCGAAAGCCGAGTATCTGTTTGTGAGCTTTACTTCAGATTGGCTCTATCCCACTCACCAAAGCAAAGCGATGCACAAAATGGCCCAAGAGGCCGGTCGCCAGAGTAAGCACGTTGAGGTCGACTTGCCCTATGGACACGATGCGTTTTTGCTGGATGGCACTCTCCAAGGTGAGCTAGTGAGAGAGTTCCTTTCCGACTTGGTCTAAGTTTATGGGATTCCCTTTCACCCTTGATCCAGAGACCTATAGCCTGTGTCGACTGATGCCAGACGAACTCGCGGCAGCATTGCCATTTCAGGACGGATTCTGGTCGCTTACCGTGTCTGTAGAAGAAATCTCGCTGATTTGTGTGACAGCAAAAGCAGGAAAGTTCAGCCAGCGGTCAGATCATTGGCGGGCTTTGAAATTGGCTGGCCCCTTGCCGCTATCGATGAAGGGTGTTCTGGTGAGTTTTCTAAAACCTCTTGCCGACATTGGGGTCAGCATACTAGCAATTGCGACATTTGATACGGACTACGTGTTTGTCCAGAATCAGGACCTTCCTGGATCATTGCAAGCACTAAGAGAAGCCGGTCATGACTTTCGCGACTAGGTCCTCTGAACCTTCAACCCACTGAAGTGGGTCGAAGGTGAATGTGACGTGATGGCGATTAGTTGAAGCCAGGGAGGAACTCTTCTTCTGCTTTGAAGAGTCGATCGACCATTTCTGTGATCTCAGCGGGAGAGCAAACTGCAGACGTAAGCGGATCGAACATAAGTGCCCATGTGGCAAGCTGCTTGGACTTGTGAATCGCGGCGTCTGCTGCCAGGTCGAACATTCGCATGTTTGAGTCGCAAATCGCTGCCATCTGCTTAGGCAAGCGACCGTAGCGAATAGGTTGAATGCCATTGTGATTGACCATACAGGCGACTTCAACGCAGCCGTCTGATGGAAGATTCTCAATACATCCGTTGTTGAGGATATTTCCGTGAATTTTGAAAGGCTGATTCTTTTCTATCGCCTCAATGATCCAAGCTCCATATTCCCAGCTTCGCTCGGTTTTAATAGGATCCTCGCCTGAAAGCTGCCTTGCACGACCTGCGTCTTGTCCTTTGCGCCAGGTTGGCCAATTGTCTGCGTAGAAACTCTCTTGGCCCCTATACCCGGTGTCTGTGTACTTATCGAGTAGATCCTTACGCTTTCGGTAATAGGGAAGATACTCGCTCAGGTGGCCGCTGGACTCCGTAATGAACGCCCCAAAATGAAGCATCATGTCCGACCGAACAGGTTCGTTGACCGCAAACGTGCTCGTCCGATCACGAGCCTTCTCCATGAGGACGGGATAGAGACTATTTCCTCGAATGTCGTTAAATTCGGTGAACCATGCCAAATGGTTGATGCCTGCGCACTTCCATTGGACCTGCTCGTAAGGTGTCTCCGCATAGTCGGCCAGCATGTGCGAGGTGCCTTGAACTGAATGACACAGACCAACATTGTGCAGACTCGATGTGCGAGCAGCCGCTAAGCACATCATATTCATCGGGTTGGTGTAATTCAGAACCACCGCTCTCGGACACAGTCGCTCAGCGTCCTTTAGAATTTGGATATAGACGGGAATTGTTCGGAGACCCTTCATCAGGCCGCCTGGGCCGATGGTGTCGCCGATGTTTTGACTGACACCGAATTCGAGCGGAATATCATTGTCCAGCCGAACACACGCCACACCACTGACCTCAATGGCGTTTACAATATAGTCCGTGCCAGGCAATAACTCTTCGCGGTTGGTGCTTGCTCTCACTGTCCAAGTTTTGGAGTCGCTAAGTTCATCGACTATTTTTCGCATGAGTTTTTCGGCTAAGGACAATCGCTCAGCATCGATGTCGATGAGGCGAAGCTCACCACCCATGTTGTCGGGAGTTAATATGACGTCTTTCAGAATGGAATTGGTGAAAAAGCTTCCAGCACCCATCATCGTGACATTGATCTTTCGTGGCATTGCACCAGGTAGACCGATTCGAGTATCGGCCTTTGTGTGGTCGGCGTGAGATGTCTCTTCAGGCATAGATTGAACTTAGCAGATGACGATGGATTGATGCCACCGTCTAGCGAAATTCATCGAACAAGGTAATGTATCTCGCGTAATCGAGATCGCTAGACTATAATCAGGAAAGAGTTTGGTTGCTGATCGGGTTCTGAAGGAAACCTAGGCTCAGCTTCCCAAACCGAACCAAGGAACAACTCGAAACGATGTCAAAGGTAAAAGCAACTAGCCTCGACAGCAAACTTATTTTGCTCATCGAGGACAATATTGACGACGAGAGGCTGACATTGCGAGCTCTAAGGCGAAACAACATCATGAATGAGGTTGTTGTGGCATGTGACGGTCAAGAGGCGATTGACTACCTCTTTGGGCAAGGCAGCTTTACGGGTCGTGATATGTCGGTAATGCCAGCTGTTATTATTCTTGACCTCAAATTGCCAAGGCTGAGTGGGTTGGAAGTTCTCAAGCGAATTCGCGATACCGAAACAACTAAGCGAATTCCGGTAGTCGTTTTGACTGCGTCCGAAGATAAGATGCAGATTTTAGAGAGCTACAAGCTAGGTGCAAATTCGTTCATTACGAAGCCCACTGATCCGGCAGAGTTTTCAGAAATGATCCTTCAGGTTGCCATGTATTGGTTATTGCTCAATAGAACAATGCCTGAACGAATGCTGGCTTAGCCCTGCCGTTCGCAAGGACTGATTGAAAGTCCGCAGGTTTCAAAGTGTCCTTTTAATAGCATGTGAATTGCAAAGCGATAGCTAAAGAGATAACTCTCGAGCGATATCTATTGGATACGGATTGCCTGCACTTTCCGTAACTTAACATCGACGGTCAATGAAGGGAAGTCCTAGCATGGCGCCGCCCACTATTGGATAGTCGGGCGCGAATCGTGTCTGGAATTTGTAAGAAGATTTCAGGTCCGAACTTATTCATTCATTGGATTAGAAAATCGAAATCCCCTCAAGTGCCGTTGCACTTGAGGGGATTTGTGGTTTCGATTTTTGGTGCCACAGCCCGGACTTGAACCGGGGACCCTAGCATTTTCAGTGCTATGCTCTACCGACTGAGCTACCGTGGCACAGATTAGCTGGCGCGGAAGACGGGACTTGAACCCGCGGCCTCCGGCGTGACAGGCCGGCGCTCTAACCACTGAGCTACTCCCGCGAACAGAACAAAAGTATGGCATCCCTTGAACCTAAAATCAAGGGTTTGGCGACTTACTTGAGCGATAGTGCAAGGTTTATTTCAGCACGGCGCCATATTGCGAAACAGGTCGAACAGACATTGGCTCTCGTACCGTAAATAAACCAAAAAGCGCCAATCTCGGATTAACGAGATTGGCGCTTGACCTGTTCAGTAGCTACCTTATGCAGGAAGACCCTTTAGCAGGAGGAAGTCTAAGGGCAATAGCATTGGAGGAGGCAATATCCCATTTCGGACAGGGTTGATGACTCTATAAAGAATCTTGACCGTTCCGTCGCTCTTAATAAAGTTAGTTGTCTTCGCCGCAGAATCGCCGAGGGTGAATTCAGCAGACGTCGAGGCAGAGACTGCACCGATGTACTTGTATGCCTTAGCGACCCAGTCATACACATAGAATTGCTGTGTTGAGGCGACGGGCAGACTTGCAGTCGCGGTAACAGTCAATAGGTCTGTAGTTCCAGACTTAAGGGATGTATTGTACGTGGCTTCAATCGATGCGATTTGACCACTGCCCTTGACTGCTGAAGAATTGACGCTCATTGACCGCCCATCTTTCACTGCCAAAGCTGTGTAGTTACCGGATGCGAGCTTGCCGTCGAACGGATTAGCTGCTACAGGTGCGAATGCGACACTAAGGGATGGATCTGCGACTGTCCAAGTATTCACCTGAGTCGTCCAGAGACCACCTGCTACGCAGAGTTCACCAAAACCCCAGAAGGTAGAGTCGTCGGTCGGATCGATCGAAACGTTGAAATAGTCGCCCCATCTGGCACCGGGTTGAGCACCCGAATTAGCAGGACTACTTCCTAGCAGGACGGGTAATCCCATCGACCCGTTAGCATCGGATTTCTTATGCGCAGAATAAACTAGGCTGGCTTCAACAGTTGGGCTTGAGCGCGTGTAGAGAACAGAAATGTTGCCGTACTTGTTGGCGTTAATTGCCGGCATATGGGAATCAAAGACTCCACCACCGTCAAAGATATTGCCAGACTGAACGAGTTTGGGGTTAGAAGTGCCGTTCGGCCAGTTATTGAGTCCAACTTCGTACCAGCGACAGGCCAATACGCTGCCACTGGGTGACATGGCGTTGTGGGCTCCGTAAATGCTTCCATTTCGGAGAACCGCCGTAAACATTCTGGGATCGAAACCATCCATTTGGTGACCACCAGGACCCACCGCATTTCGAGTTGGAGGTGTAAAGGAAGGAACGGATACAACCGAGGAAACGAGCTTGGGCGTTCCTGTAAAGTTGCTGACTGCAAACACCTTGACCGAACTGGTCGAGTAGGTGCTCATCATATAAATGGTTGATGATCCTGCAACGTAGGAGCGAGCGGGCTCGATGGTCGAAGTTTGGTCGTCTGTGAAGACCGTGACTTGGCCAGGCGTTCCATTTATGAGAGCAGACTTGCTCATTGCAAAAATGCCACCCGTGAATCCGGACGTGAAGCCGAACATGTTGCCAGTGAAAACGAATCCGTCTTCAGAAACACCGACGCCAGGATAGTCCAACCAAAGCTGGTTGGAGTTCACAGTAATAAGACTGTTTATCCGATACTTCTTCCACTTTCCATTAGGATCGTTAGTCTCGGACACTCCGATAAGTTGGTAGCTTGCTTTTGTCCCAGAGGATAAACCGTCTACTTCAATGATATGAACGAACCAGTGTCCGGAAGCCTTGTCGTATTGAATCTTCGGATCGGAAATGACCTCGCCAACGACACCGATACCGCTAAAGAACTGATTGCCTGTTAAGTTGGTTTGGAAAACCTTTTTGCCTGTTTTCTTGTCGAAAACTGCCATCGCTTCGTTAACAACACAGATGACGTGGTTTGGACCCACTGCAAAGTCACAATCCGGGGGCCAGCCATTAGTGAATCCGGGACCAAAAAATTGTAATTTTGACTTAGAGCCCCGCTGGTCAGCGAGCATGCCGCCAACGGGCATGTTGTTCGGCAAGTCCTTCTTGATCAAATTAGGGACGAGTTCGTTCTCTGACGTTTTGTCCCGTGTTGACTGTAGCGGTGCAATTTGAGGCACCTGCAAGCGAGTGTCGTAAACCGCCGGTTTTGGCAATGCAAATGACGTTAAAGGCTTAATGTTGGTCGTACCCTGTTGGGCAAAAACTGCTCCAGCAAATACGGCCATCACACCTAGAGCTATTCGGCTAATACATGTTAGTGATTTCAAGTTCGGTTACCCAAAGTGACGAATCTGCCAAGCCGGTCGCAAAAGCGCGGATCGCAATTCAGTCATTCGTTTCTCTACTCTATTCTAAAGCAAATCGGATTGGTATAACTTCTGGAATAGCAGGAACGGGCTGTTCCCACTTGAAATTGACAGCTTATCTTGTACTAGAAGTTAAATCCTGGCAGATTTGCGGAAATGAATTGCGCGTTATTAATCCTTAGATCTGTCGCACATTTATGACTATGGCTTTTGGTTAGAGAAAGCATTTAACAGACTAACTTGACCCCAGGCGATTGTGCGAAGTCCTGAAAGACAACCATTGAGGCAAAATTGGGCAAATCCAATTGACGAGAAGCGTCATTTGGCAACAATCGACATCGGCCTACGTCGTAGATTTCTGAACATCACTTGGGGACTTAAGAACTTCATATACTTCTTTGGAAGGGCAAAGGCCGACAACTGAGCCGACTTATTTGGGCTACAGTAGGCTGTTTTCCCTTGGGCCAAATCGTTGTGATATGCTTGACCCGACTCAGGTGACGGCGGACGTTTAGTTTTCACTTATAATTTTCGTCTGTAGAACGGCTAATTGGGTGGAACCCAACGAGGGGTTGACGATGGAGGAAACAAATTGATAGTTGGCGTGTTACGTGAGGTCGCGTCAGGAGAACGGCGTGTGGCACTGGTACCAAGCGCCGTTTCTGCGCTAGGAAAGGCGAAACTTTCTGTCATTGTGGAGAGCGGAGCGGGGGCTGCGGCGGGGATTTCAGACGCTGCGTACCGCGATGCGGGCGCAGAAATTGTGTCCCAGGCAGATATAGCTGCGAAGGCTGATGTTATCGTATCAGTCCAAACTCCCTCGATTGAACTGCGCAAAGAGCAAGTTGTAATTGCAGTTCTTGATCCCTTATGGGCGCCGAAGGACGTCCCCATATCCTCTGGAGCAACTCTGTTTTCTCTGGATCTCGTGCCGAGAACAACTCGGGCCCAAGCGATGGATGTTCTGTCATCCCAAGCCAACCTAGGCGGCTACATGGCTGTCCTGATTGGAAGCACGGAAATGACTAAGATCCTTCCGATGATGACGACTGCTGCCGGTACATTGGCCCCCGCTCGAGCACTCATCCTTGGCGCGGGTGTTGCTGGTTTACAGGCAATTGCTACGGCTAGACGGCTTGGTGCCGTCGTTAGTGCGTACGACGTCCGTGCAGTTGTGAAAGAACAAGTCGAGAGCCTTGGTGCCCGATTTGTAGAACTCCCCCTCGATGCGGGTGATTCGCAAACCTCAGGTGGCTATGCCAAAGCAATGGGCGAAGAATTCTATGCAAAACAGCGTCAGCTACTAGGAGACGTTCTCTCCGAAATGGACCTTGTTGTTACAACTGCGGCAATACCTGGAATGAAGAGTCCCATCTTGATTACTCAAGCAATGGCGGAACGAATGGCTCCGGGCTCAGTAATCGTCGACATCGCTGCCGAACGTGGTGGTAACTGTGAACTGACTGTCGCAGGACAGACGATTATTCACAACGGAGTTAAGATCTGCGGCCCCGTAAATCTGGCTTCAAGACTGTCGACGCATGCAAGTCAGCTCTTTAGCAAGAACGTGCAAACATTCCTGCTTAATATCGTGAAAGAAGGTCAGTTGAACCTAAATATGGAAGATCCTATCGTAGCCGGCTCCATGGTTGCAAAAGGCGGAGAAGTCGTTCACCCACAAGTGCGTTCGCGACTTGGTCTTGCGGAGGTTGTGGCCTAATGGACGGTCTGATTACAAACCTGTTTATTTTTATTCTTGCGACTTTTCTTGGAATTGAAGTCATAAAGCGGGTTTCACCGCTGCTTCACACGCCACTGATGTCGCTTACCAATGCAATTTCGGCAATTTCACTTGTCGGATCATTAACCATTTTAGGCAGGGCAGAGAACACCCTTTCCATAACCTTGGGCGCAATTGCGGTCATCGCTTCGATGACCAACGTCGTATCAGGCTTCTTGATCACGGACCGGATGCTCAAGATGTTCAAGTCGAGAAAACCTGGGGCAGCGCATGGCATCTTTTTCCCATTCGTCTTGCTCGCGGCTATTGCCTCTGGACAGGTCGACCTTGGTTCACACACGGCTACAGATATCAGCTACCTGATTGCATCCGGACTATTCGTGATGTCGCTCAAGTGGATGAATCATCCAACGACTGCCAAGAAGAGCGTGCTTGCTGGCGAACTGGCTATGGCATTGGCCATAGGCGGAACGGTACTCGCGCTATTAAGTGATCCTGAATTACACGGAAGGCAGCCAGCGTTTGGATACATCGCCAGTGCACTTGCGGTGGGTTCAATTATTGGTTATCCCATTTCTCGAGTGGCAATGACCGCAGTGCCTCAGCGAACTGCATTCTCACACGCATTCGGTGGTCTAGCAGCAGGCTTGGTCGGTACGGCAGAGTACTTCCTTATGCTGTCGCGCCATGCACAAGGCGGACCGGAAGCCGCCGTAAGTGGCTTGAAAGTAGGAATCATCTGCTTTGAAGTTCTGCTCGGCTTCGTAACCTTTACGGGTTCGCTAATCGCCTTTGGCAAGCTCGCGGAAATGCTCCCTGGGCGTCCAATCACTTATAAAGGCCAGAACGCTGTCAATCTCGTTCTTTTCCTTATCGCTGTTGGATGCGCTGTAGGCGTTGTTGTCAGTCCAGGTTCGTGGCCAATCTACCTTGTCTTCTCAGGACTTGCGTTCTTGTTTGGCGTTCTTTTGGTTATCCCGATCGGTGGAGCAGACATGCCCACTGTCATTTCACTGTTGAACTCTTACGCGGGCCTCTCGGCTTGCGCAATGGGATTTGTGTTGAACAGCCCTATGCTGATCATCGCAGGTGCCTTAGACGGTTCGAGCGGTCTGATCCTCAGTATTATCATGTGCAAGGCCATGAACAGGTCCTTTGCTAACGTTCTATTCGGAGCGTTTGGTAAACCTGCCGAGAGGAAAGCACTTGGAGAAGAGAAGCCTGTTCGAAGCGCGAGTGCTGAAGAAGCTGCGGCAATTCTCGGTGCTTCGATGTCAGTCGTCATTGTTCCGGGCTACGGCATGGCTGTCGCGCAGGCACAGCACAAAGTTCGCGAGCTTTACGACGCTCTCACAAAAAAGGGAGTAAAAGTTCAGTTCGCCATTCACCCAGTTGCTGGACGAATGCCCGGTCACATGAATGTTCTCCTTGCAGAAGCAGACATTCCCTATGACCGACTTATCGAGATGGATGACATTAATCCTGAGCTACCTCAGACGGACGTCGCCTTGGTCATCGGTGCCAACGACGTTACGAACCCAGCAGCTCGTAACGATCCTTCAAGCCCAATCTACGGAATGCCAATCATTGATGTAGATAAAGCTCATACCGTAATGGTTATCAAGCGATCCATGTCTTCTGGTTTTGCTGGAATCGATAACGAACTCTATACGATGGATCGAACGCTCATGCTCTTTGGCGATGCCAAGAAGTTTGTTGGCGATATCGTGAAAGAACTAGGCTCGTCGCAGTAGCCTCTGTGTAGAACCATCAGGCCCCTTTGATGTCAAAGGGGCCTGTTTCTTTTTACCAACTGCATCACTTAAATTAATTGAACTAAGCCGCTATAATGGTCGCTGAGCGGTTTTATGCCATTTTTAATAAAGTTCCTATTGTTGACCAGTTTGATCGCTGTTGCAGGAATGTGCGATGCATCGACAGGCCCAAGTGCACAGAGAATTAGGCTTAGCGAACTTCCTAATTCTGTAAGAGTAGAACAGATCGTCGTATCTGGTCTCTCGGTACGCACGGCTGATGATACTGTGTGCGTTTCAATATTTTTTGTCGAGTACTTCTACGAAACCCCGCATCGGGCCTATAACAGTCAAACGGCTTGTTACCGACCAAGGGACGATCTTTATACCGCTTAGGCTTGCCGACGGTCTGCTTCTTGATTCTTCAAGGTGTTGGCTCGACATCTAAGATTCAAAAGGAATGTCCTTGCTTGACGAGAGGATATTAGTCGGACCGATCAAATCCTCCGGCAACACCATTGACCCACCAATTGTGATCGTTGACCCTCAAGTTTCATCAAATAAGGGTGATGGACATAAGCCCCTGAACAGATTCCTTAATCGCTCCTCTAACAGTGTTGCCGGTGCTGGAACGAGTACCATCGGTGCAGATCAAGCCATTCAGCAAAGCTTGCCAAAGGTGTTGATTAACGATCCAGTCCTTGAAATTGATCTTCGGCACGCTCGTCCGTCGCTAACACTCCTTAAGGGCACGGGCCCGTTCCAGACGAACAAGCTAAAGTTGGATACCGTTGGTGCCACCGATATTGCTTCAGTTAGGCTTGTTCCAGGCAAAAAAGTTCAAATTGCAGTCGTTCTTCCAACGGATATTGATGGCCAAACGGTAGACAAAGCGAATCTGAGTGTAGTAGTGCAGACCCGTCCAGCTGTTTCCGCTCAGGCTTCAACAATTGCCACACTTCAGCTCAATTCGAGCAATGCAACCGAGGTAGTTGTTAATGGTAACACCGTTGCCTACGTTGTTAATGTT
This sequence comes from Fimbriimonadales bacterium, assembly GCA_038207365.1. Classification (GTDB taxonomy): domain Bacteria; phylum Armatimonadota; class Fimbriimonadia; order Fimbriimonadales; family Fimbriimonadaceae; genus Fimbriimonas. Next base: position 41,427 of record JBBQZV010000027.1, on the reverse strand, counting down.
ATGGACGATTCTTTGGTGGTACCGGCTACAGGGAGCATCTACTGTTACATTTCCAAGAATTTCACAACTCAGACTCGAAGCGATCCTGACACCACGACAATTCCGGGATCAGCGGTGTCCATTTCTGGTTCCGAACCCTGGAAATTTGACAATGCCTTTTCAACTTTGGGCGTTTTGCCTCAAGGTCAAAGTTGGCAGTTTGGAGTCGCCGTACCTGTCGCCACGTTCGGAAATAACGCAAGCATCCGGCTTGATGCCGTCGCCCTTTTCCCAATCAATGGGACAACAGACAAAGGCGGAGTAAAACTTGGGCAAGCCTTGAGCTATAGCTTTTACTTAGGTCAGTCAACCCATGAAACCGGCCATCAAGTGTTCGGGTTTCCAATGCGATTGAGCTTTTCCCTTGGGTACAAGGATCTTGACTTTGGCGCTCATTCGTATCCCAACGTTCCGTTTATCGGCTTCGGAATCTCAATACCTATGGGTGGACCCTAGGCCGATTTCCTTACGACCTTAACCGTAACCACAATGGGTTCGGAGCAACGAATACCGTCGATTACCCAGAACTTGTAGGTTAAGGTTTGTGGTGTAGTGGGTGCCTTTAATACAAGTTTGGAGGCTTGGGATAGACTTCCACGGAGCCAACCTTCGCCTACATTCCACCTGTATATCAAGTGTTGTCCTTCAGGGTCGAAACTCTTGGAACCGTCGATGGTAAATTCGTCACCACATTGAACGGTGATGTCTTTGGGCGCAACAGCGACGGGAGCCTTGTTCGTTGTCCTAATGGCGTCAGGAATGGCCCTCCTTTGAATCTGTGTTGGTTCTTTTACGGGCTGCAAGCTGGTCCTTAGGTGGTACCGCCCAGCAACCCTATGCCCACTCAAAAACTCATCATTGAATTGGGTTAAGTCTACAAACCGGTATTCAGATTGCTTTCCCGCCACGATTCTTACCAACAGCAAGCCCTCGACCTCCCATACATTAGGCGTGAAGGCAGTGTCTGTAGTGGCAGTACCAAACGGATTCCATACCGGTTTGGAACCATCGACGACATCTGTTTTGGGGTCATCCCAGTCTTGGTCGGTTTCGTTTGGAAAGATAAAACGACCTTCTGCGTCCGATTTCCCCATGAATTTGGGTCGGTCGGAAAAATATTTGGCACCGCTATCCTGGACGGGTGCTTGAGTTACGTGATAGACATAAACGGCCGCGTTTATCAATGGTTGGTCGTATGCGTCTGTCAATAGCAGCCAATTGGACCGAGAAGGAATCATGCGTCCCTGAGTTCCCCAGAACCGATCGGGCCGATAGCCTCGGTAATACATGATGTGTCCAGCCATTGATGAAGGAAGCCAGAGTTGGCAGCCATCCATGAGCGACGGATAGCCCAGTCCACATGGAATGTTAATTCCTGGCGAAGAAGGGAGATTCGATTCACCGGATACGACAGGGAAAGCAGGAGTACCAGCAACCGGCTTTCCGGTGTCGTCAGTTACAAAGACATTTTTAGCAGCCGTGCCATACCCATACAGGTCAGGCTGGCTGAGAACCGTATGTCCTAGTTCATGAATGATTGCGCAGTCGATCGAATTAAGATCAACCTTTTCGTTGATCGGATATCCTCCGTCAAAGAAGACCGCTTCCTTGTTAAATGGCTCATCGTCCCATTTCCCGAGTTCAAGTGGAGTAAGTCGGTCTATTCGATAGGCCTCTTCGACACCATTAGGACCAGTGGAAGGATAAATTGCATCGTGCAACATCACGTCCATTCGTGCTTTCTCAGCGCGGATCCAGTCGTAATAGCTGAACGAACCCACATGGTTGAGCAGCTTTTGGTCACGCTCTTCGGCAAAGTATTTCGGATTGAATCCCATGTGAATGGGGCGACTATCGGTCAACTCTTCAATGGTGTTATTGGCTACACACAACTCGTCTAGCTTGTTATCAGGGTCAATCTCAACTTTCATCCACATCGAATCGGCGGGAAACGGGAACCGAAATTCGAGACTTGTCTCTCGACCAGCAAGGAGTGGCGGGAGAGGAAATTCCATGGTTGAAGTGGCACGAGTATTCGGTACTCGAAAGAAATCGTGAGCAGCACGTTTGATTAAAGAAAAACGGACAAGACTAAGTTGTGAAGCCACTAATCCAAAATTGCCCACTCGAACTTTGGCCGTGACAATGTTGCCAGCTTGCGGCCGATCCGATGCTGCATCGGATCGAAAACGGGGAAGGAGTTCGATTCCAATTGCATCAAGATCCGGACGATTTGGGGATATGACATTAACGCGATACGTGGTGCTGAGACCATGAAAGTTAGCCCTGACTTCACATGTCCCCGCACTAACCCCGAATCCTCGACCCTGATCGTCTATCTTGAGAACTCGTGGATTAGAACTTGACCATCGAATGAGCTTTCGGGCATCGAAATAACCCCATTGACTGTATCGAACAACATTTTCAACGGTTGGCTGCCACGTACCCTGGTTATTCGCTGATAAGCCAAATTGTTTTGGGTATCCGACAATCGCTCGGGTATCTGACGAGACGCCAGTTGCACTGTTATCGAGCTTTAGATCAGTGTAGGGCGCCGTTCGGAAGTAGTCACGGTAGACGCTGGCAACCATTCCATAGCCACCCTCGGCTGACAAGCTTGGTCGAATAATCAATTCGTCAAAGTCGGCACCCTCGATCGTCAACTCCGTTGGAGTCGAATTGGGGTCAAACAGGTTCTGCTTCGTTATTTGGCCGTCGACGGCTGTCCGGTCAACCCAAAGCGGCAGACCGATGTTATTCCCGTTGTGGCTAGCCCATCCAACTACAACGTGATGCCACTGACCAGGTTTCCAGCTACCGATATCCGTTCTCGACACGGTCATTCCGGTTGGGGTCTGGCTAACTGCCCTCATAAAGCCTAATTTGGATTTCTCAAGTTTCAGCTGAAATCCGTTTACGGTGTTTGTTGACCAGATGATGTGATCTCTTGCGTCACTTCCTGCCCAACTTGGCTTAACCCAGACTTCGATCATTCCCTCAACTGGGTTAAGTTTGACTCCGGAGAATTGAGTGGCTTGAAGTGAACGAATACCTTTGCCCAGTGTGCCAGGAACCATTAGTGGCTGACCCGACATAACAATCCTTTCCGAACCGCCCAGCTCGGCATCTGTGAAGGACGCCGTCTGCAATTTAGGAGCTTGAATCCCGCGAGAACCGAGCATTGATAAGACAAGAATGAATGTATTCAGCATAAGCAAGCCAGTGACTTCAATATCTCATATTTTGAACCTTGACGCTCTCCTCGGCTTAAGAACTTGGACTCGATTCAGCGACTCAATCGAGGTTCGCCATGGACATAAGTCGATAGTCATGTTGCGTTATGACCCTTTCAAACCCCGTGAATGTGTTCTTAAACGTTGGACACGAGGACAGGTGTGAGTTTCAGAATCATGAATATGACAAGCCCAAGATGTGCTCGTCCACAACTTCTTGCGGACCCACAGAGATGGGACGTGAGCCGCTTGGGTCTTTAAGATTTTTTTATATTCGAAACGAAACTAGCGCCGCGTGAAAATAATGATGTGTTGCCGAGGCAGCACTTCATTCGTTTCTAAATAGCTAAGGGGGAACATTCCCATTTCCTTCTTGACTTGGGCGACAGCCATCTTGTGGAGTTCTTTGATGGGGACAGTTGGGTCCTCTTTTCTGTACTCTACGAAGACCAGCCGGCCCCCTTTTTTGAGGGCTGGAACCATATTAGAAACCATCTCAAAGGGCTTGTCAAATTCGTGGTAGACATCCACCATTATCATCAGGTCAATGGATTTCGGTGGCAACTTGGGATCTGTAGTAGTACCAAGCCAGGGCTTTACAGCGATCACGCCAATTTGTTTCGCTTTCTTGCGGACGATCTCGAGCATTTCGGGTTGAATGTCTTCGGCGTAGACGGTGCCCGTTGAACCGACTTTCTTAGCCATCATAAAAGACAGGTATCCGCTGCCCGCTCCAATGTCAGCCACGCTCATCCCTGGCTTGAGGCGCAAAGATTTGACGAGAATTGAAGGGGCTTCTTCCTCCTCTCGTTCTGGTCTATCCAGCCAATCGGCTGCCTCATGTCCCATGACTTGGGCAATTTCTCTTCCCATATAAGAGATACCTATTCCATTGATGTCATGCTCTGCCATCTTCACGTAGGGTGGCTTTCGTTCCAATTGGACGAAGCCAAAGATCGCAATTAGGCCGATGCAGCCAAGGGCAGCGCTTAGATTTTTTTGCATGGTGGGACATCCTCATCATACATAAATCAATTACTAATTCAAAGGTAAAAGTTTGACGTGCAGGCATCGAATCCATTGGCTGGGCCATCCTTGCCTTATGCCTGAACTTCCAGAAGTCGAGACAGTTTGTCGCTTGATGCGAAAAGTCCTTGAAGGAAATGAAATTCGAAAGGTCTTCGTAGCAGAAGATCCTATCGTCTTGTCCAATACGCCGCCGAAGGAAATTGAATCGGCTTTGCTTGGAAATACGGTCACGGGAGTCGGCAGGAAGGGCAAGTTCTGGTGGCTAGAACTGAACCAACACCCGTTTGTTTTTGGCCACCTTGGAATGAGCGGTTGGATCCGAGACATGAGCGGAGAAACAATCCGACTGCTTTCTCATGGCAGAGCGCCACTGGACGATGAGAACGGATTGCCTAAGTATCTAAAGCTACTCATTGAGGTAGATGGTGGGCGTCAGATAGCCATGACCGATGGTCGACGCTTGGGCCGGTTATGGCTTTCACCTAGTCCCGAGGTGGACGAGCGAGTGCAGAGACTTGGAAGAGATGCCTATTGCGACCTTCCAGAATCAGGCGAACTTGTGGCCATGTTCCAGAGGCGAAAAGTCTCAATCAAGGCCGTCCTCCTTGACCAATCTGTGTTGGCTGGAATCGGTAACTGGGTGGCCGACGAAGTCCTTTATCAGGCAAAAATCGCCCCAGGGCGCTTATCTTCTGGCCTGAACTCGAAGGAAGTATCGGAACTTCACAGGGTTATCCGCTCAGTAATCAACTTGGCGGTAAATGTTGGCGCTGATTCTGAAAAGTATCCGGAATCTTGGCTCTTTACGTCGAGGTGGGGAGGGAAGAAAGGCAAGGATTCGATTGGTGGACGTGCAATTGTTAGGGAAACGATTGCCGGCAGAACAACTGCTTGGGTACCTGAGGTTCAAGTCTGACCTGAGAAAAGAAGGTAGAAAAGAAGTATGTCGGAATCTGCCCTTTCGCTTACTCAGCGCACCTCCTGGAAGAATCTCCAAAATCACGCCATTAAAACCACAGGTCTTCACCTAAGAGACCTTTTCCAGGCAGATCCTACTCGGGGAAACCGAATGTCGATGGAAGCCGTTGGCATTTTTCTCGACTACTCCAAGAACCGAGTAACTGACGAAACACTTAGCTATTTAGGCGAGCTTGCCGAAGAAGCAGGACTACAAGAACATATCGAGGCAATGTTCAGTGGGCAAAAGATCAACGTAACCGAGAATCGAGCGGTTCTGCATACAGCACTTCGTGCTCCGGCGGATCAATCAGTTTGGGTTGATGGCGAAAACGTTGTTCCTGAAGTTCACAAAGTTCTTGATCAGATGTCGGCATTCTGCAATCGAGTTCGAACGGAGGAATGGCGTGGGTTCACGGGTAAGCCAATCAAGAACGTTGTCAATATCGGAATTGGTGGCTCGGACCTTGGCCCAGTGATGGTTTATGAGGCTCTCCGACATTATTCAGACCGAGAGATTCAATTTCGATTCGTTTCCAACGTCGATGGCACCGATTTTTCGGAAGCAACGCTTGACTTAGCAGCAGATGAAACTCTGTTTATCGTTTCGTCGAAGACATTTACCACGTTGGAGACGATGACTAACGCTGGGTCGGCACGGGACTGGCTGATTAGCTGGCTGAAGGATCCAAAGGCCGTCGCCAAGCACTTTGTGGCGGTTTCTACGAACGCAAAGAAGGTCGAGGAATTTGGAATTGACACCGCTAACATGTTCGGCTTTTGGGATTGGGTCGGCGGTCGCTATTCGATGGATTCAGCCATCGGACTTTCGACGATGCTTGCGATTGGACCCGATGGCTTCAGAGAACTTCTCGATGGGTTTCATCAAATGGATGAGCACTTTAGGTCAACGCCCTTCAAGTCAAATATGCCCGTGCTGATGGGACTCTTAGGCATTTGGAATGTCAACTTTCTAGGTGCAGAGACAGTTGCTGTCCTCCCCTATGACCAATATCTCAAGCGGTTTCCAGCTTATTTGCAGCAGCTAACGATGGAAAGCAACGGTAAGCACGTTACGTTGCAAGGTGAAGATGTCGAGTACCAAACAGGGCCTATTTATTGGGGAGAACCGGGAACCAATGGGCAGCATTCCTTTTATCAACTGATTCACCAGGGCACGCGGCTAGTTCCCTGCGACTTCTTACTCTTCGCCAAATCTCTAAACCCAGTGGGTCGACACCAGGACATTCTCGCCGCGAATGCAATCGCGCAGGCCGAGGCTTTGGCGTTTGGAAAGACGAGACAAGAAGTTGAGTCTGGTGACGTCCCGGAACAGCTCGTTCCTCATAAGGTTTTTGAAGGGAATCGTCCTTCGAATCTTTTGCTGATGGATCTTTTGACTCCACGAGCGATAGGGAGCCTTGTAGCTCTCTACGAACACATTGTATTTGTGCAAGGAATTATCTGGCAGATCGACTCGTTTGATCAGTGGGGAGTAGAACTGGGCAAAGTTCTTGCCCAGCGTATCGTATCTGAGCTTGAGGAGAAGGACAAACCTTCCTTATCACACGACAGTTCTACGAACTCGTTGATTGAGCAATATCGATCTCGGCGCGGTTAGATCTGACCTGTTAGGAGCCAAGGCACAAGGAAGAACAGAATTACAAATACGACTCCCAAGGATAGTGCAAAGAAGATTGAATTGATGTGGCGATTATCGAGTCTAAAAAGTCTCCACTTTCTGCGACTAGCTGCACGAATCATGCGCGTATGGTCTTCGAAAGTCACATATTGAAGGAGCATTTCCTCAGCTTCCTTTGTTTTCCCCTCGGAAAGTAAGTGCTCAATATCCTGGCAAACCTCTGCGTTGATACCTTTTAGCGCAGAGCGTACTTCCTCCGCTTTGGCTCCTGGCATGAGCCGATGGAGGTGCAACTCCATCCGTTTTTCCTTCGATGCTGCCTCGTGTTTTGACTTTCGATTGGGCAAAGATGGCCCCACATGAATTCGATGACCTGTGCCCATAGTGAGCCTCCATACATTTCAAGCGTGCGACGTGGGACATAAATTTGACGAAACGACGAAGCGGAAGTTTCTTGCGGCAATGAGACATAAAGCGGGTTAAAACGAACAGGTAATGGCGTCAGAATTGACGATAGGTAAGCTCTGTACTCCACATGAATTTTTGATTTGCGCAGAATTTACAGTAAGTAACCAAAAGAGAAACTTGGCCGGCGTTGCCAAGCCGCCTTCCGACATAGAATGGAATCTAAACCGGTCTTTTACGATCCCAAAGGCAAGCGAAGTGGCAGGATGTCTCGCTTTGCTGCAATCCTCAGTTCGGCTATTGCCGTTACGAGCACGCTTTTCATCCTGATCCTTTGCTTTACGATTCCATCCTTGCGTGAACCTTCACCTCGGGTGCATAGGTCCGACAGCACGGTTGCCAATCTGAATGATCGGAAAAGCATTAGCGTATCGCTGCTCAACAGCAAAGTGCGCGGTGATTTGATCGCTGAAATCATTAAGTCTCAGAAGCGAATCAAGAAGCCGCCTTCAAAAGTAGACCAAATCGTTGCAGGGTTCTATGCGCCCTGGGAAGAGTCTGGAATTCACTCTCTAAATGCATACAAAACACATTTGACGCATGTCATTCCAGCATGGTTGACCCTTACTAGTGATGGGAAATCGATTGATTTTTCAGATTTCGATCTCGATCAGAACCCAAGAAACGCCGAAGTCCTTGATATAGCGAGAACTTCTGGACTCCGCGTTTTCCCACTGATCAGCAATAGCAAGCTTGGAGTTTGGAACGCACAGGCAGTCCATCTGTTGCTAGGCTCAGTCCCTTCCCAAATGGCGTTGGCAGATCAGATTAGAGATTGGCTCTTGAAAAATGGATTCCAGGGCATCAACCTTGATTTCGAGAGCCTACAACCCGATGATTATGGAAAGTATCCGAAATTCATTGAGCTCGTTCGTTCGCGTTTTTCTCCTAAAAACCTTCGAGTAACAGTCGATATTGAAGACTCCTCGGTGGCCTCAGGGCGGGCAAAGGCAATTGCCGATGCCTCCGACTGGGTTCTTCTGATGGCATACGATGAGCATTCAGAGGACAATCTTCCGGGGCCGATTTCGAGCGTGGATTGGAGCGATAAGTTACTGGATGATGCCCTCAAAATCATTCCGGCCAACAAGCTCGTTTTGGGACTTGGTAATTTCGGTTACGACTGGAACACGAAGGGAGGACCCGCAGAAAGCGTCAGCTTTCAAGAAGCACTGGAGATAGCTAAAGGGTATCGAGATTCTGCGCCTCAGGACGTGATCAAATTTGACTCTGATTCTCTTAACAGCACGTTTGACTATGAGGACGACAATGGAGAAAAGCACAAGGTTTGGATGCTCGACGCGGCATCCGCATATAACCAATGGTTGTCTGGTAGAGAGAATGAAATCCGTGGAGCAGGGGTCTGGGCTCTCGGTTTAGAGGATCCCGGTATATGGTCCTTCTTAGGGCCAGGAGCATCTACCAAACCGATGTCGGTTGATCGACTGCAAGTCGTCAAGTTCCCCTACTTTATTGCCAACGAAGGCAAGGGAGAAATCCTAACGGTCAAGGATTTTCCCAGTGAAGGCCGACGTTCCCTTAAAACCGAGCCTGAATCGGGCTTAATTGTTGACGAAAAGTACCTTTCCTACGCATTTCCCTATGTTCTTGGACATTCCGGCTATGTCAAAAAGAAGCTCTGCCTAACCTTTGACGATGGTCCAGATCCTGTCTACACGCCTAAGATTCTGGACACCCTAAAGGATCTCAAGGTCCCTGGAGTCTTTTTTCTCGTCGGCAAGAATGCTGAAGAGAACTCAGGACTGGTGAAAAGGGAACTCGATGAAGGCCACGAGGTTGGAAACCATACGTTTACTCATGCCAATTTGGGAGAAGTTGGACCCTTTAGGGCGAATCTGGAGATCAATGCAACTCAGCGAGCCATAGAGGCAATCCTTGGCAAGTCAACAACTTTGTTCCGACCGCCCTACAATGCAGACTCGGAACCCTCGAATCGAGAGGAACTCGTTCCTGTAGTTGCTGCAGCCAACCTCCACTACATCACAGTTGGCGAAAAGATAGATCCTCAAGACTGGAACCTTCGGGTTGAGACTGGGGACGGGGCCTCTCGGCAAAAGACGGCAACCGATATAGTCAGCGAAGTTCTCTCTCAGATTAAGCGGTCTGAAGCCTCAGGCGATGAAGGCAATATCATCCTGCTACACGACGCAGGTGGAAACCGAACGGCGACGATTGAAGCCTTGAAGAGGTTCGTTCCCGACCTAGAGAGGCAGGGATATCAATTTGTGAGTGTCGCCCAGTTATTGGGTCGATCTCCTGCCGAAATCATGCCGGATATTTCACCTCAAGAGCGGATGACCATACTGTTGGATAAATTCGTATTTGGCACCCTCTTTACGGCTGATTGGTTGCTGGCGGGCGGATTTGTCTTTGCGATATGGTTAGGATTCATTCGCCTTAGTCTCGTTATGCCCTTGGCTCTGGTTGACCATTTCCGACTGCGCAAGAAACAGTACCTCCCAAGCTTTCATCCAGAAATATCGGTTGTAGTTGCCGCGTTTAACGAGCGAACCGTCATTGCGAGAACCATCGCGAGTATTTTGGCTTCGGAGTACGCGGTGACAGATATTGTTATTGTCGATGACGGCTCAACGGACGGCACTAGTGACGTGATTCGGGAGTCATTTGGCAGTGACCCTAGAGTTAGATTGATTTCGCGGGCCAACGGTGGCAAAGCGGCTGCGCTCACTGACGGATTATTCATCAGTAGGGGAGACATTTATGTCTCCATCGATGCCGATACCCAATTGGATAGCGCTGCGATTGGAATGTTGGTTAGGCATTTCCAAGATGAGCGCGTTGCTGCCGTTGCAGGCAATGTCAAAGTTGGCAACAGACAAAATATCCTTACCCAGTGGCAGGCGATTGAATATACGACCAGTCAGAATATTGATCGCCGAGCTTATGCACTTTTGAATGGCATAACGGTGGTACCGGGCGCGATTGGAGCGTGGAGGAAGTCGGCCGTGACTCAGGTTGGCGCCTATATGAGTGATACTTTGGCCGAAGATATGGATCTCACTTGGAGACTCCGTAGGGCAAATTACATCATCGAGAACGAGCCCAAAGCCCTTGCATATACGGAGGCACCGGATAGTTTTTCCAGCTTCTTTAAGCAACGCTTCCGGTGGGCCTACGGAACGTTGCAATGTCTGTGGAAACACCGCCGTGCGCTCTTCTCCCATGGATTTTTTGGCTGGATCGCATTACCTGCGCTATGGCTCTTCCAAATCGTGTTTCAAGCCATCGCACCATTGGTCGACCTCCAGTTGATTTATTCAGTCGTTGGATATGTAACCGCTTTTGTAGCACAACGCCTTCACCCAAGCGCTGAATTGTCCAACTTGCCTGCTGCTTCTAATGCCATGGCCCAAGTGGGCTACCTGTATGCCCTATTTTTTGCAGCTGAGCTTGGAGCGGGCTACGTGGCATACAAATTGGAGGGGGAACGATCTACCGCGCTATGGTGGCTATTTCTGCAACGGTTCTCGTACCGCCAGATCATGTATGGCGTGGTTTACAAGTCGATCCTGCGCGCCTTAGGCGGGAATCGCCAAGGATGGGGAAAGCTAGATCGAAGGGGAACCGTCAATTTGCCCAAATCGGGCAAACAGTGAGGAGAGTTCCGACACATACGTCTCTGTACAGAGGGTTACTCTTGGGAGGATGCGTATGTCTTGGAAGGAGTGTTTGGTTCTGGAAGACCGTTATCGTTTCCTCGTCCGCCTTGTTGAAGGCGAGGAAACGAGTTGTCCAGGTCCTGAGTTCAGCATATTGCAGAGGACCTCATCCAATATTGTAACCGGTGCAAAATTATGGGTTTTACTCAGAAACCGATGTCGAATCAGCGGGTGCCATGTCAGATTCGCCTTAGGTACTGTCCACATTAACGGCAGATTCTTAACAGTCAATCGTCGTCGAGCAAGGATTGGAGTTCTAAGATTAGAGCAGGAACCCGCTTCTGAATAGTCTCAGCGACCCTCCTCGGTTCGATTGCATCGTAGCCGTGGGCAATAACGTTTCGCATGCCAATTATCGCGGGCGAGTCAGTTAACTCGTCAAGCAACGCTGGCTCGATCGACCGAATTCTGTAAAGAGCTTCGCCGAGCACTTCGAAAAGCCTCTCGACAGCTAATGCGTCACGCCGAGAAGCTAGATAGAGTTGGCCAGATTCACCACCAAATTCTAGAATCTCTTGGGCCGCCACCTTCGCATCTGCTAGGAATGTCCGGCTTTCAGGCCGCATAGACTTCCCTGGCAGATCGGTCGACAGCGTCGCGGAAATGCGGCTTACGGATTGCGTCTCGTTCGACTAAATCAACGTGTCGACCGAATAATTTCTCAAGTTCTACTTGCATCACAAACTGCTGGGCAAACAAGTCAACTCCTGGTGGCGGAGGTCCAAACTCAACAAGAAAGTCCACGTCGCTTTTCGCGGGTTCCCATGTCAGTGAAAGAGCAGAACCAAAAACGGAGAGTCTTTGAACCCCAAAGCGAGTACATAGGCTCGACAACTGGGGTCGCACCTGATCAAGTTTTGTCTGGAATGCGGGATTCACGCAATAATTCTACGTCTTTTTCGGGCCCTAGAGTTGAGTCTACGATCTGTGACCTATGTGTCCGGTATGGACCTAAAAGTATTGGCCCGGACGAAGGGACTCGAACCCCCAACCCTCAGTTCCGAAGACTGATGCTCTATCCATTGAGCTACGTCCGGTCAGGCAGAAATTGTACCTCCGGAATTTGGATTCCGTGACTCCGTATCAGGTTCTCGTTGGAGAATTCTTGGTTAACAGAGTTGGGCTTCCGGCGAGGCAAAGAGTACTTTGCACATTTTCCTCATCGTGGTAGAGGCTTGATTCGCGTTGGCGAAGGCTTTTGCAGGACCTCCCAGCGCAGCTAGTTCTTTGACAAGCACTTCGGTTTTTGCCGATGGCAAAACTACGTCGAATAGATCGAGGATGGCGGCTACTGCTGCTTCGGCGGACGAGGCCTTGTAGTACTTCCTTTGAGGGCACCCCATTTTGCCGCGAGGCGTAAGGATGAAGTCTTGTAGTGGATGCTAAAAACCGCGTAGGAAAATGATAAAAGAAGCAATTTGAAAGGAGACTCATCGTCCAATATCGCACGAATACACAATTACTGCGTCAACTTGCTGCACTAATAAGTGAATTCAGTTTCTTTAATGCCCTATCTGCAAAATAATAGGGAACAAGGCCCGCGATAGACAGAATAAATGCCATCTGGAATGCCGTCAGCATTACGACATCATATGTCTGCATATATAGCTGTTGAGAGAGTTTCAACGCCTGGGTTCCGATATGTGGTGGGACAACCGGAAAAAAGTTCTGGATCATTGCCGAACTGATTACCAAACCCATAAAGAGTGGAATTATAGGCAAAACAAGATAAGCACAAAAAAGATACAAACGGTTGCTATTTTTCATGGTTCTTCACATTGTTACCGCAATGGTTAGAGTCGATTATACGCGGGGACTATCAGGTTTCGTCGTTGTCGCAAGTTAGCTTTTAGACGGGGCATCTCCATAGCATATGGATAAAGCCTTGTTCACCACGCCGTTACACGCCTTAAGCTACACATAAGCTACGATCACAAAAACAAGAACTGCAATCAAAATACAGGCTAAAGCGCAGGGTAATGTCGCTGTAGCAACGGAGGCCAGAGTCATGGCTATGGATCTATGGCTGACTACATATAAGGGCTGGCCCAATCAGATGGCTAACGTTCATGTGTATGTAGCGTAACGACCAGTTCCGAAGACTGATGCTCTATCCATTCCGCTACGTCCGGTTAGGCAGGAATTGTAGTTCCAGAATTTGGGTTCCGTGACTCCTTATCAGGTTCTCGTTGGAGAATTCTTGGTTAACAGAGTTGGGCTTCCGGCGAGGCAAAGAGTACTTTGCACATTTTTCTCATAGTGGTAGAGGCTTGATTCGCGTTGGCGAAGGCTTTTGCAGGACCTCCCAGCGCAGCTAGTTCTTTGACAAGAACTTCGGTTTTTATGGGTGGCAAAACAACATCGAAGAGATCCAAAACGGCGTTTACCGCGACCTCAGAAGTGGATGACTTGTGATTCTGGACCAAGGACTCCAACACATCTTTCGCGGGTGCCCCATTCTTGCCGCGAGGCGTGAAGATGAACTCCTGCCACCTAATGCGCTCCAACATAGTTGCCGTCGTCAACCACGCTGAACCCCACTTCCATCCACTCACGTCGAAGGGGAACAGCAGGTCCATTCCCTGATTCCGCATCGCTCGAGCGAGTTGGCCAACTTCATCACCGGCTGTAGGAAGCATCGATTTCGTAGGCAAGGTGTGGGGATCTCTTCGGGCGGCAATGTGAGATTGGGCGCCGACCTGCCGCATTTGCCCTATGCAAAAATCGACCGGACTCTTAACTCGCGTACCTACGCAACGGTCACTCCAGAACTCGTTTGATTTGGCGATTGCGACTAGGAAAGGCTTAAGGTGTAGATCATTTTTGTACCAAACCTTAACTAGACGGTCGATCGTGTCGGACGATGGGTGTTCGTAAGCAAAATAGGTAAAGAGTTTGGTGACCATCCTGCGCGCAGTCGTGGGATGGTAGGCAAGCACTCTCATAAACGAGTCCGAGTCATAGGCAGCGGTCTTGCCAAATATTGTTTTGTGTCCAAAGTCTCTCATTTCGGGCGAAAAACAACTGGCAACAAGTGGCCAACCATATTCAATGGCACCCTGAATCTTCTGATTCGAATCTCCCCCTAGTCTTTCGTAATATGGGTAGCGGAGGCTCCAGCCAAGGAAACACCTAGCCGCTTCCTGAACATCCTTTTCGGAGTAGTTCCCGATCCCTAAAGTGAACAACTCCATAACCTCTCGTGCAAAGTTCTCATTTGGATGTCCTGGAACACTTTGATCGGTATCCAGCCACTTCAACATGGCTGGGGTTCGGCTAACTTCGTTAAGGAGTGTCGCGAAACTCCCGCTGGCGTTGAGTCTCATCGCTTCCACGTACCCATGCATCAGGGGGCCGAAGTCGCATTTAGAGCCACTTATAGCGAAGTGATTATGCCAAAACAGCGTCAGTTTCTCTTCGAGGGGGCGCTCCGTCGTAAGCATCTGGTATTGCCACCAACTTCGAACTCGAGTTGCGTCAAGGCTATATTTGCCGTCTTGCTGTACGTACCACTCCCAAATTTGCGGCATGGGTGCTTGGCGCACCTTCTCATAGTTGACCAGGCGGTCAATCGTACCGTCGACGCCAAGGTGCAAGTACTTGTCGAGTTCTGCACGACCTGCACCAAGACCGAACCGACGAAGAAGATGAGCGATCTTCTGTTCATCAATCATATAAACACCAGTGGATACGAATAGACGCAGCTGAATGGGCCGAGTTCAGTTCAATAGAAGGATACGTGCATTCTATACGAAATGAGGTGACCCTACACGTCTTACAACGCTAGTTCATTCAGTCCTACGGGCAGCCGGGCGGAGTAAAAAGACTCATATCAAATACCCATGTATAACAAAGATCCCTTTGATTGAATTTCATCACAGCGATTAACAATCAAGAGGCAACAGTGCGACCCATAAAGTTTTGAAAATTCTTGGCAACGCATCTGAACCCACTTTGAACATTTTGAGTTCAAGACTCTTTTCCATGACAAAAGAGAGTGCTGTATAGATCGCAATTTCCTTCCATCGACCTCCTAAACATATCCCTAGAACGTTAAGGAAGTTAATAATTCAGTCCGACGCTGGACAAATAAAGCTGCCATGAGCCAAACACTAACTCTGCCTCTTCTGGGTCTTGACGATGTTTTTCCTGAGGGGTTGTTCGTACTCCACCATCCTGCAAGTAACCGCTACGTTTGCTTTCAACATGATGGGATCCACGGCCTTGCTTGTTTTAGTACTGAGTCTGGTGCCGTTCGATTTGCAGAGTGGATCGAACTGTCTGGCATGACCACAAACGAAGTTACTTTCGACGAAGCCAGAGAAGTTGCAAAGGATCGTCCTCTCCCGGTAGTGTCTCTGATGCTCCTTGATACAATTACAGATCCAAAGATCCACTTTGTGCGCTGATCTCAAGCTTTCGTGCACTAACTGACCGCGATTGTGCGGAATATCCGTTTTATTACCTTCCCTAGGACTCGTTGCGAGCATTCCTCGCTGATCTCTTCTGTATAGATTTATGCGAGTCAGGAAGACAAATCTTTAGCACTCTCCGCGTTATTTTGCCAATTTCCGTTGACGAACGGTGCCCCAAAGGAAGTAGAATTTAGCAGTCGAGGCTGGCGACTGCTAGTCTCAACTCAAGTTTGAGAATTCTGGAGGAAGGAATATGGCAAATCTAAAGCCTCTCGGCGATAAGGTCGTCGTACAGCTAATTGAGCAGGAGGAGAAGACGGCTTCAGGCATCTATCTCCCCGACAGCGCGAAGAAGAAGCCCCAAGAGGGAAAGATCATCGCAGTAGGCGGCGGTCGAGTACTTGATAACGGAGAGCGAAATCAGCTCAATGTCAAGGTCGGCGATCGAGTCCTATTCAGCAAGTACGGTGGAAACGAAGTTTCTGTCGAAGGACAGGACTACACGATCCTCGACGAGGATCAGATCTACGCAATTTTAAGCTAGGACACGATGTCCGAAATCAAAAATATTTCTGTGATTCGGACTAAACCTATTTCCTAAGGAGCAAATTTAATGGCATCAAAAACTCTACTCTACGATGAGAATGCTCGTCGCGCACTTGAGCGTGGCGTAAACAAGGTCGCTGACGCGGTCAAAGTAACCCTCGGACCGAAGGGCCGAAACGTTGTTTTGGACAAGAAGTGGGGCAGCCCAACGATTACCAAGGACGGCGTTACCGTTGCTAAGGAAATCGAACTCGAAGATCCATATGAAAATATGGGCGCTCAGCTCTGCAAAGAAGTCGCAAGCAAAACAAACGACGTTGCAGGCGATGGCACAACCACTGCAACTGTACTCGCTCAAGCCATCGTAAACGAAGGCCTTCGATACGTTACGGCTGGTGGAAATCCGATTGCTGTAAAGCGCGGAATTGATAAAGCGGTCGAGCATGTTATCGCAACAATTAAAGCTTGTTCGCAGCCTATCAAGGATAAAGAGCAGGTCGAATTCGTTGCCACGATTGCAGGCAATGACAACGAGATCGGCAAGCACGTTGCTGAGGCGATGGACAAAGTTGGCAAAGATGGAGTTATTACCGTCGAAGAGTCCAAGGGTCGAGATACCCAGTTGGATGTTGTCGAAGGTATGCAGTTCGATCGAGGCTACATCAGCCCCTACTTCGTAACTGATCCTGAGAGAATGGAAGCCGTTCTTGAGAACCCACTCATCCTCATTCATGAGAAGAAGATTGGCAACGCACAAGAGTTCCTACCTTTCCTTGAGAAAGCCGCTGCTGCTCGCAGACCGATTCTGATCATCGCAGAGGATATTGAGGGAGACGCTCTCGCAACAACGGTCCTCAACAAGATTCGAGGCGTTCTGCAGATTGCAGCCGTCAAGGCTCCTGGCTTCGGCGACCGACGAAAGGCGATGATGGAAGATATCGCTGTCCTGACTGCAGGCAAGTTCGTTAGCGAAGATCTTGGAACGAAGCTCGAGAACGTCACCATGGACATGCTCGGCACAGCGAAGAAAGTCGTTATCACCAAAGAAGAAACGACGATCATCGAGGGCGCCGGTACCAAAGATGCAGTTCTTGGCCGCATCAACTTGATCCGAAATCAGATCGAGAAGACGGACAGCAACTACGATCGTGAAAAGCTTCAGGAGAGACTCGCAAAACTAAGCGGTGGCGTTGCCGTCATCAAGGTTGGAGCGAGCACTGAGACTGAACTCAAAGAAAAGAAGCACCGATACGAGGACGCCCTTAGCGCAACTCGTGCCGCTGTAGAAGAAGGAATCGTAGCCGGTGGCGGTGCCACTCTTCTCCGAGCCGCGACACTTCTTTCGACCGAAGGCATTACTGGCGACGAGCTCACCGGCTTGAATATCGTAAAGCGAGCACTTGAGGAGCCACTTCGACAGATTGCTAAGAACGCTGGCTACGAAGGTTCTGTAATCGTCGAGAGAGTTCGAGCTGCAGAAGAAGGCTTCGGCCTAAACGCCCTCACGGGTGAGATCGTAGACCTGGTGAAAGCCGGAATCGTCGATCCTGCGAAGGTCACTCGAAGCACGATCCAGAACGCTGCTTCAATCGCAGGTCTCGTACTAACCACCGAAACCTTGGTCGTCGAGAAGCCAGAGCCTAAGAAGTCTGGCGGCGGCGGCGGAGCCCCAGGCATGGGCGGAATGGGCGACTACGATATGTAGTTGGCCACAAAGCCAATGCCTTGATAAGAATGCCCGGATGCAATTGCACCGGGCATTCTTGATTTAGTCGTATGAACCGGGTAAAAGCTGGCCATGCCCGTTTTTACACATGCAAAGAATGTCTATGCCGATCTAGGCGTCGACGTAGATGCCGCAATTGATCAGGCGCTTGCCGTTCCAATCTCTATTCACTGCTGGCAGGCCGACGACGTAGCGGGATTCGAGCACCATGAAGGTGGAACCGATTCCGGGGGCATTATGGCGACGGGCAACTACCCCGGGAGAGCCAGGAATGGCGACGAGTTGCGCCAAGATTACGACAAGGTTCTTTCCCTAACGCCAGGAGTACACCGTGCCAATTTGCATGCAATCTATGCAGAGACAAATGGCGAAAAAGTTGGGCGGGATGAATTAGGTGCCGTACACTTCAAAAACTGGATGGATTGGGCGAAGACTCGTGATGTCAAACTAGATTTCAATCCCACCTACTTCGCACATCCTCGTGCTTCAAGCGGATACACACTTTCAAGTGCAGACCCTGAGGTCCAGTCGTTTTGGATTCGTCATGGAATCGTATGTCGGAACATTGCCAGCGCCATGGCTCAAGAGTTGGGTGGAGATTGCGTCATCAATCATTGGATTCCAGATGGAGCCAAGGACGCCACAGCTGACAGATGGTCACCACGAAAAAGGCTGATCGAAGCCTACGACGAAATATTGAACGAACCGCTGCCGGGCTGCGTCGATGCCGTGGAAAGCAAGCTCTTTGGCCTTGGATCAGAGGACTACGTCGTTGGCTCCTTTGAGTTTTATCTTAGCTATGCCCTTGCACGAAAAGTGATCTTCTGCCTAGATATGGGGCATTTCCATCCCACTGAGTCGATTGCAGACAAACTCAGCTCGATACTGCAGTTCCAAGACAGAATTCTTCTCCACACGAGTAGACCGATGCGATGGGACAGCGACCACGTGGTGCTATTCAACGATGAACTTCGTGCCGCATTTGCCGAATTGACCCGCGGGAACGCCCTACAGCGGGCCATTGTCGCTCTCGATTTCTTTGATGCAAGCATCAATCGAATTGGTGCTTATGTCGTTGGAATACGCGCCACGAGAAAAGCCATCTTGAACGCTTTGCTCGAGCCCACAGTCACGCTACAGAACCTAGAGAGGGAAGGAAAGAATGCCCGTAAATTGGCTTTGATGGAGGAGTTGAAGACCTTGCCATTTGGAGCTATTTGGGACGAGCTTTGCCTACGTGCAGAGGTTCCAGTGGGGAGATCGTGGATAGACAGCATGGACTCTTACGAAGAGACGGTCCTCTCACGGCGTTCGTAAAGAGCGTTATGAATCCAAACTATCCGAGTGCCTCACAGGCCATTCGAAATGTGGCTGATTTGAAACTTGCGTATCAAATCATCCACACCGAGGGCCTGTTTCGAATTTTTCAATTCGAAGCTCCGTTCGTTAGCGGAAGTGAGTTTTGGGTTATTAACGAAAAGGGCTTCTTGTGGGAGCCAGCGGTGAACTTCGAATCTGCAATTGAATATTTGGCTTCCGCTGAAGCTCAAGATTACCAAAAATCTTAGGTCGGAGTCGGTCAAGGGTATCTAACACGGAAATCTCCTTTCAATAGCTCCCAACGCTTTTCGAAAAACATGTTATACTTTTATAACGTATTGGAGGATTGTGGATTCGGAAACCGTTTGGCGGGCGTTAGCTAGCCCTCATCGAAGGAAATTGTTGGACTTGTTGCGTGAGGGGCCCCAAACAACTGGGCAGCTCACGAAAAGCATGTCGGAATTAAGCCGATTTGCGGTCATGCAGCATTTGGGCGTTCTCGAAGAGGCAAGCTTAGTTCTTTATAGGAAGGAAGGCAGAGTGCGATTGAACTATGCCAATCCTGTGCCTATGCGAGAGATGTATGAAAGGTGGGTCAACCCGCTTTCATCTGGCGCGGCCGAAACGATCCAACACCTGAAACGGTACGCAGAAAACTCTAGGGAGGTGGCCAGAATAATGGACCACGACGATTACAAATTAGTAAAAATCGAAATGGAGATGCGTATCAATGCGCCGCAGGCGAAAGTGTTTGCAGCCCTGACTACTGAATTTGACAATTGGTGGCCGCACCGATATAAGCCGGATTCGACATGTTATGTCGAGGCGAAGGTGGGTGGCTATTGCGGTGAAAGGTTTAGCAATGGCGGGGGTGCGATTACGGGAATGATCGTCTATTTCGACCCTCCCTACCGAATTGCTGCAAGCTCGCCAAGCTCTCTAAATAATGGAACGAACTCCTTTGTCACTGACACATTGGAGGAATTGGAAGGCGGATGCCTGTACAAGCGAAAGATGAGCATTTGGGGCACCGTTCCTGAAGAGGTTGAGAAGATGTTTAGGGAAGGTTCGCGTGCATTGATGGAAGTGGCCCTCAAGGGCTACTTGGAAGAAGGGAAGCGATACAACGTTCCGGAGGGCGCATGATTTACTTAATTGCCAGCCTTAGTCTGGCAACAACAGGATTGGTTGGCGATATAACAGCTGATCCAACGTTTAAGAAAATGTCCGACTTAGTCGGAGGAAAATGGGTTGGGAGCCTCGGGAAACTAAAGGTAGAGTTTGTTTACAAGTTCCTGGAAAACGGGAAAATGATTGAAGGAGTCGGACATCTGACTCAAGATGGAAAACCCATCGCAAATATGGATTCCAAATTTGGTTGGGACCCTGCAGTCAAGAAAGTCTATTACTTGGATTGTCACGGCAACGATACGGTCTACAACGGGCACGTGATACTGAAAAATGGGAAATTCGAATTCGACTTCGTTGGACTCATTGGAGACAAAGGTCACTATCTATCCTATGCATCAATGCCTACACCGGATCGATACGAATTTGAAATGTACCAATACAAGGACGGGAAGTTGGCACCAACCCACATTGGCGTTAAGTTTCATCGCGTGAAATAGAGTTCTGGTTCGTTGCCAGGAGCGACTTCGCTTCTGGCATATTCTTTCCTGGCTCACCTATTCAAGGGCAAGCTTGTGAAAAGGTCAATATATTCTAAGACCCCAGAACACGAAGGAAACGAATGACCGTCTATAGTTATTGTAATCGTGACTAAGCTTCCTTCTTGTCCGCATCGGGTGTCTAACTTTGGTTGACACGCGTTATATGTCTTTGGCAATCGCTGGGGCATTTGTGGCTGTGGCTTCGGTGAGCCCTACCGCTTGGCAAAAGAAGAAGACCGCCAAGCCTCAGGCAACGATTGCCCCTTCGTTCGCCAAGAATGTAAAGCCTTTCATCGAGAAATATTGCACCACTTGCCATGCTGGCCCAAATCCTCCTGCGAAAATACTTCTCAGTGGCCTCATCAGTTCAGACCAAATCCTAAAGGATCAAACTCTTTGGGACCGGGTTGTCAGAAACGTTTCTTCGAGCCACATGCCGCCTTTGGGCATGCCGCAGCCAAGCAAGCTTGAACGCTCTACGTTGGTCACCTGGCTCGAAACGACCCTGTCGGGAAACTGCAAACTAAAAGACCCGGGCAAGGTCACAATGAGGCGACTCAACCGGCAGGAGTACAACAACACCGTTCGGGATCTCGTTGGCCTTGACTTGAAACTTGCAGATGACTTTCCGTCGGACGATGTGGGTTACGGATTTGACAACATAGGCGACGTGCTTTCAATTTCGCCGTTGCTTATGGAGAAATATTTGCATGCTGCGGAAGTTATTGCGAGCAGAGCAATCGTAGTTCCAGATGTTAAGCCTGTCCATTTTGATGGCGAGAACCTGAAGACTACGCCGGGAGCTTCTGTCTCCGAACAAAATCAGATTTTGTTCTTTTCGAACGGGCAAGCGTATTTTGAAACGTATTTCTCGATGGCGGGAGCTTACAAGTTCCGGGCCAAGGCCTATGCCGAGCAAGCCGGTCCCGAACCCGCGAAAATGGCGTTCATGATCGACGGAAAGGCAGTAAGCACCGTTGAAGTCAAAGCTGTTCTTGCTCATCCCCAAGAATATGATCTCGACATAAATCTAGATGCGGGAAAGCATCGGTTTGCCGTCGCCTTTGCAAACGATTACTATAGGGCCGGTCCGCCTGCAGAAGACCGGAATTTAATCGTGCAAAGCGTGGAAATGGTCAGACCTATTCCAAAAGAGACTGCGCTTCCAGAATCTCACAAGAATATTATTTTCGAAAAGCCAACCGACGCCAACTGGAGACCGGTTGCCAAGAAAGTTCTAGCAAGGTTTGCGGGGAGAGCATTCAGGAGACCTGCAACTGTTGACGAATTATCTCGCCTCATGCAAGTCGCAGATTATGTAAATAAGGATGGTCAGCCTTTTGAGCGATCCATTCAACTTGGCGTTCAAGCCATCTTGTCATCTCCTCACTTTCTCTTTAGAGTCGAAGCGGATAACCAATCGACTGCCCTGAACGGATATGAGTTAGCTTCCCGACTCTCGTATTTTCTATGGGGCTCAATGCCCGATAGCGAGCTCTTTCAACTTGCTGCCACTGGCCAAATTGCGAAAGCTGATGTTCTAAAGTCGCAAGTCCGAAGGATGCTGAAAGACTCTCGCTCGGATTCTCTAGCTGATAATTTTGCCGAAGAATGGCTCAACCTTAGAAAGTTGGCTCTGATTAATCCTGATCCCGCGCAATTCAAAGACTGGGACGAGAACTTACGAACGTGCATGATGACGGAGACTAAGCTGTTCTTTAACGGAATCGTTCACAACGATCGAAGTGTCATCGACTTCATAAACGCTAAATACACATACATCAATCAGCAGTTAGCCAAACACTACGGCATTGACGGAGTAACAGGCGATGAGTTTAGAAAGGTATCGCTAGTTGGAACACCGCGAGCAGGAGTCCTTACCCAGGGAAGCATTCTAACGCTCACTTCGAATCCAACTCGAACTTCACCTGTCAAACGTGGAAAGTGGGTACTTGAGCAAATCCTTAATGCACCACTACCTCCTCCTCCGCCTAATGTGGGTGTGCTTCCCGATGATGGCAAGCAGATTGCGGCCGCTTCGCTGCGACAAAAGATGGAGATTCATCGTCGCAATCCAATGTGTGCCACCTGTCACAAGAAAATGGATCCGCTTGGATTCAGTCTCGAAAATTACGATGCAACGGGACGATGGCGATCAAAGGATGGAAATGATCCAATCGACTCTTCGGGCGTGCTACCCGATGGAACGAAGTTCAAGGGTTCCGAAGAGCTATGCAATATCTTGATCCAGAAAAAGACTGATTTTGTTAAAGGATTGGCAGAGAAACTGCTAACCTACGCGATTGGACGTGGAGTAGAGTCATACGATCGCTGTTCTGTTGATGAAATTGCGCTGGCCTGCGAATCAAAGGGCTATCATTTCTCATCACTAATTGATGGAATCGTATTGAGCGACCCATTCAGGAAGAAACGAGTTGTCGGAGGAAAAGGCAAATGAGCAATCTTATACCGCGTAGAACATTTCTTAAGGGCATCGGTACGCTCATGGCGCTTCCACTTCTTGAAGGGATGCTTCCACTGACTGCTTTGGCTTCTTCAGCTAAAATTCGAACGAATCGCATGGCTTTTATGTTCGTGCCGAACGGCATTAGCATGCCCCAATGGACACCGTCTGGCGAAGGCGCGGGGTTTGAGTTGCCGGAAGTTCTTGCGCCGCTTAATGTGATTAAGGGTCAATTCTCAGTCCTCACCGGATTGGCACAGCACAATGCTTTTGATCTAGGTGATGGTCCTGGCGACCATGCACGATCAGCTGCTGCGTGGCTTACCGGTGTGCATCCTCGCAAGACGGCAGGCGCAGACATCAAGAATGGTATTAGTGCTGACCAAGTGGCGGCGGGCAAGCTTGGACATCTCACTCCATTTCCTTCCATCGAAATCGGTTGCGAACGTGGGGCTGAGGCTGGAAATTGTGACTCAGGTTACAGTTGCGCTTACTCTTCGAATATTTCATGGCGTTCAGAGACAACTCCGGTTGCCAAGGAAATCAATCCGAGGTTAGTTTTTGAACGATTGTTCGGTAACGGTGACCACGGTGAAGCGGTCGAAAGTCGAATCATGCGGTCTCGATACAACAAGAGCGTCTTAGACTTTGTGTTGGAAGACGCAAGTAAGTTAAAGTCCCAGATTGGGATTCGCGACCAGCGCAAGCTAGATGAGTACTTCACAGCCGTTCGAGAAATTGAAGAGCGCTTGGCGAAGTTCGACCGTATTACGGCATCGGCAGGAATGAATGGAATTCGAGTGCCATCCGGAGTTCCTCAAGACTATGCCGCTCATATTCGCTTGATGGGCGATATGATGATTTTGGCTTTCCAAGCAGACTTGACCCGAGTAGCTACTTTTATGTTCGCCAACGAGGGTAGCAATCGAAGTTATCCCATGGTTGGAGTTCCAGAAGGGCACCATGACATGTCCCACCACGGAACGGATCCGGTGAAGCTGAAGAAGAAACAGCAGATTGATCAGTTCCACGTAACACAGCTAGCCTACGTTTTAGGCAAGATGGCATCGATAAAGGAACCGGAAGGTTCTCTCCTCGATAATTCAATGGTCGTGTACGGCGGCGGAATCGGAGACGGTGACCGACACAATCACGATGATCTTCCGATCTTGTTAGCAGGCAAGGGCGCCGGGTCACTTAAACCCGGAGCGCATATGGTTTATCCAAAAAATACTCCGCTGAACAATCTGTTCTTGTCCTTGTTGGACCGGATGGGAGTGCCCACCGAAACTCTTGGCGATAGCACAGGCAAGTTGCAACACCTTTTTTAGAAGTTGTTTAGTCCAAAAGAGGGAAAATTGGCTCTACGCTGAAACGAAAACCAGAGAAATAACCTATTTTTGTGTTCTAGAAGATCAGCAGTAAAAATCGAACCTGGGTTAGATATGGATTTAAAAGAAGCAATTCGGTTGAGCTATTTGGCAGAGGGTCTGTCGATTGAGGGGTTAGAGAGTCTTTACAATATTGCAAGATTAACGCATTTCCATGACGGAGATGCGATCCTCATGCAGTTCGAATACACGCGAGATCTTTATATTCTTGCGAACGGCTCTGTCCGCGTCCAAACGGCGTCAGGCGAACCGCTTGGTCTTATCATGCCTGGTATGCCCATGGGCGAGATCTCGTTCTTAGATGGCCGGCCACGATCGGGGACAGCTACAGCAAGCGGCAATTGTGATGTCGTCGTACTGCCGTTTGAACCATTGATGGCTATTTTAAAGGAATATCCCGTTATTGCCGCGCAGATTTTATGGAATATCAGCAGCGTTCTCTGCTCAAGGTTGCGGACGGCAAACAACAACAACGCCGGCATCATCGCGCTCGATGAGTTCGAATCGAACTTCACAAAACTCTAGTTAGAGATTTCTTATAGTCTTTGACATCTCCTCGACAAGAGGAGCAAATTACCTTTTGGAAGCCGAAAACCACCTGTTTGAGGGTGATTTTGGAACGAATCTGAAGAAAGGACGTTACCGGCGCACCATTCTTCAAAGAAAGCCCGTCTAGCCATTGACGTAACTACTGGTCGAATATGGCTGGATGTTCTATACTGTCCAAAGTTCAGTCTGGGCTTACCTTGACTGAATATTGGACGGATGGCATCCGAAAGCCTGTTCGGCCAAGCAATTTTTGGGGTTCTACTCGTTTTAGAGGTGTCGTACTTGTGCTCTTGATAAGTAATCGCAGTAAATGCGTGGGCTTGCTGGGTGTCTTCGGGCTACTGACTGGTGTGGCTTTCGCAGGTGGCCCTAAGGCCAATGCCGCGAAGGTTCCGCAGCTTTCTTCCGCTGATGCTCAGAAGAGGCTTAATAAAGCTTCGAATCGATTTATTGAAAACGTTGGTCAGTGGCCGAAGAAGGCGCTGTATGAGGCGCGTTCTGAGAATATGAACGTCTGGCTAACGAATGACGGCTTGACCTTCGACTATTTCAAAGCTAAAACTTCCGGACTAAACCCTTCTGTTAAGGGTCAAGTCGTTGGAATGAGTTTTGAAGGAGCGACCAGCTTTAATCCGCAGGGCAGCGACAAGCTGAACTTTGTGACGGACTACCTGAATGCGAAGTTCAAAAGACTTCGGACCGCTAACAGCTATTCAGGCGTTGTTGCGAAGAATATCTACCCGGGTATATCTCTGCATACCTACTATGATCATTCGCAACCGCGGTACGACTTAGTCGTAGCGCCAAATGCGGATCCTAATAAGATCAAACTTGCTTTTAAGGGTGCTTCTGGGACATCGATCGTAGCTGATACGATCGCCATCAAAACTCAGATCGGCACACTGTCTCAAGGGAGACTATTTGCATATCAGGCCGTAAATGGTCGCCGACAGCAGGTTCCCGCGAACTTCGTTGCCCTTGGGAATTCCAAGTTTAGCTTTAAGCTTGGTGTCTACGATCACTCGAAGCCGCTTGTTATAGACCCGCTGGTCTATGGAAGTTACTACGGTGGTGACAGCGGTTTTGATGAAGTTCGATCGGTTGCTACCGATAATGCTGGCGGCGTATACATGACAGGCTATACGATGGCCAAGGACTTCCCGAGCATCTTCGGTCCTTATGGATTTCAGCTTCATGGTGGACGAGACGCATTTGTCTCCAAACTCCAAGGCGATGCCTATAGCCACGATTATGCTGCGATCATTCAAGGCTCCTTGAACGACTATGGTCAGTTCATTAAGGTTGATCCTCAGGGTGACATCTGGATCGCAGGCAGAACGCAATCATCCGACTTTCCTGGCAACGAGGTTTATCAAAGACCGAACGTCCAGTTCCTGGCGATGACCAGTAACCCACCAAACGCACCACCAACGGGTGGAACGTTTAAGGTTACTTACGGTGGTTTCATTAACTCAGCAGCTTTGCCGTTTAATGTAACTGATCTTCAGATGCAGAACGCAATCAACGCAATGCTTGGCACTGCTGGCGTTGTAGTTAAAGCAGTTCCTGCGGGAGCTACTCTTGACCAAGGGGCAACTTACAAAGTTTCTCTACCTTGGAATTTCCCACTTTTGCTAAGCATTACGAGCAATAAGATGGGCACCAAGTACTTGGTGACTCAAAGAATCGACGGACAGGCCGTTGAACTTGCAGCAACTAACGGAACTGCACCTTCAGGCGGAACTTATGCCCTCATTTTCTTCCTTCCAGGCGGACCTGTTACGACAGCTCCGATCGCTTATAATGCGGCTCCAGCAGTCGTTCAAGCAGCTATAAATGCTGTTCTCGGTGCAAACTCGGTGCGCGTACTGCCAGACAATCCGACGGCAACGGTTCCTCCGTTTGTTATTGAGTTTGTCGGTGCACCTTATGTCGGTAATCCTCCCGCCGTTGGAGTTGACAATACGCTTCTTACCGGAGGCGGTGTTTATCAGATCAACGCATGTACGAGATATGCTCTGTTCTGGGATCCAACGACTTCTGCACCAACTGGTGGCACTTTCAATCTGTTTGTAAATGGCGCGGCAACCGTAAATATTCCTTGGAATGCTAACAACGTTGCTATCCGAACCGCAATCGCAAACGTTGCTGGAGTCGGCGCTAATAACGTTGTAACAGACGTTGAGCCAGTAGCTGGCGTAAACACGTTGCCTCAGAAGACGATTACGATCACTTTCTGCGGAATTCTCGCGAACACCAATGTTCTGCTTCAGATCAATGGTTCACGATTAACCCCTCAACCGGTTTACGCTCCTCTACCAAAAACGTCTGACATATTTGTCATGCGCTTTAAGCAGAGTGCAACTACAGTTCTTGATCCAGTTACAACTGAGACAGTCAAACTGTTTGGTGGCGATAGCGATGAATTTCTTTCAGGCTTTGCTATTCAACCTAAAGCGAACCCAGGACCTAACGATCCTGTAATCTTCACCTTTGGTGGAACGGTAAGTCCGCTTGCGTATCAGAAACTTGTTCCAATAACGGAAATTCCAGCGGCCTTTCCTGGTGGCAAAGCTGGCTATGTGGTGAAGTACACCTTCGATACGGTTGCCAAGTCCTTCGCAATGGATGCAGTCGTACCTCGATATGTATCCGGTGGTGCTTCGATTGACCTTAACGGTGTTGCGATGGATGCGCAGGGAAGCGTTTATGTAGGTGGTACATGCCACTTCCAAGGAAACGTGGACACTGCCGTCAATCCAGTCTTCAAAACGACTGCTGGCGTATACCAAGGTGGACGTCTACTTCGGAACGACGATCTGTTCGTACAGAAATATCGACCCGATGGAACTGTTGCTTACTCGACTTTGATTGGTGGCAACGGCTTCGACATCGCAGGTGGCTTGGACTTCGACCTTGATGGTACGACGTTCAATTCTGGCTCCTGTATCGACGTAGACTCAAATCTCAATCTGTACATTACAGGTATTGCTTCTTCCTTCAACTACCCACGAACGCGTGGCGTGTACGGCGAGACATTTAATGCCTTCTCGAACGTAGTTGTCACGAAGCTCAATACCGATGCTTCCCAAATTCTTTACTCAACTAACCTTAAGACATCCGGTTTGGTTCTGCCTTCAGGCGTTGCAGTAGACAATCGAGGAAACACATTCGTTACCGGAAACGTTCACCCGAACTTCTACGACTTCCCAGACACGTTTACTCAGAATCCGGTCAACGCGTCGGATCCTAACCAGCCGAACAGCATGACTCTTGGAACCATTCAAACAACGGTTCAAGGAGTTAATGGCGGATTGGAAACAGCTTTGGTTCCCGCCAACTTGCAGCCAGCTGGCGGCGGCTCAGACCTTGCAACGACTACTGGGTTCTTAAACATCCTGAACTCGTCTGCGACAACTCTTCTCTACGGCACCTATCTTGGTGGCTCACTAGACGATAGAGTCTATGGACCGTTTGTTGACAGCTTCGGCGACGTGTGGGTATTCGGATGGACCGACAGCTATAGACAGTACGCACTGTTTAGTTCTGCTGGAACTCCGACGGTTTACACAGATAACTCCTCGCTTCCTGCAGCCATGATCTCACCGCTAGCTTTCAAGGCTACGGCAGATGCAAATGGTTACACGACTCTAGGTGGAATCCTGTTTGGAGCCCTCTCGGAGACTTATCCGAACTACACGCCCTACAGCTGGCCCACCACGTCAACTCCTCCTGGAAGCCCAATCCCAACGATTTCGGTAACCTATAGAAGAGATGGTTGGTTAGACAAGCTTCGAGTCGGATTGGCATCGGTCGCCAGCGTGACGTTTAACCCGAGCACCATTCCAGGTGGATTGGGCGCAACAACCACTGGTACGGTAACACTTAGCCAAGGCGCTCCAACTGGCGGCGCGAACATCCTTCTGACTTTGGACAGCACAAGTGCTGCATCCTTCTCTTCAGACCCAACGAAGCCTCAGGGAACCTTGGTGCTTGCAATGGCCTCAGGGCAAACGACAGCGACATTTACTGTCTACTCGTCGGCAGTTACAGTTGACATTGCTGCTCAGGTCAAGGCAAGTTACCAAGGCAGTTTCTCAATCGGCCAATTCACGGTTACCCCTTGGTTGCAACAGTTCTCGCTGACTCCAACAAGCATTGTTGGTGGCAACGCAGTAACGGGTCGAATCACACTTGCAGCACTTCCTCCAACAGGAAGCGGCGGAGTTTCGGTAACGATCCTGACAGACTCTCCCAATATCGTGAACTTCAACGGCGCTGCCACTACAGTGATTACAGTTCCAGAAGGTCAGGCATCGGTAGCGTTTGAAATCGATACAAGCGGTGTCGGTACCGTATCGTTCCCCCAGATCACTGCCTCGCTGCTCGGAGTTGGCAAGACACAGACCCTAACGGTAACGTTGGCCAGTCTGCTCTCCTTGACCTTCGACAACAGCACAGTTGCAGGTGGAACGGACGTTACAGGAACAGTGACCCTTAACGGTCAGGCAACTGGACCGTTCATCGTGAACTTGACTTCGTCCGATCCGACGTTCAGCTTTGATACTGGCAACTCGCCAACCAATCAGCTGGTCTTCAAGCAAGGCGATACGTTCAAGACCTTCACGATTCACACGCCCTACAAACCAACAAGTACTCAGACAGTCATTACGGCTAATCGACCTGCACAAGGCAATTATCCAGACGAGTCCATATCGAATACTCTGTTCATTAAGGCGTCGGATCTGACGGAATTCACAATCGATCCAACAACAGTTCCTGGTGGAGGAACTTCACAGGGAACCGTTATCATCGGTAACGCTGCCCCAGCTGGTGGTGTAGTTATCAAGATTGCAACAAGCGATGCTTCGGTAGCCACAGTTCCTGCAACTGTAACGATCCCGGCAGGTGCCACAAGTGCGATCTTCACGATTAACACAATCGTGATTCCAACTGACAAGTCTGCTGTGATCACTGCATCACGCGGACCTGTATCAATCAGTAGAACACTTACGGTAACTGGCGTATCGTTTGGCATATCGGTTAATCCTGGATCAGTAGTTGGTGGCCCATCCGGTACATCGACAGGAACGATCACCCTTCCGGCCCCGGCGCCAGCAGGTGGATTAACCTTCACGCTCAATACTTCGGATGCTGCAGTTGCTAATTTTGGTAGCGGCCCCGGCTCAGGTGTCGTCACGGTTGCAGCTGGTGCGAAGACCGCGACATTCACCATCTTCACTGCTCCTCCAAGCACGGTTAGCGAAGACGTTACGATCTCCGCAACTCTTCCAGGTGGAACATTAGGTGGCACGGGTTCTGAGAGCACAATTCTAACCGTTAGATCGGTAGGCGTACTTTCGATAGCCTTCAAACCCAACATCCTCTCTGGTCGAGCTCCAAGGAACAAGACCATCTGCACGATTACTCTCGACGGACCTGCTTCAGCAGACGGTTTGATCACTCTAACCAATTCTGTAAAGTCGATCCTGAACGTTCCTGCAAGCGTCGCAGTTAAGCAAGGTGCAACCACCGTCAGCTTTAGCTGCACAGCGAACATTCCATCGAGAACTCTATCGACGATCGTAACGGCTACCTTTGGCGGGGCATCTGCTGCCGCTGGTGTTGTAGTCAACCGATAACGAGTAGAGGATCCCCAAATAGAAATTGGCCACTCCGAAAGGGGTGGCCAATTTTCATTTCTGCTAACGGTAGGTCTAGCATTCGAGATTGCATTTGCGTAGGCACAATGCGACGGACTAAAGGCTAGATCAGATAATTAGCGGTAAAAGACGCTTAGGAGAAATGCCTGGTCAAGATCTTTGGACCAGGCATTTTATTCTCTAGGTGAATGCGTGTCTAGAGGATCTCTTTGGATACAACATGACCTTCAAGTGTCAGGTCGTATACGAGAGGAACTGCCGTCCCGAGATTGAGCTCAAGGACTTCTTCGCGGGAGAGGTTATCGAGCTTCATGACAATCGAGCGGTTTGAGTTGCCATGAGCTACGACGAGAACACTCTTTCCCTGATAGATGTCTCCCAAAATGCATCTTTCGAAAAAGGGAAGTGTACGCGCGGCAGTCATTTCAAGCGATTCACCATTGGGCGGTGGTACGTCGTAGCTTCGGCGCCAAATGTGGACCTGTTCCTTTCCAAACTTCTCCGAAGTCTGCGTCTTATTCAGACCTTGGAGGTCACCGTAATGACGCTCGTTGAGAGCGGCATCTTTGATCGTCGGCAGATCTCGCCCCATCTCTTCCATGATCAATGCAAGGGTGTCTTGGGCTCGCGTAAGTTCGCTTGTGTAAGCGACATCGATATGCACTGATGCAAGCTTATGAGCTGCACCTCGTGCTTCCTCTCTTCCTTTTGGTGTAAGAGGGACATCTACCCAGCCGGTAAATCGATCTTCAAGATTCCATAGTGACTGCCCGTGACGGACAAGAATAAGCTTAGGCATGACCGCCTGAGTTTACCGGCGAAAGGTAACGTCAAGATCGACCTTTGACGCGCTTTCCATTCAGGAGAATCGAAGCATGGTTCCTGCAGGTGAGCCAAGTCGCTCGTTGCTTCGAACGGCAAGAGTTCCGTTCAAGATGACATGTTCTACCCACCCAGTTAGAACGTCACCCTCATAGGGACTCCATCCACATTTGCTCTCAACCATGCGCCGATCGAATATCTGTTTCCGATCCGTATCCACGATTGCTAAGTCAGCATCATAGCCAACCTCTAGCCTTCCTTTATTGTGTATGCCGTAGAGTTTTGCAGGGTTTTCGCAAGCCATTCTGACGACCGTATTTAGGTCTAGCCTTTGCTGATTCACGAATGTGAGGAGCACCGTAAGGAGAGTCTGAACCCCAGGCATGCCGCTCGGACTGGTTGGATAGGGTAGCGCTTTCTCGTCAAGCGTATGAGGAGCGTGATCGCTTCCGAAGACATCGAATACGCCTTCTTCGAGTGCCTTCCAAAGGGCTTCTTGATGCTTTATGGAGCGAATGGGGGGATTCATTTGGGCAAAGGTGCCCAACCGGTCATAGCAATCCGGAGCGTGAAAGTAAAGATGTTGCGGAGTCACTTCGGCTGTTGTGCCAAGACCCAATGCTTTAGCCTTGGCAATCATGGGCGGTTCTTCACCTGTCGAGACATGGAGAATGTGAACGGGCCGTCCCGTCTCGCTCGAAAGTCTGAGGATGCGCTCGGTTGCCAAGCGAGCACTTTCAGCGTCCCGAAGAAAGGGATGCTCGCGAGAGTGCGGCTGTTGACTGATGAGTGACTTCCGTTCGCGATTTCTAGGTTCGTCCTCGGCGTGGATAGGGCAGCGCTTCTTTCCCGACTGCAAAACACGCCTAAGATCTTCGTCTGAACCTACAAGTAAAGGCCCCGTTGAGCTTCCCATGAAGATCTTTATGCCTGGCGTACCAGGAAGATTTTCGTATTCCGAGAGCTCCTCTGCGTTCTCTGTAGATGCGCCTACAAAGAACCCATAGTGAGCCCAAGATCGTCCATGGGCTCTGGATAGCTTATCTTCCAGTGCCCAAGCATTCGTGGTTGTTGGATTCGTATTGGGCATTTCCAAATAGGAGGTCACGCCACCCATCAATGCCGCCCTTGATCCCGATTCTAAGTCCTCTTTTTGTTCCAATCCTGGTTCGCGAAAGTGGACCTGGGTGTCGATGAGTCCAGGCAAAACTTTCAACCCAGAAACATTAAGTTCCGCTGCCGATGCAGAACCTTTCAAATCACCTATCGCAGCGATCTTGCATCCAATGATTCCTATGTCGCCTAATGCCTCGGAAGTTGAAGTCACTACCGTTCCGCCATGAATCAGAAGATCGAAATGCACAATAACTATTCTGTCCGATTGGTTCGGCACTATTGTCAGAGAGTTAGGCTTGTCAGGACACGAGTTCCACGGGCTAGAATCTAGCGAATGAAAGTCGCCACCTTTAATGCCGCTTCAGTCCGTGCTCGGTTACCCATTCTAGTAGAGTGGTTGGCTGATGTTGAGCCCGATGTTCTGGCCATTCAAGAAACAAAGGTGGAGGACGACAAGTTTCCCCGCGCGGAGTTCGAAGAACTCGGATATGAGATTGCCCTGCACGGCCAAAAATCTTGGAACGGAGTGGCGATTCTGAGTCGCATCGGTATTTCATCGCCTCGAAGTGGCTTTGGTGATGAGCTTTTTCCAAACGACGCACGCATCCTAACTTGTGAAGTTAACGGAATTCCGATCATCAATACTTATGTGCCGAATGGTAACACCGTCGGAAGCGATAAGTTTGAATACAAACTCAGATGGCTGGACCGCTTCCGGACTTTTTTAGATCAGAATTTCAGTCCTTCAGATCCATTGATATGGCTGGGTGACATTAATGTCGCACCTACACCTGGCGATGTCTACGACTCAAAGAGAATGTTGGGTGGAGTTGGTCACCACCCCGAAGAATTCTCACGACTAGACAATATTGTCAATTTCGGCCTTGTCGACCTCTTCCGAAAGTTTGAAAGTTCAGCCGGCAATTACACATTCTGGGACTTCCAAATTCCGCGAAGTGTTGAACGAAATCTCGGTTGGCGCATCGATCACATCTATGCCACAAATTCGATGAGCAAGCTTTGCACTAAATGCTACGTTGATTTGGACCCAAGAAAGTGGCCAAGGCCCTCTGATCACACGTTTGTAATCGCTGAGTTCGACCTCTAGAATAGTAAACCTTACGAGCTTAGGCTTCACTAAGGTTCGGCCCAAAGGCAACGACGTTCAATCCACTGTCCGGATTCTCCAATAGTTGACAGGGTTGTCGCTGCGTTGCTGATGTATGATATGCGGGTGGAATTGAGCTTGGGCCATCGTATTCGCCTCCGCAGATCGATCCGATTAGCGGTTCAATTGTCTGGTTTGTGTATTTTGGTAGCCGGCGTGTGGAGTAGTCCGTCCAAAAACTCCAAACCTGTAGCCAAGAAGAAGCTCGACTACAACAGGGACATCCGACCCATCATCACCAAGTGCTTCACTTGCCACGGGCATGACAGCAAGTCAATCGAAGCCGGACTTCGCCTAGATGAAAAGGCAACCGCGACTGAGAAACTGGCTAGTAAGCAATTTGCGATCGTGCCTTTCCACCCTGAAAAGAGCGAGCTTGTGGAAAGGATTTACGCAAAGAACGCGATGCGAATGCCTCCAAAATCGAGCAACAAGTTTCTGAACGATGACGAACGGAAGCTACTGACTCAGTGGATCCTAGAGGGCGCGGAATACAAGAAGCATTGGGCTTTCGTTGCTCCAGTTCGCCCAACCCTTCCGAAAGTAAAGCTGGCATCCTGGGTCCGAAACCCGATCGACTCATTCATTCTTGAAAAGCTGGAAGAACGGGGACTAAAACCTGCTCCTGAAGCAGACAAGCGCACGTTGATTCGACGTGCGAGCCTCGACATTACTGGAATTCCTCCAACGCCAAGCGAAGTTCAGGCCTACATTGCCGATAAGTCTCCAAACGCTTACGAGAAGGTTGTAGACCGCTTACTGGCTTCACCTCGCTATGGTGAGCGCATGGCAATGGATTGGATGGACTATGCCCGATATGCAGACAGCAATGGGTACCAAGCGGACTTCGAGCGATTCCAGTGGCGCTGGCGCGATTGGGTCATCAATGCCTACAACAAGAACATGCCTTACGACCAGTTCACTGTCGAGCAATTGGCAGGTGATCTTCTTCCACACCCGACTCTAGACCAGAAAATTGCGACTGGCTTCAATCGGAATCACCGTATCAATACTGAGGGAGGTGTTATCCCTGAAGAATGGCGAATCGAAACGGTTATTGATCGCGTGGAAACAACGTCAGCAACTTGGCTGGGTCTTACAACTGGCTGCGCGCGATGTCACGATCACAAGTACGATCCAATTACGCAGAAAGACTTTTATAGTCTAAACGCCTTTTTTAACAACGTTCCAGAATCTGGGTCCGGTGTCGAGCGACCAGAGAATCATCCGCCGTACATTAGCGCACCTTATCCCTACCAAGCCAAACAGCTTGACGAATTGACAAGAAAGCTCAGCCAGGTCAAAACACAAATCGATGCTAGGCTGGTGGCGAATGCGTCAGAGGCCAAGGATTGGTCGCCAACTCTTAAGCCTTGGGATCCAAGCGCCTCTAAGGGGCTCATCGCGAGATATGCACTTAGCGAAACACCCAAAGTCGAATTCGGTAACGTGCCCGCTCCAAAAGTCGAAGGAACTGTCAAAGCATCCGTAAGCCGTTCGACTGGAGCAATTAAGTCTAATGACAAAGGCTTTCTAGACCTTGGGCAAAAGGACACTTTCGATGGCACCCATGGCATGTCCTATGGCTGCTGGATCAAGCCGGCAGGTGACTACGGCTCCCCATTAGCCAAAATGGACTCGAAGAACGACTACCGTGGCTGGGACATGATGCTCGATGGAGGCCGACCGGCAGCGCACTTCCTGAACAAGTGGCCCGACAATGCCATGAAAGTCATTTCCAAAACGAAGCTGCCGATGGGGCAGTGGAGTCATGTTTTGGTCACCTACGATGGTTCGAACAAGCCCAGTGGTGTCCAAATCTATGTCAATGGGCAACCCACCGAACTGACGGTCGACAAGAATTCGTTGTCTGACACCATTAAATCAAATGTGCCAATCACGGTTGGAAGAAGGACGAACAGCGACATATTCGATGGCGAAATTGACGATGTCGTGCTCTTCGATCGACCCGCAAGCGCGACAGAAGCTGAGAATATTTCAAACGTCAATCCTGCCGCGCCGATTCTTGCCATCAAAGCTGAAAATCGAACCAAGGAACAAAACACCGAACTAGTAACTCTTTGGTCTCGATCGAATGATCCAGCGTTCCGCGAACTTCAAGTGGAAAACAAGAAAATTGAGGACGCGAAGAGCAAGCTAGAATCAAAAATCACAACAGTTATGGTCATGGAGGAGATGCCAAAACCTCGCGACTGTTATGTCCTGATAAGGGGCGCCTATGACAAGCACGGGCCCAAAGTAACTGCTGCCACGCCCTCCTTCTTGCCTCCCATACCTGCTGGCTATCCCCGCAACCGCTTGGGGCTCGCCAAATGGATTGTCAGTCCTACTAATCCGCTTACGGCACGAGTCACAGTCAATCGATTCTGGGAAAGATTCTTTGGAACCGGACTGGTTGCCACTAGCGAAGACTTTGGCACCCGGGCGGAATTCCCCACCCATCCTGAGCTTTTGGACTGGTTAGCCACTGAGATTATTCGACTGAAGTGGGACCAGAAGGCATTCATCAAAGAACTGGTTACCAGCGCAGTGTATCGCCAGAAATCCGATGACAGTCCGGAAGACATCAAAGTCGATCCGCTCAACCGTTACTACTGTCGCGGGCCCCGTTTCAGATTGCCCGCCGAGGTCATCCGTGATCAAGCGCTCGCAGTAGCTGGAATCCTTGCAGAGAAAGTCGGTGGACCTTCCGTAAGGCCTTATCAGCCAGACGGCGTTTGGGATGAACTGAACGTATACGGCAACTTGCGCAACTACAAGCACGACACCGATTCGGGACTCCATCGAAGGAGCCTCTATACGATTTGGAAGCGAACTGCAGCACCTCCAGAAATGACGCTGTTCGATGTCTCCACTCGCGAAACGTGTAGGGTAAAGCGTGCGAGGACGAACACTCCCCTTCAGGCTCTCGTGCTGTTAAACGACGTAACTTATCTCGAGTCCGCTCGGATTCTCGCTAACCGAATGTTAAAGGAAGGTGGGAAGTCTCCAAGGGAACGACTCAATTTCGCTTACCAGTTGACTCTTTCGAGGCTTCCATCTGATGCCGAAATGAAGATTTTGGAGCGCGGACTTCAACTGCGCCTGGCACACTATCGCTCAAATACCAAGGCGGCCGTGAAACTGATTTCACAAGGTGACGCTAAAAACTTCGCCAAGCTTGATCCAGCTGAACTTGCATCTTACACCGTCGTTGCCAGCACGATTCTCAATCTAGACGAGACCCTTACCAAGGAATAAACCAGCCAAGAAATATGGACCCACTCTATCAAATTCAGGATCAAATGAACCGCCGCGTCTTCCTCAAGAGAGGAGCAGGCTTGGGGCTGACTGCGCTGTTCACCCTTCTGGGCGGTGACGTGCTCGGCCAGAATTTTAGCGACCAAAGGAAGCGAATCGGAGGCATAGCCGGGGTACCTCATTTTGCACCTAAGGCAAAGCGAGTCATTTATCTGTTCCAATCTGGCGCACCTTCACAGATGGATTTGTTTGACCACAAACCAATGCTTGAGAAATTCCGTGGCGAAGATCTCCCAAGTTCCATACGAAACGGTCAGCGACTGACAGGAATGACCTCTGGACAAAAGACATTTCCTGTAGCTCCTAGCATTTTCAAATTCCAGCCTCATGGTCAAAGTGGAATTGTTCTTACAGAGCTGATGCCTCATCTTGGGTCTGTCGTGGATGAACTTTGCTTTATCTACTCGATGAATACTGAGGCGATAAATCACGACCCGGCCGTAACCTTTCTTCAGACCGGCTCGCAACTCGCTGGCCGTCCCAGCTTCGGATCATGGATGTCGTACGGCTTAGGCACTGAAAATAAGGATCTTCCTGCCTTCGTGGTTATGACGTCTGTAGGTACCGGGCGAAAAGACGACCAACCGCTCTACGACCGGCTCTGGGGTTCAGGATTCCTACCCACACAACACCAAGGTGTGAAGTTCCGTAACGCTGGCGATCCTGTGCTCTATCTTTCTGATCCTGAAGGAATTGACCGTGATACCCGCCGTGGCATGATCGACGACTTGGTGGGTCTTAATAAGCTAAAGCTGCTTAGTGCTCGAGATCCAGAAATCTCGACTCGAATTTCCCAGTACGAGTTGGCATTCCGCATGCAGACTTCCGTCCCAGAACTCACGGATATCTCCAAGGAGCCCTCGAGCATCCTAGAGATGTACGGTCCAAGCGTTAAGATCCCCGGGTCGTTTGCGTTTAACTGTCTTCTAGCCAGACGCCTGTCTGAGCGCGGTGTCCGATTCGTACAACTCTTCCATATGGGCTGGGATCACCATTTTGGACTGCCTACAGCTATCAAGGGGCAGTGCATGGATACTGACCAGCCCTCAGCCGCCCTCATCAAGGATTTGAAGCAACGAGGATTGCTAGACGAGACTTTGGTCGTTTGGGGCGGAGAATTTGGACGAACGGTTTACTCGCAAGGCGAGCTATCGATGAGTACCTACGGCAGAGACCACCATCCTCGATGCTTCACGATTTGGATGGCAGGCGCAGGGATGAAAAAGGGAATGACTTACGGCAAAACCGACGACTATTCCTACAACATCGTCGAAAACCCAGTCAGCGTACACGACCTACACGCGACTATCCTCAATATCCTTGGAATCGACCATAAGAAGCTGACCTTTAGGTATCAAGGACGAGATTTCAGGTTGACCGATGTGTCGGGCGAACTCATCGAACCAATCATGGCGTAGGACTAGTAGTATTGCTGGGCAAGTATGGCCACAGACATCCAAAATCGTGGCCACTTAGTCCAATGCTACTCCTATTCGGATTTGAACGCCTGTAGTATCCTATCGAGGTGACATTGAGCTTGCGACGAAGCAGTACGGTGAGGAAATCGGCCAGAATTTTCCTCCAGTTGTCTGGATTTTGCTTATTGGCGGCTGCCGTTTGGAGTGTGCCGACTCAAAACTCCAAAGCGCCTAAACCCAAAAAGATCGATTACAACCGAGATATTCGGCCGATCATCACCAAGTGTTTCACTTGCCATGGTCATGATAGCAAAGCCGTAATGGCCAATTTGCGCCTCGATCACCGTGACACGGCCACAGAAAAGATGTCAGATGGCTTGTACGCGATCGTTCCGGGACATCCCGAGCGGAGCGAATTAGTCAAGCGCATTTATGCCAAGAACGGCCTTCAGATGCCTCCGCTCTCAAGTAATAAGTTCCTCAATGACGAAGAACGAAAGCTACTCAAAGAGTGGATCGCGCAAGGTGCCGAATATAAGCAGCACTGGGCTTTCGTCGCCCCAATTAAGCCTCCCGTGCCGAATGTCAATGCAAAATCTTGGCCCATTAACCCGGTAGATAACTTCATTCTTGCCAAGCTGGAAGAAGATGGAATTAAGCCGTCGCCCCGCGCCGACAAGCGTACGTTGATCCGGCGTGTAACACTTGATTTGCTTGGAATCCCGCCTACCACGTCCGAAGTTAATACATTCCTGGCCGACAACTCTCCGAAAGCATACGTCAAGGCCGTAGATCGAATCTTGGCCTCTCCAAAGTATGGCGAGCGAATGGCCATGGACTGGATGGACTGTGCCCGCTATGCCGACAGCAATGGCTTCCAATCGGACTATGAAAGATTTCAATACCGATG
Organism: Fimbriimonadales bacterium; assembly: GCA_038207365.1. Classification (GTDB taxonomy): domain Bacteria; phylum Armatimonadota; class Fimbriimonadia; order Fimbriimonadales; family Fimbriimonadaceae; genus Fimbriimonas. The sequence continues at coordinate 1,862 of JBBQZV010000027.1, read as the reverse complement.
GCGAGATTGGGTTATTGACGCCTATAACACGAACTTACCGTTCGATGAGTTCACCGTAGATCAGATCGCAGGTGACCTACTACCTAACCCGACGTTGAGTCAGAGGATTGCCACAGGCTTCAACCGAAATAATCGCGTCAATACTGAGGGTGGAATCATTCCCGAAGAATGGCGAGTGGAAATGGTTATCGACCGAGTCGAAACCACTTCTGCTACCTGGCTCGGGCTCACTGCCGGGTGTGCTAGATGTCACGATCACAAATACGATCCCATCAGCCAGAAAGACTTCTATAGTCTCAATGCATTTTTTAGTAATGTTCCCGAAGAGGGTATGGGTGTGGACGCGGCCGTCAATCAAGTGCCTTTCATCAAAGCACCTTATCCAGGCCAAGAGTCCGAACTCAAGCATCTCATAACCAAGCTAACGGATGTTCGAATTAAGGCAAACGCCTGTTTGATTGCCGATCGACCCAAAGCCGAGAACTGGCAGCCTAAAGCCAGCTCTGAGAAGCAGCCAATAGCAGGCTTGCAAGCTCGCTACACTTTTGGAAAAGTAGTAGGAGTGGAGTGGGGCAGTGCGAACAACAATGGTCCGACTCCGAAAATTGTTGGAGACTATAAGCCCGATTTGGGACGTTCAACGGGCTCGATTACGACCGACTCGAAGTCCTATCTGAACCTAGGCTCCGTAGGTGATTTCGATGGCACTAAGGGTTTCTCTTATGGATGCTGGGTGAAACCCAAAAATGGCAATGGATCGCCGATTGCCAAGATGGATGCGGGTAATGCTTTCCGAGGATGGGACATATATCTCCAGGGTGGCCGTCCAGCAGCTCATTTCATCAATAAGTGGCCCGAAAATGCGTTGAAGGTCACCTCCAAGATGGGGATTCCCAACAATGTGTGGTCTCACGTTTTCGTAACGAACGACGGTTCACGCAAGCCAGCCGGTGTTCATTTCTACGTCAATGGCAAAGCAGTTGAAACGGACCTTGAAGCCAATGCCTTGAATATGACCATGCATACCGATGTCCCGCTTACGGTGGGACGTCGAACCGGGGCCGACACATTTGAAGGTGAAGTCGATGATGTCGTGATCGCGGATCGCGCCCTTTCGGCTACAGAAGTGGCCAAGCTAGCGGACGTAAGCCCAGCAGCGCCCTTCTTGAGAATTGATGCTGCTAAGCGAACGCCCGATCAGAAGGTTGCTTTGGCGCAGCTCTGGTCGTACGAGAACAATCCAGAGTTCCGGACCCTTGACGACAAGCGAAAGGACATGGAGGCTGCGAAAGCCAAATTGGAATCGGAGATTCCTACCGTCAGTGTCATGCAAGAAATGGCAAAGCCGCGAGATTGCTTTGTCTTGATCCGTGGACAATATGACAAACACGGACCCAAGGTCACCGCGAAGACACCTTCCTTCTTGCCGCCTATACCCAAGGGCTATCCCAACACCCGACTTGGGCTTGCCAAATGGATCGTCGACCCGTCGAATCCTTTAACGGCACGAGTTGCCGTCAATCGACTCTGGGAAAGGTTCTTCGGCACCGGAATTGTTGCGACAAGTGAAGATTTTGGTACCCGTGCTGAGTTCCCAAGCCATCCAGAATTGCTAGATTGGCTGGCCACAGACTTCATTGGAAGCAAGTGGAATGTGAAGCGGATGATCAAGCAATTGGTAACCAGCGCTACCTACTGCCAGTCGTCAGACACCCGACCAGATGTCGCGAAGCACGATCCAGCAAACCGATTGCTTGCAAGGGGGCCAAGGTTTAGGTTGCCTGCAGAGGTCATCCGAGACCAAGCGCTTGATGCGGCAGGACTCCTGGTAGCAACGGTTGGAGGGAAGTCTGCCCGACCTT
>JBBQZV010000026.1:0-56877 GCA_038207365.1 Fimbriimonadales bacterium | reverse complement strand
CGCAGGAGCGGGGTTCACCAAAGTCACCGTTCCAGTGGGAGAGTTTCCACCCACCACCGTATTTGGACTAACGGTAATGCTCATTAGAACCGACGGATTGACCGTTAAAGTCGCCGAAGCCGATTTCGCCAAAGCAGTTGCACTGATCGACGAGGTTTGAACTGACGATACCGCAAGGGTACTGACCGTAAAGGTAGCACTTGTCGAGCCTGATGGCACAGTTACCGAAGCAGGAACCGTGGCCGCTGTCGTGTCTGAACTGGCAAGTGTGACCACTCGACCAGAAGGGCCTGCCTTACCAATGAGATTTACTTTGCCAACGGATGTCGCACCAGAACCTCCAACCACCGTTGAAGGAGTCAGCGTTACCGAAAGAGGCCAAGCTGGCAAGAGGTTTTGAACACAAGTCTTATTAACCGCATTCAAAGTCGCGGTGATCGTGACAGCAAGGTTACTATCAACACCACCCGTCGTAATGGAGAACGTTCCAGTCGTGGATCCAGCTGCGATAGTCACGGAAGCAGGAACTGTGACTGCAGAATTGGCAGAACTCAACGTAATGGGTACGCCGCCCGTTGGAGCAACTCCCGTTAGGGTGACAGTCCCAGTAGTCGAATTTCCACCAACAATTGAGCCGGCGTTTGATACAACGCTTAGAAGGCTAACTGTATTGATTGTCAACGTCGCCGTTTGTTGACTACTACCAATGGCGGCAGTGATCACTTGCGTTTTCGTTGCGTTTACTGAGACTGTTGTAACGGTAAAGGTTGCGGTTGTAGCGCCACTTGCAATCGTAGCAGTCGCAGGGACTTGCGCATCTGAGCCACTGCTAGACAGCGTCACGACAACTCCAGCAGGACCTGCAGCTGCACCAATGGTAACGGTCGCTGTGCTAGAGTCTCCACCTAACACAGAAGTCGGATTCAAGGTCAAGCTACTAACGGTGTAGGGATTTACCGTGAGAGTTGTAGTGACTGATTTACTCGCGTTAGTCGCTGTTAATGTGACCGTTTGAGTACTTGTTACGTTAAGTGACGTGACGGCGAAAGTCGCAGAAGTCGCGCCAGCGGCAACCGTCACCGAAGTTGGTACAGTAGCTGCTCCAGTGTTAGAACTGGAAAGTGTGACTACCGTCCCGCTTGGTCCAGCGGCACCATCCAAGCTAACCGTACCGGTTACAGAAGTTGACGATCCGCCTAAGACTGATGTCGGATTAACATTAACCGAGCTAACCGAGGCTGGGGTTACTGTAACTGTGGTGGTAACTGAACCTCCACTATAAGACGCGGTTACAACAACCGACTTATTCGAACTGACACCAGATGTGGTGACATTGAATGGTGCAGTTGTACTGCCTTGTGGGACTGTAACTGAGGCCGGTACCGTGACCGAGGAGTCACTCGATGAAAGGGTAACAACTGCGCCACCTGCTTGTGCAGGTGACGACATATTGACGGCTGCACTCGTTGCTGGGTTGCCGCCAATGATCGTACTGGGTGTAACCACAACGGACGTCAATCCGACGGGCGAAACAGTTAGGGTTGCCGTTGCTGAACTCTTCAGCACAGTTGCGGTGACCGTAAGGTTTTCCGACGATGTCACCGTAGTCGTGGTGATATTAAAGGTCGCAGTGCTTGAGCCTGCAGCAACTGTTACAAAAGCAGGAATCTGGGCGTGACCTGCCGTTATGGATAGGTCAACTCGAGTGCCTTGACCAATGGCATTGGTCGACATTGTAACTGTTCCCACACTGGTGTTTCCACCGAGTACCGTGCTTGGGTTCAGCGTGACTGAGCTAACGGTTCCGATACTGGCGAACTTACTGACGAATCCTGAGATGATGACTGGACCCCAGCCCGTATCAAAATCCCAACCCGGTCCAGCGTTAGAAACCTGACCATTGGGCAAGTTTCCATTGGTTCCAGACGTTACGTCATAGAAGACATTAGAGTCTCCGTTCAGATAATAGAGGAGATCCTGAATCCTCCCGAGCCTCTTCTTCCCGTTTCCATCAGCTGTAAGAACGCCTTGGGAAATCAGCTGTTGTTCGGCATCTGCCAAAGCGCCAGCGAAACAAGGTGACGCGCCGCTAGTGCCACCAATGATGTAGCCGTTGGCGCCAATAAATACCACGTAGCCTGTGCTTGGATCAGCGTTTAGGGCAATATCCGGCACCATGCGGTAAGGCACGCTTGCGTTAGAGGGAACCCCCGGTTGGGCAAGGAAAGGGGTCGTCAATTGATAGGCTGGGCGAACGTTGTAGGTATCGCTCGATACGACCCAACCGCCGCCACCGGCTCCATTCGTGCTCCAACCTACTTCCGACGTTCGAACATTATTCGCATCGACTGCTGCCTTCGTGCCACCAACGGACAGAACGTCAGGATCCTTGTCAGGATAAGTGTAAATGCCGAAGCTTGTACCACTGTCGCCTGAAGCCGCCATGTAAGTGATGCCTTGGGCATTCATCGATACGTGAAGGTTATGTGCCGACAAGCTAGTATTGGCATCAAACGACCAGCCATAGCTCTCGGTGATAATGTCTGCATTGTTATCGTTTGCTTCAGTCGTGAGCACGCCGATAGGGTCATTGCTCGCATTTGGATTTGACTGATAATTGTCGTAAACGATGACACTGGCAAGTGGAGCGGTGCCTATGGTTGCCTGAATGTCGAGATCTCCCTCAGCACCTTGGCTTCCAGTCGATCCAGATCCCCCACTTATTACTTTTATTGTTACATTGGTTCCGGCACCTGCGGCGGGAAAGGGCAGACCGAAATAGTTGACGAAGGTCACTGCACCAGCGACGCGAAATCCGTCATAGTTCGAAATTCCGACCGTTCTTCCTTGTCCCTTAGAGCCACCGTTGTAAATGCTCGACAGGCTATACAACCCTTGCAATTGTGCAGGAGTCAGATAGCGCTTAGACGGACGAGTAAAGCTCTCGAGTCCACCAATATTTGTTATGTTGAAAGCGATATTTGAGGGAACCGTTGGCGGTGTGACGAAGCTAAACCGCTTTCCATTATCAAATTTGTCAGCTGGAGTAGTTTGAAAGCTTTCAATCTTTGTGTGAAACGCTGCTTCTGCTTGCGCAACAGTGGCGTCTGCCAGCACAGATAATCTGTTTTTGCCAACCAGCTTAATGCTAATACCTTGCGATGTGAGGTAGTCAACTACCTTCTGAACTTCGGTCGCAGGCAATCCAAACCTACGTCCAACCTCATCCGGAGAAATGAAATGGCGATAGAGCGGATTTGTTGGATCAGAGACAGTGTCTACGAACTGTCGAATACCGTCGGAGTCGCCGAAATTAAGGCTGACTGAGATATGGAGAAGGTCAGTACTGGGTTTGGCACCCAGCGGAGTCGCCCTATACATGGCGGTTGGAGGCTGCTTTTGCAGCGCAATTAACCGCCCAGGTGACCCTTGCCCAAAGGATAGCGCCCCAAAGGCAAGCATCCCTGCTACGAGGAGATTACGGCAGATATTCATGAGGATTGGTGATAAGAAGGCTTAGGAACCACTTGATTACCTAATTGTACGATGCAAGACCTTTGAATAGCCTGTATACATGAAGTTTGAAACTCCCTTTGTTCTTCCGCTAGCAATATCAGGGAGAAATTATTAGAGTTCACAAGCGGATTTGGCACTTAAGACCTAGTGGATATTACCGATTGAGGACCCAGTGACCGTAGACCTTCTGTCTTCTGTTTCGCTATTCTTAATCATGCGTTCAGTAGTGACCGGAGGGGCGGGCTTCCTAGGTTCTCATCTTGTTGACCGATTAATCCAAGAAGGTCATGTAGTTGTCGCGATTGACAACCTAATTACCGGGTCTCTTGATAATCTTTCGCACCTATCTTCAGATCCTAGACTCGAGTTTATTGAAGCCGATATTTCTGAACCTATCCACGTCGAAGGGCAAGTCAATTTTGTGTTCAATTTTGCGAGTCCAGCCAGCCCGGAAGATTTCAAGACTTATCCCATAAAAGTAATGAAAGCGGGTGGGGTAGGTACGTTACATGCCCTTGGTCTGGCAAAAGCCAAGAATGCAAAATTCATGATGGCATCAACCAGTGAAGTATACGGCGATCCTCTTGTAACTCCACAACCAGAAACCTATTGGGGAAATGTCAATCCTATTGGGCCAAGGGCAGTGTATGACGAAGCTAAGCGATACAGCGAAGCCCTTACAATGGCCTATCGAAATGCCCATGGTCTGGATACGAGAATCGCACGGTTCTTTAACACGTTTGGACCCAGGATGCGGCTGAATGACGGCAGAGTCGTCCCAAACTTCGTGAAGCAAGCCCTTACAGGTGAGCCTCTAACCATCTATGGCGATGGCTCCCAGACGCGCTCTTTTTGTTACTATTCGGACTTAATTGAAGGCGTCTTTCGACTCGCCATGTCGTCGTATCAAGAACCCGTAAACCTCGGCACCCAGGAAGAAAGGACCATTCTCGAATTTGCCGAAGCGGTTCTCAAAGCAACGGGTTCCCAGAGCAAAATTGTCCACTTGCCAGGGCTTGTTGACGATCCAAAACAGCGTCGTCCGGACACGACTCGGGCTCGCACGATCCTAAATTGGGAACCTAAAGTTCCACTTGAGGCGGGATTGATGGAAGCAATAGTCTATTTTAAGGGCAAGTTGGCCGCTCTCTGACTGCGTGGATCGCATTTTGAAGTCTTCTAATAGACGAGTGCCTAAGGCAAAAACTCAGCTAGTCCAACAAGTCCTTGAAAAGCTAGAGGAGCGGTACGGTCGTTCTAGGCTAATTGCTCGGTTTGAACCCATGGATGAGCTCATAAGCTGCATCTTGAGCCAACACACGACCGATGTCAATTCGTTTCCTGCTTTCACGAACCTAAGATCGACGTTTCCAGACTGGCAAAGCGTTGTTGACGCAGGTCCTGAAAGAGTAGCCGAGGTTATTCGCAAGGCTGGTCTTGCAAACCAGAAGTCGAAGAACATCGTTTCATGCCTCAAGGCAATCCACGAAAGAACTAGTGAATACTCACTTGAGTTCCTAAGGGACATGCCGACACTTGAAGCGAGGACCTGGCTAATGTCTCTACCAGGAGTTGGACCCAAAACTGCATCGATCGTTTTGTGCTTTTCAATGGGGAAGGGAACCATCCCGGTTGACACCCACATTTACCGAGTATCGTGGCGGATTGGAATTATTCCAGAAGGTTTGGGGGAAGTCAAAGCCCACGACTTGCTGATGAACATCGTTCCTGTTGATATGGCGTTTCGGTATCACATTGATCTGATACAACATGGGAGAGTGGTTTGTAGAGCGCCATTACCCGCCTGTGACCAGTGCCCAATAACGGACATGTGCCAGTGGTTCAAAAGCGGTGGCCCAGCAAAGAGGAAATTAGAAATCGGTCAAGCTCGAGCAATGGGAAAGGTTGATAAGAATCCTGTGAAACCCAAATAATGGCTGAATTTCAGAACTCGATAAGTGCCGAGCTTGCCAAGGAACGCCTTGAAGAGCTAACGGGACTGGATCTCAGTCGTTTCTTCGATTTAGCTTTCGATCTAAATGTAGATCCTGATAGCGCACTTACTAACCTGGAAAGGTGGCTAAGAAACACTTCCAGCCCACAAGTCTATATGGAGCAACTCGTAGGCTTGCCATCCGTGGGTCACATGATCATTTCGATGTTGGGTGCAAGCCAGCCTATCGCTAACACACTCATTCAGAATCCAGAGTTAGCCAGCCTAATCACTGAGCCATCTGAGCTACGCCGCGTCCCGCGCGTGGACGCCATCCAGACAGAGGGGCGGCGTCTACTTTCAGCGTCAACGTCCTATCAGCACTCCCTCGATCGACTGAGATTTCTCCGTCAGAGATGGAATTTGCCTGTTTCCATAAATGATCTCTCCGGAAATTGGGAGCAGGAGCTGGTTTGGAGGGCACTCTCTGACATTGCTGATGCTCTCATCGAACTTAGTGCGGAGGTGGTTTGGAAAGATTATGCCATCCAGAAAAACCTCGATTTACAGCCTGAATTGATGATTATTGGGTTTGGAAAACTTGGCGGTAGGGAACTCAATTATTCTTCGGATGTCGATCTCGTGTATGTCGTTGAGGACGGACTCGACGAGAAAGTGGATCGTGACTGCACAAAGTTCTTCGAGGCTTTTGGAAGAGCACTTAGCGACCGCATGGGAAGGGGATCACTTTATCGCGTAGACCTTCGCCTTCGTCCGTATGGCGGTGCGGGACCCATCGTTCGCAGTATGCGATCATACGAAGCTTATTACCGTCTCTATGCTGAACCTTGGGAGGTTCAAGCGCTACTTCGATCGCGCCCGATCATGGGCAGTCCTCGCTTGGTTTCGCGGTGGATGGCTATGAGAGAGTCGCATTGTTTTCGACCCTCCTTAAGTGACATCAGTCTGGAACAGATGCTTTCAATGAAGGCTCGGATAGAAAGTGGGGCAACTGATTCCGACCTAAAGCGGGGCGAAGGTGGAATACGCGATGTCGAGTTCCTAACGCAGATCTTGCAGATGATTCACGGTTATGATCGACCTGATCTTCAGATTGAAAATACATGTGATGCACTGCGCGCATTGGAAGGTCAGGGCATTGTTGAACATTCAGTTTCCGAGGCGCTCATTCAAGGCTATACGTTCCTCAGGAAGATGGAACACCGTGTGCAGTTGGTGGGAGATCAGCAAACTCATTCAGTGCCGTCTAGCGATGAGTCTCGAGAAGGCCTTGCAAAAATGATGGGATGTACTCGATGGCAGGATCTCAGCCATCAGTTAGCGACGCACCGTCGTACCATTCAAACAATTTTCAAGTCAACTCTCATCCTAGAGCCAATCGCTTCTGGAGATCGTCACTACGTTTCGCATTCTCTTGGAACGCTAGGGCCGGCAGCACTCCATTGGTTTGATGGTCTCCCTGAAAGTAATGCCTTCTATCAGGTTCTGGCTCAGAATCAGGGAAGCCTGGATCGGGTCAAACTTGTTTTGGCGGAGGCGCCTAGGTTGGTCAACGCCATCAAAGGTTCAGTTTCCATAACTGAACTCATCGTAAGTGGGGAGATCGAGGAGCAAGATGACCCCACCGCCCGGTTACTGCGTCTCGCGCCAAATTCTGAGCCTCAACTCATTGCAGACGTGTGTTCGTATGCATACACGGTTCTGCTAACCCGATGGACATTGTCTCCCGATTTCAATTTGGGACACGAGCTCTCGAAACTAATGGATCGAATGCTCACCTTGTGCGCATTGAGACTAGAGGTCGAATTTGACATTATCGGCCTTGGCAGCTACGGAACGAGGGAATTCGGTCCAGGATCGGACGCTGATCTTCTGCTATTGGTAAAAGATCGGAAAACACAGCCTTTGGCTGAATCTCAAGCTCAGAAATTCCTCGCTTTTTTGAGTCAGCTAAAGAGATTGGGGGCACCCACTCAATATGATTTACGTCTCAGACCAGAGGGTTCTAAGGGACTACTCGTTCGAACTTTTGATGGCCTCCGAGCTTACGACTTGGAGGGAATGGAAATGTGGGAGCGTTTCGCACTTGGCCATGCTCGGCTCATCGTAGGATCTCAAGATGCTGTTGAAGCAGTTATGCATTGCGCCCATGGTCTGCCGCTAACCCCAGAACGCCTTCTGGAATTGACAAAGATGAAGCGACGGGTTGAAACGGAACGAGTCAAACCGCAACATGTGAAGCGCCAGGTCAAACTTGGAACCGGAGGTCTCAATGACATTGAATGGCTAGTGCATCTTCACGAAATGCGCTACCCAACAGCAACTCATGCGGGTTCAGTCACGGATCTCCAAAGCCGTATTCGAAACGTCGCAAGAGCGGGTTTCCTCAATGCGGTTGAAGGCGAAATCCTTGTCGAAGCGCATCTATTTCTCTTATCAGTTCGGTGTCGGATCTACCTGCTTGGTATCGACGATGATCTCATTCCGGAGAATCCTGACAAATTAGATCGTCTGGCAGCATCTTGCGGGTTCAATGATGGAAATTCATTACTTGTGAGATACCAATCGGTTACGGAATCCGTCCGTCGAATGTATTTGGATACACTCAGTCGCCTGAAGTCATGATTCTCAATTTGACCCTCCTCTATTTAGCTTCCTACTTGTGCGGGGGCGTCCCATTCGGGGTTATCATCGCCAAAAGTCGAGGCATTGACCTGATGAAGGTTGGCAGCGGCAATATTGGTGCGACAAATGTCAAGCGGGTGCTTGGAAGCAAAATTGCCTTACTTGTGTTCATCCTCGATGTAGGGAAAGCCGCTGTTCCTTGTTTGGTGGCTAGGATCATTGTCACTCATGAATGGAATGGCATTCCAGCTCAAGTTTTCTGGTTTGCAGCCGGACTAACAGCGGTGCTAGGACACTGTGTTTCGCCTTTCCTTAAGTTCAAAGGAGGCAAAGGGGTTTCCACCGCCCTGGGGATGGTTGTTGGAAGTGCACCCTTGGTTGCATCAGCGTCCTTTAGCTTGTTTCTGGTTCTGTTGGTAGGCACTCGGTACATGAGCTTAGCCAGCATGATCGCTGTAGGCTCTGCAACATTCTTTGGTTGGTTCTTTCCGGACCAAGCGAGGGAACTTGTGCCGCTCTATGCACTGTTGACCGTCTTTGTAGCCTATCGCCACCGGAAAAACATATCCCGACTCAAAGATGGATCGGAACCGAAGTTCAATTTTGGGAAGGAAAAGAAACTTACATCCGACGAACCGCCAACAACACCCGATCAGTCATCGACATAGAATTCCAAACATGCGCCAGATGTACCGCCAATCTGCCCCGGAAAGTCGAAAGCCATGAACTTTGACCGTGTTGCTCAACATTCGACGGCCTTAATTGGTTGTATTGCGTGGTTGCCACTGGCAGTTTGGATCATGGCTTGCGTTCATTGGACAATTGGTGGCGACATCGACCCTCTTACCGGTTTTGGTGGCATTGCAGTTGCCATTGGTCTCGGATACGAAGCCATAAATCCGCCTGTCCCGCAACTCGCCCCCCTTACGGTAATCGCTGTCTTTATTACCGTCTTCATGTTTCCGTTTGTCCGGACGGCAATGGATAAAAGAGCTCTCAAACAAATTGATATCGATGCACTTGAGAAGTCCTTCGGAGCGTTGTCCCTTCGGCCTGACAACGTCATGGCAAAGCTAAAAATCGCTCGTCATTTGTGGGACTTGGGAGTCTGCGGGCATGCCATTCGAATTGTAGAAAGTCTGTTGCCTTCTATGCCTCAAAACTTCTTTAGTGAGGATATTCGCATGTTGAAGAAGTGGCACATGATGAAGGTAGAAGCGCACTATTTCTCGCCTATCGTGTGCGCCGAATGCCATACGTCAAACGGACCCGGGCTGCTCTTCTGTAGGCAATGCGGTGCCCCTTTCCTGCTGGATTTTGTCAAAGGTCATGTAGTAGGAACAAGACTTGGCAAGAAGCTCATTGCAACTTGGATTTCCCTTATTGCAGTTCTCATTGGAATTCCGGCAGCTAAGGCGATGCCCCCTGTCCCGAGCATCATCGCCATTGTCGTAATGATGCTTTTTGCCGTCACGATTGTCTTTGTTGCCTTTCGAGATACCACGAACGGTGTGGCTACTTGAAAAAACTAGACTTCTATATCATCCGTGAACTGATTGTCCCTTTCCTGATAGGCACACTTTCGGTCGTCTTGATGTTTCAAGCCAATACCTATATTGCTTTGGCTAAGCTATATAACTTGGAAAACATTCCGAAGACGGCTGTTTTGCAATTTATCCTCTATCAAACGCCGACTTACCTTAACATGACCCTTCCGGTCGGTATGTCGTTGGCCTCATCTCTGGCAATTTCTCGGCTTGCAAGGGAGTCCGAGCTTACGGCCCTGCGAGCGGCTGGCGCAAAGATTCTTCGAGTTATCGCACCGATTGTGGCTTTCGGCATCGTGGTTTCAATAGGGAACTTTTATCTTGTAGAGAATGTCATTCCTCGTTCGACTAAGGCTGCTAATCGCATCGGAATGCAGCTTGGAGTAATGGGAATGGCACCAAATCTTAAAACCAACGCCATCCTAAACCTTCGGCAATATGCCGCCTCGTTCGGAATTGTTGAACGCCAAGGAGACGACCTTCAGATTAAGAAGGTCCTGCTAATAGAGCAACCCGAATTGGATGTAACAGCATTTACTACAGCGCGGACGGCCACGTATCACAACGGCATTTGGTCGTTCCATGAGGCTTATTTCCGAGTCGTTAAGGGCCTTGACCTCCAAGTCTTCCATCCGGTCAAAGATTTCACGATCAACGAAAAGATCGTTGTTAGCGACATGTTTTCCCCACCTCAAACCGAGGAGATGACTACAACCGAGCTGCGAGAGTCCATTGCCGCAGGAAAGAAGATGGGTTCGAATACGAAACCCCAAGAGGTGATGCTCAATGTGAAGTTTAGCGTGCCCGCAGCCTGTATCATCTTCGCCCTCATCGGGCCTGTTTTTGCGATCATTTTTGCCCGCAATGGCGGGTTTGTGGGTGTGTTCCTTAGCATTGTCATCGTCTTGCTGTATTACAACGCATTCGTTATTTCCACAGAAATTCTCTCCAAGATCTCCCAAATGCCTGGTTGGTTAGCGGCATGGTTACCTAACATTATTTTCGCTGCTATTGGAATATTTGCAATACGGAGACTGGAGTGAAAAGGCGCTCTTTTGGGGTTGCAGCGATTATTTGCGGAGCAGGAATCTCACACGCACAGGTTGGAGCATTTTCGGCTACCAGTACATTCATTCGGTCTTTGCAGGAAAAGAACATTGTCTCACGAGGCGATGTTCCAAATCCGATGCAACCCAAAACTCTGGGGTCGGACACTACCGAATTGGATAAGGCCGTGCCAGAGCCACAAGATGAGGACAAGTCCTTCAAATTGATCCACGCAAAACGCTCAAATCAGTCGGGCGACGATGTTGCCATGAGCGGTGGAACAGAATTCATGTATAAGGGCTACCACGTGTTTGCGGACGCGGTGGAAGGCAACCTCGCCACAAGCATTTTCACGGTGCAGGGCGATGTGAAAATCATTGGTAAACAATCGCTCATTACGGGTGAGCGGATTTCAATCGATTTCAACAAGCGGATTTACCACGCCACCAACTCCCGCCAGGTTTTGAGTCCAGAACTTCTCAAGGGTCCGTTCCTCAAGGACTTGTACTCCCATGGACGCGAATCCTATGGCAGTGCTAACGAACAGCAAACGCTCTTTGGTGGAATAACAAGCTGCGATTTGTTGCGGCCCCACTATGAAATCGACGCGGATAACATCATTGTTCGGCCAGGTAAACGAGCGATATTCCGAAAAGCTCGCCTTCGGTTGTTTGGTCGGACGATCATCAAGATTCCGTACCTGTCGATACCTCTAGACACAAGAAGTTACAAAAACCTTCCCGTAATTGGGCAGAGCCCACAAGAGGGCTATTACATCAAATTCCGCTATGGAGTCCCTTTGCGCGGGGATAACGATGTCTACGCTCGCCTGGATTACATGGAAAAGCTCGGCCTTGGAATTGGGGCTGACTATTTGTACCGAAGCAAAGTGGTCGATGGAGTTTTGCAGGTTTATACAATCGCTGGTCCAGGGAAAATGCTAAAGGTCACGGACGAGCATCACCAGATGTTTAAATGGGGAACATTAGCCCTTCGTACGAACTATGAAAACAACAATTACCTGACCGCTCCAGGGTCTATTGTAGAAAGTACACAGGCACTTCTTACGTTTCCACAACACGGAAACGCAATGACTCGGCTTACGCTGAATCAGTCTGGCAATTCAAACGATGGGTATTCGACGAGTAATCAATCTATTTCTTTGGCGGATTCTCGCCGCTTTGGCACCAAAATCCAGACTTCAGTTAACGTGGACTATCAGAAGAATGGAACGACCTACCAAGGCGGCTCAGGACCCATTTCGCAATCCACTGAGAATATGAATCTGAAAGTGGACGCCACCGATGATTTGACTCGTGCGACCGCGAACCTAACCTACCAACGTGCGATTCCCATCGGATCTACTCGAGCCGTTTTTGGCTCCAACGACCAAACTCCCGTCGTTTCCCTGGCGACGGATGCTCGAAGGCTGATCGGAGGAAAGATCGCAGAGAACTGGCCATTCCAATCCACACTTTCCCTAGGTGAATTCTCAGATCAGCTAGGTGGTGGTCACATTTCTCGCGACTTCTTCGACTTCAGCCTGGCCAAACCGGATCGAAGCACGGGACGATTGCATAGCGACATCAATGCTGAGTTCAAGCAGGGTATCTACTCAGACGGAACAGCCCAATATGTTCTGAACTATGGGCAAACCGAAAGCTACCGAATGGGACCCGACACTGCGTTCAACTTTCGATATAACTATTTGAGGCCTTACGGCTACACTCCCCTTTCGCTCGACCGATCTGGTGAGACGAACCTTGCCACCGCTGATCTCAGTTACCGACCTATAAGAAGCGTAGTCATAGGAGCCCAGTCGGGTTACGACATCTTGAGGTTGAAGCAGGGCGACGAGCCTTGGCAGCCGGTTGGAGTGAGGATGGAATTCCAGCCGAAGCCGTACTTCCTTCTTCGCGCGCAGTCGACCTACGACACTTTTCAGGGCGCGTGGAGTAACGTGCGTGTCGACCTTAGCTACAAGCCCGGAGCCACATTCTTATCCGTGGGAGCCTATTACGATGGGATCCGTCACCTTTGGAGCAACGTAAACATATTCCTTGATGCGCTAAAAATCGGACGCACGAAGATTGGAGCCATTCTCAACTACAACGGGTTTACGCAGCAATTCGACTCTCAGCAGTACTCGCTTACGTATGACCTGCACTGTGCGGAGGCTGTCTTTACGATGACTGCCCAGCAGACCGGATTCAACCCAGGTAACACCTATCAGTTCTTTATTCGTCTTAAGGCATTTCCGTTTGATTCACTGTTTGGTGCGGGAAGCCGCGGTCAACCCCTGGGAACTGGCACCGGGTTTGGCTACTAGCTGCTCGCGCTTGTGTACTTCGTCATCGCGTAGTGCCAGAAGAACCGAGAAAGTAAAAGAGCGGCGATCGCCCATGCTACTCCTTCGGCGACTGCACTCCAGTCTGCGCCCTTCACAAGTTGTCGGGCGGGCACCGTAGCCAAGAAGGCTAACGGAACGATGTTTGTCAGGAATCGCTTAATCCCAGACGCATAAATGTCGACCGGATAGCGTGCGACTCCAATCAATGACTCTCCCAAGACCCAAAGGTTATCTACTCTAACGAGCCAAACAGCTGTTGTCATTAACGTAAGACTGAAAGAATAGAAGAGGGCAAGAGCCGCGACCAGTAGAACTAGGTAAGCCGTCCACTGTTCCATCGTAGGCGTCAGATTCGCAGTTCGGATGCCCGAGGCAATCATGATGAGCCCGGCAAAAACAGTACCAATCTGGTCAAAGTTAAATCGTCGGCTACTTACCCAGAATTGGGTGTCGATCGGCTTTGTCACCACGAAGTCCATTGTTCCCAAGCGAATTTGCCCTGGAATGTCTTGAAGCGAAAAGAAGAAAGCATTAAATACCGCATTCATGAGGAAGATGCTTGCCGCAAGTACGAATGCATCGCCCTTTTGCCAGCCTGCGATGCTGTTCGTGTTTCCATAGACCACGAATAGGATCATCACAAAGAAGAAGATCCACATTAGGTTCTGGCCGAATTTGGCCAGAAAGTTGGCCTTAAATTCTAACTCTCGCACGAACGAACTGGTAAAGAACGATCGGTAAACCCTCCAGTATCGGCGCACCAATGGGTTTTACCAGTTGCGTGACATGGGACGTTCGAATGGGAGAATGAACCAACGTCGGATATCCTAAATGTCATGTCTCGGATCTCCCTCTACGCTCTCTCATTTTTAGCTCTGGCCGCTTTGTGTGGCTGTGGTGGGGGAGGCGATGCCAAAGCTGATCCTCCGGCAACGCTTACCCCAGCTGGGCAAAGGACGAAATGGACGATCATGGTGTTCTTGAACGCTTCGAACTCGCTCTATCCCTATGCCATTCCAAACATCAATCAGATGGCGAAGAACGCAAATAGTAAGGACATCCGGTTCATCGTTCAATGGAAAGAAGTTCAAAACCTGGATGGCAATTCCAGCGCCCCGTTCAGTAGCACTCGAAGGTATTACGTGACACCCGACATGACTGGTGCGACGATCGCAAATGCTCCTATCCAAGATTTAGGAACCAAGGTTGACATGGGCCTTCCGTCGACGCTTCACGATTTCATTGTTTGGACAAAGCAGCAGTATCCAGCTGACCACTATGCTTTGGTCATTTGGAATCACGGAAATGGTTGGGAACGATCTGCCCATCCGACTCCTCCGCCGCCTGGAGTTAGCTACGACGATGAAACGCGACATGCCATTCAGACCTGGCAGCTAGGCACCGCACTTGGCGATCAACATGTAGATGTCTTGTCGTATGATGCCTGCTGCATGCAGATGCTGGAGATAGCGGATGAAGTGCGCGAGAAATGCGATTTCATGGCCACTAGCGAGGAACTGACTCCCGCACCAGGCTATCCCTATGACACTGTTTTCCGACCCTTCTTCAATAACCCAAGTGCTCTCCCTTCGACTTTGGTTAATGGGTTCGTTACGGGAATGGCCGGGAATAGTTCCTACAAGAACCAACCCATGACTCAGAGCGTCGTTGACTCAACCAAGATAGCCGGAATCGAAACCGCCGTCGATGGTCTTGCAAATGCGCTTATCGCCAATGTAGCTTCGCTTACAACGATCATTCCTGCAGTAAGAAACAAATCTCTCAAATATGCCTATACAGGAGATGGCCGCAATTTTTACGACCTCATCCAGCTTTGCCAAAACTTGAAAGCAGAAGCCGGTATTCCACTTGCTGTAGCGAATGCAGCGGAAGCAGTGATTGCAGTGACCCAGCCAGCGGTGCTCTATGAAGCTCATTCGAAAGGAGATCTGGGCAGTACAGGTTTAGCGATTGATTTTTCGCCAAGTACTAATTTTCAAGCCCTTGATTACTCCAATTTGAGGTTGGCAAGGAACACCCATTGGGCGCAGTGGCTTGCGATGGCTCCATAATCCGAGTTTGAGTTGCAGCGAAGCATGAAAGCGGGGTATAGTCTCCGTTCGCTGCATGCGATATGCGGCTGAGGAAGAATATGGCGAAGATCTGTCAGGTTAGCGGCAAACGCGGAAACAACGCGAAGCACATTCGGAACCAACACTCACAGGGTTGGAAATACAAGGCGCCGCACAAGAATCGCGTGCAATCACCCAATCTTCAAGTCGTACGACTGAAGACTCCAAATGGTGTTGTACGGCTGAAGGTAGCGACCTCAGTTATCAAGTCAGAAGCATTTAACATGGTGGCATGCGGCCTCCGTCCAGTGCCTAAGGCTTGGTTAATTAAGCCCAGCTACAACTTGTAATTACAAAAACTAAGTTAGAAGTTAGAAGTTAGAAGGCGGTATGGAGCTATAAATTCCGTGCCGCTTTCGTTTGTTTGAACCTATCCACGAACGGTCAAGGCTCAAGTTCAAGAGTCTCAATCAATTCCTTGCTGAATTGGGGGTGTCATACTAAGCGAGTGGAAGACTACGAGCATGACGATAGGCTCAAAGAAGAGTGTGGTGTCCTCGGTGTTTATTCTCCGAATTTGGACTCAGCACGCATTGGTTTCTTTGGGTTGTTTGCACTCCAGCACCGTGGACAAGAATCCGCGGGTCTAGCCGTAAGCGATGGAGCCAAAGTTCGACTCCGACGCGGAATGGGGCTTGTTAACCAAGTCTTCGATGAAGCTGCGCTTGATGACTTACCCGGACATATTGCCGTAGGTCATACGCGGTACAGCACGACGGGTGCAAGCGAAATTCGCAATGCCCAGCCCGTTTATTGCCAGAGTCAGGTCGGCGAGATTGCCATTGCCCACAACGGAAACCTGATCAATGCAAGGGAGCTTCGAGCTGAATTGGAAGCTCTTGGCGAGCACTTTGACTCAACCAGCGACTCTGAAGTCATTGCTCGAATCATTGTTCGCAACATGCATTTGGGGCCAGTGGAAGCTGTTTCTGAGGTTATGCGCAAGGCGCGTGGTGCCTACAGTGTTACGGTCCTGACACCTAGAATGCTCATTGGCTTCCGAGACCCAACTGGAATACGACCACTCGTAGTTGGCAGCCTCGGAGACGATGGCTATTTGATTGCTAGCGAGACATGTGCGTTCAATCCAGTGGGAGGAGTAACCATTCGCGAGGTCGAACCTGGCGAGATGGTCATCATTGATCATCACGGTATACGGTTCGCAATTGGCGCAAAGTCCTTGCGTAAGGCGATGTGTCTCTTTGAATTCATCTATTTCGCTCGTCCTGACTCAAACATGTACGGCACGTCGCTTTACACGGCTCGTGAGCGAATGGGTGCCCAACTCGCCGCAGAGCACCCAGTAGAAGCAGATATCGTCGTGCCTGTTCCGGACAGCGGCATCCCCGCAGCACTAGGATACAGTGCCTTTTCTGGAATTCCCTTTAAAGAGGGGATGGTTAAGAGCCGCTATATCCATCGGACCTTTATTGCTCCGGACCAACGGATGCGCGAGTTGGGTGTAAAAATGAAACTGACGCCACTCGTGGATCACCTAAAAGGGAAACGAGTCGTTTTAGTTGACGATAGCATCGTGCGTGGGACGACGACGAAGCAGATCGTAAAGCTTATGTTTGAATCGGGAGCAACGGAAGTCCATGTTCGAATTACGGCTCCACCAATCAAGTTCCCGTGTTTCTACGGAATTGACATGGCCAGTAAAGGGGAACTAGCGGCCGCAAAAATGACGATCAAGGAATTAGAAATTGATCTTGGCGCCACTAGCTTGGGCTATTTGAGTATTCCTGGAGCGATGGCTGCCGTTGGGAAAGATGGAGATCATTTCTGCCTCGCTTGTTTCAATGGGGATTATCCAGAACCCGTTCCTAATGACCTTAAGAAGAATGCTTTCGACAAGCATCCAGAAGTTGGTGAGATTGCAGCCATTTCCCATGGCCAATTCAAACTGATCGAGATTTAGCTTGGCAAACATCAGGCGAACCGTCGTGATCGTGCCCGGGCTCGTCGGCGAAGCAGGCGGAGACAGTGTCTTGCGCCAGAAGTTGGCAAACCTAGATCGGTTTGCCAATCAGGGCCAGGTAGGGAAGATCGCGTCTCTCCCAGTCGCGGCAACAAAGGAAGCACTTTACCTAGGAATGGAAGCAAAGGAAATTCACCTTGAACAAGGTCCTTTGACCGTTTCAGCTCTCGGTTTTGACCCGCCTGAACGATCCACCCACTTTCACCTTTCGCTCTTAACCTACATAGACGGTTTGGCATATGAAGTAACTGAAGTGTTGGAACTCTCAGTGACTGATAAATTGATGGAAGAGGCCAAGCGGCTCGACGGCAAACTGCTGACAACTCTCGTTGGAGAAGGAACCGACCACGCTTTAGTGTGGGAAGCTCTGGGCGATCTCGGTACTACAAACGCCGCTGATCTCGTTGGCAAGAAAATCCTTGGGCATCTACCTGATGGAGACGGTGAAGCCAGGTTGCGCCGCTATATCGACGACTCTATCAATCTCCTAACCGGCTTGGAGTTCAACACGCGCCGCATGGACGAAGGATTGCCACCCATTAATCTCCTTTGGCCCTGGGGGCATGGCGTTCGCACTCGCGTTCCGAACTTGGCTTTAAGGCGGGGCGAACCTGCAACAGTCGAAAGCTCCTCCTTGAGGCTAGCAGGCCTCACAAGGTTGGCCGGATACAAGCATGGCAAGCGATCGAGCGTTGGGAACGGCGTCCATACCCAGTTTCGAGAGCTTGCAAGTCGTGCAGTAGCCCGACAGCTCACCATCATGGTTCTTGATGGCGCCGAGCAGCTTCGGAAGGCTGGCAAGTTCGAGGAACTCGAATGGTTCGTTCAAGAGTTGGATCGCAAGTTGGTAGAACCTCTGCTTGATGATCAACGATTGAACGATTCACACGTAACCTTGCTTGCTCCAAGTACGACGGGAGAGGGCCTATTTCTAGTGCAAGAGTCTTCATCTCCCATGATGCATTCCTATCCGTTCGACGAAAGGACCCTTGAAGAGGCAACCGCTTCGACCCAAGATTTGAATCGACTGGTCAATTCCGCCATCCTGATGGACTAAGAATTCCCAATAGGATTGCTCATTAGACCCGTGAGGAAGCTTTTGAAATAGAGTGCCGATGCCAGCACAATGATGATCACGAGCATTACTGCCCACGGTGGCAATCGTCTGGAACTCCTCCTAAAAAGGCCCCTCATCGTCTTAACCTAGTCGTAACACACTATTGAAACCGTACAACGAACCTGACACGGCTAGGGTTTCAACTGTAATCGAGGTGTAGTGGCACGTGCGAGGGATTTCTCATCTTCGAAGGTGATTACCGCATCAGCGATTAGTAATCGAGAATATCTGTTTTAAAGGTCTAGTGGGGACGAACCAATAGGAATGAGGGCAGTCAGCTAGCCAATTCTAGTGCCCAATGGAGGGCGTTTCGGGTATCATCCCTGCCTAGATTGAAGCGCTATTTGATCCTAAGCGACGGAACTGTCTTTACTGGCCAGCCATTGGGTGCGGGCGGAGAAACTGTTGGAGAAGTCGTCTTCAACACCGGCATGACCGGATACCAAGAAATTCTAACTGATCCTAGCTACGCTGGGCAAATTGTACTGCTGACTTACCCCCTTATTGGGAATTACGGGATCAACGACGATGATTTTGAGTCGGACCGAATTCAACCAACCGGCCTAATTGTCAAAGAAGCGTGTGAAGTTCCTAGCAATTGGCGCGCAACCAAAAGCATTGACCAGCTTCTGAAAGAACGAAACAAAGTAGCCATTCAGGGTCTGGATACTCGAGCCATTACGAAAAGAATTCGAACTGCCGGTGTGACCATGGGTTGCATCACGGACGATTTGGAAACGGGTAAGGCCCGACTGGCGCAAGTTCAGAATTACGACGAAACAGATTTTGTTTATGATGTCACGACTCAGTCACCCTACACATGGGGACGAGAAGGCCGCCTTCCGCTAGACGACTCAGATGATTCCGGGCGGTTACGGCTGGTAGTCATCGATTGCGGTTTGAAGTTCAATATCCTTCGCCGCTTCTGGAGTGCGGGGTGTCAGCCAATTATCGTTCCTGCCACTACGAGTGCAGACGAGATCCTCTCTATGAAGCCGGACGGCATTCTGTTGTCGCCTGGTCCTGGAGATCCTCAGCGTTTGGGGCCAGTGGTCGAGACGGTCAAGGGTTTACTTGGGGTGCGGCCAATGTTTGGAATTTGCTTAGGCAACCAAATGCTGTGTCACGCAGTCGGGGGAAAAACCTTCAAACTGAAGTTTGGACACCGTGGTTCCAATCATCCAGTTAAGGACCTAATATCGGGCAAGGTAACGATCACGAGTCAAAATCACGGTTATGCGGTCGATCCTGAAAGCCTTGAGGGTACTGGAGCAGAAGTCACTCAACTCAATTTGAACGACGGCACTGTAGAAGGTATTCGTATCAAAGGGGCGGACGCAAACAGTATTCAATATCACCCTGAAGCCGCTCCCGGTCCATGGGATTCTCGACCTTATTTCTCTGAGTTTGTTGAGAAGATGCAGCGGGTTCGGGCTTAGCTCGATTAGGTCAAATATTCGTGCCAAAACTGACGACATCGGATTACCTCTGCCAAACGTCTCCTTGTTTCAGATGGTGTATACCAAATCGAGTTGCGTTGCCGCGTTCATCTCACTTTTGGTGGGTTTGTTTATGAGCGGTTGTCAGTCAAACCCTTCGGACGGGGCCTCTCAACCGCCACCTGCTCCATCGGTTGGTCCCCAAACCGTAACTTACACCAAGAACCTGCAACTGGACATCATCCAGCCCAAGGAAGAGAAAAGCCTCCATCGAGGGATTGTGCTCATTCACGGAGGTGGGTGGAAAGGTGGTGACCGAACAGAGATGACGGAAATCGGTCTCTTTTTGGCTGCGAAAGGGTTTACAACCCTTTGTATCGATTATCGGTTAGCCCCAGCAAGTGTTTGGCCCGCTCAGTTGGACGATGCCCAAACTGCTGTACGCTACTTGCGAAGCCAAGCAAAGAACCTGAATATCGATCCTAGCCAGATCGGAGCCTGTGGTATCAGTGCAGGTGGCCATCTTGCGATGTTTTTAGGAGCGGTTGAAACGTGGAAAGCAGGAGACTTTAAAGTTCGATCTAGCCATGTTCAGGCCGTCTGCAGCATCTCCGGTATCCACGATTTGAATCAACCGTTAACAGAGGCAGGCGAGCGCTTTAAAATTGTACAGGCTCTATTGGGTGAGAAAGTTAAGGCTAATAAGGCGGCTCGAGCCAAAGCTAGCCCAGATACCTATTTTACAAAGAAGACAGCCCCAACGCTGTTCATTCAAGGTTCTGCGGACCCATTGGTTCCACTGGACCAAAGTGTTGCCGCAGAGAAAAAGTTGACCGCACTTTCAGTTCCAGCACGGACCATTATTGTAGAAAAGATGGGACATGGCCTATCTCCACAAGATGCCAGCCAAGCAAAGGCTCTTGATGAAGTAGCAGATTGGATGAAAAAGTACCTAGGCGTTCAGCCAAAGTAGTAGTTCGCCGAGTGAACATTTCGCCAAATCCAGCGTTCAAGCCCAACAATCAACTATGAAAAAACTCAGTCTCATTCTCATCAATGTTGTTGCCGCACTGGCGGTTGCTGGTTCCGCTTCCGCTCAATCTGCAGCCGGCAACGGGACACCTCCACCAGCCGAGAAATCGGCGAGTAAGGCGACCCACAAGCCCCGTCAGACGATGCTTGACGTTCTTGCCAAGCTCGACCTAACCGCCGACCAGCAAGCAAAGCTCAAGGATATGCAAGCGAAGAACCTCGATCAAGTAAAGGATCTCCGCAAGCAGATGAAGGATGGCAAGCTATCCAAAGAGGATGCGAAGAAGAAGATGGTTGAACTTCGCAAAGCAAATCAGTCCGCCCTCAAGTCCATCCTAACTACCGCTCAATCGAAAGAGTTCGCTCGCCTCCTAAAGGAAGCAAGACACGAAAAGAAGAAGCCTGGTGGTTAGTCTGTGAGAGGGATTGCCATCCCCCATTCTGGACTCTGGTCAGGGTCATGACAAAGACGCTCGCCGACTAGTTTGGCTCCAAACCTTTCGTAAAGTCGGTGAGCGTCAACAAATGCTTTATCACTCCAAATTTCCATAAGCGTTCGCCCTCGTTGCTTTGCCAACTGTATGACGTGGTTTGTAAGGGCTTTGCCAATTCCTTTTCGACGCCCGTTTGGGTGAACATAGAGCCTTTCGAGAGAGCAGTCGCTTCCAAGAATGCGCACCCGGTCTTCGTGCTGTCCCAATTTCGCCCTTTCACCAGGAATTGGATTGAAGAGCTCAAGCGCAACCGTTCCCAGGATCTGACCTTCGCTTTCGGCAACGAAGAATGGACTGTGTTCCAAGCTATAGAAGGCGTCAAGATCATATAAGTCGGCATGGTAGCCTTCCGGATGCCACGAAAACCCGAACTCGTCGTAAACCGTCTTAATGACTCCGACAACCCCGTGGATATCGGAATTTGACGCCAACCGGATAAGAATCGACATGCGCAAGAGTTTACAACCCTTGCGAAACCCCCAGCGTTAGGGTAAATTATTGCGGTCTGGATCGGTAGCTCAGTTGGTAGAGCAGCTGACTCTTAATCAGCGGGTCCTGGGTTCGAGTCCCAGCCGGTCCACCAAATATAGTTTCAAGATCCCGCCCATTGGGCGGGTTTTTTTATGTCCGGTTTCGGTTCACGGATGTGGACGAGATTCGCAAATTTTGAAGCAGACGGTCCTTAGTTCCATTCGAAATGATTATAGGCGTTGCTTTCTGGCTACACTTTGCCCCTGCTACGACCCGAGATCCTGGCAACAGAATAGAAAATATCCAAGAGTTATTCGTTACTGTTCTGGACATCTGAACTTCCAAGTCAGTGAGTGACTCCATGGTTCAGAAGATCCAAAGGTCTTTAAGTCAGTAGCTCTGCCGATCCGAGTCGATCGTGAGGAAGCATGTGTGGGTCTCATCCTGATGGGTCCGTAAATATTCCTTCTGAATGAACTATTATTGGATTTTCCTTGTAATGACTGAAATTTCAGCATATAATTTATATAGGCGTTTTGTTGTATGAGGAACTTGTTAACGTGCAGAAAAATAGTCAGTTTTATTTAATTGGTAGTATCGCTGTCGTCGTTATAAGCGGTTGCGGCGGAAATGGCTCTGCTGTTGGAGGCGGCATTCAGAGCAAAGTTGCTTCAATTCAACTCAGCGATGGTAGCTCGGTGCCGGTTACCGACAACCCATTACCAGCATCTGCTGACTTGGGGGTTCGCGGCACTTGTTTCAGTGCAAGCGCTGAGCAAAATATTCTACAAACGGCGCTGGTCACAGTGCGGGCTGACCCAGCTTTAGCTCCAGCCGGCACTGATCCATCCAAAATGGCGCTTTACAGGGTGACGTCCAGTGGATTCGATCGGCTTAATTTTAGCAAATATGATCCGATAACTAGTTCCGTTACGGGATGGACTAAGACATTAGGGAAGTTCGTCGTTCTTTCCGGTAGTCCGTACGTCGGTATCTATGCAGGCCAGGCTGCTGGACAACCTTCAGACAGTCTTATCGCGTCGGTAGACAGTGGCGGGACAGTACATGCAAGAAATGGCTCCGAACAAGTTTTGGGCCATATTCGCCTCAATGGGCAACTGGATCCAGTGACAACCCGAGGGCTACCAGCGATCTCGGGTGCGATCTCGGGAATCGGAAGTAAGTGTTCCTTCAATGGTTCGTGGCAGGATTCATCCGGGATAAGCAGGACAGCCCAGGCACGGACCACAAATATTACGGTCACCCTGAAGGTATCCAATGAACCAAGTAACAAAACCTTCCATATACTTGGTACGAACCCTCCCGGGATGCCAGCGGTAAATGTGGAGGCTGTCGTTGACAACCCCAATGGGGTAGCGGCTTGCATAGCCACTAACTTTCAATGGAAAGCGACGCTTGCCTACAACGCCAAAAAAGAAGATCCGAATTACGCCCCAGTTTTGGTTCACGCACCACCAATAAGTGATACCACTGCGGTGAAGACTTGGACTCCGATCTTTAGCGAAGTTTATGGTGGCGATTTGATGTTTGAGCTAGTCGCCAAGATAGGCGGCGTAGATGTACCTGTGACGCCACTAGATGGATATAGAGTAGTTGCTGATAATCCCGATTGGACCGATGTTAGTGGTCTGCTTTCTGATAACTCGATTCGCAAGATCCTAAAGCATGAGTCCGGATCATCGCAGTTTCTCTCCACTGGTATGCCTAAGTGGAGCCACGATCACAAATACGGGGTAGGGATGGGGCAAATAACACCCTATGACCAACTTGGCAATGGCCTGGCTGTGGTCTGGGACTGGACAGCCAATCTTGGTGGTTTACTCAAAATCTGGGGTGACAAGAAAGCAGCCGGGGAGGGTCAGCCGGTCGGCTGGACTTCGTGGGCAGGTCCTCCAGGTAGTCCCAGTGCTGCTTGGAAGGCTTGGCTCGATTCCTACAATCTACATGTAAGAAAACCAGCTGGTAAGAGCAACATCGCCTATGACCGATTTATTGTTCCTAATTGGACTTCAACAGACTATGACCAAACAGGATCGGGATCCAACTTTGGCTATGCCTTAGGAATGATTCAGCAAGACTCTATTCGAGCATATAACGGGTATGGAGTTGTGCATGATCCGGTAACACAATTGAAGCTGAGAGAATTCACTTTGATGCTGACTACTGCAGGTGGAGCGACCGTCATAGATGCGGTTATTGACGAGGTTGCATTGGGTGGACCGACGGCCACTTTAGGGTGGAGACGATCTGCATATTTAAGGGCGGGCCAACCAGGTGACCCCGATTACGTAACCAATGTGCTGAATCAATCCCTATAGGAGAAACCAACAATGAAACTCGGAAAAAGCAAATTATCTTTGTTCGCAGCGCGAGTCACGTTTGTGGCCAGCTCCTTAGTTTTTGTGAGCTGTGGGGGGGGCGGTTCAACCTCAGCGAATGGAGCAACGCCGGAACAATTATCACTGAATTTGACACCCTCAATCATCGCTACGGATAACGGAAAGAGCGTTTACTATCTTACTAGTTCCAAATCAACAGACGGATCACAGACATCATATTGGGGAACTGTCGCCTCCGACGGCACACCCACATCGTTCGCTCAATCCTTGCAATGGAAGACCGATCCGTCTACAGGTATTCGGACTCAATACGATTTGACCGGAAGGCCAGTGGTCGTTACCGACCTCCGAAACGGTGCTTTTCTCACGGTTACATGGCAGGATTCCCAGGCTACGATCAAGTTCTACCAACCAAACGGTGCCTTTGTAGGCGCTGCTATCGTGACTGTATCAGGTAGCTCATACACATCGACGACGTTGCCATCCCAGAGTTTAGTTGGTGCATATTCAGGGAGCCTAACTGGATTGACAGCTGGCGTGGTTAGCTTTGCACTGGGTTCTACTAGTAATCGCTCACCGATGACATTGACTGCACGTGGCCGAAACTTAAGGCAGGCCAGAGCGATTACCTCAACCGATGCAAAGCGTGTTGTTGCAAGCTATAAAAGTCTGCTTGATGCCGACACCACTTCATCCTTTTCGACGGGCTTGGTCAGCTATTTGAGTAAGCAGTTTGGGACAATCTCCAAGCCAACCTTAGCCCAAAGTATTTTCACGAACGCCACGAAGGACAGCGGCCAAGTGGCACCTTTCTTGGATCAGGCAATGCCGCTCCTAAAAGGATTGGGACAATTGCTCCTCGTCAATGACCAAGTACAGCGATATGACACGGAGCTTAATTCTGGAAAGGACTTGACAACAAGTGGCACGATTTCCAATTCGGATACCTCTCCAGTAGGCGCTGACTATGCCACAGCCTTTAACATTACGCCACCCAACAATTCCGGTGATAGTTCTTTCGTGCAAGGAATTGCCGCTTCCCGCGAATATGGGGCTATTCCACTTAAGGGGATATTAAGTCCAGATAACTCTGTTGAAATGACTGGAACATTGGGCAACGTGCAAATGGTATTGAAGGGCCATGTCACTGCGAGTGTAGTGACTGACGGTAGCTGGAGCATCAATACCTCACCTCGTAGCGCGCCTACCTCAGGCTCTTGGACTGCCCAGAACCAGCCATTTGGCCAATGTCAACAGCAGCAGCTAAGTGGTAACCAAGGAATTTTCACCAACACATACGACTTGGGTGTGAACTGCGGATCGTTCAATTTTGAATACGAAACTTACACGATTCCCGACCGAGTGCAAATGTTCTACGAGGGGCAAATCCTTCTGGATACGGGTGTGGTCGGAGAGCACAAGGTTCTCCCGATTGCTTACTCGGGTTCTTCCAGTCAAATTACGGTGGTTGTCACGGCTGATTTGAGCGGCACTGCTTGGTACTACATCGTTGGGTGTCCTGACACGCCTGCATCGCTGAGATTGGGTTGCACTCCCAAAGGTAAGTGATTCCCAAATCGGACTGAGCAATTCTGGCATCTCAGTTTGGAATGGCACATCAACGGGTCGGAGAGTAAAAATATCTTCGACCCAACCATTTTCGGAAAGGCAGATTCGCCCGTTACGAAGGGAAGGCTCTGTTGTGTGTCCTTCGCCTAAGATGCTTGAAATTTACGTCATCGCGTCGAGTGAAACGAATATCGCATCATAAGACAAGATGCTCACAAGTCTGATTTTCGCGTTTTTACAATCCAGAGCCGAACCCGTTTACATGTGGGACCTGACGGGGCTCAAGGTCGGAGCGGAGCAGACTTTGGAAACACGAATGGCTGCATGGGACATGTTGCATGCAGCGACTGCGCTCCAGGGCCTCGCCAATCGGAAAGAAGCCAAGTTTTACTTGAATTTCGTAGGAAACCAGGGGCAAATCGACGGTTACTGGTTTGGCAAGTTAAAGAAAGGGTGGTTAAAGTCCAAGGCTGTAAAGAACTTCAAGACATTAGATGAAGCCCTTGCCAAGTTCAAAACAATCATAAAGGGCGTCGTAGTTTGGGACGACAGGGTGCCGGCAACGTCAAATGTAGCGTCGACGATTGCCGGAGTTGAGAGTCTTATTCCTGTCCGATTTGACCAAAGTGCTGGAAGCTTATACCGCCACCTAGTTCTCGATCGAAATGGTCCCTCACTAAAGATTATCAAAAGGTTGATCAAAGAAAATGGTGAACAACTTTTTACCGGTCATGGCATGATTCCTGATATCAACCAGGTCTCGAGTGGGAGCGCAAAGTGTGATGCCTACTTATGGGCGGCGCACGAATACCTTAAGAAAGGGAAATGCTCAGGTGGATGGATGGGCTATTACCCAGACGCTTATTGGCTGAAATATCCGAATGGTGTTCCCCTTGAACGAACCTTACTCACCAACCACGATTTCTTTATATCCAAAAAGGCATTCTTTTTCGATTTGAGTCCATGGGCAGATGAAGCACCGGATGACGACCTAAATCAGAAGCGATATACCGACGAAGAGACTCTTGAACTTGTCCTGAAGCGAGAATACGAACTTAACCATGGGAAATTTTCTCATGTCGGTGGGTTCACACCTTGGGACCAAAAATATACCGATTTCACTGGACGCAAGCATGGAGGCGTCGAGACTGAATGGCGATATGCCGAGATTCTCACAAGCTACAACGCTTATATGGATGCCGATGCACCGGGTCTGCATGCTATGGCCAATGCGTCCTTCTACACCCACCAGCCTCGTAAAGCCGAATACAAACAGGCAAACCTACCAACGCTAGCGACCCTAGCTCAGCGAGGCTTTCTGAACCCAAACGGCACCGTCAAACCCAAACCCTACATTTCGATTTACGTAGGAGACTACGACTCCGCCGCATGGCTTTATACGATGATGCCTCAAGTCTGGGATGATGCAGCACGAGGTTCGATTCCGCTGGGATGGGCATTTAATCCTGCATTGGAAGCTCGATTTCCTACTGGATTGATTTATGCCAGGGAGTCTGCAACTAAGAATGACTTCTTCATTAGCGGTGATTCCGGATATGGCTACGTCAACCCGGGTTACCTAAATGACCATCGACGATGGGGAGGTTTGCCATCGGGACTGGACTCCTGGCGGAATCTCAACCAGGCTGGGTTCAAGCGGTGGGACTTAGGCATCGTTGGGTTTGCCATTGATGGCAATGCCCCAGCGATGGATACTGCGACCAAAGAAGCCTATACTCGGTTTGCCCCCGCTGGTGTTGTCGCCCAGAAGGTTCCGGAATTATCTATTGTAAAAGACACTCCATTCCTTCGAATGCAGTCTGACCTACCTCACCACAATAGTGATGCTGCAGCGCACATAGTCACTAGAGACAGTCCAAAGGCTGAAGCGTCGTTTCATATTTATCGAACAATCCTGTGGTCCGCATCTGACCACTCAAAGTTGTTTAGCCTCATTAGGTCACTACGTCCTGATATTGAAATCGTCGATCCCTATACGCTGATGATGCTTGCTAAGAAGTCGGTAGGGAACTAGAAGCAGCCATGAGAATCGACCCAGAGCAGTAGAATGGCGGCATGTTGGCAGGAAGTTTGCTGCTCGGATTGCTTTTTGTCCAAGGTGTCGGTAGCCCAAAGTCTTGGACTCCTAATGAGCGAGTTCTTCCGCAACGAGTCTGCGACGGAAATCCTAACACGTATGAATTGCTCCACACAGGGCTCAATCAAGATCCAGCCGATTTTGGACTTGAATGGAAAACACCTACAAAAATATCCACGGTTAGGTTTGGCTTTGCATCGTTGGGTGGAAGAACGTACGAACCAGATGCAGGTTTGTCTACCCTTGAGTTCAAGTCGAAAGGAATATGGAAGAGCCTTCGTACCGAATTGACACTGGATACCACCCACGACAAGGACCTGGCTCAAGTTGCTGGTAGGGGAACGGTCTGGTGGACTTTTCGATTCGAACAAACATTAGTCGAAGCGGTTCGCCTTCGAGCC
Organism: Fimbriimonadales bacterium; assembly: GCA_038207365.1. Taxonomy (GTDB): domain Bacteria; phylum Armatimonadota; class Fimbriimonadia; order Fimbriimonadales; family Fimbriimonadaceae; genus Fimbriimonas. The sequence continues at coordinate 28,744 of JBBQZV010000026.1, read as the reverse complement.
CTATCTTCTGCTCACTCAGATCCGGGTTACCAATGCATCGCATTGGAAGAAATCGAGTCGAGTTTGGACAGTCGTGCATTCGTGCCTGGACGAGTCAATGAGATCGGTAGTCGCTCTGCCAATCCTGGGTGGCTCATGGCCGGAGCGAACTTGGCGGCGCCCGACTCTGGAGCAACAATATCTCGTGGAGTGCTTACCGAGGTCCGATGGGGCAAGCCAGTCATCTTGAACTCAGTCCATGCCGTAGTTGCTGGTAACGAACTAGCGATTGAGTTCTTGGCGGGTAAAGATTGGCGTCCGGTTTCAAAAACCCCTCATTCCAACACTAATACCTATCCCTTTCTGCCGGTTTCGACTCGCGCTGTTCGTGTTCACACTTTGCAGCCGTTAACCGTTCATCTGGATGATGAGGCACGACGCTATTTCGAAAGCGTGAAGAATTCACGCGTCGATGTACTTGGCGAGAGATTCCGTCACTCGCAAGTGCGTGACCTTGCCGAAATGGAATCGTACTTGTCGCCATTGAACTTCTCCAAGGCAGCTATCGGCCGTCCTGGTGACCTCCATGAAACGATGTCAATGTGGACGGGTACGTTTTTGATGGTTGAAAACAGTGCAGGCATGGATTCGCAGACGGGTCTTAAACTGCCATCACAGGACCTCGATAGGTGGTTTGCTCCATGCGCAACCAAGCAACGGCTCGGTGGAGACTGGATGCGGACGCATTCTAGATACCTGGACGGTTGGCTCCCCGCAACAGTTACGGAGATGGAAGAGGGAAGTCTGGCCTACCGACAAACCCTTTTTGTAACTGCGCCAGGTCAGACGAATTACGGAAATATCTCGATAGTAGAGGTCACGAACCGAGCGGCACAGATCACTTCGGGTCACTTCAGTTACGCCATGGGATTGAGACCCATCTACGCCAACAATTGGACTCCATTTTCACAGGATCCCTTGCCAACAGATTATCGACTGGACTCCGACAAGAAAGTAGTGCGAAACCTCCGAGGAGAAATCGTACTTCAGGCGTTCGAACCGGGAATTTGGAGCGGAACAGCAAAAGAGAATCACCTTGGTTACGACTTCACGCTTAACCCTGGCCAAACGAGATTGCTCTGTTTTTATTTGCCGAACGTTGACGCGCCAATTAGAAAGCCAGCCGTGATCGATGCCAAGAAAGAACTTGAGGCGTTCAAATCTTGGTGGAATAACTTACTCAAAAAAGGAGCAACTCTCGACGTTCCAGAGCAGCCAATTAACGACCTTTACCGAAATTTGATCGCGCAGGCCCTGATCATTACGCTCGACGGCAACCTCGTCCGCTATGGTGCCTATCAATATGAAGCTTATTTCGGCGTAGAGGAAGGTTGGCCAGCCGTGGCACTCGCACAATATGGTTTTGCCGAGCCTGCCAAGCGAATTTCGGAACTCATGCTTGCCCCCGAGCAAATGGATAAGGGCAACTATCACCATCAATACCGCAATGGCTTAGACCCTTGGTATGCGATTACCATAGCCAAGCTAACAGGCGACATGAATTGGCTTCAAACCTTGGAACCCACGCTCCGATCTTGTGCTGAGTGGACCATCAAAGTTACCCACGACAACCTTGATCCAAAGTACGGTGGCACTCTTCCCAAGCACATCTACGGCGGCGATATTGCCATGCCCGCATACAGCCTTTACAGTAACGCGACTTGCTGGCGAGGGCTTCACGACACCGCTGAAGCCCTCGAAATGCTGGACCGAGCCTTCAAACGAGAAGAGTCGCCAGATGTCTCTCGCTATCGTGAAGAAGCCGAAAAGTATCGCAAGCGCATCTTGGAATTGGCCGATTCTCTGGTCGATAAGAGTAACGGCGAGAACTTCTTGCCCATGTCTTTTGATCTTGAGACGCCTTTCGGTCATAAGGATAAGGAACCTTCTTATCCCTTCTTAGCTACTCACACCACCAGCGGAGACATCTGGGGCTACGTAGGTAATTACTGGAACTTATTCGCGCCGTTGCTTCTGGAAGTACATCTCTTTGACATTGGCGATAAGCGGCAAAGTTGGATACCAAAGACAATTGAGACGCACGGTGGATTGATTACCGGTTTGGCACGATTTGATCTGGGTCTTGACCACATCTATGGAAAGGGCTACATCGAAAGCCTCCTTCAACAGGGACGCCGTGAGGATTTTCAATCAGCCTTCTACGGACTCCTTGCTAATGGCATGTCCAGGAATTTGTTTAGTTCACCCGAAGTCTCTGGTGTCTTTCCGCTACGCACTGATAATTTGACTCAGTATCGGGAGCACGAACGAGAGCAGTGGAACTGGTTCTATCGATTCATGGGCCCTTGGGTAGCAGGGTGGCAAAACCAAGAAGGGGAACCCTTGTCGGCAGGCGCAGGTATGGCACTTCAAATCCTCCGAATGGCTCTTGTAAGAGAAGATGATCGACAGGACCCGGCAGTTGGGCTCCGGCTGTTGGATGGAGCACCCGCACACTGGTTTGAGGATGGCAAGCACGTAGCTGTAAAAGGCATGAGAACTTTCTTTGGCAAAGTGGCCTTCCGTGTCGAATCGCATGGAGGCAATTACAAAGCCTGGATCAAAGCTCCCAATGTCCCCTTTACAATCTATTTGCCACACTCCAAAGGACTTGAATTGAAAGAAGTCAGAGTTAATGGAATTCTGTGCAAGACATTCTCAGCGAATGAAATTAGCATTAAGGAGCATAGTGTTGAAGCCATAATTGATGCGCGTTTTGGGTGAGAATGCAGGATCGGTATTTGTAGAAGACTTTCTGCTAAGCGTAGAATTGAACCATTCCATCCAACATTAAGATAAGCAAGGAACTTAATATCATGAGTTTCGCGCAGAAGCTAGCAACGTAACCCTTTTGTTTTCCAAAAGGAGAGGGCTACACTTGGGGGGCTTAGAGGACCTATGGCAGAGCAACCGAACAATGGGGATTCGCAAAGTCGGCTTCAGACCGGCAATTTAGGATTGATCGTACTTTTTGTGACGCTTGGTATTGTGGCAACTACATTGCCTCAACCCCAGGTACTTGGCAAAATCCCGCTGCAGCATCTTCTCAAATCAGATCTGCATGTCACGCGACAACAGATGGCGGGCTTCTTTCTCGTTTGTGGCCTTTTTTGGTATCTCAAACCTATCGCGGGAATTCTTACCGATGCCTTTCCCTTGTTTAAAACTCGGAGAAGGCATTACGCACTGATCAGCGCAGGACTCGCAGGTCTAAGCTGGATAGGCTTAGCATTTGCGCCGCATACGTACAATGCTTTGCTACTTGGCGCCGTCGTAGTCAACCTCTTCATGGTTATGCTATCCACGGTAGTGGGCGCAGTTCTCGTGGAAATTGGTCAGTCAACTGGCTCTGTTGGCCGATTGACTGCTGTACGTCAAGTTGCAAGTAATGTTTGCGGTGTCTTTGTAGGCCCGGTTGGAGGGTTACTGGCCACGGGCGCACTTGGTATTGCCTGCGGTGTGAACTCTATCTTCCTGTTCGCATTCATCCCAATAACCTACATGATTCTAAAGGAGCGGCCCAGTGTATTAAACCGAGCGCAGTCCTTTACCAATGCTAAGACCCAGTTTGCGATAATGAAAGGCACGCCATCCTTTTGGTGGGCTCTCGTCTTCATCTCCCTCTTTTACTTTGCTCCTGGCTTTTCAACTCTTCTTTACTACCGCCAGAATGACATTCTTAAAATTGACCAGTTGCACATCGGATACCTTGGCTCAATAGGTGCCATCGGTGCCATCATTGGATCGGGTGGCTATGTGTTCCTTGTTCGAAGGTTCACTTTAAAGGTCCTTATCGTAACTGCCATTGCCCTCGCAGCATCAACGACGTTCTTCTACTTCTTCTACACCTCGTATCAGAATGCGATGATCATTGACTTCTGTAACGGCTTATTCTTCGGGTTCGCTGAAGTTTCGCTGATCGACATGGCCGCTCGTGCAACTCCAGTTGGAAGCGAAGGCCTAGGCTACTCGCTGATTCTGTCGTTTAGAAACGTTGCTTTATTTGGGGCGGATTACCTCGGTTCGATGCTTGCAGATCAGAAGCATTGGTCGTGGGAGAGCATGGTCACGCTCAACGCGGTTACGACGGGAATAGTGCTTGTTCTCATCCCATTCATTCCCAAGATCATCCTATCGACCAAGGATAGGTCAAAGGGCGACCCCGTGCCAAAGGCAGCCTAAGGTTCGGAGGGTCTTAAAGGAGCGGAGACGCATCTACCGCTCCTTTAATCTCTAGGTACCGGTAATCTTCGAGTGTGATTCTGCCAGGACTTCTTTTCTTGTCAAGCCAGTCAACATCGCACTCGCCTATTTTTGAGCGGACTTGTTTTCAAACGAGCCAGCCCTACAGCGACCGATTAAACATCCGCGCTGATGTCGCCATCGTTTATGGAATTGACAAAGGAATGCCTGCCCGCGTGGAATCGTGGCGCAAGCGTGGTTATTGCATCCACCTAATGACCGGAGTAGCTTGGGGCGAATATCAGGACTACCTTTATGGCAGATTCGACGGTGTCAATCACGAGGATGAGGCCCAGACCGAACGAGACGGCCGAAAGATTGGCCACGGTGGTGACGTTTGGTACATGTCGCCCGGCATCAGTTACGGAAAGTTCCTTTGCGTTGGCGTTCAACGAGCTCTAGACGCTGGAGTAGAAGCAGTTCACTTGGAAGAGCCGGAATATTGGTCTGCTGGAGGCTATAACGAGGCGTTTAAGAAAGACTGGCAGGCGCATTATGCTGAACCATGGCAAGCTCAACACGAAAGTGTGGACGCCCGTTGGAGATCTAGTAAGCTCAAATACTTCCTTTACCGAAGGGCATTACAACAAGTCTTCACCTACATACAGGACTACAACAAGAAGTTCCACAAGTCTGTGCGTTGCTATGTACCCACGCACAGTCTCATCAACTATGCGTCATGGGGAATTGTTAGCCCAGAGTCCAGTCTGGCGCGGCTAGAAGGATGCGATGGCTACATTGCCCAGGTTTGGACTGGAACGGCGCGTACACCAAATATGTATCAAGGTGTGACTGCCGAACGCACGTTCGAAACGGCATTCCTTGAATATGGCGCGATGATGAACCTGGTCAGGTCAACCGGCCGTAAAGTATGGTTCTTGGCTGACCCCGTCGAAGACGATGCCAACCACGACTGGAGCGATTACCGCGTAAATTGGCAGGCTACTCTCACGGCTTCGCTTCTCCACCCAGATATATCGAGCTATGAAGTTATGCCGTGGCCCGAAAGAATCTACACCAGCACTTACCCTTCGGCGACGGATAAGAAACTACGGATCCCCATCCCGCATGAATATGCGTCCGAACTGGCGAATGTAACCCACGCACTCAAGCAGATCGAAGCAACTTCTGTTACGGAACGCTCGGGTACTAAGGGAATTGGAGTCATCGTTTCTGACTCCCTGATGTTCCAACGAGGAGATCCCAATGGGAGCGACCATAATTTGGGTCACTTCTACGGCATGGCAATGCCGCTGGTGAAGGCAGGAATCCCAATCGAGCCCGTGCAACTCGAAAGCGTCACTCTGCCCCATTATCTCGATCGTTACAAGCTTCTCTATATGTCGTATCGTGGTCAGAAGCCGCAAACGGACGACGTACATGCCCCATTGGCATCGTGGGTCAAGGGAGGAGGAATTCTTGTTTTCATTGATGACGATGGCGACCCATACAACCATGTCCGCGAGTGGTGGAATGACCAGGGGAAGACGCAAGTTATTCCTCGTCAAAACTTGTTTGCCAAGCTAGGAGTTTCTGAAGAGCCCGGCGTGACTAAAGTCGGTCGGGGGAAAGTCGTGTTTCTACATAAAGATCCTACGGCTATCGCTGCAGATCCCAATGGAGCTGATCGCATTTTGGACGTTGCGAAGTCCGCACTTGGCAGCAAATTGAGCCTCTTGGCAGGACTGTCGCTAAGGCGAGGGCCATTTATAATTGCAAGCGGATCGGGTGGTCCAAAACCAAAACATGCGGTCGACCTGTTCGATCCAGAACTGCAAGTCACCGACGCGAGCACTCTCTCTTCCTGCCGATTCCTGATCGACCTCGACCTAATGCCAAGGGATGCTTGCTACATTGCTGGCCCAGACCTACAAAATGAAGAGAGGGGAAGCGATCTCTGGGCCGGATCAATTGAGGGCCAAGCTAATGTTCAGGGACATCTGCTACTTAGAATTCCTAGAGAGCCCCGATCAATTACCAGTGATGGGGCAACCGTGGCTAATACGAAGTACGATGCTCAGTTGCACCTTCTGTGGTTGAAACTTCCGCTTACGCCCAAACCTCAAAAGATAGAGATTAAGTTTTGAGGAAGTTGCCTATTCCTTTTTGAGAAAGTATCGTGCTACTTCAGCAATGGCAAAGCAAAGGAATATGCCAGCAATTACGATGCCCGCTAGGGAGACATAGCTTGCTTTGTCTTGGAACTGAGCATTTTTAGCAACGAGGGTACTAGCGAAATTTAGCCCAAAAGCAATGGGTAATCCGGCAAAGATAAACAAAAGGCATGCCGAGAAGATTCCCTTTGAATTCTTCACTGCGAAGGCTGTTTTGCCACATGAGAAGCATCGAACGTCGGATTGCTGTAGGGTGGTACCGCAGTGAACGCACTGTTTGACCTTTGGGGCATGCATACGTAAGTTTAGCAGTTTGTCCTTGCTTCCTATCTGGTATGAAAGCAAGTGATGGATCGACCCAATGTAGTTCTAATTTGTGTAGACCAATGGCGGGGAGACGCGCTGGGCTGCGAAAAACACCCTTTCGCTATGACTCCACATTTGGATCAGCTGGCGGCAGAGGGAGTTCGATTTACAAAGGCCTACTCAGCAACTCCTTCTTGCATCGCTTCTCGAGCCGCCATGTATACGGGTTTATCCCAAACTTCTACAAAGAGAGTGGGTTATCAGGATGGTGTCGAGTGGAACTATGGGACCACTATAGGTTCAGAGTTCACGAATGCGGGCTACCAAACCCAAGCAATTGGAAAGCTCCATGTGTATCCCGAACGATCCCAAATCGGGTTCCAAAACGTCATCCTTCACGATGGTTATCTTCACTTTGCTCGGAAGAAACCGCGTGATATTGGTCTAGTCGACGACTACATCATGTGGCTAAGGGAAAAGACAGGAGATCCAAGGGCCGATTATTTTGACAACGGACTCAACTGTAATTCGCAAGTCGCAAGACCCTGGGATAAGGATGAGGCACTCCATCCGTCAACCTGGATCGTGTCGGAAGCACAGGACTTCTTGAGACGCAGAGACACAAGAAAGCCATTCCTCCTCTACCTTGGATTTCACCGGCCACATCCCCCGTATGACCCACCCCAGTGGGCATTTGACCAGTACACGGATATGGAAATGCCTCCTCCACCTGTCGGAGACTGGGTTCAAGAAGTTCTAGAGCCTTTCGATGACAGTTGGAGAGCCGATCCTAGCATTGCCAAGCTTTCAGGAGTGGCGCTAAAGCGAGCGAGGGCGGGCTACTTTGGCCACATCAGTCACATCGACCTCTTGATCAATCGCTTTTTGGAAACCCTCGCTGAATATGATTTAAGGCAGAACACCGTTATCTGCTTTGTTTCTGACCATGGCGAAATGTTGGGCGACCATCATGCCTTCCGAAAAGTCCTGCCGTACGAAGGTTCCGCCCGAGTCCCACTTATCGTATCGGGACCAGGAATTCCGTCTGGCCGAATAGTCGCTGACAAGGTCATTGAACAGAGGGACATTCTTCCAACTTTGCTCGGTGCAGCCGGAATGCCATCGCCACAGGGCATCGATGGTAAAAATGCTCTCCTTCTCGCGGTGGACCAGAAGACACCTTGGCGGGAATTTCTCCATGGCGAACACACTGCCTTTGGTCAAAGCGTCCATTATTTGACAGACGGCAAATTCAAATATGTCTGGTGGTCAGGAACAGGTAGGGAACAGTTCTTCGACTTGATCAATGATCCCACCGAGTGTCACGATCTCAGGTTCTCACCCGAGTGGCGCAACAAGCTGATCCAATGCCTAGAGGGGCGAGAAGAAGGCTTTGTTGAATCTGGCAATCTAGTGCTTGGGCGACCTGTCGCGCCCCTGTTGAGTCACTGATAGGCAAGAGCCTATTACTCGATGGGGGATATACTAGACTGTTCTGCTTTTCGTCCAACTATGGACACTCTATGGATAGCGGGATAAACAAACTATGAATACCCATGCAGTTGTCTGCAACGAAGTCGAAGGGACAGAGACCGTTGCTCCAGGTTCGCTATGCTACGTACACCACTATTCGTCTGAAACGGCCAGCGTTCTGCTGGACGTAATCAATAATCAAGGGATATGGATTACATTGTGGAGACCGTACGCTAGCCTTACCAATTTTCGCGCTAAGTTCACTCCTGAAAAGCATCCAAAACACATTTGGGCTCGACCAGCTACGGCTACCAAAGCAAAGATTGCGGCTCTTCATCAGGCTCTTGGGCCAAAGAGCTAAATACATTCATAAGGAAACCGAACGAAGTGCTTCGGCTCGATAGTCGAAAATGCCTTCAACTTCTCGCCTAACGAACAGTGCATGAACCAAGGAACCAAGTGGGCCCCCGGGCAGCGCATATTCGATTTGATCCCACATTCTTGTTTGCGTACCCTCTGCTAAAAACCGATGTTCGTGAACCCATTTTCGGTAGGGACCCTTAAGTTGTGAGTCCACAAATCGAACGTTCGGTTCCCATACGGTTATTTCAGTCTGCCATTTCATCGGCACACCGCGAAGCTTCAATTTATAATCGATAAGTAGCCCTTGCCTCATTTCGATTGGCAACGGCGTGATGATTTGAAAGTGAAGGAACGGAGGGGTAATCCTTTCTAGATTTTCGGCACGTGAAAAGAAATCAAACACTTTTTCAATTGGCGCATCAAGTAGTGTTTCGGCACTCAGAGTGTAAGTTCTCACGGCTAGTCGCTACTACGAGGCATTCAGGCAGCTAATTTCTGCGCGGATGCGGTTACTCGCGCAGACTCACCCATTTCGGACCCTGGGTAGCTCGATGTTGGGTACCCTTTAGGGCATAAAATGAGGATTTATACTTCGGAAAGCGTCAGCGAAGGACACCCAGATAAGCTGGCTGACCAAATCTCAGATGCTTTGCTTGATGCATTTCTGGAACAGGACACCAATAGTCGAGTTGCAATTGAGACACTTCTAACGAGGGGAGTCGCTGTAGTAGCAGGCGAGGTTACGACAAACGGCTATGTTGATGTTGCTCGTGTCGTCCGGCAGACGGTTACAGAAGCTGGATATACGGACACTGACTTAGGATTCGACGGCAATACTTGCGGTGTTTTAGTAGCCATTCAAGGCCAATCGGGTGATATAGCGATGGGCGTGGACGTTGGCGGTGCAGGCGACCAGGGCATGATGTTCGGCTATGCAACGAAAGAAACCCCAGAATTGATGCCGCTTCCGCTATCGATAGCCCACGCGCTTACGCGCCAAGCGTCGGAGTTGCGTCGAAAGCACCCGACTTTGGGTTTGCGTCCCGACGTGAAGAGTCAAGTGTCAGTGGACTACGAAAAGAGCGGGAAGCCAAGCCGCATCAACACGATCGTAGTTTCTGCACAGCATTCTCCAACACTTACGCTTGCGGGTATCCAGGAGATTGTTAGGGCTCGAATTATTAATCCAGTGCTTGAGGCCTATACCGAATACCTAGACGGGCCGATCACATACCACATCAATCCCACAGGACAGTTCGTAATCGGTGGACCTCAAGGTGATACCGGGGTTACGGGTAGAAAGATTATCGTCGACACCTATGGTGGAATGGCACCGCATGGTGGAGGTGCATTTTCGGGGAAAGACCCTACCAAGGTTGACCGCTCGGCGGCTTACATGGCTCGATATGTGGCCAAGAATATTGTGGCTGCTGGACTTGCAGAAAGAGCGGTCGTCCAATTTGCCTATGCGATTGGAGTGGCTCAACCGGTTGCTGTCAATGTCGAAACATTTGGCACCGAAACCATTGATCCGGAACTGATCCAAAAACGTGTGATGGATCGATACGATCTGTCGCCCGCTGGCATCATCAAGCACCTCAATTTGCTAAATATTAAGTACTTGCCGACCGCCAAAAATGGACATTTTGGAAATCCCGAATTTCCATGGGAAAGCACGAAAGACGCCGAAAGCCTGGCTTCGTAAGATGCTTCCGCTTAATAAGGGACTGGGCTCAGATGGAGTCCAGTCCCTTACTCGTTCTCAAAATCAAAAAGTGACTGAACTAGCGGCGGAGCACCTGGTTTCGATTGCTTTGATTTAACGGGCCTTTTGAAATCGTCCGCGTTAGCCAGTACTGCGACGAGGCGATCCGACGGCAAAGGTCTTAGTAAGCTGAGAAGATCATCTGTAGGAGTTTTTGCGCTCAACCATTCCTCGAAGTTATCTGGCTCCAAGATCACTGGCATCCTATCATGAAAGGGCGCAGCCAAACTATTGGGATCACAAGTGATCATCGTGCAGGACTCAAAGTATTCGGTCCCCGTCCCCCACTGATCCCATAAGCCTGCAAATCCAATCGGATCGCCATTTTCTAGCATAAATTCATAGGGGATTTTTACACCGTTTTCGTCTCGCCATTCGACATAGCTGGTCCAAACCATCAGGCCTCTACGCTTTTTGAATGCGTCTCGAAACGTCGCTTTCTCTGTTACTGTCTCACATCGGGCGTTATAAGTTGGAAAAGGAAACTTCGGCGTTTTCGACCACGAAGGAGTAAGTCCCCAGTGCAAAAAACGGAGGTGCCTTTGGCCGTCGTCCTCTAGGCGTACAAAGGGGCTGCTATCTGTTGGCCGAATGCGAGTTTTTGAGATCCCGGCCATTTCTTCGACAGTGTGGAAAAACTCTCGGATCTCAGACCCTACGTGCGCTCGAGCTTTTGACGCAAAGTAACCAGCTGTACACATTGTCTCATTCTAGGCGAAGCAAATCCTTCTACGCCTCATAATGCTTCTGTGAATTCGATTAGCGCACAAGACGTTCCAGAACGTTTCACCGAATTGCTTGAAAGAGTGGAAGCTGGAGAGTCGTTCACGATCATGCGCGGCGCACTTCCTGTTGCCGAGCTTCGCCCCATAAAAAGAAACCCGATCCGACTTGGAGTATATGAGGGTGAGTTCGAAATCACTGAAGCTACTTTCGCTCCACTAACAGGCGAAGAAATGAAGGAGTGGTACGGTGAATAGCCTACGGTTGCTTCTGGATACGAACGTATTTATTTGGTCTGCAGTCAATCCGCGTAAATTGAGCTCTGCAGCAGCCAGCGTAATCTCTGACCCGGACATCTTTCGATATGTCAGCGTTGTAACTGTGTGGGAAATGCAGATCAAATACGCAGTCGGTAAGCTCGATCTTCGCGAGAGCGCAGAGACAACTGCGGCAAGGTTTGCCAAGGAAATCCAAGCCCAGTTCCTTGCGCCGACGACTCGTCATGTTGCACTTCTCGATAAAATGCCACGGATTCACGACGATCCATTTGATCGAATGCTGATTGCTCAGGCAATCGCGGAGGGATTGACAATCGTTACTCCTGATCCTATCTTCAAGAAGTATTCCGTTTCGGTTCTTTGGTAGGACTCCTCCTAGGCAGCAGCACACCCTATTTAGCGGAAACGAAATTTAGTATATTTTTGTCTACCAGTAGACGAATATATACTATAATGGAGGTATGACTCCTGACGAGCAAATCAAAGATGTTCTTCGGTTCTTCGCGGATCACACCCTTAATCGCCCTCTCGTCCATAGCGAAATCGAAAAGACTGCCAACAAGTGGGACGACTTGACTTACCACGAGAAAGTAGTTCTTTTCGAACGATGTCGCCGTCGATTCTCGGCAGTTCATCCGACTTTGGCTGAAAAGGATCGGGTCAAGCACGCCTCAGAAATGCTCTATTCGGTGCTCGCCTAACTCATTCGGACAGAGTGTTAATTTGGGACCAATACTCTGGAGAAGGTAATACTTCCAAAATTTCGAAGTCAACGAGATCGGACCAAACACTAACCCAAGGATCAAGGCTGCTTAGAGATGGGGCCTCCATAAGTTGGTAACAACAGTCACCTGATTTTGAAATCCAACTTCTGAGGTATTGGACATCATCGGGCAACATTCTGCCCTCGGATTGGAAGCGCGCTCCGACCAACGATGGGTTTCCTGCAATGAAGCGTTCAACAACCATAATCAACATGAGGACGATTCTAGTCCACTTGGGCCTGACTAATGGCCCATTCTCTTGAAATGGACCTAGTGTTTGAGAGGAAAACGACCTCCCAAAGTCCTGGGCCCAATGAATGGTAGCCCTACACTATTTTCGTTGACAGGCAATTGGTTTGTCACAAGATAGACGAAAGGAGAGATTCAATGTTGAACAACCCAGCTAATTTCGCGCGGTTTACCTTTAGCCTGTTTGGTCAGGAAGGAAGGTTTCAAATCTCGATGCTCGACGGTCAGGACGTTGAGCCATTAGTGGAGGAATACACGAGTCTTGGATGTCGAGTCACGATTGACCAAATGAATCGGCGACTCATCGTATCGTGCAGTGGGTTTTGACCTAGGGTCGGAATTTCCTGCGACTTGAGCCCGCCCAGCGCACTGATCGCGATATGCTACGGGTCATATGAGACTCATGGAGAGGATCACGACAGACCTGTCGTCTAGGCGGGCTCAGCATTTAGTCTATTTGCTGCACGTCTGGGTTTGTGTGCCTTTCCTTGTGTGGTGGGTTGTCGATCCGCGCACGAAGAAAATCTTGGACGCTCAGGCGTACATTGGACTCAAGTGGGTAGTTCTTCTCACGCTCATCTATTTGACGATACGGACGTGGGTTGCCTATGTTGACCCGCCCCAGTTCAAGTGGTGGTATGCATTTCCACCCGTTGATGTGGGATTAATTACGCTCATTCTTTGCGTCACCCGGCTAGGACCGATGAGCAACTTGACGCTGTTATTCTTCCTTCCTATTGTTCAAGCTTCCGGCACTCTTAGCGTGCGATGGACGGCTGCAGTTGGCGGTTTAGTTATTTTGGGTACCGTGCTGTCCACTTTGGTGGCCGATCCACTGATTAGTGAAAGAGTTCCAACGACGTTTAGGCAACTCTTGGACGACCCCTTAAACGTAGGGTTTAGGATGCTCTATCTCCTTTCCATATCGAGCTTGATGGCCTACCAATCACTCATCGCCGCGGGGTATCGAGAAAAGCTTGGGGTTGCTCGCGACCGGAATCGAATCGCTATGGAAATGCATGATGGAGTTCAGGGACACCTCATCTCCATTGCTTCCCAGCTAGAACTCATTTCAAGGCTGGCCGAGAAAGATGGAAAAAGAGCGGGAGAAATCGCTATCGAAGGCCGCGAGAATGCACGCCAAGCAGCTGACGAACTTCGTTTCCTAGTACAACGACTGCGAACTCCGGCCCTGTCGACAGGCTTCGTGCCCGCGCTCAAGCAATACGCTCACAATATCTGCGAGCGACATCAACTCCAACTCGTGTTTCGCGTTGAAGGTATGGAGTCGACTACGCCCGAAATGGAAAACGCTCTCTTCCGAATAGCTCAAGAAGCGCTTACCAACGTGATCAAGCACGCCAACGCCACTGAAGTAGTACTGTCGGTGGAATTCAGGAAAGACAAGGCAATCCTTACCCTAGCAGACGACGGATCTGGCTTCGATGTAGATTCTGCCGCTATGGGAGTTGGAATTGAAGGTATGAAATGGCGAGCGTCAGAAAATGCAGGTAGCGTAACCCTCGTTTCCAATCCAGGGTCAGGTACGCGTGTGGAAGCACTATTTGAAACAGGTGAATCAGATGTCTGAAGAACGAGTTCGAATTCTAGTGGCGGAGGACGACAGCGTCTTGCGCAGAACACTGACCGAGTTGCTTAGGTTGGAACCTGATTTTCAGGTTGTTTCCGAAGTGGCCAATGGGCAGCAGGCCGTTGCAGAAGCACTCATTGTTCGTCCAGACGTGTTGCTGATGGACATCGAAATGCCACGTATGAATGGCATTGAGGCAACTAGGCAGATCAAGGAAAAACTGCCGTCTGCACACGTCGTAATCTTGACGAAGTTTGGCGACGACGAAAACGTATTCGCCGCGATAAAGGCTGGGGCACAAGGGTACTTGCTTAAGGATGCTGGCCTCGATGAAATTGCGAATGTGGTTCGGTCCGCTATTCATGGAGAAGGCTTCTTAAGCCCGGTGCTTGTGACTCGAGTGATGTCGGAATTTACGAGGTTGTCCCAATCGGCAATTCATAACCGAAAACTGTTTGCTGAATTGAGTCGAAGGGAAGTCGAAGTCCTCGAATGCATTGCCGCAGGAATGAAGAACATGGCAATTGCTGACCGCCTATTTCTGAGCGAAAAGACGGTCAAAAGTCATGTTGGAAGCATCCTCAAAAAGCTTCACGTCAACGATCGGGCTGAGGCCGCGATTCTCGCAAAGGAAAGTGGGATAACTGGCAGGTAGGTATCCCAGAAATTAACCCTTAAGCTCCTCTCGATCCAGGTCCGAAATTGGCAGTGTAATAGTTGAGGTGGTTTGAACCTGGCTCAAAAATCTCATCTATTTGCTTCAGTACTTTTTCGGAAAGCTTGGTCTGACATGCTTCAACCGACTCCGTAAGCTGCTGCTCGGATCTTGCGCCGATGATGGGAGAAGTGATGCCAGGCTGAGACGCAACCCACGCCAGGCTCAACTGAGCCATTGTCATTTCGACCTTCTCACAGACCTTTTTGAGTTTAAGAAGCTTCTGAGTCGGCAATTGTTTGAGCCTTCCTGCCGGATCGCTCGCAGAATAGCGAGCCCCCTGTGCTGTCCCATCCAGATATTTGCCACTCAACATACCGCCCGCCAATGGTGACCATGGAATAACTCCGTACTCGTAAGTCCTGCAGAACGGCAGCAGTTCGCGTTCTATCCGCCGATCAAGTAAGTTATAGGGCGGCTGTTCGGTCACAAATCCAGCAGCCCCGAGTTGTTTTGCAACGTAATGTGCCTCGCAGACCTGCCAGGCAGCAAAAGTTGAGCAACCGGCATATCGGATCTTTCCAGATCGTCTTAAATCATCTAGAGCTCGAATCGTTTCCTCGATAGGGATGGTAGGTTGGGGACGGTGAATCTGATACAAGTCAATCCAATCCGTTTTTAGCCGCTTAAGAGAAGCGTCACAAGCCTCGATGATGTGCCGATAGGAGTTGCCCCAGGCATTGACATCATGGTCATCCATCTTGCCATGGCATTTGGTTGCTAGAATAATCTTTTCGCGCTTGCCGCCCTTGAGTGCTTTCCCAAGAATCTTTTCGCTCACGCCACGAGCATAAACGTCAGCGGTGTCAAAGAAATTAACTCCCAAATCGATTGCAAAATCGGTGAGCCGAATCGATGTTTCTTCGTGGGAACCCCAATCATTCGGATCCCATCCGAAGGTCATTGTCCCAAAACACGCTGCCGAAACCTGAATCCCCGTGCGACCGAGCGAGCGATACTCCATTTCAGTGGTTTACCCTGTCTGAATCAGTGCCGTAGCAAAGGCGACCCCTTGCAAGCCATAATCAAGTGAAAAGCCAAGGAGTCCAAATGCCCGCTTTTCGCGAAGGTCTCAGCTTCGACGACATTCTTTTACTTCCCAAACACACGGACGTCCTACCCAGTGAAGTCGATCTTTCTTCTACACTCCTTGACGGAATCACTTTACGTGTACCCATCGTGTCCGCCCCCATGGACACCGTTACTGATGCCAGATTAGCTATTGCTATCGCTCGTGAGGGCGGAGTCGGAGTTCTTCATCGCAACATGTCGATTGAGCTCCAGTCTGAAGCCGTTGATCGCGTAAAACGATCAGAAAGCGGCGTCATTACCAAGCCATTCAAACTTGAAGCCGATAAAACGGTTCAGGACGCTCTAAATTTGATGGAGCGCTTCCATATTTCGGGTGTACCGATCGTCAGTTCTGACGGTAAGTTGGTTGGAATCCTTACCAACCGTGATATCCGATTTGAAACGGATTTCACTCGTCAGATCTCAGAGAGGATGACTACAAAGAACCTCATCACTGGCGCAGTTGGTACCACTTTGGAGCAAGCACAGGAAATGCTTGCCGAGCACCGAATCGAAAAACTCCCGATCGTCGATGCAGACGGACACTTGAAGGGATTGATTACGATAAAAGACATCCTAAAGGTTAAGCAGCACCCGTTATCCACAAAAGACCAAAAGGGAAGGTTGATCGTTGGCGCAGCCATTGGCGCACTGAGGCAACCTTACGAGAGGGCGAAGGCGCTCCACGACGCTGGCGTAGATTTTATCGTTATTGATGCAGCCCATGGACATTCGAAAGGTGTGATGGAATGCCTGAAGATGTTAAAGAACAAGTTGCCGGATCTTAAAGTTATTGCAGGCAACGTTGCAACAAAGCAGGGTGTTAAAGATCTCGTGGCTATTGGCGCGGACGCTTTGCGACTCGGTATTGGTGCCGGATCCATCTGTACAACAAGAGTTGTAGCGGGAGTTGGTGTTCCGCAATTCACCGCAGTTCTAGATTGCTGTGAAGAAGCCAATCGACTGGGAATTCCGACGATTGCAGATGGAGGAATTCGATCTTCAGGCGATATCGTCAAATGCCTTGCCGCGGGCGCAAGTTGCGTCATGATGGGCAACATGTTTGCGGGATGCGAAGAGAGTCCGGGTGAGATCGAAATCTACCGGAATCGTGCTTACAAGGTTTACCGAGGCATGGGAAGCGTTGGAGCTATGAAACAAGGCTCATCTGATCGGTACATGCAGGTCAAAGAAGCCGGTGGTGTAATCGTTCCGGAAGGAGTCGAGGGTCGAGTTCCGTTCAAAGGTTCGCTTTCTGACACCATGAATCAGCTTGTTGGTGGACTTAGGTCCGGAATGGGCTATGTAGGTGCTCCCAACCTCAAAACTCTCCGAGAATCGGCAGAGTTTCTGAAGATAACGAATGCTGCATTGAGGGAAAGTCATCCCCACGATGTTCAGATCACCAAGGAACCACCGAACTACACCTCACCGTGGGGAAGTAGCGAAGGCGAATAAATCCTCCGAGACTAGGTTCTCTTTGAAATATCCAAGAATGCAAAGCAAACAGCTTTCTTCTTGGATATTTTGTGTTGCTGTCCACCTTATTTGAGTCGGTATGTTTATAGGCATTGTAAGTCGGTCCGTAGACGGATTCAATGAACGATGCCTGCTCCAAAGCCCAAACATAGCTAAGACTTCGATGCCCGACCGACGTCGTGAGAAGTTAATGGGCACGTCGCGGACTCGCCAGGTAGTCGCTAAAACATCGGGCGACGTTTGAGCATTACGTCGGTGAGCTTTTGGAAGTCATAGTCGGGCACTCCTGCCCATTTCCCAGATTCAAAGAGATGATTTCGAAGTCTTGCCCTTCCGCCCAAACAGGGTACGGGAAAACCGTGACATTCCTCAAAGTCAACCCAATCATATACTCCTAGTGTGCTGTTCAATTGGATGAAATAGAAAAATGAAGGCCACCTTGCCCCTTAATGAGAAAGCTAGACTTCAAGCTCTAAAGCAGTTTGAAATCCTCGATACAGCCGATGAAATGACCTACGACGATCTCGTAGTGCTTGCGGCTTCGATATGCCAAACGCCGATGGCATGCATAAGCTTTGTCGACGAACACAGGCAATGGTTCAAGGCCAGGATCGGACTTGGATTTAGAGATTCCGATCGCGACAGTTCCTTCTGCGCGCACACAATTTTAAAGCCTGAGCAGATCATGATCATCCCTGATACGAGGCACGATCCTCGATTTGCGGATAACGACTTAGTGTTGGGAAAACCTCACATCCGATTCTATGTTGGAGTTGCCCTTGTCTCGCCGGAAGGCTTTCCTTTGGGTTGCCTGTGTGTCATGGATAAGGAAGAGCGAAGCATAACTGTCGACCAAGTAGAAATGCTCCGCGCTTTAGCTAGACAAGTCGTGGGTCAGCTCGAATTGAGACGAGCCAAAACTACCATCCGACAACAGGCAGATAATCTTCTTAAAGCCAAAGAAAATTCCGTCGTTGCAGAAGACGCAAAGAACAACTTCTTGTCGAACATAAGCCACGAGTTTAGGACTCCGATCAATGGAATCGTAGGTGTTGCATCGCTATTAGGATCCACGCCACTATCCGATCGGCAAATGCACTTCGTCGAGACGATTGAACGGAGTGCGGATGGTCTACTGAAAGTGCTTTCCAACATCTTAGAGTTCTCCAAGAATGAGGTGGGAATTGCCGGACCGAACGTTTCAAGAGTAAATCTACACGGTGTCCTCAACGATATCTCTGTGATGATGCGGCCGATGGCCATATCGAAGCAGATTCGCTTTGACGTCAAGATGGACGACAAGCTGAAAACCCCAGTCATGGGCGATGAACTTCGTTTACGGCAAATCCTTGCCAACTTAGTAGGAAATGCACTTAAGTTCACAACAAAGGGATTTGTTGAGTTGAATGTGTCGCAAGTTTCCGATACACCTGCTGGAGCTATTGTTCGATTCGAGATCAAGGATTCGGGGATTGGTATTCCAATGGAATTTCAATCGGCCATTTTTAATGAATTCGCTCAAGTGGAACAAGGCCCTGAACGAAGCTACGGCGGTACAGGACTTGGCCTTGCAATCTGTCGTCAATTGGCAAAGGTCATGGGTTCCAAGATCAATTTAACCAGCGAGCCGGGCAACGGAAGCACCTTTTGGTTTGATTTATTGATGCCATTCGAACAGGCTTACTTCAACGCGAACACAAATGATTTGCCTCAGCGAAGCCAATCTTTAGATTCACAGAAAAAGGTCTTGATTGTTGAGGAGAACGAGGTTAATACTATTGTGTTGACATCGATGCTTGAAAAGAATGGTTGCATGGTCAAGTGCGTAAGGAACGGAGTAGATGCACTCAATATTCTAGAACGCGAGAGATTCAACCTTGTGTTTATGGACGTACAAATGCCAGACATGGAAGGCGTACAAACGACACGTGCAATTCGCAAGCTTTCCTTTCCAGCATGTACAGTGCCTATCGTTGCTTTGACTGCGAGCGTATTAAGAGAGGACGAAGCACTTTGTAAGTCCTCAGGAATGAACGACTTTATCAGTAAACCGGTCAGCGAAAAGGTAATTTCGGGCGCCCTCAAACGTTGGTTATCGCCCGCTGAATCAAAAGCACTCCTCTAGAGTGATACAGCAATGGGGAGCGGGGAGCGTTTCATCACTCACAACTCCCTTCCTTCCCATTGCTGGACGGGTTTGTATTCTTGAACCAGTGGCACTTCGACGAGTGAATTCATGGAAAGCGGAGCCATGTCACAATAGGTTCAATGAAATTCCATGCACCACGCGGCACATCGGACGTCGCGCCTTCCGAATCGTACAAATGGCTGCGAGTGGAGTCTGCTTTTCGAGAAATCACGCGTCTGTACGGCTACTTGGATCTGCGTACACCCACGTTTGAAGATACGGAATTGTTCACGCGTACATCTGGTGAAACCAGCGATATTGTCACAAAACAGATGTACACCTTTATGGACAAGGGCGATCGAAGTATTACCTTAAAGCCTGAAGGTACAGCCCCTGCCATTCGCGCCTTGCTTGAAGGGAGTATTTGCATACCTGGGCAGGTCACTCGGGTTTCCTACATCACGCCTATTTTCAGATACGAGCGTCCTCAAAAAGGCAGATTACGCGAGGCACATCAATTTGGATTCGAGCTAGTGGGCTCTTCGTCGCCGCTGGCAGACGCTGAAGTGATTGAAATCACAATGAATTTCTACCGAGAACTAAAAATCTCGGGAACGGTCGCCCTGCTCAATTCTCTGGGGCGAGATGAATGCCGCATAAAATACCGCGAGGCCATCCTTGAACATACGGCTGCATTTCTCTCCGACCAGCCAGTTGAGATTCAAGCTAAGGCACAGAAGAATCCCCTGCGACTCCTTGATAGTAAAGATCCTGCAGCAATTGAAGCGATAAAGGCCGTCCCTCCAATTACCCAGTATCTCGAAGAAGAATCAAAGCGACGTCTCGACAAGGTTCAACAGTTATTGACCGACGCAAACGTACCGTTCCAGTTGGCGCCTGAAATCGTTCGTGGCTTGGACTATTACACGGAGACAGTCTTTGAAGTTCAATCCAATCTCTTAGGTGCCCAAAGCGCGCTTTGTGGAGGAGGACGATATGACGGCCTATTTGCTGAACTGGGCGGACCGTCTACGCCAAGTGTTGGAGTGGGCATGGGAATCGAACGCGCCATTATCGTCATGAACGAAGCAGGACTTTGGGACGAAGGTCCAACTCCCGATGTCTTCGTTGTTCAAGCCTCGCCTGAAGCCGAAGCAGCTTGTCAGGCCCTCGCGAGAGACCTTCGCAGAGCGAACTTAGTGACTCTTGTTGACTTGGACGGAAAAAGCCTGAAGTCCCAACTCCGACTTGCTGATAAGAGTGGGGCGAGTTTCGCGCTGGTAATGGGTGAAGATGAACTTGCTAAGGGAATCGTACAGGTCAAAATACTTGGAAAGAACGAGCAGTTCGAAATTCCGTTGAACGAAGCCGTGGAAAAGGTGATTTCACTCAAGTGAAACCGTATCTCGGTATGGGTTTTTGCTTGGCTTCATCCTTGGCTTCCGCCCAGATCCCTGATATTAGGGCAAACCTCGACTTGACGTTTAGCTACCGAGTTCAGCCAGGGCGAGCACCATACGCAAACTTCTACAGCTATACAGGAAGGCCAAGCATTCTAGGCTTATCGTTCTACACGGAGCAAGGCTTTCGAGCCTTGGTTTCAGAAAAGCTTCAGCGCATTCCTGGCGATCCTAATTCCGACCTCTTTGACGAATACTATCTAGAAGACGAGAGGATCTGGAGAATTGGGAAGCAGTATCTGCCATTTGGTTCTGGCCGATTGCTTCGGGAAAGTGCCCTTGCAGCAAAAGGAGACACCAACCTCATTTTTGAGGGCTTACCTCTTTCCATCGCAATTTGTGATTCTGGAAAGGGATTGGATAGCGGGGTAATTGGTCGATTGGGTTCGGTAATTGGCTTCAGTGTTGCGGTGGGTCGTCATTTTGGAGCTTCAGGAACTGCTTTGACTACGGTGCGACGTCCCGAAGATGCTCCAGGCCAGGGGTTTGGTTGGAAACAGGCTTATGGAATTGATGCGGCTCGACGAATCGGACACCTGTTGTTTCGGGCGGAGGCGATCAGCCTTCGATATGGAGAGACTCCAGTCGATAAAGATACTGCAGTATTTGACTTTTCCGTTTCGTTGGATCCCAAAAGAGGGGAATCGATGACCATTGGCTGGTCTAGAATTTTGCCAGCCCATGACGACTACATTCGTCTTGCAGGTTCGTTTGCCATTGTCAAAAACCTTAGCTTTGAGCCATCCATAAGGTTCAAGAACAATAGGCTCTTTGAGATATCTGCTGAACTCAGAATCAAGATCTGAGAAGTCGATTCCTTCTAGCTCAGCGAATCTAAGCAACCAAGCGCGGTATTCCGATAAACTATTCCAATGGCAAGTGGCAGGAGAGCTTACGATTTACTTCGAGGCTACGTTAACCAGGAGTGGGAACGTATTCGGCAAGTAGATGAGTCGCCCGAAGAGCGGGAACTCAGGGAGTCCCTGGAAATGACGTCCATCCCAGCGAGGAAATCTGCGACAAAGGGCGAAGAATTCATGCCCGTCGATCCTCAAGATTGGGCACGAAAAGTTCTTGGCGTCGAAGCTGGCACGGATTTCGCTGATATCAGAAAATCGTTCGAGCGATTAAATTCCCGAAGCGACCCTTCCAAATTCCCTTTGGGTTCGGACGAAGCCAAGCAGGCATCCGAGATTCAAGCGCGAGTTCAGAAAGCGTACGCGATTCTCTCAGATACGGTGGATCCCACGGAAAAGCGATTTAAGTCTCTGGAGATCTAATCTTCAGAATCATTTTCAGGATTCGTCTTTGTGGCGCAGGCATTGGGAGATGAGCTAGTTCCGTTGGAGTTAGCCACACCAGCTCCGGAGATTGCGTATCGGTTCTAACATAAGAAACTTCAATGGTAATTCGGTGGTGAGTCACTGAGTGCCTGATTAAACCGAAAGATTCAACCCAGCCTTCGCCAACTATTTGCCGAAGTTGCTCTGCCCCGAAAGGATCGTTAGTTTCAGCTCTTGGGAACTCCCACATGCCTTCCCACCATTGTCCTTTTGGAATCTGTCTGACCCCGAATTTGCCGTTTCGACCAGGAACCCAGACGGCATGGTTCAGTCGTTTAATAGCAGCTGCTACTGATCTTCTAGGGAGAATCAAGGACTGGTTGCTTGAATCGGCCACGCAAACACTACTAAGAGGGCACTCCATACATTTGGGAGTCTTGGGTGTACAAATCATTGCGCCAAGCTCCATGAGTGCTTGATTCCAATCTCCTGGACGCTCTGAACACATCTTTTGCTCAGCCCAAACCCATGCTGCGCTGTGCAGGTCTTTTCCAATAGAGTGATCGCCTGTTAGTCGGGCGTAAACCCTTTCGACGTTGCCATCAACTAGTGGAGACCGTTGTCCCTGTGCAATGGATGAGATCGCGCCAGCCGTATATCGTCCCACTCCAGGCACTTCTAGCCATGACTCCAAAGTAGTTGGAATGCCATGCTCGGAAACCCACTTGGCCCCAGCAAGTAGATTCCGGCAGCGCCTGTAATAGCCCAAGCCTTGCCAAATTGACAACACTTGCTGCTCGTCTGCCTCTGCCAATATTTTGGCGGTGGGGAAGGATGCCATCCAGGTTAGCCAATACGGAATTACAGTAGCTACCTGTGTTTGCTGAAGCATGATCTCGCTGACCCACACGGCATAGGGTTC
Organism: Fimbriimonadales bacterium; assembly: GCA_038207365.1. Lineage (GTDB taxonomy): Bacteria > Armatimonadota > Fimbriimonadia > Fimbriimonadales > Fimbriimonadaceae > Fimbriimonas. Next base: position 5,779 of record JBBQZV010000026.1, on the reverse strand, counting down.
GGAGGACTTGCGCCACGGCAAATCTCGTTTACTGGAGTCGTACCAGTCCAAAAGCAGTTTATGAAGGTGAGCTTTAGGAATCAAAAGATGGATGGCTCTGGTCGCAGTCAGAGGCTATGCTGGATACGACCTCTAACTGCTGATCTAACTAATTGGAAAGAAGTCCGAACTGTTCGAGAGTGTTCTCAGGATCTGGACTTGACGTCAATGCTCTTCCAATAACCAAATAGTCGGCTCCGTGTGCAAGGGCAGAACCTGCATCTCCAACGCGGACTTGATCGTGAGTGTCGGTGTTAGGCAACCGTATTCCCGGTGTAACTATAACTCCGCGTGAACCAACAGCCTCTCTGATGACCTTGACTTCTTGAGCGGAGCACACCACTCCATCCATGTCGAATTCCATCGCTAGGCGAGACAGGTGCACCATATGGTCTTCGATCGTCCGTTGGACTCCCATGTGGTCGGTAAGTACACGCTGGTCAAGAGATGTCAAAACTGAAACTCCGATAAGCAATGGTCTTGATGAATCTCCGGCTGACTTGGCTTCTTCAACAGCAGCTGTAATCATCGCTGGACCTCCAGAAATATGGAGTGTCATCATCCAAACTTTATGCTTGGCAGCCTCTGCAACGGCAAGGGCTACGGAATTTGGAATGTCATGAAACTTTAGGTCGAGAAAGATCCTGCCTGCGCCGGCATCCTTTAGGCGGTCGATGACTTCTAAGCCGTGGGGAAGTGTCAGAGCGTGCCCAATCTTAAACGTATTAACGTGCTCTTTGAGGCGCGAAACTGTCTTGATTGCTTCCTGCAAATCGGGTGTATCCAGCGCACAAATAACCTGTCTATTCAAATTTCAACCCCTTGTTGTTTAGCGATGATATTGTCCCTTATTTCGGGCGAAAGCATTGCAGTACATAGCGGCTAAACCTGACAACAATTGAGCAATCCTACGATTTAGCTCGCTTAAAGAACCGCTTATTAACAACAGTTCCCGGCTCTCGTTTTCCTCTCACGTCAATTGAGCAGATCGTTCCAACGGCAACACTTGTATTCACAAACGCAAAAGCGATTCCGCGATCAAGCATGGGTGAAACGACCCCGCTGCTGACTTGGCCAACTTCTTCGTCCTCAACATATACTTTCATTCCAGGTGTAATTAGTCGTTTGGAGCCCAGATGAATACCGACCAATTTACGACTCGCTCCATTAGCTCTTGCTTCATTAATGGGTCCTGAGCCGATAAATGACTTAGTTTTACTGACTACCCAGCCTAGTCCCGCTTCAATGGGATTCAGGTCCTCTTCAAGCTCGTGACCGTAAAGTGGTAGCCCAGCCTCCACTCGAAGGGTGTCTCTTGAACCTAGTCCACAAGCGTAGACTCCAGCGTTGAGTAGATCTTGCCAAAGTGCACTGGCTTGCGAAGCGGGACAGATCAGTTCGTATCCATCCTCTCCCGTATATCCCGATCTGGCTGCGAAGCACGGCACGCCAGAAATCGAGCATTCGACGACACCAAAGGCTCCCGCATTGCTTATTTCGTCGGGTGCGTTGCTAAGTCCCGAGAGAATTGAAACCGCCTTCGGCCCCTGCACCGCGATCATAGCGGTTTCGTCTGTATAGTCGAGTATTTGAATCTCTTCAGACTTTTTTGCGTTTAGCCAGGCAACATCCTTCTCGTGGTTCGATGCGTTAACGACCATTCTAAATTCGTGCTCATCGATCCGGTAAACGATAATATCGTCGACACATCCACCCTCCGCATTTGGCAGAAGCGAATATTGTCCACAGCCATTCGATAATTTAGAAACGTCATTCGTTGTAACGTGCTCAAGAAAATCGATCACGTTCACTCCCGTGAGCTTAATGCGCGCCATGTGGCTGACATCGAACATTCCGGCACCTTCACGAACTGCCCTCGATTCCGAAATGATGCTTGCGTATTGAACGGGCATTTCGTAGCCTGCAAACGGAACCATGCGGCCCCCAAGCTCTAAGTGCTTTGCATATAACGGGGTTCGAAGGAGCGACTCACTCATGCAAAGAGCGTACCCCTCGGACCGGGATCAATCTAAAGTCAATGTCGAGTAAGATAGTCGGATTACGCCTTGGCTAAGTAGAATTCATCGGAGTTTTGGTGCATTTCTCGTAGTGTCAACGATATTCATGCTCTCTAAGACGTCTTTCTAACGTCATCAGAGCCAGGCGCTTCATTTGTCCAATGTTTGGGTCTTTGGTAAACTAAGGTGCTCAACGCTGATTTCAAATAGGTTTTTCCGAGTTAATTTATGGTTTCGTGTAAGCACTGCTCAACCCTGAACTCCCTTGACAGCACTTTTTGCAAAAGGTGTGGAACGGCTTTACCCGAGGAAGAAATTCAAACCGGCAAAGAAAAGCTGGAAGTACTCATCGCTGAGGGCAACACTTCGTTCAACGAAGGAAAAACCGATGAAGCTAAAGCAATTGCCGAGAACGCAATCACCTCAAATCCGACTTCAATTGCCGCCCTTTCTTTGATGGCGATGTGCCATGAGCGCCGTGGAGACCTCGCGGAAGCACTTGAATGTGCAGAACGAATTGTAGAGATTAATCCTGACTCCGAACTGGACAAGATTAAGCGCAACCAGCTTAGAAACAAGCTTGCGATCTCTGCTCAACTTTCTACACAAGAGCCAGATAGAAGGGTCGCACTTATTGGCGCGATTTCGACGTTTGTGTTGGTCGTGTGCATTGGAATTGGCGCAGCAAAATTTGCGAACAGAGGCGAAACTCCGAAGTCGTTCCAGCCGGTCGTAAAAAACGACACTCCCGTACAGCAGCAGCCTATTCAGTCACCTCAGGTCAATCCTCAGAACGTAACTCCACCCATCCAAAGGAATCCAGTTATTCAGCAACCTGAGCCCTCGCGAGGTGGCAATGAACCATTGGGAGGAACTCTCTTTGTCGACGGTGGAGGAACCTTGCCGAACACTGGTAACGGCAACGACGTGGTAACGATTCCACCCATTCCGAACGGACCGATTGGATCAAAACCTGACCCAAATTCTGGTGGTAAGGTTGTCGTTCCAACTCCAAGCGGACCTGGGCCAACACGAATTGCATCAAACACGGAAGATCCCAATCCTGGTGCTGTTCCTGGCAAAGATGATGGCCAGGAAGCAGGGCCCGGGAAAATTGAAATTAAGCTAAGTGACGGAACGCGGCGAAGCGTATCAGGTGGTTCTGAATCTGTTTCGCCAGGTGGAGTGTCGGCTTTAGTAAGAGTGGGTATGCAACGTTACCAATTGGGCCAATTTAGCGCAGCTGCGGGCTCATTTGAGCAAGCCATTCGCGGTGGCGGCGACCAAATGGCGTTGAATCAGAGACTTGGACAATGCTACGAGAACATGGGAAGAAAAAGCGATGCCGCCGAAGCGTATAAGCGAGGCATTGCAGCTTGCCAGGCTGCGTTGAGCAATGGAAGCGGCAATAAAGAGTCCATCCAACGTCGTTTGGATAGTTGCCAGCAGGCTCTTAAAGTCCTGCAAGGGAATTGAAAATATTGAACCTCAAGGCGATTTCGCTTTGTCTGTTTGGCTTTGTAACGTGTCTCGCTTCTGCAGACACTTCTATGATGATCGTACAGACGATTGTCTCTCCAAAAGACAACGTTGATAACAACGTGTTAATGGCTGACTACGTAGCCCAAGAGCTGGAAACGGAAGGTCGAATTACGCCAATCGCTTATTCAATGACCGATCCCGTGTTTCGGGCCGCAGTACAAGGCGGGAAACTGAAAGATGCGCCCGATCGACCGAACCTAAATCAGAGCTTCGAAGTCGCCAGAGTTCTTGGAGCGGAATATGTCATGGTCGTCGAGGGCGTTCAAGTAGGTAATGCCATCAAGACCAAGGCCAAGATATATCGAGATCGAAAGCAAGTTTGGAAGGACGAACAAAACCTGGTTGTGAATTCAATCGGAGCAACTAATCAAGACAGCACGTGTAAGTCGCTTGCACGCACGATGGTACTTCGCATGAACTCGGGACCGTTCAAGGGATTCGTACGGAGAAAGGTTTCGGTCACACCAGAATTGTCAAAGGGTCAAGAACCAATCCTTCCTGTGGTAACTCGTCCAGTTCCTGCACAGGCTGAGAGTAGTGCTTGGAAAGCAGAAGTTCGTTCTTTGATTGCCAATGGCAAGAAGGCTCTGGCTCTAGCAGCTTTGCGCGACGCAGTAGATGCGGCGCCTCTGGACGTTGAGCGCCGCATGGAATTGATTACCTTCTTGATGCGTGATGATCCAAAAGCAGCTGGTGAAGAAGCACGAAGGTCGATTTCCCTCGTCCCGGATCGGTCTGACTTACGAGCACTTTCAGCCAAAGCATGGATGCAGGCAGGATTGCCAGAAGAGGCACAGAAGGACCTTAACGAGGCTGTAGCCAGAGATCCAAATGGTCAAAACACTCGACTAATGCTCGGAGAATTAGCACTTGGACAGCTTGATGCTGAGAAGGCACTAGATCACTTGGACCAAGCCATCAAGCAAAAAGATTCAGGACAAGCTCGCTTTTTGCGGGGCGCCTGTCATGGACTGCTTGGACATAAAGCTGAGATGCTCGCCGACTTCAAACAAGGGGCAGTATTACAGGAAAAACCATCCGACCAAGAAATAACTGAGCGATATAACCTCGTAGCTGATATCGTTGACCGCCTTGTGGCACAAGACGGGATTGAACTGAGATCTCTCACTCAAAAAGTAGTTGTGCGCCCTAAAGACAATGAGCTTAAGCAGGAAGTCACTTCCGTTTCGAAGCGAATTGTATCGAGGTCGGAACTCATCTCAGTGATCGCTACTCCAGTTGCTAGCAAACAGATCAATGAAAAGCGGTTACTCGTTCACAACCTAATGGCGCAGAGCCTAACCGACTTACAAGCATTCTGTGACAAGGGTGATGAAGACAGTCTTGCCGATTGTCGGATCAATTTGGGTGAGGCTCTACGCCAGTTGGGATTAATCAAGAAAAAGAGCTGACGCATCCCAAATAAGTAAATCGCCCCCGTCCTGGGGGAAGGACGGAGGCGCCTGGATCTCACTTTTGAGAGTCACTCTAACAGTGTTCCAGTGTCAGGTTTGATTGAGGATAGGAGTCATTAGTTGTGACGACAGTCAATGGGCCTCTGTTCCGCTTTAGTTGCTGTCTGCATTTTTTTAATCACGGCAGGAAATTCTGTGACCAAAGGGTCGCTCTCATAGAGTTGAAAGTGAGCTGATTCTCCTGGCGTCAGTCTCCCCATCAGTCCTCTATCTCCGTTAACATCGGCGGCTCCCGCCGTGTAAGCCAAAATGGCTTCCGAACGGGTGCAGTTCTCGGAAGGATCAAATCCTTCGGGTCGATCACTTGCGCTACGTATACCGTCCCAGGGGTCGCCAGCCACAATGGGTCGATCGGAATTGAAGCTGACACGAATTCCTGCGTCCATCACACTTCTACTTCTAATGAGCCTTGAAGCTCGTTCGTGGCCAAGTTGCTGTCGGTATGCAGGTCCTAAGCGCATCAGGAACTCGGGCTGAAAGGCGCAATAGCAGTTGAGTTTGCTCATTCTCTCGATCTGGCTATCGCTTAGCAACATAGCGTGTTCGATGCGATGCCGGCTGGGTTCTCCGGTTCTTTCGAATGCATCCAACACTAAATCGGTGGAATAGTCTCCAATCGAGTGAACGGACACTTTGTGGCCCTTGTCGTGTGCTAATTGCACCATACGATTGAGCTTTTCTGGAGCGTAGATAAGGCTTCCATCT
>JBBQZV010000025.1:0-57148 GCA_038207365.1 Fimbriimonadales bacterium | reverse complement strand
GGCGTAAAATTAAACAGAACATGCCTGAACTTGATCCTCGCAAGCAAACTATCCTGCAGGCGATCATCATTGAATATGTCACAGCCGCCGAGCCAATAGGCAGTGAAGCCCTCGTTCAGAAGTACCAGCTTGGCGTAAAATCTGCCACTGTCCGCAACGAAATGGCAGAGATGTCTGACCTTGGATTTCTAGAGCAACCGCACACAAGTGCAGGAAGAATTCCAAGCGATATGGGCTATCGATACTATGTCGACCATCTCATTCTGTCTCACGACATCGATGAAGCGGCAAAGCATCGACTCAAGAATGCGGCAGCAGAAGGTGAAGCCCTCCAGACTCTTCTCCGAGATACGATCAGAGCGTTAAGTCGCGCCACCCACCTTCTTGGCGTTGCAACAACAGTTCGGGACAGCCATGTAACCATCCGAAACGCCGTCATTAGCGCGTTAGGACCCTCAAAAGCACTCTTGGTCCTCGTTCTTAGCAACGGCCATGTCGAGAACCGAATGGTAGATGTGCCTGTCGGCCTAACACTGGAAGACGTTGGCATTGCCAATGATTTGCTCCAAAGCGCATTGGTAGGAAAAGAACTTCGGACTCTCACTAAATCTAGACCACCTTCTAGTGCCAGTAACACCGCAATCGATAAGCTTATGGGTTCGATGTGGAGCAACATTCGGTCGATCGCCCGAGAGCTGACAAGAGGTGTCCTCATCACTGAGGGTGAAGAATTCATGTTCGGCCAGCCAGAATTCCAAAGAGACCTTAGTTCTCTCCACGAACTGCTCGAAGAGTTAACGGATTCCGATGTTCTCTTCGAGGCCCTAGCTCCGTCCGACCGCTCCCAAACTGTTACGATTGGCAAGGAAAATCGTCACAACAGCATGCATCAGCTATCCGTTGTGCGCAAAAGCTTTTACATAGGCGGACACGAGGCAGGTGTGATCGCTTTGGTGGGCCCAACACGAATGAACTACGATCGTAGCATTCCGCTTGTCAACTATACGGCTAAGGCTCTAGGCGACTCTCTATCTCGCTTCTTCGGTTAGTCGCATTCTAGGAGGACGCTTTAACCGCGATTTTGATATTTTTTTTCTTGCGGAACTCGTCTAGTTCGAGCTTCCTCTCGACACCAATTGCTTTGAGATGGTCGTGCCAATCCTTTTTGTACGGCTTGAGGGCATTCTCGATCGCTTCCATGATCGCAACATCGCGAAACCACTTATGATTCGCCGGAACGATATGCCACGGTGCAGATTCAGTGCTGCACTTTTCAATGGCGTCGGTATACGCCTTCTGGTAGTCCTTCCAATACTCTCGCTCGGTCCAATCGCCCACAGCCAATTTCCACGACTTGTCCGGATCTTGTTCTCTAGCTAAGAGACGTTGCTCTTGCTCGTCCTTGCTGATATGAAGAAAGAACTTCAAGATAATCGTGCCGCTTTCGGCAAGGAGTTCTTCGAATTGATTGATCTGATCGTACCGATTCTTCCAAATCGACTTCGGAACCAAATCGTGAACTCTCACGACGAGGACATCTTCGTAATGGGATCGATTGAAGATCGTCATTCCGCCTTTAGCCGGGGCCTGCTGGTGCACCCTCCAAAGGAAGTCGTGAGACCTCTCCAACGTGCTTGGTTGTTTAAAGCTCGCAACATGGCAACTCTGAACATTTACATATTGCAGGATGCTCTTGATGGCTCCGTCCTTGCCACTTGTATCACTCCCTTGGAGGACAATGAGGAGCGAATTCATGCCGGCCGCATACATCAGCTCTTGGAGATCCTCGACTCTCTGGCCCATCTCATGACGTCGAAAATCAGCTTCTTCTTTCTCTAAACCTGAATGATCGGATGGATCGAGGTCCTTTAGTTTCAACGTAGATCCAGGCTTTACGATATGGGCATAAGGCATATTTAGAGTCTACGACTTTATCTGCTATATGGTGTGGACATAGCCCCAAATGCCTTCACGAGGTACCCTTAACGTCTTAATGATCGAAAGATATACCACCCCAGCAATGAACGGAATCTGGTCTCGACAGGCCAAATATGAAGTTTGGCGACAAGTTGAGATTGCCATTGTCGAAGTTCACTGCGAGATGGGTGCCGTGCCGGAATCAGCGCTAGCAGACATTCAGTCCAAGTCGACATTCGACCTGGCTCGATGTGACGAAATCGAACTTGAAACGCGGCATGATCTAATGGCATTCGTCCGCAATTTGGCAGAAAACGTGGGTGAAAATGGTCGCTTTATTCACCTTGGCGTCACAAGTTATGATGTAATTGACACCGCCCTCGGTATCATGCTCCGAGATTCCTGCGACGTGTTATTGGCAAGCGCACACGCACTTTCCGATGTTATCCGTAAGCTGGCGATTGAGCACGAACACACGGTAGAGATTGGCCGAACCCATGGTATCCACGCTGAGCCAATCACGTTCGGATTTAAGTGCGCTAACTGGTTCGCAGAGTTGAATCGCAACATAGGGCGTCTTGAAAATGCTTTGCGAGATGTCGCCGTAGGCAAAGTATCGGGAGCAGTTGGAGTTCACGCCATTACCTCGCCTGAGATGGAAGAACGAGTTTGCGAGAAGCTTGGACTTAACGCAGATCCAGCTACAACACAGATCATCAACCGGGATCGCCATGCGAATTTTCTCAATACCCTTGCTTTGCTTGGAGCAGGCCTTGAACGGATCGCCACCGAACTTCGAAACTTGCAACGCACAGAGATCCTTGAAGTCCAAGAAGCTTTCGCCTCAGGTCAGACCGGCAGCAGCGCCATGCCTCACAAGCGCAATCCATGGAACTCGGAGACCATTTGTGGTTTAGCACGACTTTTGCGCGCAAATGCCCACGCGATGCTCGAAAGTGTCGCAACTTGGCACGAACGTGACTTGACTAATTCTTCTCTTGAGCGGATCGTCTTTCCGGATTCGTGTAATTTGGCCGACTTCATGCTCAAGAGTCTCACCAGGATTCTCAGCGGACTCCAGGTCTTCCCAGAGACGATGGAACGAAATCTGCGAACTCGAGGCGACCTCGTTTTCAGCGAGCATGTCATGATCGCACTCATTCATGCAGGTATGACTCGCGAAGCAGCGTATAAAGTCGCTCAACGAAATGCCGCTAAAGCTTGGGATGGGTCAGACTTTAAGTCCATCGTGGCTCAAGATCCAGACGTGCTTGAACGATTATCCCAAGAAAAGCTTGATGAGATATTCAGCTTAGAACACCACCTAAGAAACGTTGGACACACGTTAAAAGCAGCTGGTATCCACTAACTAATAAGGTCCGAACCTTGTTTAGCCCACTGCTATTTGCTTCGCAGTGGGCCCTTTTACTTATTGCCAGCACCCGTTCAGCTGATCTATTGACTTCAAATCGTGATTATTCCGACCTTTTAATTTCTTTCGAAACAAATACTCAGCCGGTGTCGCCCTATGAACAGTTGGCCAACTATTGAGATGGCCGCTTGAGTTAGGGAGAGAAAAAATGATTAAGCAAACTATGATCGTTGCACTTGCAGTAGTTTCGATGAGCGCTTTCGCTCAGAATCATCGATGGCATGATCAAGACCGAGATGAAATGACTTCCGCAGGCAATACCGAATTTGGCATGCATAAGTTCATGTTGAAACAGGATGAGAATCTTCAAGGTCCAGACAGGTACACCTTTGAAGCCATGCTAAACCGAATGCCTGCAAATGAAGAAAATGCTCTTATTAAGGGCCTTTGGAATGCTCATCACCAAGCAGTAGTCGTTCGCGAACAGATGATTGCATCCAGATTCCCGGACGCAACCGAAGAGGGATATGCATCCAACGTCAATACGAGCGACGAAAGTTCTCGCCCTATGAGAATGGTTATGGAATCACATGGCCCTCGTGACATTGACTATAACACTGCAGAGAACATTCTTTCTGCCAGCTTAACTGATACAGAAGCTAACTGGCTCCAGGGTTGGTGGACACAATCTACCGAAGCTCAAAAGGATGTCGTGGTTCGCCTTCTTAAGTGCAGTGCGGCAAAGGCTGACGAACCCATTTACTCGTCACTCTACACGCACCCCACATATGAGTGGATTTCGACTACAACTACTACCACCACCATCAAATAGACTTGAGGACTGTTGCGCCCTGCAGGATTCTGCGGGGCGCTTCGTCTTTTGGACTTCCACTGAATAAGTTGCAAGAAACTGTTGTCCTTAGGATCTCGTCTAATGTGTGATATCGTTTCCATGTTGCGGCACTAAATCCGCAAAAAGTAGGTTAGGCTAATATAATGAGTGGCTCAAAAAGAACCGTGCAAACTGCATATCTCGGCTTCGGGTTAATTCTAGCTGGGTGTGGTGGCACACAAACCGGAGATATGACCGGATACAACTCTGGTTCAAGGTCTCTAGACAGCAACATGGTTTCGTCAGCCAACTCTTTTGGTGCTGCGACGTTGGGATCCAAACTACTTCCCCTCGCAGCCGGCAAAACAGCTTTTGTGACGGGAATCAATATTTCCAGTTTCGGTGGTGCTACGGACCGAGAATTCGGCAAAAACCCTTTTAGTCCCGAAAGCGAAGTGTCTTATAACTCAAAACAGGTTGGGACAACTCTTTCGGACCTAAGTGGAATTGGCGGGAATGTCGTTCGAATCCGACTGTTCCAAAAATTTAACGGGCTTAAAGTCGACTCGGCTGGCATGGTCTCTGGACTCGATGAGACCTTTTTGAAAAACCTGTCGGATTTACTCGACAAAGCTGAAAACAGCAAAGTTCAAGTCTATGTTAGCCTCGGAGATCCATGGTCAGAGTCTCAATCGGTCAAGAATCCGGTCAGCGACATTAACGCGCGAAACAATTACCTGAAGAAGGCGATTACCCCACTTGCGGGCAAGCTAAAGGGCCGCCCAAGCGTATTTGCCATTGATGTATTCAACGAAATTGAGGGCGAAGTGGCAGGCAAAGAGGGCAACCTTAGCGACAAAGGCGTGAACTGGGATCAGGCGAGAGGGTTCCTAAAAGCGACCGTGGATGTGATCAAATCCGTCGACCCCCAACGACTTGTAAGCGCGGGCTCAGGTAAACACGGTTGGAGCAATGTCCGCTCAGGCAAATTCGCTAAGCTCGGCCTTGATTTCTATGACGTTCACGTTTTCGATGACAAAGGTGTGCTTCCCCCAATCAAGGACCTTAAGGTAGATCGACCCGTCTTGATTGGTGCCTGTGGACAGGAGTCAAAGAAATCTGACCCTGAGTTACAGGCAAAGGCTGACCTTGGATTTCTTGATTCTGCGCAAAAGCAGGGCTATGCGGGTGCCATTCTCTCTGAAGTTGGAAACGGTATAGACAATCCTCTGAATCTCCTAGACAAAGATGGAAAGCATAAGCCGGTCTTGGTTCAATTTCAGACCTTCGTAACAACCTTGGGGCAAGGCTTGCCACCAACCTTAACTCCGACGAAGAGCTGACAAAGAAAGAAGGGGCCTATGAACGAGCCCCTTTTGGACTACAAAAGACGGGCCAGGCTTACCATTTGGTATCCACCGTGTATTGGATCTTTTTCACTTCGTTTGGCTTGAGGGCTAGCTCGAATTGCATCGTATTTGAATCTAGTTTGGTGAACTCAAAGTTTTTTGCTGTAACTTTCCACTCACCCCAATGCCTCTCTAAAACAAATACAGTTTCATCCGTTTCCTTTCGGTTTCGGACTTCAATCTCGAATGTTTCTCGAACTGACCTTTCACTTAGCCGAGTAAAGTTCATTCGCTTTCGAGTTGAAACGACGTCAAACGACTTGCCTACCACTAGGGAAACCTTTTCGTTTCGAGGGGTATGAGTGATTTGATCCTCACCCAAAAGCTGTACTGATCCTGACTTGTCCCTTTGATAGACTCTGATCTTGCCTGCAGGCAATGCCATTCCCAAACCACTTTCCTTGTTATTAACGAATTCCAAACGGACCTGAGGCTTGATATCGCCGGTTCCTACTTCGCCTTCTCCAGGATAATAAGCATTCGCCATGGAATCCACGATGAGCTTCTTGTGGATCGGAATATCCTGGCCTTGAAGAAGTGAGAGTTGTTTGGTCTCGTTGTTGCGTACGTTTGCAGGTCGCTCCAGAGTGTAGAGGTGATACTCAAATAGAGACTCTTCGGCAAATCCGCCACCGCCAAAGCCACCGGGTCCCTTACTCATGGCTCTCATCGTGTCCATTCGTGGCGCAGCAGTATGGACATCTCCTGCTAGCAGCTTGAGCTTGGCGTTGTTCCATGTGGCACCGCTTGTGTTGTGTAGGGTCACCCAACCTTGCATGTCGCCCTTTCCAAGGCCATTGAGGGTGACTACATAGTCTGCGTTCCACGCCAATCCCTGGGAGATATAACTGAGCTCAACATTGTTGTCACCCGCATTCTGAGCATTGATATCCCACATTAGCGTAGGGCGGCTAATCAAGCCATTGGGTACGGAAGTGACCTCAACCTCACCCGTCGGATCTAGCACAATCCGGTTATCATCAGTTCGAATGACCATTCCATTGTAGGTATTTTGATTTCCTCCACCTGGATTGGCGACGATAGCGGTTGGTGAACTTAATAATGTCCCTGTGAGGACATCTTTCTGATTTCCAAGGGTCCTTACAAACCTAATTTTTTGACCTACGGATTTGTTTAGAATCGCAAGCGGACTGATGAGGTCGTATTGATAGTTCTGCTCTAAGACTGAAAAAGCGTCCTTGTTCGTCAGGCTATGGAAAGACACACTGGTCGGATCGATCATCGAAGCAACATCTTCGATTGCGATCTCTTGTCTTCCTTGCTTCAATTTGAGGTTGCGCACCTCTTTGATCAGGCCGAATCCCTGGTTATAGATAGTCAGCTCACTTTGGGACGGCGCCGATGCCAGCAGAGCCGCTGCAATTACTCCAATCATTGATACTCCTTTTAGGCCTAAGCCAATTGCAAGGACCTATAAGTGAGTGCATTTGTTTCCAGACAATGTTCACTAGGAATGCTAGAGACACCAACAAATAGTGCCCCTAATTTCATCCTGAAGCCCAATCTAGCTAATTGCCGTTCTTACTACTGCTTTTTCCGTGTCGGAAAGTGTCACCAAGGGCAGTCTCACAGACTCACAGTCAAATCCTCGTAAGCTCGTTGCATATTTGACTGGAACCGGACTTGGAGCGGAGAAAATCGCTTTGTATATAGGTGTCAATCGCAGGTGAATCCGTCGGGCCTCAACTGGGTCGCTGGGAAAGGCGTTTAACATATCCTTGATTTGGTCACCTACAATATGCCCGGCTACACTGACGATTCCGTGACCGCCAAGGCTAAGGATCGGCAAAGTTAGTGCGTCATCTCCACTGTAAACCCGGAAACCTTCTGGAACTTGCATGCAGACATCCGTAATTTGAGGAATACTTCCGCTCGCTTCTTTAACTGCAACAATATTCTTAATCTCTGCTAGCTTTAGCAAAGTTGAAGTCTCCAAATTGATTGCACTCCTGGGCATGATGTTATAGAGCATCACAGGTAGCGAAGTTTCCTTGGCAATTGTCGAAAAGTGGGCGTACAAACCAGCTTGACCCGGCCGATTGTAGTATGGATTGACCAACATAATCCCATGAGCTCCCCGCTTCTCTCCTTCGTGAGTGAGTTGAATCGACTCTGAAGTATTGTAGGTGCCCGAACCAAACACAACGGCAGCACGGTCGCCTACCTCATCAAGGATCTCTTCTAGAAGCCTTAACTTCTCGTCTTCGCTCAGGGTAGGAGATTCTCCCGTCGTGCCGTTTATGACCAAGCCATCATTTTTCTGAACATCAACAAGATACGAAGCAAGACGTCTGGCCTCGCTGAAATTAACAGCTCCGTCGTTGCTAAACGGAGTAAGCATGGCAGTTAATAGCGTGCCCCAATCCTTCGGTCCAAAAAACGCGCCCATAGGAATACCGTTGTACCGCAGATTGGGTTGGAGCTATTCGCTGCACCGTTTTTGGTAAAGTTTTCGCCATTTTCTATCGTTAAACCACTGCCAATCTTCAAATAATGCGCAGAAATTCACTTAAGATTGAATTCTTGAGAATGGCCCATAAAAATCTCTGGATATCTGCCGATAAGTTCAAACATGAGAGGAACAAGAGGTCTAGCAGATACTTCGATGTCTCCGACTAAGGATGTTCGCAACCTTGTTGATGATCACCTCTCCTTCCGTAATCATAATGTATTGCAAATAGAGACGACTTGGACCATCGGAGAGGATGGCCCGGGCGCTCCTGCACTGTTCTTTCAGCCTTGGATCTATCAAATGGATATGTCCTTTTCCTCCGCACTCGCCTAGACCCAAACGACCATGTCACGTAAAGAAACTTCCCTACTTGGTATTGACCTTCACGAAGGTGAAATCAGAGTCGTCCAACTGAAAGTGCGATCGAACCAGTCCACCGTCGAAAAGATGGGGCGAGCATCCATGCCTCAAGGAGCCATCAACCATGGCATTATTTCGAATCCAGAACTGGTTGGAAATGCTCTTAGAAGCTTGCTTGACTCGATGGCGGTAACTGCCACCCATGCCGTAATTGGCCTCCCAAATGATGGCTTATCAGTCCGGACATTCGCCGTTCCTCCTGCACCAGAGGGCGAACTAAGGATGATAGTAGAAGGCGAGGTCAACCATCACGGACTGATTCGAGGAGTGGGGGGGGCATTCGCTTTCGTCAAGCTAAACTCCGATCTGCAACCGGATTCCAATCACGCTTGGTCAGAAGACACCAAGATTTGGATGGACTCCAAGCATGGCAAGGTCAAACCAAATCTAGTAACCGTGTTCGCGGTCGAACAAGACTCCATCAATGCACTTCGAGACGCCATGACCGTGGCAAATCTTACGATTGAGGCGATTGAGCCTGCTTCGTATTCGATGTACCGAGCCATCCTTAACGCAGAACCGCCACAAACGACGTTTTTCACCGTCATGGTAAGCGGGGCGAGCACAGATATCTGCGTCGTCGACCAGGGACACCTCGTTGCATTTCGTCGAATCGACATCGGTGCACGTGCTTTGGCCGGGGATAACTTGCACTCGTCTGAATTTGCCTTTGCAGGCGTGAATCTCGCGGCATACGCGGATGAACCGCGAGAGGCTGGGACACGGATCTCCATACTCAATTCGTCTGCCCTTGAGACCTTTTCAACGGAAGTTCATCGCACGCTTTACTATTATCAGCGCGAATATCCAAACCTGGCCATGTGCGAGAAAGTCGTCCTCGCGAGCGATGATTCCAGGCTGGATATGTTATCAGAGGAGCTTGGAAAAACGTTGGGTTTTACCGTAGATACAGCGAGACCCTTTAGCTCTTTAGGAGATCACTCAAGCTTTGAATCTTCATTTGCAGATCGATTCGAATTGGTCGCCTGTACAGCCATAGGGCTGGGGCTCCATGGAAATATTCTTAATCGGGCACCACGAATTGACCTATTCGCCTCCGAACGAAACGCGGTGGCGGACATCGTCTCCAAGCGTAACTTTAGAGGGTCCATTTTGACATCCGTTATGGCAGTAGTCCTCGGTATCGCTGGTTGCTCTGTCTATTACAGTCAGATTGCCAAACTTGATGCCGATGCCAAGAATGCGCAAGCTCAGGAGCAACTTGTGAAGTCTGCGATCGACATCAAAGTTCAAGAGCGACACAAGCAGGCGGATCAATATCGAGCCTTTCGAAAACTTGGAATACCTGTAACTGCGATTCTAGACTCGATAGCGGGTGCAGTAGCACCTGGAACAGGACTGACGTCCGTCAATGTCACCAATAACCAAGCTGTAGTCATCGATGGAGAAGCGGTTAACGAGGCAAGCATGCTGAACACTGTGAAGGCACTTCAGGATTGCCCATTGCTTCAAGACCTCCGTATCAGTTGGTTCCGTCAAAGCACAAATGAAAAGCCTAACGGTCCTAAAACAGGGGCCATAAGTTTCGAATTCAAAGGAAAAACTGTGACACTGGACAGGATTCAACAAGGCGAGGACAAAGTAAGTTGATTTTCGATAGATTCAGAATCTTAGGTTGGCTGATCCCAGTTGCCTGTTGTGCGACCTCAGGATGGCTCGTTTTTCAAGCCAATTTGGCCTTTCGCAACAGTAACGAGGTCCGAAACCGTGCGCATATTGAAGCGCAGCAAGCTCTGCAACAGAGAAAGCTTATCGATGGACTTCCTACCGAACGGAGGTACGCAACGGTCGTAAATTCCCCGACGGAAGACTATTCGTTCGCAACCTATTTTAAGCAAAGTGCCCAAGCATGCGGAGTAACACTTTCCAATTGGACCGTGCAAACCACGGATATGGGAAAGGAATCTGCGTCTGCAAAAGCCCTAAATGCAGACCCACTCATGAAAGGGATAGAGAAGATTGATACCAGTGTCACTCTCACCGGTCCTTACAATCGATTGAGAAGTCTAGTTTCTTTGCTCGAATCCTCTGACCGGTTATTTGCCCTTAGCAACCTGGTATGGATCAGGACGCCCGATGGAACATCGCTCACCATGTCGATCTCTCGATATGTCACACCGATCAAGGTCCCTGTAGCGCCAGTCGAGATCAAGCAGTCGTAGGGAAATCGGTCCAAATTTGTACACACCATGAGGCCGGGGTTAATTTCTCCTCACTTTGAGCCGATATAAGGTGCACAGTTCAATTTCTCGGGCACTTATCATTCGATCGCTGTGAGACAGGAAGGATTTATGAAAGGAATACGCATTGAAGAGAAGAAGAAAGTAATCGGCTTGGTGGCCTTATCAATCGCCTTCTTCGCACTTACTGGCTGGAGAGCGAAGTCTCTTGCAGACGGCCCAACAAATGCTCCTCAAGCAGGCGCTGTGAATATCGTCATTGGCACTCCTCCTGCCGCCCAAAAGGCACCAGAAAAACCGATTATCTTGCCTGCTGCAACAAAGCAACCGGCGAACGATCCGTTCTTCACCTCCGACAAAGGTGGCACAGCTCAATCCGGAATCAGCCCAAATCCCGACGAAAAGCCTTCGGTTGAAACTGAACCTTACACACCGCTTAAAGGCGACTTTGCCCCAATGCCTTCGCCACTAGAGACCACACCTGCACCAAAGCCAGCACCGGAAATTGTCGAGTCAATAACCGTCAAAGGCGTCGTAATATGTGACCAGAGTTCTGCCATCTTGCACGTTGGAAATCAGGATTTGGTCGTAGCAACGGGTTCGACTTTTGGGAACGGGTACAAATTGGTCTCTGCCACCGAAACGCAAGTTGTCATTCAAAAAGGCAAGAAACAACAGACTCTTCTCGTCAGTGGTTAGAGGAGACCTTTGATTTTTGCGATTACTTCTTCAACGGGTAGTCCGCCACTTTCAATAATAATCGCATCGCTCGCAACGGTTAAGGGACTGTCTTCACGAGTGATATCTCGGTGATCTCGAACTTGAATCTGGTGGCGGACGGACCTAAAGTCAATTTCCTGACCTTTCTCGTCAAACTCCTTAGTCCGGCGCTTAGCTCGCTCTTCTAGAGATGCCGTAAGAAATATCTTCACATCGGCATCTGGCGCGATAACCGTAGTGGCGTCGCGGCCTTCTAGAATCACTCCACCTTTCGACACCAAATACTTCTGCCGTAAAACTAAAGCTTGCCGGACCGGTGAGAAGGTGCTGATTGAACTTGCGCATTCACTAATTTCAGGTGTTCGGATGTCCATCGTGACTTCTTTGCCATCCAGAAACACGGGCTGTGGGTCTCCAGAGCCGAACGTGATCTCGGTAGAGTCCATTAGCACGGCAACGGCATCACCATCCGATATGGCCACCCCTGTCTGAATAGCTTTTAGCGCGAGCGCACGATACATTGCCCCCGTGTCGAGATAGCTGATGCCGAGGTCACGGGCAAGAGCCTTTGAGACCGTGCTCTTACCTGCCCCTGCAGGCCCATCGATAGCGATAACAATTTCAGATAGCTTTTTAGACAATAGAGAGCCTCATTAGATCAGATTCGAAATTAGGATAGCTTGTCGCGATCGCATCCGCACCCTCGATCACAGTTTCACCCTTTGCAACTAGACCTGCAATCGCGAACGCCATTGCGATTCGATGATCCATGCAGGCATCGATCGATGCACCTGTTAAGGCTGTGGGACCAGAAATAGACATACCGTCCTCAAATGTCTCCACGGTAGCTCCCATCGCTCTCAAGCCACTTGCCATCAGCTCAATTCGATCGCTTTCCTTGACTCGCAACTCCTTTGCATCGCGAATGGTACTTACGCCTTCGCATTGGGTAGCTAAGACGGCAAGAACAGGAATCTCGTCGATGAGGCGTGGAACTAGAGATCCTCCTATTGAAAAGGGCTGCAAGTGCTTCGGCGCACCCATGAGTAGGTCAGCAACAGGCTCTCCCAGTTCTTCACGAAGTCCACCCATCTCAAAAGGTACACGGCATTGCTCCAGAACATCAAGGATTCCTGTGCGCGTTGGGTTCACGCTCAAGTCCCTGAGTGTAAGTCTGGAATTGGGGAGTATTGCAGCAGCAACCATGAAGAACGCTGCACTACTTATGTCTGCAGGGATCGTTAGGTCGAACGGTTCGAGTCGTGACGTCGGATGAATGGTAACGGATGGTGGCAGATGTGCCCGGTGCGGAGCGGTTGGATCCGACTCGCCCATCCAGTTGTCCCCAGATCTGATCAAGTGGGCGCCCATGGCCCGAAGCATTCTCTCAGTGTGGTCTCGACTCAAGCTTGGTTCGATAACGGTAGTTGGACCGTTAGCCCTTAGTCCGGCTAACAGGCAACAGCTTTTGATTTGGCCACTGGCGACTGGGCTGTCATATTCAATACCTACAAGATCTGCTCCTCGAATGTGCAGGGGCGGAGTATCACCTTCAATCGTTGCACCCATTAGGCGGAGCGGGCTTGCGATCCTCTTCATTGGACGCTTGGAAAGAGAACTGTCTCCAACGAGAGTGCAATCGAGAGGGCGAGAAGCCAATAGTCCGCTAAGGAGCCTCATCGTCGTTCCACTGTTTCCGCAATCTAGTGGGGCGTCGGGTTGAGTCCACTCTTGAGGAGGTTTGAGTCGGATCTCAGTCGGGCTTATCCATTCATGCTTGAGCCCGAGTTGGCCCATACATCGGAGAGTCGATTCACAATCCTCGCCTCTTAGAGGCATTAGAACACGGGATTCTCCCTGGGCTATTGTCGCAAACATGTAGGCACGATGGGTCAAAGACTTGTCGCTCGGTCCCCGCAGTTCCCCTTCAAGCGAAACGACGGGAGATACGGTCAATTTCATATTTCTTTTTCTCTGTTAATGACCATCAGTTTTCTTTGCTTGCTTCACTCGCTCTAGGAAGTGATGCACTCCGGCTGCATTCTCGTTATCCAATGATGCTTTCAGTCCTTCAAGCTGCACTTCAAGAGTGTGGATCGCCTTCGAGAGTTCTACTCGATTTTCCATGAATATTTGGGTCCACAAGTTCGGATCGACTCCTCCAACCCGAGTTAAATCTCGCCATGATCCGCCTGAGAAATCGCCGTCACCCAACTCGCTCCTTAGGAGCACTAAAGCTCCCGCAATAGCGTGAGGCAAATGGCTAACGGTCGCCACCTGACGATCGTGATCTTCCGGTTTCATTCTCACCGGCGTAGCACCCATAGCCTTAATCGCGGATTCGACTGTAGTTATCGACGTCTTGGATGTACCCTTGACCGGGCAAAGAATCCAACGTGCATTTCGAAACATCCAGGCGGAAGCAAATGCTGCGCCAGAATTTTCGTGTCCAGCCATCGGATGTCCCGCTACAAAATTGGGGTCGTTCTGTTTTGTTGCCCAAGCTATGACATTTGCCTTAACACTCGTGCAATCCGAGACTACAGTTTGGGGAGCCTTAGAAGACCAAATGGTGTCAAGAACTGAGATGACTGCCGCAGGTGGAGCTGCCACGAAGACAATATCAGCCTGAGCCACTTCTTCGAGGGATGCCTCAGAATCAATGCAGAACCGACTTCGAGCCGTCTTAACCGATTCCGGATTAGGGTCGTATCCAACGATCTTTCGACCAGGCTCGCGAAGCGCGAGCCCGATTGAACCACCGATCAGGCCGAGGCCTACAATCCCAACGGTCATGGGATGGATTATGGCTTAGCAGCTAACTCCGCGAGAGCCTTACGAAGTCGATTTTGAAGCTCGCCGTATTTCGCGAAGTCTCCACTCTTTAATGCAGCGTTCGCTTGGTCAAATAGCTCAAGCGCAGACTTAGGATTGACTATTACTGCCGCTTGGCCCGTTCCCGGAGCGGGCTTACTGCCGGGTACACCTGTCGGCGCCACTTCGGTAGTTGACGTATTTTGGAACAGTAGTTTTAAGGCGGCCTGGTAGGTTTCACCTACAACCACCTTGTTGTTCAAAGCAAGGATGACCCTGAATAGCCTTGGAACAGCCTGAATTCCGCTTGTTCGGCTCTGGAGAAAGAGCGATTCGGAGTACATTACGCTCTGACCTATCGGGATAACCAAAAGGTTGCCCACAATAATTTCGCTTTGTTCGTTCCGATACTGCCGGTTGATAAAGCTAATTTCTGGTGTGCTACTGAAGTCGGCTTCCATCAATTCTGGCCCCTTCGGCAAGGGTCCCTTGAATCGGTACAAGGTCATTGATCCGTAGTTATCCGGGTCACACTTGGCCGAAAGCCAGCCACTCATGTTCGGTTTCTGGTTTGGAGTAAATGGCAAGATCAGTTGAAACTGAGGTTTCGTTTCATCCTGAAGTTGAAGCTGGACATAGTACGGCCGGATATTTTCTTTTGCTCCGGATAGACCACGTTCCCTTGCGATATTCCAGGCGTCCGCATTGGTTAAGAAAACCGTTGGATCAGTAACGTGGTACTCCATCAATTGCATCGATTGAAGTTGGAATAGGTTTTCAGGATAGCGAAGGTGCTCTCGCAAACCTGTGGGCAACTCACTGATATCGTGGACCAGGCCTTTGTAAATCTGGCGGTAAGCCTTAAGAATGGGCTCATTCGGCTCGATAGCATACGCGTTCACTTCACCGCTGTAAGCATCGACGGTGAGTTTCACAGAATTACGAATGTAGTTCAATGATCCGTTTGCACCTTCTACATTCGCAGAATACGGAATCATCGAAGTGTAGGTGTAACCATCCAAGATCCAGGTCAGGCGTCCTTTATTGACCACGATGTACGGATCGTCATCGAATCTCAAGAAAGGATAGATTTTGGCTGCGCGATCCAACACATTTCGGCGCATCAGGAGGCGAGTGTCTCCTGTAATGTTTTGGGAGATCAGCAGGTTACCGTCGCCAAGGGCTATGGAAAAAGCAATTCTTGAGATGAGTCCACTGATCGGAATTCCCCGATCGCCCATCCACTTGTTACCTGGAGCTCCCGGATAGTCAAATTCCTGCTCCCCGGTATTCACCAAGGCATATTGGTCCTCCGGTGCTTGTCCAGGTAATCGGTCGTCAGAGAAATAGATACGGGGCTCTTTAATCTCCAGACCGGAACTCGACTCAATTGGCATGTTGCTCGCCAAGAAAACCGGCTGACCATCGGCGCTGACTTTGTCGACTTCGGAAATAGTCAAACCGTAACCATGCGTATAGCGAAGTCGCTGATTTGCCCAGTTCTGGGCAGTTTGATCGAGCCCTCTAAGCTTTAGGTCTCGCGGTGAAAGCATCAACATCGTCTGCTTTCCGTTAATCATGTAGCGATCAATGTCGACATCATTAAACGAATAGTAAGGTTTGATGCTTTGTACTGTTTCTAGGGCTTGACGCAAGATCGCCGGATCCCATAATCGCATGTTGTCCAAAGTTGCTGTGGAACCTTTGATTTCGGCCTGGCTAGGAGAATCGTGAATCTCCC
The DNA here is from genome assembly GCA_038207365.1 of Fimbriimonadales bacterium. Lineage (GTDB taxonomy): Bacteria > Armatimonadota > Fimbriimonadia > Fimbriimonadales > Fimbriimonadaceae > Fimbriimonas. The sequence goes on along the minus strand of JBBQZV010000025.1, from coordinate 41,249 downwards.
AATCCTTGACCGCGATCTTGTCAAGTCCGTATGCAAACCTTGTCATATCCATCGCCTTTTGGGCATAAGGCGCTTCCTTATGAATTCGATCTGGATCGACAGAGAACCTTTGGATGATGAATGGCACGCCCTGCATGACCGCCAAATAATAGACGGCGCAAGTAATGCCCCCTGCAATGGGGATGGAGTAAGGCTTGCCGACTTTCTGCCCAATGATGGTTGCCAAACCAAGGGCAACGACCATCCAAACGAAGATCCTCGTGAGCGAAAGTTGATAGATCGCCGAGAAACCCGCTCCTGTGAATTGTCCGCTATCGATCAATCCATATTCATATGTCTTGAGCCAATTCTGTGCACCGTATGCGAGCAGCGTGAATCCAACTAAAACGCTTACATGGGATCGAATATGGGGTCGGCTCAACTCGATCTTTGCGAGAAGGGCCATTGCCTGGAGTCCGGCATAAACGCCTATCGAAATAACGGACGTCAGGATCAGGAGTCCAAAAAGGTAATTCGCAATTGCGTGATACCAAGGCAACGTAAAGACGTAAAAGCCTAAGTCGATGCCTAAAAGTGGATCCTTGACGTTAAACACTTGACGGTGCTGGGCGAGCAAGAACGTATTCCACTCGCTGGATAATCCAGTAGCCAACATAAACGCCAGAAACGGTGCCACTACAAGCACGACCACACTTCCCTTTCGGGTCATCCAATCTATGGCATTGGACAGCATTGCCTGTCCCCGATTTTCAGGTGTGTTCAGAAAAATCAGGCTAACTTTAAGTGCCTTCCTAAAGTTGAAATAGAGGAACGCCCATGTCGCCAGGAACGTGACGAGAAGTAAGAGTCCCCTCGTTCCATACGAGACTTCGAAAACATCAGAGTGACGGGCATCATGTGCGTACCAAAGGAAATCGGTGTACGGTACGACACATGTGAGAATGGCCACTATGACTAGCCCAATAATTGCTAGAGTCCGGCCCTTCCGGACCGCCATTTGAATTTGTCGCGGATCGACTTGGATTCGAAAGGAACCCGGATCGTGTTGCATTGACATAAGGATACGCCCTAGCGCGTCCTAGGGTTTATGAAATGCCGCCCCTACTTACCTGGACAAGCGAGGAATATGCTCCGATTGGTGCCATTCGACGATCCTTTGCGCATGCTCCATCCCGAAGCTCGCTTCGCGTTGCCCGTGGTCGGCATAAGTTGGCATTGCCCACTCCGATCCAAGATCGTCGGGTACCTCATCGTCAAATGGTACGTCACCAAGCGTTAGGCAGGCGGACACCCACATCCTCGGAACGGTTGTAATGTTGTAGCCACCGCCACCAACGGCAACAATTGGCAAGCCTAGGTCTTTGACGCTTTGAACTGCGGCAAGCCAGTCCTGTTGAAGACACCGGATATGGCCAAGGGGGTCCATGACATGAGCATCCGTTCCCATCTGGAGAACAATTGCTCCAGGTTTGAACGCCTCAACCGCTGGAATTATGGTCGCTTGAAATGCCTGTAGCCACACGTCCCCGGTTGTTTTCGCTTTTAGGGGAACGTTGAAACTGGTGTAGTCCGCACCTATTTCCTCGACACTTCCTGTTTCTGGAAAGAGTGTCTTACCCTCTTCATGGATTGAACAGGTTAGTACCCTTGGTTCATTGTAATGAATCCATTGGACGCCGTCTCCATGATGGACGTCAATGTCGACATAGGCCACCCGATCAAATTTCTCAAGCAGAATATGGCAAGCGATGGCTGGGTCATCGAAAATACAAAACCCGCTTGCCCGACTTTTGAGTGCATGATGCAGCCCTCCGCCAATGCCGAAGGCCAACTTCGCTCCATTTGCAACTGCATAGGCTGCCTGGGCCGTCGCCGCAACATAGGCCATTGAAGCTTCGTACATGCCGGGAAATGGCGGATTATCTCCGCTTCCAAACCCAAATGCAAAGCCTCCATCGCGGGCCACATGGTGGTGCCCCAGTTCAAGCGTCCCTGATGTTTGTTGAACACTATTCACGAACTCCTCGTCGTGGACTCGCAAAACGTCCCTCACGTCCCCGTCACCTGGATCAACAGGGGTTACTCCATATCGCCCAAGGAGTTCTACCGTTCGCCTAAGTCGTTCCGGACGCAAAGGATGTTGCGGACCGAAATCGTAATTGAGATTCTTTGGAGTGTAATAAAAGTGATCGAGCATTGTCGGTTGAAACCCAGAAAAGCTGTCTGTATAGTAGCCCTTCCGGACCTGCTACAGCAAAGGTGAATGTATGTCCTATTGGACTAAGAGATGGCTCAAAAAGAGCGATCATCCGGCAAATTAGCTCTGGACGGTAGACTCGCTTGGATGTCTAGCAGCTTCGGAACGCTCTTTCGGATAAGCACGTGGGGAGAATCTCACGGAGGCGCTATTGGAGTCACGATAGACGGTTGCCCGCCAAGGATTCCTATTTCTGTCGAGGAAATCCAGATAGAGCTGGATCGAAGGCGACCTGGACAATCCAGTATCGTCACACAACGCAAGGAAACAGATCAGGTCGAAATCCTAAGTGGATTGATCGACGGATTAACCCTTGGAACGCCTATTGCGCTGTTAGTTCGGAATCAAGACCAGCGGTCTCGCGATTACGACGAGATGCAGCACAAGTACCGTCCGTCGCATGCAGACTTTGCTTACGATCAGAAATACGGCATCCGTGCTTGGTCGGGTGGAGGTCGATCGTCTGCCCGAGAAACAATTGGTCGAGTGGCTTCCGGCGCGATTGCTAAAAAGGTCCTCAAACAGTTTGGAGTCGAAATCGTTGGTTACGTGGAAAAGATCCACTCGATTCGGGCGACAATCGATCCATCGACCGTTACTATGGAACAGGTCGAATCAAACATTGTTCGATGTCCAGACAGTGCTGTCGCCCAACTCATGCTTCAACACATTGAAGCCATTCGGAAGGAAGGCAATTCCATTGGAGGAGTTGTGGGTTGTGTGGCGCGTGGCGTACCTGCTGGGTGGGGAGAGCCTGTATTCGATAAGCTGGAAGCTGACTTAGGCAAAGCGATCTTATCACTCCCCGCGTGCAAAGGATTTGAGATCGGTACGGGCTTTGGACTGACGGATATGACCGGTTTGGAAGCAAACGATGAATTTGAAGCCGATAGCGAAAAGGTCGTCACTACAAGAAGCAATCACAGCGGCGGCGTTCAAGGGGGCATTTCTAACGGTATGCCGATTACCATTCGCGCGGCTTTCAAACCCACCGCAACAATCATGAGTGAGCAGCACACGGTTACAACCGATCACGAGAATACAACTCTAAAGGGTCGTGGGCGCCACGATGCTTGCGTTCTGCCGAGGGCAGTGCCAATGGTGGAAGCAATGATGGCTCTCGTACTCGTCGATCATGCGCTTCGTCAAAGGGCTATTCGACCATTCGCATGAAGATAATCTTTTCTTAACACGTCACCCGTACTCTAAATCTGGCATCATGACTTTGCAGATGAGCGCGCCGACACAGTCGACAACCCAAGCGAAGATCTCGACCAGGGATTTATGCTTCTACTATGGGTCTTTTCAAGCCCTCAATAAAATCACTATCGATCTTGCAGCGAACCGAGTCTCGGCACTTATTGGTCCGTCCGGTTGCGGAAAATCAACATTTCTGCGTTGCATCAATCGGATGAATGACCTTGTTGATGGCACCCGAATCGAGGGTGAAATCACGGTAGATGGCGAAAACATATACGCTCCGGGAGTGGATCCGGTGGAACTTCGTAAAGAAGTGGGAATGGTTTTCCAAAAGCCGAACCCATTCCCAATGTCAATCTACGACAACATCACTTACGGCCCAAAGATCCATGGGACCAAGAACAAGGCAGAGCTCGATCAAATCGTCGAGACCTCGCTTAAAAAAGCAGCACTTTGGGACGAAGTTAAGGACAAACTTCGACAGTCCGGTCTCTCCCTTTCGGGTGGTCAGCAACAGCGTCTTTGTATTGCCAGAACCATGGCCGTCAACCCCAAGATCATCCTAATGGATGAACCCTGTTCAGCCTTGGATCCGATTGCAACTTCGCGAATCGAAGACTTAATCTTCGAATTGAAGCAAGACTTCACGATTATTATCGTCACGCACAATATGCAGCAGGCGCAAAGGGCAAGCGACTTCACCGCTTTCTTTATGGCTGGTCAGCTTATTGAAATGAACACCACTCAAAACGTCTTCCTTTCTCCCCAAAAGAAGCAAACAGAAGACTATATTTCTGGCCGTTTTGGATGATGCTAGTCATCTGCGAAAGCTGTCGAAAATCAGCCTTGTTCGATGTCCAGTATATTGATTGAATGAGACGGGAAGGCAATGGAGAGGAGGGTTTGTTCTCTGATTCGGCATCTAAGTTGAATGCTCCGTTGGCAGCTCGGATGCGGCCCCGCTCATTCGACGAATTTTTTGGTCAGCAGCACTTAGTTAGTAAGACCTCTGCCTTTCGTAAGCTTGTCGAGGCGGATCGGCTCGGTTCGGTCATCCTGTGGGGACCTCCTGGCGTGGGCAAGACGACTCTGGCAGAGATTGTTGCGCAAGTCACTTCTGCACACTTCGACCGAGTGAGTGCCGTTTCGGCAGGTGTGGCGGACTTGCGTAAAATCGTCGAGATTGCCCGCCATCGCCGATCTATGGGGCAGCGCACCATCTTATTCATCGATGAAATCCACCGATTCAATAAGGCTCAACAAGACGCAATCCTTCCGGTAGTTGAAGATGGGACGGTCACCCTGATCGGGGCAACGACTGAAAACCCCTCTTTTGAAGTGAACTCTGCTCTACTTTCGCGCTCTCGAGTTTATGTTCTGAAAGCGCTTACCGATGACGATATCTCGCGGGTCCTCGATCGAGCAATCACAGACAAGGAACGTGGTTTCGGAGAGAGCAAGCCTGAATTTGGGGAGGGAGCGATTGCTGCGATCGTCAACTTGTCAAATGGAGATGCACGATCTTCCTTGAACATGCTTGAGTTATCCGTTGCGGTTGCGGAAGCCAACCGCCAGGATTTAGCGGATTCCCTGACCGTGGATGTGGAAACCGTGACGAGCGCGGTTCAACGCAGGGCCGTTGTTTATGACAAGAACGGAGAGATGCACTTTGATCTGATATCAGCCCTCCATAAGAGTGTCCGGGGAAGCGATGTGGATGCATCCCTTTACTGGCTGGCTCGAATGCTTGACGGCGGTGAGGACCCTCTCTATCTAGCCAGGCGGATCGTGCGGATGGCTTCCGAGGACATCGGTCTGGCAAATCCTTCTGCGCTGACCATCGCCTTATCAGCTCAGCAAGCCATGCATTTTATCGGCATGCCCGAAGGGGCTTTGGCATTAGCTGAAGCAGTTGCCTTTCTAGCGACCTCGCCCAAAAGTAATGCCATTTATGTTGCTTGGGGGCTAGTTGAGGCTGATGTACAAAATACACGGAATGATCCCGTACCCATTCACCTTAGGAACGCTCCAACTGGATTGATGAAGGATCTTGGGTATGGAAAGGGCTATCTCTATGCGCACGATTTCGAAGGTGCGGTAGTAGACCAGCAATATCTTCCAGATAGCTTAATTGGACGGCAATATTTCACCCCAACCGACCGAGGATATGAAGGAAAGCTTCAGCCCCGAAAGAAGTTAGACGAGCCCGAAGCAACGTGATCATGGTCCAAAATGTGATGAAAATGCTCTTTGTCGTTTGATAGCGCGGGAATTGGTAACCCTCAAGTACACTTAACTGACGAATGACGACAAACGACCAGCTCATCCGAGCCGTGCAGGTTGCAACCCGTAAGCTGGCCAGCAGCGGGAATTTTGACCTGCTTATGAAGGATGTTCTGGCGATCTGCGTGGAAGCGGTTGGAGCAACCGGCGGAACGATTTATCTCCACGATCCCGCATCGCACCGTTTGCGTTTTCAGCACGTTTTGCCGGCAAACATTGCTGATCGACTTCCCGTGGGAGACATTGCCGAGGATTTCGGTACCGCCGGAAAAGCATTCCAAGATCGTGCAACCGTCACTCTCGAGTTTGCCCCTAAGCCAGAAAGTGATTGGAATGAGTTTGAGAAGGCCACGGGCGTTCCCGTCCTCACCATGGTCGCTACCCCGCTGATGATGGAAGATGAAACACCCATCGGAGTGGTACAGCTTCTTAACAAAGAAGAAGGTAGTTTCAACGTCACAGACGTTGCCGTCTTGGACATCATTGCCGCAGTCGCGACGATGGCGTACATGAACTATCGCCTCACTGAGGAAAGCGCGCAAGCTTCCACCCTCCTCGGAATGGGGAAAGTAAGCCACGATATTGGGAATCTTGCTGCTAGTCTCTATGCGACATTGAGTTTCAGCGATATGGCCATGAATGGTCTTCGCGATCAGCTCAATCTTCAAGCCCAAAACGACACCGTAAAGATGTACATCGAGACGCTTGATCCGATGTTCGGTGAACTTAAGAGTTCTGTCGACAGGATCGTTGGCTATTCTCGACTGGTCTCAGACATATCTGCCGGTCGTGAACTGCGCCCCAACAAGAAGATGGGCCCACTCGCCAGCACGATAGAGACGAGTGCGGCTTACCTCAGTACTGAGGCTAGGGCAAACCACGTTGCATTGGTTTATGACATTCAAGAGAATTGTCCAAACACCTTACATGACGAGCTTTATATCTTCCGTATCGTTCAGAACCTAGTTGGCAATGCCATCAAGGCGGTAAAAGAGACCATACCGGATGATTGGCAAGGTGCTTACATTGACGAAGATGAGGATGAATTAACTACCTTCGGGGAAGTTTCAGTCGGATATCGGTTTGAAAATAACGAGCACGTAATCGAAGTTAAGGACACGGGACCTGGAATGTCCCAAGGGACCGCAGAAAGGATTCTTAGCGGAAATGCCAGAAGCCAGTGGGATAAGGGCAGTGGATCTGGCTGGGGTCTGAAGATCGTTTTGGAACTTGCCGCCACTCATGACGCCAAATTTAGTATCGATAGCACACTTGGACTTGGGTCTATCTTCAGAATTACTATGCCCGCATGCAACGGGTAGGCGGGAACGGGTTCAAGATGCACGGCGTTGATGTTGGCGTCTGCCATAATGGGGACTCAAAAAATTCATGAGGAAACAGCCCAACAAGACATCGTCTAGCAGAAGAATATTAGGAGGAATGGGATATTTCCTTCTTCTCTGCTTAGCATTGGGAATCGGTTCATTCGTGGGCTGGATCAATCAGAGTTCGCTTATCAAGAATCTGATTTTCTCGCCGAAGCCTCCCGCTGAAACATTTCACTCAAATTCAGTAACCCTTTTGATTCTTGGTTGCGACGAAGTTTTGCAGGATAACACGGAGAAGGTTCTGAAAAAACAGGCCCGCTCCGACATGATGCTCATTGCCAAATTCGACTTCGACACAAAGATGATCACTGGAGTTTCAATTCCGAGAGACACTCAATGCAAACTCCCAGGCGACGAACGACGAAAAATTAACGCCTATCACAACGTCGCCAAGAAAGGTCACGAGGCTGAGCTCACGCAACAAGCTGTCGAATTTCTACTGCCAGGTGTAAAAATTGACCGAGTCGTCACACTTGATTTTGATGCGTTTCAAGAGGTTGTCAACTTAGTGGACGGTGTCCCAATCAATGTAGAAAAGCCAATGGACTACGATGACAAGGCAGGAAATCTACACATCCACTTCAAACCTGGACCTCAAATAATGAATGGATATAACGCAATGGGATATGTCCGGTTTCGTCACGCGGACAGCGACCTCATGCGACAGCAACGTCAGAAGCAATTCCTGCTGGCGTTCAAAAATCAGGTCATCAAACATTGGACACAACTGCCGTCCATTCTTGACGAGGGAGTAAAAGTTATAGGAGGCGCACTTAGTAATGACGAGATTGCGTCCATAGCCCTCTTTGCTCGATCGGTGCCAGCGCAAAACATTCAGTGGGGTCAGGTGCCTGTTAAAGAAATTCCTGGATCGACATTCCTGCGAGTTGACGAGGACGCGTTGCCAGACGTTTTAGCGCAATATCGACTCATTGACACGCCATCCGACAAGCCCTCGAAGACAGCTGGAGATAAGAATTGAGCGTAAACGAAGCTTTTGATCCTTCAGCACCCGAAGGAGAATCGAGGCCAGGTTCAGCATATGTCTCCCGCAAAGACGTCAAAGTCGTTGGGGTTGCTCTAGTATTTCTTGGCATGATGATGTATCCCGTTTTCAGGGTCCTTGCCCGTCGAACGGAGAAAGCAAAGTGCATCATGAACATGAAAGGGATCATGGATTCCATTAATCAGTACGCAACTTTGAATGAAGATAAATTCCCTCCTGTCTTCGCAACGGGCGGAGCAGATGAACCTATGCTTCAGGCTTCGGGAGCACCCTACACGTGGGCCAGCGATCTCTTCGAGTACATGAATCCTAGAGCCAAATTTGTTTGCCCTTCTGCTGACAAGAGTGAATACAGCTTTTCACAGAATCCACGATCAGATACACTAAGGTTCCCACTCTCATACGGAATGTTCGCTCCACTGAGCGCCTTTAGCCGGTCGCTTGTGGAAGACCCTAACGAAGCAATCTTGGTAGGCGAAACTTCGAACTTAGGTGCTCGAAACACCTTCGATCCACTTCCTTTTGTTAATTCTGGTGGCCAAAAGATGCCATTCGATGGCATGGCTATTGGTTGGGACACGGATAACTTCGATGGTGATGCGCGTTCCAAATATGTAACTCGCTTGGCCTTCCCGGATACGGCAAACGGAGTCTTCCCAGAGAAAGGGGATGGTCGGCACGACGAAGGCACTTTTGTCCTGTCAGTTACTGGCCAACTTCGGACGGTAAAGCCTTCGATGGCCCGAGTAGAGCGCCGCTATGGCAATATCTACGGCACCTGGCCGATGCCTCTCACTGCGAAGCGACATCACTAGCAAATATGACGAACCGGAGACAATAAAGCCTCCGGCTCGAGTTCGTAGTCACAAGAACAGACTAAAGCGGCCTGGTTGCTGCAATGTCAGTTAACCAAGCTCCACATTCGGCATCGTCTTCAGGTATCTGTTGATCCTTGACCAAATACCAAGTCTCCTGATGCTCAACATAGTTTGCAATAGGGACCGTTACCATTGGGCCGAGGGTTTCTATTTCAAGCATATCCTGCCTGGTGAAAGTCTCGAAATTGCTATTGAAGTCAGGATAAGAAGCCCCTGGTTCAAAGTTAAACCGCTTGAGGAAAACGTTGCTGTGATTCACGCAGGCTGCGTAACCCTGTTCAATGAGGGCACCGATCTTTGTCGGACCCATATTGGAGTCGTGCCGGAGTCGAACTACGGAGTCTCCCCACGTCCATCGCGGATCTTGGAAGCGCGTGTAACCCCACATAACGACGGGTCTCGTGGGAAGCAGTCGATCACTATGTGATTGGAACGGAGGTTGAGGGAATAGCACTACGCCTCCGCTACATTGCGTAGGAGCCCAGGCAGACAATTCGACTGGGTAGGCCCCATTATTTATGATGCGGTGAAGTAAGACAAACCTGTTGTTCTCGGAATCGGCCTTAATGCGGATCTGCTTCTGAATATGATTTACATCGTTCGGCGTCGTAAACACGTGAAAATCTCCATCCATCGTATATTCAACGGGCTCGTTATCCGGCTGTAAAGTTCTGAGTTGTTCTTCAGGTGCGATCCAAAGGCGATGCCCTCCGTACCCACGAAATTCGTCCCCACCCGTCAAGCCCGACTCTTCGGCGTGCACTACAAACTCGTTTGGACCACCCGTGAAGCCAAAAAAGATCACACGAGGACCGACTTCAAGAGTCACGATCATCTCCATGTCATTGCAGACGATTTTCGAGTTGCGTTGCCAACCACCAAAGGGCGTCAGATTCATTTGATAGGGTTTTACCCTCAATCAGACCCTGTTAGAAGGCGTAAACGGAACTATGACTTTGCACTTTCCACCGTGCGAAACTAGAATCGGAATTGGTAGTTCAATCGCACCGTAAGGTTACGTGGGTTTGAACCTACTGGCACACTGTGTTCGTAGCTCACGCTACCAACAAAGAAGCTGAACGTCTGGTTAGATGCTGGCTTTTGGTCGAACTGCAGACTGTACCGTTGCGTTGTACGCCAGAAATTAGCCTGGTCAGCTTGTTCGACGCCGTAGAAAATCGTTATGGGCGAGCCACTTCTTTCGAACAGTTTCAGATTGATTCCGCCCGTTCGGGACATGGAGTGAGTCTGATCGTTCAACAGCTCTTCCCAGCTTCCGCCCATTGTTAAGTTCGGGCTTTGCTTGTAGTCCATTCTCCATTTGTTGCTTCGAGAAGCCTGTGGAATAGAACCAAGGATAGCTGCGGGGTTCGCAACGTCTGGATTTGTCTGAATCTGATTGGTAATCGTCAGGTTCTTCAACGGTCGTGCAACGATGCTGAAGTCGCGAATCGTGACTTCGGTATTGTCGGGCATCGTCCGTTCTTTATAAGAGATTGTTGCCGTTAGAAGCTTCTTCTCTGATGGATCGGTTTGAAGCTTAACGGTTCGGTCAATTGCACGATTTCCTGCAGGATCAATCTGACCTTTATATTCCAATCCAAAGTGATTCGTGCCTATTCGACCCGTTGCTCCGAAGAGTTTGTTCTCACGAATTAATGCCGTGTGATCGCTCCCAGTATCTAAGTTAACGTTGAGCTTAAGGTCGCTGATGAATCCAAGTCTAAATGGCTTTGCCGTCACTAGCCCCAGATTTCCTGCGGTCTGAGTTCGATTTGAAGCGTCCCACTGGTTGGCGTAGTATCCACCACCCAACTGAAGGTTGCCAATCTGACCCGCTTGAACGGGCTGAGCTGTTCCGATTGGAGCTGTTGCAGCTCCTGTTCCGACCGAGAAACTCGAACTTGAGGTGTCCTGATTCTGAGGCATGCCTTGGTGAGCGTAACCGTAACTAACGCGAACGCCACCGCCCAAGTCGTACCAGAAACCGTAGTTACGATGAGACTCATCGTTCGAGCCTTGTCGATCAACCTGGGTGTCAGTCAAGCTAACGCCAACCCGCTTATTCAGCTCAGTACTGATCGTATTTGAGTTGATATTCTCATGAGTTCCGTTTGCAAAACTCGTTCTCGTCTGTTCTGTTCTAAAGCTAGTTGTCCCACTGATCTTCGTTTCATAGGAAAGATAGTCACGGTTGAGACTTTGGAGGGTCTTGTTTTCGCCTCCATAGGAATCTTTCTCTGTAAAGAGGGTTAATGTGCCAAAGCGCCCAAGATTCTTGGACATTGAGATCTTCTCGACCGAACTGTCGAAGAGCGATCGATAGGAATCCGTATTGTGTTGTTCAAGATCCATCACGTTAATGTGAGTGTTCTTGTCAGGGCTCCAATCCAAAATCGTATTTCGCTGTCGCCAATTTTGATTAGTTACTGGGTTGTACATGTTCTGGACAGTTGAGTCCAAATTCATGTTTGCTCGGAGCTGCCATTTGACTTTGATATCTTGCTCAGTAAAGCCCTTCAACTGGTTGAGCAAGTCCTTGCCTGGATCAACCAAATTAGGTGCATCCGTAAAATTGTTAGTAACCCGTCGCTGGGCGGCTTGGATACTGATTTTGGTGTCTTCGTACGCCAACGTCGTGCGCGTCGCATCTCCCGTCTGCGTACTCGCGGCGAAGTTCTCAATCAGCAACTTCTTTTTGCCCGAGGTAGCTGCGAGGCTGATATCAGTGCGATTTAGTCCAGGAATCATCCCAAGACGTTGCTTTTCAAGATCCATCATGGATGTGATCTCGCTAAACTTCGAACCAAGATTTTCGTGCCGGTAGGACAGCAGCACATTCTTGCTTGATAGAGCAAAAGTTTCGAGCTTGCCTGAGTCTTGTTGACCTTTGAGGTTCAGTTCGCCGCCGCTCAGTTTGATTCCCTTAATGGATTCGTTGGTAAAGCCGTCGAACTTACGATCTAGACCATGGGTATTTATGAACTGGGCCCGATCGTTTGGCGTTGGAGCAATGCCAGGGCCATACATGGCGGCAATTGTCCTTACATGGGAATCAATCTCTGGATCTGAAATTGAGCCAACGGAAACAAAATTAGTGCTGACCTTCCGCTCAGAATGCTGCAGATTCCAAACCTTGTTGACAACAACCAGGTCTTCAGAATTGAAGTTACCACCGCCGGAAGAAACTGATGCTTGGTTGAAGGTTAAAGGCGTATCCTTGCCGAGGAAACTCGACTGGAGTCCCATCCATTTGCGCTGGGTACCTGCTTCCCGTCCAAAGGCGACCTTCTCCTGAGCCAATAGGTTGTCAAAGCGCATAAAGCCGTGGTCAACCATCTCCGTACCCAGATTGAACTTGATTTTCCCAGCATCGATCGCCCACAACTTTTGAGAGATCTGTGTGTGGTTGATGTTGTCCACAATCTTGGAATCGGTGTAACTCAGTTTTCCAAACTTCTGAACCATCTCGGCCGTGAGGTTCTCACGACTGATTCCAGCTTCTTTGGCCAACTGATCCTTGTTTGCGTCTCCAAGGTCTTTCGAACGCGTAAAGTTTCGATCTACTGTTTGAGAAGACCAATTCAACTTTACATTTCCGGCTTCGACTCCATAGGACCGCCAGTTAATTCCGTTATCACCGTCTTTGACTGTCTTATAGGAGTTGCTAAACTTGAGGCCGCCAAATTTCAGACCATTTGTGGTGAATCCGGTTCGAACGAGTCCCTTTTCCGATCGAAGCTGATTGAGGACCTTGTCATCAATTCCCGAACCCGCGGCGGTATTAAAATTCGTGAAATTCTTGCTGACGTCTTGGTATTCAAACGACGTGTCTCCGCCAAGTATCTTTGACTTAAGGTTCTGGAGGATGAGTTGAGATTTGCCCGCCTCAATTGAAGACTTTGCCGGCGCACCGGACTGTTCTAGGGATAAACCCGCTTGGTTATTTGTCTTCTGGCGATCTCCAACGATGTAAAGACCGGTTAAGGAGCTATCCTTTCCGAGTTTGAGGCTATTGTTGAGCCCGTAAACGTTGCTCGTCATTACCGAGCCGTCTTCGCCTCGCTCGGCCATACTCAGACCCGTGAGCAAATTCACTGAGCCTGGAAGAAGCGCGTACTTGAAAGTCGTGAAGTTGGAAAGTTGTCCGCCTTGTGGCGTAGCGGCTGCACCCGGCTTGTATCGGTAGGAAACGGTGAGACTTTGGCCAGCCTTTTGAGCAAGCATTAGGTAAACCACACCGACGGAATAATCCATCATGTAGTCCGAACCTTGCCGTAGCGTCATGCCACTGAACTGGACTGTCTCGGAATTGGGGATGATATTGCCGTATCGTAACGGCGTTCCGGGACCTGATGCGCTCAGCGTGATGATGTCGACTGTGGGAGTTCCACCGACTTCAGCGGTTTTTTGGCTTGCGGTGGTATTGGTATCCAGGCTAAACGGAGTTTGAGCGTTCGCTGCCGCCGGCAGCGCGCCTACAATAACCGCACCTATCAATCCCTTTCTTAGCCTTCCCATGGCATCTTTGGGTACAACTACCCACTCTTATTTTAGTCTATCCTCCATCCCATTAACGGGACTATTGGAAACAATTTCCGGATAACAGCATCCTTACTGTCACTTCCGAAGACTTCTCCCAATGATTGTACGCTTTTGCGCCCAATAAGTTACGCTAAATCGTAGAATTGAGTTCGAAGACTCAACAGAGCGGGCTTAGAAATCAGCCCGCAATCTGTGTCCAACCACCTGGTTAAAGGCTAATCCAACCTCGAGATTCGTGGCTTCGTTCGACGGCATCAAGGACCCTTTGGTTCTCATATCCATCGACAAAGTCCGGCTCGATTCGGGTGCCAGCTGCCATATTCGTAAACGCATCCGCAAGCAGGTTAGTGAAAGTTTCGCCGTAACCAATGATATGAGCCGTTGGCCAATAGTGCCCGGCATAGGGGTGGCATCCTTCAGTAGCCTGGATCAATGTGAATCCATGGGTCTCATCAGGAACGCTATTGTCATAAAACTCAAGCTCATTCATCCGCTCAAGATTGAAAACTAGGCTGCCTCCCGACCCATTTATTTCGAAGCGATTATAGTTTTTTCGTCCCACAGCAAATCTGCTGGCTTCAAAGGTACCCAGTGCCCCGTTCTTGAATTTTGCAAGGAACATTGCCGCATCATCGACCGTAACTGGGCCCATGCGATCACTTGCCTTGGCACCGAGTTTATCGTCAATTTCACCCGCAATCGGCCTTTCCTTGATGAAGGTATGCAAGGTTCCGCAAACTTCATCGAACTCCCCAACCAAGTGCCTTCCAAGGTCAATAATGTGAGCATTGATGTCGCCATGGGTGCCTGAACCTGCGATTTCCTTTTGTAATCGCCACACCAAAGGAAAATTTGGATCGGCGATCCAGTCCTGAAGATAGGTAGCACGCATATGGTAGATCCGACCCAATCGGCCATCTTGAATCAGTTTCTTGGCCAAAGCTACAGCAGGCGCTTTGCGATAATTATGGAAAACCGCATGGGGTACTCCGGCTCTTTGAACAGCCTTAAGCATCCTCTCAGCTTCCTCCAAAGTGTTGCCAATGGGTTTCTCGCAAAATACCGCTTTCCCGGCCTCGGCAGCCGCTATCGCGATTTCAGCATGAGTGTTGCCCGGTGTACTTACGTCAATAACGTCGATCTCGGGATTGGCGATTACTTTGCGCCAGTCGGTCTCATAATTTGTCCATCCGTAAGTGGCAGCAGCCTTTTTGACCGCTTCCTCATTTCGTCCGCAGATGGTGTGCATGTGGACATCGACCGGCAGGTCGAAAAAACGCCCCACTTGCCGATAGGCGTTCGAATGGGCTTTGCCCATAAACTGGTAACCGATCAATCCAACGTTAACTTGCTTCTTTGACATCACTTCCTCAACTGCGTGGGTACACCCGCATTTTGGGGCTTGTGCTCTTCAAGGTGCAAGGGGTTTAGAGCCGGCTCTTGATCCCTCTGCCATAATTAGCTGTGCCGGCCTTTCTTATTGACTCGATTAAGGTCGATCCTCCCCTTCTTTTGGCTCCAATGGAGGACGTCACGAATCTCCCATTCCGCCTCATAGCCAAGCGAATCGGCGGGCCCGGGCTCATGTTCACTGAATTCGTTTCGGCCATGGCCATCCATTACGGTGCCACCAAAACGTTTCGGAAAATGAGGATCGATGCTTCTGAAAGGCCACTTGGCATTCAGATCTTTGGAGGCGATCCTGACGTAATGGCCGAAACCGCGCGCATTGCAGAAGAGATGGGGGCTGATCTAGTTGACATCAACATGGGCTGCTGGGTGCCCAAGGTCTGCAAGACGGGTTCGGGCGCAGCCCTGCTAAAGGATCCGGCAATGGCAGAATCGATTGTTCGTTCAGTTGTTAATGCCGTTAAGATTCCTGTGACCGTGAAAGTTCGTGCGGGATGGGATTTCTCGATGTTTGCTGCACCTGATCTGGCTCAAAGGTTTCAAGACGCAGGAGCCCAGATGATTACCTTACATGCGCGCTTTGCCAAACAAGGATTTGAAGGAGAGGCCGATTGGCGGCTCATCAGTCAAATGCGAGAAGTCGTTAAAGTTCCTCTCATTGGCAATGGAGATATCAAAACTCCAGAGGACGCTTTAAGGATGCTTTGCGAGACAGGTTGCGACGGTGTGATGGTTGGTCGTGCCGCGATTTCCAATCCGTGGGCTTTAGGAAGGATCCGTGCCGCGATGTGTGGCGAACCTATTCCTGTGGAACCCACGCTCGAAGATAGAATTGCGGTTGCAGTTGAGCACCTCAAAAAGATGGTTGCCTGTGAAGCTGATGCAGCCAGCTACGACGATGCCAAATCGTTACCGGATTTCGCAGGTGCAGAACTACGCGCATGTCGTGCTCTACGAGGTCAGGTTCCGCTCTACATCAAGGGCGTTTTTGGCGCATCTCAGGTTCGGGAACGATTGACACGGTGCTCAAGTGTCTCGGAGTTTCAGGACGTCCTTGAACACTTCCAGCATCAAATTCATCCTGCGGCCGCCGAAGAAACGGCTTCAATCTCATTGCAGCAAGCTTCTGAGCGCTCTTGACCACACACGTGGCACTCGGGGAGCCAGCTTCAGTGCCTTTCGGTGCAGTGCTCGTGCGGCCCTCATGTCACCTTTTATTTCCATCGCTCGAGCCATTGAAGACAAAGCAATGCCGGATCTTTCGATGAGAATCCGCTTATAGTGAGCTGCTTTGTGGGGTGGCAGTTCGCCAAAGAGTTCGTGAGTGCGGGGAAGGATTTTTTCGGTAAGCAAATAGTGCTGGGCCTCAAAAAATCGATAGCCCGAATTAGCCAGACTCGTGCTTAGCACCGAATAGCGAACTAGCTTTTCAGGGATGTGATGGAATTCTCGTCCTGGGGCTAAAATGAACCATCCGTACCAGTCGCAGCATCGAAGCGTATCCGCGACGAAATTCCCGCTTTCCAGCATTTCCTTTCTTCTAAATATCGAGCTGCTTGCGATCACTTCGTTGCTCGGAAGGATATGGTCAAAGCTTGTCGCGTTAGGTGGCAAGACGAGATTTCTCTCCAGGATTTGACCGTCGCTATGCATGTACCAGCAGTCAGCATGGACCAGAGCTGCTCCAGTTGAATCGAGAGCTGAAACCTGCTTTTCCAGTTTGTCCGGAAGCCAAAAATCGTCATGATCGATGAGTGCCACAAATTCGCCATCTGCTTCATCAACCATTCTTTTTAACGCGGCTCCTCGACCTCCATTCGGCAAAGTAAGGACTTTGCAGTCAAATTTCCGCGCGATCTCAGAAGAATTGTCGGAACTGCCGTCATCGAGCACGATTACATTGAAATCACCATACGTTTGGGAAAAGACAGATTCCAGCGACTGAGCAAGAGTATCTGCTCCGTTAAACACAGATAGACAAACAGTCACCCTCGGCATTAATAAAGGTTACCGCCTAGGTTCTTAAAGTGGTATGCCGAGTACACTCCACACAAACATCCAATGTCGATTGCACGCGCGCTCGTCTTAAAGACATCGAGTCTTCCACCGGTCAAGTACCTCGTCCGAAAGTCTTTTCTATTCCGCCCCCTTGTTGGCCGGTTCATCGCCGGAGATACATTGGAGGAGGCCCTAAAGGCCTGTGAGCCAATTTTGGCAAAAGGTCAAAAGATATCTCTGGACTATCTTGGTGAGAATACTGCCACAGAACAAGAAGCTTTAGATGCTAAGGCCACTTATATCAAAATGCTTGAGCGGATCGCACAAGTACCCCAGGTCATAAAATGGAATAGCGAACATGGTAACTCACCTACCCTGAACGAAAGTGGTGACGGAATTGAGCCGCTCAATATCTCGATAAAGCTCACCCAATGTGGATTAGATCAGGGAATTGAGTTTGCGGAAAAGAACCTTCGTGACGTATTGGAAACGGCACGCAAGTTGAATAATTTCGTTCGCGTGGATATGGAGTCGTCCGAATACACCGAGCGGACAATGGACATGATCGAGCGAGTTCGTAAGGACTATAGAAATACGGCCACTGTTTTGCAGACCTATCTCTATCGCACTCCGGAGGACGTGGAAAGAGTGATCAAGTGGGGGGCTCGGGTGAGACTCGTTAAGGGAGCTTACTTGGAACCTTCTGCAGTTGCCTTTCCTGAAAAAGCAAAGGTTGACGAAGCTTATGTAACCCTTGGTAAGAGGTTGCTTGATGAAGGAACCTATCCAGCATTCGGTACCCAAGACGAAACAATTATCAAGCAATTGACGGACTACGCGACTGAAAAGCAAATTGATAAATCGCGATTCGAATTCCAAATGCTCTTCGGAATTAGACGAGACCTTCAAGACGGATTGCATGCACAAGGCTATAACGTCCGGGTCTACGTGCCATTCGGAGATGCTTGGTACCCTTATTTCAGTCGACGACTCGCCGAGAGGCCAGCAAACACTTTGTTTATCATCAAATCACTTTTTAAGGGTTGATTGTGTCAACGGTTTCTTAGGGCTTCCCTTGCTTGGTAGCGCCTTCTTTTCTGCTGGTGGATCACTTGCAGCTGGGAGTGTAACAGTCTCACTTGCAAGTAAAGCAGAGGCAACTGCAGTCGCAGCCATAGCCAGCGCAATCAGGATGAAGTAGTTAAAACTAAAGAGTCCGTATTTGAGAAAGCTCTTGATCCATCCTTGTGCGTAATTCCGCTTAATCGCCAGAAGTAGATAGATAGTCGTCCAGAAGAACGCGATGGCGCCAAATACACCTTCTCCGACAATTGCAAGCGTAAGCATGATGAAGGCAAACGAGTTGAAATGAAGGATAAACACTAAGTGTTCGACGTAGTATTTTCTCCTTCGCACGAATAGCACTGAAAGAAAGACTGCCGCAAAAGGAACGATTAGCAGACTCGCAGTGGGTAGATGATTCAGGAAATAGTCCAGCATCACCCTCTGGTTAACCTTCGACGCCTTCAATACGGCCTGTTTCATGAACACCTTCATCGCTGAATCGCCAGGCTCGGCTTTGAAATCAGTCGCTGCAGCTTGAGGGTCGATCTTCATCGCCACCCTCATCTCTTGCGTTCCAGCAGTAGCAGAGTTCACCTTTATGGTGATAATCAGGAAAGTGACGGTAATAATCGTTACGTAAACTTTTAGGGGCGTGATATATCTAACTCGCTTTCCCTCCACCCACTCACGGGTGAGGAAACCGGGTTTGAACATGAGGGGCACGATCGTTCGAAGAAACTTCGAGTCGATACGAACAAATTCCTCAAGGAACTCTTGAAAAAGCGCCCAAAGCTTCGTGTTGTGATCTGCAATATGCTGGCCACACTTCGGGCAGTACTTGTGATGCACAGGATGCTGACAATTGCGACAGTAAATCGGAGGAACTTCAACTAGCTCTGCTTCCGAAAGTAAATTCTGTACTGGGCTTTCAGCACTCATGTTATCGCGGTGTTTGGTGAATCTTAGACTTTGTGACCAGATCAGGTGTTGACAGTCCCGTAACGATTAAATTAGCGGCGAGTGTCAATCCTACTATGAAAAGACTGACGATGCCTAGAATTCCAGACTTCACAAGGGACTTTCCCCATCCTTGACTGTAATTCCTCTTGACCGCAAGTGCCAGATAGATGGACACCCAAAGAAATCCAAGGAGCCCAACTATGTTTATTGGCACAAACGAGCGAAGGGTCAAAATAAGAAAGCAGAACGAATTATAGTGCAGCACAAAGACCAGATGCTCCATAAAAGATCGGTGAGATCGGATATAGAGGAGCCACATAAAGCAAGCCATTAGGGGAACGATTAACAGACTAGAGGTGGGCAATCGACTCAGACTTTGCTCTAACACGAGTTTAGGATCTTCATTCCGGAGGTTCACTATTCCGGTTTCGATGAGGACCATGACAGGGCCATCTTCCTTTCTGACATGTAACGGCTTAGAAGACGCCGCCGGCGTGCCATTGATGGCTATGACAGTTGCTGCTCTCTGACTGACGGCAAAGTTGAGCGCAAAAAAAGCTATGGCGCTTGCGGTTACATAGATCTTGAGTGGAGTTATGTACCTTGCACGCTTACCAACCACCCATTCTTTTGTGAGTTTGCCGGGCTCCCTAAAAAGAGGGTCTAAGGTCCGAAGAAGCTTGGAATCAAACCGAATAAATTCGCCCAGAAACTCAGTGATGAAGTGCCAAAGCTTCGTTTCATGATCGGACTTGTGCTGACCACAGTTGGGGCAGTAATGAAGCCCAATCGCGTGTCCGCAATTGGGACAAGAGACGGTCACCTCTAAAGAACTAGGTGGAGAAGTTGCTTCCCCGTCGTCAAATGCATGCTCCATAGGTCTTTCCTGATCGCATGTCTCGTCGAATCAAACGTCCATTTCTGCTTGAAGATAATCGCCCAACATCGCTAGAACTTTGCCCCGATGACTGATTTGGTGCTTTTGCTCTGCTGTAAGGTCGGCCATCGTACATTTCAGCTCAGGTAGGTAGAAAATTGGATCGTATCCGAATCCACCGTTGCCGCTGGGTTCCTCGCCAATTTGCCCTTCGCATATCGCCATAAACGTTTTGACGGGTTGAGTGCTGTTTGGAGCTGACAGTGACACACAGCACCGAAAGCGAGCCGATCGAAGCTCAGGAGAGACTCCCTCCATCTGTTTCAGAATGAGATCGATCTTTTGCGGAAATGGAAGGTCCTCGCCACCAAACCTTTTGCTGTACAAGCCAGGAGCACCCTCAAGGAAATCAATTTCTAGGCCCGCATCATCCGCCAAACTCCATTCACCCGTGAACAAAGCGGCGCTTTCGGACTTGATGGAAGCATTGGCCGGATAATCCGAACCCGTTTCCTCAGGTTCCGGTGCACCTTCGTAATCGGCAAGGGTAAGCAGCTCCAGTTGGGGATATCGCTTGCTTAAGATCGTGATCATTTCTCCGGCTTTTTTCCGGTTATGTGTAGCTATCACCAACTTTCGCATGCGGTCTTCCCCTTCCAGTACTACTCGATCTCTAGGATCTCTTTCTGAGCGGCAATCAATTCGTTGATGCCTTTCTGACCCAGCTTAAGCATTTTGCCCAGGGTATCTATTCCAAACGGTTCCTTTTCAGCCGTTCCTTGGATTTCAATAAATCGACTGCTTCCCGTCATAACCACGTTCATGTCAGTGTTTGCGGTGCTATCTTCGCTATAGTCCAGGTCGAGAACTTCCTGGCCTCGGACGACGCCCACTGAAACCGCAGCAATAGGCTCTAAAAGAACGTTCTTCTTGATCATTCTTTGCTTCATCATCCATAGAACAGCGTCATAGGATGCGACATAGGCAGCGGTTATGGCTGCACATCTTGTACCACCGTCGGCTCGAATGGCGTCACAGTCCAACGTGATCGTTCGTTCTCCCATGGCTTCAAGGTCAAAAACCGTTCGCATGGCCCGTCCAATCAACCTTTGGATCTCCATATTTCGGCCATTGGGCTTCATTTGATCGCGCTGATTTCTTTGACGTCCCGAACGCGGAAGCATAGAGTATTCGGCAGTAACCCATCCGCTACCTTTATTCTTCATAAATGGAGGGACTCTGTCTTCGACAGTTGCCGTAACTAGCATGTGAGTGTCGCCAATCTTGATAAGGCAGGAGCCTTCCGCGAATTTGGCGTAATTTCTCTCAAGAGTAAAGGGACGAAGTTGGTCCGGCAGTCTGCCGTCTGATCGCATCGTCGAAGCGTACCTTCCCAGGCCAGCCGAAGTTGAATTCGGCGACCAAATGAGCGACGTTCAGCCCTTAAGCGAAACGACTTTTCCAGTTTTCGCACTCTCGAGGGCAGCGAGGCTCAACTCAAGGGCAGCCAATCCATCTTGACCCGTAATTGGGGGTGGAGTACCTTCCTTTACTGCGTTTATGAAAGCGCTGAGTTCCAGATAATAGGGGTCCTCATCCGGAGCGAGCGATGGCTCTAGAACAGTAGATCCAACCAAAGCAGTCTTTAAAGCAGGCGTCTTCTTGCTATCGAACTCAAGAAGGCCCTCACTTCCCGCTACGTCAAAGTAGGTCCTAAAACCACCTGGATCCATCCAAGTGGATTCCACATGAGCCACTGCCCCGTTTTCAAAAGTCAGCGTCGTCAGGCCATAATCGGGTCCTTGATCAGTTTGGGCACCGAGTGTTCGGCTGTACAAGAACTTGACCTCACCAAATGTCCAACGCAACCAATCGAAATCGTGAATTCCTAAGTCGACCAGGACGCCGCCGGATCTTTTATGGTCCATAAACCACTTACTGCTACCTTCAGGAGTGGGTCCTCCCCGTCGCATACGAATGGCAGCAGGCTTACCAATCGCGCCATCAAGGATCATTTTTCTGGCCATCGCATATTCTGGAAAATAGCGAACAACCTGTCCGACCATGAACGGAATGGAAGCTGATTCTGCCGCATCGACTACTGAACGAGCAAGTTCCATCGTGCCAGCAATAGGCTTCTCAAGGAACAAAGGCTTTCTTGCATCGATGACCTTGAATGAGAATTCCGGGTGGAGATCCGTCGGGAGGCAGATGTCGATAACATCTGCCCAATCCAAAAGTTCGTCGATTGAGCCGCATACGTGACCGTCCCACCGGTGATGGAATCGGTCCTCTCTTTGGTGATTCCGCTCAAAGCAACCGATCTCGATGCCCTGCATCTTGCGATACTGGCGAGCGTGTACGTTGCCCATTCCGCCGGTACCAACGATTCCAACTTTCATTGAAATCGATTATCCCAGATCGATAGACTACTTGTTTGTCTTTTTGGCAGCGCCTTCCTTCGAAGTAGACGCACTAGCCGAAATCCGTCCCAAATCTACAAAGAGCACACAAATAATCAGGGCTCCCATGCACATCAGGCCAACCACGTTGAAGACACCCTGAACCTGGATGCTGAGTCGCTTACCCTTTCTGAAAACCTCAGCAAATGCCATCGCCATTTGGCCACCATCGAGTGGCGCGACGGGAAGTAAGTTGAAAATTCCGACCGAAATACTGAGAAGCGCTGCAAGTTCCAAGATGGACGGCAGTCCCATCTTCACCGTGTCATAGGTAGAGCGAGTAATCCCGATGGGGCCACTTACTGAGTCCTTGAAGGTAGACGGGTGACGCACGATTCCTGCCAAATTGGCGACTGCCTCAATGGGTACCGAAATGGCCACTTCAGTCGCTTTGACAAATCCAATACTCTCTCGGACGAACGGAATTCCAGTTTTTAGTTTGGCCTGCCTTCGTTTTACGTTCGTAAATTTCAAATCCTCGTCGAATAAGTAGGATTCAGACTCTTCCAATTCTGGAACGACATTGAGTGAAAGGAGTTTTCCGGCTCGATCCACTTCAAACTTCAGCGTCTTTCCCGCGCTGTCCCGGACGGCCACGTTCATTTCATAGAAAGTCGTGATTGGCTTACCGTCGATGCTCTTGACGACGTCATCTTCCTTGATCCCCGCTTTTGCAGCGGCGCCTCCAGCAACTACTTGTCCAATCTTCGGAATATTCAGAGGTTTGTGCGAGCCTTCAACCATGAAAAGAGGTATCAGAATCGCCATTCCAGCCAAGACGCTAAATGCAGGTCCTGCAAACAAGACTATTAGTCGTTTCCACGGAGCTTTGCTGTAGAAACCACCGGCGATTTTGGTTTCGCTTCCATCCTCTTCTGGGAGCATGCCTTTGATCCGGACGAAACCTCCTAAAGGCCAAGGGCGAATCGTAAACCGTGTCGTTTCTTCAAGCACGGTTCCATCGGGGGTTTCCACTTGTCGGATGTCGTCCGGCTCTCGCGCACAATCTTCGAGGTCAATCCCCGACCTGCCCTCATGATTAATGGACGCTACTTCACCATCGCGCAAAGGAATCCGGTAAGTGCGGCGCATCCAGGTAGCAATTTGCGGCTTGCCAAACCCAATAGCAAACTCTTCGACGCCCATGTTAAATAGACGTGCGAAAAGGTAGTGCCCGAGTTCATGGGCAGCGACAAGGACCGTGAACATCGTAACAAGGACAACGGCGGTGAGGACGTAATAGAGGAACAGACCCATGAATTGTTAGAGGTGACTTATTAGTTTACGTGCAATTGACCTAGCGGATGCGTCAGTAGCCAACACATTGTCCAACGTTGCAGAAGACGGATCGTGTTCCTTCATTGTGTGTTTTATTACTTGATTGATCTGCAAAAAGCCAAGTTCACCGTTTAAGAAGGCATTTGCCGCAACTTCGTTCGCTGCATTCATAGCACAAGGCATCGTTCCGCCTATAGTCGCGCTCAGTCGAGCTAGCGAAAGACACTCAAAAGTGTCGGTATCAACGGCTTCGAAAGTGAGTAGTGGCGTATCAACGGGATTCCAAGTTGGAAGTTGATTTGGCTTTCGCTCGGGATACTGGAGGGCATAGGCGATTGGCAGGCGCATATTTGGCCAACCCAGTTGCCCCAGCACACTTCCATCGTTGAACCTAACCATCGAATGAACGACACTTTGGGGATGAACTACCACATCCACTTGATCTACCTCAACATCGAACAGCCACCTCGCTTCAATGGCTTCAAGGCCCTTATTCATAAGCGTTGCGGAGTCGATAGTAATCTTCCCTCCCATTCGCCAGGTTGGATGATTAAGAGCTTGTTCGACAGTGACGGATTCGAGATCTGAGGATTTCTTTCCTCGAAACGGACCACCGCTCGCCGTGATAATCAGCTTGTCAATTTGATCCGTTCGATACCCTTGCAGACATTGAAAAAGGGCACTGTGTTCGCTGTCGATGGGAGTCATCGTTACACCGTATTGGCGGACCATTGGCATGATGAGTTCTCCTGCAGAAACCAGGACCTCTTTGCTAGCTAATGCGATGTTCTTACCCGCTTCAATTGCCGCAATAGTCGGAAGCAATCCGATAACGCCAGCAACACTAATTACGACGATATCCGCTTCATCGAGTGTCGCCAATTTCAACAGCGAATCCATTCCAGTCGGAATCCCACAGCCAGGCACATCTTCAAAAAGCGCCATGTGCTTAACACCAAAGGCTGCTGCCTGCTCTTTAAGCTGGGTTGCGTTGTGGTGGGCTGCAAGCCCGACAACTTGCAGATCATCAGGAAACTGAGAAATGATGTCCAGAGTCTGAGTGCCAATACTTCCCGTAGACCCCAAAACGACGACACGCTTCATGTGGACCAGAGTTTAGCTTGCATCAGTATCTTTAGGTTCAAAGCTAGCTCCCCATGCCATAATTGCGTGCATGATTTCCTCGCCCGTTTTGGACACCCGATATCGCCTAAGTGAATCTGCTGCCCTGGACTTGGCGAAAACTTACGGTACGCCACTTTATGTGGTTGACGAGAAGCACTTTCGAGAGCGAGTTCGAGCCTATCTGACCGCATTTCGTGAGGCATATGCCCGATCTGAAATTAGCCTCGCGAGCAAAGCTAACTCAACAATGGCGCTCGTAAAGATTGCCTACCAGGAAGGATGCACCATTGATGTGGCCAGCGAAGGTGAATTCCGTGTCGCACTGGCGGCTGGAGTCCCTGGTGCAAAGTGCCACCTTCACGGAAACAATAAGCAGCGGAGCGAGCTTGAGTTCGCAATCTCTAACGGAATCGGGCACATTGTCGCTGACTGTTTTGAAGAGCTTGACCTCCTTGGTGAATTGCTTGATGATGCGCACAAATCTTCGACTAAGATCGTGCTAAGGCTGGCACCTGGAGTCGATCCTGTTACGCATGCCAAGATGTCAACCGGCCAGGCTGACACTAAGTTCGGGTTCAATATCGCTGATGGTTCGGCCACCCGAGCGGTTGGGCGCAGTCTTGAACTTGGCTTCAATCTTTATGGTTTCCATTGCCATGTAGGTTCGCAGCTTCTAGATCCTGAAGCGCAGCGCTCAGGTGGCGAATTGATTGCGCGGTTTGCGATCGAGATGAAGGAAACACACAACTATTCCGCGCAGTACCTAAACGTTGGAGGAGGTCTCGGAGTGGCATACACCTCTAAGGACCAACCAATGGGGATGCACGACTATTGCCGTTTGATCGTTCAATCGGTCACCGAAGCACTTGCTGGATCGGGAATAGATCCCGTACTGGGACAAGAGCCTGGTCGATCACTTGTTGCGGAAAGTGGCATTACTCTTTATCGAGTCGGAGTAATTAAGACAGTTCCATCCCAAGCCGTTAGACAACGAACTTACGTTGCGGTTGACGGCGGGCTAAGTGACAATCCTCGTCCTGCGCTGTACGGCTCTAAGTACACGGTGGAGCGAGTCTCTCCCGGGGTCAATATTACTGATGAATGGAAAACAGTGACGGTCTCAGGAAAGCACTGTGAGACCGACAAGTTATTTGAAGACACCGATCTTCCAGCTGACCTTAAGGTTGGAGATCTGATACAAGTGCTTTGCACAGGGGCCTATAACTCAACGATGGCCAGCAATTACAACCGATATCGCCGACCTTCTACGATTCTCCTGCGTGAAAATGGATCGCATTCCATCATTCAACGACAAGAGACGTGGGAAGAGATGCTGGCAAGGGATATCCTTCCAGACGATTTGATCTAAGATGGGCCAAGTTCCGTTTCCTCAAATGCTCGCTACAGCCCTGATCCTCTTTTTGGGGATTGGAATTCACGAGTACGCGCACTGTAAGTTCGCTGATATGGCGGGAGATCCGACGCCAGCATATTACGGTCGGGTTACCCTTAACCTTACGAAGCATTTTGAGATCACGGGCGTTCTCATGATGATCCTAACCACCATGAGTGGCTTTGGCCTCGGATGGGGAAAAGCTTCACCCGTTAATCCGGAAAAGATGAGGAATCCTCGCGTGGACTGGTTTGTATCGGTAGCTGCTGGCCCGATTTCGAATTTGGTACAGGCGACGATCTACGCTTTCCTTTTACGGATGGCGTTTATGGGCAACCTATTCTCAAGCCTCACGGAACCAACCAGTCACGAGTTCATCGGCTGTCTTTTGTTCTACGGGGTCTTGATCAACGTAGGCTTAGCTTGCTTCAACTTGATTCCCTTTGGACCACTTGATGGGCACTGGTTGGTTGGACTGCTCATGCCAGAAAAGCCCCGTTACTATTGGTTCAAATTCAATCGACAAATTGGAATGCCAGGGCTTTTCATCGCCGTGCTTGTTCTGCAAGCGGCGCACGTCCGACTAACCGCAGGTCCCGTATCATGGCTTTTTCATCTATTCGTTGGCATAGATATTAACGATGCAGGGGCTCGAATTTTCGGTTTCTAAACTGAATAGACATCTTATGGAAAAGAAACGAATTCTGAGTGGAATGAGACCGACGAGCTCAAAGCTCCACATTGGCAACTACGAAGGGGCCCTAAGGAACTGGGTTGGACTTCAGAGCAAATACACCGTTTATTGCATGGTGGCGGATTGGCATGCGCTAACTACTCAGTTCAATGACCCTTCGGAAATCAGCAAGAACTCACGAGAAGTAGCCAAGGATTTCATTGCTGGCGGAATCGATCCGTCTCAATCTCCAATCTTTCTCCAATCACATGTCAAGGAACACGCAGAGTTGAATCTTTTGCTCTCGATGGTCACTCCTTTGGGTTGGCTTGAGCGGGTTCCGACCTTTAAGGAAAAGCAAAGCGATGTCGGTGGCGCAGAGCGAGTGCCCTTTGGGTTGCTTGGATACCCCGTGCTTCAAGCCGCAGACATCTTGCTCTACAAGCCCTATGGTGTTCCGGTTGGAAAGGACCAAGCCCCCCACCTTGAGATTTCACGGGAGATTGGCCGGAGATTCAACAACCTTTATGGCGAAGTTTTTCCCGAATTCGTGAATATCATCGGCGACATTCCCGTCTTACCAGGACTGGATATGCGAAAAATGTCGAAATCGTACGATAACTGCATCTATATCAACGAGTCGCCAGACGAAACCGCCAAGAAGATCAAGAGCGCATTTACGACGCCAACCAAGATGAGAAAGACAGATCCGGGGATTCCCGAAGGGTGTGCTGTTTGTCAGTATCTCAAACTCTATTCTCCAAATTGGAGTGAACAGTGGGAAGAAGATCGACAGGGTCTTCGAGGATGCATGCAGAATAAAACCGAGTGCATCGAATCCGTAAACGAGTTTCTTCGCCCTATGCGGGAGCGACGAGCACAATTTGATGATGGTACGATTGAGGAAATCCTGAGGACTGGCGCAGAAAAGGCGAGTGAAGTTGCGCAACAGACCATGCTTGAAGTTCGTGGGGCAATGAACCTTTGGTAAATCAATTTGGAGACGTTAAGGCGATCTATTTCGACTTGGATGACACCCTTTGCGGATATTGGGATGCGTCCAAGTCAGGCCTAAGAGCAACCTTTGATCGATTGAGCCCCGAAGGGTATGCACCAGATGAAATGATCAGTCATTGGGCTGCATCTTTCAGAGAGTTCGCTCCCACACTCAAGCAAACGAATTGGTATCAGGGATACCTACTCAAGGGCGAACCTACACGTACGGAGCAAATGCGACTTACGCTTGTTAGGCTGGGAATTGAGGACCTAGAATTGGCGGCCATGCTCAGTCAAGCCTACATGGAAGAGCGAGATCGGGCATTAGCGCTGTTTCCCGATGCCATCGAGGTACTGGATAAACTAAAAGGAAGATATCCTCTCGGCCTAATCACAAACGGTCCGGCAGACGTTCAACGCCAGGAAATTCAGACACTGGGGATTAGCGACTACTTCGATCATGTCTTCATTGAAGGCGAAATGGGTGAGGGAAAACCCCTTCAAGCCGTTTTTGATCGAGCAGCAAAAGTTGTGGATTGTAAGCCGCACGAACTCCTAATGGTAGGAAATAGTTTTGGCCATGACATCAACGCAGCTATCAATTTTGGGTGGCATGCAGTCTGGATTCGACGCGAGTCAGACGTACCGCCCAGCGTAAACGGCGTAACAGAAAAGCCTGAGCCAAAACCAGAAGGTTCACCAGAACCCGACGCCACGATCTCTGAGTTACGAGAACTGCTCCCCCTACTTGGGCTTTAGGCAAGGCAAAATGCGGTCAATCCGACCACGCGTTTTGCATTTAGTTTAGAATGATGGGCTAGGATTTCCCAAAGTAATGAGCAGGCGTTTGCTGGTCACCGTTCGAACCGCTGCAGTGGCCACCCTTTGTCTGGCATGGGGCTGCGGTCGCGATGACTTCGCAAACAAGGTTCAGCTCCGCTACATGGCTTGGGGCAACCCGGAGCAGATGGCCTTGGAAGAGCATATCTGCGATGAATTCAACGAAAAAATCCTGACATTCATGTCACCTTCTTCAAAGTACCGGCGGCTGAATATGGCCTGAAGATGATGCTAATGCTTGCCTCGCACACGGCACCCGACGTCATGCGAGTCGATCACTATAACTTCCCTAGCCTAGTCAAGAAAGGATATTTCTACGACCTAACGAAGCTCGCCGAGAACGATCCAACTTTTCATCGGAGTGATTTTTTTCCTCAGGCCATCGAGGAGTGTTTATACAAAGGGCGACTCTTTGGTCTTAATGTCCTCTTTGGTGGCGACCTTATCTACTACAACAAATCCATGTTCCGAAGTGCTGGCTTGGACGACCCAGCCGAAATGGCCAAGAAAGGCCTCTGGACGTGGGATAAATTTCGAGAATGCGCCATCAAGATGACCAAGAAGGACTCCGATGGTCGAGTCGTCCAATTCGGATTTGGTGCTCCAGGAAGTAGCGCCACCTTTCCTGTTCTAGCCTGTGCCATATGGGGAATGGGTGGGGACATGCTGAGTAAGGACTATAAGCACGCAGTTTTCGATAGTCCAGGTGCGATCAAGGCGTTTCAAATGATCGCCGACTTCCGTTGGAAGGACCATTGCAGTCCTACGCAGGCACAAGGTGAGAATTCGCTTTACACCTTTGAGGGTGGCAAATTGGGCATGGTCTTTGATTTTATGGGTATGTCGCCCAGGTTTCGCAAAGTCATCCACAGCTTTGAATGGGATGTGTGTCCCGTTCCCAAAGGACCGTTTGGAAATACCACCCTGTGTAAGGGAAACCAACTCGTAATGTATAGCGAGACTGCACACCCAAAGGAAGCTTGGAGACTTGAACGCTTTATCACCGGAGAGGCTACGGAAGCTGAATTGTACGTTCGAAGACGAAGGTGCTTTCCGACTCGCAAAGCGATGGCCTATTCACCGGAATACCTGAAATCAAATCTTCCTCCCTTTAACAATTGGGTATTCGTGGACGCGGTGGAGCATAGTCGCCCTCTGCCCATTAATGATCGCTGGAGCGAATGGATGACCGCTTTCAACTCGGAAATCGACAATTTGATTGCGGGAAGGGAGAGCGATGCAGGGGTAGTACTCAGACGAGCAAAAATCAAAGTCGACAAAGTCCTTGCCGATGAGGCTGGATTCTAGTGTCTGTTTCAACCCATGGCCACCGCCGGAAAATAACACATCTGCCAGGATTCTGGGGATTCCTCTTCATTTCACCTTGGTTGTTTGGTTTCCTTTTCTTTACTGCTGGCCCAATGCTCACTTCCCTGTGGCTTTCGTTTCAGAAATACGACTTGGTGTCGGTGAAATACGTTGGAGTTGAGAACTATCGGCGGTTGTTTTTTGAGGACCCGCTGTTTTGGAAAGCGCTGAAGAACACCATTTTCTATGCAATCGTTTCGGTTCCACTAGGCATCATTTGCTCCCTCTCGATTGCCCTGCTCCTCAACCAGAACGTGCGGGGACAAAAGATCTACCGAACCTGCTTTTACCTTCCTTCACTGGTTCCTTCAGTGGCAGCTTCCCTTGTTTGGCAATGGGTGTTCAACGCAGATAACGGTGTCCTCAACACGATGCTGCGTATGATTGGGATTACCGGCCCTCAATGGTTGCAAGACGAACGAGCAACTCCATGGGCCTTTGCGATCATGTCGCTGTGGGGCGTTGGCGGAGCAAGAATGGTGATCTTTCTTGCGGGACTTCAAGGTATCCCCGATAGCTATTATGAGGCGGCTAAACTTGATGGAGCAAGCGCGTGGCACTGCTTCCGGCGCGTCACGCTTCCCCTCCTTTCGCCTGTAATGTTTTTCAATCTGATTCTGGGAGTTATTGGCTCCTTCCAGATTTTCACCTCCGCCTATGTCATGACAGGCGGCGGTCCCAATCATGCGAGCCTGTATTACGCGCTATATCTTTTCCAAAACGCCTTCGAGTATTTCAAGTTCGGAAAAGCATCGGCTATGGCTTGGGTCCTCTTCTCGATCTTGCTATTACTCACATTCATTCAATTTAAGGCTTCGAAACGGTGGGTTCATTACGAAGGCGGCGACAAATGAAAGGTTCCTATCGAACTAGCCACCCCATTGCGCGAACACTCGTGTATTCCCTCCTCATTGTAGGAGCGATCGTTTTCACGATCCCTTTCATTTGGACAGTCGCAACTTCTCTGAAATCGGGAGAAGAATTTGCGTCTGACCCCAGCCGAATCTTTCCCAAACATGTGGTTTGGAGCAATTACCAAAAAGCGTGGACGGCACTTCCATTTGCACGCTTCATGCTGAACACGGTCTTCATCACGATTGTGTCCACCGTGGCGAGCGTCCTTACCGGTTCGCTTGTAGCTTATGGATTCTCACGATTCCAATTCAAGGCGCGCAATTTCCTGTTCTACACGATGTTGGCGACGATGATGCTCCCAGGCCAGGTCACGCAGATTCCCGTCTTTATGATCTGGCGCGAGCTTCGAGCCATCGATACCTACTATCCTCTGCTCATTCCAGCGTTTTTCGGAGGAGGAGCGTTCAATATCTTCCTGTTGCGCCAATTCTTCCTGGGCATTCCTCGTGAATTGGATGAGGCAGCCATGATCGACGGAGCGAGCTATTTCCACATTTGGTGGAAAGTTCTCATGCCTCTTTCCGGACCGGTTTTGGCCACCGTCGCCCTGTTTTCCTTCTTGGGACAATGGGACAACTTTGAAGGCCCCTTGATCTATCTCAATACGCCCGAGAAGTACACCGTCAGCATTGGTTTACGAATGTTCCAGGACAGCTTTGGAACCAATTTCGAACAAGTCATGGCAGCATCGGTTTTGCATATTTTGCCAACAGTTGTCCTATTCCTTTGTGCCCAGAGGTACTTCCTTCGGGGGATCAGTTTGAGCGGATTAGGCGGCAGGTAAGTCGAAAGATCCAAAGTTTTTCGCCATTCCTTCGTTTGAACGCATCCCTTTGGGTTCATTTGCAGTCGTATTTTCGTGGAGTTGGTACGATACAGACCCGGAGAGGCCATTCGATGGCTAGAGACAGGAGCGGAGAATATTCGCAAGGGCGCACAAAGTAGAGGAATGAATCTGCTGAAGCAATCAGGCCTTGACACCAAGACGTTTGGTGCAAACCTCAAGACCGCAGCGGGCGCAATCTTTGACTTTGGAAAAGGTACCTATGCGGACATGATCCACAAACAGGCCTTTGACAGTGAATTCGTTCTTCAAGATAAGCAATTCGATGTCGTCACGGGTGGAAACTTGAAAACCATCCAATATGACCGAGTTTTATCGATTCAACTTCGAGGAGACAGGACGACTTTCACATTGGATAAGGGCGTCGTGACGATTAAGCCGTTCGCCTACATCTTGTCAGGACGAATTAAGGTTCCGGTGGGCTGGATTCGAAATGGCATTGAGGTTCCCTATGAGTTGCTGACTCTAGAACTTGCTGCGCGTTGCGGAGTCGAGGTCCAAGAGGAATAGCGCGTTGGGTCCACCCATTAAGCTGGCGGGTTAATCGGCAACTCTCTATGTGTTTTCTTTTGAAAGTATAGGATTGGGGTAAACACATATTTGCGTGAGTATTTGGCTGCAACCTGAACCCCAGAACTGGTGGATGATCGTCGATGACGCAATCATGGAGGACGTAGGCAGTGGCGACGTCACTGGCGGAGCACTTCCGGAAGACCTCCTAATCCGTTGGCACATCGAGACTCAAGCAGATGGCGTGCTTTCTGGCGTTGCGATCGCCGAGTATTTGCTCAGTCCTTACGGCAACGATCCAGAGTCCTCATTCGTTGAGATCCATCGCGTAGATGGTGAATTTGTTACTCGCGGCGAACGAGTCATTAGCGGCTATATCCCGGCACGACGTGCAATGATGGCAGAGCGAACAGCGCTCAATTTCCTGACGCACCTGAGCGGCATTGCAAGTTTGACTGACCAATTTGTGCGAAAAATTGAGGGCACAAACGCAAAGATTGTCGACACACGAAAGACCATTCCTCTACTCCGTGGTCTGCAGAAGTATGCCGTTCGCTGTGGCGGTGGGCATAACCATCGTATGGGACTTTATGACGGAGCCATGCTAAAGGACAATCACATCGCAGCAGCTGGTTCGGTGACCAAAGCGGTGGAAACTCTGCGAGGCTATCTGTCTCACATGACAAAGATTGAAGTTGAATGCGAGACCTTGGAACAGGTATCAGAAGCCGTCAGTGCAGGCGCGGACGTCGTGTTGCTAGACAACATGGATCCATTTATGATGAGAGAAGCGGTAAAAGCGCACAAAGGCAAATGTTTGTTCGAAGCTAGCGGTGGGATTAACTTGGATACGGTGCGAGGAGTAGCTCAGACGGGTGTGGACCTGATCTCCGTTGGAGCACTCACGCATTCCGCACCCGCTATGAATTTCCATATGGAGTTGTCATGAGGTCACCCACCTCAAACGGTGAGATCTGGATCGAATTGGACGAAGTTGAATCCACCCAAACTGAGGCGATAAACCATGTTCGTGACGGTTCAAATGTGGGAATCCTTTTCGCTCACGAGCAAACGGGTGGTCATGGACGCTTCGATCGAAAGTGGATCAGCCAGAAGGAAGACTCCCTAACAGCTTCGCTCATTTTCCGTGCCTACGCCGACCATCCCAAGCCCTATTTGGTGGGAATGGCTACGGCACTGGCAGTTGCCGGAGTTCTTCATTGCAGGCTCAGATGGCCCAACGACTTGACCTTTAATGACCTGAAAATTGGTGGGATTCTCACTCAGTTGTTGCCCGATGCAGAGGGCAAACTGGTTCCAGTTGTCGGAGTCGGAATTAACCTTAACCAGAAGGAATTCCCAGACGAAATTGCGGCGATGGCGACTAGCTTGAGCTTGTCACGGGGCGGTAATTACGATCCCCAAATCATATTGCACAAGATCGTGCAACGGTTCGAGAGCCTTCCTGAACCCAACAGCTGGGCTGACTTACGTCCGATCTGGGATGTATTCGACTTTACTCCTGGCAAGCAGTACCGGCTACCCTCAGGAGAACTGAGCTTGGCGCTTGGAATTGGCTCGGAGGGACAACTGCTCTGCAGTGTTGATGGCGAATCTCGTTCAGTTTTAGCTGCTGAAGCTATTTTCGGATAGCAACCCAAAAGCGTTAATGTCGCTTGAGGGACCCAACGAGCAGTACAATCGTGCATATGAAGGCTCGAAGTGGACCTGTTGCGTCTCGTGTGATTGCAGGCGTTATGATTGGCTTTGGCATTCTGGGCTTGGTCGTATGGAGGGCGTTGCAGCCAAGAATCCAGACCGCTTCAATGGAAGAGATCCGAGCGATCCTCCCGCAAGAGATTTTAGTCACGGCAAGCCCAGATCCGGTGGGCGAAAAGCGGTACCGGAGACTTGCCACCCTGTGCGGTCGAACCACGTCAAAAGATTGGAGTGACCTTTTCAACTCAAAACTCGCTCCCGGCGTCCGTGAGAAATTGGCAATTAACTTTTGGAATTCAAATCCAAAGTTAATGCTGGAACTGGATCAAGTCCTTAAAGAAGGCGACCTTCGGTACCTTGATGTACCTCATGAAATGAATCAGCCTGCCATGTTTTCGTCCATCAAGTCCATGACGAAAACACTAGCTTTGAGTTCGCTGGCGTACGCAAAGGAGCATAAATATGCTCAATCGAGACAGATGATCTCACTTGCGCTTAGGCTCTCGGACAGCCTTCGAAACTCGAACGGAACCTTGATCACCTACTTAGTTGCCGTCGCAACTGAGGCCATCACTTCTAAAGCGATTTTTGAAATGGCTTCTCTTCCTGGAATCCCTGCCGAGGAGTGCAAAGGTCTTTTGGATATTATTCCAGCAACTCCGATTGAGGACTCAGCCCTTGCTCCAGCACTTAGAACGGACTTCCAACAGTATGTTCTGAAGGTTCTTCCTGATCCGAGAGAGTACTTAAAAAGTGCACTTCAGGACTTCCCCATTACCGATGAGGAACCCGCAAAACCTGAACCGCTGGTAGGATCCTATGACGCAATTGAAACTGCAAAACTATACGGCAAGATTGTACAAATTGAGCAGCACAATGCAATCAGAACTCTCGCCGAATTCGACCCCACTGGATCTGAACTTGTAGAAAAGGCTGACAAGAGCCTTCCCAGACCCGTTCGTACAGATAAGGTCGATGACTTTTCCAAGCAACTCGACAAGATCCGTTACCGACTTGAGATGAACAGTAGAAGAAACAGCCTGGGAAAACTACTGTTGACTAACGTTTACTTTGGAGACCGTACTACGATTGAAGCTTCTGCACGTTGGCGTGGATATCGAGACGTCTTAAGGATTCTCCTTGCTTCAAAAGTATATCGATCAAGCCATTCCGGAAAATTGCCGAAGTCGTCTAGCGAATTAGCAAGCCTTCTTGGAACTTGGCCCAGAGACCCGTTCAATGGCAAGCCGATCGTTTACCGCGCCGATAAAGAGACCGCCTACTGCGTGGGTCCAGACTTGCGAGATGACGGTGGGCAGATTCAAGACGTGAGAAAATCACCCGATTTAGGAGTTTGGCTAAAGCGATAGCAACTTAAAAGCGGGTAGAACACCAAATCATGGCCAAAGAGCCCTCTCGTCGAGAACTAATTGCCGCAACATCTGCAGGCTTGGTTACCCTAGCGATTCCTCATATGGAGAAACTTCAAGCCATACAACCCTCTCCGACCGGCGTTCAGGCACATACATTTGCTAAACCACTTTCGGTTGAGGCCCAACGCTTACTCGTCGAATCTCTGAAGGGAATCGAAAAGACGTCCGTCGAACGACTCAAAACGAAGTTGCCGGAAAACAGTGAACCTTGTTTCACGTTCATTCCTCTGTCGCGAGAGGTTTTCTAGTGAGCATTGGCCCTTTTGCTGGCATCCGTGAAATGTCTAGTGCGCTAGTTAAGCGCCAGATTTCATCGGTCGAACTGACCGAGATGTACTTGAAACGTCTTAAGACCATTGCTGTCGCACATAACGCCGTCGCCGAACTGACGGAATCATTGGCCTATGAGCAAGCCCGAAAGGCTGATGCAAGTACAAATCGAACCGCTCTAACCGGTATTCCGTTTGGAGTTAAGGATCTTCTCTCTACAAAGGGAATTCCTACTCGCTGGGGTTCACCTGGACACGCAGATCAAGTTTTCAACTTCAACGCGACGGTAGTGCAAAAGCTTGAGGACTCAGGCGCAGTTCTGCTCGCCAAGCTTGAGATGATTGAGTTGGCAGGAGGCGGCAACTACAACGTCGCTAACGCCAGTCGGATGGGGCCTTGTAAGAGCGCTTGGGACAAAACACTGTGGGCAGGTGGTTCAAGTTCGGGTTCTGGAGCGTCGACCGTCTTAGGATGTGTTGGGTTCTCGATTGGAAGCGAAACGAGCGGAAGCATTGTTTGCCCGAGTGCCTTTAACGGAGCCACAGGATTTCGTCCTACTTATGGTCGGGTCAGTCGACATGGAGCTATGGCGTTATGTTGGACTTTGGACAAATTAGGTCCCATTTGTAGGTCTGCCGACGACTGCGGGATCGTACTTGAAGCCATTGCTGGCCATGACCCAAAGGATGGAAGCACTCTAACCCAGAAGCTGAACCTACGGACACGTGGACCCAAGCCGAAAATCGGCTTGCTTAAGGAAACATTCAAAGTGAGTAAGGCTGAAGCAGCTGAGAAGGCGTACCACCACGTGCTTGAAGTCCTTCGAAAGCAGGGATATGAAACCGTAGAAGTTGCTTATCCTGCCCTTCCCTACAGCATGGCAATCGACCTCATCGTCAATGCCGAAGGAGCAAGCGCTCACGAGAACTTTATTCGCGGCGACCGATTCCAGATGTTGCAGGACATCAATCAAGTGGCCGGATTCGCCGCAGCTATGGAAGTAAAGGCGGTCGACTACCTTTGGGCCATGCGAATGCGAACCGAAGCATTGAAGGCAAATGCCGTTTGGGAGAAATGCGACTGTATCTTCACGCCTGCCTTCTACCACCGTGCCATTCCCATTGATCAGCCTTTCGATAAAACGTGGGTGAACATGGGAGGAGACGACGGACCTTCAAACCTCTTAGGTTGGCCCGCTATGGCCTTTCCCGTTGGCTTCGAAGACGGTGCACCTATCGGGGGACAAATCATAGCACCCAACTTCCGCGAGGATGTTTGTTATCGAGTTGTACGAGACTTCCAGCGAAATACAGACTTCCATACGAAGCATCCCCCAGCCGAATAATTGGGCAAATCTACCTCTTCAGGAATACTGAACGATTTTCCAATACAACTCGGATGAGGACCGCAGGGTACTCACAGTATTTGGAGCTGCCTGCTGGCAAGGTGGTTCCGTCAGGCTGAGGGTGGTAGCGCTCTCGCCAAAATCCGCCTTCTGCCACTTTTGAGACCAATTGTGCTGACGTGATCAGCCTTTGGGTTTCATGCATATTCTTACAGGCAAGGGCTTCAACATACCAACTCCTACCCATGGAAGCGACATCGTTCGTGTTGGAAGGAATGGAAAAAGGCACTGATTCAGCTTCCCACTTTTGATATGAGAACGGTTTCGTTGCAGTCAAAGTTGGAACTCCGCCTACCCAAAAGCCTTTTTCCGCCATTAGTCGCGGCCAGAGGACTTTCTTCTGACTTGGACTTGCAACGTCAAACGCAATTGCCGACCAGTTCGTATCGGTTAGGCCATGGTCGTCAATGACTCCCCTCGTGGCGTGAATGTACTCGGCAAAATGGTCATCAACCCAAAAAGCCCTTCGGAAATTTGTGGCAAGACTCGTAGCCTGCTTCTTCCATTCGCCGGACTCTTTGTTATTGCCAAGATTGCTTTGAAGCTTCTCCAGATCATGGAATGCTTCAACTGCATAGCACTGGGTGACTCCATCCCAACCATTGCGAGGCGGCAATTCGGTATAGAAGCCGGAACCAGACAATAATCCATTGGGCGAAATCTGTGTAAGCAGATACTTGCCAGCGGCTTGTACCGAGCCGATATGTGTCTTTAGCCAGCTTTTATTGTTCGTAGCTTGGTAAATCTCGCGGGCCGTAAGAATATAGCAAATGGGTCCCAACGTCGCAAGCGGATTGGAATCCAGCTCCCAGTGCCGGAACAGACCCACCCAACTCCTGGTTTCCCGGCTCGACACTGGAATACCCTCTCGGACCGGAGGTTTGTAAGTAAACCGATCTTCAGGATTGCGCAGACCTCGCAAGAAGGCGTCATCGGCTTGGGTCCCACCTGAGAAGATGGCGAATGGAATATTCCCGTCTTTCCGTTGAGAAGCTTCCACAAAGTCGAAATAATCCGTCACGATCCTCGTTTTGCCCAAAAGGAGGTAAGCGCCAGCCATTTGCCAGGAGTCCAAGCCCGGCCAAGTCGTGTCACTCCCGTAGCCGCCACCGTCTGCATTGATATAGAAATGACCTGGATAAACCTTTTCGTCCGCTGACGGCAAGAGGTTCTTGGTGACAGCAGCGATCATCCCTTCCTTAATCAGAGGGTCCTTGATCTTTGCGAAGTCGATCTCCTCGGATGGACCCGACATGATAAAGTGCGCGACGATGAAGGCCAGCATTGCTAGAGTATGCGCTTGTCCATCAATTAGCTGATAGGAAAGTTCAAGCCCATGTAACTGAAGTGCTCGTACTCAATTCAAGTCGTTTGATGCTCGCTGGAATATCGGAAGGTTCCACACACATGGTAGCCGCCCCAGCATTTTCCAGTTCTCCTCGAGTGCCAAATCCATAAAGAACGCCTATGCAAGGAATGCCGTGTTTCCGAGCTCCTTCGACGTCGTGCTTACGATCGCCAATCATAACCGTCGTTTTAGGATCTAGGTTGTGGGCCAGCAGAGCGTCCTCAATAATGTCTGACTTTTCGATGCGTGATCCATCCATTCGACTCCCAAAAACGCCAACAAAAAAGTGATCCAGTTGGAATCGAGCAACAATTCGTTCGGCAAAGGATTGAGGTTTGCCGGTAGCTACAAAAAGCCTATATCCGGCCAAAGTCAATCCTTCAAGGCATCCTGGAATGCCGGCATACACCTCGTTCTCGAATAGACCAACCTCGCTGTACCGCTTTCGAAACAATCTCAGGCATTCGCGACAATCGTCCTCATTATTTGATTGTAGTAATTCCTGAATGCTGTGCTGAATGGGAGGGCCAACGATCCAATCCAGGTCTTCGAAGCTTGGTACGGGTCTGCCCATCTCCCGGATTGCCGCCTGAATGGATAGGAATAGGCCGAGTTTCGGGTTCGTTAGTTTTCCGTCCAAGTCGAACAAGAGGTTTTCAAACTTCAGCATCCAGGTTAGGTGTACCCAACTTCGAACAACACGAGAAGATTTGAGCTGATACTGAAAGCAAAAGAGGTCCCAGCAATTGCAAGGGACCTCCGTAAATCAAATGAAATCAAACGAGTTACTTCAGGGCTTTGAATTGTTGAACGTAGCTGCCTTTCTTATTCGAATAAGCAACCCAAACGTCGCTGGTGCTGGGTTCGACAGAGACTCGACGACAATCAGAGTCCACGGCCACTGAACCTATGACAATGCCTTGCCCTTTCACTATTTGCACGACCTGAATCGTGCCAGCACCCGGAATATAGAGGCGCTTCAGCTTCTGATCATAGGCAATTTGGTCAGTACGAGGAGTTACATCGAGGAGGCAGGAGACCGCACCCGTGGTTGCATCAAGGATCGCGAGCTTGCCGTTGCTTCCAACTACGAAAAGGGTTTTCGATTCACGATCGATCGCACAACCGTGCGGACCAGTTAATGAAGACAACTTCCACTCGGCCGCCACCTTGCTGGACTTCATGTCGATCACCTGGACAACGCTCGCAGATTTGATAGGTTGGTAAACACGGCCCTTCGCAATGTCTAGCTCAAGGTATTCCGGCGCTTCCTTTATCTTGACGGTGGTCTCAAGCTTCATCGATTTACTGCCCACAACCCACAGGTTAGTGCCGTCATCATTTGCGACATAGACCTTTCCGTGCTGTGCGTCCACTTGGACACCGTCTCCGGGACCTGCGAGATCCAGTGTTGCAATCGGCTGCCACGTTTTCGAGTCGATACAGACCAACTTCTCACCTGGCCCGGCTGCATAAATCCGGTGGGAATCCGAATCGGCTGAGACCCCATTGCATTCCACAACGGAATTCACGTCTCGCACCTTGAGTGTTCGAAGATCAACAACCGTGATCGCCTTCTTGCCCGGATGGCAAGCAAGAAAGAGCCGATTCTTAGCGTCAATTTGCGTGAAGTCGAACTTACCTGGTCCTCCAGGAACTTCGATTGGAGGAAAAGCGCTCAGCGGCGACTGTAAGTAGACGAATGCGAGTGTAATAAGAGCGTTTAACATAGCTTTAGTGAATTGGGCGGTCTTCGTGGGAAGCGTTTGCTGCCATTTGTTGTGAGGTCATCGCCGGGTTCATCTCATCGCCCGGCTTTTCCCCAATCGAGATGCAAAGGGCGTCGCACAACAGCAACGCAAATTTGAACTTCTTCATCATAACACTTCAGTACATACCCGAGCACCTAGCCTGAATAATTTATGACTTCGGAGTTTTGGTCTCTGCTCCTCCACTTTTCCGATTGTTGTCGGGTTCGGTTCATCGGGCTTTGCGGTTTGCCTGCTATTGGGTCGTGTTTCCAATGATTTCCGAGGGGGAACAGCAGACTTTGGAGGTGAAAATACGTGTTGGTGAGCCTTTCGGGCAGCATGGCGGGCTCCAGTTCGGAATTTATCTTGCTGTGCGAGGATCAAGCCAGAAGCTGCTCAAGCAGTTTGATGTGGGGATGGTCTCTTGGGAGTCTGACGAGAATCCGCCTCGTGCTGACTACCACCTGAGCGGCTACTTTGAGGATCTTGAGGCGGATCTGACCCATTGCGGCTTTGGCCAGACTTGTTCCTTCAAGCATGCGCCTCACCTGTGAAAGGAGGATGAAGGCGGATGCGTGAAGAAGGAGCCTGAAGCAGTTGGCTGTGAACTTGTGGCAACTCGTCCTTCCTGAAGCCAGATCAAGCTTGAGCTCTTTGATCCGGTTCTCACAATCTCCCCGCCTGCAGTACTCGTCGTAGAGTTCTTCTGGACCCTGGGCAAGGTTAGTTACCACAAATCGCGGATTCTCCCCCTTGTCCATCATTTCGGCCTTGACGATAACGCGCCGCTCGTCGAGCCAACTGCTGGCAGCGTACGAGACTTCTCCGAACAGACGCACTTTCTGGCCGGTCTCTAATCTCTCTCGCTTAGCGTCTTGGATCA
This sequence comes from Fimbriimonadales bacterium, assembly GCA_038207365.1. Lineage (GTDB taxonomy): Bacteria > Armatimonadota > Fimbriimonadia > Fimbriimonadales > Fimbriimonadaceae > Fimbriimonas. Next base: position 169 of record JBBQZV010000025.1, on the reverse strand, counting down.
GGGGTGCTGCTAGTTCCAGTAGCCTGGCGTTCTTTGGCAGTGAGAGCAGATAGGAGATCCCGAGACTCTCGCAGGTCTCGTAAACTTCGGGAAGTGCAAAACCGGCATCGGCTCGAAATAAGATCTCAGTCTTTGGAAGAGCGGATTGGAGCATCTTCACAAAACGTCT
>JBBQZV010000024.1:0-57754 GCA_038207365.1 Fimbriimonadales bacterium | reverse complement strand
AGAGCCAGCTGGGCCTGTGACAAGTACTAAGCCACGCGGTCGTTCAATAAAATCATAACAAGCCGGTGGTAGATGCAGGTCAGCCATCGATTGAATATCGTAAGGAATGACGCGAAAGGCCGCTTGGACGTTGCCTCTTTGCTGGTAAATATTCCCTCGGAAACGAGATACGCCCTTAACTTCATAGGCAAAATCAAGCTCAAGGTCTCTTACAAATTTCTCGATCTGATGAGGCGACAAAATCTGGAAAAGTGCCTGTTTGAATTCATCGTGCGTGAATTCCGGCGCTTCTACCTCGTGGAGGTCGCCATGCACACGAATATAAGCCTTACCCGTGTCGGTCTTAAAGTGAAGGTCTGAGCCGTCAATGACAACACAACGTCTCAGGAAGAAATCAACGGATTCCACTTGGGGCTACCTCCACCAAACCGGCGCTCATCGCGCGCCTCTGAAAATCCTGATGATTGGAGCACTTTGCCAGGGCATGTTCGTAATCAATGATCTTGTCCTTTAGCAGCTTAAGTAGGCTACCGTCCAATGTCTGCATTCCCAGATCGGCTCCGGTTTGAATGTCAAGGTAAATTTGATGCGTTTTTCCGTCACGAACCAGGGTCCGAATAGAAGGCGTTGCCATCATTACCTCAAAAGCGGCCACCCTTCCCTTTCCATCTTGAGTTGGAACCAAAGTTTGCGAGATTACTGCAAGCAGAGTCACGGAAAGCTGTGTCCTAATTTGAGCCTGTTGTTCTGGGGCGAATTGATCAACGATACGATCAATCGTTTGGGCTGCATCCACTGTATGCAATGTGGAAAAGACTAAGTGCCCAGTTTCAGCTGCCGTGATAGCCAGCATCGTTGTCTCAAGGTCACGCATTTCGCCAACAAGAATGATGTCGGGGTTCTGCCTCATAACATGCCGAAGTGCGTCGGCAAAGGAGTGAGTGTCCGTCGCAAGTTCGCGTTGATTGACAATCGAAATTCTGTCCTGATGGACATATTCGATCGGGTCTTCAATTGTAAGAATATGGGCTCGCTTGTGTGTATTGATATGATCAATCATCGCAGCAAGCGAAGTCGACTTGCCTGATCCGGTAGGACCTGTCACCAAGATTAAGCCACGCGGCATCATAGCTATCTTTTTGCAGATAACGGGCATACCTAGCTGATCTATGGATTTAATGCGGAAGGGAATGACGCGAAAAACCGCTCCAATCTTGCCCTGCTGCCAAAACATGTTGACTCGAAAACGGGAAACACCATCGAGGTTATAGCTAAGGTCTACCTCTTTGTTCTCCATCAATCGAGCCCGGCGTTCTTCGTTGAGGATTCCGAGAATCATCTCGTTATGCTCTTCCGGGGTTAACGTGAATTCGGGAACCCGTATCAGTTCGCCTCGCACCCTCATTACAGGTGCCTGACCAGCCTTAAGGTGAAGATCACTAGCATCTTTCTCAACTAGGGCTGTCAGAAGTTCATCTATGGTTGTTGCCATGCTTAATCCTGGCTTCAGAAAATTGAAGGCGCTGAATACTCTAACCCTACCACTACGCCTCCAATTCTATGCAGCCCTTCAAGAAAAAGACCTATCTACGAAGCATTTGTTTTAGCTCGGAAGCGACACCAGCATTTCGCAAGGCGGTCGCCTCGTTGATTACTCCTGCCTTTACATACCTTAACAGACTCTGATTCATTGTTTGCATTCCCCAGAATGAACCTTCGTTCATTAAGTGATACAAATCGCTGAAGTGTCCGTCTTCTATCGCTTTACTGACGGTTGGAGTACATATAAGGATTTCAAGCGCTGCAACACGGCCTTCACCATCATCACGCGGAATTAGTTTTTGAGCAATGATCGCTCGAAGCGAATTGCCCATGCGTTGGCACATGTGTCCCTTTTCGTGAGGTGGAAACATGTTAATAACGCGGTCCATGGTCTCGTAAGCACTGGAGGTATGGACGGTTGAGAAGACCAAGTGACCCGTTTCACCGGCTTGGAGCGCGATGCCCATCGTGGTGGTATCGCGCATTTCACCAATTAGAATGACGTCAGGCGCCTGTCGAAGTGAGGCGCGCATTGCAGGCTGGAACTCGAGGGTATCAATGCCGACTTCACGCTGAGTCACAAAGGACATTTTGTCTTTGTGGACAAACTCGAGCGGATCTTCGATAGTTACGAGGTTACAGGGCCTCTCAGTGTTGATGATATCAAGCATTGCTGCTAGAGTCGTCGTCTTTCCCGATCCCGTAGGGCCAGTTACGAGGATTAATCCCGTTTGCGCGTGAGTTAGCTCACCAAGGATGGGAGGAAGGCCCAATTCTTCCAAAGTCTTGATTTTAAGTGGCACGACACGACTGACTGAAGCGATAGAGCCCTTCTGCCAAAAGACGTTGCATCGTACACGGCAAATTCCTGGAACTGTAAAGCCAAGGTCCATTTCGAGGGTCTCCTCAAAAATGTGTCGTTGGCGATCCGTCATCAAGCTAAGTAGCATTCTCGCCGTTGTTTCCGGAGTAAGAATCGGAAGATCGGGGTGCAGCATTTTAACGCTGTCGTACTTCTTGGTCATCGGAACTTGGTCCGCTTTTATCATCAAGTCAGAAGCATTCGCCTCTGCAGTCATCTTGATGAGGTCATGCATCGTCATATTGTCTAATGTGAACATGGGTTAAGAACGGGTCTCCTTTAAATTGCTATTTACTTACTTTTGGCCGAACCCTAAGCAGGAGCGAGTATACCAATACCCCTACAGCTATGGCAGCCACGACGAAAACGATGACCGATATCCAATCCATACTGGATTTAGGCTCACTCTTCTGAGATTGCTGAGCAGGCTTCTCGCCTGGCTCCGGAATATCAAATTTTGCCGGATCCTGCGAGAGCAGTGTAATGCGGTATTCCACGCCCGTCAACCTATTGTCTTTTTCTCCCTCGAAACGACCCAGACCTGGAACGAACTTACTCGGCCAACTCTTAGGTATTTGTTGCGTCGGCACTTCTCCCTGAAACTGAATCACGAGTCCGTGAACCGTCCAAGGTTTTGGCGCACCTGCGATTGCTTGGGCGATGGGCCGAATCCGCAAGGTTCCTTCTTTCCTGTCGATAATCCCATCGACGGCAAAGGTCCCCTTGGTAAATCGTAGCGCAGGGTTTTCAGGGTCTGGTGCATAGACGCCGACGTCAATTCCTCGCGGTTTCGACTTTATGTACTCTCCCAAGCGATCGATTTGGGAGCGCAACAATTCAGGCGGATAACCATCTGCGCGCGCAGTGACTTCAACCATGTCTGCACCCGTTGGATGCTTTTGAATCGTGAAAGTAATGTCCGGGACAAACGTAGAAGGCTCTGACGGTGCCGTTTGTGCCACGGAAACCTGCAGAAGTCCAAATAGAAGCAGGAACGGAGCACAGCGCATTGAATTACAATTTACACAAGAAACGCACCTTGCGTACTTGGTTTCAGGTGGACGCGCTTGAAACGCTACAAAGTTCGACCTCCAACCCACAGTCCTCACTACTGCCGACAAGACTTTGTGGCGTTATCAAGGGTCACTGGATCTTGCAGAACTGTCATCCAGAGTCCGCACGTAAACCCCAATCAACGCTTGAAAAAACAAAGAACATTCGAATATCTCATGCGTCGAAGACTGAACACAGACCTAAATTGTCCTGAACTTGACAACGTAATAAGAAAAAATTAATTAAATAGCCAATCCCAGAACATTTAGTGGAGTTTGGTCGTAGGTTGCTAGGAGCGTTTGCGGCTATAATGCCTGCTCGCACACCGTGGAGACCTTTTAAATCGCATGAATGAAGTCGAACTAATGAATGAGCCGCTAGGCGGAATCTTGCTGACCCCAAAGGGATATCACGCACTTCAAGTTGAACTTGAGCACTTAACCGTTGTTAAGCGTCCAGAAATTGCTGACCGTATCCGAGAAAGCCAACAGCACGGAGAATTTAGCGAAGATAACAGCGAACTTGACGAAGTTAAGTTTGAGCAAGCAATGGTCGAGAACCGAATTGCTGAGCTTAAAGCTATTTTCGGAAACGCCCATGTACTTGAAGAAGATCAGATTCCAGTTGATCGTGTGGGGATCGGATCGCTTGTCATGGTTTCGGACCTTCAGTTCGACGACGAATTTGAAATCCGCGTAGTTTCTAGTATTGAGTCGGATCCTACAAGAGACTTAATCAGTAACGAATCACCGATGGGTACCGCACTTTTTGGGCATTCAGCAGGCGACGATGTAGTCTTCGATGCTCCCGAAGGAAAGAAAAAATACAAAGTAGTTAGAATCAGCCGATAATTGTCGGCTGACTCTTTGCAACTTAGGCTTCTAGTTCGACTGCGCCAACCGCTGCTGGTTGGCCGGCAACCGGCTTGACCTGTACGAGAAGACGCTTCAACCATTCGTGCCTTGCTTGTGCCAAGTACATTAAGTTCTGGTATCCAACATTGCGTATGGGATCCGGAGTTGTACTCACGTCAAGGTCGCGTTGCAAATCCGCTATGAATTGTTTACTTTCCTGCATCCAGGATTTAACGACTCTGACTCTCTCGTTTGGCTTGAGCCGAGACAAGAAATAGCATCGTGTTCGAAGTGGATCGACCAAAAAGGCCATCTCTCCTCGATCGGGCGGAAAGGTCAGCCAACTGTGAAGCAGAGCCTCGCCCGTTCGAGACAGTTCGTATTCGGTTCGTTCCCGGTTAGGGACTCCAACTTTTCTGGCCTCGGATAAAAGGTGATCTCTTTCGAGGCGACGAAGTACGCGATAGACTGAACCGCTTTCAGCGGACCATCTACCGCCACGCATCTTGTTCATTTCCTTACGCATCGCATAGCCAGAGTTGATTCCTTCTCCAACCATTGCAAGGATCAAATATTCGAGTTCGCTGTAAGGACCTGAGGTACCCATAGTGTTTAAGCAGTTACCGGAAATTGATGTTGTCCAAACGACAACAAAGTCGATCTACTGTAACCTGATTTGACCAAATGCGCAAAGAAATCACGTCATTTGCGCAAAACAGGCGATATCAAAGTGAGATATGAATGCTGGAAATGATGCCAAGTAGGGTCAATTGCGCGGTATGATGATGCATTCCCTTGCATCCCATGCACGGACTCTTACGTCAATGGCACTAACGTCGATGTCAAATACAAATCAAGACGAGCCTAGCAAAGGCCGCGGTTCTGTCCCTATTCCTAAGTCGAAGAGGGGCCCAAAAGGCTTCTTCAACGAGGTCCAGCGAGAGATGAAGAAGGTTAGTTGGCCGACACGTGCGGAAACTAATCGATTAACTTTTGTTGTACTTTCTGTGTGTGCAGGACTTGTCTTCCTGTTCACTTCGCTTAGCTTCATTTTCGACAATCTCGTCAACCTGTTGACAAAAGGAAAAGTCTAAATGCCGAAAGCATGGTACGCAGTCCATACGATTGCAGGTCACGAAAATAAGGTCAAAGACGTTCTCACTCGTCGCGCAATTGTGGAAGGGATCTGGGACCTAGATATCTACCAAATCTTGATTCCAACTGAACAAGAGCTCCAGACGCGAAACGGTAAGCGATATCTGCGAGATAAAAAGGTTTTCCCTGGTTACATTCTCGTTCAAATGTCGCTCACTGATGAAACTTACAAGCTAGTCAAATCCACGAGTGGTGTGACTGGTTTTGTCCAAAGTGGTAATAAACCGGTACCGCTTGAGGAATATGAAGTTCATCGAATCATGACGAACTTGGAAGCCAGCAAAGAAACTCCAAAGGTCTCTTGGACAAAAGGCGACGCAATTCGTGTTGTGGAAGGTCCTTTCAGCGACTTCAGTGGAAAGATCGAAGAAGTCAATCCCGAAAAAGAGAAGCTCAAGGTTCTCATCAACATTTTCGGACGCGACACCCCAGTCGAACTGGATTTCAGCCAGGTCGAGAAGCTTTAGCCTTTCTGACCTCTTAGCGCGCTAGCCGGACTTGATCCAGCTAGCGCGATCTTGTTTTATTTTTGGCGATACACTGAGACTTAATGTCCACTGCTCCTCCGCTACAAAACAAATGGATCATTGCCGAGCGTGACCGCGGGGCTGAGGATCGACTCAAAAAAGAATTGGGCCTGCCTTCCCTTGTGGCTGCCATCCTTGCTCAGCGCGGATTCGGGGATCCCGCGGAAGCCGAAAAATTTCTCAACCCATCGTTCGACCAATTTCACTCTCCGTCATTGTTGCCCGACTATGCGGCAGCTCGAGACGCGATCTTAGGAGCTCGTGAGCGAAACGAGTTGATCTATGTCCATGGTGACTACGATGTTGATGGCATAACGAGCGCTGCCTTGCTCAATCGGTTTTTGTCGGCAATCGGTTGCAATGTCCATACCCATGTTCCTCACAGAATGAAGGAGGGATATGGAATTCACAAGAGCGCAGTACATGCCGCCAGCGAGGCAGGAGCTAAGCTCTTCTTAACTTGTGACTGTGGCATCAGCGCTCACGAACAAGTAGCAATGGCACGTGAAGCAGGAATGTCCGTGGTCATTACCGACCATCACACAGTTGCCGGTGAACTGCCGAACGCACAGGCAATTGTCAATCCTCACAGACCGGACTCACAATATCCGTTTGATGAACTAAGCGGTGCTGGAGTTGCTTTTAAGCTTTGCGCTGGCCTAACTGAAGAGTTGGGGCACAACCTCGACAACTACTACCGCGGCTTCTTGGATTTAGCGGCATTGGGAACCATCGCGGATGTGATGCCCCTTGTTGGTGAAAACCGTATCATTGCGAAGTTTGGTCTGATGCGATTGACGGAGACCAAAAAGGTAGGCATTCGGGCCCTCATTCAAGCTTCTGGGATTAACATCGAACCAGGCAAATCGTTGCGAGCTTCGCATGTTGGATTTCAACTCGGCCCGCGCCTTAATGCTGCAGGCAGAATTAGCGATGCGGCACTCTCTCTTCAATTGCTTCTGGAGAGCGACGCTGGTGTTGCCGAAGGATTGGCAAAGCAGATTGAAGCTGTAAATACCCAGCGAAAAGGCGAGCAACTGCGAATTTGCGATGAGGCGGTTGAAATGGTGTTGTCAACTGAGAGCCATAAACGCAATGTAATTATCGTGGCCCGTGCAGGATGGCACTCGGGAATAGTTGGAATTGTCGCAGGACGACTTGTAGAGCAGTTCTTTAGGCCAACCTTTGTTCTTACGATCGATCAGGAGTCTGGCCTTTGCAAAGGATCAGCCAGGACAATTCCGAATTTCCATCTTGCAGACGCGATAAGGGCTCACCCTTCTTTAATGACCGGTGGAGGTCACGCTATGGCAGCGGGCTGTTCCATCAAGGTTGACGACCTAGAACGCGCGTACGAGGCGCTAGACGCCTATGCCGGGGAACGTTTAACTCCTGAAGACTTCGTACCCGCAGTCAGGGTCGATATGGAGGTTGATCCTTCTGAGGTGACGCTTCAAGCAGCTGAAGCCATTGCTCGCCTTGAGCCCTTTGGCTGCGCGAATCCAGAGCCTGTATTTCTAGCCAGGAACGTGATGCTTTCCCAGGTCTTGCCTACAAAGAGTCCCCTTCATGTGCGTCTGATGTTGAAACCGGAAGCTGGGGCTGCTGCGGCAGGAATCGCTTTCGGGATTGGCGAGAGACTAACTCAGGCAGGCGCGGGCACCAATACGGACATGCTCTTCCAAGCTACGGTCAACGAATGGCGGGGATCAAGAACTCTGAACTGGCAAATCAAGGATTTTGTTCAGAGCTAATCTTGTGCTTTAACCGGAACGATGTCAACAAGAAGGCTGGCTCGCCCACGTTTGATTACGAGAGTGATTTTCTCGCCGACTTTCTGTCTCAGCATAGCTGTAGCAAACGCGACCTGATCGGTAATTTCTTGGAAACCAATATTCATGAGAATGTCGCCTGGTCGGAGCTTCGACTTCGCAGCTGGCGAACCAGGAGTTACCTTTTGGATTTGAGCACCACCACCTATTGCATCGGTGCAAAAAATTCCAAGGGCCGCATACTCAGCCTCGTGGTTTGGCGATAGGAAGCCATACAAAGTGTGTTTGATAATCTCGGTTCCAACAGAATAAGCGACAGTCATTTCGGCTGGACCTTGGCCTGAATTTTGAATGGTGATACGGTTTGGGCCGCCTCCTGGATTGCTTTGACCGCCGCCCCCTGCACCAAAATTCTGCTGGACACCAAACCCTTGACCGCCTTGCCCGAAATTGCCAGAAAAAGTATCTGGACGATCAAGCGTGGCATTGATCGTGCCAATAAGTTCTCCGTTCTCGCGGAAGACGAGAGCTCCACCAACCTGCTGCGATGAGGCTTCAAAACGCATTTCTGTAAGTGGGACGACTCGTCGAGAGGGCTTAAGAATGCCGTACCTACTTTTGGAAATGAAGGCTGCTCGTATGGGTCCTGTTGGCAAAACAGCCAGTAGTCCGCCACCATCACTTTCATTATTTGTGGGAGGCTTAAATGGCTTAGCTGATCCAGCTTGCCACTGACTCGTTTTCAAAAGGACAAGCTGAGTAGCTTTATCCTTATCAACGACCGAAAACTGCAGAATATGCCCAGCGAAATCCTTGCCACTTACTAGTGGTCCCGTTACGCTACTGCTGTGAGTTACAAAGTAGCCGGACACATCAATGAGTGCTGCAACTCCCGATGCTTGGTCGTTACCATACAGAGTTACAATAGCAGGCCTGTACTGAGTCCACACTGCCCGTTCATGATCGGTCAGACGGTCAGCCTGTAACTCACCTGAAACCAAAACACAAGCTAATTTAGCCGCCAACAAGAACATTGCTTGCGCTGCCAACCTCCGTGGCTCGTTGGGCACCCGTTTGAGTGTCCTTGTCTTGATCGATTAAAACAATCGGAGATGAAGCGGTGGCCGTCGAAGGTGTGGGTTCCGCTACAGGTGGGATCGGCATCGAAGCCGTAATCGCACCATTGCTCGGAGCGACATTTTCTTCTCCGGGGCCCATCAGGTAGGTCAACACATCAGGAGAACTCTCGTCCATTTCCCGGACGTGGCGAACACCATGCCTACTGGTCGATCGAGAAACAATTCTAAGAGGATGAACTGCCTTTACCTCAGGACCGTGAGTTACTTTATGCGTATCGTTAACGGCCACTCGAGTCGGTGGCGAAATCGACATCAAGGTCGGACTACTCAAACTCTTTGAGCCCAATACCAGTTCAGGCTGTTTTGACGTCTGATCGAAAGAGTGACGCATGAACATCACGCTGAAGCCCAAAGCGCACGCCGCAACTGGCATCCAAAGCCAAGAACGATTCGACGTCTGCCTAGAGATAGGTGGCCGAAGTCCTTGGGTAAGGATTGCATCTCGCAGTCGCTCTTTTGAGAACTGGTCTTCAGGTACATCTTGGAGATTTCGAAGGCCATCGCGCATGTCCTTGTAAAGCATCAAGGCACGTCGAGCATCGGGATCACGCTCAGCCTCGGCTTCCAGTTGTCTTGCTTCACTTGGCGTTAAATCACCAAATGCGAGCTGCGCTAACTTGTTTTCTAACTTTCCGTTCATTACGTGTCCTCCCCTAATAAAGGGGCAATTCGTTCTCTCAATGCTCTTCGTGCACGTAGAACACGAAGCTTGGCTCCGCCAACTGTACAACCTAGTATTGCAGCCATATCAGGATATTCTCTTTCTTCAATATCGCGTAAGACGATTACTGCCTTGTGATGAGGCGGCAAAGCGTTAAGTGCCTTTTTAAGGGCTAATTTTCGCCTTTCTGCCTCCAGGTTCTGAACTGGGTCGGCAACCTCTCCACTCGTCATCCAGTCGAGTGCTCCCGCTGCTTCCTGCTGCTCCAAAGCCGTACGCCTCGTTGACATTCTCGCTTGGTCGGTACAGAGGTTTGTGACGATCCTTAGCAGCCATGTCGTGAATTTCGCTTCATCGCGATATCGATGTAAGTTTTGATACGCCCGAACAAAGGCTTCTTGTACGATATCTTCCGCATCATCACGACGGGATGTCATTTGATAGGCAAATCGATACACCAAAACGCGATGGCGATCGAATAGCGTTTCAAAAGCGCCGTAATCCCCCTCGCGCGCTTTTTTAACTAAAGCGCCATCTGTATCCAGTTCCATGCGTCCGCTCAGAGACGCATCGTATCCCATAACTGTGCTTTCTACCACGAGAATGGCCCTTCCATTGCGTACACTCTATAAAAGTGACGTTTATTGCAGCACATCGTTACTCCGCTGCCAAATGACAATTCGCATAACTGCGATTGACACTCGTCTTCCAGAAGTATAGAAATGACATTGATTGATCCCTTTGCTCGGCATATTGACTATCTGAGGGTTTCGGTTACCGATAGGTGCAACTTCAGGTGTATTTATTGTATGCCCGAAGATGGTTCCCAGGTCGCTCCAAAAGAAGAGCTGTTGTCGGCGAGCGAGCTCATCCGACTGGTTCGCATTGCAGCCTCATGTGGAATGACAAAGATCAGGTTAACGGGAGGGGAGCCACTTGTGCGCAAGGACCTCGTTGACATCGTCAAGGGCATCTCAGAGATTGAGGGCATTCAAGACTTGAGCATGACCACGAATGGTTATCTCCTAGTTGAAATGGCTGAGGCTCTCGCAAAAGCTGGCCTGACAAGGATTAACATAAGTCTGGACACCTTAAACCCTCAACGGTTCCGTGATATTGCCCGTCGAGGAGAGTTGTCACGGGTTATGGACGGAATCGCTGCCGCACAAGCGGCCAACATGTATCCGATCAAAATCAACTGTGTTGCCATGAAGGGGGTAAACGATGACGAAGCTCCTGACTTTGCTGCATGGACACTAGAAAATGAAATTCATTTTCGCTTCATTGAGATCATGCCCATCCGATGGAATCTGGACGAAACAACCAACTTTGATCCCCTATCGGTTCACCAGGGAACGGGACTCCTGCAGCTAAAGCAGGCGAGCAGCAGTTCGATGTTAAGCGACGTACAGATGCGGCGAATGTACATCTCAGCGGACGACCTAAAAGCTAAGATCGAAGCCGTTCATGGACCATTGCTTCCGGCAGAAGTTCGAACGAATGGGCCGGCAAGAACCTATCGCCTAGAGGGCGCAAAAGGCACAGTCGGATTCATCAGCCAAATTTCAAGCGACCTTTGCGAGAAATGCAATCGACTTCGTCTGACCGCAGACGGATTTTTGAGGCCCTGTTTGATGTCTGATGGAGAACTGGATTTGCGCACGAAAATGCGGAGTGGAGCAAGCGATCAGGACTTGATCGACCTATTTCATCACGTCGTAAATCATAAGCCGGAACGTCACTATTTGGCTGAAGGCCAAAAAGTGTATGGTCGAGGAATGAGCCAGATCGGCGGCTAACCAGCTGCGTCAACGTCAACAATAACGGTGACTGGCCCGTCGTTGACGAGGCTTACTTCCATGTCTGCGCCAAATACGCCGGTTGGAACGCTAAAGCCAAAGGAGCGCAAATGGTTGACAAACCCGTCAAACAGCCGCTTTCCCGTCTCAAAATCGGCGCTATCCTTGAAGCTCGGACGACGACCTTTACGCGTGTCTCCATAAACGGTGAAGTTGGAGACCGCGAGAAGGTCACCGTGATTAATGTCGAGAAGCGACAGATTCATCTTGCCTTCTGAGTCGTTAAATACTCTCAAATTGACTAGACTTTCAGCCAGTTTTTTGGCTTGAACATCCGTATCTCCACATCGAACACCGACGAGCAATAACAAACCGGCCGCAATCTCGCCTCGAGTACCGTCAGCTTTGTCGACAACCGACGCAGACGACACTCGCTGAACAATGGCTCTCATTCGGGGTTACCGATTAAGCATCGAGAAAAGGCTCTTTACTCTTTCTCTCCAAGGTAGTACTCCTTCAGCGGGAGAGAATTCGTCAAAGCACTGCACCGTGAAACTCGCTAACCCGACCGAAACAGCCAACCCAGGTTGATCAGTGAATTTCTTGTCTACGGACGGCTCGGCAACCCTAAACCTATATTTGGGAAGTGTGTCTTCAAAGAGTTGAGCCGTGCCCTTTAAGGCGCTACCGCCGCCAGTGAGAGTGATTCCCCCAGGCAACGCGGTTCCAAATGGGCTCTTTTCAAGTTCCTTGCCGACCAATCCTGCAATTTCCCGCATGCGACTTTCGATGATCTCGCAAAGAACGCGCCTTTGCATGGGCCGGGCGATCGGTTGTCCCAATTGCTGAACTTCGATTGTTTCTCGCTCTTCAACCAACTTTGCAGATGCTTGCCCCGACTGTAGCTTTAGCTTTTCTGCCTCCTCGGGAGTCGTCTTCAGGAGCGTGCTAAGGTCTGTCGTTACCGAATGACTGCCGAGAGGAATCGATACGCTAAATGCAATCGACCCATTTATGAAAACAGCAACGTCAGTCGTGCCTGCACCGATGTCTACAACCGCTGCTCCAAGTGACATCTCTTCGTGGGTAAGGACTCCGATTCCGGCCGCTAAGGGCTGAATGACCATTTGCTCCACTTGTCGTCCAGAGTCATTTACTGCCCGTTCGATATTCTGCAATAACGTGGACTGGCCAGAAACTATGTAGGTAAAGACATCGACTTTGGAGCCAGGCTTGCCGACTGGTTTCTGAACATTCCTCTCTCCATCAACTCTGAATTCTCGTGGCAAAGCCTGAATTTGCTCTCGCTCGTCACCGATTGATACGGCTCTGCTGTGATTTATGACTTCGAGGACATCTTGGTGCGTGATCTTCCTACCCGCCGGAAAGATCGGTTTCATACCTTGGGAGTTAATTCCCTCAATGTGACTCCCAGTAACACCTACAACCACCGAGTCGATCTGGTCGTCGATTTGATCTTGAGCCGCAGTAACCGCCTTAACGATAGACCTCGTGACTTCTAAAGGATCAAACACCACACCTTTTCGCATTCCTTTGCAAGACGCGGTTGTGATGGCGTGTATTTTCATTCCCTCGGGTCCATCTGCGGACGCGACGAGGCAGGTGACTTTGGATGACCCAAGGTCAAGGACGGCGACTAGCTCACTGTTCATGGATTCGGCTCAGGTTGCGGAGTTACTGCGGGTTGGGCTTGTGCTTGACGACGCTTGCGTTCACGTGTATCTTGCCACTTGGTCAAACCATACCGCCTAATAAGGCTTAGATTCGTGAAGATCCTTGCCCCAAGTACTAAAGCTACCGCGAGAAACAGGTTGATGTAAATTTGATCGCCCAACCAGGCAAGGAAAAAAGCGATTAAAACGTTTGAAACGAAACCGGAGATGAATACTTCGGACCGGAATTTATCTTCCACGCCCGCACGTACGCCGCCGCATATTGTATCGAAACCGGCAAGGCACGCGACCGCGAGATACTGCCCGTACACGCCTGGTATAGGAGGCATTTTTATGGCGAGAGCGATTGCTGCGCCAATGATCAAAGCAACAATGGGAATTAAGATCACTTGAGTTCCCTTGGGGGCTTCGCGAATTTACGAGTCGTGTTTCCTACAAATTCCGGCAATTCCTGGTTTCTAACGGCTTCGATTTGCACCATGCTGGGATCCGTCTGTCGAATCTCCGCCAGAACGCCACCCGGCATATTCATTGCGCCGAGGATGGTCGATGGGTCCCCAATCGCACGAATTACGATCGGCGATGCGATCTTGACATCGTTCACCAATATGGTGTTGCCAACACATCTAAGACTCGAGTTGCCCGCAATTCGGTGATTATTTACGGCAACTGCTTCTGCCCCGGAAGCGATAAGTTCATTCACTACTTTAAGTGTGTCAACGTCGTGAATCGTCGCATCGGGGCTCACCCCAATATTCGCGCCAACCCCAGTTCCAGTGTATTTGGGGCTGTCACGTAGCGTGACAACGACTCCGGGCCCCAAAACCTTGGTCATTCCTGCGAAAACCTTGAGCTCTTGAAGGCTATCGTTCAGCACCTTACTTTGGCCGTCGTGGCTCGATAGTGCCTTTTCCAGTCGGGTCTTTTCAGATTGCAGTTTTGAGACTTCGGCAGACATTTTCTGGAATGCTTCAATGTCGACGTTCGATTCGTTAACTCGAATCCTCTGGTCCGCTGGTAAGTAGTTTTGTCGGCTCGTACGGGTTTGCTGCGTAACCCATGCCATGCAAATCATGAAACCGAGCACTAGGCACATGCAAGAGACAGGCACGACCCACGACTGTTTATTGATTCGTGTGACAAATGGATTCAATTCTTTTTTCCTACCGTACGGGGCACAATTGCAGGAACTGACGGCACAGTCAAATTCAGCTCTACGTTTTCAGTCAACTCTTGTGGGTTCTTTTGCAGCCGTGACTCGAGAGTCTTCAGCTTCAAATCAAGGTCGTCACAAGATCCAAGGATTACCCGTCCTGAATCTATATTTAAGCACACTGCGCCTCGCTGATCCACCTGAATTCGCAGCAGGCTTTTTGGATACTTTGCTAATGCATAAACTGAGAGTGCGGCAAGGCTTGTAGGTTGCCAGTTACCCGCGAAAGTTGCCATGGTCGGTGGACCACCTGATGGCAATTCCAACTGAGGAAGACCATCCGGAATCTCACTTGATTCGAACAGAGTTCCGTCTGAATCAAGGGCCACCTTGGGGCGACTGGCTAAAGTCGCCACTGGCCTTCTATAGACAACCTTAAGCAAGGCATTTCCAAATATGTTCGTCGTGAGTTCAGCCTGGTCAACATCCGGTAAAGACATCACCTTCGACTCAACGGCACGAGAATTAACCTGACGGCTAGGGATATCCGACAGCTTCTCGAGAATTTCAGTAATTCGTGGTTGATCAAAAGCAGGGATATTCTCCGCCCGAACCTTTACTGGACTTGTTATTCGACTCAACGCGAGCCCAAGCACCACGTTCGCAACCAAAAGGATCCAGAAAATCGGGGCGAACAGAATGATGCGCTTGCTACGCTTCTTTCGTTTTGCTGCCAAGGGCATCCTCCACCAATAGCTGACACAGCTGATCGAAAGTAATTCCAAGGCCAGCGGCGCTGTTTGGCAACAGAGAGGTTTTAGTCATGCCAGGAAGGGTGTTGATCTCTAAGACAAAGATCTCATCGCCTCTTATTATCATGTCTGTTCGGGTGGCTCCCGAACAGCGAAGTGCCAAATGAACTTTGAGAGCTAAATCTCGAGCTTCTTCCAACTGGCGCTCTGGGAGTCGAGCAGGCACGATTTCGATCGTTGCGCCGGGAGTGTATTTGCTCTCGAAGTCATACTTGCCACTGTTTGGAGCGATTTCGACCGGTAGCAAAGCTCGACCAGCAACGACAGGCGTAGAGATCTCCATTCCCGTTATCCACTCTTCGACTAGCACGGAATCATCGTACGCGAATGCAGAAGTAAGCGCCTGACAAAGTTGCGATCGATCCTTAACAAAACTGAGTCCAACTGTCGATCCTTGAGCATTCGGTTTGACAATCAGAGGGGGATGGACAGACATTGGGTGAACAAGTTCAGTGAGCAATTCCCCTTTTGGGACCAAGATTCCATGTTGCTCCAGAACTCTCTTGGTCATCGCCTTATCCATCGCAATCGCACTCGCTTGAATGCCAGATCCCGTATAAGGCATGTGCAATAGCTCGAAAAGACCCTGCATGGCCCCATCTTCCGCACCCGTTCCATGTACGGCAAGAAACGCCAAATCCGGACGATTGGGACCGACAAAGAGACCTAAATTTGCACCTTTGAACAAGAGTTCCGATACGTCGACCAAAAAGCTGTGATGTCCCAATCGTTCTAGAGCAGAGTGGATCTCACGTCCGGAATGCAGACTCACTTCGCGTTCTGCACTCTCTCCACCATAGATAACGGCAATCTTTAAGGCTTGAAATTCGCTCGGCTGCACGGACGGGTTGCCAGGGCGGTACCTATCCAGTTCTACCAAAATTGCTGAACCGAATTCCGAGATATTCCCTGCACCCATGCCGACGACGACATCGCCGGAGCGAACAATTTTGGCAACCTCCATCGGCAAGAGGTGTCGACATGGAATGTAGTGGACCGGTTTTAAGATTTTTTCAGCGATCCTCGCGGCGCTAATCCCCGGTATCGGTTCTTCTCGCGCGGGATAGATATCTGTAATGACGACAACATCTGCAAAACTCAGGGCTTCTGCAAACTCATCGATAAAGTCCCTAGTCCGCGAATATAAGTGTGGCTGAAACACGACAATCAGCCTGCCATTTGACTCTGGCTTACCAAGAAAGCCAGTCCGAATCGCTCGCAGGCTCTCACGCACTTCGGTCGGATGGTGAGCGTAATCGTCGATAACCGTTATGCCCTGTTCGGACTCACCGCGACTTAGAACTTGCTGCCTTCGTTCGGCTCCCTGGAAGCCCAGCACACCTTCAACAAACTGTGGTGATATGAGACCGATCGTTTCGGCAGCAACGCAGCATCCAGCCGCATTGAGAAGGTTGTGGTCGCCTTTCTGGGAGATCGAAGCGATTAGGTCGTGCGTTGTCCACTTGGTCAGAAGTGCGAAATCTGATGACGAATAACCTCTGCTTTGACAGTGGGACTTCTCTGCAATTCGCGTTGCCCCGCCGTCATCTGAACAATAGATGAGCCACCCGTCTGATGGCAACTTGGAAATGAACCTTAGGACGCTGGCCTCTAAGTTTTCGTAGTTACCATGAAAATCTACGTGATCCATTTCCAGATTCGTTAGGACCACGATTTGTGGATCCAAATCTTGAAAGCTATCGTACGCTTCACAGGCTTCCACCACTGCCCAATTACCGTTCCCTTCAAGAACGGGACCATCGAACTGGGCGATATTGGCTCCCACAACGACTAAGGGTTCTTGACCCGAAGCGGAAAGCCCTCTCCCCAACATCCCTGTGGTCGTCGTCTTTCCGTGAGTACCGGTAACGGCAATGACCTTGCGGTTCTTAAGCATCCATGAGAGGGCCTGAGATCGACGAACAATGGGGATTCCTAGGCGCAAGCCTTGAGCATATTCGGGAGACTTTTCCAGATCTATTGCATCCGTCAATACAAGAGCGTCCAGCTGACCAATTTCATCGGCTTGGTGCCCAATGTGTACCTTGATCCCCTCACTAGCTAAACGTTCAGTTTCAACTGATGCTGTCGAATCCGTTCCTTGCACCTGATAGCCACGAAATTTGAGCATCCGTGCCAATGCACTCATGCCAGCCCCACCGATTCCTACTAGAAAGAATGATTGTTTGCCATCGAGGGCATCTCGATTGGAAAAGGCGGTGCCGATTTCTCCTTGCTTTCTCATTTTGTTGCTTTCTTGACTAGGTCGAAAATCCGCTCGGTTGCGTCCGGAACATCCCACCTCTTGAGATTGCGACTTGCAACCTCCCTCCGCCCACCATTTCTCAGCCAACCAGAGATTGACGCCATCAGTGTTTCAGGCGTTAAATCGGCTTGGGTTAGGAGAGTCGCCGCATTCATATTTACAAACTCCATTGCATTATGGAACTGGTGATTATGCGCCGATGAAGGAAGTGGAATCAAAACACTTGGTAACCCGAAAAGAGCAAGTTCTGCCAATGTTCCACCGCTTCTTGCTACTACGATTGTGGCTCTTAAGTAGGCATCAATCATTGCTTGAGCGTTCAGAAAGGGCTCAACTTGATAGCGGTCACCGATTTTCAGGTCGCTAACGATTTTCTTTGTAGACTCCAAGTTCTTTGGGCCGCAAACGTGAAGCACTTGAGTTTGAAAGCCTTTCAAAGCAGCAGCTAAAGGAACTTTCTCGTTAAGAAATTGGGAACCTTGCGATCCACCTAGAACCAAGACTAACTGCTGCCCAGACTTAGCACCTGCTGCCCCCTGCCTTAGCTCCTTGCGAATCGGTTGCCCAGTCCTAATGACATTGAACTCTGCCATGAACTCTTCCGTCGAATGAAAAGTACAGGTAAACGCATAGGCTTCCTTGGCGAAAGCGCTAGAAGAGCGGGCAGGCACACTGTCTGACGTGTGCAATACGTAAGGGATTTTCAGATCTTTCGCCGCGGCAACTACTGGACCTGCACTATAGCCGCCTGTCGAGAAAACGACGTTCGGCTTCGTCTTCTTTAGGGCAACTCGGGCACTCGCTCGTGCTCTTTGCATCGCGACAAGCGACTTGAGTCCCTTAATCGTTCGAAGATTCCCGAGAGGCTCCGAGGCAAATCCGGTAAATGGTATTCCCAGATCCCCGACGATTTTCTCTTCTTGACCTCGAAAGGAACCAAAGTAGTAGATCTTGTGGCCCTCTTCTTGGGCCAACCTCCCCACTTCGAGCGCGGGATAGATGTGTCCACCAGTTCCACCGCCTGTAATCACAATCCGCATGAAGTGAGTCCTCTTGTTCGATTGGACCAATCAAGACAAGGCATGGAGCACCTCACCGAGCACGACTCTTGTAATTTGTACTGGTGACAGGAATTTGACTCTTCGACTTCGAATAGGGCGCTGCAGCAGCTTTTGCCTTTGCTTTCGTCGTGGTTTCGGGTTTCGCAGGCTCCGGTGAAAGCACGGATTGGCACACGCCCATCGCCATCCACAAAGCAACAAGACTCGATCCACCAGAGCTAATGAAAGGTAAGGGAATGCCAATTGCGGGCAGAAACGCATTGGCCATCATGATATTGACGCAGGTTTGAATACCCAACCAAGCACCTACACCGTAAAGAACAAGTTGTCCAAATCGAGAAGGTGCATTTTGAGCAAGGTACAGGAGTCGAAACACCAATCCGCCAAGCAGGGCCAATATTCCTAGCGATCCCCAGAGACCAGCCTCCTCGCCTACGGTTGCCATGATGAAATCAGTCGTGGTAGCAGGAAGGACGTGTTTAGCTCGACCGCCACCAAGTCCCACTCCCATTACGCCGCCTGATGAAATGGCCAACTCTGATTGCACGGTCTGAAATTCTGTGTCGTCAACATTGGCGGATTGCCAACGTGCCGTATGATCCTTAAACCTCTGCAATCGGTAAGGCTCTTTGTAAACGGCACCAAGGCCAGCAATACTTGCCACTAGGACGGCAATCAACATGGACTTCTTGCTAACACCTGCAGGGAAAAACATCGCAAATCCAGTCGCAGCAATCACCGCGCCTGTACCCATATCGGGTTCAACTTCGATCAAGACGACGCTTAACGCAACCCAAATGGCTGGCATGCAGCGTTTGATTTGGGGCGTCCATACGTTGTCGAATGTGCTCGCAAAATCCTTCTGCTTGGAAAGGCGCTTGGGCTGAGACTCTCGCTTAGCAAAGTATCCAGCCAAATACAGAACCGCCGCCAACTTGGCAAATTCTGCGGGCTGAATCGAGAAAGCACCCACTCCAAGCCAGCGCTTTGCTCCATTTAGCCTATGACCGACGACCATTACTGCGACCAAAAGAATCAGGTTCACAACCCAAGCAAGCCTAGAAGCCTTATTCCAGGTCTCGACGCGTACCTTGGAGGTCAACCATGCCGCGACTCCCGAGACGGCTAAAAAAATGGCCTGTGCCTTCAACTCGGGAGGCAAAGCCGATTGGTCTTTTTGTAATGCACGGGCATAGCCAGCATCAAAAATAAACAACAGTCCTACGCACGTGGCTGCAAATGCCAGTGCGAATAGCCATGGATCAAAGGTCCTGAGCGTTGTTTTCATGTGCCGAGCCACTCCTTGGCAATAGCTTTGAAGACGTTTCCACGGTCCCGGAAGTCTCTGAACTGATCAGTGCTTGCACATCCTGGTGCTAGCATGATGACTTCTCCCCTCACCGCAGTAAGGGTTGCCGCTTCAAACGCCTGCTTAAGTGTATCAAAGATTGGATAGTTTCCACCCAACATTTCATTTAATCCTGTGGCAGCTGAACCAAACAAATAGGCCTTGTGACGGTGATTTGCCAAGTAATGCTTTAGAGGTTTGAAATCTAGACCCTTATTCACTCCGCCAATGATTAAGTGGGCAGGGTCTCTCACGCTTTGAGCGGACTTAATTACGGCATCTGGGTTCGTGCACATGGAGTTGTTGATCACGCGAATCCCATTACGCACACCGATCATCTCCATACGATGGGCCAGGCCTTTGAACGATTTAAGACCTTCGATGATCTCAACCGGCAGGGCCCTGATTGGCTCATCCGACAGCCTAGCGTCGTAAACTGTCCTTCCTGCCTTGAGCCGAAGCATCTCCGCATCTTCAGCTCGTTTCAATATCTCAGCAGCGTGAGAAGTAGGGTCCATTTGAGCGCGATTCTTGAGCGCTCCATAAGTAAGCAGTGCGGCCATACACGCGTTGGTATAGTTGTGTGGCTCGTCGAACGGTAGGTCATCGAATTTGATGAACTGGTTGAGTATTCGGAGCCCAGTTTCATCCACCCGGGCATGCTCTCCTGTAGCGCCAAAAGTGAGTATCTCTGGACTAGAAGCTAATGAACTCTGCTCTGCTGGACCACGCGTCCTTCGAGGGCGATAGCCACTTCCTTTCCCACCTGGAGGAATAACTGTTGGATCATTTGCTTTTACGACTGCGAAGTCTCCATTCGCCATGCAGTCAAAAATATGTTGTTTTGTCGCGGCGTACTCTGCGAACCCTGTATAGCGGTCCAGATGATCGGGCCAGATGTTCGTTATTCCTGCGGCCACTGGTTTGAATTTGCTCACCCACTCCAACTGGAACGAACTTATTTCTGCTACCAGAACTTGATTTGAAGATGCTTGTAACGCCGCATCGGTCATGGGCATTTCGTCAAAACCTGACCCGAAAATATTCCCACACAAGAGGGGATCTTCACCGCAAGCTTTCAGGCACAAGAAAGTCATGACTGTAGTCGTGCTTTTTCCGTTAGTGCCCGTAATCGCTACGATCGGAGCCTTTGAGATTCGGTAGGCGAATTCAACTTCGCTGATGACTTCGATTCCGTCTTGAACTGCCTTGAGCAAAGCGGGGTGGCGCCGACTAACTGCAGGATTCGATACGACTAGATCCGTATCGGCTGGATCAAACTCGCCTTTCCAACCGAGAACTACTGGAATTCCAAGACCTATGGCTTCCTCGTATGCGTCCAGTTTCGGAAGGTCGTCCTTCAACTTTTGATCGTAAACAGTAGCAATGGCGTCTTTTGCCTTACAAGCCTTACCTATGGCTAATCCGGACCGACCCAGTCCAAAAACCGCAATTTTCTTGCCAGCCAAATCCTTGCCAGGCAACCTAATGCCCTCCGGGTTTGACCGTATGCCATTTTAAGTTCGGGTTTTCCTTTTCATGGATATCTCGAAAGACGGCGTCTTGGACCGGCGCGTCGGAAATCAGAGCTACTGCGATGACTGACATAGCGCATTGCCAAGCCACAAAAACCAAGACCACTTTGAGCTCGGGCCATCCCCTACGCTCGTATGCATGGTGAATCGGCGTGAAGCTAAAGAGTTTCTTCTTGCGTACCTTGACGGAAAGAATCTGTAACGGAACTGGAATCAATTCAACGAACATCATTCCGCTGATAACCAACAAGCCAGCACAGACCTGCCATTCCGGAATGGGTCTCATGTAGGTCGAAAGATTGCTGCCAGAAACTCCCATCGATGGAATGGCTGCGTAAAGGAAATCAAAATCGTTCGGGAACAGCAAGACTGAGACTGCGATGCCGAGTACTGCCCCTACTGGCAATGAACCAACATCTCCCATAAAGAGCTTGGCTTTGGGCTTGTTTAGATAGAGGAATGGGAGAACACTGCCCAGTAGCGCCCAAAAAAATGGCGTCAGATGATCGGCATGTCGGATATTTGAAATTGCCGCAAGGCCACCACCTAGGACCAAAAGCAGTGATCCGGCAAGAGCGTCCAATCCATCGGCAAAGTTGTAAGCGTTCGAGAAAAAGAGAATGAGAAAAACCGTAGCAAAGGTGGCACCCGAAAAATCACCTATTAACCACCACGCGCAGCCCAATGCGACTACTAGTTGCATCGAGATCTTCTGCTTCCAACCCAGTCCACGCTTGCCAGCGATCATTCTGGGGACGACAAAATCGTCGACGAACCCAATAATCGCAAAACCGATAAACAATAAGGAAATGGCAAGACTACGCCCTGAGGTGAAGACCAGACCGTAAGCAAATGCCCCAGTAAGAAATCCAATGGCGATGATCAGGCCTCCCATCGTTGGAGTGCCTTGTTTAAGTTGATGCGCTTCGGGAGCGTACGAACTTACATTCTGTCTCGACTTAAGCGCGATCAAGAGACGGTAAATCGGCCACGCATTCACAGCGGCTGCAAGGAATGCTACTGAAAACACAAGATAGTTGTTTAACACGATTCTTTGTCCTCAAGTACCCTCTCAAGCTCAAGAGAACGGCTCCCTTTGATCAGCACCACGTCTCCAGGCGCGGATTGGGAGACAAATTGCCTGACATCGTCTAGTGACTGGACGTGAACCACGGCACTTGCGGCAAAACCCTGAGCCAGAGCCTCATCCATTGCACCCTTCATAGAATCACCAAAAAACAAAACTCGATCGAGTGAGGACCTAGATACGGCAAGGCCCACAGACCGATGCAAAATTTCCGTAAAGTCTCCCAGTTCTTTCATGTCACCAAGAATAGCGAGCCTCTTCCCCTCAACTGGAATCTCATTGAGGGTCTCGATGGCAGAAATCATGCTCGGCGGACTTGCGTTGTAAGTATCAAGGAGGATCGTGACCCCATCCTTCGCGACAACCTCCATTCGCATCGGTGGGAGCACGGCTTCAGCCATAGAGGCAGCTGCCTGTTGAGGCTCTATTCCAATTTTATGGGCGACCAGAATTGCAGCCGCGGCATTCAAAGCAATATGTCGTCCAACCGCTGGCAAAACGGCGGTCCAAGGCTTGCCTGAGCATCTTCCACTCACTCGCGAAGATTGCCAATTCAAAGGCTGGTAATGCTCGACATAGCAAGTAGCATCAGATGAGGCCCCGAAAGTGAATACTTCTGCCTTAGTCTTGGACTTAAGACGTTCCAAATACTCATCCTCATGCCAAAGTATCGCGATTTCACTCGAAGTAAGTAGCTCGAGCAACTCACCTTTTGCGTCAGCGATACCTTCCCTTGAGCCCACTTGGAGCATGTGTGCAAAGCCGATGTTCGTGACGAGCCCTATTGATGGCCTGCTAAACAAAGCTAGATGCCTAACCTGGTCAAACCCTCGCATTGACATTTCGACAACCACCGCTCGATGTTCGGGTCGGAGTTCGGTCCAAAGGAGAGGCACGGTATATTCCGTGTTTCGATTTCCGTGAGTTCGCAAAATCGGCCCCAGACTGGATAGGGCACTGGTAGTAAATTCTTTGGTGGTTGTTTTGCCCGCGCTTCCCGTAATACCAACAACTGGACCACGAAACTGATCTCGAAAATGCGCCCCTAACTTCGCAAGGGCGGAGATTAAGTTCCCAACACGAATCGTCGGGCCCGTCACATCCCGCTCTGAAATTGATCCTATCGCGCCTAAGTTGATCGCCTTTTGAACAAAATCATGGCCATCAACCTTTTCTCCCTTGATGGCGAAGAACAAGTCTCCCGTGCACACGGAGTTACTGTCCAGGGCAAAAGTCGAAATATGGTCTGTAGGTGCAAACCCAATGGGTTCTCCGTCAATCCATCGGGCAAATTCGTTGACCGGAACGGAGATCAACCAAGGGCCCCCTTGGCCAACAACCTATCATCCATTGGGAATTTCGTTCGCCCAATGATTTGATAGTTCTCATGCCCCTTGCCAGCGATCACCACAACGTCTTCCGGTTCAGCTATCTCGATTGCTCGAGCGATGGCCTCCCGTCGATCAATGATAGCTTCCCACTTTTTACCGTCACAAATTCCGAGTTTGACTTCATCCAAGATCGACTGTGGATCTTCCGTGCGCGGATTATCGCTAGTCACGACTGTAATGTCCGACCGCTCACTGGCAGATCGAGCCATTTTCGGACGTTTCGTCCGGTCTCGATCTCCTCCGCAGCCAAACACCGTAATAATTCGCTTGGGACGCAATTCTCTTACCGATTCGAGAAGTTTCTCTAAGGCATCGGGCGTGTGGGCGTAATCAACGAGGATGCCAATGCCTTTGTCGTTAGGAACTGCCTCGAAGCGTCCAGGAACAGGTCGAACGAGGGGTAAGACACTGGCGATCGCATTTAGGTCGTATCCCAAGGCAAGCATTCCGGCAGCGGCACTCAGGCAATTCAAGACGTTGAAACCTCCCCCCAAGGGAATTTCCACTTCAACCTCGCCGCGATATTCCAGCTTCATTCGAATTCGATCCACGTGAACATCCAATGCAGTGCCCACGAGATCGGCTCCGCTGACCAATCCGTATGTCACGGTTGCTCCGTTTTGTTCAGCCGACCATCTGCGTCCAATGGGATCGTCAACATTAAATGCAGCCACAAACGACTTTTCTGACTGTAAAGGTAATTGTGTAAAAAGTCGATGTTTGGCCACGGAATAGGAATCCATATTTCCGTGAAAATCCAAATGGTCTTGACTTAAGTTCGTGAAAACAGCGGCGTCGAATTCAATTCCGTCGGAACGCCGTTCAGCAAGTGCGTGGCTGCTCACTTCCAGTGCCATCGATTGCACGTCTTGCAGTCGAGCTTCCTGAAGGAGACCGTAGAGTTCGACAGCAAAAGGCGTCGTATTAGAGATCTCTCGTTCCTCTCCTGGAATCTGAAATCCCAACGTTCCTAGGTAACCCGAGCGTAATCCAAGTGCAGTCAACATGTCTCGGAGTAGCCAAGCTGTTGTCGTCTTACCATTGGTTCCGGTCACACCGATGACTTTCATCTCTCGGGTTGGGCTGGAATAGAAATGACGACAAATTCGCCAAACGGAATCGAAGTAGTCGGAACCAATATTGGGGATGCACGCCCCAGGAATCCCTGCTTGAGCAGCAATTTCAAGCCCCTTATCATTAAAAACGAGAGTCGCAGCAGCCCCTCTTTCCGCAGCCGCTCCGATGTAACTCAGGCTATCGCTATTTTTACTCGGCATGCAAACGAACAGTGCACCCTTCTTTGCTTGTCGCGAATCGAGTGTGATGGAAGTTACATTTGCGTCACCCATCTTTTTGGATGGGTGACCCGTGCTGATCAATAATTCAGTGAACGTCAT
Organism: Fimbriimonadales bacterium; assembly: GCA_038207365.1. Lineage (GTDB taxonomy): Bacteria > Armatimonadota > Fimbriimonadia > Fimbriimonadales > Fimbriimonadaceae > Fimbriimonas. The sequence goes on along the minus strand of JBBQZV010000024.1, from coordinate 32,646 downwards.
CAGTCGATCAACTCGGCATTGTTACTTGCAGATTTGCTCTTATCGACCTTCTTGATGGGTTCCGTTGGCGGAATGTTGTAGTGGCGAATGACTGCCTTGGCAATCTGTTGGAATACAGGGCCGGCGACGGCTGCACCGTAGTAAATGCCATTCTTGGGATTGTTGACCATGACTAGGATCACAGCTTTAGGATCTTGTGCAGGCACAAATCCCACGAAGTTAGAAACATAGCCCTTTTCGGTCTTGTTTACCTTTTCAGCGGTACCCGTCTTTCCAGCAAGCTTGTATCCAGGAATTCTAAGTTTCGCCCCAGTTCCTTCATCTTTCTCAATGACTGAAGTCATGCACTCGATAACCTTGGCGGCTGTTTCGGGCCTGACGATAACTTGCCCTGGCCCCGAAGTTTTGACACTAGAACCTACTCGGCTAAGCAACCGAGGCTCCATTCGAACGCCCTTATTGCCAAGCATTCCAAATGCGCCAATGAGTCCAACGGGAGTACAGGTGACGGACTGGCCAAAACCAAATGTGGCCAACTGAAGCAGGTGCGCCGGCTCGTCATAATTTAGTCCACCGTGAAGTTCTCCTGGCACATGCAGATTGCTTCTTCGAGTTAAACCTAAGCTTCGAATGTAGTCGAGAAAAGTATCGCGCCCCAATCGGGTTGCCCAGATCGCCGCAGATACGTTGCAGCTCTTCGAGATAGCCCTCTCGGGCGAAATGGAACCATGTGCTCGGTTACCATGGTGGCTGTCGCAGTGGATCGTGGTCGACGGAGTTGGATGCCATTCACCTTGGCAATTAATTATCTCACTCATGGAAACCTTGCCAGCGTCAAGCGCCTTTGCGAGGGTCAATATCTTAAATGTTGAACCTGGCTCAAGCTGTGCCATGTAGGCAGGATTGAATCCGATGGCACCCTGATTCGACGCCGAAGCACTTGGATCAAATGAGGGCCAGTTGGCCATCGCGAGCATTTCACCCGTCTTTGGATTCATCACGAGAGCCACACCATTGTCGGCTTTATTGAGTTCGACGGCCTTTCGCAAGGCTTCCGTAGCAAACACCTGAAGGTCACTGTCAATCGTGAGCACGACATCTTTGCCATCTACGCGAGGAGTGCTCTCCGATTCCATCCGCATGGGGAGAAATGCACCAGTCTTGTCCGTCAAGCCAACCTTGAGGCCATTTACGCCCGTAAGCTGGTTATTCATGCTCCGCTCTACGCCGGTATAGACCTTGCCTTTCGGATTCTTCTTGTCCTTCTTGAAGTCCTTGATGACACCTACAAGGCTCGCGGCTGAAATACCAAGGGGGTAGGATCTTTGGCCAGTCAGTTTTAGAGAAAGACCATCAGCTCGCCACCTTGATTTGAGCGCCATAACGGCTTTGTAGCGACTTCCGGGAATGGACTCTAGCCAGGATTTAGTCTGTTTAGATGTGTCAGAGAGTTCAGAAAACTCACTAGCGGGAAGCCCAGTCGCTTCCGCCAACTCAAGATAGAACGCATCACTATGCGGTACCAACTCGAAATTGATATTTAGTGCGTACGACTCATCGTCTTGAGCCAAAGGCTTGCCATCAGACGTGTAAATGGCGCCTCTGCGGGCACGGTCCTCAAAATGCAGGTCGTACCTTTTTGACTCCTTAGCCAGGGTCAAGGTGCCTGGTCGCTCCCAAGTTTGCAGCTTGATCTGGCTATACGCAGTTAGCAAGAACAAACCGCCCATTCCGAGGGCGGCTGCTGCAAAACGATTCGGGCTATTTGTTGGCTGCGACACGGTCTACTACCTTAGACGTTTGACCGAGGCCATCTGCCGGGCGAAAACCATGCGAAAGCGCCCAATCTTCAATGGACGCAGCGCTTCTCAATACATCGAGTTTTCGTTGAATATCCTTTTCGGACTGAATCGCAATTTTTGCACGGCTATAGGCATCCATGCTCTGAGTTCGACTCTTCTCAACCAAATACTGTCCAGTAAGAGTGCTTGCTACGCTCGTCATGGCCAATACCAAGACAAACATCAGCGCCTTCATAGCGACCACATGGGCCACATTGGCACCAGACTTTTGCTTGACGCGTGACGGCGCCTGTGCTGGAATGTCGATTACTGGGCGGCGGGCTGGCTCATCAGTAATGCGGGGACGAAGAACTAGCGGGACATCCGTAACGGTGCCCTGCAAGTTAGAAACTGGTCTGTCTAAAACAACGCTCATCCTTAAGCTCCAAAAACATCAATAAACGGCCATCCATGACCATTGACGTAATAAACATTATATTAAGCCAGAATTTTCCGAACCGCACGTAGTTTTGCGCTTCGACTGCGAGGATTTTTCATAATTTCGTCCGCAGCTGGCTGTAAAGGCTTTTTGAAGACATCGACAAACGATCCGGTTGCTGCCAGCTCGCGAAAAGCATGCTTTGCCTGACGGTCTTCCCCAGAGTGGTAACTCAATACTGCCAACGTTCCGCTATTAGACAGGCATTGGGCTGCGTCAATTAGCGTTTGATCAATTCCTGTCAGTTCCTCGTTTACAGCAATTCGAATGGCTTGGAAAGTTCTGGTTGCTGGATGGATGCGTTTGTCCCGTGCACCAAACGGAACAGCGGCCAAAACAGCGTCAACCAGGTCATTTGTCGTACGAAGCGGCCGCTCTTTTCTAATCTCAACGATCTTCTTTCCAATCGCTTTCGCCCACCTTTCGTCGCCGAATTCAAAGAGTATCTTCTCAAGTTCATGGGGGCTCAAGCGGTTGAGTAATGCGGATGCAGGTTCTCCCTTGCTTCTGTCCATCCTCATATCCAACGGGCCGTCTTTTGAGAATGCAATGCCTCTTTCAGGGTCGTCGATCTGCGCACTATTAAGTCCGAGATCCAGGAGTATCGCATTAGGGGACAGTTTATGTTCACGAATAATCGAGCCTATATCTCTATAGTTGCTATGCACGTAATAGGTAGTAAGATCTGTAATACTAGACAACCTTTGTCTACCTATTTCCAGCATGGATTGGTCCCAGTCAATTCCGAGTAGGATGCCTCCGGGACTAATCGTTTGCCCAAATATCAAAGAGTGGCCAGCTAAGCCCAAAGTGCCGTCTACTAATGTGTCACCCGATTTGAGTTGAAATAGGTCAAGTAACTCGCGGACCATTACTGGGTCGTGACGTTTTTCCTGCTGATCCAGTCCAAGGTCCATGCTTTGATTCTAGCTTGCGGTTAGGTGTGCTTCCTGAATCTGCTTGGTTAGCTTTTCATTTCGAGATAAGCCAATTGGATCTTATCCCGACGTTCCTTGTTATAGTCGTCAGGATTTGCGGTATAGGCGGCGTACTCTTCTGGAGCCCAGATTTCAAGGCGGTCACCACAACCAACCAGCAACACTTTATCCCTGAGTTTTCCTGCTTCTTGAAGTTTCTTCGGGATAACGACTCGACCTTGCGGATCGCAGTTCAGGTCGTCATCGGAATCCGGCAGGAAGTAGCGTGAATACTTCTGTCTTCCCTGGTTATTGGGTGGATAGCTGTCGATTTCTCGAATACGCTCGTTCCATCGGTCTTCGGGGTATGCGCAAACGCATCCAAATTCGCCTAGAGCCATTGCAAAGGAATCACCAAGTCGCTCGCGCTTCTTTTTGCTTAGGAGGATCCGTCCACGGATATCGATAGTGGCTTCATCCGTTCCAACTATCGGCTTTGATTCTGTGAGGGCAGATGGCTGCTCTGTCATCTTCCTAATCCTTCAGGGGATCTTTGGAGAGATGTGGAAGGTTGCCGCGTCCATACTTGCTTCCTTCCACTGAACCTGTTCGGTTCCGCCCCAAACCGAAGATTCGTCTCGCCATCCTTGGCAATTCGCTTCGTTCGTTGTCATATTATAGGGCAGACTAGGGTGGAACTGTTCGATTTATAGGTGTTTTATGGGTGATTTATGGGATTTTGAAATACACGTCTATAGATATGTATCTATACGTCTACTTAAATAGGCACAATATTAGCTAATCTTTACCGTTTCGACCACTTTTGGGTCAACGGAGGGTCGAATTCGAAATTAGTGGTGATCGCTTAGGGCTTCTGGCACGACTTCAAGCCGATTTGGCGGGGTGAAGGGCGCTGCGGAATTGTTCTTCGTATAGGTCTTTGTAGATTCCGTCGCGGTTGACGAGTTCGTCGTGGGTTCCTATGTCGGCGATCTGGCCGGCTTCAATGACGACGATGCGGTCGGCATGGACGACTGATGATAGGCGGTGAGCGATGATGAAGGTGGTTCTTCCCTTCATGATTTCATTGAGGGCGTCTTGGACGCGGGCTTCAGTCTCTCCATCCAAGGCACTAGTTACGTCATCGAGAATGAGGATCTTGGGATCGGTTACCAGAGCTCGTGCCAAAGCAAGTCGCTGCTTCTGGCCACCCGAAAGTTTGATTCCGTCCTCTCCGATCATAGTCAAATAGCCGTCGGGCAATCCCATGACGAAATCGTGAAGATCGGCCGCTTTGGCGGACGCAATGGCTTGCTCGTCGCTGGCGTCGCGATTGCCATATTTGATGTTCTCCATCAAGGTTACGCTGAAGAGCACATTCTCTTGCGCGACCATGCTTACCTGACGACGTAAAGTCTCTAGTCGAACATCCTGAAGTACAAACCCATCCACCTTCACGTTGCCAGAAGTAGGGTCATAGAACCGCATCAGGAGGTTCATGAGCGTTGTCTTTCCTCCACCGCTATGCCCAACAAGCGCGATGATCTCTCCCGCTTTAACATCCAGATTGACGTGATCGATGATGGGCTGACCATCTACATAGCCAAAAGACAAGTTATCAAAGATGACCCTGCCTTTAAGTTCCGGCAGGGGTCGTGCGTTCGGCTTGTCTTCAATCTCAGGGCGCGTATCCAACGTTTCAAACACGCGGTCCATCGCGGACACTGCCCATTGCATTGCGGTGTTGAAGTCAGCGACTCGGACGGCTGGGTTGAAGACGAACCCGATGTAAAAGGTCATCGCAACCAGTTTTCCGGTGGTCATCTGGTCGTGCTGTACGAGCCATCCCCCATAGGCATAGATTGCGCCCGTTCCCAGTGCACTCACAATAGCCGATACGAGACCTAACCGCCGATTCAGGTGGACCTGGGACATGTCCACAGCGAACTTTTGGCGAACCTTGTCCATAAAGGTATCGCGCTCGTGGTCTTCTCGAACGAAAGCTTTAACGACGGCGATGCCCGCGATTTTTTCAGCGAGGGTCCCCAGCATCTCATCATAAAGTCGACGCTGCTCATTACTTGTCTCACGGATCTTCTTAAGGAAGAACAGATAGCTGACAACATAAAATGGTGTCAACACCAAGATGATGGAGGCTAGCCTCCACTCAAGGAAGAACAGCATCGCCATGACGGTTATCAAAGTGACGATATCGCTAATGAAAGTTACGAGCTGTCCCTGAATCAATCCCTGGATCAGTTCAATATCGGCCGTAACTCGGGCCATGATTTTGCCCGTTTGCGTCTGATTATGGAAAGCCAGGCTCAATCGCTGGAGATGACGCCAAGTCGCAAACCTGAGGTCAAACACAAACCGATGGCCAATCCAAGTCACCGTATAGGAGTTTGCGTAGCTGAACAGATTCCGGAAACCTACCACCAATACCAAGGCAATTGCGGAATAGAGAAGAATCCCCGGTGAAGTCTTATCGACTTGCTTGTGAAGGACTTTTGATCGTTCGATGAGCTTTGGAGTCGCTTTTTTGAGCTTAATTTCTCGAAGCTCTTTTTGCGCTTGAAGGGACGGTCGAATCGAATTATCGATCGCTACTTGGTAAAGGCGAGGCGGCAAAATCTGTAGGAGCGTGACGACCAATGTCATCAGCACCGCAAGCAACACACGTCCACGATAGGGACGCAAAAACCCAAGGGTGCGGCGGAACGAGCGCACTGCTTACTCTACCGTGTTCCTATGCCTGGATTGGCCTGACCTAACATCTCCTTGCTACCAAAAAAGCTGTTCGACCCACCAATCCTTCGGAGTAATGACCAGCTCACTTTCAGAGTGTTTGGGCACTGTTTCGAATTGATCTACGGAAGCCAATGAACCTTCCATAATTAGACGGTGGATTCTCAACTGCTTGATGCTTTGTCCGAACGTGTGCTCGTCTACGACGGAGCAATGGGAACCCAGATCCAGGCCGCAGACCTATCAGATGCGGATTTCACGCTCGTCCCGCAACCGCATTACGCCAAGAAAGTAAATGAGGCGGCAGTACGATTAGGGCCGAAACTTCTTGATGGCTGCAACGAACTCCTCGTTTTCACAAGACCTGAAGTCATCGAGTCCATCCACGGTGCTTACTTCGACGCTGGAGCGGATCTCGTTGAAACAAATACTTTTGGCTCAACATCGATCGTGCTTGCCGAATACGAAATACCAGAATTAGTTTACGAAGTTTCACTTGAAGCAGCGAAGATTGCCAAGCGCGCGGCAGCAAAGCACTCCACGACAGCGAAACCCCGCTTTGTTGTTGGAGCCATCGGCCCTGGAACAAAACTCATATCCTTAGGTGGAGCTACTTGGAAGGAATTGGAGGAGACGTATTCTGACTCCTTTAGAGGATTGCTTGAAGGAGGCGCCGATGCCCTCCTCCTAGAGACGCTCCAAGACCTGTTAATGGTCAAGGCCGGCATCGTGGCAGCAGAAAGGGCGATGGCCGAAACGGGGCGCCAGGTTCCCCTCTTTGTCCAGGTCACGATGGAACAGACAGGGACCATGCTTCTCGGAACGGAGATCGGGGCGGCTCTCAATATGTTGGAAGCATTTCCCTCAGTCAAATCAATCGGGCTTAACTGTGCGACCGGTCCGGTTGAAATGGCACCGCACATTCGATTCCTGGGCCAGAACTCGACTCGCCCGATTTCTGTACTCCCCAATGCTGGATTACCTATCATGGAAGCCGGTAGGGCGGTCTATAAACTTAGCCCTACCGAATTGGCGAGCCATCACGATCGTTTCGTAACGGATCACGGAGTCGCGCTTGTTGGAGGCTGCTGTGGAACGACGCCCGCCCATATCGAAGCAGTTGCTCAGACCGTCGGAGGCCGATCACATGGGTCCAATGCTCACTGGCAAAAGGTCCGAGGCTTATTCCCAGGCTTTGACTTCGAACTGAGGACGGACGAGCAAGCGAGTGCGCTTTCACTCGTAGGCTGCTCGAGTCTATATCAATTCCAGCCCTATGCTCAAGACAAGTCCATTCTTATTGTTGGAGAAAAGACCAACGCCAACGGCTCCAAGGCCTTTCGTGAGATGCTCAACGTTGAAAACTGGGAAGGCCTGACTGAACTAGCTCGAGAGCTTGAAGGTGAAGGTTCTCACGTTCTGGATGTCTGCACTGCCTATGTGGGCAGGAACGAAACTCAGGACATGACGACACTGCTCAGCTACTACAATCGGCACATTACTGTTCCTCTAATGGTTGACTCGACGGAGTGGCCCGTCGTTGAAGCAGCCCTCCAATGCGTTGCTGGCAAACCTATCGTAAACAGCATCAACTTCGAAGATGGTGAGGTGAGAACCCACAAGGTACTTGGCCTATGTAAGAAATACGGTGCTGCTGTCGTTGCACTCACGATCGACGAGAAGGGGATGGCAAAGACTGTTGAAGAGAAAGTAGCCATAGCGGAGCGAATTTTGGCTCGTACTCGTGAATATGGACTCCCTGACCATGACGTCTTTCTTGATTGCCTTACCTTTACTCTGGGTTCTGGAGACCAAGAATTCCGTGCTTCGGCCAAGGACACCATCGAAGCGATTCGACAGATCCGACTAACTCACCCCAATGTAAACACGATCTTAGGCGTTTCGAATGTCAGCTTCGGACTTAAGCCCGCTGCTCGCCAGATCCTGAATTCTGTCTTCCTGCACTATGCTGAAGAAGCCGGACTGACAAGTGCAATCGTACATTTCAGCAAGATCAAGCCCGAAAGTCGTATTGACGCCGACATCTGGAAAATAGCCAGTGACCTGGTCTATGACCGTCGCGAATTTGCCGTCGCCTAGTATCTTAAATCTTGCTCAGAAAAGGATTCTGCTTGCTCGCAGGCGTGCTATCGCTGGTACTTCTGCCAAAGGGTTTCCCGCTTGCCGGGGTAATCTTTGCGGATGCAAATTGCGAGTCTCCTTTTACCTATGATGCTGCTCCAAGGCGGCGGGAAACTTGAGATCAAGGACGTTAAGCTCGGACAGGGCGAGGGAGCCCGCGATGGCGACGTTTTGGTCATGGACTACACCGGAAAACTGACCAACGGTAAAGTTTTCGACAGCTCAACCAAGCCAGGTCGCACACCATTCCAATTCATGATTGGTAGTGGTGAAGTCATTAAGGGATGGGACAAAGGCATTCTTGGGATGAAAGTCGGCGGCCACCGCCACCTCGTTATTCCCGCAGATATGGGCTATGGCTCTCAAGCCATGGGTGAGGATATTCCCGCCAACTCGACTTTGGTCTTTGATGTTGATCTAAAGAAGATCATGCGGTCGAAAGTCGTTTCCACAAAACCAGGAACGGGAGAAGCGGTCAAATTTGGAGATGCCGTCGAGGTGAACTATATCGGTAAGTTCACAAACGGCAAGAAGTTTGACAGCAGCTATGATCGGAAACAGCCACTCCCATTAACCATTGGACGTCGGGGACTAATTCCTGGATTTACTCAGGGGCTTTGTGGAATGAAAGTGGGTGAAAAGCGAACTGTGACCATTCCGCCAGAACTCGGTTATGGAGCACGGGCAACGGGTCCGATTCCACCTAATTCCACATTGATATTCGAACTCGAATTGGTTAAGGTACTCAAATGATCAAGATTGAAGAAATAAGCGAAGGTGCTGGTGAAACGGCAAAGTCCGGCAACACAGTCGACCTTAATTACAAAGGCACATTCACGGACGGCAAATTATTCGATAGTGGTCGATTCTCATTCACGATTGGCTCAGGCCAAGTTATTCAAGGTTTTGACCTTGGCGTGACAGGAATGAAGGTTGGCGGTAAGCGAAAGATTACGGTGCCACCTGAACTGGGCTACGGTCCCAGAGGTTCGGGCCCAATCCCTGGGAATTCGACACTTGTATTCGAACTTGAGATCTTAAAGATTAAGTAGAAGTAAAATTGGCCCTGGCAGGATTTTCCTGTCAGGGCCAATTTTTTGGACATAAAAAGGCCCACAAAGATAACTCCTTGTGGGCTTTATTTGTTTTAGGCCTTTGCAGTTGCTGCAGCAGCCGCCTTGTTGGCAGCCTTGGCAATCCGCGACTTGCGGCGAGCAGCTTGGTTCTTGTGGATAATGCCTCTTTGAGCGGCCTTGTCCAACGCACTTACGGCAGAACTAAGTGCCGTCTGAGTTGCCTCGGCTTCACCGGTTGTTGCAGTCGTCCGGACCTTTTTAATGTAGGTCTTAAGGGCGCTCTTAACGCTAACGTTTCGGATGCGCTTCTTTGCGGTTCTGCGCATATCCTTCTTGCTCGATTTCGTATTTGCCATGATTAACTGAGTTCGCTATTGTACCTGATATCCTTGTCCCCCGCAAATTGCGGAGGCAAGGCACTTATTTCTTGACGAATTTTCTCTTCGTCTTGTCAAATCCAAGATCTACTTTCTTGCCATCGAAATGCCACACCGGCGAACCGGATCTTTGATAGAAGCACTGATAACTCGAGAGAAGTGAGGCTATGAGACGTCTACTGGACCGACGTGTGACGTTTACTTCTGCAAGCAGTGTAAGGTAGTCGGCGCCCTTTGGCCAATGAGCCATTACCTCGATCAAAAGATCGAGCGTGCTCTTTTCGACACCATTGGCACCCAACTGTCTAAGCTCTTCCATACGCTGTGCGGAAATAAACACAACTGGATCTGGCTGATCGAGCCAGGCAAATTCAAGAACGTTGGGCCGATTGGTCTTCAGTAATGTGAAGACAGCACCACTTTCTACAGACTGCTCGTACCACCAGTCAATGAATCCGTAGATCAATCGAACATCGTGGTTGAGCCAAGCTGATAGTTCTCGACCGTTTGGATCGATGAGGACCAACTCCTGAATGTTTGGGCTAGCCTCGATCCAATCTGTAGGCAACTGACACATGGGGAACGTGCCTAACTCTCGATGAATCGACTTCAAGACGAGGCGCACGCCCTCTGGCATTGTCTTCGGCGCGGGCTGAACATCTTCATCCAGTACGTCCGTTGCGAGAGGATGGCTCAGCAACTTTCGAAGTGAGGAACTTAGTCCGTCGTCGGTCAATTCGATGTCGATCAGTTCGCCTTCATCATCTGTTACATCCGTGTCAACAAACTGGAAGGGCTCTGGGACCTCAGTGATATAGTCAGGGTAGTCACCGCTCTTGCGGAATCGATCCCCTCCAACCCACTGGATAGCCGAACTACTTTTTAGTGCTGTCATCAAGTTCGCCATGTCGTCAGGGAACGTCTTGTTGCTCAGCGTAATCTCGTAGTTCTCTTCGAGAATCTTGGTAGCTGTCGTTGAATTCTCATTTCCAAGAATCTTGGCAACAAGCTTGTCAATATCCTCTGGCTTGACTTCAATAGGCGCTGCGTCATCTAGCTCAACGCTTGGAGCAAGTTTGTCAGCTAGCTTGATCGCTGCTGAAATCCATCGCTTTGTATCGGCTTCTGGATGGATGACACCATCTGGAGCATAGACAAATCCAGGAACAGATAGTGCCCTGGCAAAGAAGTCTCGGCAATCAAAGATGAGGACTGTCTTTGGATCGACAGAGTTAACGGCAGTATAGGCGACAGCTCCAAGAACTTTAGTTCGGATTGGCGCTGCCTGCCTGACGGCATCTTCAACTGCAGTATCGGACCGCCAATCAATTCCTGCGAGCTTCGTTCTGGCCGCTTCGAGCTCTTCCACAGTTACGTCGTTCAATTCCAGTGCGCGAGCTGGCAATTCATCAAGGGCTAAGAAACTCCAATCGATTAGGGCAACTTCACCTTTCGCAGTAACCACAAAACTTCTGTCGGCTACAGCGATTCGACGGATAATCTCTTCGACCTTTTCTGGCTCTGCCTTTCGAATTCGAGCAATCTCGGTTACGAGCGTCTCCATTGGAATGGGTCCGCCAAAGCGATAAAGGACAATTGCCATCGCTTCGGCAAAGGGTCTTCCCTGACCTTGAAGTCGGGAAGCTGGGATCCATTTCCTTTCGTGGTAGGCAAACCGATCGGGATTGGATGCGAGCAAGGACCGGACAGTAGCGAGTCCGATTCCTTCACCCGACAATTTATCTGCTAGCTCACTGAGCTTGACAGCAGACTCCATTTCGGTTAGTTTTTCCAGTATGAGGCGGTCTACATAAGACCGCGCGAATTCTTCTTCCGGCTTGATTGCGATTGGTTTGGCCAACAGTGTTCCTCAAGCGTCCCTTACTGGACGCAGCCTTATAGTATGGCAGGCGGAATGCCGCCATTTCCACAATTATGACGATGGTTAAATCGTTATCAGATGTCGTACCATGGATATGGGGAGATCACAAATAGGCACAACTATGTCCAAAACCACAAATCGGTACGGTTTTACCCTCATTGAACTCTTGACCGTCATTGCGATTATCGCGATTTTGGCAGCGTTGTTGTTCCCCGTTTTTTCAAGAGCCAAGGAAGCAGCCAAGAAAACGCAGTGCATCAGCAATCTTCGCCAGATTGGCGCTGGCATTGCCCTATACGAGGAGGACGCGGACGGAGTGTTCCCCCATGCACTTGATGCCTCGGACAAATTTGATCCTCAAATCTGGGCTCAGTTTCCTGATTTTCAGGCACTGATACCTTCCATGCCATTCCTGACAGACGTTCTCCAACCCTACATTAGGAGTAAGGCGCTTTTCCACTGCCCGTCCGACACAGGCACCACTGTTCTGGATAGTCATTTTCCTGATGCTTTTGTGTCCACCCCAAGCATGTTCCAAACATTTGGCTCAAGCTATTTCTTCCGAACAGAGATAGCATTTAGGGCATTTTCGGATTCCAGTTTCGAAGTTCCCGCAGCAACCAACGTTCTGTTCGATGGAGCAGGACATTGGCACGGCGATGGAAGGGCACTTCGGTCAGACGACGACTTTAACACAGTCGTCACGCTCCTGAATGGATACCGATACAGTTGCCTCTTCGGAGATTTCCACGTCAAGTCGTTGACGTACGATCAGCTTCAGACTGCCTGGGCCACCAAACTATAGGTTATTGGCCTACTCGAGGTCGAAATTCATTCCGTATGATGGAATGACGGTATCCCAACCCAGGTTCTTTCGGATCACTTCTTGAAGGGCTGCTTGGGCAGGAGGCTCCCCGTGAACAATGAAGGTCCTCTTTGGTGCTTTTTTGAATCCTTGAAGCCAACGAAGCATTTCGCCTTGATCGGCATGCGCGGAAAGTGCATTGACCTTTTCAATTCGAGCCTTAACCTCGACTTCGTGCCCATGAATTCGAACTAAAGGTGAACCGTCGATGAGACGGCGCCCGAGTGTCCCTTCGGCTTGGTAACCGGTAAACAGCACTGTTGTAGTTGGGTTCGACAAGCGATGTTCGAGATGATGTATCACTCGTCCTCCATTTGCCATTCCACTGCCGCTAATAATAACGAGCGGTCCGCGCTGAGAATTGAGTGATTTGGATATTTCGCGATCTCTTACGAAAATGATCCCTGAAGGTTCGAGTTCACTCCTACCTTCATTGAGGGATTTGACCATTTCCTCATCTAGTTCTTCCGTTGCACTGGCATAGACACCTGTTACGGAAGTGGCCATGGGTGAGTCGATGTAGATTGGAATTCGAGGCATTCGTCCCTGGTCCTGGAGAATGCGGAAATAATAAAGTAGCTCTTGGGTACGTCCAATCGCGAAAGACGGGATGATCAATGCTCCACCGCTCTGCATCGTGTCTCTCACGATCTGTTCGATCTTATCGAGAGGACTCTCATGAGAGTGGAGGCGATCGCCGTAAGTGCTCTCAATGACAAGGTAATCGGCAGTCTCCACAATAGTCGGATCCTTGATGATCGGTGTGTTATAACGCCCGAGGTCTCCCGACATGAGGAGATTCGTGCCATCTTCGAAAGTGATGTCCGCAAAGGCTGAGCCCAAAATATGGCCCGCTGGCAAATATCGGAACTGGGTTTTGCCAGGTAGATCGTGCCAATGGTTGTAGCCAACAGGTACAAATTGTTTCAGGCACGCGTAAGCAGCCTTCTCATCGTAAAGCGGTAACGCAGGCTGGTGACTGGACCCGTGCTTGTTTGAGAACCGGGCCTCTTCTTCTTGAAGTCTCCCGCTATCCGGGAGTGAAATTTTGCTTAGTTCAATCGTAGCTTTAGTGGCGTAAATAGGTCCCTTATAGCCTTGAGCAACCAACCGCGGAAGCCAACCAACATGGTCAAGGTGGGCATGGGTAATCACCACCGCGTCCAATTCATCGGGAGGAAATGGCATCTCCTGCCAATTGCGCTGTCGCAGCTCCTTGTTTCCTTGAAACAGGCCGCAGTCCACTAAGATGCGATGGTTTTTTACTGTGATAAGGTGACGTGAACCCGTTACAGTTTCGGCTGCACCATAGAAGCCGATTGATTGAGCCATGATTAGAAGTATACGAGTTCGCGGTTTGACTTATCCGATTAAAGTTGTCCCATAATCCGAGACTGCAGACCCAACGAACTGTAAAGGACTAAATAAACTAATGATGACTTTGCACGGGGTAGATGTATTCATCAGAACCCCTGAAATTCCAGACCTTCCGAAGGAGCATGGTCCCTTCACTCTTGTACTGATTTCAAACCGAGGCAGCCGCGTTTATCCACCACCTGTGCCCGAAATGGAATTGAGCGACTGGCAGCAATGCCGTTTCCTCAGCGACGCCGAAGTGACAGATATCCAGATCGACGAATTGGTCACCACGCTCACTGGACTTGGTTGGCAATGGACAAAGTGCCAGAAGCTATTCAAGATCGACGGAGACAACGCCTTTAGCCAGCCCTACTAGGGAGCTTTGATAGGCCGTTAATCGAAACAGATTTCGCTTTTCAGTATTTGAGGAGATAGTAACCGAACCCGGGTTGGATTCGAGCATCGTATTGGACAGATAACCGTCTGAACCAATTCTCTTCCACCACACCTCAACCCGAACCAAGAGGAAGATATGGCACATAAAGTTTGTTTGATTCGAGGAGATGGCGTCGGACCAGAGTTGGTCGCAGGCGTCGAAGTCATTTTCAAAGCCGCCAATGTAAATATTGACTGGATCGATGTCGAAGCCGGGCTCAAATGCGTTGAAGCTGGCAAGCCCATCGTTCCAGAAGAGACGGTAGCAAAAATAAAAGAGATAGGCGTGGGGCTAAAAGCACCCATGACTACACCCATCGGTAAAGGGTCAGTGAGTCCGAACGTTACGCTTCGAAAAAAGCTTGACCTGTACGCATGTGTTCGACCTGTACGGTCACTGCCCGGTGTCAAGACTCCGTTCGACGGATTGGACATTGTCATATTCCGCGAAAACACGGAAGACCTTTACACCCAGATTGAATACATGGCTACAGAGCATGTTGCCCACTCGGTCAAGATCATCAGCGACTCGGCAAGCGAACAAATTGTTCGTGCGGCATTCGAATACGCCCGAGCCAACAATCGGAAGAAAGTTGTCGGCGTGCACAAGGCCAATATCATGAAGATCGGCGACGGCTTGTTCCTACGGTCCTTCAAAAAGATCGCAGCTGAATATCCCGATATCGAAAGCTGGGACAATATCGTGGACAACCAATGCATGCAGTTGGTTACCAAGTGGAAGCTCTATGACGTTCTCGTCATGCCTAACCTATATGGCGACATCGTTTCTGACCTTGCCGCCGGCATGATGGGTGGCCTTGGAGTTGCTCCTGGTGCCAACTACGGAAAGAAGTGCGCACTCTTCGAAGCAGTTCACGGTTCAGCCCCTAAATACACGGGCATGAATAAGGTTAATCCAACCGCGCTCCTCCTTTCGGGAACGCTCATGCTTGACCACCTCGGCGAATTTGATGCTCGCAAGAACATCGAAGGCGCCCTTGAAGCAACCCTCGCTAAAGGAATCAAAACCTACGATCTGGGCGGTTCAGCGACCACCAGCGGCTTTGCAGAAGCCGTCGCAAGCGAACTTCGCTAACATAAAGTAAAAAACAACCTGACTTCCAATTGGAGGTCAGGTTGTTTTTTTGCTTTACTTAAGGACTACAACGGTGAAGACCTTTTCTTGCGGAGCCTGGCATTCAGTTTCTGTACAAGCTTGGAAACTCACGGCGATTTCAAATTCGACGCCCGATTCACCTTGGGGTAGTGTCGCCGTGAAATCAATCTGGATGTCACCCTCGAAACGATCGTTATTTGATTGAGGATACGTAACAGTGCCTTTGACTCCTCGAATCTCTACCTTTGTTGGTGTGAGCCATCTCGCTGGTGGATTGTTTGAATTGAGGTGCAATCCTTCCGGCACGAAGATCGAAATATGGCCTGTACCGATCCCGCTTGGTGAGGCTTGAATCTCCCTGGCCGAAATCGTTACGGTAGCAACCTTAGCCGCTGGCTTCGGTACTGCCTCGACAATTGGTTCGCTTACGACTGGTTCCAATTCGGTTGGCAATATTCCTTCCTCAAGGTCAAGCGTGGGATCTAGTAAAAGCATTGCCGTTGAGTAGAGCGCCTCGGTTGCTTGGGGTGCCCTTTGCATCCAGCCTTGGAGTGCATCGAGGCTCTTTCTAGCTCGCTGATCGTCGCCCAACTGAATGAGACATCGGATGGCAATGGCATTCGCGCTTGGGCACGGTTGGTCGAATACGGGTTTGGTGCGACCAAAGAGAGTTTCGTGCTCAGTCGATGTTGAAAAGAATGCGCCCTCCGCCTCGTCGTAGAATTTCGCGATCATTTCCGAAGCGAGTCTCTGAGATACGGCGATAAGAGCGTCTGCTGGTATCGCTTGTTGAGGCAGTTCACCTTGTTCTTCCATGAATCCGTGGCAGATAGCAAGGCGGATGATTCCGTATGTGAGATAAGCGTAATCTTCGAGAAATGCCTTGCCACTAGGTTCATCCTTAGCGATTTGGTGGGGTAATTCACCATGCTTCTTCTCCGCTGCCAGAATGGCGACAACCGCGTTTTGGGCCAAAGGCCAGAGAGCCGCATCGGCCAAAGCACCGATCATAAGTCCATTCCAACCGACAATGCCTTTGTTATCCAGCCCTGGTCGCTGTCTGGATTCTCGAGCGATGCGGAGCATTTCTAGCTCTTGCTCAAATTGGCTGCTTAGGTCCTCGCGCAAGAAAGGAATGTTCGAACCCGTCTTCTTGCCCGTCGACTCTTCTGCAAAATTGCCCTCGGCTTCGAAGTTAAATGACTCAAGAAATACGGGAGCATGGTGTTCCAGAAGACCCGTTATCTCTTCAACAGTCCAAACGTAGAATTTGCCCTCTTCTCCTTCGCTATCTGCATCGATCGCAGAGAAGAAATACCCCTCTTCGCTGGTCATTTCTCGCATGAGCCAATCCACTAGCTTCTGTGCGGTCCTTGCGAACAATTCCGCCAGGCCAGGTTCGAGTTCCGAACAAATTCCCACGGCCTGAGCCAGATTGCTGAGCATCAGTGCGTTGTCATAGAGCATCTTCTCAAAATGAGGCAGAGTCCATTTTTCGTCCGTCGAATATCGATGGAAACCGCCTCCGACCTGATCGTGGATTCCACCAAAGACCATGGCTCGCAGGGTAAGGAGGCTCGCGCTTAGTGCAGCTTCCTGAATATCGACATCCTTCGCCTGCGACGTTGCGTAGCGGAGCAAAAACTCGATCGCAGTGTGGGGTGGGAACTTTGGCGCTTTTCCAAATCCTCCGTGGCTCTCATCGTATTCGGCCAGTTGGGCAACTACTGCTTGAGATGCGAATTCGAGGTCAAATGCTGTCGTTGAATCGGGAGCTTGGGTAGCAAGGGCTTCGCCCAGGGCTTCTGCGATTTTGTCGGCGGACTCATTAACCAAAGTTCGCTTAGTCTTCCAAGCGGATAGGATCTGCCCAAGAACTCCTTTGAATCCCATGTGACTGCCTTGATCCTCTTTGGGCCAATAGGTACCCGTTAAGAATGGCTTCCGGTCTGGAGTCATGAATACGCTCATTGGCCATCCACCCCTTCCCGTCATAAGCTGGACTGCAGTCATATAAGCTTCGTCGATATCCGGTCGCTCCTCTCGGTCCACCTTTATACAGATGAAGTTCTGATTGAGAATCTCTCCGATCTCGGCATCTTCAAACGATTCATGGGCCATGACGTGGCACCAATGGCAAGAGGAATATCCAACGCTAAGGAAGACCGGTCTATCGAGTTTCTGAGCTTCCTCGAACGCTTCGGTCCCCCAGGGGTACCAATCGACTGGATTCTCCGCATGTTGAAGTAAATAGGGAGAGGTTTCGTGTGTGAGTCGGTTTGGCACTATATAGTTTATCTGCAATCTACTCAGTCGAATCAGGGTCGTGTTGCTGGCACATCTTCGTGAGTCCGCCTGAAGTGATGTAATTATCACCAATCGTAACCTGAGCACAAGAATTTCAGTAATATAAGGAAAAGCCGTGTACCTAATGCTCTTGTTTATTGGGTCTCTAGGGTTCATCTCGATGACCCTGTTGGGCTTCCTACATGGCGGAGGTTCAGCAAAAGCTGGCAGTCATCCCCTTTCGGGACATTCTCACGCCCTCGGTGGACATTCTCATGCAATGGGTGGACACGTCCACTCTGCCGCACCAGTTGTGCACCATGGTCATGCTGGTACACACCACGCTGCCCATCCAGTGTCGACAGAAGGCAACCAGGGCCCCGCATTGGCGAGGTCCAACCTGTTGATGAACTTGTTTGTAATCTCGCCTTTGGATGTCTTCAGCTTTGCAATTGGAGCAGGTGCGATTGGTGTGGCATGCAAGAATTTACTACCCGCCACACCTTTAGCTCTTTCGGCCATTTTAGGCGCAGTCGTTTTCAATTACGGTGTCATTAAGCCGATCATGGCCAATTTGTTGAAATTCGGCACAACACCGAGTACGGGTCTGGAGGGAATGATCGCCCAAACCGGTACCGCGCTGACTACATTCGATTCTTGTGGACGGGGATTGGTCCAACTTAAAATGGATGGTCAACTTATACAGCTTTTAGCTTCCATTGATAACGCCGAGCTCCACCGCGGTGTACACGTTCATAAGGGTGACGAGGTGGTCGTCATCGAAGTCGATGGTCAGAAAAACACGTGTCGAGTAACACGCGAGCTTGCGGAATAGAGTGGTCCAAACGACTGCTGAGTGTATTTAGCGATACCTAGGAGCGCATATCACATGCCAGACAACCTCATTCTTCCTTCAGTAATTATCGTTGCAGCCGTCCTGCTACTACCACTAATTATCAGCCGGTTTCTGCGAACAGTCGACGCTGGAACCATTCGCCTCGTAAGTTGGCTCAGCGGAGGGACAAAGATTTACAGGGGTCCTGGAAAGTCTATTGAGATTCCTCTCATGACTACTGGAACGACCATCCCTGCCAAAGCGATCAACATTGATTTGGATATTGCTGACCAAACAGCCGACGTCGACCGAAACGGCCAACCTCGCCCAATAAAGGTCAGGGTTCTTGCGAGCGCAATCGTTAGCGTTGGCGATGCCAACGAAATGATCAAAACAGCAGCAAACCGATTTTTTGCAAAGCCCGACAACGAGCAGACTTCGACTCTGACGGATTTGCTAACATCCACCGGTCGCCGTGCGATCAACTTGCTCCACCACGACGAGTTGTTCAACGCAAAGGCGAGTTATCCGTTCGATGCATCAGAGCTACCCGCCCCACTCGTCAAGCCGATTCCTAGCCAAGTTGTAGCTCCGGATGACGATGATCGACTTGCGATTATTATCAAGAGCGCATGTTCAAGAGAACTTCAAGACTTGGGCTTGGTGTTCAATTCCTTGAACATCAAGGAAGTTCAAAGCGAAGTCGCTGAAGCACGCAGACGCCAGTCTGCAGTCGAAGCCAAAGCGAATGCTGACATCGTTCAAGCTGACCAGGAACGACGTGCTCGAGAAGCCCAACTCGGTGCCGAACAAGCTGTTAATGATAAGCAAAGGGAGTTGGAGCAAAGACGGGCGGAAAATGCTGCCGTTATTGCTCTGGCTGAAACCAAAAAGCAAGATGCCCTCGCTGGTCTAAGGACTGCTGAGCTCAAGGCCACTCAAATTGCCCAAGCTATAGCTGACGCAGAAAAGATGAAGGTCAATGCCGAAGCGATGGCTGACGCCGAGGCCATCAAACTGAGAAAAGTCGCTGAAGCTCAGGCAGACGCCATTCGCTCAGTTAACAAGGCTATCGCAGAAGGTGGCGACGCCTACTTGACTCTTCGTCAGCTGGAAATGCTGCCTCAAATCGCTCCTTTCATTGCAAATGCATTAGCTCAAGCCAGAATGGTTACCATCTCAAGTGATGGACGTTCTGCAGCGGGTGGTGCCACAGATCAGATCACTGGTGTCATTCAAACAGTTCTTGCTGCACAATTGGTATCAGGAACCCTAAAGATTGATCCGAACTCGTCTGTGCAGAATTATCCAGTTCAACAAGGAGAACTTCCACAGCCTGAGCCTCGCAAGGTTGTTGAACCCAAGTCGGCTGAATTACCCACTCCGATCCCTGTTGTAGAAAGGGCTCCAGCCCCTCGCCAGGCGCCTCCTCCTCCTCAACGACCTCAATTCAAAAAAGACGTTTAGTGGAAACAATGGCTTGACTCATTGAGTCAGTTCCTCAAGACCAGTGAGACCTAGTTTCCACTGGTCTTGAAACTTTGAACCGAGGAATTCGATATGAACAAAAGACCGCTTCTCGTCGCAAGTGCCGCAGTCGGCTCTCTTGCAGCCGCATACGCCGTAAAGAGACTATTGGATAACCCTTCCGTCAGAGAACGAATTAGAATGCGTCAGGGCGGTTCCCAAGATTTAGTTGATTCTGTCGACGAGGCATCTCGGGATAGCTTTCCCGCGAGTGACTCTCCAAGCTTTAGTCCGACAACTTCTACTGGCGCTAAAGCCTAATTCTTGATCTCCGTCATAGTAAACTCCAAGCCGATTTAGGGGGAGTTTACTGATGACCGAAAATGTGAAAGGAACCGTTCGCGCTGCCGTAATTGGATACGGCGGCGCATTTTCGATGGGAAAGTACCATGGCGAGATGATGAATGCCGCCGGTATGCAAACGGTCGCCGCGTGCGATGTCGATGCATCGCGTATGGCAACCGCAGCACAGGACTTCCCTGGCATCCGAACCTACACTGACATCGATTTACTTCTCGACGATCCGGAAATCGATCTTGTTGTTATCATCCTTCCCCACAATTTGCACGCTCCAGTAGCAATCAAAGCTGCTCAGAAAGGAAAGCATGTCATTGTTGAAAAGCCGATGTGCATCACCGTAGCCGAAGCAGACGCCATGATCGAAGCCGCCCAATCAAATGGCGTTATGCTTTCGGTGTTCCACAATCGACGCTACGATGGCGATTTCATGACGCTTCGTGATCTCATCCAGAAGGGACTTATTGGAGACGTATTCCATGTAGAAGCAATGATGGGTGGAATGCACGCGCCAGGTAACTGGTGGAGATCGGATAAGGCCATTTCAGGTGGCGCGATGTTTGATTGGGGCGCCCATATTATCGACTGGATTTTCCACCTCGTTCCAAAACAAGTCGTAGGAGTAGATGGCTACTATCAGAAGCTTCGATGGTTTGAGCATTCCAACGAAGACCACACGGAACTGAACCTACGATTCGAAGGCGGTGCTAAAGCTTCCGTTGAAATATCCAGCCTAGCTGCAGCCTCAAAAGCACGCTGGAGGATCTTGGGTACGAAGGGAGCCTTGGTCATGAATAGCTGGGACAAGATCGAAGTGACAGTTGATCACGAAGGCTATATCGCGAAGTTCGATGCCCCAATGCAAAAGACGAACCAGCAAGCCTATTACGACAACATTGCTGGACATCTCATGCGAGGTGAGGAACTCGCCGTAAAGCCGGAAGAAGCACGCAGGATTATTGCGGTGATCGAAGCTGCTGAAGCCTCTAGTAAAGTGCAACAGACCGTAGCACCTGCTTACTCGTAATGATGAGCAAGAGCGACGGTGTGAAAGTAATGTCTTTCAACATTCGCTATGGAACGGCCGACGACGGTGCCAATAGTTGGCGCTTTCGTCGGAATTCCACCCTCAAGATGTTGGCGGAATCAGGTTGCACTCTAATCGGCTTGCAAGAAGTGCTCCACGAACAGTTACTTGAATTCTGCCAAATCGATAACCGCTTTCAATGGATTGGTGTTGGTCGTGACGACGGAATATCTCAAGGAGAATTCAGTGCGATTCTTTACGATGCCACCCAAGTTCAGGTTCTTGAATCCGAAACGTTCTGGTTCTCGGAAACCCCTCATGTCGTTGGCTCAACTGACTGGGGTAATTCACTAACACGAATTTGTACGCGAGGTCTTTTCCAGATTGGGGGAGCAGTTGTCGAGCACTACAACTTACACATCGACCACGAAAGTGGGCCGAGTAGGCTCAAGAGTATTCAATACCTTTGCCACCGAATGAAGGACTCACGATTCCAAGGGCCAAAGATCATAACAGGAGATTTTAATGCGGGAGAAAGCTCAGAACCTATTAGGTGGATGAGTGCAAAAGGTTTTGTCGATTCTTATCGATCCGTTTTCCCATTGGAGCCTGAATCGGCGACCTATCATGGATGGACCGGCACTCTGGAGGGTGATAAGATCGATTATGTGTTCGTAAGTTCAAATATCGAGATTTTGGAAGCCGAGATTGTCCGGCAAAAAGTTGGTGACTACTTTGTGTCGGACCATTATCCCGTTACCGCGACACTTAAATTTCCGATTCAACCATGAATCGGAAATCCTGAACAAAGCGATATCACTCCATTCTTTACATCTTGAATGTTGTCCTCATCTTCGACGTTGGAAAGCAACTTTGAGATAAGTGATGCGACGGTCTTCATTTCTCCTTCTAGCATTCCCCTCGTTGTTAGCGCTGGAGTACCCAGTCGAATTCCACTCGTGACAAGTGGCGACTTACCGTCAAAGGGGACGGAGTTTTTGTTGCAGGTGATGTTTGCCTTATCCAAGGCAAGTTGAGCAGCTTTACCCGTTAGCCCCTTGCTCCTCAAATCAATCAACATCAGGTGGTTGTCGGTTCCGCCAGAAATGATATGGAAACCTTCGGCGATGAGTGCGTCCGCAAGGGCTCCAGCATTTCGAATAATCTGTTGCGCATAGGTGTGGAATTGATCTGTTAAGTTCTCTCCAAAGCCAATTGCCTTAGCTGCAATCACGTGCATGAGCGGGCCACCCTGAATGCCCGGGATGACCATGCTATCCAGAAGCTCGGAAATCATCTTCGTTCGACCGCTCTTAGGAGCAACGATTCCGAACGGATTCTCAAAATCCTTGCCCACCATAATCATTCCGCCTCTTGGTCCCCTTAAGGTTTTATGAGTAGTTGTTGTCACTACGTGCGCATACGGAATCGGGCTAGACAAGAGTCCTTTAGCGATTAATCCTGCAGGATGGGCAATGTCGGCAAAGAGAAATGCACCAACCGAATCGGCGATCTCGCGAAAGGTTTTGAAGTCGATCTCCCTCGAATAGGCGCTCGCCCCGACGGTGATCATCTTAGGCTTTACCTTTTTGGCGGTCTCGGCTACTTTGTCGTAGTCGATTCTCTCCGTCGTTGGATCAATGCCGTAAGGTGTGAAATGGTAAAGCTGGCCCGAAAAGTTTACAGGAGAGCCATGCGTAAGGTGTCCGCCTTGTGACAAGTCCATTCCCATAACCGAATCACCAGGCTTTAGGAAGGTGAAGTAGACGGCCATGTTGGCTTGGCTCCCTGAGTGTGGCTGGACATTTGCATACTCTGCGCCAAATAGCAATTTGGCTCGGTCTCGGGCGATATTCTCGACTTCATCCACGACTTCACATCCGCCGTAGTAACGCGCTCCCGGATAGCCCTCGGCGTACTTGTCCGTAAGCACGCTCATCATGGCTTGTCGAACAGCCATGCTTGCGATATTCTCGCTGGCAATCAACTCTAGGTTATGTTCTTGGCGCGCCTCTTCTCGAGAAATGAGATATGCGATCTGTGGATCAGCTTCACTTAGCGCAATTCGGTGCGAATGGCCCGGGACGGAACTCGATGACATGGCTAATTATGAGCAATCCCCAAGGCCAAAAAACTGGCCCATCCCGTAATGCTTTAGGACCTAAGCTTTTGCAGCCGGTACAGCTTTTGGCTTGACGTGCACAGCCTTTTTGGTAGGATCGGGACCGTCGATTGGAGGAACGTAAAGTGGATTCGGATCGATGATGACGGGCGGATCCAGTTCTGCCAACATTTGTGTCACCGTTTTGATCGCGTAACCTTCCTTCCTAAGTCTTTCAAAGATTGTCGGAAGAGCCTTTGCCGTCACAGGATTATCGTGTAAAAGGATAATTACGCCCGGTTTGACATTCTTCAAGACTCGATCTGCGACTTGATCTGACGTTGTGTTGGCATCGTCCTTGAGTTCTTGTGAAACTTTAGGAGTGATCTTGACGATAAAGTCCTTTGCACCAACATTCCATCCTACTGTGGTGTAGCCAAGCTCCTTTGCCATGATCAAAGTTTCATGTTTGAAACGCATGCCTGGAGGCCTAAGCAAAGCGGGACGCCGGCCACATGCGCGCTCAATATTGATTGCGCAATTTTCTATTTCAGCTCGTTGATTCTTTAGTGGCAGGGTGTCGAGTCGGATGTGGTCTTGAGTGTGATTTCCAACCTCGTGCCCCTCATCGATCATGCGTTTGACCAACTCAGGATGCTCTTTGACACGAATACCAACCACAAAGAAGGTGGCATGAACGCCAGCTTTCTTAAGGTTATCCAGAATCAGGGGCGCTGCTGCTTCATGTGGACCATCGTCAAACGTGAAACAGACATCCTTATGGTCACGACTGCCTCGCGTGAAATATTGAATATCCGCTTTATATGTCTCTACACCCGTAAATCTTTCATGCCAATAGTTATAGCTAATGGCGTTGTGAAACCCGTTAGCTTCTTTGCGAAGCCAAAACGCGCCACCTATAACCAAAACACTTACGATTGCTAACGCAATCGGTTTTGATTTCTTGGATTTTTTTGGAGAGCTCATAAAGGGTTAAGGGATGGGATTCGCTTTGAAATCCTCTGCTAATACTGCCTCATTCAAAACAACAGGAACCTGTATTCACAGGTTCCTGATTTGTACTTGCAGTCGACAGCCCTTACTTTTTGCCCTGATTGGCCAATTGCTGACCATAACGTCGCATAAATTTCTCGACTCGACCAGCAGTGTCTACTAGCTTCTTCTGTCCTGTATAGAACGGATGGCTAAATGCACTAATGTCAACCGGGATAATGGAACACTCAATGCCATCGATGACTTTGGTGTTGTTGGTCTTATGGGTAGAGACGCCTACCCACTCGTGGTCGCCATCCACGAAAACTACAGGATACGTCTTTGGGTGAATTCCTTCTTTCATCTTGCTGCCTGACTAACGAACTCCCATTCTGGCATTTTTGAGCTCTTCATATCAACGTCCATCCCAGATCAAGGAATATTAACCCTCGGCAACGCATCTATTTGAACCTTAATCTCGGCCATCACCCTTGATATCGATCGTAACTGCTTCTCCGTGAACATCCCCTTCGATTGTTGCTGCGTCTCCCGTTTTGCGCTTGAGCTTTCCGGAAAATGGCACTTCAAGAGAGGATGTTTTCTTGCCAAATTTGATCGTCGCCTTGGCCTCTGCGTTTATGTCGCCTGGCAGGCTATGGATAAAGTCTTCCGCTGCAAGAGACTTGGAAGTCTGACCCTTTGATTCCAGCTTTGCGGTCAGCTTGCCATTGTCCCACTTTAGCGAAACGGCAACGAGCACCGTGCGGGTGTTCTTAGATTGGTTTTCCTGCCTAACGGCCAATTTAGCCGATGTTTTGCCGACCGAATAAGAAGGATCGTCCTTTAAGGTTCCTGAATATTGGAAGGGTCCCATCCTTAGTGAAAACTGAGTGTCCCCGTTGATCGGCCCAGCTTCAGCTTCCGTAATTGGCATTTCAAGACTAAGGTTCCACTTCGAGACAGTTACAGACTCGCCTGATGAACTCGACGAAAATCCGGAAGATTGGGAAACGGTTTTCGACTCGAAGCGAAGTGACTCCGAGAAAGAAATGTGAGATGAAGCCGCAGCACGTGAAGTGGTTTGACTAGCTAGCGCCACTAAGGTAAGCAATCCAGTTGCGGTAAATACTCCCGCGAGTCGAGCAAGTCCATACATTTTCATTAATCCTCCAATTTCTTTCTCATGCTAACACAGCTATTGTCGCCAAATTGGGATGCTAATGATTTCTTCAGCTTTGCTCTCTTTTGAATGCTTCTACAAATGGTGCAATATTGGCCTCCGAAGGACGGTAAACTAGGTCGTTTGTTTAGGCTCCGGACCGCCAACGTCGACGTGTCTGCTGCACACAACTTTTTAGGAGACCCTAATTTAATATGAGTAATAAGCGCGTGTATCTCTTCCGCGAAGGGAGCGCTATGATGCGAGACCTCCTCGGCGGCAAAGGAGCGAATCTCTGCGAAATGACCAACATTGGTCTGCCTGTACCTCCTGGTTTTACAATTACCACCGAGGTCTGCACTGAATACTACGAAGCTGGCAAGCAACTTCCTTCCGGTTTGATGGATGAAGTGAAAGCTGCAATAACCGACGTTGAATCCCAAATGGGTCGCGCGTTTGGTGGATCCGAAAAGCCTCTTCTAGTATCCGTCCGCAGCGGAGCAAGATTCTCCATGCCAGGAATGATGGACACAGTCCTCAACCTCGGCCTAAACCCGACCACGATCAAAGCGCTTATTGCTGAGACCGGTAACCCCCGCTTCGTGTACGACTCCTACCGTCGATTCATCATGATGTTCTCGGACGTAACGTTCGGACTTAGCAAGCATGGATTCGATGAAGAAATTTTCTCTGGTTTTAAGAAGAAGGTTGGCGCTAAAACCGACCTCGACTTAAATGCCGAGCACATGGAAGAAGTCTGCAATTTGTTCTTGAAGCACGTTCACGACCATATCGGACGAGACTTCCCTACGGATCCATACGAGCAGCTTGCACTTTCGGTCGAAGCCGTTTTCAGCTCTTGGAATAACGATCGAGCGATCTTCTATCGCCGAAGCGAAAAGATTCCTGACGAGATCGGAACCGCCGTCAACGTTCAGTCGATGGTTTACGGAAATGCTGGCGACGATTGCGGAACGGGCGTTGCGTTTACTCGCGACCCTTCCATTGGCACCCACGAAGTATTCGGCGAGTACCTGATGAATGCACAAGGCGAGGACGTCGTTGCAGGCGTCCGAACACCAGTACCCATCACCGAACTCGAAAAACAGAACCCAGAAGTCTTCAAGCAATTCATGGAAATGTCCACGAAGCTTGAAAACCACTATCGGGACATGCAAGATCTCGAATTCACCATTGAGCACAACAAGCTATTCATGCTTCAATGCCGCAGTGGAAAGCGAACCGGTCCTGCAGCGGTCAAGATTGCTGTAGATATGGTCCGTGAGGGCCTCATCACCAAAGAGGAAGCCTTACTTCGAATTACGGGCTCACATTTGGATCAGCTTTTGCACCCAAGAATCAATCCAGATTCGCTCGGCAGTGCAACTCTCCTAGCCAAGGGTCTTGCAGCCTCGCCTGGAGCAGCCGTCGGAAAGGCCGTATTCTGCGCCGACCGAGCAGCTGAACTTGGCACACACGGTGGTCTTGATCAAAAGGTCATCCTTATTCGCGACGAAACGAACCCTGACGATGTCCATGGCATGATGGCCGCTCAAGGCGTACTAACCGCTCGTGGTGGAAAGACTTCACACGCAGCAGTTGTTGCGCGAGGTTTTGGAATCCCTTGCGTCGCAGGTGCAGAAGCTCTTGCTGTCGACGTAAACAACAACAAGTTCTCCGTTGATGGTACGACCGTTGTTGAAGGCGACATCATCACGATGGACGGCTCGACAGGAAACGTTTACCTTGGAGCTCTGGAACTGATCGCTCCTGAAGTAAGCGGTTCGCTGGGCGAACTCATGGGTTGGGCTGACGCAGCACGCACCATGAAAGTGCGCACGAACGCCGATAATCCTCGAGACGCTGCACAAGCCCTCGAATTCGGTGCACAGGGCATCGGCCTTTGTCGAACCGAGCACATGTTCTTTGAAGGCGATCGACTTCCGATCGTTCAAGAAATGATTCTTACGAAGGACGAGTCAGTGCGGCAAGCCGCTCTTGACAAGCTCCAAATCGTTCAACAGAGCGATTTCGAAGGAATCTTTGAGGTCATGCAAGGGTTACCGGTCACGATTCGCCTTATTGATCCTCCCCTTCATGAGTTCCTACCCAACTTTGAGCAGTTGGTCCGCGAGACTACTGAACTCAAGACGAAGATTGAACTCGGACAGACGGGCCTTGACGCTCAGTTAGAAGAGAAAACGAAGATGCTCCATGCAGTGGAGTCGATGAAAGAAGCCAACCCGATGCTCGGTCTCCGAGGCGTCAGACTTTCCATCGTCTTCCCCGGCCTGGTTGTCATGCAAACGCGTGCCATTCTTCAAGCGGCAGCTAAGTTAATCAAGGAAGGCAAGCAAGTCTTCCCTGAAATCATGATTCCACTCGTCAGCACGGTAAACGAACTGCGAGTTGTTCAGGGACAACTGGAAGCGGAAGCTAAGAAGATCGTGGCCGAACAGGGCGTTGAAATTCCTTACATGTTTGGAACGATGATCGAAATTCCTCGCGCCGCTCTCACAGCTGGAGAAATCGCTCAGTACGCTCAGTTCTTCTCCTTTGGCACGAACGACCTAACTCAAACCGCCTTCGGCTTTAGCCGAGACGATGCAGAAAGCAAGTTCCTCGGAAAGTACGTCGACCAAAAGATCCTTACTCGAAATCCATTCGAGACGCTTGACACGGTTGGTGTCGGTCGTCTGATGCGCATGGCCGTTAGCGAAGGCCGGGCATCCCGAGAGGGTCTCAAGTGCGGTATCTGTGGCGAGCATGGTGGAGATCCTGAATCGATCTTCTTCTGCCACGAGATCGGGCTGGACTACGTAAGTTGTTCCCCATTCCGTGTACCCATCGCAAGATTGGCCGCGGCACAGGCAGCCATTAACGAGCACCTCAAGGTTACTAACGACAAGTAAACTAACCTAACCACCTACAAGTGGAAAGTCATACCGGCACTCGACTAGAGTCCAGATATGACTTTCCATTTTTGTTTTTTGCAGAATGCCATTCGAAGTTAGAGAATTCTTAGGTGACATCCGAATTCTCTTTGGCATCATAGACTTGGCCTATACAGGCGATCACGTGATCTAGATATGAAAATCCCTTTGTTCTTTGGAATCTCTGGCATCTTGGGTGCCGTTCTCACTGCTCAAGTTGTTTCTGGAGACTCAATGCTTGAAAAGCATACAAAGCAGCTTCAGACTGCGGCGAGTGTGAGCGTTCAATACACCGTTCAAAACCTACCTGGAGGCGGACCAGTTGAATATAAGCTCAAACTTGGAAAAGAGGGCAAGTTCCGACTGGAAACTCCAGACGAGACGATCGTAGCTGACGGAAAAACGATCTACGATTTCAAGAAGGCAGACAACAGCTATTCGCAGGCGGCCCAAACCGAGGACGATCTTAAGTCATTCCTCAAGCGAGAAGCCGTCTTCCCTTGGGTCGCATTCTACGTAAAGGTTCCGTTCAAGGATGTTACCGGTCTCAAGGTTGGCGCGACTAGAGTCATGAAAGGCAAAGCGGTCACTGAAGTGACTATGAGTTTGCCAGGAAAGCCAGATCGAACTGCGACCTTATTCATTGACAAGGATTTGGGAGTTGCTCGTGGAGTCTCGATAAAGTCCGGAGAGGATAAGCAGACGATTCTGATGGCGAAAGAGCTCGTACTGTCAAACGACGCTCCCAACGATAGCGATTTCGCATTTACGATTCCAGATGGAGCAAAAAAAGTCGACCCATCAGCGGTTGCTTCGATCTCGTTCGATAAGGTTTCACCAATCTTTCAAACGAACTGCGTAGGATGCCATAACTCAAGCAGTCCCAAGTCGGGTCTCGATCTTTCCTCTTATGCTGGCGCAATGACCGGCGGACGGGGCGGAGCTGAAATTGTTGCTGGTAATCCAAACAGTAGCCGCATCATGAGTTTCCTGAAAGGTGCAGGCAAGCCGATCATGCCTCCTCGTGGTCAGCTTTCAGATGCTGATCTCGCGACGATTGCAAATTGGATTAAAGCAGGCGCTAAAGAAAAGTAGGGACCTTAGGGTTCGTTTTTGTGTATTCGCGTAACGCCAACCTGGTTCGAGGGGTATAAAAACTTCATGAATCAAATTTTTAAGGTTGGCGTTTCTTTGTGTGCGCTTGCAGTTCTTGCAACGGCAGCCATGGCCGATCAACTTACGGGTACCTGGCACGGTCACATCAAAATTGATGTCTCCAAAATGACTGCACCTCCTGCTGCTCAAAAGGCAAAAATGATGGATGCTGTAAGCAAAGCCCAACAGATGGAAATGACCCTCAATCTCAAGGCTGACCATACGTTCACCGTAAACACTCCTAACCGACCGAATCAGACAGGCACTTGGTCAGTTTCTGGCTCGTCGGTCACCTTACAGGCTCAGAGCAATGGCAAGAATATTGGCCCAAGTCAAGTATTCACATTGGCAAAGAATCAAAAGACGATGTACTTATCGCAGAAGGATCCTGGCACCAAGAAGGAAGCCATCATGATCAGCTTTAAGCGCTAGAAAAATCTAAGCATCGAACACGTGAAGCCAACTTTGTACCATGGTATATAGACCTCTATGAACTGGATCAAAGTTGGCTTCGCAGCACTAATGGGCACGGTTCTGGTCTCGACTGCATTGGGATCGGGGAGCCTCTTAGGTATTTGGCACGGCAAATTACATTTCGATAAGTCGAATTTGCCATTAATGAAAAGCCCAAGAAAGAATTCAGCAAGAATGGCCGCTCTGGTGCGTTACGAGCAAGCCAATCTCACGTTGACGCTGAAGGGTGACAAGACCTATCGACTGTTAGCCAAC
The DNA here is from genome assembly GCA_038207365.1 of Fimbriimonadales bacterium. GTDB lineage: Bacteria > Armatimonadota > Fimbriimonadia > Fimbriimonadales > Fimbriimonadaceae > Fimbriimonas. The sequence goes on along the minus strand of JBBQZV010000024.1, from coordinate 2,406 downwards.
GGTGGTCCCGGCCATTCGACTGAAGTCATCGGCTCATGGAAAATAGTCGGAACTTCACTCTTACTCCAGCAGATGGACCACGGTCGAGAGCTAGGTTATCCACAGGTCTACACGATTGACAAAAGCTATCGGTATTTCTCTGTCACCAAAGACCAAGCGGGCGTAAAAACCACCGTCAGCTTTTCTAAATAGGCTCGCCTTAGGCGAGACGAAAGAACGACCGCTCTCCTAAATGTTGAGGAGCTGTTGAGTCTTTCGATCTTCTAGCCGCCTTGCGCTCGAAAGAATCAACATAGGAAATTCGGACCTTGTCTTCGAACATTCTATGTTGATTCCAGATGCTCTGTTAGCTATTAAGCGATAGAGTAAGTGTTGGTTCAGGAACTGAAGGAGAGCCTTCAATGGGTTTTACGGCAGTCCCCACTGCAAAGTACTCAATAACATGGCTATCCCAGCCGTGGCTGTTTTCCTTTACTTGAGCACCAACGATTCCTACTGCCCCTTCCCTTTCGGCCTCTGCCTGCATCCTTGATAGGGCCAGTTCGCGCGCATCGTAAAGGGCTTGCGTGTAGTTAACCATCTCGATGTTGCGACCCACTTGTTTAAGGGACTGCATCACGCCCTGATGCGCAACGTGATAGACGCACGTGCCCATGACCAACGACAGAGGTTGGTATCCCGACTTCAACAACGTCCAAAAGTCTTGTCCGCTCAAGTCAGAAGTAAAAGGCCTGTTGTCACTTGTGCGGTAATTCCCGCCCGCACGATGCTTGATAGCTGTGCCCACAGCCATAAACTCGGCCATCGCGGCACCCCATTCGTACCGCGTGACTTCAAGACGAACTCCGACGATTCCATCAGCACCCAGCAGATCGGCTTCCTCTTCCATGCGAGTCATGGCGTGTTCGCGAGCCTCATACATGGCTTGAGTAAGAACTTCAAGCTCTTGGTTTTGGTAGAAATTCTTTTGTTGAAATCCGATGTGATAGATTGAGGAGCCCATGACGAGGCCAACAGGATCAAATCCGGCCTCCTGGCAGAGCAGGAATTCGTTAACCGAAAGGTCACTAGTGAAAAAACCTTTCTTACCGTCTCCGCCGCGCATAGCGCTTAAGCGTTGTTTGGCTGCTTCTGGCAAACCTTCTGTCGAGCCCTGGCTATATAACATCTTTTCTCCTATGCGACGGAAATCGTTGTCAGTATTTTAACCCCACCCTGCTCAGCAAGGTTTCTCCTAATCGCTGTTCCGATAAACATCATTCGGCACAGCAGCGACATATTCCCTCCGAGCAAGGTTCCTGAAGTCGATATATTCGTGGTCAAGTTCACTCCAACAACTCCAGCGGCACCGACTCGTTTAGCCATGTCCACCATGCGGTTCGAGGCGATTTCACGAGCCGTATAGGGACCTTGAGTTAATTCAGATACTTCTTCATTCGCCCATGTGCCAAATCTTCCCTTCTTGGGTGGCTGTCGCCAGGCCACCTGATAAAATGCGGTAAATCCGACAGCTAGGCCACATGGATCGAAACCATTATTGACTAGACACACAAATTCGGTAGGAGTGGCTGCAGAAAGAGAGCAATCGTTTCTGGGTCCCGCAGGATCCTTTGAAGCTAAGCCAACCAGTTCCATTTTGTAGGGAAAGTAACCACCTCGTGCTTCCTTACTGAGGTGGTGCGTAAGCCTGCAGTTCAGGACTCTATTTGCACCTAGTTTTTCTGCTTGCTCACGAACGGAAGCAGTACATGCTTCAAGCATCTCTAAAAAGGCAGCCACTTCAGCCTTTACTTCTGACGTGGTTATTGGGAATAGAACTGATGAGACTCCTTGCACGGAAGCTCCGTAAACCTGTCCCAACGGCTCCACGCCCAACTGTCTTAGAGCGAGCAGTTCCGGTGACGACAAGTTGCCAGTCCACATTGAAGCCATCTAGTTCAATCCAAGCATTTTCTCCAGGGCTTTCTTTGCGGCTGCATGCTGCGCGACCTTCTGTTCAGTCAGTTCAGCTACCGTTGCCAGCCAATCCGCGATTTCAATGTCCTCTGTTTTGAGTGCAATTCCTCGCACAAAGTGGGTGCGTTTTGCCTTAAGTGATCCGTGACCAGGATCCTCCAAAGTGTATTTGTTGTCTTGGAGGCTGAGTGTAACTCCCCTTAGATTCTTCTTCGTGAGGAATCCGCCGGTGTAGGTAAGCTGAACTTCGGAGCCAAAGGCCCTTTGAAGTGACTCACCGAGAAAACTCAAGAATGCACGTTCGTCCGCCGCATATTCTTTGCAAAGAGCACCCGCTATTCCAAGTCGTGTTATTCCGTCATCTTCGGGTTCTCTGTCCATTGGGGTTCGAGCTTACATCCAGGGCGAACTAATTTCTTAACCTTAGGCGTAAAATTAAACAGAACATGC
>JBBQZV010000023.1:0-61291 GCA_038207365.1 Fimbriimonadales bacterium | reverse complement strand
TTGGCCACTGACTAGAATCACAAGAATGCGCGCATTTAGGCTGAGACTGGGCCCAGAACCCGAACCACAGCCTAACGGCTGACTTCCATATAACTGTTGCGCCACGAACATGGGTCTTTCGTTCAGCGAAATCGTGCCACGCGGCAAATGAGCCGGCAGCCGGATCATGCAATCTTTGTGACGAGATGCCGCGCGTTCGGAAAGAATAGCTTTAGGAAGCAGCCTAAAAAAGGACGTGCCGCTCTATTTCTGTGATGGCAACGACCGTCCGCGACCTTTAATCAGTATCGGGCTACACGCCTTATCTCGTGGAGTCTCGTTACGATGAATGCAAATGCCAGGTTTTCGTTGACATAAAGGACATCGTGGGCTGCTCGTGTACGTTCCGTTTGACGGCCTAAACGACAGCCCGATAAAGACCCACCGTGTCGCGAACTCGATTGTCGAATTTTTCGATAGGGCTGCAGAACCAGCCATCTGGTATGTGGAGCATGATGAGTAGATTGATGTCGCCTTAGCCTCCGGAATTCCCCTCACCCCCAACCCCCTCTCCCCAGGAGGGGAGAGGGGACCACACTTTAAGTCCCCTCGCCCCTCCTGGGGAGAGGGGCGCAGGGGTGAGGGGAAAGAACTTTAAAATGAGTCTGTCGATCTACGAAGTACCCAATGCTAGCGGCCGCTTGAATGACATATTGAATTTCTGTTTGATGGAACGACTTCAAGCTTACTGACGCTATCGAGCAAGATGACACAAAGGCGGCAGCGATCTTACTTGCTGATCGGAGTTCCACTCCGGCGAACCGGCATGAATCCAAAGCGAATTTTGTGACGAATTATTCGACACTCCGATAAAGACCTGCTATGTCGCGAACTTGATTGTCGAATTTTTCGATAGGGCTGCAGAATTAGCCGTCTGGTATGCGGAGCATGATGAGTAAATTGATGTCGCCTTAGCCTCCGGAATTCCCCTCACCCCCAACCCCCTCTCCCCAGGAGGGGAGAGGGGCCCACACTTTAATTCCCCCTCTCCCCTCCTGGGGAGAGGGGCGCAGGGGTGAGGGGAAAGAACTTTAAAATGAGTCTGCCGATCTACGAAGTACCCAATGCTAGCGGCCGCTTGAACGACACCCTAATTTTCTGTTTGATGGAACAACTTCAAGCTTACTGACGCTATCGAGCAAGATGACACAAAGGCGGCAGCGATCTTACTTGCTGATCGGTGTTCCACTCCGGCGAACCGGCATGAAACCAATGCGAATTTTGTGACGAATTTTTCGACACTCCGATAAAGGCCTACCATGTCGCGAATTTAGTCGCTGAGTTCCTCGAGAAGGCTGCTGGATTAGCCATTTGGAATGCGGAGCATGGTGAGTAGATTGATGTCGCCTTAGCTTCCGGAATTCCCCTCACCCCTGCCCCTCTCCCACGGATGGGAGAGGGGGGCGATATTGGAAGGTCGAAAATTGGTCCTACCATTCGTGATGGATTTTGGAACTTAGAGTGGATTGCATAGATCTTGTGGAGTGAGCCTCGAAAAGGAGACACCATTGCTACGACGAGTCAAAGACTTTGAAAACTACATATTGCGCGCTCGCGATGGAGACATTGGTAAAGCCAAGGGGTTCTTGTTTGATGATCACAAGTGGACGGTGCGCTATTTGGTCGCCGACACTGGAAGTTGGCTAAGCAGTCGACTGGTCCTTATTTCTCCACTTGGGTTGAGTCCAGCTATCGGTGATGACGATGTTATTCCGATTGGTTTAACTATGAAGCAGATCGAAGAAAGCCCATCGATCGAGACCGACGAACCGGTGTCACGTCAGTTCGAACTGGAATATCATAAGTTTTATGACTGGCCCTTCTATGGAGGCGGCCCACATCTTGGGGGAGGGGGCGCCTTAGTCTGGACGGCCGGCCAAGCCTTGGCGGCAGATGTTGAAGGAACTGAAGAGACTCTTCGCCGCGAGACACCTTCGGATCCTTTCCTACGGAGCACACAGGTCGTGACCGGGTATGAGGTTCGAGCCTCGGACGGGACTGTTGGCCACGTCAATGACTTCATCATCGACGAAAGAGACTGGACGATAAAGTATCTGATAGTCGAAACAAATAACTGGTGGCATGGACAGCAGGTTCTCGTATCTCCACAGTGGATCGATCGGGTTAGTTTGAACGACGGTGAAGTGTTTGTCAACCTCTCGAAGGATGCAATAAAGGGATGTCCGCAATACACTCCAGAAACGCTCAATAGGGATTACGAAGCCGAATTGCCCACGAATGACGAAACTCACGGCAACGGTGAGGGCCAGTCCGAGGATATGTCGAGCGTAATAGGAACCCATCCGGGATTTAATTAAGATGCTTAAGGGGCCAAGATTTGAACGTCGGCCCCCATGATTTTCGGCAAGTGTCTAATAGCGTTCGCATTGATCGACGGAACTTCTTGGTGTCAACAGAAGTCACGATACTTGCCCCTGACCGTTCAGCCGGAATGATACTCCCTGAAAGGAAACCAACCAGCGACACAGGGCCCAAGGAGTTATCCGTTAAATTTCCAATCCAACCCAAACCTTTGCGTTCATGGAAGCACCATCCAACTTTACGAATGATTGCGACAAAAGCGGGCCAACTAGGCTTCAGGAAGACGGGTGCGTCTGTCGAGGAAATTGAAGAATCCCTTGGGGGATACGACCCCGGTAAGCCCGTTAAGCATCGAAAGATCTCACTAAAGAGTCGCACCATCGGCGGAGAACAGGGAGGGCAGGCGAAGACACCGACAGGAACGCGCCGCGTTCTTAAAACACGGATTAGATCCATTGTTAGGAGAGATGAATCCAGTATGGACAGGCTCATCTACTTGATCGTCTTGGTACCGATGCTCGTCATACTGTACTTTGTCGGTTCCTGGCTTTTTATGGGCCACCCTCGGGTTCATTGAAACGGCAAGGCAAAACCCATTTGAGCGTCGGCCAACCCTGTTTCGTGCAGTGAAAAATGTCGGAAATTTCTATGCTGGGACCAATGTCGCACGCTATGGGATTTGAATGGGCGGTTTATTACGGTTCATTTCCTGGCCCATACAGAACGTTGGAGGTGAAAGTACTAGCCGTTTTTGCCCTTCCCTGTTGGGCATCTCGTCACCTGTCAGATGAATCTTGACTTTCTGGTCAACTTTCAAGATAAACTGATCGTAGAATCAGGCGGGATCTGTGTCAGTGAAGTCCTTTCCCTACTTTCAGATTCGAATCACGCCACAAACATGCTAGAAATCAAGAATTTACACGCCCGAGTTGAAGACAAAGAAATCCTAAGAGGAATTAACCTTACCGTAGGACCTGGCGAAGTACACGCCATCATGGGGCCCAACGGATCCGGAAAGTCGACGCTTGCGTCGGTTATTGCTGGAAAGAAGGGATACGAGGTCACGGAAGGATCAGTCGAACTCAGAGGAACCGACTTGCTGGAACTTGATCCTGAGGATCGAGCAGCAGAAGGGGTATTTCTTGCATTTCAATATCCGGTTGAGATTCCAGGCGTTACCAATACCTATTTTCTTCGCGCAGCGCTGAACAACATCCGGCGGCATCGTGGCGATCCTGAGCTCTCGATGACGCAATTCATGGCCCACATTAAGAGCAAGGTTCAGATGATGGACATGGAAAATTCGCTCCTATCTCGATCTGTAAACGAAGGTTTCTCGGGTGGTGAAAAGAAGCGCAATGAAATTTTCCAAATGGCGGTACTCGAACCGAGCCTTGCGATTCTTGACGAAACCGATTCTGGACTCGATATCGACGCGCTGAAGCTGGTAGCTAACGGCGTTAATGCTCTGCGGAGCCCGGAGCGATCAATTGTTGTGGTCACCCACTATCAGCGCTTGCTTAATTACATCGTGCCAGACTTCGTGCACATCCTGATGGAGGGCCGAATCGTCAAGAGCGGTGGCAAGGAACTTGCCCTCGAGCTTGAAGAGAAAGGCTACGGATTCGTCGAGCAGGAGTTGGTTGCAAAGGCTTAAGCCGAGGCAGAAATCCAACATGATCGATCTTAAATCTTTGCCTCATAGCCTTGTCGAGAACTTCGAAATGACGAAGGCTATTCTTTCTACGTTTGGCCCAGAGAGCCTGCAGGTACTTCGTGAAAAGGCCTTTCGGAGTTACTCGGAATTTGGCATTCCAACGATGAAGGATGAGGAATTCAAATATCTCTCTCTTCGAGCACTTGAGGAAGGGCGTTTTGCACCTGCCTACGGTGCAACTTTAGACCGGCATCAAGTTGAAGAAACCACGATGGGGCATATCGATGCCATCACTGTCGTCTTTGTCAATGGCGAATACGCGCCGGAATTAAGCAGTGCACACGTTTTGCCTAAAGGCGTTTTCATCGGGAGTCTGTCCGATGGTTTCACGGTCTACGAAGACAAAATTCTAGAGCATCTGGGTGAAATTGCCACGCTCAAAGGAAAGCTGGGGAGCAGCAACGACGAGCGGTTTGTCTATCTAAATACGGCTTATATAACTGATGGAGCTTTCGTCTATCTTCCTAAGGGAGTGTCGCTTGAACAGCCTATCCATCTGCTTTATCTTACAAGTGCGGATCACGGTCCCCTTGTTTCATATCCGAGGACGCTTCTGGTCCTGGAAGAAAACAGCGACGCCAAGTTACTTGAAACGTATCTCGGACTAGAAGGCACTTACTTCACAAACGCGGTTACTGAAGTCTTTCTCGGCAAGTCAGCGATTCTTGAGCACACTCGATACCAAGACGAGAAGTCGACAAGTATTCACATTGGCAATCTTAGCGTTACGCAGTCAGAAGACTCGGTTTATACATCGAACAGTGTTACCTTCGGCAGCAGGATTGCGCGAAATGACGTCAATGTTTGGTTAGATGGCGAGCATACGGAAACTTGGCTCAACGGTGCCTCCGTAGGTTTGAGTGAGCAAGCGATCGATAACCACACGCGAATCGACCATGCCAAGCCAAACTGCAATTCGTTTGAGGTTTATAAAGCCATTCTAGGCGACCGTGCAATAGGTGTTTTCAACGGCAAGATCTTTGTTTACGAAGATGCCCAAAAGACCGATGCTAAGCAGACGAACCAGGCCATTCTGCTTTCTCCCACTGCAACGATCAATACAAAACCCCAGTTGGAGATTTTTGCCGACGACGTGAAATGTACACACGGAGCAACAGTAGGCCAGCTCAGGGAAGATTCCATGTTCTACTTGCAGTCCAGAGGAATTCCTTACAAAGAGGCTCGTGGGCTGTTAGTCTATGCCTTTGCCGCTGAAGTATTCCAAAAGGTGACGATCCCAGAGGTTCGTGACACTCTAGAAAAGGCACTGTTCGAAAAACTCAAGGAGTCCCAAGATCTGCCCGAACGAGGCGGGGAATAAGGGATATGTCTTTTCCGGACACGCTTCATGCGATCGTCCAACCACTATTCAATGAGTTGCCTCTGAGCGAGGCGATGCCTGAACTTTTGCCAGCTCATGCCGCGGCGCCAGAAAAATGGGCACTCGTTGAAGCACTTGCCCTGAAGCCCGAGATCCTGGCAAATCCGTCGGTATTGGCTGGACTTTGGATGTACGTTGACGACTTGGACCGGTCTCATTCGATCAGTCAGTCCATACAAAGTCCGGTTGGTGCACTTTGGCACGGAGTGATGCACCGCCGCGAAGGTGACTTCTGGAATAGTAAGTATTGGCTTCGTCAAGCTAATGCTCATCCTGCGCTAGGCGAGTTTGATCCAAGCGAATTTGTCGATCAAGTTGAGTTGGCTGGGAAGAGTAATTCCGCAGCGTTGATCGCTATTCAGCGAGAGGAATGGAAGAGGTTATTTGATTGGTGCGTCCAGGAGTCAAAACCATGATTCAATCACCAACATCTCGACTGACCGTTGAAGACATTCGCGCAGATTTCCCGATTCTCGCAACACGAGTGGGAGGTCAACCTTTGGTCTACCTCGATAATGGGGCAACTTCTCAAAAACCACTGAGTGTTATCCGATCTCAGGACGATTACTACCGAGAGAGTAATGCGAACGTCCACCGTGGTGTCCATCATCTGAGTCAGAGGGCCACTCAGCTATTCGACGATGCTCGCTCGAAAGTCCGAATCCTATTGAACGCCCAGTTCGACCACGAAATCATATTTACGGCGGGGTGTACAGCGGCGATCAACCTAGTTTCCCAGTCGTACGGACGCTCAATACTCAAACCGGGTGATGAAATACTCATCTCAACGATGGAGCATCACAGCAATATTGTGCCCTGGCAGCTAGTTGCTCAGCAGACAGGAGCTATTGTACGGGTGATTCCGATTTCCGATGCTGGCGACATTGACCTCATCGCATACGAGCAATTGCTTAGCGAGAGGACGAAGATCGTCGGAATCGTTCATGTCAGTAATTCGCTTGGAACCGTCAACCCGGTAAAGCAAATGATTGAAATGGCCCACAAGTTTGGGGCAAAGGTTCTGGTAGACGGGGCCCAAGCCGCCGCCCATTTGAGAGTTAATGTGCAGGACTTGGACGCAGACTTTTATGTGCTGAGTTGCCACAAGATGTTTGCCCCGACTGGCATAGGTGTCTTGTACGGGAAAGAGAATTTGCTGGATGCGATGCCTCCTTACCAAGGTGGGGGTGACATGATCTACACCGTAAGTTTTGAGAGCACAACTTTTGCCAAACTACCGTTCAAATTCGAGGCGGGCACCCCAAATGTCGCAGGAGTGATCGGCCTTGGAGCCGCTGTTGACTATATTGGAAGCATTGGGAAGAGAGCTGCGCCGGATAGTGAAGGGTTGGCAAAGCAGCTTGATGCCGCGTTCGATTGGATCGGGCCACAAGAAAGATCTTTGACCGAATATGGAATGGAGTTGCTCGGTGCAATCCCTGGTCTTCACTTGACGGGGACTTCGTCAAACAAGGCAGGAATCTTAGCCTTTACGATGGATGCGGCACACCCGCACGATATTGGAACGATTCTTGACGGGAACGGCATTGCTATTCGAGCTGGACACCATTGTTGCATGCCCCTTATGAAACGGTTAGGCGTTCCGGCCACCGCAAGGGCTTCACTTGCCGTATATAACACAATGTCGGAGATTGATTGTCTTGCTGAGGGCGTAAGAACTGTGAAGGAGATGTTTGGATGAGCCTAGACCTGCGCGAACTCTATCAGGAAGTTATCCTTGACCACAATAAACGTCCTCGAAATCGAGGAAAGCTTGAAGGTGTAACGAACACCGCCGAAGGGCATAACCCGCTTTGCGGCGACAATGTAACCATCTACTTGCATAAGCAAAACGGCAAGGTTGTAGACGTTACTTTCGACGGGTCGGGCTGTGCAATTTCCACGGCTAGTGCTTCGATGATGACGGAGCTTGTCAAGGGAAAGTCTGTCGAGGAAATTGAGGCCATCTTTCGTGAATTTCAGGATATGGTTACCAAGACAGGTGAGGCGGAAGAGCATCCTGCACTGGGCGATCTCGAAGTTCTTGGTGGTGTTCGCGAATATCCTGTTCGCATCAAATGTGCGACTTTGCCGTGGCATACGCTAAAGGCAGCACTACAGGGTGAAGACGACAAGGTGAGCACAGAATGAGCTCAGTCAAGAATGTGCTGCAAATAATGGAGGTTGGAAAGCATGCCTAAACCTATCGAATCCGCCGGAGTAGCACCTAAGCAGGGCATGACAAGCATCGGCAGGGCACTTTTCGAGGCCGAAGTTGTTGAGCAAATTAGGACTGTCTATGATCCAGAGATACCGGTGAATGTGTACGATCTCGGCCTCATTTACGACATCCAAGTGGACGATAACCGAAATACTCACATCCTCATGACTTTGACTTCTCCCGCATGCCCAGTCGCTGGGTCACTGCCTGGGGAGGTCGAATGCGCAGCCCGGTCTACCCAGGGAATCGGAGAAGTATCGGTAGAGCTCACGTGGGACCCTCCGTTTACGATTGAAAGAATGAGTGAGGACGTCCGCCTCATGTTGGGGATTGATTAATGGGAGGCCTGGATTGAAATTTTCTGCACAAGAAGAGTACGGATTGCGTTGTCTCCTACAGATTGCTCGCCTTCAAGGCGAAGAGAGCATGACGATCCCAGAAATAAGCAAGCTGGAGGGATTGACCCAAACTCATGTCGCCAAACTCATGATGATCCTGCGGAAGGGTGGCTTTATCAAAAGCACTCGTGGCCAGACCGGAGGTTACACTCTGTCTCGTCAAGCCCATGACATTGTTCTCGGGGATGTGTTGACGGTGTTGGGGGGCAAGCTTTATGACGCCGAGTTCTGTAACAAGCACTCCGGTCACCAGAGTATCTGCACCCACGACATTGATTGCAGCGTGAGATCAATTTGGCAAGTCGTGCAATTAGCCGTCGACGATGTGGTCTATAAAATCACTCTCGCTGACCTCATGAAGCCCAAAGCACCTATTAGCAATGTTCAACTCTTTAGTGAGCCCAAGCGCCTCCAATCGGTTCGTTGAAAATGGAAATCCCAATCGTAGATTCTGAAACCTTTCCCATATCGTTGACGGATAAGGCCGTTGGCCAAGTCAAGCGACTCATTGCCAAGGATGGTCGCCCAGACGTCTTCCTGCGGCTTGGAGTCAAGGGTGGAGGCTGTAGTGGGCTTGAGTACATCATGAAGCTGGACACGGTACACAAAGCCGTGGACCTGGAATTGATTTGTGATGGAGTTCTCGTGGTTTGCGATGCCAAGTCTGCAGTGTATTTGCGGGGGAGTATCTTCGACTACACCGGAAACTTGATTGGTGGTGGCTTTAAATTCACCAATCCTAATGCGGGTAAAAGTTGTGGATGCGGCACGAGCTTTATGCCAAAGACACTCTAGCTCAGGCTAATACAGTCGGGTTCCATTAGGTGTTAGTTTTCCCGGTTGCGCCAGAACGACTTCACCTGGAGCTCGATCAAAACCACAGACGAGCACCTGGGATTCGAACCCTGCAATCCGTTTTGGAGGAAAGTTCGTCACCGCAATTACCTGCATTCCTGGCAGTTCATCCAATTGATAGACTTTGGTAATTTGGGCACTCGACTGCCGCATTCCCAAGTCTCCAAAGTCGATGAACAACTTGTAGGCGGGCTTCTTAGCCTCCGGGAACAGTTCAACTCGCACGATCGTGCCGACCCTCAAATCTACTTTCTCGAATTCGTCCCACGTAATCACAAGGGGATTCTATCCGGAAAATTGCAGATAGAAGTTTCTAAGAAACGATTTTTGAAAGTTGCGTTGTACTATGGAACGTCTACTGCATTCAGATTGTAGATAGTGATCAAACTATCCGTGATGGACGGGCCGTCACAGGTTCAAGAACCGAGATGAGAATTACACGCTACAAAGGCATCCTAGTCTCACTGCTTGTAACTCTCGGAGCGACCTTTTCACTAGCCGCCAGTCCGTTTAAGATCGAAATTCAGCCTGTATTCCAAGGGTCATTGGCGGCAGGAAAAGTTTGTCCACTTGAAGTGCATATCAGGAACAGTGGGCCAGATGCGCGTGGGAAACTGGAGATTTCAAACTCTAATTCGCTGGTTTCCTACCCAATCGAACTGCCACAAGGTGCTGACAAGTCCTTAATGGTTTTCCCTTCTGCATATTATGGAAGTTTGAACATTAGCCTTAACACGGACAGAGGAGCAACTCAGTTCGATTTCGCTATGCCAACTGATCGGGAAGAGGGAATGCATGTCCTGCTGATGAGTGATGTTGCTGGCGAAATGTCGTTCATTCGAAGCATAAAGACTCAGTCTCCGCAATTTCCAGCACCAGATGGGTACCCCGTTGGAGCTCAGAACGCGGCCTCGTTACTTGACTGCTACTCCCGCCCAGGCTCATCGCCAACCCGGCCTATTGGATATGACAGTGTTTCAACGATTGTTCTGGGTACGGGCTCCGAAAGGCTGTCTGATGATGAGATTGAAGCGATCAAAAGTTGGGTAACCCTAGGGCATACCTTAGTGTTTATCGGCGGCGCTTCAGCTCCTATACTTTCAGATCAACGATGGGCGGCGCTATTACCTGCTCACAATTTCCATGTAGCCAAGCTAGCTCATTCATCAGTTCTAACTAATCTTGCAACGGCAGAAGCTCCTGATACGACCATTACAACAGGCGATCCAGTACTGGGCGCCTCGACCAGGAAGGACGGAAGTTTACTGATTTCCGCTGAAAAGCCCTTTGGCATTGGAAGGGTTCTGTACCTGTCCTTTAATCCATTTGAAGCGCCTCTCAATAGGTGGGAGGGGCGGCAAGCAGTTGTGACCCGCCTCATTCGCATGGCAGGCAATCTCGCAGGCCCTGTCTTTTTGAATGGTTTGGTGGGCAACAATGATGTCAGTTCGCCACTTGGTGGACCATCTGGAACTCCTCGTTACAAAACAATAAAAGATGATCCTTTCGATACCAAGTTACCGCCCGTTTCACGGATTGGTTGGATATTAGCCAGTTACTTTATCCTCGTCGTCCCGATTAATTTCTTGTTCCTCAAGAAGCTAAAGAAAGGTGAACTCGCATGGATTACAGCACCGTTAATTAGTCTTGGATTTGCAGGATTGTTATTTACATCGGCTGGAGGTCTATATGGCGCAAAAATGTCCACAGTATCCACCGGGGTCATCGTTGCCCAGGAAGGAATGAATTCTTCGATTTACTCTGGGTTCACCCAGATGTTTATTCCCACTGGCGGCAGTTATGACCTGAAACTGACCAACATCGACTCTCTTGATGCCGTCGTGGACGATGACTTCCCGTCTTATCGTTCTCGCAAGGACTCACGTGACTTCGAGGCCATTGACGAGGGGGAATTCAAGATTCCCAATCTGTCCTCAAACAACCTGGCCTTCAAAAGTCTGTCCTACAAGCAGAAAATTCCGGTTTCGAAGTGGTTCCATGTCCATTTGCGGTCAACTGGATTGAAGAGTGCAAGCTGCGAAATCACAAATTCTGGTCCTTTTACACTTGTTCGCCCAACTCTCGCGGTTGGCAATGATTTCATTACTCTGTCAGATCTAAAGCCGGGGGATCGTGTGACCAAAGCAATTCAGTTCCTTCCCAAGCAGTCCACAGAAAATCTGAATGGAACAGACGTTCGCAATTTCACTGCGGGAAAGAATCGAGCAGCATTATCGGGCGACCTGATTGGATTTAGGCCGGGACCCCAGTTGGGAACGGAAATCACGTCTCGCTCTTCAATAAAGCTCTTTCTTTTCTCAGATTGGGAGGGGACCGAATAGTGAAACAATGGTTCCAAGACTTGTTTCTTCATAATCCGATGCTCATAGAGATCACGCGCTTTAGAAGGCGCTATTTCTCCTTTCGGTCTGGTAACTCAACCAATTCTGTCGTCCTGACCATGGTGCTCCTATGTTATGCAGGATTGGTTTTGGTAGTGAGAGACAACAGCCATAACACCAACCCTATATCGCTAATCATGTTTGAAACGGGGCTTCTCACAGTATTCGCGCCGATGATGTTGTATGGAGCGATCGCAGGTGAACGAGAAAGGAGAAGTTGGGATCTTTTACTTGCAGCACCCATTACAAAGTCTCAAATCGTTTTCGGTAAATTTATGGGAGCTCTGGCTGCTTTAAGTGTTGCCGTTCTACTCTTTCAGGTCCCGATTCTGATTTCGGCGTTAAGTTTTCCCGAGACAAATTGGTTGAAGCTCCTATGGGCGACCCTAATGTCCTTTGCTTTTCTGCTGGATGTATGTGCTCTAACCATCCTATTTAGCGCGAGAGTTAAACGAGGATTGATGGCCCTTGGCGCAGTTCTGGGAATTCTCGGGATCACTTTGGTTGTCATTCCCTCCGTATTTTCCGCGGCAGGTGTCGACAGAGTGTCCTCTCAGGTCACCATGTTTCTCCATCCTATATCTGTTCTATATGAGCTCGGAGGCAATGATCGCGATCGATATTCAATGGTAGATCAACCTACTTTTGTTCCGCTTTGGTTATGGGGTTGGCCCCAGACGATCGTTTATGCGCTCTTTGCTGTTCTTATGCTGAATTGGGCGGCTAAGACCCTCACGTTTGCAGAGAACGAGGTGAAGTTTCTGCCTCAAGGAAACAAGAATGCTTGAAGTAAAGAATCTTAGAAAGGAATATGGGGGATTAACCGCCGTAAAGGGGATCTCGTTCAACCTGAACCCAGGCGATATCTTTGGGTTTATCGGGTCAAACGGTGCAGGCAAGACAACGACCATTCGAATGATCGCGACATTGCTTGAGCCTACAGCGGGAACAGCAATCCTCAACGGGGCAGACATTCGCAAAGATCCCATGGCAGTGCGGAGAATGATTGGCTACATGCCCGACTTTTTCGGTCTTTATGACGATGTCAAAGTGTGGGAGTACCTTGATTTCTTTGCGGCGATTTACCAAGTCCCGCCCAAAAAGCGGACCGAAGTTATCGATAGCGTTCTTGAACTTACCAATTTGACGGTTAAAAAGCAGTCTTTCGTGCAGTCCTTGTCGCGAGGTATGCAGCAGCGCCTTTGTTTGGCTCGGTGTCTTGTGCATGATCCTACTTTGCTACTGCTGGACGAACCAGCTTCTGGTCTAGACCCAAGAGCGAGAGCGGAATTGAAGGAGCTTATTGCAGAACTAGGACGGATGGGCAAGATCGTCATTGTTTCGAGCCATATTCTTCCCGAGCTTGCTGACTTCTGCAACTCCGTCGGCATCATCGAGCGAGGTGAGCTCCTTGCGTTTGGACCTGTGGGTCAGATTATCAAAGACATGCAGCCGCATCGCGTCTTTGCGGTTCATTTTGTCTCTGATGCAGATAACGCCTCCGAATATGTGGCGACGTTGCCGAATGTCTTAAGCTCTCAAGCTACTGGGCACGGAGAAGTTCGGATCGAATACGGTGGTGACCTCGATGGTCAAGCCGATGTTCTGACCCGTTTGATCCAAAAAGGATTCCGCGTTTCGTCATTCCGCGAAGACTCTGCCGATCTCGAGGATGTGTTCCTGAAACTCACCACAGGAGCTGTGAACTGAATGGGCAGAGCCATAAGCACATGGCTAGTTGGAACGAAGAATGTCTATATCGGCAACGCAGCTACTGTTCGTGATTATCGCGTTCAATTGAGAGGAAGTCGATCAGTCCTTCTTTTCGGGATCTACCTGGCAGTGCTGATTTTTGTGGCGATGTGGGTCTACTTGGAGACTTCTCGAGATAACAACTTGACGATCGTCGCGGCTCAGCGACAACTTGAGCAGTTTTCGCAGGCAATCATGTGGTTGCTGGCCGCAGCAGTCGGTTTGATTGCTCCTGGCTTAACTGCTACATCTGTTGTAACGGAACGACAGAGGCAATCACTCGATCTCGTTTTCTCGGCTCCAGTCACACCTAAATATTACTTGGTCGGAAAAATGCTCAGCAGTTGGCGATATACCTGGATGATCTTGATCCTGGCATTGCCCATTACGGCAACTTCCATAGTGCTTGGAGGTGCCTCTTGGGCTGATGTGCTGATCGCCTATCTCATGCTGTCCTTACAAGGTCTGATGATGACGTCAGTGGCACTATTGATGTCCACCATCGCAGCTAAGCCGGTCGGAGCAATCATTTGGAGTTATGGGGCAGTTTTCTTGTACTACGTATTCATCGCTCCGCTTAGCTCGAGTGTTAGCTTCTCGAGAATGTTCGGGGGAGCCAGGGGTAATGAGGCACCTTGGTGGATTACGCTGAGCCCTATGTCGGTACTTGACTCTGCAAAGACAGTAACTACGATTGGAACCCATGCCATTCCGAACTGGATATTCATGGTGGCCTTTTCTTTACTGTTTACCAAGATCATCCTTTTGGGGGCGGGCTCTATATTGATTCCGGCTGGAGGAAAGGAGATTGTTGGGTTGCGGATCCACGCCCTTATATACGTGCTTGCCATCTCCATTTGGCTGGGCTGGTCCGTTGATTCACCGCGAACGACATCTCGTGTTATGCCGGGGATGAGAGGTTCGTCATCTACTTCTTATGTTCCTTCGACCGACGACACTGCATTGAGGAAGGGACAAGCGTTTGCCTATACATCGGCATCACTCATTCTGTTTGTGCCCTTCGTTGCTTGCTTCGGATACGACCGAGAAAGGCGATATTGGCCGAACGGTTTATTCTCATTCAGGCGTATCCTTGACGGCACTCCAAGCGGAGGGTTTCCATTTCTGGTCGCGCTTGCGGTAACTAGTGTGATTGGATGGTCGCTTTGCGCTTTGGCGGGAGACCTTGCCCCATTGCAATGGCAGTTTTGGGCGTTAATCTTCTATACCTGTGCCTTCTGGACGTTCTTTTGGAGCCTGGGCAGGCTATTGTCCTCGTTTTTCGCGGGACTGAAAACAAGCCGAACGATGCTATTTGCAGCCTTCCTCTTTCTCGTGTGCCTGCCGTTTCCGTTTCTACTAGTATTCGCGGGAGATATTAGTGACCGATCAAGCTCTGGAGCCTGGAATTTCTATATCCTGAGTCCACTTTTAAGCAGTCAAAGCGACCGAGAGTTTTATGCTATCACTTTGAGTTTGATCCTTGGATTTTTGTCAGCTCTAATGCTCTTTGTTTCGGAAGATCGTGTCAAGAAAAAGCAAGCAACCATAAGAAACTACGATGACCAACCTTACGAAACAGTTTAAGTCGTTTGAACGCCGAGTGCGCTTGGTACGAGCATGGCGAGGAATGTCCATTGGCACCTGTGCAGGCGCTGCCATCTGTGTGGTCTGGGCAATGCTCGATTGGCGAGGTCTACTGTACACCGAGTGGACATGGATGGGCTCACTCGTGGGTGTGACTACCCTTTTCGGAGCGGTAATCTCTTGGTTTTGGAAGGTTTCAGAGACTGCACTCGCGATCAGTATTGATCGACGAGCAGGTTTGAATGAGCGTTTGATCACGGCGACTGAACGCTGGGAAAATGAGGAAGTTTTCGATGGAGCTATTCGCTCGGATGCCCAAAATCGATTGTCTGGCCTGAATCCAAAACGGCTTTTCCCAATGCAAATGGGTAGGTGGCAGGGAGCCTCAATCGCTCTTAGCGCGTTAGCCGCAGGATTTTTCGTACTTGGGAATACTCCCATCGCTCTTAGTGACGAGAACAAACTTATTCGAGCTGAACTGAAGAAACAGGGCAAAGCAGTTGAGCGTGTAACCAAGGAGAATCTCGAAACTCCCGAGGCGAAGCAGGAAATGAGCGATGAGGAGAAGAAGCTCGCCGACGAGCTACGGAAGTATCAACACGACCTTGAAAAAGCCCGAATGACAAAAGAGGAAGCCCTCCAAAAGGCCAACGATCTTTCGCAGAAAGCAGACGAAATGATGAAGGACGCGGCTCAAGCTTCAAAGCAAGACTTGCAGCAAGCTCAATCTGTCCGCGAACAGCTGGAAAAGTCCGAGCTCCAGCAAAATGGGATGGCCGACATGAGCCCACAGATGGCCTCGATGTCCGATGCGGAGCGAAGCGAAAAGCTGGCCCAAGCAAAGAAACAAGGCGAGGATCTCCAAAAGAGCATCAACGCTTTAAAGCAAAAGCTTGACGATATCAATCGAAAATTGGCTAATCCTAAACTATCTGCTTCCGAGAAGAAAGCGCTCGAATCCCAGAAGAAAGACGCAGAAAAAGAGCTTTCCAAGCTACAAGGCATGAAAGAGGCTAATGCGAATGAGCAGAAGGCACTCCAACTGTCTAAGCAAGCTCAGGAAGTCTTCAACAAGATGATGAACGATCCCATTTTCAAGAAACTCCTTGAAATTGAGCGTAAGTTGGCACGCGATTCTGATGCTGCCGCCAAATCGGGAAGGCCGAAACTAACTGACGAGGAGCGTAAGAAACTAAAAGAAGAGCTCGAGAAGCTTGCGGAACGACTTAAGGATCCAACGGCGATGAAAGAGTATTTGGAGGCCCTTCTGAAGGCGATGGAAGAAGCCAAGAAATTGGGCCGTTGTAATGGAGTGGGAATAGGTTTAAGTGGACTTCCTCTGCAATCGATTGGAGGTATGTCTCCTCCAGGACCTGGATCTCCAAAAGAAGATACTTGGCAAGGTGACAATAAGCAGGTTTACAAGCTGGATAATCCGGCGGAAAGCAAAGGCAAGACGACAACCAGCGTGATTTCAGGAAATGTTCGCGAGGCAACTGGTCCTCAAGCCTATGTTGAAATCAAAGCTCCGAGCTTGGTCGGCAATCGCACTAGCGTGCCTTATCAAAATGTACTACCCAGCTACAAAAAGAAGGCCGAGTCGGCTCTGGATAGGCAGCAAATACCCAAAGAGCATCAGCAACGGGTGAAGCAGTATTTTGAAAGTCTCACGAATCCTAAGAAAGGTTAGTACCTAATATGCCCGAACAACCCGAAGCAACCTGGTTCTGTGAAACCATCGACCGTGTAAGAACTGAAGTTCAAAAAGTCATTGTTGGCCAGCACGACATCGTCGACTCCGTCTTAATTGGTCTTGCGGCAAGCGGGCATATACTTCTTGAAGGAATGCCCGGGCTCGGCAAGACATTGCTCGTTCGCAGCCTTTCAAAAGCATTATCTCTAGACTTTAGCCGCATCCAATTCACTCCCGATATGATGCCAGCGGACGTTACTGGAACGAATGTTCTGGGTGATGGACGGATCTTCGAGTTTCGAAAAGGTCCGGTTTTTGCGAACATCGTACTTGCAGACGAAATAAACCGTGCGACGCCCAAGACTCAGTCTGCGATGTTGGAGGCCATGCAAGAACGATCCGTAACGGTCGGTGGAAAGAGACATGACCTTTCAGAGCCGTTCCTTGTGATGGCTACCCAAAATCCAATCGAACAGGAAGGCACCTATCCACTTCCCGAAGCACAATTGGATCGGTTCTTTTTCAAGCTCATCGTGCCCTATCCAACCAAAGACGAACTGCGTGAGGTGGTGCTTAGGACGACCGGAAATCAAGTTCAAGATCCTCAACCCGTAGCAAGTCGGGAAGACGTACTAAGGATGCGATCTATCGTCCGAGACGTGCCTGTAGCAAGCGCAGTAATGGACTATGGGCTTTCACTTATCGTGGCGACTCATCCCGAAGGGCACGAAGCTGCTCCAGTCGCGAAGAAGTATTGTCGATACGGTTCATCGCCAAGAGGGGCTCAGTCGCTGATTACTGCGGCTAAAGTTCGTGCTCTCTTGGCCGGTAGATTCAGCGTTTCTAAAGACGACCTAAAGAGCGTGCTAAAGCCTGTGTTAAGACACCGCATTCTGTTGAATTTTGAAGCCGAGGCAGACGGATGGACCGCAGACAAGGTTCTGGATCAAGTACTCGAATACACCGACAGTCAAGATCGTGATCCAATAAGAATTTAACTCATGACTTCCATGATTTTGGAACCTCGGGAGTTCAAGCTTTTGGACGGACTACATATCAATCCTCGAAAGTCCTTCGCAGGAAAGGTACGCGGCGAGCGCCTAACTAAGAAGAAGGGAATTAGTATTGAGTTTTCCGACTACCGCGAATACTCAGACGGGGACGATTTACGTCATCTGGATTGGAACGTGCTTGCTCGCCTGGATTCGCAGGTCATGCGCACTTATCGGGATGAAGAAGACCTAGCCATACATATTCTTCTTGATGGTTCCGCGAGCATGGCCTTTGGAGACCCTTCTAAATTTGAAGCAGCAAAGAGGTTTGCCTGCGCCTTAGGTTATGTTGGTCTCAATGCGGGAGATGCAGTGATCCCCCGGTTCCTAGGCAAACGGGAAGCGCCATGTCCGTCATTGCGCGGAAGGTCTACTTATCCGCGCTTAGCAGCATGGATTCAAGCCGACCGCGATTTGGATTCATCTCGAGACGGTCTGGCTCCATCTCTGCGGCAATTCGCAAGCTCTTCCTCACGACCCGGCGTTACTCTTCTGATTTCTGATGGACTTGACCCCGATTTGGAACTTGCACTTAGGGTCCTTGCCGGCCGAGGGCATGAGATTTTCTTTCTGCAAATCCTATCTCCGGCTGAACTAGACCCAGACATTGAGGGTGACCTGCGTCTTGTAGATGCAGAAACGGGTCATGCAACGGAAATCACTGCTAACAGCTTTGTGCTTAAGGAGTATCGAAAACGTCTTCGAGAGCATAACCAGTCTTTGTCAGATACCGTCTTGCGAGTCGGTGGCAGGTACGCGCTTGTCGATCCGGACTTGCCTGTCGAAAAGCTGCTGAAGAACATTCTAAAGCGGGAAGGGTGGGTTCGTTGAGCCTACAAAATCCTTCCGCGCTACTTTGGTTTTTGCCATTCGCTGGCATTATTCTTGCTTTATATCTACTGAAGATGAAGCGCAGGGACATCACCGTGCCTGCTACCTTTCTGTGGCCCGAACGAGTCGAGGAAATCCGAGCGAACTCCCTTTTCCAAAAACTAAGACCGAGCTGGCTTCTGTTCCTTCAACTTTTGGCACTTCTCTTCATAGTAGTCGCCCTGTCCAAACCGAAAATCCGCCAAAGCGGCCTGATGGGTGAGGTCACGGTATTCGTTCTGGATACCTCTGCGAGTATGTCTGCGACAGATGTGAAACCCTCCCGGTTTGGTGAGGCAAAAAGGCTCGCACAAGAGGCAATTCGATCAGCAAAACCGACCGACCGAATCGCGATCATTGAGGCCGGTCCCACGCCACGAGTGATCTCTCCTTTAAGCACGGATCCTGCCAAACAACTTCTTGCTCTCGATGCATTGGAGCCAACCGACGCAGAATCTCAGGTTGGCGAAGCACTAAGGCTGGCAGCAGCCTTGGTGGGCTCCATCGATGGCGCGCGCATTGTTCTCCTATCTGACGGTGACTTCGAGAAGGTCTCTAATTTCACGCGAGGAAAGGCGGCACTGGTCTACAAGTGCATCGGTACGATGGATGACAATCTCTCCATCAATGCGCTCGGGACTGCAGAAACCTCCGCGGGGCGACAGATTTACTGCGGAGTAAGGAACAACAGTTCAAAGCCAAATGGGGGCTCGTTGAGCATCTATGCCGATGGGAAAGTGATCGATTCGATTAAATTTCCAACCATAGGTCCCAAGGGGTTATGGGGCAGAACGATCGCGGCACCTGCAGGAGCGCACGTCTTCGAAGCCAAGATCGATGCCCCCGATTTGTTAAAGAGTGATAACTACGCAGTATGCGTTGCCGATCCAAACGCTTCGCTCCGAGTATTGCTTGTAACGAAAGGCAACTTGTTCTTGGAGCGAGCGTTGACTCTTGATCCTCGTGTGACCCTCGATAAGTCGCTAGAAGTACCTACATCCGAAAGGCAAAACGGTACAAGCATTGCTGGTTCATACGACATCGTCATCTTCGATGGCATGACGGAGCAACCGGTCAAGGCACGAGGCGTTCTGACCTTTGGCACCCCAGGCACACCTTCGCCAGTTAAGGCTAAAGGGACGGCATCCAAGCCGCGCTACGTTTCCGAGGAACCGAATCCCATTTTGAAAAGTGTGGGTCTAGAGTCGGTGTTCGTTGATAGCCAAACCGTTGTTGAACCGAAATCCAACGGCGAGGTACTCGCTCGTTCATCTGCTGGGCCGCTGATTGTCGTTTCTCAGGAAGCTTCCAAAAGACAAATCTTTGTTGGTTTCAACCCGCTAGAGTCGGACTTTCCCTTGCAGATTGGATTCCCGATATTTGTATCGAACGCGCTAGATTATCTAGCTGGTGGTTCCAGCAATTCAACGTTGTCAATTAGGACTGGACAACCCTTCAGTATTCCGCTTGCCACCAATGTGACGCTAACTACGCCCGCCGGTGAGAATGTCGCGCTCAAGTCAAATGGAGCCACGATCGTTATTCGGGAAACGAAGAAAGTTGGCACTTATACATTAAGAGCGGACGGTAAGAACCGTACGATCTATGCGAGTCTGCGCAGCGACCGGGCGTCCAATATTCAACCGGAGCGCGAACTGGATTTGGGCGGAGGCACCGTCAAGACGACACAATCTCCGTTGTCGTTCGCCGATTTTTGGCGGCCACTTGTCGCATTGTGTCTCTGTGTGCTTGGAGTTGAGTGGTGGCTATTTGCGAGGAAGAGCTGATGCGGTTTACCCATCCGCTATTCATCGCACTTCTGATCCCAGCGATTGTTGGCCTGTATCTGAGCTTTCGCACAGTGCATGGCATGGCCAAAGGGCGAAAGAAGATCGCGTTTGCTATCCGCTTTTTACTTCTTGCGACGTTAATTGCGGCCCTAGCAGGACCAGAATCTCGACGACCTAATGTAGGTTTGTGTACGATGTTTGTCTTGGACCGATCGGATTCGATTAGCGATCGAGATCGGCAGCGATCAGAGGCCTTCGTCGCCGAAGCGATCGGTAAATTGGGGACCAACGATGTCGCTGGTATCATCGCGTTCGGCAAGGACGCTATCCTCGATGCAATTCCTAGTGGCCAACGGTCAGTAGGCAAAATATTTAGCCAAACAAACGGCTCAGCCACGGACATGGCAAGCGCAATCCGACTAGCGTCCGCCTCTTTTCCCGAGGGAAAAGCTCGAAGGATTGTTCTGCTTTCAGATGGAGACGAGACTTCAGGCGATGTCTCTGAGGCTGCTCAGGTTGCGGCAAGTGATGGCATTCCCATCGACCATGTGCCGTTAGGATTGACTGAGCGATCTGGAGAAGCATCGGTAGCGGCAGTCGAAGTTCCCGCCGAGATTCGTACTGAACAACCTTTCGATCTAAAGATTCTCGTGGATTCATCGGTCCAGCAGACTGGAACTATTGATTTGGATCGTGACGGGGTTTTGGTTAAACAGATCCCGGTTACTTTGGCCTCGGGCAGAAGTTCTATCGTCGTGAGCGAGAAACTCTCCTCGACAGGATTTCACCGTTATCGAGCAACCCTGCACTCAACAAAGGATCGCGACAACCGAAATAACGTGGGAATGGGTTTCATCGCCGTGCGAGGGAAACCTCGAGTTCTGGTCCTTCAACAAAAACCCGAGAACAGCCCACTTGCTGATGCTCTCCGACGGAACGGGATTCAAGCGGATGTCGTTGGGAGGGCAGGATTGCCTTCGCGAGCCGAAGACCTTCAGGTTTACGACGCGCTCTTCCTAAACGACATCAATGCTGATGCTTTTACGGTGAGTCAAATGAAGCTCTTCCAGAGCGCGGTTCGGGACAGTGGGATTGGACTGGCAATGATCGGAGGTGAGAACAGCTTCCTACCCGGCGGATATTACGGATCGCCGATCGCTGAAGCTCTTCCTGTCGACCTGAACATCAGGCAAAGAAAGACGTTCCCTAGCACCTCAGTAGCCATCATGATCGATGCGTCGGGCTCTATGGGCATGATGGAAGACGGCTTTCAGAAAATTCGACTTGCTGGCAAGGCAGCTGAGGAAACCGTCAAACTCATGTCACCTCAAGACCGAATTGGAGTTGCCGGTAGCACGGATGGCATTGAATTTGTTGCTCCAATGCAACCGCTCACCGATAAAGCTTCGGTTATTAGTCAGATTCAGAAGCTGTATGTCGGTGGTGGAGGAATCTATGCAGAACCTTCCATGGTCCGTGGCGAAGAGGTTCTTAACGCAGAAACGACCCAGGTCCGACACTTTATCCTCTTAGCCGACGGAAATGATGTTGACACCCAGGAAGGAAGTTTTGAGATTGCCGCACGCATGCGATCGAACAAGATTACGACATCGGTAGTAGCGATTGGAACAGGGAAGGATGTCGAGTTCCTTCGCAAACTCGCAGCAATTGGAGGGGGGCGGTTTTATCTGGCGGACAAGGCTGGAAAGCTGCCCGCCATCATGACTCAAGACACGGCAATCATTGCGCGATCCGCTATTGAAGAAGGCATTTTCATCCCTAAATTGGTTGCAGGTCAAGCGATCCTAAAGGGCATTGAAGACAGCGGTGTGCCCCCTTTAATGGCTTACTGCTTGACGGATACAAGACCGCTGTCAACGGTTTCGATGCGCACAAAGAAGGATGATCCCCTCCTCGCGACGTGGCAATATGGCCTCGGCACGGCGCTTGCGTTTACATCCGACGCTCAGCCTCGATGGGCAGCTAAATGGATAGGTTGGCCCGGATATGGTGCTTTCTGGTCTCAGGTTGCTCGCTCCATTTCTCGAAGAGCGACCTTGAACAACTATCAGGTCTCGGTGCTAGAGGACGGTGGAAAAGGGAAGGTAGACGTTAAGGCATTTGACAAGTTAGGCAATCCACTTACCGCATCAAATGCTGTCATTCGGGTCGCCTTACCCAATGGATCCTTCAAAGAGCTTGCATTGGATCAGCAAGCGCCAGGAGACTACACGGGAACGTTTGACGCCAGCGGTATAGGGACATACATCGTAACGGTAGCTGAACCTGATCCGGCCGGTGGTAAGCGGACGTCGGCGACTGGATTTTCAGTGCCCTACCCTCCAGAATATCGAACCTATCGTGCCAATCGACCGTTACTGGACCGAGTTAGCAAAGTTACGGGCGGAGCCGAGATTTCTAAGCCTCTGGACGCGCTGAGGAAGATTCAAGATCCCGGCGTTTCCGTTTCGGAACTCTGGCCACTGTTGATTGGAATGGCAGCTTTCCTTCTGCCACTCGACATCGGAGTACGAAGGCTCGCTCTTCCAGTCGGAGAGATGGTCGCAAAGCTACTGGCTAGGTTGCGTACCAAAAAGGCGGTTGTGCCAACCCAACAAGATGTTGTTGTGGGTCGTCTAAGGGCGGCAAAACAACGTGTGGAAACGGTTGGTAGAGACGAGTCGGCTGCCCCACTTATCATCCAAACAGATTCTTCAAAGAAAGCAGAATCAGCCCCAATTGCCCCACCAAAACCTACTGGCAATTCAGCAGCGCAAAGTCTGCTGGAAGCTAAGCGTAATCGCGATAAAAAGCCGTGACCCTGCCAGACCGAACTCGCAATGCAGCTGGCTTTTTGGTGTGGGTCGCTACTCCCAGCCAAATGGTTTGAGCAATGTCACGACTCAGTGAATTAGTATCAATTCTGAGGTATCCGACCAGTTTGAGGGAGTAAGCTCACCTCGAATATGGCAGATAAGCTGAATTGGGGAATTTTGGCAACTGGCGGCATTGCTCGACAGTTTGCTGGAGGGTTGAAAGTCTCACAAACGGGCACCCTTGTCGCAGTTGGCTCCCGAACCATCGAGAGCGCCGAGAAGTTTACGGAGACCTATGGTGGTAAGGCTTATGGTTCCTATGATGAAGTACTGAATGATCCAGAGGTCCAGGCAATTTACATTGCCCTGCCTCATCACATGCACTACGACTGGACCATTAAATGTGCAGAAGCTGGAAAAGCGATCCTGTGCGAGAAACCGTTTACTCTGAATGCACTCGAGGCACAGAGAGCGCTCAATGAGGTCCGGAAGCATAAAGTGTTCTTTATGGAAGCTTTCATGTATCGGTGCCACCCTCAGACTCTGAAGCTAAAGGAACTCCTCAGCGAGAACGTCATCGGTCAAGTTAAAGTAGTCAATTCTGAGTTTGCGTTTCAGGCGGGCAAAGAGTGGGAGAACTTCCGAACCGACGGGGCATTGGGAGGCGGTGGGCTGATGGACGTTGGAACCTATTGCGTCTCATTAACTCGGTTAGTCGCAGGAACTGAGCCCGAGTCAGCCCACTACTGTGCATTTATTGGAGACAAGGGATACGACGAATTTGGGTCTGGGTGCATGAAGTTCCCAGGCGAATTTACGGCTAGTTTCGGAACCGGGATCCACATTCAAATGAAGAACCAAGCCTGGATCTATGGCTCAGAAGGAATGATCCACATTGATAATCCTTGGAAAGTCAATGGCGGAAACATAACCGTCCACAAACATGGCTCGAAACCTGTGGCTTATCCTTTTAATGCCACAAACGACGAGTTGTATGCCATTGAAGCTGATACCGTTGCAAAGTTTATCGAGACCAAAGAGTGTCCTTATATGACCTTGGACGACACGATCAATAACATGAAGGCGCTAGATATGCTCCGAGCAAGTGCTGGCCTAGGTTTTGCAATGGAGTCCAAATCATGAAATACGGGCGAGTTCCCTACCTCGACAAGGATGTATCAAAGATCATTTTCGGAGTCATCCAGCTTCCTACAAATGACAACGTAAAGGCCTTTGAGTTATTGGATGCGTATCGAGCTGTTGGAGGCAATACCATTGACAACAGCTATGGATATGGTCCCGGATTTGCTGCAGTGCTCAAAGAATATTACGAAGCAAGAGGCGAGGATGCTCTTATCCGATTCGACAAAGGGAACCACCATTCGTCGAATGATGACGCCGGACGCCGAGTAACCAGAGAAGCGCTTGATCATGACCTCCGCGGCAACCTAGAAAGATGCGGGGTTACTTACTCAGACTTTTATGTTCTGCACCGAGATGACAGGAGAATTCCTGCGGGAGAGATTGTAGAGTGGCTGAATGAGCACCTCGCTGCGGGGCGAATCAAGGCGTTCGGCGGTTCAAACTGGCACCACACGCGAATCGCGGAAGCGAATGAATATGCGGAGAAGAATGGACTGCAGGGTTTCTCTGTTAGCAGTCCCAACCTCAGCCTTGCCCTGGCGAACGAGCCAATGTGGTGGGAAGCCTACCAAGTCGATCGTGAAGCGAGGGATTGGTATGAGAAAACAGGATTCCCTCTTTTTGCTTGGTCTTCAGCAGGAGGCGGATTCTTTGCTCGACTCCCATTCGATGACATCAAACGTGTCTATCACAACGAAACCAACTTCAAACGACTTGAAAGGGTGGAGAAGATGGCTTCTGAGCGCGGTGTAACAGCTCCACACATTGCGCTTGCTTGGACACTAAACCAGCCGATCAACGTGTGGGCCCTTGCGGGCATGAATAACGTTGAACAGATTCAACAAAACGTTGAGGCTCTGGAGATTGAGTTGAGCCAGCAAGAACTGGATTACCTCGAAAATGGATCAGAGTCCAACCAACCTTAATAATTCATGTTATTTGCCTTGAGACAATTAGAGATACGAGTTCAAAGATGAAACCACTAGCAGTTCAGCTCTATACACTTCGGGACGCAATGGCAAATGGCAATCACTTGCCAGTTCTCCAGCGATTGGCAGATATCGGATTCAAAGGGGTGGAGGGCCATGGCTTTGGATTGACCCCCGCCGAATTTCGCGAAACAGTTGGCAACATGGGGCTAGCAGTTTCATCGTATTTTGGCGAAATGCCAACTCCAGAGAATGTCGATCAGTTCATATCCAATGCGAAGCAGCTTGGTGTGAGTGATACAGTTGTCGGGTTTGGCACGAAAGAATACAAATCGGTAGAATCGATCAAAGAGACAGCCGTGAAGGTCAATGCAGTTGCCTCAACGATCCGAGCCGCGGGCTTGACCTTCAATCTCCACAATCACTATTGGGAATTCGAGATGGTTGACGGCAGGCTTGCGATCGAATGGATGCTGGACGAGTGTCCCGATGTCACATTGGAGTTGGATACGTACTGGGCAACTAATTTTGGTGCGCAAAAGGCGTCAGATATGGTTGCCAAGTTCAGAGACCGAGTCAAATTAATGCATGTCAAAGACGGCCCAATGGTGCGTGATGAACCGATGACTGCCGCTGGCGCAGGAAAGGTAGATCTTGCTGAAGCGATCAAGGCTGGAAATCCCAACTGGTTGATACTAGAAATGGACTTCTGCGCTACGGACATGATGGAAGCGGTTGAGGAAAGCTATAGGTACCTGGTAGGTCAAGGACTTGCATTGGGCAATAAGCCGGCTTAAGTTCATTCTTCGCTCATTGGCCCGCCTTTCTCGTCAGGATAGGCGGGCCAGTTTCGTGACTGAGGAAACCACTTACCAAATATCGCGGTCGTAAGCTAGACTCCAACGATGAACAATGGATTGTCTAGGCGGACGCTTCTCGCAGGATCCGCAAGTCTCGCGGTCGCGCCCCTCGCACGAGCATTTCCAGAAATCAAGTTGACGAGTAAGGTGAAGCCGGTCGTCATTTCTTCCTCCAATGGGAATGCCTTCAAGAATGGAGGGACCGAGACATGTGTTCAAAAGGCCTTTCGGTTAATGACGTCTGGAATGGACGTGCTGGACAGCCTAATTGAAGGTGTCAATATCCTGGAACTGGATCCAGACGAGATGTCCGTCGGCTATGGTGGTCTTCCCAATGCAGAGGGAGTCGTTCAATTGGATTCCTGTTGCATGCACGGACCTCACAAATGGGCAGGCGGGGTCGCCGGCTTGGAAGGCATCCGCACTCCCTCTCGAATTGCGCGAGAAGTTGCCCGACAGACGGATCACCATCTGCTGGTAGGACGAGGTGCTCAAGAATTTGCGCGGGAACTTGGATTCACCATTGAGCCAGACCTGAACACGGAGAAATCCAGAAGGGCTTGGGTGGAATGGAAGAGGCGCACAGATAAAGACCATTATCTTGATCCTAAAAAACGAGAGACCTCTGGCCTAGAGGCTGCCCTTGCTATGGCCGAAGAGGGCATGATCGATCCGCT
Source organism: Fimbriimonadales bacterium (assembly GCA_038207365.1). GTDB lineage: Bacteria > Armatimonadota > Fimbriimonadia > Fimbriimonadales > Fimbriimonadaceae > Fimbriimonas. The sequence continues at coordinate 34,787 of JBBQZV010000023.1, read as the reverse complement.
CCATATCTACGGAACCATCAACTGTAACGGAATCAATGAGAAGGGCGAGATTTGCGGTGTAACTACCACCAGTGGACTGGCGTTCAAAATACCAGGCCGCATTGGAGATTCACCGATTCTCGGAGCAGGTCTCTATGTTGACGGAGATATCGGAGCTGCCGGGTCGACAGGTCGTGGTGAGGCCAACCTCTATAACTTGTGCTCGTTCCTGATCGTGGAGGGTTTGCGCCAGGGCAAATCCGCAAAAGACGCGGGAATGGAAGCCCTCAAGCGAGTAGCTAAAAATACTGTCGAAAAGAGACTTCAAACTCCAGCTGGACATCCTAATTTCGGTTTGCAGTTTTACATTCTTGACGCAAAGGGACGGCACGCAGGCGTTACCTTGAACGGGGGAGCCGCTTACGCAGTGTGCGATGAAAATGGTGCTCGAATGGAGCAGTGCGAGCACTTGTTCAATTAACCGCCCAACTTTTTACTAGCCTTCTTTCTTAAAGGAAGAAGGCGGTCAGCCATCTTGGTCCATTTAGATGGGCCACCGTCATCGTATCCATACTTGCCGAATACGGTGCCATCTGGATCCATGAAAAGGATGGTGGGAAACCCTGGGACGACAGAGGCGTACTTTTGCCCTAAGATTGTATTCTGCTTCTTGAGGTCCGGCTTTAGAACTTTGTGTTGGGGGAAATCCAACTCCAAGAGGACGACTTTTTTCGATGCCCACTTCTTGAAATCCGGCTTGTCAAAAACCTCATTTTGGAGCCTGATGCACCAACCGCACCAATCGCTTCCAGTGAAGTTAACCAAAATGGGCTTTCCGCTCTTCTTCGAGACTTTGACCGCTTCATCGTAGTTCGTATACCAAGTGTCTGATGCGAAAGAGGAACCACCGATGGCGAATACACCAAGGGTCAAGAAAGTTTTTGCGAATAGGTTCATGGGACGTAAATCCTAGACTAACTTGATCAAACGCCAAGTTTCTCCGGAGACTATTTTAACACGTCCCTTACATATGGTTCGTTCGCATCATGCGGCAAGCTTAGGTTCGTCGAGTGAAAATGGGCTGAACGGAGTCCTTGTGCCAAAAATCTTGTGGGCGCGCTCGGACATATGTGACGGCGATCCGGTCGTCAAGAATATCGAGGATCCTTCGCTTCCGCTGAAGCGAGGTAGGTCGCCGGCCAACTCTCTTACTGTTTCAAACGTTGGGTCGATAATCTGTGCATTTGGCAGTAGCTTTCGAAACAAGGGCTCAATGATTGGATAATGAGTATTCGCTAGCAATATGCCGTCTACTTTGACCAATGGCTCCAGCAAGTCCCTAACCGTATCGTGAACAGATTCTGAATCCACGTCTCCGGATTCGATCGAGTTTGCAAGGTCCAAAGAAATTCGTTGGACGACCATAAATCGTTGCTTTCTCAACGCTCTTCCGTAGGCTCCAGAAAGTATTGTCCTTCGCCCTCCGATGATACCGACCTCTCGAAGCGACCTTCCTGCCATGCTTCGCAAAACGGGCTCAATAACTCCTGAAACAGTCATTCGAGCCATGATGAGTTCCGGCAGGACCGTGCTTGCAGAGTCGCAAGCGAAAACGACTCGTTCCACGCCAATCTGCAAGAATGAGCGAAGAATATGCCCGACCCGTTCCTGAAGCGCTTCCCGAGATAGGAGGCTGTAGGCCTCTGAAGCTTGATCGGCAATATAGACGGTATCAAGGTCTGCCCGTGCCGAACGAAGGGCTTTCAATAGCCTCAGCCCGCCGCAACCCCAATCACAAATTCCTATTGCCATTATTCTAGGAGATCGAATGCGCATAGCTTTTGTTCGGTACAAACCCACAACATCTGGTTACGCGCCGCTAGATTGGGCCATTTGGCTTTGAGATACCCAGGACTGGAAAACTGTTGCGCTGAAAATGTCTCCAGTCACGTAAGATAAAGTAGAAAGGAAACTCAAAAAAAATGGCAGTAGAGGAACAGGTTTCAGTCTCGGAGATCAGTTTGACGGAAAGAGCAGCAGCAGAGCTTCAGGGCATGCTTGTTGAGAACGACAAGTCGGACGCCGCGTTGCGTGTGTGGGTTGCTGGTGGCGGGTGTTCCGGCCTCAGCTACGGTATGGCTTTGGATGAAAATCCGCCTGAAGAAGGAGATGTCCAATTGACCGATAGGGGAATCAAAATCCTTGTCGATGAATTGAGCCTCCGATATATGGCTGGAGCTATTGTCGATTACGTTGATGATGTCCTTGGCGGAGGCTTTAAGGTCGAAAACCCCAAGGCAGTCAAATCCTGTGGATGCGGCTCATCGTTCTCAACCGACGAAGAAGCTATGCCTGGCTTGGATACGAAAGCGGGCGGTGGTTGTGGTAGCTGTGGCTGTCACTAGCCTTTAGTCTTAATCGTTAGCCGACAAGCCTGTCAGAAGCACTTAGCTCACTGACAGGCTTTTTTCATGGTTTCGCCTTCATTTCAAGAATGACCGTATGTTCTTTACGGATGGATGAAGTTGGAATAATTACGGTGACGACTTCTCCCTCACCGAGCGAACTACCCGCGGCGAACGGAATCAAAGGTTTGACTTTTGCCTCACGGGTAAAGGAACCAGCTTTATTGTCGATCTTCGCATTGTCAGCTGTCATGCCCTTCGGCAGATGAAATCGAAGTATCCAATTCCTATTGGTACGCATTCCTGTGAAGGTGCCGACCGTCGAACCCAGCTTTACAGCTCCGTAGACGTTCGAATAAACGAACTGCACCGATGTGCGAGCAACTCGTCCCGATTGGTATTCGTTTGAGATTCCATCATCTTCAACAAGTTCTCGAACGGTTTGGCCCCCCGGTCCCATATAGAGATCGGCAGTGATCGGGTCCATTGGTTTTTGATCCGTGTATTGCATTTCAGGACCCGTAAGTACAACTCCGCCAAGCGACACCCACATAGGAATCTGTCCCACGCTAGCGTGAGCCGTAACAGTGCGCGGACCTTCTAATATTTCACCGGTCCACAAATCTTGCCATTGTCCAGGTGGAATCCACACTTGCTTTGTTGAAACGGTGGTGTCTGTCGTGCTGGGTGGTAGCCATGCGAGAGTGCACATTGATCCGCCGGTCAACTGCATGTACTCGACACGAAGCTTATGGATTGATCCAGCTTCAAAGAAGACTTTGAACTTATTAAATGCACTGTTTTCAGCCTTCCAATCGTTGATGACCAGGTTTCCGTCGATGTACACGCGAATACCGTCGTCCGATTTGGTCACCAACTGGTAGACCCCGGATTTAGGAATGGGTCCGAGGATCGAGGTCCACCTAACAGAGAAATGTGTCGCAGGTATGTCTGGCAACGGAGCTTTGGTGCCCCAATTGAAATCGATCTTGGGATCCACTTTCACGACTTTGGGTTCGCCTTCTAGGTTGGAGTTGGCAAAGTACTCCGCGGTAAGGCCCGGAGCTCGAGTACTCAATTGGAATAGCGATTCTGGAATCGGATTTGCTTCGCCATAAACACTTGTAACAATTGGCGCAACAAGAATATCCTCGCCAAGAAGGTATTGGTCACTTCGTGCAGCTTCTGCATAGGTCGGCCAGTACAAGTCGCATCTGCGCAAAAGCGGGGTCCCGGTTTCGTACGTATGCTGTGCAGCCGTATAAATGGTGGGCAGCAGACGGTAGCGCAAATTGATATACCGCTTAACAATTTCCTCCGCTTCACTCCCAAAGGCCCATGGATGCCGGTCTTGGCCCAACGTACAGTGGACCCGTGTTATTGGAGAGAGACACCCGTATTCCAGATATCTAATATAGAGTTCATCGGAGGGCGTCGGACCCGTGTGTCCACCTAGGTCCTCGTGCGTGTAAGGTTGTAGAGCTACCAAACCTCGGTTGACTCCATTTTCCACTCCGCGTCGAAGGTAATCAAAAGTCGACCCGGTATCTCCCGTCCACATCATGGGATATCGGTGGCCAGCAGCCTCGGGAGCGTAATGTTCAATCCCATTATCGATTCCTTGCGCGTTGGTCATTATCCAAGGCCGAACATTTGGGCGGAAGCGTTCCGTGATATCGTGATAAAGTCGTTGCCCCCACATCTCTTTCCGAATGCCTGGCATCGGTTCGACCAAGTTCGTTGACCAGTTTCGGTCGTACCACCAGACGTCCATCCCGAGTGCCATCAGTGAAGTAAGTCCAGCCCACCTAAATGCGAGTTCTGAAGGATCGGTTGCACCCGGCGCTTTGGGATCAGGATGATCGTTGAACATCAAGCGAACGTGCTTGTTGTGGGCGTCCGATATGAATTGTCCCATGTTCGGGAATAGTTTGGTTTCAACCGCATATCCAGCCGAGCCGTTGACTCTCCAGTCGGTGTCAACGACGAAAGTATCAAGGGGGATCTGCTTCTTTCGGTAAGTCTCGATCGTGTCCAAAGCCTCTTTCGAGGAGTAGGGATAATAACGGCTGTCAATAAATCCGAGGATGTAGAGTGGTGGCTTGGGTATCGGACCTGTCAATTTGAGAAAGTCTTGCCGCAGTTGCTCATAACCGTTGGGACCCGGAACAAAGACATAGATATCGGGGGCGTTGTTTCGACTATCCCATCCTGATGTTGCTTCCAGGGCTGGATTCACATTTTTTGGGGCAGGAGTTGCGCCCCATTGGGGTGGTATTAATCGCGGATTATCCGACAGTAGCCAAGGGGCCTTTACGAAACCTGGGGCAGGCAAATAGTGATTCTCGGGAAGCTTGCCATCGTATTGATAAAGGTGTTGATTGAAGCTGTCGAAGACCTCCACGTCACGGAGGCTTACAGCATGTTCTGGAACAACAACCGTGAGACGATCTGTTTCGATAACGACCACGCCGCCTCGATGGGAAACCTTTGGCTGAACTTTCCCAAAATCTCGATTGACTACAGTAAACGTGTTACGATCCTCAAATCCTAGAGGACCTTTTTGTTCGAGCCTAACAAGACTAGGAGAAATGACCTGGATCCTAACGTCATTGGAAACCAACGTAAATGGCTTCGCAAAGGCGAACGCAGGCAGAACGCAGACGAGTAATGAAACACCCCGCATGACCTTATCTTGACTTGTCGCGCACTCCAATATGTCGCGCTTTGTAGGTTAGTTTAGGAATCGACTAACAAATCGGGTACGCATCGATAAGAAAGGACTTTGTCACACGAATTTGTACACTTTTCAAAAAAGTACAGAATTTCGCTAAACATTGGATAACATTACGCCCGGTATGAAGAAGCTATGGGGTGGTGCATTTAGCGAGACGACGGCTGAATTGGTCGATCGTTTTGGCCAGTCAATTGAGACAGATCTTAACTTCTGGCAAGAAGATATCATCGGTTCGGTCGCCCACGCCCGCATGCTAGGAGCTCAAGGCATCATCTCTGAAGAGGAAGCAAAGCTCATTATTGATGGTTTGGAGAAGATTCACGAAGAAGGGCCCGAATTTTTACACCTCGACGTCGAAGATATCCACACCGCCATTGAGATCCGCCTTCACGAGATTGCAGGCGAAGTGGCCGGAAAACTGCATACCGCTCGATCTAGAAACGATCAGGTGGCGACGGATACACGGCTGTATCTTCATAACGAACTCATCGTCGTTTTTGACCTGATCAAGAAGCTCCAAGGCCTCCTTCTCGAACAAGGCGAAAAGTATCAGGCCTCTTTGATGCCTGGGTACACCCACCAGCAGCGAGCCCAGCCGATTACGTTGGGCTTCTACCTCATGGCACATTTCTGGGCGCTCCAACGACATGGATGGCGCGCTGAGAGACTTTCTGAATTAGCGAACTATTGCCCACTTGGCGCCGCTGCACTCGCCGGAACGAGTTTCCCAATTGACCGAAATGCTACATCGTCAGAACTGGGATTTATTGCTCCTATTCCCAATTCTCTGGATGCTACATCCGATCGGTCCTACATTCTCGATGCGCTGCACCTGTGCGGACTAATCATGATTGACTTGAGCCGGATCTCCCAGGAGCTGGTGCTCTTCAGTGGCCGAGAATTTGGGTTCATCAAGTTGAGCGATACAGTGACGACGGGATCGTCCATCATGCCTCAAAAACGAAATCCTGACATGGCAGAGTTGATTCGGGGACGAACGGGACGAACGTTGGCGAACTGGACCACGCTGGCGACGACTATGAAAGGCTTGCCGCTTGGATATAACCGTGACACTCAAGAAGATAAACCGCCTTTGTTCGACAGTCTTCGAAAAGTCAAAGATTCAATTAAGCTCATTCACCTCATGTTGGAAACAGCAGACTGGCAAACCGACCGTATGGCGTCATCCGTACGAGGCGATTTCTCTACTGCTACCGATTTGGCCGACTACCTCGCAAGTCAAGGAATTCCATTTCGTCGGGCCCACGAAATTGTAGGCAAAATCGTTGTTGAGTGCAATGCTCTCGGGTGCACATTGGAGGACCTTACTGAACCCATGCTTGCACAAATGGCTCCCGAGGTTCCGGTGGAAGCATTGTCCGTTTTGCATCCAGAAGGTTCCGTAAAGCGTCGCGAATCACTAGGTGCGCCGGGACCTCAGGCGATGAGTCGCCAAATTGAACACGCCAAACGACTTTGGGCGACAGAAGGATTCCATACCGTCGCTTAATTAAAGTATCAGCGAATTACTGAGCCTGTCAGTCTTTTGATTGACAGGCTCAAGATAGTTAGCCCGAGACCGCCGTCTTCTCGCGCGCTCGTCGATCGAAAGTGGACTTTAAGTTGTCCTTTCTTGGTTTTTCAATGATCAAGTGAGTGATGAAGTATTCCCACATCCTCGTGGTGTTCATTTGGGTATGCCCGCGGTCGGGACCCACTTGTAGGTCGTACCGCTTGCCGGCAGTTTCGAGAGCCTGAATGAGCTGTAGGGTGTTTGAAGGGTGAACGTTGTTATCGGCTGATCCGTAATACAACATGAGCTTGCCGTCTAATGACTTGACATAGTTGGCCGCGCGTCCTGCGTCGTAGCCAACCTTGTTCTCAGTTGCATCGGGCAATCCATTAGTACGCTCGGTATAAATCGAGTCATAGTTCAGCCAATCGGTAACGCTTGAACTGGAGCAAGATACGCTGAAAACGTCTGGATAGCGCAATAGGCACATCAGTGAGGCGTAGCCTCCGTAGGAGGTGCCGTAAATGCCTATTCTTCCGTTGACATAACCACGCTCTCGTAGAGACTTCGCACCAGCTGCTTGGTCATCAATCTCAACGATGCCCATCTTGCCATACATGGCATCCTTGAAAGCCTTTCCACGACCGCTGGTACCACGTCCATCAAAGGATGCCACCAGGAAGCCCAATTCCGTGATCGGGTTTGGCAGTTGGAAAGTTTCAGCTCCGCCGCCAGATTCTGGTCCGCCATATACGCCGACAATGACGGGATACTTTTTGTGGGTATTGAAATCGGAAGGGAATTGCAAAGTGCCGTAGCAAGTTGTTTTGCCGTCAGCCGCCAAATACTGAATTCGTTCAGTCTTGCGGAGTCTCAATTTGTCAAACTTGGTCAAATCCGAATGCGCAATGTCGGCTAACTTCTGACCCTGTTCGTCGCACAAAACGGTAACCGGCGGCAAGTCGATTCTCTGTTGAACATCAACAAATGTCGCGCCATCTGGTGCCAAAGTGACCGAGTGGCTGACCGAAGGATCGGTGAGGCGCTTGCTGTTCGTTCCATCAATTCCGACTGAATTTAACTGTTCCAAATAGGGGCTATTGCCGCTTCGGCAGCGATAGAAGATTCGCCCTTTCTTTTCATCAACTGAAACGATGCCTTGAAGATCAAACTCGTTTTGAGTGACGGCATGCTTCAGTTTTCCTGTTAGGTCGTAGAGATAGAGATTCTTAAATCCATTTCGCTCGGAACTCCAAATGAAAGACGCTTTATCATCAAGGAAATGAATGACGGGATGATTGTCTGCCCAACTCTGTGGCTGGTGCTCTTCAACGATTACCCGGCAAGTACCGTCACTTGGATTTGCTGCGCAGAATTGCATCGTCTTCTGCTTTCGATCCGTTCGATTGAAAAGCAGTTCGTCTCCATTGGGTGACCACTTTACGTCATAGACATACTCACCGAGCATCGAATCACCGAAGTGCGTGTCCACTGTCGTAATCTGCTTCGAACTTACATCATAAACATAGAGCGTAACAATGGGATTTGGAGCTCCGGCTTTTGGATAGGCTTCCGTATCCAACGTGTCCTGCACCTTGGTTTGTTCATATTGTAGAAAATAGTCCTTGACTTGACTCTCGTCAAATTTATAGAACGCAAGCTTCGTGCCGCTCGGAGACCACCACATAGCCTCTCGAACTCCCAGTTCCTCTCCGTAGACCCAACTAGCAATACCGAACTTGATCCGCTTTGATTCGCTTCCGTCCTTTGTGATCGCTATTTCGTTCTTGCCGTCGCTGTCACTAATGTAAACATTTCGGTTTCGAGTTACTGCCTTGTACTTTCCGTCGTCGGTTAATGCCGTCGAGAACTGTCGACCGCGCTCGGGATTGCCCCGTGTCCCCCTTTGACCATCTCGCCTGCCCTGACGCGAGGGAGTGGAAACTGGTGCGTCGCCAGTCGGTTCGGACTTGCGCTGAGTGACATCAAACTTATAGTTCTTTCCGCCGAGCGAGTAAGTAAAGGATTTGCTGTCATCCGCCCAAGTGGGGCTGATGGTGCCCAATACGACAGAGCCGGATATCTCGCGGCGGAGCTTCTCGTAACGGTCAAAGCGAGGCATAGACTGCAGTGTGTCTTGAGCCAAGGCTCCGATACTAGTGGCAGTTAGGAGTAGACACGATAGGACAAGTCGCGAAGACTGGAGGGACATAGCGGAATATTACGTGTCGAGCCACAGTAAGCGCAAGCTTAAACCCAATTCAGCACTAGAGTGTTAGTTTTCTAAACTGGTGTTTTCCAACTTTGAGGGTTTTCCCATCCATTTCACTAGCCACTAACTTCATCCTTGGATCGGATAGTTTTTCGCCATCAAGAGCCACTGCACCTGCTTCCATGTGGCGTCTGGCATCGCTATTACTCTTGGTCAATCCAATCGCAAAAATAAGATTTGCAATGAGCACTGATCCGTCCTCAATAAGGCTAGGCGGAATTTGTACTAGGTCCGCTTCAACTGGCTGTTGACGTTTACTAAACGTCGTGAGGAAGTATTCATCAGCTTCACGTCCTGCGTCGATGCCGTGGTAGAGCGAAACAATCTCGGTTGCTAGACGCCGCTTAACATCTCGCGGGTTAGGTGTGTTAGCAATGAGATCTTTAACTTCCGCAAGAGGCACGTCAGTAGCCAGCTCGAAATAATTCTCCAGCAGTTCATCTGGAATGGACATCGTCTTGCCATAGATATCGTTTGGCGTGTCGATCACAGAAATGTAGTTACCGAGGGATTGAGACATCTTCTCTTTGCCATCAGTGCCCACTAATAAGGGGCAGAGCACGACGACCTGCGGTTCTTGGCCGTACTGTTCCATCAAGGTCCGACCTACCAAGCAGTTGAATTTTTGATCATTGCCTCCGATTTCTACATCGGCGCTGATTTCGACTGAGTCCATGCCCTGGCAAAGTGGATACATGATTTCGTGCATCGCGATGGGGCGATGCTCTTCTAAACGTTTAGTGAAATCGTCACGCTCGAGAATTCTAGCAACCGTATATCGCGAGCAAAGCTTGATGACATCCTCGAACGTCATCTTTCCAAGCCAATCCTTATTAAAGTAGATTGTTGTTTTCTCGCGGTCGAGAATCGTGTTGACTTGCTCCATCACCGCGTCAACGTTTGCTTGGACTTCTTCTCGCGACAATTGGGGACGGGTTTTGTTTTTTCCACTCGGATCGCCGATTTGGGCTGTGAAGTCACCAATGATTAGACAAGCAGAGTGCCCAAGCCGCTGAAAGTCTCTAAGCTTGCGCAACACGACAGCCCAACCCAGTGTTACGTGCTTTGCGGTCGGATCGACACCAAGTTTTATGCGAAGTGGTGTGCCTCGTTCTAGTTTCTTACGTAAGTCGGCCTCACTGATGATTTCAGTGGTACCTCTGCGCAAAATGCTTAATTGCTCGTCGATGGTCATTCGAATGAATGAGTTTACCGACAGTGAAGCGCGGAACTTCCTTAGCGGAGTCACGAAAACGCACTTTCCCTTGCAATCTCCTTACAAGGGCTTTTATGCGATTAACAAAAAGAGGCTTTAGGGCTTTAGGCCTAATGCCTCTGGTGAGTGAAAAAGTTTATTAAACTTCTTTTGCGCTCGATGAAGTGTAGGTTGCTTCGTTCACAAACTTGAAGAGTTTGCTACCTTCAAAGGTAGCTGTAAGCGCATATCGGATCTGCTCACCAGACTTTGTTTTGCGCGTCATCTTCATCTTTTGAACGTCGGAATCTGGAATTTCAACGTGCGATCGGGTTTTCAAATTGTAAAACTGCATGTTCCCTCCTCAGCGGGGTCGCCCAAGGGCCATCCCGAACTGTTCGCGGTAGATCATATCATAATCTCAGGTTCAAGGGAACCTAGTTTTTACATTTTCATGGACGCAATCGTCATAAGCGGAACATTAGGTCTACAACAGCGTCAAAATTTCAACGACGATCAACAACTTTGACAAACCGCAAGCAAAGTGTAGTCAACTGCCTTATTGAAACGTCGTACATAATATCACCATGAAAGAAAGACGTTCTCGCGACCATATCGTTCAAACCCCTACAGCCTTATCGGAGGCGAAGGTCTACGAAGAGCATTCGTTAAAAGAATTGCGAAATGCAGGATATCGCATCACAATGCCACGTGTTCAGGTGATCCGAGCGCTGGCAGACACATCGAAGGCTCTTAGCGCCTATGCTATCCACGAAAAGATTATTTCTGGTGGCGGCAAAATTGACGTTGTCAGTGTCTATCGAATTTTGGCAACACTTCAAGAAGTGGGCCTTATTCATCACATTGGTGTAGTCGACGGATACTTCCCCTGCAGAATGGCAGAGTGTGCTGGTAGACGATCCGAAGTCATGGTTTGTGAGCAAACCGGTGATGTAATGGAACTCAAGCTTCCAAGTGCAATCGTTGAGGCGATTGAAAAGCAAGCGGTTGAGAATGGTTTCGAGGCATCGACCATCAAAGTTGAGATCACGGGCACAATCACTGGCAAGCGCTAGTACAGCGTTAATTACTAAAATTGAAGAGGCCCAGCGGACATCTCCGCTGGGCCTCTTCGATTTTGCCTGTCCTGGAAGCGAGTCTTCCAGGACAGGGATAAGTTAGAACGTCACATCTCGTTCAACAACCGTTAGGCCCGAGCCGTATCTCGTGTAACGAATCCGACGAGAGTCACCAGTTTTGAGCTGCTTAACTGCGTTAGTCAAATCCTCTGCAGACGTGATCTGTTTGGAACCCAGCAGCTGAATGACATCTCCTTCTTCAATGCCAATTGAATCTGCTACTGAGCCAGGAGTGACTTGACCTACAATAGCTCCTTTAGCGTCTGCTGGTACCGAGAACTGCTTTCTCGCGTCATCGGTAAGGTTACCGATAACTACCCCGAGGTGAGCTTTGCCATCAGGATTGGCGGGCGCCTTCTTTGATTTTGGCAATTGTTCGCCCATTCCAGGGAAGTCCTTAAAGAAGTCAGGACCATCGAATCCCTTAGGGAAGGAGAACTGCTGTCGACCCGAGGGGGCTCGCTGGATTTGGGGTGTCGGCTCTGTCATTTCCTTGTGGGCTTCCAACTTGACCTTGTACGTCTTGTGTGCACCATTGCGAATAACTTCCAGATCAACAGTTGTTCCAGGTGTATATTCGAGCATTGCATTTCGCAGGTCGAGTTGCGAGTTAACAGCTGTATGGCCAACTCGTACGACGATGTCATCCTTCTTAACACCTGCCATGCCTGCTGGTTGGTTCTCTGGCGCGTCAAGTACTAGTGCGCCACCTTGAACATGCCTCTGTTGCTTTTGATACTCCGTAAGGTTTTCAGGAATGAGGCCAATTTGACTTCGGACGACTTTTCCGTTCTCAATCAGCTTGTCTACAATAAGCCGAACTTGGTTGCTCGGAATGGCAAATCCGATTCCAGCGCTTGTTCCTGATGGGCTGTAAATGGCCGTGTTGAGGCCAATGACTTGACCATCAATGTTACAGAGGGGGCCGCCGGAGTTACCCATGTTGATGGCAGTATCCGTCTGAATCATATCGGGGTAGTACCGATTCTCAATGAGCGTCTTGTCGCGACCAAGGGCGCTGATGTGCCCGTACGTTACAGATTGCTCCAGCCCAAAGGGTGAACCAACAGCCATTGCCATTTGTCCCGGTCGGAGCTTGTTGCTATCACCGAAAGCCAAGGTAGGCAGGCTGGTTGCGTTGATCTTTACGACGGCCAAGTCGCTGTCATGAGCCCGAATGACTTTGCCATCGAATTCCCTACCGTCCTTAAGAATGACCTTGACCTTATCAAAGCCTCCGACGACGTGGTCGTTAGTAACGATGTAACCGTCAGGCCTCAGGATAAACCCTGAACCTTCGCCACCGGAAATCGGAGTTCGTTCACCGTTAGGTCCCATTTGGCGTCCGCTTGTTGCACGAATGTCAACAACAGCTGGGGATACAAAGTCGGCTAGATTCGTGAAGAACGAATCCAGATTTCGCATTTGCGCCATGCTTTCGCGACTGGGCGCACTAATCATACGAGTCTGAAACGAAGGCAGGTGAGTGTCGGCTCCAAATGCGCGGCTGAGTGGCAGGGCGTTATAGCCTGATATTCCGGCCATACATATGGCCCCGACTGCGAAGCCTGCACCGAGTGTGATATACACGCTCTTTGGGGTTTTCTTGGTTTCTTTCATTTCTCTGTGTTTAATCTCCTTTTTTGGCAAGGACCTGCTTGAATTGACCAGCAGTTACTATACAACTATCAAGTTAGTAGCGTTAACGACCACTTTTGGTGGCCACCTCCGAGTCTTTAAGTCCATACAATTTTTGGTAACGCTGATCGGCCCGGAAACAGTTCCACCCATTTTTGATCTATCGGTTTCTACGTCTCCCTTTGGGCCCTAAAGATGAATTAGGGGTTCGCCAAAGGTGAGAAATATGCCAGCAACCCGAAACTGACTTTTACAGTTCGAGTTGCAACGAGGCTATCGAATGAAGCACACAAGCACAACATCATTCCAGGACCGTAAGAGCTAGCGGGGGCCAAAGTTAGAAGCCGAAATAATCGGGCTCACGTGACTATCCGCGTAAGTAGGTAAATCCATGCGAGAAGCATTGGCCATGTTCCCCATGCCCATAGCAGAATTTTCTCTACCCGAACGATTCAAATTGTAGTTCAACGCAACGAGTGTGCCAAGCATCGAGCAGGCTGCCACGCCAGCAAACATGAACGCCGATACCTTAAACAACTTCCTCGGTTCTTCATATCTCAGCTTGAGCATGCTCGCAGTGAGCTTGTCTGAAAGGTCATCCGGTGGTTCGGGGCAAGGAACTCCGCCTAGCAAACTCTTCAATGCTCTCAAGCCATCGAGTTCCTCGCGGCACTCTCTACAAGTCGATAGATGTGCTCTAAGAACGAGCAACTCGTCGCCACCCAACTCTCGATCGAGGTACGCCGAAAGTCGATTCTGAACGGACTTACAATTCATCGCAATAACCTCGGTAAGTCTTTGGAGCGTGCTTGAGGAGATAACTTCTTATCTGCTTTCGGCCACGGTGAATCCTCGATCGGACTGTTCCGACTGAGGTTTTCATTATTTCTGCAACCTCTTCATAGGCAAGTCCTTCTACGTCGGCAAGTAGGACTGCCGTTCGGAACTCCGCAGTCATTGATAGTAAAGCTTTCTGAACAGGTTCTTCCAGGCTGTTCTGCAGCATAGCTCTATCGGGGGAGGCTTCGAGGTCCGGCAAATCCCAAGTCGTAGAACCATCGCTACCCGATGCCTCCAAGCTAGTTGTCTTAAGTCGCCCCCTTCTCCTCACAGAGTCAATGTGGGCGTTGGTCATGATCCTGTAGAGCCAACTAGTAAATGGAAGTGAATCATCGTAACGATGAAAGAAGCGATATGCCCTTACAAACGACTCTTGGACGAGGTCTTCGGCTTCGGAGGCATTTCCGGTAAGCCGATACGCCAAGCCATAGGCCGGCCGATGAGCATCTTTTATCAGCCCTTCAAAGAGATCAAGTCGATCTCCAACTGAATTAGTTTTTTCTTTAACCCCAACGAAGAACATAACTGCAAACCTTGTTAACTGAGAGCTATACGAGGCTCAAAACGAGATTCGTTCCCGATATTCCATTTTACTTCTAATCACATGATTCGCGGATATTTATAATTTACCGCAGCTACCAGTTTCGTACGATTGATGCCAAGAGGGACCAGCAATTCTTTATGATTCTTTCATGTTATGTTAATTGACCTAGCGAAGCAATGGTTGTAGTATTTGTCTCTATTTCCAAATGTATTGCGGTGCCTAAGGGCATTTAGGAGAATCACGATATGAATATTCGTTCATCTGCTTTTGTTTTGGTTGCTTGCTCAGTTTTTCTTGCCGGTTGCGGTGGAGGGGGTGGTACTGGCAGTTCAGGCACTGACCCTATTACAGCGGAGCGGAATGGCATCAACGCTATTAATTCGATGCTTTCGGATCAGACCACCATCAACACCGGCAATCTTGCATCGGCAAACGCTAACTTCAAAACGGCACGTAGCGGTGCACCTAATGATCGGGTTGCTAATGCAGGGTATGCCATTACGCTTGTTGCTCTAAAATCGCAAACCCTGCTTGACCTCCTCGGCATCTCAACTCACAGGGCACCTACCAATGGCATGCAAAGCATTCTGCAAAACCGGTTGGCTTCTGCTCGATTTGGATTCCTTGGTAACGCTTTTCCAAAGCTAAGTGCAACGGATATTCAGCCAGTCGACTCAAATGGACGAGTGAAAATGATTGGCTTGTTTAGCAACGCTGCCCCCAGCCGAGCCTATCCAACTAACCCAACGTACATCCAGGTATATGCTGCCTTAAGGGACGTATCGGCTGCATTGGCCGAGGCCGACACGATCCTTTCAAATGAATCGATTTTGCCGTCGGATGCATCTCCGCTTTCGATTACTGATCCATCGAAGACTAACTCTACCGTCAAGATTGGTACAGTTGAGATTCGAGCGTTGCGAGTCGCCGTTCAAGCCCTCGAAAGTATCCTCGATTTGCTTCTGGCGTATAACTTGGGTTTTGATACCACCACTTACCCCTATAACAAATCGTTTGCTACAACTTTTGGAGGGAGCCTAAATGGTGCTCCGATACTTTCAAGTGACTATCTGCCCACCGGCGGCTTCGGTAAGTTGAACACAGACGGTCACGCCAGAATGGCAGCCGTACCCACTATGTTGGTAACTGCCATCAACACAAGTTTGTCCGGAATGACAGCCTATGAAGCAAGAACTGGCACAGGTTGGATTTTGAATCCAGGTTCCCTGACTTCTTCACAGATCTCTGACTTCAAGTCTGGCGCAAATGATGCCATTTTCAACCTCACGCACGACCAAGCTGTGACCCTTTCAGGCGAAGCAAACACGCTTCGGATTCCGGAGTGGTTTGCCAATGCTCCCGCAAATCTAGTACCACTATTTCCAACCATTCACTACATGTCCTCTCAAGGATTTGATTCCGTGTCTTATGAAAGCACCGACTTCAGCGATCTGACTTTTGGGGGCCTTTGGGTTAGTCCAATCCCAGGTAGTCATGCCATTGGATCTACTTCGGTAAATGATACTCAGACAGTTCTAGACGTTTTAGGATCTTTGGCAGCATCAAATGCTGGTTAGAGAACTTGGAAACGACTATTAGGTTGTCATATGTTGGGGGCTTCATTATTTTTGGAGCCCTTAACCTTTTTGTTAGTGGTGTAGCTCATGCCCAGTCTCAAATTCAAGACCTGTCATATGACAGCCTTTGGAAGCGATTTCAGAGACTAGACAAGCAAGAAACTCGCACGCTGGGCTTGAATGCCTCCATCGGGGGCACATATCAGTTTCTAGTTAGGTCTGACCGTGGAAATGAGCATCTCCAATATGCGGACGGTGCACTGGGTAGTTTTTCACTATCCTACTCTCCACCCAAAGGATCAGCCTGGGAAATCCAATATTCGGTCATGACCGGCAACCATCGATTTGACTGGAGGGAACCTAACCTTCGATTTGATGGCAACGCGCCCACCAAAGGACAGTCTCTTGTTGCCAAGCAGTTTTTTCGTGGTGGTGAAGTTGGTTTGCGCCTAGAAAGTAAGGCGCTAAAAGCCAGTGGACATGCACCTCAACTTGGCCAGACTTTCAACCTCTTTGGAGTGAATCCTGAATTCCATCTGGAGGATACGACCCACGAGATTGGCTTCTTTGGATATGCATCCATTGGCAAGCGCTTGAGGTTCAGTTACGACCTGACCAGCATGAGTGTTAACGGTGCCTTGGGCTTATCGGGAGGTGCGTCCGGTTCCTCACTAGGTGTCCGACTTCCCGCATCTGGATATTCACGGCAGGTCGCGTTGAAATACGATTGGTCTGCGCGGGACAGTATTTCTTTGCTCTATTCCGATGGACAGTTCTCGGGGCAAGGGTCGACCTTCCGCGAAGGGGATATTGCAATCGGGGAAACCTCGTTGTCGGGGTATTCAAACCACTTTGGGCTATTGTTTGCCGAGAAAAAGCACGAGCGTGATTATTGGTCCATTTGGACGGGTTATAGCGAAGCTGGATCACACGTTCGCGTTCACTTTCCCGACGCAACCGTATTGGGAATCGGCGCACCGATCGGAACACGAGCCCTTGCCCAACTCGACTTCAGGCAAAGTAGCCTTGAAATCGGCGCAAGTGTGACTCGACCTAAGGGAAGCACCAGTTCATGGACGGAGACGTTACGGATTGCGAAGATGCCAACAATCTTCCAAACAAGTTACCAATTAGCTCAGTTTCTAAATGCGTCTTATGGAACTGCCACATCTGACCTTTCGAGGCTCATTATGGTAACGCCTTCGATCGGTTATCGAACTAAGTTTGGAAAGGCAACATTTGAGTTCAATTTGGAGCAGGCCATTCCATTCATGACACCTAAGAGACATGCCCCGTCAAAGCCAGGAACAGGACCTCAACGCATAACGGTTGGTGGAACTTTATTCACGGCAACGGTTTCGTTTCACTTCTGACAAGATAAGAGAGACCCAAATCCTTTCGTGGTCCGGGTCTCTTGACGTGAGATCCTAAAAGCGATAACCCGCAGATAGCGAGAATGCACGATATAAGTCATTGGATGAAGTCTGCCACCTGAATTCTCCATAGAATCGAGGAGAGAAATCATAACCTGCGATGACAGACAGGATCGTACTACTCTTGATTTCAGCTAATTGAGTGCCAGTGACAGACAGGTCACCCCTTGAAAAGCCGTAGCCTAGTCCTGCATAAATCTGGTTCATCCGAAAGAGTGCTTCGAGTCCAATTTCAGAAGTTGAAATATCTGCAGATGATCCCCCCGCGGATATGCTGCAAGTAGAGCCACGCGAGAACAGCTTTACGTCGAATGACTCTAGTGCGAGCCGATAAGAAATAGCAACTGTAGCTCCAGCTCCACTCGAAATGCCCTGGAAACTAAAGGTTGGCTCATAGAGGCCGACACTAACCGCCCAAGGCAACCTTTTTCGGGCTTCGACCGAGAAGTTTGGATTCTTTGAGTCGGATTGTTGTATTGTGCCTGCAATGGAGCGAGTAGGCAGCAAAAGTGCTGTAATTCCTATGGCAAGAATGGAAAATGAGGATCTGAAAGTGGTTGAATTGATAGTGAACATATCGGGTTATCCTTCCCTGGCTCTAGCAGACGAACCAATACCCTGATTGCTTTAAGTCTTAAATGGCATGCATATGGCGTTTTGCCCAAAAATAAAAAAGCAATAAGCATTATAGGTCTTTGCTGATTCTGTTCAGTTTGTGTGTATTCTTGACTATAATGGACAATTCAACAAAAGTGTTGACAGGATTCTCCCCATTTCGTACCAGGAACTCAACACTTTTTCAAGTTATTGACTCTCTGCGAGATCAGTTTGATTCTCTTAAAGGCACTTGGTTAGAACTAGAATTAGGATCAAAGGGAATTTCATACGCCAACTTTAGTTCATACATGACTGGCCGAACAGAGGCCCCTGGTGCACTATTGGCACTCCTCTTAGGCAAAGTGGGGTGGGGATGGACAGATCAATTGCATGTGAATCAGAGGATTCTCTTGGCAGAGACCATACTCAATGACAGCGAGACACTCTTATTTGCACGTATCAAGACAATCAGGTTCTATTTGGCTGTTTTCAGGTTAATTCACGACACTAAAGGCCATAGGATGTTAGTTGAGAGCCTTGAACAACGATTTCCTCAGGCGATGTTTCCGCTTGAATTCACAGCATTGCGATATGAGAACTGCTTGATGCTAGATGCCTCACGTCACTTCGACGTCACTTCACTTGAGCCAAAAGACCGAGTACTGAATCGATGGCAGGAGGTTCGGAGGCTTTTGTTGTGCGCGGAAGGTCAGGGTTTCTATGAAGTCGAGCTTCACCTTGGTGTGATGCGTGACAAAGCTTCTGGCTTGTCATCGCTATTTGAACGGGGTCAATCGGGTGACAGCCCACTCGCGGTGGCTTTGATGGAGGCGGTGAATGATTTGGCAAAGTGCGAAGAAATACTACCAAGCCATCCCGCAATGAAATGCTTCCACTGGGCGGCTTTCGTAGATGTCGCGTCTGTCATCGGTGACTATAAATTTGCGGAACGGGGGCTAGGAAAGTTACGAGCTGCCTGCCTAAGTGTTGGGGGAATGGAGGAAGAGTGTTCTCGATATCTATGGTTGCGATATGACCTTGCTTCGGCATCTATTGCCGAAAATCGTGGCGATACGAAACTCCAAAGAATTCACCTGGAAAGAGCATGTTCGAAACTCAAGCTAATGGATGACCACACATGGGAACTGCAAATTCGGCGATACCTATCGAGTCAAGCTGATCCCATTGAAATTGTCTCTGAAGTTTCCAGCACGATTACTTAACAAGAACATCCAGAGACTAGCTGTGCCATTAGCCTATTCGCTGCCTTTCGTAGATGATTTTAGATTCTCATCAAATGCCTTATCGAGAGCGATTTGCACTGCCCGAAAAATTCTCCCCTTTGAACCCGTATATTCGCCAAATGCACCAGATGAGGATTTGCCTTCAAACCTTAGACCTTTGATAATAGGTTTATTGGCTTGCATGTCCAAATACCAGATACGTACGACGGCAGTACCCGTAGCTCCACCTCCGATTGAAAAGAACGTATCGCTTGAGCCATTAAAGGACTCACCAATGACGGCAAAAACTGCCTTATCTAGGTGCATTCGCTTGCCGAGTCTCAGTAGGTTAGGCGTCGTCCAATTGTCTCTGTCCGAGCCGTCAAATTTTTCGGCTGCTAGGCTTTTATCGATTATTTCTGTGTTCACTACCGAGTAGCACTTCTCAAGTTTTTTAATGAGATATGAGCGAGATTCAGACGTTAATTTTTGCGAAAAGGCAGGATCTCGTTCACCCGTCTTTTCCACAATTGGAAACACTCCAATTGACTGTTGTTTTTGAAATCCGAGAACCAGAATAGTTGCAAGTAGGCACATCACTTTTGGGTTCCGCCAAGCTTGGGGAATTCCTTGAGCAGACTTTCAAAAGAAGCTTCGACGGCTTTGCGTACTGCGCCTAACCTTAAGCCAGTGTTGCCTGCTGGGGGGGCCAACTTCTCACCCTTTTTTGCAATATCGTCTAGTACAGCCCGCTTCTTTGAGACATCAAGACACCATGACTCAATTTGTGCTTCGCCAGCAGCCCGTTTTAGAAGGATGTTGCCGACCGTTTTCGATCGTGTTTGCCTTATAGCAATAAAAATGACGACTGATGCGTTCGTTTGGTGCCCAATACTGAAAAAGTGTGGTTTAGTCCATTGCTCCTCATCTTTGAGGTCGATATGCTGCGAGGTAACTGAGGCATCAACTTCTGAGTCCGCTACGATCACAAATCCGCGCTCCTTGAAGAGTTCCTCGGTATAGGCTCGCGCCATTTGGCTTTCTTGCTTCTTGAGGTCTTCCCATTTATCTCGTGAAAGGTTAGGAACCTCAATGACTGCGATTCTTGCTGGGGGCCGAATTTCTAAGCTAGAAGGAGGTGTCTGAGGACTATCCTTTTGTCCCATAAAACAAAAAGCAGCTGTGAGCAAAACAAACATATGATTCTCCTTTCAGCAGACAGAAAGTGCGCCGAATATGCATGAGATCGTAACATCAAAAATGGAGATCTTTTAAGAATGTAGGACTAATCAACAAAATTGATGATTGGTCGCGTTAAACCTCTCGAAAAACTGAAAAGCCCCGACCCAGCGAACTGGATCGGGGCTTGACTTGAGGTTCTAACTAGAAGCGATAACCAGCGCTGATGGAATACCCTTTGTATCCATCTTCGCTAGAAGTCTGCCATCGTGCTTCGGCAAACCATCGGGGATTGATGTCGTAGCCAACAGTGACCGAGAATATCGAACTGTTGGAAATTGATCCACCGTTTGATACGCTGCCCTGAGCAAGTCCAATACCTACGCCTGCATAGAATGCCTGCATGCGATAAAGGGCATCAACTCCAATTTCAGATGTTGTGACATCAAAAGTCTTTCCGAAGCCCTTGACCGAGTACGAAGTACCTCGAGTGGCTACTCGCAGGTCAACGACCTCCATTGGCCACGTATAAGATATAGATGCCTGTGCTCCAGTGTTCTTAGTATGTCCGGCGAGGTCAAAATTGGGGATATATACGCCAAGCGTTCCAGCCCAAGGAAGGCGCTTTCTTGCTTCCATCGTGTATTGAGTGTCTTGCGACTTGGACTGGGCTGAATCTGACGCCCAAACGCTTGCTGGCATAACTGTAGCCATAAAGCCAATTGCACAAATACTGAAAGCGGAAAGGCGAATCGTTCGATTCATACTGGAAACTTTGCTCATGTTCTGATGGACTCCTTCACCCGCTTTGCTGAAGTAGGTCTAATAGTTAATTGATTGCTAATTTATCCCTTATCGCAAGGCGGTTAGGGTGAGTTTGGGCCGACACTAAACTGACAGTCAAGTGGATATTAGAATAAACCCAGTTCTGCATAAAAGATGGCAAGTAATGATAAGTCCCCTTGGCTATAGGTATCTGTTTCAATGCGCCATTCAAAAACAAGACTATTAGATTTAACTTAGATATTAATGCGGGCAGGATCTTTTAAACGTAATAGCCTAATATGGCTATAGAACTATATGTATTAAATATACAATCAAGTGACGAGATGCGGCTCTGACTTGCTTGCTATGGAAGTTTGCAAAAGGTACAGCTCTGTCTACTAAGTTTGCTGTACAATTTGTCCTATGCCTCAGGATAAAATCGTAGTGGTAGGTGCGCGAGAGAACAATCTAAAGAACATTACGGTCGAGATCCCACGGGATCGACTCGTCGTTATTACTGGACTGTCGGGTTCAGGCAAGTCCTCTTTGGCGTTTGACACCATCTATGCGGAAGGCCAGCGGAGGTATGTCGAATCGCTAAGTTCTTATGCTCGACAGTTTCTTGGTCAGTTGGATAAGCCCGATGTTGACCACATCGACGGACTTTCGCCCGCCGTTTCCATCGATCAAAAGAGCGCAAGCAAGAATCCACGATCGACTGTCGGAACTGTAACTGAGATCTATGACTACCTCCGAATTCTTTTCGCACGCGTAGGCACTCCTTATTGCATCAACGGCCACGGTCCAATCGAACGGCAATCGACAGATCAAATCGTCGATATCGCAAAGTCACTTCCTGAAGGGACAAGACTACAGGTTCTTGCACCAGTCATTCGGGGCCGAAAGGGCGAATACAAATCTGTCCTTACCGACATAAACAAAGCGGGATATGTGCGCGTTCGAGTTGACGGCGAAACTTATGAAGTTACCGAAGACATTCCGATGGACCGATATAAGCAGCATACGATCGAAGTGATTGTGGATCGATTGGTTGTAAAGGACACGATTGAGAGACGACTCAGTGACTCGATAGAGGCTGCTTTGAAAATGGGGAAGGGATTGGTCACTCTTTCGATCGAAGCGCCAAAAGGAAGCGTTCTTCCGGAAATGGTACAAAGTCTTGCCGCACATCAGGCCGAGTCGTTGCCCGATGGAAAAGAAGGCGTACTTGACCTGCTGTTCTCGGAAAGTTATTCGTGTGCAGTGTGCGGTTACTCGCTACCCGAACTGGAACCTCGCATGTTCTCGTTCAATTCACCCTATGGCGCTTGTCCGGAATGTACTGGTCTTGGAACGAAGACCGAATTCGACCCTGAACTTGTGGCACCGGACCATACCAAGTCATTGCGTGATGGAGGCATCCTACCCTTTGTCTACAAATCCGGAGAAGTAAAAGACTGGTGGCCAGAGATGCTTGACGCGGTGGGCTTGGCCATGGGTTTCGATGCGAAACTTCCCATTAGCCAGATCCCGGACGAGGGAATGAAGGCAGTTTGGAATGGTCTTGCCGATTCGATCACGGTGAAGATGAAGTATTCCCGAGGCGAAAGAAGCTTTCAAACGAAGTGGGAAGGCGTCCTGGGCTCGCTTCGTAAGCGATACGAGTCGACGGAATCGGAATGGGTAAAGGGTGACTTGGATCAGTACATGTCCACGAAACCGTGTCCTGTTTGTAAGGGAAAGCGTCTCAAGCCCGAATCACTCAGCGTTAAGATTGCTGATCGCGATATGTCTCATGTCACGACCTTGGCCATTGACGAAGCGCTCGAGTTCTTTCGGGGTCTGGCAGACAAATTAAACACAAGACAGCTTGCGATTGGCGAACGGGCAGTCAAAGAAATACTGGAGCGACTCCGCTTCTTGACCGATGTTGGTCTAGGCTATTTGACGCTGGATAGGAATGCTCGAACGCTGGCTGGCGGCGAAGCTCAGCGTATCCGGCTGGCGACTCAGATCGGTTCGGGATTGATGGGATGCTTGTACATCCTGGATGAACCTTCAATTGGACTTCACCAGCGAGACAACCGAAAGCTGATCGAAACACTAATCAGGCTTAGAGATTTGGGAAACACCGTGCTTGTCGTCGAGCATGACGAAGAAACCATGCTGGCCGCGGATCACCTCATGGAACTTGGACCAGGGGCGGGAGAGCATGGAGGCAATATCGTTGCCCAGGGCACTGTTGAGGAGTTCCTTAAGAGTGATGCTGTAACCGCCAAGTATCTAACCGGCGAAATGCAGATCGAAATCCCTAAGAATCGGCGGCGGCCGGCTAGCATGAGTGATTTTGTTGTCATAAATAATCCCCCTAAATCAACAAAGAAGGGTGCAAAAGGGACGACCGTTACGCTTTCGCCTAAGTGGATTAAGATCAAGAACGCCCGAGGAAACAACTTGAAGAATATCGATGTCGATATTCCCTTGGGGGTCTTTGTATGCGTCACCGGTGTATCTGGTTCGGGCAAATCCACCTTGATTCAAGACACTCTCTTTCCTCGGTTGATGTACGAAGTCTATGGCACCAGAACGGTTTGGGAACCACATGATGGAGTGACAGGTCTCGATCATTTCGATAAGGTAATCGATATCGACCAGTCACCGATTGGCAGGACTCCTCGCTCGAACCCTGCGACCTATACCGGCACCTTCGATATGATTCGCGAACTCTTCGCAATGACTCAGGATGCAAAGATACGCGGCTACAAGAACGGCCGGTTTAGCTTCAACGTAAAGGGTGGAAGGTGTGAAGCATGCAAAGGAGATGGAGTTCTGAAGATTGAGATGGTCTTCCTACCGGACGTGTACGTACCTTGCGAAGTCTGCAAAGGGAAGCGCTACAACCGTGAAACACTAGAGGTCAAATACAAGGGAAAGAACATCTCCGAAGTCCTTGGTCTCACTATTGACGAGGCTTGCGAGTACTTCAAAGCCATACCCAAGATCTATCGCAAACTGGAAACCCTTCAAGAAGTAGGCCTTGGTTATATTCGAATGGGGCAACCTGCAACCACGCTTTCGGGTGGCGAAGCCCAACGAATCAAGCTTGCAGCTGAGCTGTCCAAGCGTTCCACTGGAAACACCATTTATATATTGGATGAACCAACTACGGGACTTCATTTTGAAGACGTGAAGAAGTTGCTTGCCGTATTGCATCGGCTTGTCGAGCACGGAAACACCGTTTTAGTCATCGAACACAACCTCGATGTCATTAAGACTGCCGATTACCTCATCGATATGGGACCCGAGGGTGGCAATGCAGGAGGGCAAGTTGTCGCGACGGGTACACCAGAAGAGGTTGCAAAGAGCCACGACAGCCACACCGGGAGATATCTTAGCGAGATATTTCGCCGTGAAGCAGCCCGGGCTCCTGCCCTAGCTCTAGTTGCTGAATCACGGGCGCAATACAGTGGAAAGGCTTGACTAGGTCTGCAATCCTAACTCGAGAATTCGATGCATTTTCCAGTGATTCTCTGCGATTTCACGGGCAAGTTGTCGGGCTTCGTCGATGGAACATAACTCGAATGTGACTTCGTCGTCTGGGCTCAGTTGTCCAATCCGCGATAGGTCAGGTGTAATCACGACTCCGATTTTTGGATAGCCTCCAATAGTTGGGCCGTCCGGTCCAATGAGTATCAAGGAGCCGTCGTTTGATACCTGAATGGCACCCACACATTGGGGTTCGCTCGGCAATTCGATGGCGTGACGTCCGGTGGACTCTTGTAACCTAATCCCGACTCGATTGCTTAAGCGACCGGCGCTGAATCGACGCTCCAGAATTGTGATGTCGAACCTGTCAGATTGGGGTCCTGCTACACATCTCAGCACGTTACGCAGTCGAACGCTTGTCGGAACCGATGCAAGATCTCGTCTCCAGCCCGCTTCCGCAACCCGATCGGACGACGAAACGTAGACGCGTGCTCCAGAATAGGGAACTTCGACCGTAATGTGCTGCCCCTGAACTACAGAAAAGACCGACCCACTTTCAAAGACGTTGGATTCCGATCTAACTTGGCAATGTGCTCCAACGACGGATACCACACCTGGCTCTAAAGCATGAAAAGTGGCCTGCGCCATGCCCAACTCCCAACAAAGTGAAGTCGGCGAGTTCCCTACAAGGAGGTTTGCCAGATGAAACGATTCTTGGTCAAACGCGCCGCCTACCGGGACTCCAAATCGCCGCAAACCCGGTCGAGGTGGTCCCTGTTTCTCGACATATCCAAAGTTCTGGACAAGCTCTAAGCTCACACACCGACACCATAGCCAGCATCTATGAGAGTCCTAAAGACTAACTCTGCATATTGAAGACAATGGGGCGTGTCGCCGTGCAGGCATATGGAGTCAATGTTGGGCGCCAAACGAAGAACCTGATCCTTTATCGCTGCTTCGCTGGCGAGGATTGAGCCATCCGAGCTTCGCGACAGAAGCGTTCCGTCAGCATTGTAGCCACGATCGCCGAAACCCTCCTTAATGATCTCAGTTCCCGCCCTAGCCGCAATTTCTCGGTGAGAAGTTTCGTTGAGTCCCATCAGAGGCATACGATGCATTCTTAGGAGCAGGATTAGGGACTGAATGCCGGGAAACTGGGCAAGATACAGTCCGCTTGCCTCATATGCCGATGAGGGCGGAGGAGTTTGGCGGATGGCCGTTCGCCAGTTGGGCGGCAGCACGACGGCAGTATCCCCATAAAATGCTCCATGTGGCTTAAGGTATGCCGGTCTTTCAAATTCGATAAACCTTGATACCTGGTCGAAAATGCTCTTGAGATAGGTTCGTTCTTGACCCGGCTTCATCGGCACTCTGCCCATTGAATCGCGGTCGGGGTAACCAGGATGAATCCCAATTCGCACGCGTTGTTGGCGGCATAGCTCAATCGTTTCTTTCGTGATCTCGTCGGAACCGGCGTGAATGCCACAACAAATGTTGGCGGAGCTAGCGAAACGAAGGAGCTCGCGATCAAAAGGAAAGCCCTCGCCGATATCGACGTTGAGGTCTATAGTTTTTGTCCCGACAATTTGAGAAATCTTCAAAGTCGATTTCCCTCCAACGCCCTAAAGTCGCTTAATCCTATCCTCATGAAGCGAATCTCATCTCCCGCCTTAATCGGAAAGTATGCGCTTTCTACATCCACAAGGCAAAGTGGTGTTTTGCCAATGAGGTTCCAGCCGCCTGGTTGAGTAAGGGGGTAGATGCCCGTTTGGCGACCCGTTATGGCCACCGATCCAGGTTCTACTCGTGCCCTTGGAGCACCTCGCCGTGGTGTCCCCGATATTTCGGACGGGAGATATCCAAGATAGGGGAAGCCTGGACAAAAGCCAACCGCAAAGCACCGATAAGTTGCTGAAGTGTGGTGAGCTACGACTTGATCCTCATTCATTCCAAGGAATTCGGCAATCTCCAACAGATCGACCCCAAGCTCATAGCAAACAGGAATTTCATGGGTAATAGCAGGCGAATGTGTCACGCGAAAATCCAGCGAGTTGAGGTCTCGAAAGTCGAATATAAGCGGATCAAAATAGATTCCTACCGATTCGTAGCTCGCTACGGCTTCGATCACACCTGGGATGGACGCGGCGAGAATGGCCTCAGCGACCTCATAGGCTGGAACTGCCAAATCGCGAAGGATTAAGGCCGACTCTCCAAGTGGTTCAGCTTTCATCAATCACCAAAACATTCGACGAATTTGACCCAGATCGGTGTAACTTAACGGTGTGTCTGACATTGTTGAATTACCGATTATGCTCGCCGAAGGGGCAATCGTGCCAAGTTATCAAACGGTGGGCTCTGCGGGCCTTGACGTTTGTTGCTCCGAATCGTTTGAATTGAATCCCATGCAGAGAAAGATGGTTGGGACGGGAATTCGAATGGCGGTGCCCACGGGGTACGAAGCCCAGGTTCGGCCTCGATCGGGTCTTGCACATAAGCATGGCATCGCGCTGGTGAATTCACCTGGGACTATCGACTCAGACTATCGGGGTGAAGTGAAGCTAATCTTGATCAATTTGGGCTCTGAGGCAGTCCAATTCAATCACGGGGACAGAATCGGTCAAATCGTCATTTGTCCGGTTACCAAAGCATCCGTAAAGGTGGTTGAACAGCTTGATCAAACTCAGCGAGGTGAAGGCGGATTCGGGAGTACCGGTCAGTGATCGAAAGATACGCGTTTGTAATCGGTGCCAAGCAAGCCTTGGGCATGAACTCATCACCTGTCCCGAATGTGGCGCACGCTTACCAGGTCATCGGGAAGTGGCTCCCATGAGCACAGGCATTGATTCTGAACTGGCTCGCGCTAACTTGCTTCGCATGAGGGCCGATTTTCGACATGCAGAAGATCTGTGCCTTGGAATCCTGAAGAGACTCCCAAACAGCATTGCTGCCCACAGCCTACTGGGTGACATCTACTCCGACCAGGGAATGCTTGAACAGGCCGCGCAGTGGTATGAACTTGCACTGGACTTGGATCCGGAATCCGTGCCCGATCGCCAGAAGTTGGAGGACGTGCGCGAGCAAATTAAAGAGCGCGACCATATTTCTTCTATTGAGCAACTTGGACTTCCTGAGGCTTCGACTGCGCCTGCATCCCGTTATATCCTCGTTGGCGTTGCTGGCATCGTACTGTTGCTTGGCTTTGTTTATGCTGCAAGGCATGGAAAGCTCGGAGGTAGTGCAGAACCGTCAGTAATTACGACACCTATTCGTGCCGTCCAAGATGTCCCGGATTCCCGAGTGGCTTCAACGGCACCTACCGAAACTAAGATCATTGAGGTTCCGTCAAACCCGCCAGCGACGACTTCGGAAACCACTACTACGCCGGCCACTCCGTTGCCAGACGATCGCCCACTCTTCCAATTGGTTTCCCAGAAGAGTACTGAAGGTGCTCACCTTAGCAATATCGTCCAAGACCCCCGGAACAAAACAGTCACTCTAACTTACACGTGTGCTGCCGATGACGACGAGCACAAGATCGGCGCGACCTTGGCAAAGACAGCACTTGAGCAAGCCCCCGATGCACCCATGATCACGATTCGAGCCATGAAAGGCGAACGTTTGATCTACACAGCGGACGTTCCTCGTGCTCGATTCCTAGAAACGCTTACAGACGAATGGCAGGCGAAGTCGGCTTCGCCGGATGCCTGGGTAACTTACATCCTGACCAACGAATGGCCAGCAAAGGCAACTGGTTCAGAACCACCCTCGACACCCCCAACAACGCAGGGAACAACGGGTAGTCCAGCATCTTCAAGTACAGGAAACTAATCCGGTAAGTAACTGTAAAGTAAAACGAAGAAGTGGGCTGATTCTTTCGAATCAGCCCACTTTGAGTTGACTTAGCCCCGTCAGCTACCTTTCTTTTTCATCATTCCCGGCGGTAAGTCCGACGGGGGAGGAATGGAGCCTGGCTTCTTAGGAGCTGGTGCGTTCGGGTCGGGAGCGTCCCCACCGTTACACCCAGCTATTCCGAAGACCAGGATGGCTAGAATCCCAAAGGCCAAGATTTCAAGTCCCTTTTTCATATTTAGAAGTCCGGAGTCCAATAGGGATACCACTTTGCAAGCGGAGTCACAAATCCAGGAGATCCCATCATGAACGGCTGAGGTGCTGTTTTGCATTGTTCGGCTTGTGAGAACTTCATCGCCTTGGCATGACCATCGCAAAATGCGAAACTTGCGTAACCCTTCAGATAAGGATTGTAGGCTTCTTGGTTGTAAGGAGCCGATCCCGTAGGTGCGCCGCTCGACCCAGCATGCGGATAGCGTGTGAAACCTTCCTGCCAGTAGTGGTCGCATGCCTGATCATAGGCTGACGGCCATGTTATGCCGTTGCCGAGACCTGCACCAATAGAGGGACCCCAATCCCATGTGCTCTCTTCAATAAACATGATTACTTCTGCCGGACGAGCAATCATTCCCAGGCGGCCCTTTGGGGCGTTGGGGCGATTGTTGGAGTCGTATTGTTGCCAGCCTGCGGAAGTAGGTAGTCCCCAGTCAATGATATATTCGTTCAGAGCCATTTGGCTAAGAGTGTGGGTATAGAATCCTTCATCAGCTGCTTTATAGCCACCTGTAGGAGGCGAAATTCCGAATGCACCTGGATTACTCATGACGGAAGACCACTGGGTGTCTCCGATGCTTGGACAGTGACCGATTGCATTGTTCTTGACATACGGCTGAATGACGCCGAAGTACATTACGTCGCGCTCTCCGCCTCGTGATGGGGATCGGAAATCACCCCAGTCGGGCTGGTCGCATCCGGCTTCACCGTATGCGCACGAACCATTGTTGTCGTGTCGAGGCAAAACGTCGTCCGCATCTCCTGCGTACATAATTGCGGCAATGCCGAGTTGCTTTGTATTGCTAATGCACTGTGTCTTCTTCGCGGCGTCTTTTGCTTGAGCAAAAACGGGGAACAGAATAGCAGCCAAAATAGCAATTATTGCAATAACGACAAGAAGCTCTATAAGAGTAAAGCCGGAGCTTCTGGATTTCATGGGCAACCTCCAAACGGAATAATAAAAGGACACAGATTTGTGCCTAATCATATTTATAACTCACATTTAAAGAAATCCAAAGTAAAAAAAACACAAACAAGTGCATTGCACCAAGGATTCGGCTCCACGTTGGAGAACTCTACCTATCTTGAGAATCCGGCGCGAGTAGCGATACGAACGTAATGGAGAAGAGCCATACGGGTACTCCTCCGACTGCGCGTCGATTAAAGTGCAATGTGCGGTCCGAGTTGATCCGGCAAAGCTCAAGATTAACCCATTTTCTTCCATAATCGAGGTGTCATGCGGATATCTCTTCAGCTCTATACCCTTCGCAACGCGCTCGCACAAGACGTTCCTGGAACGCTAGACAAGGTCCGCGATATTGGACTCAAATTTGTCGAGTTTGCAGGCTATTACGATTTATCCGCGGCAGACTGGAAAGCTCTTCTTGACGAGCGAGGACTTGCTTTCAGTGCAGCCCATATCGGCTTTGAAACCCTCCGAGACGATTTTGATGACGTTGTAGCGGACTGCAAGACTATGGGAATCGATACCGTTGTAGTCCCTTGGATTAGCGAAGAGCATTATAAGGACGGATGGGATGCCTTTGGTCGAGAACTTCAACCAATCGGTCAGATGCTTAAGAACCAAGAGCTCCACTTGGCCTACCACAACCATGCCTTTGAATTCAAATCGGACGGTTTGATCGGACTTTACGGAGCAACCAGCCCAGACAATCTGAAAGCACAGCTTGACTTAGCTTGGGTCCACATCGGTGGTGCTGATCCCGTCGACTACATTCAGAAATTCTCGGATCGAACTCCGCAAGTCCACCTCAAAGACTACGATCCAACACAAACTCCCCAATGGCGACCCGCTGGTCAAGGGATCTTGGATTGGGACGCCATCCTTGCTGCTTGCGAAGCCGCCGGCGTGCAGTTTGGATCGATTGAACTTGACGAGTCTCCTGGCGAACCAATTGACGCCGTTCGAGAGAGCTTTGCTTTCTTTGCTTCAAAAGGTCTCAGCTAACCCAAATCTAAACAGGCATCCTCGATAATGGGGATGCCATGTTGATCGCAATACTCTTCGGCATCGTCGTCCCCACCACACTCGAAGTAGGAGACGGCAAATTATTTGCGCGCATCGAAGAGGCAGTCGCCGTATCACACAAGGGTGACGAGATACGTGTTTATCCCTCCAACAAGGGCTATGCGAAAACCGCCGTTCTAATAAAGAATCCGGGAATTACCATTCGGGCGGAAAAAGGTGTGTCGATCGAAGGCGAAGGCTTTGAGTACAGCGGACAAGGCTCTGTTCCTAGGGCGATCTTTCAAATTGACGCAGGCGCCAATGGAGTTACCATCGACGGATTTGAACTTCGGGCAGCGCACAACCTCTCTCACAATGGCGCAGGAATCCGGATCAATGCCGCAAGTAACGTGACCGTGAAGAACTGCAAGATCCACGATTGCGACATGGGCGTGATGTCAAACGGGATTCCTGGGGATGCTCATGCAGCCGAAAATCAGTTAATCGACCACTGTGACATCTATCGAAACGGTAGTTTCGCGGATCCGGGATTCAATCACAACCTCTATTTGGGCGGTACCAGCGTCACCGTGCAGTTCTGCAAAATTCATGACTCCCAGACGGGTCACAACCTGAAAAGTCGAGCCCACTTCAATCGCATTCAGTACAACTCAATCTACGCGTCCTCCAACCGGGAACTGGATTTCGTGGATGCTTGGGATACGCAGCGTCCCTTTTCCAACGTTCTGCTACTAGGCAATGTGATTCACAAAGATGTGAATGCCAAGGGAAACCGTGGAGTTATCCACTTTGGCCAAGAACGGGGTCGCCGAGACGGGACGATCTACATCATAAACAACGAGATCCTAACGCCGTTTGCCTCCTCCGTTTTGAACTTATCCACGCCAACCGGTAGCGCACGGCTGACGAACAACATTATCGATAATCGGCTTGAGAGTCACCCACTTTTGGCTGAAGTCCTCAATGACGCCGCACTGTCCAACATCCTTGGTGAGTGCAACGTGATTTCCCCGAATTACTCGATTATGGGGACGGCAATCGACGGAAAAACACTCTATACCGACCTAAGAGCTACCTTGCCTGGACTACCATCGCGGCCCATTCCGACGTTCGCACCTGCGGCTTCGTTTTACGTCGACGGAGAAGGGAAGCGGCATAATGCCGTGCCCGAATACCAGCTTACGACCATGGGATGGAAGCCGACAATCAAGCAAAACATTGGCGCTGGGTAACCTGGATAAAACGCCATGAACCCGTTCTGTTTCCTTGTCGCGGCATTCCAAATCCAGTCAATTTCAATCTCCGAATTGAACTTGACCAACATTCACCAGGGGTGGGGACACGCGATGAAGAATCGCTCCGTAACCGACACACCCATGTCGATCAACGGACACGAATATAGCAGTGGAATCGGAACTCACGCTGTGAGTACGTTCAAAATCCGACTCTTCGGAAAGGCGACCCAGTTCCATGCCTTTTGTGGCATAGACGATAACGCGAAGAATGCACGCGCGAGCGTCGTTTTCCACGTTTTGGGTGACGGGAAAGAACTTTGGTCAAGTGGTCGAATGACTTGGCACCAAGAGCCACGTGAAGTTGATATTCCATTGACGAATTTGAAGACGCTAAACCTAGTCGTAGATGACTCCGCCGACGGAGTCGATTTCGATCATGGTGATTGGGCAGATGCGACCATCCAATATCACGATCGATCTCCTGAAGCACTCATTCCACCGATAGAAAAGCCGTACATTCTCACGCCTCCGCCTTCGCCCAAACCGCAAATCAATGGTCCCAGTCTTGTAGGCGTTCGTCCGAACCATCCGTTCCTCTACACCGTTCCCATCACCGGTTTGCGCCCGATGCATGTCACCGCAGCTGGTGTCCCAGCCGGACTCACTCTCCAACCCGAAACGGGCCTTTTCAGAGGAAGAATTGCCTCGAAAGGTACTTATATTGTGTCGGTGACCGCCAAAAATCGAGTCGGCAAGTCGACCAGGAAACTGAAAATCGTATGCGGCGACGAGATCGCATTGACCCCTCAGATGGGCTGGAACAGTTGGTACATCTGGTTAGGTGGAGTCACCGACAAGATTATGAGGAAGGCCGCCGATGCGATGGTCAGTAACGGAATGATTCAGCATGGCTGGCAGTACATCAATATCGACGATTGCTGGGCACGTGTTCCGAATAGTAAAGACCACGAAGTGGGTGGTCCGACGCGTGACTCAAAGGGTCGAATGATCCCTCGGGACAAGTTCCCGGACATGAACGCGCTCACCTACTACATCCACTCCAAAGGGCTTAAAGCTGGCATCTACACGTCTCCAGGACCCACCACCTGCGCCGGTTTTGAAGGTGCATTTAAGCATGAAGCCATAGACGCCAAGACTTTCTCCGATTGGGGCTACGACCTATTGAAGTACGACTGGTGCAGTTATCAGGCCCAAGCTCCTGGCGTTCCCGGCTTCAAAAAGCCTTATGAATTGATGGGTTCGTTGTTGAAGCAGCAAGACCGTGACATCGTCCTCAACCTTTGCCAATACGGCATGGGTGATGTTTGGAAATGGGGCAAGCAAGTGGGCGGCCACAGTTGGCGCACCGCAGGTGACCTAGGGATTGGCTTCACCATGTTCGAGGATGGATTCAACCTCTACGGTAAAGCCCAGCTTGAGAAGTATTCCGGGCCCGGAGCCTTCAACGATCCCGACTACCTCCTCCTCGGCAATGTAGCTGGCCCCGGCGGTAAGTCGAGGAAGACGCCCTTCACTCCGAACGAGCAATACACCCAAGTCTCCTTCTGGTGCCTGGTTGCCGCTCCCCTAATTCTAGGCGGCGACATCGCCACCCTTGACCCATTCACCTTGAGTCTGCTCACGAATGACGAAGTCATCGCCGTCGACCAAGACTCCTTAGTAAAAGCCGCCCACCGAATAGCCAAAGTCGGTGAGAGCGAAGTCTGGGCCCGCCCCCTAGAAGACGGAACCCTAGCCGTCGGCCTCTTCAACCTAGGCGACGAAGAAGCCCCCGTACTAGTCAACTGGTCCAGCCTAGCCCTAAAAGGCAAGCACACCGTCCGAGACCTCTGGCGTCAAAAAGACCTAGGCAAATACACCACCGCCTTCCAAACCAAAGTCCCCCGCCACGGCGTAGTCCTCCTAAAGATCAAATAGTTTCGCCATCCCACCCATCCCGATGGAATGTTTCCTTCAAAACAACCGACACCCCGGAGCGCCCCAAGAAAATAACAAAGCCAATAGACCACCAAGCCAGGCGAAACAATAACCAAAGGGACCAAGAAAGTTTCCCAATAAACTAACCTAGTTCGTTTTCAGTCCCTATCCATCGTAGCCACTCAGCGAGGTGCAGTCGCCGATTCCTGTCTGAGTGGGCTCCGTCTCACGAGTTGAATCGGCGCACCGAGCGTAGTGGCGTCAAGCGATGGATCAGGACAGAAAACGAACGGCCAAGCGGAGCGACCCAAGAAAATCACAAAGTAACCAAACCCAAAGTCGAGCGGAAACCGGCCAAAGCACAAAAAGCACCCCAAAACCCAATCCAGTTCGTTTTCAGTCCCTATTCATCGTAGCCACTCAGCAAGGTGCAGTCAGCCGACTCTTGTCTGAGTGGGCTCCGTCCCACGAGTTTGAGTCGGCGCACCGAGCGCAGTGGCGTCAAGCGATGGATCAGGACAGAAAACGAGCGGCCAAGCGGAGCGACCCAAGAAAATCACAAAGTAACCAAACCCAAAGTCAAGCGGAAACAGGGCAAAGCAAGAAAGGAAGAAGTTTCCCCAAAAACTAACCCAGTTCGTTTTCAGTCCCTATCCATCGTAGCCACTCAGCAAGGTGCAGTCAGCCGACTCTTGTCTGAGTGGGCTCTGTCCCACGAGTTTGAGTCGGCGCACCGAGCGTAGTGGCGTTAAGCGATTGATGAGGACAGAAAACGAACGGCCAAGCGGAGCGACCCAGGGAAAATACAAAGCCAACAACCGATCAAGCCAGCCAAAACGGACCAAAGAACAAAAAGCACCCCAAAACCCAATCCAGTTCGTTTTCAGTCCCTATCCATTCGTAGCCACTCAGCAAGGTGCAGTCAGCCGACTCTTGTCCGAGTGGGCTCCGTCCCACGAGTTTGAGTCGGCGCACCGAGC
>JBBQZV010000022.1:0-61931 GCA_038207365.1 Fimbriimonadales bacterium | reverse complement strand
CAGGAAGCAGGTCAGCGCTAAAGCCATCACAGGAGTCGACACCCAGGCCGATGCCCTCATCGCAAAAGGAGCCGGCGGGTAAACTTGAAATGTCAGCGGCGAAAACGAAAGGCTCTTACACCACGCGTTGGGACACGACCCGCCTTTGTGCCTTAGGTGTCCTAAATTTCACTTTGTATCTTATGGGGAACTGGCAACAGAGGTTGCCTCAGTCTTGCCGAAAAGCCTAGTTAGCTCGTGCATTGGCTAACTTGGTCTCAGCTGACTGAGGTGGAAACACAGATTTTTTTGCATTGAGAGATCGTCCAAATGGTGTATAGTTTCTGAGTTGAACGATCTACTCAATGAAGGGAATGTCACGAGAGCTGCCATTGTGGAGGCGGCGAGAGAACTGTTTTTCGAGCAAGGATATGCCTCGACGGGTATTTCCCAAATCTTGAAACGCTCTGGTGCAAGTAGTGGAAGCCTTTATCACTTCTTCACGACTAAGGAAGACCTTTTGCTCGCGGTGCTGGAAAAGTACAAGGCGATGCTTGTGGCTATGGTTCTCGCCCCTGCATTCGAGCAGGCCGTCGATCCGATCGAGCGTATTTTTGCTATTTTGGCCGGATACCGACGCCTACTTGTAGCAACGGACTTTCGCCTCGGATGCCCTATTGGCAATTTGGCGCTGGAAATATCAAATTCGCATCCGGCTGCTCGAAAGCTTGCCGTTGAGAACTTCGACGCCTGGCGTCAAGCCGTAATTGACCTGATTCAGCAAGCTTCAGATCGGATGCCTGCAGATATTGACCCATCAGCGATTTCATTTTGCGTCCTGGCCTCCATGGAAGGTGCCGTGATGCTCGCTCGCGCTCACAACAGCATTGAACCTTTCGACGCAGCAATCGACACTTTCCGCGATCTTTTTGACCGTCTCTTGCGAGATGGTACGGAATGGTCCCACCCAAAGCAATCTCCAAAAGAATCCTAATGATCCATCTCACTATCCCTCTACTCGCCATCTCTTTCTTCCAACAGTCTCGCGGGATTGACCCCGACGAAATGCTAAATCTTGCTGCAGCCAACGAGCCGCTTGCTTGCTCCGCAGTGGTCAACGCACCAGTCAAAGAGGTGTGGAAGGCCTACACGACTGCAAAAGGCATCACCTCTTGGATGGTCGCCTCCGGGACGATTGACCTCAGGGTAGGCGGGCTAATTCGAACTAGCTACAAACCTGGCAGTCAATTGACAGGTCCAGATGTGATCGAAAACCGGATTCTAGCTTTCGATCCTAACCGAATGCTTTCGATGCAAACCGTACGAACGCCCGCGAAGTTCCCGTTTAAGACGGCGATCAAGAACGTATGGACCGTTCTTTACTTCGAGCCAGAGGGCGCCAGGAAGACAAGAATTTTGTGCCGAATGCTCGGCTGGGATGGCACTACTGAGTCGACCCGAATGCGGTCTTTCTTTATGAAGGGAAACCAGCAGGAATTGGACGAACTGGTTAAGTATTTCGGCAAAGCTCACTCCTAATACGTTACAGACTCCGGTGTTCCGCAAACCATTCATTTCTAAAATTCCCGCCAATAAATGGTTTGCAGATGGCTCCAAATCACTCCCAACGGCGAGGAATTTCTGGATGAAAGTTAGGAGCGATATTCAACCCATCGGGTGCAAGGATCGCAACCGAGATCTGACCACACAAATGTAGTTGTTTTAGACCCTCGGGCTTAGAATTAGGGCAAACTTGGCTTCATGGACGGCGCAAATAACACCAGGTGGAAGCATGAACGAGGACGCGGTACGAGATTTGCTGAATTTGGTTGCCGTCTCGCCGTGGCGGGCCTTCTACTTTCACTTGCTCAGGTCTCGCTAGGCAATAGGGGAATTACTAAGCTTGACATGGGCTGGAAGTTTTTCCGGGGCGACGCACCTCAAGCTGAGACTTCAGCCTTTGACGACCGCACTTGGAAGTCGGTCCAAGTGCCGCACACCTGGAACGTGGAGGATGGCGCTGATGGCGGAAGCTACTACCGCGGACCGGGTTGGTACCGACTGCATTTTGAACTCTCGGACGCCGTTTTCAAGAAGCGACTGTTCCTACGCTTCGGTGCTGCCTCGCTGGTAGCCAAGGTGTACCTCAACGGTCATGAGGTAGGCGAGCACCGTGGCGGATTTGCTGCTTTTGCCTTTCCGATCTCGCGCTTTGTCAAGTCTGGCGCAAACGAACTCGCGGTCCGAGTGGACAATTCGCGTAACACAGATGTCACGCCCCTCTCCGGCGACTTCACGATATACGGCGGCATTTACCGACCCGTCGAGCTAATTTCAATGAATGAGGTCGGCGTCTCGCCCATGGATGATGGCGGCCCAGGCGTCTATTTGACACCCAAGCTCGGGAAGGACGTCGCAGAAGTCGAAGTGCGGACGTTGGTTCTTGGAAGCGGCGGCCCTGTCGCTGTCCGATCGATCGTCAAGGATGCTAACGGTCGGATCATTGCCCTCGGTGAGGTATCTGGGACCGTCCAAAGCGATGAAACCAAAGAATTTGCCGCGACCCTCAAAATAGTCCATCCCCACCTTTGGGACGGCGTACGCGACCCTTATCTCTACCATGTCCACATCCAAGTTATCCGAGGGAAAAGGGTGCTAGATGAGGTCGTTCAGCATCTCGGACTCCGGAACTTCCATGTGGATACGGTACGAGGCTTCCTGCTCAATGACAAGCCCTATGACTTGCATGGCGTCAACATCCATCAAGGACGCCCTTCAGTTGGCTGGGCCGCAACGTCATCGATGGCAGACGCGGACTACTCTTTGATAAGGGAGATGGGTTGCACGGGCGTCCGGATGGCGCACTACCAGCATTCCGATCACGAAAGTGAAATATGTGACCGCCTGGGCCTTGCGGTTTGGGCTGAATTGGCTCTCGTAAATCAAGTTTCCAACACGCCGGAATTTCGGTCCAATGCCCAACAGCAACTCCGCGAACTCATCAAGCAGAACTACAATCACCCTTCAGTAATGTTTTGGAGCCTCTATAACGAACCGTGGCTCGACGCAAAGTCTGAGCCTGGAATGCGTCAGATTGAAGGGCTTGCAGAACTTGCAAGACGACTCGACCCAAGTCGCATGAGCACAGGCGCCGCAGTGACTCCACTCAACAACTGGCTGACCAACGTTGGCGATCTTGCTTCCGTAAACAAGTATTGGGGATGGTACGGCGGATCCCCGACGAACTGGCCCGCAGAACTGGACAAGCTGCGGAAGGCCGCACCTAATCGAACCTTCGGCATGAGTGAATACGGAGCTGGTGCAAGCCTTTCTCAGCATGAAATTCCTCCGCGCCAGCCTAATCCGAATTCCAAGTGGCACCCCGAGGAATGGGCATCTTTCTTCCACGAGAACGCCTGGTCGGGCTTATCCAACCGTCCCTATATCTGGAACAAGTTTGTATGGGTCATGTTCGACTTCGCCTCCGATGGTCGCAATGAGGGAGACCACCCCGGCATAAATGACAAAGGCCTCGTAGCCGCCGACCATAAGACTCGCAAGGATGACTTTTACTACTATAAGGCCCAGTGGACGACGGTTCCGTTCGTTCACCTCAACAGTTCACGTTTCAACCCTCGGCCCGCAGGAACGACAGAAATTCGTGCTTATTCAAACGTATCCCACCTTGTGCTGACTATTGACGGCAAGAGCCTTGGTGAAATGACCCGCACCGCATCCGGGGTGTTCGTCAAGAATGATGTGGAACTTGTGCCTGGATATCATATCGTCGAAGCACGTGGAGACGGCAACGTCCAAGATCGACTCCGATGGACAGTCACGGATGTTGCAAAAAGTCCCGCCGTAGTAGGCAAACCATGATGACGCTTCTCGCCTTATGTGCCCTCGCGGCATTTGCCTCGCCCAACCCCGTCGCCCTACATGGACGTCTCCAAGTTCAAGGTAACCGCATCCTTGGTAAGGATGGCAAGCCCGTTAGCCTAGCTGGGAATAGCCTGTTCTGGAGCCAATGGATGCCTCAGTTCTATAATCCGAGTCTCGTCTCGTGGCTCAAGAAAGATTGGCACGCGAGCGTTGTTCGCGTTGCGGTGGGCGTCACTCAGGACGGCGTCTTGGGACACCCTGAGGCTGAAAGTGCGCGAGCAACTACCGTCATCGACGCCGCGATCAAACAGGGCATGTACGTGCTTATCGACTGGCATGACCACACGGCCAATAAGCACGAGGCTCAGGCGACGGCATTCTTCGAAGCGATGGCCCGCAGGTACGGCAAAAGACCGAACGTGGTCTATGAACTGTGGAACGAGCCAACCCGTGTGACATGGAAAGGCGAAGTTAAGCCTTATGCCGAGCGCTTGATCGCTGCCATCAGGCGAATCGATCCGGATAACCTCATCCTCGTCGGTTCTCCTCACTGGTCTCAGGACGTTAACGAGGTCGCAATCGCCCCTATTCGAGACACTAACGTAGCCTACAGTCTTCACTTTTACGCAGGCACACATAAGGCTTGGCTACGTGATCGCGCTGACGCCGCGATGGCGAAAGGTATCCCGCTCTTCGTCTCGGAATGGGGCACTTGCGATGCCAGCGGCAACGGTGGCTTCGACCCCGTTTCCACCGCCGAATGGGTTGAGTGGATGAAAAAGAATGACATTTCCTCTTGCAACTGGTCAGTCGCCGACAAGGTTGAGACAGCTTCAATAGTCAAGCCTGGCGCCGCGCCAAAAGGCGACTGGAAGGACTCAGACCTCACTGAGTCGGGACGACTTGTCCGCGACATCATAAGGAATTGGAACAACTGAGGAACCTGGACTCAGGATCGAAAATGATAAGAGTCGACACAAGTGCATACGACTGAGGGCGGTAAGATCAGCCAATGTTAAGCGTCACTTTGGCTTTGGCGACGATGCCCCTTTCGAGTCCTAGGTTGGCGTTGATCGATGCTCATGCGACGAGGCAAACCAAGGCGCTTTACTCGAACCTGAAGCGGATTTCAAAGACGGGCATCCTCTTTGGACACCAGAACGCGACGGAGTACGGCCATGGTTGGTCGGGAGACTCGGACAGGTCAGATGTGAAGTCGGTGGTAGGATCACACCCCGCGCTAATCGGGGTCGACTTTAACGGCATCGCTAGTCCCCGGGATACTGAGGCGGCGAAGTCACAGGCGGAAAAGCTCAGAATGGCAATCGTTGACCATTACGATCGAGGTGGTGCGATCACGGCATGCTGCCACTTGTCCAACCCTGTAACTGGGGGCAATTTCAATTACAAAGCAGGTGACGGTGACACGGTGAAGGAGCTGTTGCCAGGTGGCAGCCACCACGAGCAGTTTAAGAAGATCTTAGCGAACATTGCGAACTTCGCCAAGAGTTGTCGAGGAAAGGACGGCAATCTTGTCCCGATCATCTTCCGTCCGTGGCACGAGTTCGACGGAGACTGGTTCTGGTGGGGCCGTGGCCACTGTACGGTAGAGGAATTCACTGCCCTCTACAAGTTGACTGTGAGCGAATTGCGGGATACTAACGGCGTACACAACCTAGTT
The DNA here is from genome assembly GCA_038207365.1 of Fimbriimonadales bacterium. Lineage (GTDB taxonomy): Bacteria > Armatimonadota > Fimbriimonadia > Fimbriimonadales > Fimbriimonadaceae > Fimbriimonas. Next base: position 56,389 of record JBBQZV010000022.1, on the reverse strand, counting down.
TATGCCTTCTCCCCTGACTGCAAATTCGAGAATGAGACTGACTTCCTGGCGAGGTACCCGGGAGACGCCTGGGTCGATCTAGTGGGATTTGACGACTACGCGGATTTTGGGCGGGACCGTTACGACCTTGCGACGGGTGTGAAGAAGCTTCAGATCGTGTCGAACTATGCAAAGCAGCACGGAAAGGTGGCTGCCTTCACTGAGACGGGACTTGAGAGCATCCCTAATCCCACCTGGTATACGGGGACTCTCCTCAAGACCTTGCAGACGAAAGGATTGGAGTTGAGCTACGTTATGGTGTGGAGAAACGACCAGCGCAGTCCAACGCACTACTACGCTCCGTTTCCCGGCCACTCATCGGTGCCCGACTTCCAGAAGTTCTATGATGATCCGTTTACCCTCTTCCTAAAGGACTTGAAGTCGATCTATCGTTAATCAACTGACGAGGAGCCTCAAAGCATCAAAATCTGAATCGCGCGAACTTCCGGCTCGCTGGCACTGCCTTTTCGGAAGGCGATCGTGAGGTTGCCGTTTCGGTCCGGTTCGGCAGGGAACTCTTTAACGAGAGCCCGGTTGGCGCCCCCTGCTTCGGCAACAATGTCGAAATCCTCCAATACTCGACGCCGTCCAATCTGTACGGAGAAGCGTCGCCCGCCTGCATGCGGACGGGACGTTTCTGCAAACACAAGTCGAACACGGCATGGACCATCCGGCACCGGAATGGTGAAGGCCATTTCACCGAGTCGCTCACTCAGGAGAACGGACTGTGGAAGATCCGAACCGGATATTTGCTCGGAGTGCTTGATTGGTGTCCCACCATCAACGAATGCCACATCCGAGTTCCAGGCCGTTCCGGGGGTACCAGGGCCACCTGCGTCGATGCTCACGACGGTACCAGGAATAGCAGGCCCATAGGGAATGGCTTGCAATTGATTTTCGGGCCGGGCCTCCTCGTTGTATTGAAGGCCCTCACCGATAACTGAGCCTAAGTTCCAGCCGTCTACGAAAACTTGACTCCCATCACCGTCAATGGTTACGGATCGACTCTCGCCTGGCCAGATTGTAAGATAGTTGTTGGAAGCGAAAGCAGGCAATACTCTTGAGCCATCTGGATGGCGAAGAGAGAGGTGGATTAGAATCGCAGGCGTTTTTGATGGGTTGTGAAGGTTGATTACTTTCCCGTTTCGCGAACCCTTTAATATCACCCGTGGAAGTCGGTCGAGGTATGAGACATCGTCACGCCCTTCGAGGCTGCCCCAGTAAACGTTTTCAGAAAGCAGAGTCTTGCCCTTGAACAGGCATAGTCGAACGAGCGCAGAGGGCAGGTCCTTACCTACGGTCGTTGCAGCGAGGGCTGATGCGTTTACCGTCCGGGTCGATTCGCCAGTCTTGGCACCGTCCATTCCGAAGGTTGTACGGACCAGTTGCAAGCCGATCAATGACTCCGTAGTCGTATTTATGACTTGCGTCGTTCCATCCGGTCCGGTCTGAACGTGAATTCGTTCTCCCGCAACTTTCGTCCCGAACATCGCCGCTGTCGGGTCTAAGTCGTGGTGGTAGAGTTGCCAGACGAAGCTTGGTTGGGCGGGATTGCTCATCCACAGCAGGGTGCCTGAGGACGGAGCGAACAGGCGCGAGTTTCGTCCTTCGAATATAGCACGGTAGGTTTCATAGGTCATCATCGCGCCTTTTCTCGCGAAATCCTTGAAGCCTGCAATAGGACCATACCGATTCGAAAGCGTGAATGGGTAGCGGTTACCTTGTTGCGCGCCCCGGAGAAGGTCGTGGTGGGCCCAATCGTCATTGATCGGCCACCAATGGGACTTCGGCATCATCCCCTCGATGGACTCGATAGTGGGAATCGAAGGGGCGCCAACCTCAGTATGCATCGCGTCTCCGAGAGCCCAATATCGTGCGAAAGGAACATTGGCATAAGGTCCACCGCCAGAAACGCCGTTCGTTGACGAGGAGTGCGCCTGATAGAATCGAGTCCCATCCAATGCCTGCGTCATCAACTTCAAGCCCTCTTCGATCACCTTCGGAGGGAAGCCCTCGTTCCGACCGCACCAGAGCGCGATGCTCGGGTGGTTTCTATAACGAAGGATCTTCTCTCGGGCGTTTTCTAGGAACAACGTGTTGTCTACAGGTACAGGACCATCGGAGGGGTTGGCGAGCCAGAAGTCATCCCATACAAGAATGCCGTACTTGTCGCAAGCGGCGTATAGGTTTTCTTGGGTGCATTGACCGACCCAATTTCGAATCATCGTGCAGTTCGCGTCGCGATGCATTCGGACCTGCGCGTCGATACGAGCGTCCGGTGACCGCTTCATGGCTTCGTCAATTCCCCAATTGCCACCTCGGCACATGATGGGTACGCCGTTCACTTGTACCGTCATCTTGTCCGAACCCGGTCGAAAGAAGCCCATCTGCCGCACTCCGAAAGTAGTGGTCGAGGAATCAGATAACTTTCGACTCGTGATGAAGCGAAGTTTCAAGCGGTAGAGGTTCTGCGGACCATAGCCGTTTGGCCACCAGAGCTTCGGCATTCGAAGCAACAGAGTCGGCACCGATATCTCTTTGGATTCATTCGGCGCGAAGCTAACAGGAAGGCTGAAACGTAACGATGTTGCCTCAATCGAGCCTTGCAACTCACCTGAGAGTGCGACCGCTGACTCGTTCTTGAGTGTCGAAGAGATTTCCAATTTCGCTGAATCAAGCCGAGGGAGAGGGAGCGAAGTTCTCACGAATGGATCGTGAATACTTACGTCACCCGTGGCGTAGGTCACTACTCCTTGCCAAAGGCCCATATCCCGATCGCGGATACCGGGGATCCAATCCCAACCAACGGTGGCGGCGATCGTTACTCCGTCCGCACCAGTGTCTCCTCCATTGCGCCCAGTTCCCGCTGCAAGCGTTTGTTCTAGCGGTACACCTGGGTGGTTAGGAGGCAGCATTTTTACTGCGATCGCAGCCTTCCTTCCTGGCTTCACGAAAGCTGTGACATCGAACAGCCCCCGAGCGAATGCGCCGCGCACGTTTCCTACAAGTTGTCCGTCAACCCACACTTCAGCCATGTAGTTCACGCCATCGAACCGCAGCCAGGTGTGCCTGCCTGCATTTGCCTTCGGCACTTCGAACTCTGTTCGGTACCAATAGCTTTGGCGGCAGAGACTCTCGGGAATTGTGAGGTTGTTCAATCCGTACAGCGGCTCGGGGTATCTACCTGCAGCAACCATGCTGGTTAGAACAGTGCCTGGAACCACCGCAGGTATCCAGCCATTCGATCTGAAGTCCGGCATCGAGACTTCGGTGCCGTCGGCGGTGATCTTCGCTGTCTCAATGAGGTGCCAATCACCCAATGGGGTTTCAGCCATGGCACGTGCAGCGATTAGCGCGAATGGTAGGAGAACGTAGCGTGTTATCGACATAATGATTGCCTAGCAGGCGGCCGTCGAGACGACCGCTGACCAGAAAAGAGCCGCTTCTGCAACCACAGGTTACACCCTTGATCCATATGTGTTCTCTTGACGTTGCGTGTTTTCACGGTTGACTCCAAACCATCCAATAGCGAATCACTATTGGGCCGAGATCGAATCTCGATTGAACTGGGATACCAATACAAAAAGACCGTGCGCCAATAGGGAACTCGGACTACTTCTGTAATCCCAGTTGGCACGTAACTCAAACATTTCAGACTATTGAATCCAGATGTAGGTCGGATCCTCCGTAAGAGTGAGCTTGATCTGTCCTCCCACGATCTCGTAGGGAACAGCCTCCGCGAGGCCCTCTTTCATGGGCATTCGCTCTGCCCTAACTGGCTTGCCATTCACTTTGGGAAGCATAGATTTCACAATCCGTCCCGAACCGGTTGGTGACCATGCGACAAGCAGATGGTCGCCATTTCCTGAAACAGGGCCGTATTCGTAGACATACGCATCGTCCTTCGAAGCCACCAAAGCGCGGAGAAACTTCAAGTTGCCTAATGACTTTCTCATGTGTGCAACTGCATGGAATGAGGGCTTCGGCTGGAAATGCCGCGTGAGGCCAGACGAAGCGTGGAGAGAGGGCTCGTCCTCGTCGTTGAACCAGTAAAGGTAGGCGCGATCAACGTCCATCGCGGACATCACCAGATAGGAGCGCACGATGTAACGCGCTTGCTCAGCATCCGTATTTCCCTTCCAATCCTTAAAGTCACCTGTAGACTTGTTCGGCTTAGTCGTGGAATCGTATCCGAACTCAGTGACCCAAATCGATTTGCCCGGCGCGTGAATGTTTCGCCAATCAATGATGTTCTGAATCTGCTTGAGGTAGACGATCTTGGGATCTTCCGGATAGCTTCGTTTCCAAGTTGGCCAATACTCCTTAAATGCGTAGGTATGCACATTCAGCACGTCGATGTATTTTTCCAATCCAGCCAACGAAGCGAGGTCCTTCGAGTATTTGTCATCCTTGCCAACGTTGATTGCGCATGGCAGAATCTTGAGTTTGGGATCGCCTGCGCGAAGTCCCTTTGCCATGTTCTCAAAAACTGATCGATAAAGCGTTTCCGAGAACTCGGCAGGTTCGTTTCCGATTTCGACCGCCTCTAAAAACTTATTTTCACCTGAAGGGCCAAAGTATCGTGCAAACGCCTCGCCGTACGAGAACGCCTGTTTGGGGACGTCGGTCCAGTACTTGGCTGGGATCGACTCAACTTGGGCTGATGCTTCGGTTCGGTAGCCAGCCGCCTTCCATGTTCCGTAAAGCTCCTTCCAACTGACCCCGTTTTCAGTCATTGGGAAGTGCGGTGCAGCCGTAAGGTGGTCGCCTAGGTCCCAGGCTACTGGATGATAGTTTCGGATGAGACTCGCGACGGGCCGATAAAGATCAGGCTTGAATTGTACGGTGTGAGTGTTGATGCCGATGAAGTCATTCATGGCAGGCTTAGCAACGAGGAACAACAAAGAGAGCAGAATCATGTTCGATTTCCTTCGACGGCGAAGCTTGCACACACAGACATACCTAATCGCAAGAGTTCGCCACTAAAAGCGAGTTTACGGTCGAATCCCCTCGACTGTCCAGCAACCTAGCTCTGTCAGAGATTTCACCCACCGACCTAGATGAGTACTAGTTCTTCGTCTCGGTCGCGAGGATGCGCTCTAGCTCCGTTTCGGAGGGATTTACGTAGGCCACTTTGCCGTCTCGGCCGAGAACGACCATAAATGGGACTGAGCCGATGCCGAACTGACGAGGAGCAGGTCCCTTCCAACCTTTTCCATCAAAGAGCTGAGGGTAAGTGAGTTTTTGCGTTGCGACAAATTTCTCTACTATCGTCCGGCTGCTTTCGTCGTCAAGGATCAGACCAATGGTCGTAACGCCTTTTTTGGCATATTTCTCCACCAATTTTCGGTGCTGAAGCATATGAACTCTGCAGGGAGCGCAACTATGCATATAGGCGTCAATAATTACAATTTTGCCTTTGAGTGAGGCGATGGAAAAGGCTTTACCATCAAGCGTTCGCTGAGGCAAGCTCGAAGGATGGTCTCCTACGAGGGCGAGAATGGGTACTGGTCTCGTCACTCCACTATTAACATTTCCTACTTCGCTAAGTGCGAAACGGGTTGGTGATATAGACGGGTTTAATATGATCCTTGTAATTCGGTCAGTCTCGCCAATTGTGTAGACCTTTCCGAGCATGTCTACTTGTCGTTCATTCTCGTAGAGACGAGGCATTTGGTCTTCCTGGCCGAAGAAAACACGGTATGCCCATCGGAGGCCAGCAGGGATGCCATGCGAATCAACCGTTTCGCCACTTAACTCCAGGCCTTGGCAAACCGTCCCGTCAATTGTTCGAGAACTAATCGGGCGATAAAACTTACCGGAAGTCTGAGTAAGGGGTCCAGTTCCTACATAGAAGCTCCGGACTAGCAACCGCGCCGCCCATGCCTCACTCTGGACAGATTGTCCCGCGTAGTCCGAGATGGAATAGCCTTTGCCGACGCTTGCCGTAAGAAAAGAAGTTGAATTGCCTTGTCGCGAATGGACCTGAGTCCCGTCGCTGACGACTAGCACGTCTTCGTTCGGTCTGGTCTTATGAGTCAGTTCGCCATGGGCCAAGAAGGGATGCTCGAGATCGAATCGCACTGTTGCGTTCCGCATGGCGGGAACAACTATATTCTTGTCATCTAGTGTGACGTTCCTTTCTGTCCACTCATCGACGAAAGTGAGGGACTTGGCTTCGGTTAGGGCCCTTGTTGCAGAAGCAATAAGCGATTCGGCTTTTGGATCTGGCTTGTCGGTAGCTTTAATTCGGTCGACCGAGACGGTACCTTGGGCGGGATGAAAGGCGAAAACTTCTGATGGGATGGGCTTGTTACCTGCGAGGTCCTCATATTCGGTTAAGGTGCTATACGAGTTGTTCCCTTGGCGAACTTTAGATTCATCTTTTCGAATGAGGTGGTCGGCAACACCTATCTGAAAGGTTAAGTGGGCGGACATGCTCGTACTCAGGTTTCCTGGCTCAAGTAGCGTATATATGGTGACTTTCAGCACTTCAACAAGCGTTCCGTCATCAGCCTTCAGTCGGTCGCCCAGGCTCATTGCTGTCACCCACTCTGACTTGTAGGGTGGCCTGCCCTCTAGAAGGCCGGTCAAACTGTCCAGACCTATTCGCGCCTCGGCGGCGGAGGCTGAGAGCGGAGTCTGGTGAGTTTCGATTGTCGTTTGAAGATATCTCGTTTTGTTTTCGGGAGAGGATACGACGAGTTTGTTGCCCCAGAGTCGAAGCTCCATGTCAACGGTTGGCTTATCTGGTGTGAGCTTCTGGACAAGTATTTTGCCAGGGCGCTGAAAGGCGAACCGCACCCGTGTGCTCCAGGTCCTATCTACAACCGTACATTGCAGAGTCTTTAGGTGTGCGTAAGTCGTTCGCATTGCATCGGCAACCGATTTGGCCTTTGGATCGATGGTGTCCTTCGTGAGGTTCGCCGCACGTAAATGGCTTTCGGAAATTGATGGAGCAATAGGGATTGTCTTTAGGCACAACGAAGCAACAATTAAAGTGGTGATCATGTAGAGGAATTCGCCCTTTGCAGATTGACGTTCAGGGTTGTACAAACCGTTCGTACAGGAGCAAGTGCAATGAATTTCTCAGTATCGAGATCTAGGGATCGGCTCTCGAGTTGCTCAAGTCTGAATTACGGGCGATGTCCATTTGGGGTAGCCAACCCGCCACTGGCACACTCAAAACTGTAACTGCCAGGTTCGATAGGACTCAGCAGTTACAATTCCCATACTTATTCTCCACGCCTAGTTGGCAGGGCGACCCCTTGACGATTCATTGAGAGCTAGATTGCGGGTGCGGCAGTAAAATCAACGTCAGTCTGGACGACAGAATTGAAGTAGTTAGTGAAGACATTGAGAGCAACGTGGGCAATGATCTCTCCGATCTCTCCATCGGAAAAACCGGCTTTACGAACCTCGGCGATATCACTATCTGAGACATGGCCACGGGTCGACAGAATCGATAAACCAAACTGCAGTGCTGTCTCGGTCTTTGTATCGGTTGATTTTCCCTTTCGACTTTGGATGATCTCCTCTGAGGGAATCTTGACCATTCCACCAATCGCGGTGTGAGCTGCCAGACAATAATCGCATTCATTCGATTGAGCAACCACTAGAGCAAGCTTCTCACGCAGTTGAGGGTTTAAAGCACCGTGACCCAAGGCGCCTGCAAGGCCGAGATATCCCTCCAAAACGGCAGTGGAATTAACCATGGCTCGGGTCATGTTCGGGACGAGTCCCATATGAGCCTTAACGGTGGATAAGAGCTCACCAGTCTTGCCAGAAGCAGTTGCGGGATCGATTAGTGTGAAACGTGACATATTGAATTCTCCTTAACTCGGACCAGTTTTCGATTGGCTAAAGTAACCATCTAAACTTGTTTAGATGGTTATACACAAAAGAAAGGGCTGCTGTCAACTCCTAGCTAGAAATAGTTTGGTATTCGCGGAAAAGTATAACTGTGGACGAATTTGCGAGGAATTCGAGTAACCATTTAGAAAGGGTATGATGGTTCATAAGATGGACTTCCTAATACTTGGAAATCACCCTTTTTTGGACTTCGTCAATACTCGGCCGGTCGTCCAGGGCAATCCATGTGAGTTACTTGCCGATGGAAGTGATCTGCTCAACTTGCTTGGTCGGCTGGCTCTGCCGAAGACACCGGAGCTTCGGAAATCAGTTGACGATGAGGTGAACCGGGCTGCTCGTGAGGCTCGAGAGATGCGAGAGGAATTCCGCGCGCTCTTGTATCGGCTCTTCGAACCTGAGGTCACGTCCCTTCGCGAAGCAGAACTGGAACTCGAAGCTGTCAATCGGTGGATTGCGAAATTAGGATCCCCAAGGCTGAATATTGAAGACGAGTTACTCGCTTTGAGCTTTAGCGCACGAGGATATATCGCACCGTTACTCTATTCAGCTATGGATCTATTCGCTTCGCCACTTTACAAGCACATTCGAAAGTGCTCTAACCCAGAATGTGTGCTTTGGTATGTCGACACTACCAAGAGTCACACGCGCCGCTGGTGCAGCATGTCGATGTGTGGTAACGCTCACAAGGCTCGCGAATTCCGAAAACGTCATCAAGAAAAGTGATCTCAATATGTCTCAAGTAGAACCTATCCGACTCCCTGTCCCTCCCTACTCAATCGAAACCGCTATTGAAAAGGCTCGGCTTGCCGAAGATGCTTGGAATAGTCGAGATCCAGAGCGAGTCGCCCAAGCCTATACGGTGGACTGCCGGTGGCGAAATCGCGCGGAATTCATAACTGGACGTGCGGAGATCGTCGCCTTCCTAACTAGGAAATGGTCCAAAGAGCATGAATATCGGCTAATCAAGGAGGTGTGGGGATGCCGTGGGAATCGCATGGCAGTGCGCTTCGCCTATGAATGGCACGATGATTTGGGGAATTGGTACAGGTCATACGGCAACGAGCTTTGGGAGTTCGATGAACAGGGAAGAATGAGTCGCCGTGAAGCCAGCATCAACGATCTGCAAATCATGGAAGGCGATCGAAAATTTCACTGGCCCCAGGTCAGCGACCAGTTGGTCACCCTGGATTGACGGAACTTGGACTTTAGCAAGTTACCGTCCGTACTATTAGCAGAAGACTCTAGACGCACGCGAACGCTAAATGGGGTGAGGATCTTAGGATTCACCCAAATTGCCCTAACGAAGTTTCAACTTAAAAACATCTCGTTATTGAGTTTCGTGGTAGGGTTGAAAGATGCTTTTGTTCGTGTATTTGTCGCTGTCATCGACGATCGCACACGCTTCGTTCCTTCAAGCGCCAGAAGTGATCATGCTTTGGCCCAAAGGTGCGCCAGGTTCGGAGGAAAGGCGAAACGAACCAGAAGTCAAGCCTAACAATTACTCCATCAAGAACATTCAGAATCCCTCGCTTACGGTTTTTCGACCGGAAGCGGGAAAGGCGAACGGGGCAGCAATTGTTATCGCACCCGGTGGTGGTTTCACGTCAAACGTCTTTGGACCTGAAGGTGAGCAGCCCGCTGCGTACTTCAATAAACTTGGCATCACGGCCTTCGTTCTGAAATATCGCCTGTCGCGTGAACCGGGTTCAAAGGTGACTGTTGACGTGTCCGCGAAGGAAGATGGGTACCGCGCAATGCGAATGGTACGCTCAAAAGCAGCTGATTACGGCCTGGATCCCGCTAAAATTGGCTTTATTGGATTTTCGGCAGGCGGCGAGGTTGTTTCGTCTGTGGTCTTTGGTGACGTTCCGATGGTTAAATCGCCTGACGCGCTCGACTCCGTTAACGCCCGCCCTGACTTCGCGATGTGGATTTATACGGGTCCGGTTGCGGTTCCGCACGAAGCGCCATCTACGACGCCTAACTTCCCGCCCGCCTTTCTGCTATGCGCGTTTGACGACGAGAGCCACCTGCGTCCCACTGTCGATATCCTGAATTTGTATCGCCAGGCAAAGGTCTCTGCGGAAATGCACGTTACGAGTGGTGGAGGCCATGGTTTCAATCTGGGCAACCGCGAGAAGAAACTCATCTCGGTTCAAACCTGGCCACAGCGAATGACGGACTGGCTAGTTGATCAAGGATTTGCCAAGAAAGGTTAGAGCCACCTCGCTGAACATCAGGCGCTCTCAAGACACCGCCAGCTTCAGTTTTTCGCGACCAAATCATAGCGAATAAGCGGATGGTCAGCCTTCGCACATGAGCTGCATGCGATTCGGCGGAGCAGCCTGGCGAAAATAGTCTGATGGAGCAAATAATGGGTGAATCAGCAAGTCAGTTCTGCGAGTCCGATGAAACGGTTTGGCTCGTAAGTTCAAAATACTACACTGGTTCCCGTTTCTTGACGGTCCATACAGAACTCATGGGTAATGCATATCTCGGCAGGACTCCTCCATCGCCCGATCTTCAACGGAAGGATGGTTACACCTTTGGTCCAAATGGGATATCTATCGAATGGTCTATTGCCCGCCAGTGAGACTTCTCAAAACGCGATGAATTTGGCCGAGTGGATCGTCCGTGACGAGCCCTCCGTGGTAGGTTACGATTGCTTTCACTTCAGGCAGTTCTGCGAGTTTCTTAACCGACTCGATTGCAGTGTCCCAATCAGGTGTGGCACGCTGCCCCGGTCCATCAAGTATTCCATTCTCGGAAGTTAATGCATCTCCTGTGATGAGTGTCTTCGACCGTTCTAAGTAAAGGCTCATGTGACCAGGGGTGTGGCCTGGAGTAAAGATAACGCGGGAACCTCCGCCCATTTCGAGAACATCGCCGTCTTCTACTTGTTTGTCAACTGGAGCGAAACCGATCTGATCGAATACTTCTTTCATCCCGGGATTCTGGTCGAGCCGATCCTGGCTCGGATACTTCACTAGCTTCATTTTTCCTTCGATGTAGGGCACTTCCACCGAGTGAGCAATGGCTATCGCACCACTGCGGTTCTTAATCGCGGCAAGGGAACCGATGTGATCGACATCTTGGTGAGTAAGGATAATCTGCCTAAGATCCTCGACGGCAAACCCTTCAACAGCAAGTGCGGCAACGACCCCTTCAATGTGTCCTGGCATCGAAGCGTCGACAAGTGTGGCACCATTAGGATCGACGATGAGTGAAAGATTGAGCACCATCGAGCCCAGCGATCCAGTGAAAGTGACCGGAATGACATACAAGTCGTCGTTAACTTTCATGGCTCCCTTCGTGTCGTAAAAATGGCTTCGATGTGTCTCATGAGATTAGTGAGAAGGAGAATAGCAGATCTCCAAGAGATGGATGAACTGGTCAGCGCACGATCCGATGGGCTGAGACCCTACGTGGATATCATGTGAACTTTCAGCCTTGGTGCGGACATGTCTTGTGTGGACAATGGTTTTGAAAGCTAGGTGCCAATGCTTTATCTCAAATTCCGACTACCATCCGTATTCGCCAACTTCTAGTTCGGTAGAGATACGATTTGTATAACTTATGCCTTACGCACGTATAGAACCGATCTCGATGGTCAATTCTGGACCATCTCATTCGATCATTTGGAAGGATCTCTTTCACCCTGATCTAGTGATTGTTTATCGACGGTATCAAAGCGATCTACGGTAGGGCGGTCGCATCAACCGACCCAAAAGCGCTATCTACCAAGTGAGAGTCGAGTGACTTTGCCGAACCACATAGTTGTCCGACTTGAAGAGAACGACTGCAGTCTCTGTAAGAGCCAAAAGCAGAATTAAATACCGGATGAGAGTAGGGCAGAGGACACTCTGCCCAGTATGCAATGTGGTCGAGGTTACTTGGGAAGAAGAACGGTATCGATCACGTGGATCACTCCGTTGGTGCACTCGATGTCCGTCTTGATCACCTTTGAACTATTGATCTTGACGCCGTGCTTGTTACTCACTTTGACGGACTTTCCGTTAAGCGTTTTAACATGAGTACCGTTCTTTAGCTTCATAGCGTCAGCAGCCAAGATCTTTCCTGAAACGACATGATAGGTCAAGATTGCAGCGAGTTTGCTCTTGTTCTCTGGCTTGAGAAGCATGGCAATAGTGCCCGGTTTGCTCTTTTCGAGTTTTTCGAAAGCTGCATCGGTTGGTGCGAAAACGGTGAATGGCCCTTCGCCCTTGAGTGCATCTACGAGTCCAGCAGCCTTTACTGCGGTAACTAGAGTCGAGAAGCCTTTTGCGGATACGGCCGTGTCAACGATATCCATCTGACTGGTCTTCTTGGTGACACCGGCAACGGCGAAAGATGCTGCGATGACGGTCGCAACAGCGATTGTAAAGAGTTTTGTGATTTTCATTTTGGTTCCTCATACTCGCCCTCGGATTTCTTCGCCCGGGGGTGACTAGGAACATGATAGCGCGGTTGTTCATGATTTGTCTATAGTCTGTCTAATATTTATTGTCTGTTAACCGCCTTCTGGATAGGATATTGTTGACAAACATTAGACATGTGCGCAATACTTTCTGCAGCGATGGCCCTGAAATACACGATCAAAACCGTCGCCCAAATTACAGGCTTGAGCACGCACACGATCCGTGCTTGGGAGCGTAGACATCAAGTCTTAAGCCCTGCCCGTAGCGAAACGAATCGGCGTCTATATGAAATTGCGGAGGTTGAGCATCTTAATCTCCTGGGCCGGGCCGTTGGATCTGGACATGGAATTGGCGAAGTTGCGCACTTATCTCTAGAAGAACTTCGGCAATTGACTGAAACCACGGACTTAGCCGAGCCTTTGGCTTCAGTCGATGTTTCGGTTGGGTCCAGTCCCACGGCTTTTTTGGCAATTTGCGAAAATGCTATGGATAGAATGGCTGCGGATTTACTTGAGCAGACACTCATTCGTGCTTCAGCCAACCTTGGATTGACGGGTTTGCTTGAGGGAGTCGTCGTCCCACTTGTAGAGCGAATCAGCACTCGGTGGGTTGATGGGACGACAACCATCGCCCAGGAGCATATGGCCACCGCCGTTTTAAGAACCTATCTAGAGGGTGTCCGGAGTTCCATGCGCACGTCTGCAGATGCTCCCCGTATCTTGGTAACAACTCCAATAAACCAGATCCATGAGATTGGAGCTCTAATTGTCTCGACGGTGGCATCAATACAAGGCTGGAACGTAACCTATTTAGGGGCAAACCTACCCGCTTTAGAAATCGCAAGTGCGACTAGACAGTGCGCCGCACAAGCCGTAGGGCTGAGTATCGTCTTTCCACATGACGATCCAACACTATCGCCTGACTTGAGGCTCTTGCGCCTAGAACTAGGTCCATCCGTCCCGATCCTGATTGGAGGTCGCGCTGCAAGTTACTATTCCTCCGCAATAGAAGCGATAGGTGCCCAACACATACACACTCTTTCCGCCCTGCGTGAATCCTTAGATCACATGCGCCATTGGGCAAAATGAGACGAAAGTCGTCGTGATTCGATTGTTCTGTCCAAAGATGAAACCTTGATTTGTCTCCGCCAGGAACCCAGGCGGAGGCAACAGCGACCAGTTAGTTGCTAAGCAATCGAGACCAAGTGGTCGTAGCGGTATGTCGGCATGGGTCTGCCCGGGCTGAGGCAGCGCCAGGCGACAGTTTCTACTCTGATATTTCTCTCGGTGACTTTTGCAAGGCATTCTCGAACAATGAGTTCCAGAACGCTCGGCGACATCTCCACACGGGCGTTGAGAGTTAGCTTGGCGTTGGAACCTATGAACCGCAAACCACGAATGTCCAGAGTCTCACGCCTGCCAGTTAAGTTACCAATCACTGACGTAGAGCCATTCTCGATCAACAATTTTACGTGTCCAACCGATGCGTTTAAGGTGTCAAAGCGAGCACCGAGGTTGGAAAGAATTTCCTCAGCCACAGAAGCCCAGGCAACTTCGGATCCAGAAAGCATGAATGTCGCGTTGAGCCAACCGAGCACTGCTTCGCCCTCAGCGTACGTATCGTAATCGACATCGACGATCTGGTTTCCAGAATCCAAACGACCCAAGACCTCATTCAGCCAAACTTCAAGGCCCTGGCCTGTCTTGGCGCTCACACTCATCACTTTGGCAAGTGGAAACATTCGCACGGTTCGCTCCATCAGGGTCTGAAGTTCGGTGCTACCCATAGTGTCAGATTTGGTGACCACGATGACGTCTGCCTCCTCAAGCTGCTTTCTAAAGATATAAGCTGCACTCGGATGCAATCCTGCATGGCCGCCGTCTAGGATATTGGACAAGCGAATAGGATCGGCAAGAACCGATAGTGGAGAGACGTCAACATGCCCACGATGATAGTCCTTGAGGGGTTGGACGATCGTTGCAGAAAGGTCCGTGCAACTACCTACTGGTTCTGCAAGAAGTACATCGGCGTTTGACGACAATTCAAGCTTTGACATGGCGTTCAAAAGGCCTGGAAAGTTGCAGCAGAAACAACTTCCGCTGACTTCCGTGACTCCCGCTTCACCACCCGAAAGGAACGCTGTGTCAACGAGTTCGGGAGCTTGGTCGTTTGTAATGAGACCGACTCGCTTTCCTCGACTAGCTAGGATTCTCGCCGCTTCTGCAAGCAGAGTTGTCTTTCCAGCGCCCAGGAAACCGCCGACAAAAATGAGTTGAGTTTTCATAGTTTTCACTACCGGACACAGGGGTTCGGGTGTTTCAATGCTCTTCTGATTCAGTTTCAGAGCTGGTTCAAGTATACGTACAAAGAGAAGTGCGGCAAGGCATCCACCGATGATGGGCGAGAGGATATAAACATGAAAAAAGCCACCAACTTGGTCGGGGAAGGCTGCGGCGCCCCAACCAGCGAGCGCTGCAACAATTCGTGGTCCGAAATCTCGCGCTGGATTAATTCCGCACTGTGTGAGCGGTGCGGTTAAGCATATAAGTGAGGTTACGGTAGACCCTATGAGGACAGGCGCAAATGCTCCTTCAGGTCGTCCTTCGTTGACCGATTCAGTCAGAGCAAGGATAAGCAGGATGAGAAGGAAAGCATCAAAGCCCTCCACAAACATAGCTAATGGAAGGGTTACAACAGCCTTGGTGCCTGGATTCGGATAAAACTCGCCAAACATAGCTGCTGTTTGGACGGAGGCTGGACTACCACGCACAATGCCGTGAGTGGATTCAAACGCTCCAATACTGGGACCAAAAAGGATATAAATGGCGCAACCTGCAAAGATCGCACCAAGGAATTGTGCTGAAATGTAGATCGGCAAGCGCTTCTTTGAAAGGCGTCCAGCCACCACCATGGCGATACTCACGGCCGGGTTAAGGTGCGCTCCGGAAAGGCTTCGCGTGAGGTAGATGGCAAGAGTTACTCCGATCCCCCAGGCTAAAGCAACTTGCATTAGGCCCAGGTGCGCACCATAAAGCACAGTAACCGCTACTGAGCCACACCCAAACAGAACCAATACGAATGTACCAAGTAGCTCCCCAATGAACGCTGGTTTCGATTGCATTGAGAGCGGAGTATACGTTATTTGGATTGGCTGCGAAGAACGGTTCTTTTGCGTCCGCAACACTCAATAAAAAGGAAAGATGGTTCCCGGAAAGATTTCAGGAACTTGCATCCTCCCTTTGTACTTTTGGAGCTAGCCTCCGGTTCTCAAGGAACCTGAATTCGAGCGACCGCTAGGAACTTGCTGGAGTTCGGTCCGATCTCTAGCTTGTATCCGCCCGATCGAACGACATAGCGATGTTGGGTTTCATCCCAACTCCTTATGGCGGTATCCGTAACATCGACTTGAACCTGTTTGGTTTCGCCAGCTTGCAGCGAGACGCGCTTGAAACCCACTAACCGTCGGATAGGGTCGGTTTTCGATGGGTGATCGTATCGAGCGTACACCTCGACAACTTCGTCACCCGACACACGGCTGGAGTTAGTGACTGCTAGCGAGACACTGTAACCCTTTGTGACTTGGGAAACTCGCGGGGAAGCGTATTTGAAGTTCGCATAGCTGAGTCCGAAGCCAAACGGAAAGAGTGGTCGGCCCTTGAAAAATCGGTAAGTTCGACCGTCGAGGTGATAGTCTTCGAAAGGAGGTAGGTCCTTATCGGACCGGTAGAACGTAATCGGTAACCGTCCTGATGGGTTCGTCTCACCTAATAGTGCCTCGGCAACTGCGTTTCCACCCTGCTCGCCCGAATACCACGAAAGCAGAATCCCGCTCGCTTGCTTCGTATCAAAGGATAGTGCGCTGCCGCTCGTGAGCACAACGACAACAGGCTTACCGATTGCGGCCATCTTGCTGAGGAGTTCTCTTTGTGGTGCAGGAATAAGGATGCTTGTTCGGTCACCTCCGGAAAAGCCATCGTATCGCACGGGCATCTGTTCACCTTCAAGTTGCGGAGTGATTCCAAGTGTGAGGACGATCAAGTCCGAACGGCGGGCAAGTTCCTCCGCTTGGGTGTAATCCGTAACCTTCTCTACCGCATCACTTCCCAACTGGATCGAAGCTGGGCCCGCCCCGTGGGAATATTCCAATCGAATTTTGACTGGAGTACCCTTCTTGAAGGAATGGTCGAACCTGTGAGTCTTATTTTCACGACTTTTCCATTGGTCGAGCACCAGATTGTCGTCCAGGTAGATTCGAACACCACCATCAGTGACTACGCCTAAGGTAACCGTCGCATCGTTGGGCCAGACCAAATAACCAGACCATCGAATGGAACAATTCTCGGCTGGAAGTCCCGTTTGAGGTTGATCGGTCGACCAGTGGAGGTTCAAGAAGCGATCCAGTCGCGTTCCAATGGGACTGCCCTCAAGATTGGCGTTACCGAAAACTTCTCCCTTCAAACCAGCAATTGTTTTTGCTTCGTCGGAGAAAGTGGCTCCTCTCGGCATGGGGCCAACTCCTGTCCCACGGTTAACGAGTCGGCTACCTTCCATGTATTCGACCGACATGCCTTTGGCATTGAGTTTCTTCTTTATCCCATCGAGCAAGGTCACGGGCCGAGCAGGAGTTCCGTTATAGTTTCCTACTAAGACTGCTTGGCTTGTCGCGACGGGTCCTATCACAGCGACACGCTTGACCTTCCGAGGGTCAATCGGCAAAATGCCGTCATTCTTAAGAAGCACAAGGCTCTCTCGTGCTGCCTTTAGGGCAAGTTGCTCATGTTCCGGCGTGTCAATTTCGGTGGGTTTGATTCCGTTGTAGGCGCACTGTGTAGCTGCATCAAACATCCCAAGGCGGAATCGCAGGCTGAACAGGCGGGTAGCTGCTCGGTCAAGGTCAGACTCTGTGATCAGCCCTCTGTCTAGTGCCGATCGAAGAGATCGGTAACTGGTTCCGCTGCACTCGTCGTTGCCAGCTTTGATCGCCATTGCGCTCGCTTCGGCCAAATCTTTGACGGCATGATGTCCATACCAAATATCGCCAACCGAGTCAACGTCGCTTACTACCGCGCCGTTGAACCCCCACTCATTCCTCAAAAGGTCATTGAGGAGCCATGGGTTACCAGTGGCGGGTTTGCCGTTAAAACCACTATAAGCGCTCATTACGCTGGCCGCTTTTCCTTCGCGGACACATGCTTCGAATGCGGGAAGATAAGTTTCTCGGAGCTCCTTCTCCGTAACCTTCGCATCGAAACCGTGCCTCAATGGTTCGGGTCCACTGTGTACGGCGAAGTGCTTTGGAGTTGAAACTGCGCGCAAATATTTCGGATCGTCACCTTGGATTCCGGTGACAAAGGCCACACCCATCCGACTTGTCAAAAACGGATCCTCTCCGTATGTTTCTTGACCACGCCCCCACCTTGGATCACGAAAAATGTTGATATTGGGAGACCACAGTGTGATGCCCTTAAAAATCGAGCGATCTTCGCGCTGAATCGCAGCCGCATATTTTGCCCTCGCTTCAGTACTGATAACTGTAGCAATCGAATGCATCAGGTCCGGGTCCCATGTGGAGGCGAGACCGATTGCCTGTGGGAATACGGTCGCGAACCCGTTGTTTGCGATACCGTGAAGCGCTTCACTCCAGTAGTGATATTTCGGCACACCGAGTCGTGGAATGGCCGGAGCTTCCATCATACATTGCGCTATTTTTTCATCCGCCGTCATGCGCGAGACTAGATCCTTAGCTCGCTCGAAGACGGATAAATTCGCGTCCTTGTATGGCGTCGTTTGAATGGAAACGAGTGCGATAAGTGGAAATAAGATCATATTCAGGGTGCTTTTGTCTCGAAGGCAACACAGTAATTGGGTTGGGGAATCTTGGTGGTATATCCAACAAATGGATCTGAGTCACGGAGAAGCCCCCAATGGGGTGTCGCTCCGAATTGAGGGTTTCGGAGTGTAGGTTCACCAAGCATGGCGTAACTCACTCGCGCACCTGCGCCGGGATCGTCTGCCAACTCCAATACGACTGAATCCGACCCATGAATAGAAGCGGACACGATCGTGACGCTCTTTCCAGACTTGTCAGTCACTTCAAATCCTTTGCCGTTAGACCATTCGGATGAAGAGGTATGAGGATTTCCCATGGTCGTATCCCAAACAAGCGGCTTTACCGGGACGTGAAAGTGGATCTCCAGCTTGTTCTTGTGGTGAGTTACCCGAACGGGTTCAAGTGGCCTCCATTTGTGACCCAATACCCTGCGTTCGAAGTAAACCTGACCGTACTTTTCGCCCAGCATTCGGTATCCATCGGAAGTCATATGAAGGGCATCGACGCTATAGGGATACTGATATTTGGGGCCAGAGCAAACGATGGATTCAGGATGATCAACACCGACTCTCCACTGCGCGATTGTCGACGGGGAGTATTCGCCAAGCCGATTGTGCTGAGAAACAATCATCAACACATCGCGGTTCTGACCAGAAATTGCCTTGAGGTCGGTGTTGTAATCCAACCAAAGCCGATAAAGATCCTCTTCGTAATGTTCGTTACCGGTATCCGTTTCGCCGTGGGTTACAAAAATGGCCCCAACACCGAAGGACTTACCTGATTCGCGGGCTAAGCGCGTAATTGCCTTCGTCTGGACCATAGAAGCTTCGTAGGCGCGACCTGTTACGCCATCATGAACGGATTCCTTCTTGATACGAATCATGCCTTGACCAGCTTCGGCGACGTCGTAGTGGACCGTTACGTAGTGCCGATGGAATTTCTCCTCGACGAGATAGCTGATTTCATTGGCTGCGCTGGTGTGAGGTGTTTCGCCGTCGATGTTCAGTGGCCAGGAACTCGGATAGTTTGGTGGGCGACGACCTACGGGCTCAGTAAGCGGGACAAGAGTTAACTTTGGATCGTTTGGATCGACCGGCCAAGTAAGATTTCCTGAAGCCGTTTTCAGGTTGCCGAAGGGTTGATCTTTCGACTTAACTGGAAAGCCCATACCGCCGACCGCTAAGCTTTGACCAGTTCCGATTATCCCCGTCCAATCCCAATCGGAATAACGACCCGCTGTTACACCGAGCATGAGGGTCAAGGCCACGGGAAGCAGGATCAACGAAAGACCTTCTGTAAGAAATAATAAAGATTGTTTCGCCACTCGGTTGGGTCGTGAGCATGACCGTCGACGTTCCACACATGGGGAACCTCTTTCTCCAAAAGGTACTTGTGCACGGCCTGGCTTATCTTGATCAGACCATCCTTACTGCCTACCGAGAGCCAAAGGAGCTTTAGCTTTGCCTTGGCGAAGGATGCATCGGGAATCAGCTCAGCAGGAGCTTTCGTATTTGGCGCGGACGAGAATCCGCCGACCCAAGCAAATGTCTCCAAATGAGCTAGTCCGAAGTTTAGGGATTGACCACCACCCATCGAAAGACCCGCAATTGCGCGATGACTTTGATCTTTTTGGACCGAATAGCGTGACTCAATAGTTGGGATGACATCGTGAAGAAGATCCTCTTCGAATGCTGCGAAGGCAGGCGCTGACGCGTAAACGTTGCCTATTGGACGATCATCCTTCTGGGCTCTACCGTTTGGCGACACGATGATCATGGCAACGGCCTTTCCGTCCGCAAGGAGATTGTCGAGCAGGAGGTTCGGAGTCGCAAAGCGCTGCCATTCCGTTTCGTCTCCGCCGATTCCGTGAAGAAGGTACAGGACAGGATACTTCTTGGTCGGCGAGTAACCCGGCGGCGTGTAAACCTGCATCTTCCGTCGAGTGCCTACGCTCTTTGAGTCGTATTCGATCATCTCCAGCTTGCCGTGAGGAACATCTGATCGATTGGCAGCGATGCTGTCGTTAGGTTCCGGATACGTCTGCACATCGTCAGGATTCAGCTTAATAGGACCACCAAAGCCGCGGGCCTGCGAAAATGCGAGCACGGGTAGAAGGGTTGCCAATAACAAAAATGACTTCAATGCACGCGGATTTCTCATCAGTGAATCACCTGCCAGCAAGCTTGAATACCCGCCAGATCCAATATATCATTCTCGGCCGAGAGAACGCTTATATATCCGTATATAAACCCTGCCGAAAGCAATTCTCTATTCAAATGACCCTCAGATTGAGACTCGACACAGGTCGACTAATGGCTCAATTAAAATGAAACTGAACCTAGTTGCCTGATTTATGTATATCGAAAACTTGTGAATGCATACCCTCTAAATGAGAATGACAATGCGAGGTTGAAATGTGACTGCAGGCCCGAAAGCAGTCAATGTATACGAAGCCTCCTGACCCTATTGTGGAGAAATTGAAGGGGTTTGAACCTGCTGCTCATGAAATGCACCGGATCATCGACCAGATGGTGGGGATTTCCAATTTCGTGCCACTTTTTGCTATCGAGACTGTAGAAGAACTTAGCGAGATCCTATCCCTACTTAAGCTCGCGGAACGGATGCGATCCTATCCGGTGCGCCACCTTTATCTTGCAGCCTGGACGCACTGAGGAGAATTCAAATCCTTATGCGTAACTTCCGCATATATCCTCACTTGCTAATAAGCATTCTCTGACCGCATTTCTGCCTTTCTCCTTGTCCTGAATCGTGGGATCCAGCTCCACGACCTTATTAACGTTACGAAGGGCCCTCGAGTGAAATGCGTTTGCAATGCTTTGATTAATTTCTACCGCGAGGCGAGAATATGGCAAGACGCTTTCGGGTAGCGTCGTAGCATGCGGTAGCAGTGACCTGCCGGTGATCGATACCGCGGTCTCAACAAAGACCCCGCTTGGCAGGTTTGGTATTTGCCCTTCATTCACCAGATTGAGTGATATAAAAAACGCATCGCTGCCCGCAATCATTGCTTGAATGAAGTCGGATGGCCTTTCCCACGACGGCTTTGATTTCAGGTCCGAAATGTCGGATCGTCCTTTAGCAATGTCAGAAAGTAGCCGAAGTCGAGCAATTCGTTCCTCCTGGCTGCCATGGCTGACGGATTCCAGAGAATGCTCCAATCCGTCTAGTGGTAGGAAGTCTTGAACATGGTCATCACCCGACATTAACATGAAGCCCGTTGACCTGCCATAAGCCTCGCATTTGGACCGGACCAGATGCTTACGTTTCTGAAGTCGCAATCGCAATTCGTCCATTAGGTCTTCCCCAGTTTCACTATCGTGAAGTTCGATTAACCAGCTGAGGTGGTTAGTGCCTCCCATTTTGACTTTGAATCGATCCTGCGCTTCACGGAAAGGATACCATGCTGGTAGACCGCTGAAAATCTCTTGTAGGCGGCCGAAACCGGATATCGACACCGAGCAAAATCCTACGGTTTTAACTCCCGCCAAATGCGCAATCTGGCAAACGCGCGGCAATGGGTTTGAGATGTCCAGGAGCCAAGCATCGGGGCATATTCGTCTCATACGACGAGCAAGGTCCGAGATCATGGTCATTTGACGTAAGGTAGAGCTGATGCCATAAACTCCACCGAATTCCGAAATAAGGTGTCCGGGATAGACTCTGTCGATAATCTTACGATCGACTTCAAACCTCCTATTCATTTCCACTGCGGCGCTGCAGACCACAAAGTCTGCACCTTCGAGCGCCTTATTAGGCTCGTCGAATGCCAAGAAGTCGGCGTCGATACCTTTTGAAGCAGCAAACTTCTCCCCGATCGATGCCATTAGCGACACGGATTCGTAATTGGGATCGAACAGCCTCCACGATAGATTGGATATCTGATTCTCAACCACACATTGGGAGATAAGCGCTGGGCCGAAGACATAGCTGCCCGCACCAAAAAACGCGACTCTAACTTTTGGCAACTGCGATCTCCTCGATGTCAACCGAAAAACTACCCGTCGGCCCATTCCAAGTTCCAATTATCATCTGGATAACATGCTTGCGGTCGCACTTTGATTCTTTAGTAAATAGCAGGCGCATCGGAACGCGTATTCTGTGCCACTTGGAGTCAATGATGTGAGGGTCTTGAGCCACCAAGGACACGCGAGGAGTCGTCCGGTGATCTCCTGGAGATGCCATTGAAAGTAGCAGGTCGATCGGTGGATTGGAACCTGATAATCGAATGCTCAACTCTAACGAATCATAGCTTGTGAGGTCAGTGCCAGCAAACTGGGGGGACCAAGGAGCCCACTGCCATCCGAACTCAATAAATGTGTTGGGCTCTGCAGCTTTCAACCGGATTGTCTTGCGTACAATGCCCGGACCGCCTGATTCTGCTCGTATCGAGACTTTGCGGCTAGAACCTGCAACCCATCCAACACCAACGTTTTGTGCCGCGCCATCCCACAATACAGTCCTATCAGGTGCGGTCATGGCACCTGGACTTAGAAGCATGACGAACGTGCCGACCATCAAAAACGCGCCTCGGTTTCTCTCAATAAGTCTCCTTGTAATTCGGCTCAACGTGGGGTGTTACTTGCGATAATTTTCCAAACTCGTACAATGTGTCGAAGCCTATGTTGTTTCGCACGGAATGATCTGACCCGAATGCTCGAGTAAAGCGAGGATGCGATCCGCATAACATGGGCCGTTTGCCAATGGAAGCGGTATTCAGCAGGCGGAGCATGATAAACCACATGCGCATAGTCATGGGACCCTGTAGGTTTGGATAGGCAAGAGAGATCATCGCAATTCTGGTCAGGTGGCCCATTTCCTTCGGTGAACGCGTTTATCATAGCAGATCAAAAGGCAAAGGAACTCTTAGAACCTTGTGCAATTTGCTTACCGTCGATTCTTGATCGCATGTCAATATAGGCCCGGGGCACGTGCAATTTAGCAGAGTTATTGTCTTAGCGTTATGCTATGTAATAGCAGTATATGCAAATTGACGGACTCTTTAATCCCTATCTATTGAGGGTGGTTTAGGACATAGTTAGAGGATGGAAAGACAAGTTGCACTGATAACGGGTGCCGGCCGGGGGATCGGGCGAGGTTGTGCACTTGCTTTAGCCCGTGAAGGATATGACATTGCCCTTGGGCTTCGTGACGTCACTTGCGACGGCGATACCGGAGAGGAAATCATGGCCTTGGGTCGAGAAGTGATGTCGCTCCAGATGGATGTGTTGAAACTTGAGCAGATTGAAACGGCAGTTTCGCAGGTTATCGCTCATTGGGGCCACATAGACGTGCTGGTGAACAACGCGGGAGGTGGCCGTGTGGCGGAGGCACTTGACGTTACTGAGGAAATTTTTGACTGCATTGTTGATGCAAATCTCAAAGGTACTTTTTTTGTTTCGCGAGCGGTCGGGCGATCAATGGTTCAGAGGGGTTCTGGTGCGATCGTCAACATTGGGAGTCAAGCTGGAGTAGTAGCGCTGCCATCTGAGAGCGTGTATTGCGCCGCTAAGGCGGCCGTAGCTCACCTCACGAAATGCTTGGCGGTTGAGTGGGCTCCGCACGTTCGCGTGAATTGCGTGGCTCCAACTTTTATCCGAACTCCTGGCACCGAGCCTGCGCTCAGCGATTCAGAATTCGAACGCCATGTTCTCAATATGATTCCCCTTGGTCGAATTGGCGGAGTCGAAGACGTTACAGGTGCCGTATGCTTCCTCTGCTCTTCCTCCGCAGGCCTAATTACAGGTGCTACCCTGCTGGTTGACGGTGGGTGGTCTTTGCGATGATCACTTGCTCTCCAATGCAAGCTGAAAAGTCTCGCATTTAAAATTGTCGCACCGCCCGAGTATAGGTTGAAAAATACGCCGGTCAAGTGACCAATAACCTCGGTCGAAAAGAACTTTGCATCAAAATGGGTGAGCATGAGAAACTGCCCCTCCTTAGCCAAGCATCCCAGTTCCTATTCCAGCGCACGGGCTGTTATGACCAAGGCTGCGCTTTCCTTCTGTTAGGCGTTCATGGGGTGACTTGACTCTATTTTAGACTGTTGACCATTCCGACTCCCAAGTGAATTCCCACGGAGGAATGTGCTTCCAAAATTTGCCGAACCATTGGTCCAGCTTCAGGTGAGGACTGATTTGATCGTGAATCGATGCAAATTCCGCTGACACTGTCGCTTGGTCCTTACACTCTTGGGCGACTTGACTGACGCCGATCCAAGTCGGAAATCCAAATTTTGTCAGTTCATCATTTGGTCCAATAGTTGTCAGGGTTTCATGCTCACTTCGAAAGTAGTTGGGCATTTTGGGGTTTCGGAGCCAAATCCAGCTTGAATCCCAAAGCTCCGAGGGAAAGTCGTATTCAAACTCCAACTTGGGGCCTAAATTGGGTTCACCGTCAATGTTCGGGACTGACATCATTGTTATTGCTCGCTACCTCATCCAACGAGTATGAATAGCCACCGCATGTAGCGGTGCGCCAACCCTACAAACTGAAATAAAAATGAAGTAACTCACTTTTTGCGATCCGTTTTCCGGACGGGAAACGCCCAAGTAATAGTAGGAAAATCGGAATGCCAAGTCGCCGCACTGCTCATAGCATCGTTAATGACCAATGTGCTAGGGTTGAAGTTGTGAACGCGTTCATTAATGATTGCACGTTTTGTCACTCCAAGGTGGATCTGGCTGGACTTCTCCTTAGGTATCTGGAACCATCTCGCATCGTTCAGGTGAGATTTCGGTCTGAAGGGGATTGCCGACCACGTTCGTTACCTCATCGAGGCGGACAAGCCTTATTGCCCGAGGATCATTGGAGAGCATGTAACTCGCGATCGGGTTCGTGGGTAACCCGCACATTGGCCCCATGCGTGAACTTCCATGAATAGCACATCCTCCGTTTATCCTTTTCCTGCTGATCTTCCACCATCCCAGTTTTTCGAGGTGGAGGTCGACGGAAAGCAGGCCTTTGTACATGACTCCCCAGCTGGCTCGTTCTGCACGTTCGAGTCGGCGGGAAGCGCAACATTGTTCGTGCGTCCCCTCTGCGATAGTCAGGTGATGACTGTGCGGCCATGGCGGCATGCCATAACGGGCACATCGCTCGATGGCGGATTTGAGTTCACTGTTGAGGGGGCCTGTAACCTCTTCCTCGAATTCGGCTCGGGGACACTGCCATTGCACCTTTTTGTGAATCAGCCTGAGCAGGACAAGCCCGATCCCGACGACCCAAAAGTACGATTTTATTGCGGTGGGGAAGTTCACGAGGCGGGCAGAATCGAGCTATCGGACGGGGAGACGCTCTATCTGGAGGGAGGAGCAGTGGTCCTCGGTCACGTTTATGCGCGGGGGAATGGCATCCGCGTTCGTGGCCCCGGCGTTCTGGATGGGAGCCAATTTTCGGAGGGGGCGGTGAGGCTGATGGTGTTTGACGGTTGTCGCGACCTCACTGTGCAGGATGTTGTCACTGTCGGAACTCCATCATGGAATCTCGTCCTCGGAGCCTGTGTAGGAGTGACGGTCGAGAGAGTCAAACTCATAGGCTGGGTTGTCTCATCAGACGGTATCGACGTGGTTGACTCTCGTGACGTGACCATCCGAGACTGCTTCTTGCGAAACAACGACGACTGCGTAGTTGTTAAATCGGTGGACTACCGGAACATGGGCGAAGGGATTCAATCGGATTGGGGCATTGATGTCTCGAACGTCCTTGTCGAGGGCTGCACAATGTTCAACGACCGAGCGGGCAACGTGATGGAAATCGGCTATGAGCTTCAGACTGCGTCGGTTCATGACGTCACGTTCCGCAATATCGACGTTTTAGCGGGCCACGGTGAAGGCGGCGTATTTACCATCCACAATGGCGACCGAGCGAAAGTTTCGAAGGTGATTTACGAGGACGTAAGAGTCGAGCATTTCTATGACAAGCTGATCGACTTCCGGATCATGAAATCGCGCTACTCGAAGGACGCCGAGCGGGGAAGCATCCGCGACGTTACTCTTCGAAATATCTCGACGATCGAAGACCGCTATAACACGATTTCAATCATCGGAGGCTTCGACTCCGATCACGACGTCAAAGGCGTCGTGATCGAGAACCTGACAATGGGCGGGCGGGCGATTCGAACCGCCGACGACTTAAGCCTGTACACGAAGCACGCAACCAACATCGAGATCCGCTAGGTACACGAACATGAAGATCTGCCAAACCGCCGCCTGTCTATCTCTTTCACTCGCCTGTCTTGGCGCAAATCCCATTCAGCAACCTGGGGTTTCAATCACAGTCGATGCTAATCAACGCCACCAGGTCATAGAAGGCTTTGGAACCTGCCTCATATCGTGGGACAAAGGAATGGCGGAGTGGTACGCACGGCCCGAATCGGCACGGATCTTCGCCCAGGAAATGGGACTTAACATCCTCCGCTGTAACCTGTGGGGTGATGGGACTATCGGGTCTCGGGCCGGTTCGGCATCTATATCGTATCGGGACCCGGACTTCGCAAGACTGGACGATCACACGCCCGTTTTCCTGAAGTTCGCGCGGGCCGTACGCAAGTTCAACGTTGACCTAAAGGTAATCGGTACGGTCTGGAGCCCGCCCAAATGGATGAAGTACAACGGCAGAATTCAGGGGACAAAGGAGGGCGGCATCGACGGCAAAACCTATCTCGTGGATGGTAAAGAGGTAGACAACAGGGTTCGACGTGAAATGTACCCGCACTTTGCGAAGTGGCTGACCGAGATGGTTCGATACTACGAAGCAAATGGGGTGCCCATATACGCCGTGAGCGCTGCAAACGAGCCGCAGTTCACCCAAACGTTTGAGAGTTGCGTATGGACTGGTTCTGACCTTGCGCAAATCACCGGCATGGTCGGCGAATCTCTAAGTGCCGCCGGCTTGAGTCGAGTGAGAACCTTCGGCCCGGAGACGATGACGGGCTTCAATTGGCCCGGCGGCCCGAACCGGACTTACGTTAAATCTCTCCAAGAGGACTCAGCGGCGTGGCGTAGCCTGGGCTTTCTAGCTTCTCACGGATACACCGACGGAGTTTCACCGGATGTTTCTACGAATTCTTCCGCCCAATTCTGGGACATTGTGAAGGACCTAAAGAAGCCGTACTGGGTCACCGAAGGAGCTACGGGCGGTCATGCGTGGCCACACCCAGTGCGCGAGAAAGGGGTTGGTCTCGCCATCCATAACGCGCTCGTGGCTGGCAACGCATCCGCTTTTGTTCCGTGGCAGTTCGCGGAAGACAGTACGTCAGAGCACAACCTCACTGGCTTAAATGGCCTCGATAAGAAGGGTCAAGTGGTTCGGCAGTACGCCCGCTTCATCCCAGCCGGATCCGTGCGGGTTGACGCAACGCCGGGCTTCGGGGAAATCGCCACCTCGGCTTTTGTGAAAGGAAAGGACCTGACTGTCGTCCTTCTTAACTCGAAACCCCAGTCCCACCGCGTCGCACTCATGATAAAGGGGATTCCAACGCTGACGCAACTTCGGGTGGTCCGTACCACCTCGACCGAGGACGGGGCCGTCCTCACTCCCCTGACTGTAAAGGAAGGGCGCACGTCGGTTGAAGTCCCCGGCGACTCTGTTGTAACTCTGACAACGCTGCCAGGCATCCTACGTCACTAGCGGTTAGTCGGTAGTGGCTGAATACCACCCATGGAGGATGCACCGGATTTCGCTGCCTTGGTCGCAATCGCCGTTGCCATGCTAGCAAAAGGTATGGATTCGTAGTTGCTCGTGACTAAACGAAACGGATGAAGGGAAGCACGGGGACCTCTGGGCGGGCGTTGAGGGACGCGCCGGTTGCTTGCATCGACATACAAATGACGTTGCTGATCTCACCCCACCCCTAGCGGTGACCTTCGATGAACGCGTATATTGAACTATGGTGATTTTGATTGCTCTGGCCCTACTTGCGATCCGGGGATCGGAAACGGTTTGGATCGAGGGTGAGAGTCCGGTCAAAGCGAATGTCAAACCTGGTCTTGGCTTTCCTGGAAGACCCGAGTTGCTCTCCGCCGGGCATTGGCTGACAATCACCGGCGAAGTACCTGAGGACGGTGCAAAGCTTTCCTACGCCTTTAATGCAACGGCAGGGAAGCGCGAAGTGTGGCACCGACTAGGCTACGAAACGGCGCGCTCGGCGTTCGAGTGGCGCATTGATGGAGGCACTTGGCGGCGCGTGGACCCTACCGAGCCAACGACTGATCTTACTGAGCTCGCCGAGTGGAATGGCGTCGCTTGGCTCGACATGGGCACGGTCAACCTCTCAGATGGGGGCCATACACTGGAGATCCACATCCCAAGACCTACAAAGGGTGACGTGCTTTATGGCTCAGATGTCTTTGCCGTTGTGGACGGACCGTTCCACCCGTACGGTAAATGGAAGCCGGGTGAAGAACCTAGGACAAATCGCGACAGGGCCGCCTCTGCCCGTACCTTCTCCGTTGCCGACCGAACTGGCCCGGAGCGACAAATCGTAAAGCTCGACGGTGATTGGGAGGTAGCGCGGGACGATGAGATAGCTCCCGCACTCGTCGCGACGCCAATGACGGTCCTAGACCCCAACCCGGTGTGGACGGCAATCGCAGTTCCTGGGGACAAAGCCCAAGTACGGCCCGACCTCACACTCGCCCACCGGGTTTGGTACCGCACCAGGTTCACTGTTCCTGAGGGGCAAGTCGGTCGGTCGTTCACGCTGACCTTCCGACAGAACAGCCTAAACACAACGGTCCTCGTCAACGGTAAACCCTGCGGCTTCAACAAGAACCCGTTCGTCAAGTGGTCGTCTGACGTGACTCCTGCCGTCCATGGCGGCGTGAACGAGGTCATGGTCGGTATCCGGGATGCTTGGTACGGGTTCCACCAGGACACCAAACTGCCCGCATCCATACGCAGCAACTTCGCCATTCCCCTCTCGCGAGAGCGGCAAGGATTCTCGCGTCTGGACTATCCCGTATGGGGTTGCTTCAAGTCAGGTCTCCTTGTGGCGCCCGAGTTAGTCATCGCAGGGCGAGCCCACGCAACGGACGTCTTCGTTCGACCGAGCGTGGCGCATAAAAGGCTTGACGCGGACGTGATCGTGCGTGGTGAGGGTCCCGCGACGGTATCAGTGGAGGCAATCGAACTCGACTCCGGCAAGATTTCAAAGACCCTGGCGAGCGCAAATGTGACCCTTAGTGGTGAGCAAACCGTCAGCCTGGGTGGCACTTGGGCGGACCCGATCCTTTGGTGGCCCGACCATCCAAAGATGTACGCGCTTCGCACGACAGTGTGGCAAAACGGAAAGCCTACTGATGTAGGAAACACACCATTCGGCTTCCGGGAGTGGACAACGGACGGCCCCAAATATATGCTGAATGGAGTGGTATGGCATGGTTGGGCCGAATTGACTCAAGGTTCAAAGCCAAACGAGTGGCTCACTAACTATCGCAAGTCAGGCCAACGATTCCAGCGAATGTCCGGCCCAGCTCAGAATGGAGGCTCGGTTTTTTGGCTCGGGATGCCTTACGACGAAGCGCTTGACTGGTGTGACGAAAACGGTGTGATCATCCGGCGCTGTGGCCCGCTAGACGGCGAGGCGATCGGCTACATGGCGATTGACGATGCAGGCGGAATCAATCACGTCCTCCTCCAAAATGTTCGTGACCAAATCGTAGCGGAGGTTCGCGGCGAGCGGAATCATCCAAGTGTCAATGTTTGGTCTGTCGAGAATGAATGGCTCTATATTAACTGCATCAATCTATACGGAGGTCTGATGGATGACTTTGAGACCGACATGGCAAAGACCATTGCGGCCGTACACGAAGTTGATCCCACCAGACTTGCAATGACCGACGGTGGCGGGGCAGGCAAGAATAATATCCTGCCAATCCATGGCGACCATTACGTCTACACCAACGACCCAAACGACTATCCATCTCTGGCATATACTGACCAGATTCACGGCGGAGGGCGCGGGCGTTGGACATGGGATGGCAGGCGACCGCGCTACGCGGGAGAGGACTTCTTTGCGTCGGGCATCAACCCCGCAGATTACGCTTGGATCCAGGGTGAATCTGCCTTCGAGAGCAAGGTCGCAGCCCAGCGTGGTATGGCACAGGTCCAGCGGATGATAACCGAGGGTTATCGCTGGGGGGGCGCATTTACTGCGTTCCACTTATGGCTCGGGGACGAAGGTGCAGAATTCCATGACAAGTTTATTGCGAACGCGGAGCGAGCGGTCTTCGTGCGCCAATGGGACGAAGCGTTCACCAGTGGCCAGAAGGCGAAACGGACCCTTGGCGTGTTCAACGACTCCCGCTTCGCAGACCCTCTGAAGGTCGATTGGGCACTCGTCGCGGGCGGGAAAACGCTCTCAAAAGGAACCAAGACGCTATCCGTGCCGCCTGGTACGAAGTCTGTCTTTGACATTTCGCTCGCGATGCCGATTGTCGCCACACGTGCGATTGTGACGCTCACCTTTAACCTTCGGGCTGGTAACAAGTTGGTATTCCACGATTCAAAGCCGATGGCCGTCCTACCTGAACCAAAATGGGGTCAGGTGAGTGATAAAGGGTCACCCGACAAGCACATGTCGTCTCGTCGCGCTACCGATACTAAATCACTTCCAGGGTTGGCTGTTTATGATCCATCTGGGATGGTGCCTCGATACCTTGCTTCTCACAATGTCCATTTCAGATCCGTCAGTTCGTTAACTAGACTCCCCGACGACGCGACAACCCTCCTCGTAGGTCCAGATGCCCTCGCAGATGGCGAGAGCACCGATCCAAAACTTGCGGCTTATGCCTACGATGGTCACCGTGTCGTCGTTCTTGAGCAAAAGTACCCTTTGCGGGGAGCGGCGCTTCCGACGGAACTCGAGCCAGCAAATGGTGGCGGGGCATTTGCTTTCATTGAGGATGCTTCACACCCGATAGTCCGAGGCCTGGCAGATCTTGACTTGCGTGCGTGGGGGCCAGCGGAAAGAACGTACGAGCGTGCCTATCGCAAGGCAACACGAGGCATCCACTCTTTCGTGCAAGTAGGATCTCGGCTGAGCCAGACAGCGTTATGTGAGGTGCCAGTTGGCAGGGGAACGATGGTTCTTTGCCAACTTCAGGTTGGCCACAACCTTTCGACCGGAGGTCCCGCGAGGAATCTCCTTGCCAATCTTCTTACCTATGCTGCCACCTATAAACGCACAGAAAAACCTGTCCGAACCGCTGTGAGCGAACCCGAACTGGCCAAAGCGCTTGAAGCGACGGGGGTCCGCCGTCTAGAAGTCGCCGACCCGCTTGCGGCGATTCAACCGGGCGGCATTGCTGTCATAACCGCCACACCCACCAACTTGCATAGACTTGCGGCAAACCTGTCCAAGGTTCGAGCATTTACTGCTTCCGGCGGCTCGCTCGTGCTAAACGGACTAACACCCGAAGGGTTGGCTGATTACGACAAGATCATAGGGGTCGAGCACATGATCCGTCCGTTCCGTCGCGAGAAGACGGCGCTTGCAATACCGCGCGACCCTCTTGCTGCTGGCATCACTCAAGGTGACGTGGTGCTCTCCTCTGGTGAAAAGATGTTTGGCTTCAACGACGACACTTTCGTTGCGGATGACACGTTCCGATACGTGGTAGACGTGGACGACGTCGCACCGTTTGCTGTTCTGCCAAACGAATACTTATACAATTCGGTAAACGGGTTTGTGTCCGCCGATTCGTGGAAGTACATCTTATCGTTCGAACTAAAGAGCGGAGCACCCGAGTACACGATGACTTTCCCCAAGGCACTCCCTTTCAGGGAAATGACATGGATCGGCAATGGCTTCTATCATAAGGTAACCAAGTGCGGACTTTCATTCGACGGGGGACCAATGGTGACCTTCGACGTCCAGCCGAATACTGAACCTCAAGTCTTGGCCCTCTCGCCAGTTCGAATAGGCAAGAAGGTCAAGCTAACGATCCTCGAGTGGACAAAGGACTCTGGCATGAACGATGTCGTAGGGATAGACAACATTTACATGAAGATAGCGAGGCCCGCCGACTGGAGAACAAGAGTACGCCCTCTCCTCAATGTCGGTGGTCTCGTGCGCTATCCACAGAGCACGGGGAGCATTGTCCTCGTGAACCTACTCTTTAAGGAGCGAGAGATCGTTCCTGACAACGCCCTCAAGAAGCGCGCAGTGCTCGCTGCGATCTTAAGAAACCTCGGTGCCGGCTTCTCAGGCGGCTCGAATGTAGTGGTTGCTGGCGCAAGGGGTTTGAATTACATTCCACTCGGACTAGCTGGCAAGGCGAATGTATTCCGAAACGAAATTGGACTCGGTGCGGTCCCCGCTGGGAGGCAGATATTCGGAAGCGTGCCGTTCGAAGTTTACGCTTTCCCAACGTCGCCTGTCCCTAATGCCGTAGCACTTGGGACGGTGGAACGCGTCGAGGGAATTTCTGTCAATGCCAAATTAAACGCCCTCTTCTTTCTCCATACTTCGCGATTAGATCGGCCACTCGATGACCGTGAGCGGAGAGAGGGCAAACGTGCCGAAATCGCGCGTTACTCAGTTACTTACGCTGATGGCTTGGTCATAAAAGTTCCAGTCTACGCAGGGATCGATGTGGATGATTACCGACAAAAGGCTCCGCGCGACCTGTCCAATGCAAGAGTCGTTTGGTCCAAGCCGTCCACTTCTGGCGGAGATCCGGCGACTTTATACCTCATGCAATGGACTAACCCTAGACCAGATGTCTCCATTTTGTCTCTGGGTATGGAGTATGGCGAGGAGCGCAGAGGATCGACTTTTCTTATAGCGGTGACAGCAGCGCGTTGATAAGCCCAAGGTGGTGGCTTGCAAGGTGAGCACTGCCTTGATACAAGCCGTTGAGGAATACAGACTCGACTTGGTGAGTTATCCTTGAGTCGACGAGGACGACTCTCTTGTGTCAAGAATGTACCACCCCAAAAATTGGGGTGTATGACCAACGATGTCTATCGGACGGAGCTACCCTTGCGCTCCTCTAACATCTGCGTTAGCGGGCTCCCCTCTACCCCTTTAAGGGGTAGTGAGATCCGTTCGCGTAGCCTCGCAGACTCGTAAAACGCGAATAACGGTTCAGTGGCACGAAGAGCATACCGGTGCGACGTCTCCGGCTCTGGCCCACCACATAGTCCGTCAATGGCGTTACGAATGTAGCTGACCATCTGGTCTAGAGGGTCTTCAATTATCTGCGGTGGCATCCAACTCGGATCAGCATAAACTTTAGCTCGGCGTATGCCGCCATCCCAGAAGACTTCGATAAACCCTTCGCTCCCAACCACCCGCACGCCGCCCCAGAGATCCATCGAGTCGCGCCCGCATTGGAACGTAGCTGCCACACCGTTCCCGAAGGCTAGCATCCCTGTAGCTCGGCCCTCTGCTGGAATTCCAAAGAATTCCACCGTCGTCGAAAGGTCGACCGCACCGTGAACCCAAGAGACTGGCGTCTCGCGGTTAAATGAGAGCGCCTGATCAACAGTGTGGGTGCCACAGTCTAGGAGGTGTGGGGGTGAGAAGAGGTCCATACGCTCAATCGTCCCAAACTGGCCAGCTTCCAATAGCTTACGTACCATGCGATTTCCTGAAGCGAAGCGCCGTTGGTGACAGAAAGTCAATTGAACTCCGCTTCTCTCAGCCAGCTCAGCCATCTTGAGGCAGTCGCCCCAGGTTGCTGCCATGGGCTTTTCGGAAAGCACAGCGCGAACACCGGCCTCGACACATGCTCGGAACACGGGCAGGTGCAGATTTGTCCAGAGGGCGGAAATGACGATGTCTGGACGAACTATTTCCAGCATGGTTTCTACTTCAGCGTGGAACGTTGCATTAAGGCCGTATTCCTCGGCAACAGCCTCGACTTGCTCGCGTTTGGGGTCAACTAATGCAACAACGCTGAGGCGTGGGTCGGCCAAAAGACCAGGGACATGGGCGCGGCCTCGTCCGCCGCAACCGACAATGGCGACTTGAAAGGAGTGTTCGGTAGTCATGTTTTTTGGAGTGAGAACAACTTAGGAACCGTCGCGTCGGTCATAACATCATGTGATTTTAGGTGTCCAATGCTCAAGGTGCGCCTCCGATGCAGTAGGTCTGGTGTCGCTCCACTCCATTCATGAAGGTGTAACCGCCAGGTCCTAAAACTGAACTTTGAAAGATGGCCGTCGTGCCGGCCGGTACGACAATCTCAACCTGGCCATTTGCTACTGCTACTGACAGCACGCCCTGTGCTGTCGCAACGCCACCTCGAGCCCACGCTAGGCTGCCGATGTTTGGCGTGATGCGGAATTGGTCACACCCGAACCCTTCAGGTCGGATCCCGAGCAGATTAGCTGCAAAATGGTAGACCGGATGTGCTCCCCATGCATGACAGTCAGAGCGCGTCGGCTCGGGCATTTCGACGGTCGTACGAAGCCCCCGATCTAGGAGATCATGCCATAGATCGAGTCTGTTAAGGATGCGATCAATTCGCCCGATCTTCGCGTAAGCCTCGAAAAGATAGTGCGCGAAATAAATGGTAGTTCTATGAAGGTGAGGCGATTCGAGGAGCCCTTTCACTACACTCGGTGGCACTTCTTTCGCAAGGATGAAAAGTGCCTGCACATGCTCGCTGAAACTGGTGTGCCCCCTGTCGTCAGCGTACATTCCGATCTGCTCGTTCCAAAATGCTTCGTGAATCGCTACAGAAATCTCATCTGCATGCCGACTATTTCGCGTTGCCATCTCGGGCTCTCCCAACCATGTCTCGAGTTCCGCGGCCTCTCGTAGCGCAACTTCGAACTGCCGGTTGACCGCCGCTCCAGCACCATGTGCCGTGTCGAACGGCATCCCGGCCACCCATTCGGGCACCCAGTCGACATAGTTCCACTCTCCAGGTGCTTCAACGAGGCCATTGATCCTT
Source organism: Fimbriimonadales bacterium (assembly GCA_038207365.1). Taxonomy (GTDB): domain Bacteria; phylum Armatimonadota; class Fimbriimonadia; order Fimbriimonadales; family Fimbriimonadaceae; genus Fimbriimonas. Next base: position 21,305 of record JBBQZV010000022.1, on the reverse strand, counting down.
CGTGCCCGAAACCAGTCCAGAACGGATCGAACGCCTGGCATTAGCGAGCGCACAAATTCGGGATCGCCCCGCCAGCGAGCGAAGTCGTGCACCATTCCCACCCACAAAAGTGAGAACGGAGGAATGACCTGAACAATATGCGACGGATATCGGGACTGGGTTACACCTGATTGTCGGCGGGAGCGGTCAAAGGCTAGTAAAGCCTGTCGTGGGAGTCTGTCGTCTGAGCTCGTTACGTATGTAACGAGTGCTTGAAGCCGAGTGTCACCCGCATACTGTAGCTGCTCGAAGTATGGGCAGTCCATGTAAGTCTCGTGAGCACACATCTGCAAAGTTCGGAATCCCAGCTTTGCAACCTCAGCCAGCCTTTCATCGGAAGCTTCGAAAGGTGCCTCATTCTCAAAAGGGTAGCGGTCTTCGATGAACTCCAGACGTTCGATAACTAGCGGTTCATGAGCAGTCTCGACGAGGAGTTCAACGTATCGGCCACACTGCCACCAAAGCGGGGTGAAACACCTTGATAAACCACCATCGGTTCGGAAAGTATCGCCAATACCGTCCTGCCACTCCCAAATCGTGCTGAAGAACTTGCCCTCAATCGCGTCCCGGTGACCTTTGTCTATCGACGTCTCGGTTTCGAAAAGTGACTCCTGCCAATGCACGCGGAAGCTCGATCCCTGTCCCCCCGAAACTGTCAACTCGGGGTAGGCGCAGATATAGTCCTGGAAATCGATCACAACACGACGCCGTGTATGAGGCGGAAGCATGATCGTGCTACCAGAGATCAGACTCTGCCAGTCGGTCTCTTCCGTTGCAAGATGATCAGAATTTTGAATCGCAATCCCATGAGTTGGACCATTTGGAGCCTCGGCAACGTGGCGAACGAGTCCACGGGGCCAAGTCTCGGCGAACATGGGCGGCAAAATGGATGGCACGAGTAGGCGCTGAGGAGGAACATCGTTCTTTCCCATTGGGGACCGCGCAATACCGTGACGGTCGGCTTGTCCCCATTCGCCATCACCACGCTCAACGCCCCAAGGATAGGTCATTCCGTCGATCTCCACGTTCAATCCAGTACCCCATGCCTGCTGTGGACCTTTGAAGTGATAGCCATCCAGGATCTTGCCTTTCCAATTCGCATGACCGGTCGCCATTGATTCAATATCATTCGGATCATCTGGACTGAACAGAAATCCGTGGCGAAGGCTGATTTGTGCGTATGGAGCTCCATCTCCCAGGCTCCAGACACGAGCGACAATTACGTTCTCTCCTTGTTGCAGTAAAAGGTCATACGTATCGAATGGCCAGTGTTCTACCTCGCCACGTTCTGCCCCGCGCCCGATTCGTACGCCATTCAGAAAGAGTTCATATCGTTCATCGGCACTGACATGGACACGTCGAATTCCCACCTTTTCACAAGCGATACAGAGCCGATACGCTGCGACGTAAGGGTATGTACCTTCCACAGCGATCCAGTCTGCTGGCCAGCGGCCGCATTGAGACCAAGAGTCGTTATTGAGCGCGTCGGCGTATGGATCTCGCCCAACAAGAAGCCTGTGTTGCTTCACCTCGCCATAAGCATTCTTCCTCACTTTCATCAGTCTACAGCATACTGAACGCGTTCATATTGACCGGTCAGCGTCAGTCATTGAAATTGTTTGAACAGCAATGAATCCATGTGCGAATTCAAAATAAGTTGGTGAACGCGTTCATTTTCTGGTCAAAATCTGAGAGAATGTTTGCATGGCGACGAGACTTCTCCTTTGGGTCGTGTTAGCACTCAGCCTCATCACAAAACCAGGTGTTATGCTCCAAATCCGACATTCTTCTCAACATTCCCTCTTTGTGGCGACCAATGGAAGCGATGCCAACGATGGAACTGCAGAACATCCGTTCCGTACGATTCAGTACGGAGTAGATAGGGCAAGGGCAGGTGACACGGTTACAATTCGCGGCGGTACATATTCAGAGGCAGTTCATTTGACTCATTCGGGAGACTATTTTGGGAGACCCATAACGATTCAGGCTATGGCCGGCGAGACGGTGATTCTGGATGGAACAGGTATCGAGGTACATGACGCCTTATTCAATACGGCAGGCCAGGACCATCTCATCGTCAGACGGCTATCCGTTCGTAACACGAAATATCAAGGAATCGCAGTAGTTGGGTCGTATCGTGTGCGGATCGAAAATTGCAGTACAGCTGAAACAGGTGGCTCGGGAATTTTGGTTGATAAAGGCAATGATGTGACTGTATCGAAATGCAACGTGACCAAGGCGTGTTCGAGAGGGGGTGAGGAGTCTGTGAGTATCAAGCGATCAGCAAACGTGGTATTCGAGGACTCCGAAGTTCACGACTCTTTCCATGAGGGGATCGATGTAAAAGAAGGATCCAGGCACATTGTTGTTCGGCGTAACCGAGTTTACGGCATCGAGCGACAGGGACTATACGCTGACGCATGGGATGCAGATACCGGCGACATCCGTTTCGAGAATAACGTGATCCACGACTGCTTGGTCGGACTCGTTGCATGCACAGAGACTGGTGGCTTGCTTCACGACGTCGATTTCGTGGGTAACTTGGTTTACGACTGTCGAGGACCGGGAATGATGCTTGCGAAATGGGGTGGGCAAGGGTATACCCATCGAATTCAACGCGTTGCCTATCTAAACAACACGGTCGTGAACTGCGGAGGGCCAAGTAAGTCTGGAGGCATTTGGGGAGGAGGAATGCTCCTTGAGAACGACCAGGCTGAAGGCGTAAGAGTGATCAACAATGTCCTAAGTGGCAATCCATACGCTCAGTTTCGGATATCGTTGGGTCTCATTCCGAAAGGGGTCAACGCTCGAGCGAATCTAGTAGATGGGGCGGGCCTTAACATCACCCAAGGGAATCTGGTAAGGCACGCACGGTTTGTGGACGCCCATAATAAGGACTTTCGCCTCGCTAAAGGTTCGCCTGGTATCGATGCGGGTGTTCTCGTCGCTGGGGTGGGCGAAACAGACGTCTCGGGCAACCCTCGCGTGCAAGGCACGCGCATCGATATCGGGGCATATGAAAGGTAGACGAACTAATGGCGATAAGAACGTAAGTACGGTTGCATCGCATCAAACCACTTGTGGGCCATCTTTTCTTGGCCTTTGACGTTCGGGTGTGCCCAATCGAAGGTGTCAGTGTCTTGTCGAGATGGGTCTTCTACCCAACCTTTGTAGTGATCCACAGCAACAACGGGCGAGACTGAGAGGTTCAATGACTTCACCATTGCTGCGACCTCTGGATGAATCTTCAGAGCAGCCCCACCATTGAAGTCGATTTGACCTACCAGTACGATCACATTTGGATTTGTCTTACGAAGAATTCTGACGATGTCCGTCAAAGGTTCGATGATGGTGCTTTGGATGTCGCCATCTTGGTCATTCGATCCAAGGTGGATCAAGGCGATATCGGGCGGATTGGACCATTTCAACATCCATTCGGGAAGATGGTCGCGCACGGCCGCCGTCTTCCATCCATAATGCCCCTCGTGGTGCGGGTCGAAAGGGACGGGCCATTTGGCCTCCGGCTGGAGCCCTTTAGTCATGGATCCGACGAACTCAAATGAGACTTTGGCTTGGGTAAGAATTCGATAAAGGGGTAGGCGGTAGGTGTACTCAGGCCGGTCTGCCCTTCCGCCTTGGGTGATCGAATCGCCGAGAGGGAGAATACGAAGCGGGCGGAGTGGTGGTTGATAAATGGGTACGAATAAAGTGATCATTTGCCTCCTGTGAGAGTGATTCCTTGAATGAAGTAGCGTTGACAGGCTATGAATAGGAGAAAAATGGGAAGTAGAACAAGCGTCGAGCCAGCCATCATAAGGTTCCACTCTGTTTGGTGTGCGGTCTGAAGCGAGCGCAGGCCGACCTCTAAATTCATTTTGTCTGGATCATTGAGCATCATAAGCGGGTCCATAAAGTCCTTGAAGCCGCCGACAAAGCCGAACACGGAAAGGGTTGCGAGTACCGGTGCGCAGTTCGGGAGAAGGATGCGCCAGAAGATCACGGCGTTGTTTGCGCCATCGATCTTTGCCGCCTCATCTAACTCGCGTGGAATGCCCATCATGAATTGACGGATCAGAAAGATTCCGAATGCTCCGCCGCCGAAGAACGCAGGGATAACAAATGGCTTGTACGTGTTGATCCAGCCTAACTTCGCGTAAAGCACGTAGCCGGGGATCATTGTCACTACGCCCGGCAGCATCATCGTCGCGAGTAGGATTAGGAAGAGGCGGTCTCGACCTACAAATCGGAGCCGGGCGAAGGGATAGGCCACAATCGCGCCCGTTAGAACGCTCGCCAGCGTCGGGACCGTGCTCAGAAAGAGGGTATTGAGGAACTTGCGGAAGAACGCGAGGTCGGGATCTACAAGTAGCGTCCGGTAGTTATCGAGCGTTGGTGCAGTAGGCCAAGCCCACATCGACGAATTCGAGATCGCCTCCGGCGTCTTGAGCGACATCGCTACCATGACATATAGCGGAATCATAAACAAGGCAGCACCGAAGGTAAGCACGAGGTAAAGTGCGCCACCGTTGAAGCGACTTAACCAAGCGGCAGTGCGGGTGTTCCGGTTGTAACTGCCAGGCTTTGATGCAGAAATTTCCAGGGTCTTTTCTGCTATCTGCATTTGTTTCTCCCAGTCCAGCGCGTGAATGTATTCACTTGAGTTCTCCCTCGTAAAACACCCAGCGCTTTGACAAACCTAATTGAATGACTGTGACGACCAGAATGACGCCAAACAGTATCCATGCAAGTGCAGAGGCATAGCCCATTCGAAGTTGACCAAAAGCTGTGTTATAGAGCCACACCATATAAAACAACGTGGCGCGATCTGGACCTCCACCCGTTGTAACAAATGCCTGAGAAAACACCTGCAGAGTCCCAATGGCCCCCGTAATGAGGGAGAAAAACAAGGTTGGGGTGAGCAAGGGCAGAGTAACGCTACGAAACCGGCGAAACATTCCTGCACCATCGAGTGTGGCCGCCTCATAGTAACTTGTCGAAATGCCCTGGAGGCCTGCCAAAAAGATGATCGTGCCGCCGCCAGCCCCCCACAAGCCCATCACGATGAATGCTGGCAACACAGTTCTTACATTTCCCAGCCAATTTATAGGTTCTCCAGGTGTACCGACAAGACTGCTAATGACTGGACCAAGGTGGAGAAATCCCGATTTGCCATCGGTGCCGTAAAGCACGGCGTTGATGAGGCCGTGGTCCTTGTCGAACAGCCTCATCCAGATGAGCGACATCGCTACCGCACTTGCCAGTGATGGCAGGTAATAAAGTGCCCGATACAGCGGAACTCCTTTCACTTTTTGGTTTAGCAGCAACGCTAGACCAAGCGCGGTAGCCGTGCCGAGCGGAATGCTCATGGCCGCGAAGAGAAAGGTCTGGCGGAGCGATACGAATAGCGTGTCGTCAATTGACCGATTAAACGCATCGGCGTAGTTACCGATGCCGCGCCACTTTGGCGTGCCGATCATGTCCGAGTCAGCGAAGCTGAGTAGGAGCGAGTAAATCATGGGTCCGACTGTGAGAGTTAGACCGCATAGCCAAGGCAGAAGGAATAGGTAAGCACTTCGGCTCTCAGCCCGTTCCGCCCGGGTTCTTCTGGACTTCCGCTCAGGAAGATAGATCCAAGCCACCAATCCCAAAACGATAAGCACACCCACAGCCAGGGCTGGGTAGAAAGGATAAGGTTTGGCCTCAATCCTACGGATCGCAAGTGCGAGTTTGCCAGGCTCGTTTTGCTGAAGCTCGCTTAATGCGTCCATTGCTGACTTTTCGCCTGCTAAGACTCCGTAGTAAGTTCCTTGCAGATCATTACCCACGCCAGCGGCAAACCAGTCAGGAAGCTGACGGTTACGCACACGGAGGGCCATCGCGTCGATGATCGCGAGGTGCTCAGGAAGTCGATCTACCCCCTTTGCATCCGGACCGGGGAGCCACACGCCTGGTGTGAGAGCCAAATTGCGTATCGATGGTTGACTCTCACCTGCCTGCGCCATAGGTATTAGACCCCGTGGCCCGCAGTACCACTTGATGAATTTCCATGCCTCCTTTGGATACGTGGAAGTAGCGAATATCCCGAGCCCTGCACCCTCGCCCGGGACGTCAGACGCTTTTCCACGCGCGAAGCGAGGGAAAGGAGCGATATCCCAGTCTTCTCGCATCTTTTTTCGCATGTCCTTCACTTCCCATGCTCCGCTTTGCAGCATCGCGACGTGACCCTTGCGAAACTCGTCTTGCATCGTCGAGCCCGAACCGAGTGAGATCTCGTTATTGCTAGGCATCCAGTGATACCTATTGATGCAGTCAGCCGCAAACTGGAAGACTTCGATTACCTTAGGATCATTGAGGAAAAGTTGTGTGGGATGCAGGTCATCGTTCCACATCCGCACGTCGCTGGATAAGAGTAAAGTTTCCATCCAAAGCTGGGGCCAAGAGGTAGTAAAGCCGTAAACAGTTGGTCGCCTCGCTCCCGTCTCAAATCGAGACAGACGTTGCATGGTCCAAATGAAGTCTTTATCGCGCAACTCAGGACGAACACGAGTGTCCCATGTCCATGAGCCGTCTGGATACGAAATTCCCGCCTCGCGAAACAGGCGTTTGTTGTAATAAATATAGGCGGTCGCGCCGATGTCCCTCGGAATTGCGTACTGTTTATCTTTCCAAGTGAACGCCCGGACCGAGTTCGGATACCGTCCTGCTAAGTCGACCTCAGTGCCGTGAAGGTCGGGGAAATTGTCGAGCGCCATGAGTACGCCACGGTCAGCGAATTGGACGATCTTGTTTCCATTGAACGTCGCCACGTCTGGCGCCACTTTTGCAGCGTACATCGCAAGCAGTTTATTTTCGTAATTGTCAACTACAGGTTCGACTTTTACCTTGATATGTGGATTTTCAGACTCGAATTGCTGTACAGATCGCTTCAGAAGCTTGAGATTTTCGCCTCCAGATGTGCACGCGAATCGAATGGTCACCGGCTCGGAGGCAAGGACCCGAGGGGCAAGGTGGGCCACCAGAACAATCAACACGCTAAGGACAAGTGCCTTTCCCCTCGCACCACTCTTCAGTTCAGCACCAGCCTCGGTCCGACGATGCTTAAGTCATCCGCTGGCGATACTAATGAGGGCAGGGAAGCGTCGTATGTCGCAGAAAGCCATCCGTCGGAAATCATGGCTTCTATCGCGTCGAAGCTGTCGTTGACGAACTCCGACAGGTCTTGTTTTGCGACTTCGCCGGTCGAGACCTTCGTCATCAATGCTTCAAAGATCGACTTTGCTGAGCCGCCCTCTCGAGTGTGGCGAATGATAAGGCCGTATATTCCGACGTCAGGCAAGAGTCGATTGCCTCGCCTATACGCTCGATGCCTACTCATCCGACCTTTCTCGAGGCGAGCCCCCCAATCACGTGTTGCGCCAACTAGGTCGAGTAAGAATACGTTCTTGCCTCCCGCCAGGTAACGCGACTCCGTCCCAAGGAAGTTGCCGGAGATCTGTTTGGTAAGGCGAAGCGAGTAGCCACCGTATCCCGCGCCGACCGTATTGTGATCAACAAAACCACCAGTTCCAAGCCACTGCCAAGCTTCGTCAGGGCTTAGATTGAGCCCAGCGTCTCGTGCAATGGTCCCCGTATACTCGATCAGATCGGTAAAGCAACCATTAGCTCCATACCAGAAGTCGGCAAATCGAATGTGCTGTGAAATCGCCCGTCGTTGCGTTTCTTCGTACCAAGATGTCAGCCACCCAAGTTCGTAGTCGCTCCGCTCACTGGCAATGATGCAGTACGCTGCGTCGCGGGCACCGCTGTGGGCCAGCGACATCCCCGCTGAGAGAATGGGGTCCGCGAAACCAGCGCTTTCACCAGCTAGGAACCAATTAGGTCCGGCCATTTTGCGCGAGACAAACGACCAGTCCTTGGTAGTAGTGAGCTTTCCCTCTCGGGTCGCGTTAGCCAATAGAGCGCCTATTTTAGGAGCATTGGCTACCGCTTCAAGATACATCTCCTCTGGGCGCTTTCCCAGTGTCTTGAAATGGTTTGCTGGGACGACCAACCCAACTGAGGTTCGCGTGGGTCCAAGTGGGATAAACCAGAGCCACCCGTACTCTATGCTAATAATGACGATTCGAGTACCGCCAACCCCCACGCTCTCCAGCCACTCTGCGTTCTGCCAGTAGTCCCACACCGCAATATTTTTTAATGACGTCGGACAGTCGACTTCGATCCCCAAAGCGCGGCGGAGGATTCCCGTGTGACCGGAAGCGTCGATAAACCACTTCGCTTGAACTTCGGAGCCGTCATCTAAAGTAAGAGACGAAACACGATCTTCCGTAACGCAAGCGGATTTGACGCCGCATCCTTCCCGAATATTGCAGCCCATTTCAGCTGCGTGGTCGAGAAGGATCTTATCGTAGATGGAACGGTCAACTTGGAACGCTGTTCGCACACGTTGACCTCGGAACTTCGCAGGGCGAGCCTCCGGAGCCAGACGACCGTTCTCGATAAAGTGGAAATCCCAGAAGCCTTCATCTTGCCCCCAACGGTATGTGGCACCAACCTTGATAGGGAAGCCAACGGCTTCTACCTTGTTCCAACAACCCATCTCGTCCAGGATTTGACCAATGATTGGCAGCTGACTTTCTCCGACGTGGTCTCGGGGAAACTTCTCGCGCTCAAATATCGTGACCTTCAATTTCGGCAGATATTTCTTAAGAAGGCTGCCTAGCGTACTTCCCGCCGGACCGCCGCCGACAATAGCGACGTCAAGCATCCCGGTTCGATTTTCCGTGAACACATCGCGCATTCTGCGATACCATTATTTTGGGGCACCGCTCGGACCTGCCGGCGTCTTTGGCGTTAGGCCACCGCCATACTTTTCCATGCCGGCCTTTTGCTCTGGTGTCAACTTGCCCGGGTCGAAGTTTTTCTGAGCGAAACCATCCTTCATCTTTTGCTCTTCACTGGAGGAAATCTTTTCGTCGTTAGAGCAACCGATGACGATCGAAAGTACGACGAATATCAAGGCGGCGTAGGTGATGCTGGGTTTGATTCTCATAGTAACCGAGTTCTGGAATCTGTTACCCGCCCAGAGATCTGGGCGAGTAACAAGCGGTGTCTTTGGCACTAGTTGCGTTTCGAATTCCACATGTTCTTTTCGGGGGCACCTGTGCCGTCAGGGTTCGTTTGAGCGGGCCGCATTCCCTTGGCATGTCCGTCCGAAAACACGAAACTTGTCGAGCTGTCTGATTTACCATCGCTCGTCGAGACGCCGCCTTGGTCTCCGTATGGATAGTCAAGGAACCTGCCGTTGGAACCACGCTGGCGGGTTCCATCTGGGGTTGCCGATCCCCAGTCCTGGTAGAAGCCACCATCATTGCCTGTGTAGTCCCAGATAATAATCTGAGTGGGCCAAACAAACGAGGAGTTTCCGCCGACCCAGTTTGTGCTGCCAGGCAGTTTCTTTACGTCGCGTGAGTATTTAGGTGCGAGCATGATCGTTTCAGCTGGCTTCGTCACGCCTGTACCGTTGATGATTCCACCTTTGAACCAACTCTGTCCCTCCCAACCTGCGTTCACTACACCAAAGATGCCTGTCGAGACGTTGTCCGTCATCGAAGGTCCACCCATAACTGCGTTCGCGGCAAATGAAATCCAAGGGCCGAAAGCGTTACCGCCAGGAGCGTCCGTCGGAAGGCTATCGAGGGTTGATCTGTAAAGGCCCTGGCTCTTCACATAGGGAGACGTTTTCGGTGCCCAATAGGCGGTGTTCCAATCAGTGCTGAAGTCGTAGACTGCGGCAGTCGGGAAGACATCGTCCGTGTCGCCGGCATACATCAGCACGGCAAGGCCAAGTTGCTTTGTATTCGAAAGCTCGGAAGTACGTTTGGCGGCAACTTTGGCCTGCGCAAAGACGGGGAATAGGATGGCTGCGAGAATTGCGATGATGGCAATCACGACGAGAAGTTCAATGAGAGTAAATGCACGTTTCATGATGGGTTACCTGCTTTGGTAGCCGAACCTGCGTTGCGTTCAAACTCATGGAACCGATGGGGACCCACTACAGAAAGACTGCAGTTTTGAACGCGTTCAGTAATCGGTGAACGCGTTTATTCTACGCCAGTTTTTCCTTGTGTACTGTCTTTTATTCAAAAGGGTAGAAGATTGCAATAACCTAAGGGTTGGGGGGACATGAACTCGTGTCTCCGACGACCAAGACTGTTGGAAGTTTAATGATTTCTCGACCCAGATCGGGATCTAAGACTCGATCAATCGCCATCGCTGCCGCTTTGCGACCGATTTCACCGACTGGATTGACGATCGACGTCAGGTTTAGGCTCGCATTGGGAAATTCCAATGTTCGGTCTACTCCTGCTAAGGAGAGATCTCGTGGAATTTCCAAGCCTTCGGATCGAAGGTGTGGAAATATTCCCAAGAGGATTCCATCGTGCCATCCCATTAATGCCGTTGGACGACATTTGCCCATCTCAACAAATCGTTTTGCGAAAGCGGCATATCCTTCATCTCGTTCGATCACTAGACGGCAAACCTCTTCGCCGCCGACCTCACGGTACCCTTCGAACCTTTCTGAGCTGCTTATCTGCTCACGATGACCAGTAACGAAGCCGAGTCGACGGTGACCTAGAGAAAGGAAGTGCCTTGCGACCATGCGTCCAACTTCTTGGTTGTCCAAATCGATCGAAGAAACATCGTCAAGCCAAGCAGTCGTGCCAATCTGAACTATTGGCGTTCCACGCTGGTTTAATGACGAAACGATTCCATGATCGGGTTGTGGTGCGACAACGATTAGCCCGTCACAACGGCCATCATATTTCCTTCGAACTGCGTTTCCAACGTTGTCCCACATCTTGTCTGCGAAAATAGTGACGCTCCAGCCTCGAAGGGCTGAAACTTCGATTACACCATCAAGCAATAGGTGAACATAGCCATGGCGTAGCAGTGGCTGCTCAGTAAGATCTGGAACGATCATCCCCAAGTTCTGGGATATTGCGACCTTCTGATTCTGTTCAAACGCTGGGAGTTTGTAACGGAGTCCACGGATGCTCATCCATATCCTCTCCTTAGTCGATGGATCAACCTTCTCGTCCAGCCCGTTAATGACCTTAGAGACGGTCCCAATCGACACTCCAGCGTGGCTCGCGACTTGGCGTATGGTGGCCATAGGAAATAGGAACCTAGAATACCTTCCCTCTGAATTCTTTCTAACTCGTTACCCGTTCAAAGCGGGGGCACAGGATAGGATCTCAATGCTCTGACGGAGGTCGAATGTTTGACACGCCACCCCTGTTTCATATGCAACTGAAGCCCAGAGAGTAAAACAAAATCCAAAGCGGATTCAAGGTACCTCCTCAAACATCCTGATTTAGAAGCCAAGTCAATCTATTCCTAATGATTAAATTGAATCATGTAGCTGGATTTGGATGGGTTTCATCGGCGGCATTCACGAAGGCTGAGTAGATTTTGTATTCTCTCAGCCCATGTGCTTTAGAATGCTGATTCAATAATGCACCCTGACTTAAGACCCTGCGATTCTTTTGGCCAATCACCGACCGATCGGAGACGTAAGGTGAGCAGGTGTACCTGCGAACGGAGGATTGTAAACAACAACAAAGGCACCTTTAGTGACTCCCATTAGCGAAAGGTTATGGACGCCAGGCGGCAAACCATTGGCGACGTTCACGGCCCGACCTGCAGAAGCAACATCTGACCCTCGTAAGGTTGACTTAAATCGAACAGTGAACTCTTTGGGAGGGCGTTTCCCACTGATCTGAAATGCTTCATGAACGTACCAATCTCCCGGTTCGATTGCGACCTTGCCCGATGTTGAGACGAATGGTTTGTCGCTAAATCCCTCTCCATCGTCACCTGTTAAGCTCCCCTTAAGTCGGAATTTCCAGCTTGTCACGTTTGGAGCGAAATTGAATAGACTGAGCGACCAATCCTCTGTGATCAACTGAGTCCTGGAGTCCACACGCGCAAGTGCCGGAACGTCAATCGAGAATCCATCACTTGGCCTATTAAACTTGATTAATTCGGAATGGACAGAGGGTTTCTTGCCGTCGATCAGGACAGCGAGGTCGCTTGAACCAGCCATAACGTCAACACGGTTGCCTTTAAATTCGAGATTCTTTTGAGCACGAAAAGTCCTGACGAGCGTTCTATCTTCTTCTAATTTAGGATTGTAAACCAGCGCGGACTCGACTAAAAGTCCCATCAGCGCACATCCTTTATCATTGAGATGGACGCCGTCTCGAAGGAGGTCTCGCGCAGGGATGTCGTGCTTTTTTAGGTACTCATGCCAAGGTGTCCTTACGTCCACAAACCCCATTCTGTATTGCTTTGCGAGAGCACGCAACCACCCTACATGCTTATCGTGCCAAATCTCGCCGTTGGGTTGCGGCTCGCCGGGTTCTCCTGTCCAGACCACATGATCCGACTGGACGAGAATCTCAGACGCCACATTCGACCGAATTGAGCGAACTAGCTCCTCGTAGTCGGGCTCGCCACCGTAATCATGGAACACGATCAGGTCTGGATAAGAGGGAAAGACATCGTGGATCACAGTTCGCTTCAAACGGTCAGCAGCGAATCCGCCAATTGCCAGATTTTCGACTGTCAGTATCGCGCTGGGGAAACGATGTCGCAACCCTGCCTCAACTTGCTTCCACCACTCCTGTCGCGTTATGGATTGGCCGTAGAAGAGGATCTTGACCCGGTTCGGTTTCGCTGGAGTGCTTGTCGCCAGTAGGCGCATCGTTCTCTGAATATTTGTGCCGGGAATCCAAAGATTTTCACTAGCCGGCAGGACGGGAATGTAGAAAAGGATCATATCAATAAACGCGTTTATTGAGTATAGTCCAACTTGATGAGCGACCTCCCCCAGCTACGGATGAGGCATAGGTTAGGAGCGCTGCCACCCATACAATCCATTCCCAGAGATTCGGTTCTTCGAATAGCAAGAACGGACGATGTTCCTGGCCTTTGTCGAGTTTTAAGCGAGGCCTTTGGAAAGTCATGGGATTGCGCACAGGTTCACGAAGAAATTCTCGCAAATACTGACGTCCTGGCCGTCTTCGTCATCGAAAAGCTCAACGAAATTGTAGCCACTGCCTCATATCAAATCAAGAAATTCCCCGATCCGGAAGCCGCGTGGGTTCACTGGGTCGCCGTACTGCCATCGGCGCAGGGGCAAGCCCTTGGAGAGATCGTGACCCGACGGGTCATTGAAGAAGCCGTGGTAAGAGACCGGACTACGGTACTCCTCACGACCGATGATGTGCGCCTCGCGGCAATACGCACCTATTTACGGCTGGGATTTGAACCCGATCCGTGTCACGAATCGCATACGTTGAGGTGGCACGAAGTGTTTACGACTCTAAATCGTTGAGTTCGTCGGCGAGCGAAAGCCAGGTGCGAGGTACGTTCCCGCGAAAAGCGATGCTATCCCTTCAGATAAGGAGTACCTGGTTGTAGGAATCCATGTTTTAGACCGCGAAACGTCTGTCCCAAAATCCCAAAAAGTTGATTCGCCCCGTCTATGTAGTGGAACTAAACATCAAATCTGCCTTGGTTCTCATCAATGGCTGGAACGGTTTCGGTGATATTGAATCTGGACGTTTGCATTACCTGACCAAGATCTGTAATCGAAAATCCAGGTCTGCCATTCAGGAATGTCAACTCCCAGTTGGAATTTGGTCGTTTACACGAAAATAGTCGAAGTCCACAAAGCCTCCCGGAGTCTTGGTCGCGAAATTGAACAGCCCGAAGCGGCAACCCATGAAGTGAACTAAGTCATAAACTAGGTGATGCGGTTCACCTATTGCCTGCCACTTTTTGCCATCGAGACTATAGTAGAAAGTGGCGAGGTCGACTCTATTCTTAAAGTCGCATTCCATTTCGCGGCCAAGTGATATTCCAGAGGAAATACTTGCCATCCATCTTGAACATTTGGGACCCTCCGGCTGGCAAGCCAACGGCTTCTCCCTCAACTCGACTTGCGTTCGGCACAATGACGTTATCTAGACCTCCGATTTTTGGACCTGTAAGATCGGAATTTAACTCGATGAGACGGATGTTGCCAGCGCCAGTTGCGAGAAATACGCGGTCATCATCGTCAAAGATGAGGGAGTTGTCGTGATAGGCGGGCGAGAATGAGATCTCATGCCACGGAGTCGTTTCGGGATTCTTAGTCGAAAAGATATAGGTTTTGCCAGTAGTGGATGAGAACGTTGAAACATAGAACGTGCCTTTGTGATACCGAAGGCTGCTCGCCCAAGAGCCCTTTCCATAGGCATTCTTCCCATGGCTCAAAGTCAGTGCATCACTGTCTCCAAGTGTCCGATAGGCATAGCTAACCAACTTCCAATGGATCAAATCATGGGACTTCATAATGGGAAGTCCGGGACTCATGTGCATCGTTGTGCTATTCATGTAGTAGCTCCGGCCCACACGAATAAGGGAGATGTCAGGTACGTCTGCCCAAATGATCGGATTCTTGGCCATCATCAGAAGTAGCGAACCTACCAAAGCGGTCATTTGACACTTTTTATTTTTAAGACGGTTACGGAATGCGGTGGGAGCGTCACTTGGAAGCCAGATTTAAGGCCATGCAGGTTTGATGTTACCGGAGCGATCTTCTTTGGCTCAGAGATAGAATTCATTACTTTGAGATCGCCACTCAGGACGGTCATCGTTCCGTCGCTTTGAATTTCGGCACCATTAACTTCGCAAGTAACTTCTTGGGCAGTGGGTAGCGCGTTCACAAGCTTTACGAATACGTACCCGTTTTTTGAATTCCGAGATGCTGAAGCGAAAAGGGCAGGAAGCTTCTTATCGTCTTGACTTTGGGTTGGAGCGTCAGAGAGGACGGCAGGAACCGTCCGATCGCCAAGATTCTCGGCAAACATCTTTTGCACATAGTAGGAAGGTGAACCGAATGCGCTTAGGTTATCGTAACCGATTAGATTGAGCGACCATTGACGTCCACCAGGATTGACGTTTACCAAGAGCGGGGCGTAGCAAGCCATCGCGACAATGTCGGAGTTGCGCTCTAGTCCGGTCAAAAATGCAGCATCTCCAATCGCGCATCTCATGTTGGGCGTGGGGCCAGCTTGTGCTCCCGCTGCCCAAGGCGCCACCTTGTCGTGAGAGGCCCACTCGCCTACGAATACTTTGGGTCCCTTACGATCATAGCTATCGTACTTGCCTGCCATCCCCATCATGTCCCACACTTCTGAGTAATAATGCTCGTCCCATAGGTCGGGAGTTCGCTGGGTGATGGGAAACTTAACGCCGAGCCAATCCTTTCCGCCCGTAGTTGATATGACCTTGAAACGCGGATATTTGGCCTTAATCGCGTCATAGAATTGGACAAAGCGACCTTCATAACTACCCGATTTGTCGAACCCATCCTCGTTACCTACTTCAACGTATTCGAGTGGAAATGGCTTGGGATGGCCGTCTTTTACACGTTGGGCTCCCCATTTGGTATTGGGGCCTCCCACGGCATATTCGATCTCGTCAAGTGCATCTTGAACAAACGGTTTGAGTTCTGGTCCAGCCTTTATGTAGCTTCCGTTTAGGGCATAGCCGGCGTAAAGGGCGAGAACGGGCTTGGCACCTGAATCTTCGCACCACAGTAAGAATTCGAGCAGTCCCATACCATCTGAGGAGCGGTATCCCCATGGCGCGTGGTGCCCCGGACGACCTTCAATCGGCCCCAAAGTTTCCTTCCAAGGAAAGTAATCCGCAGGAGTATTTCCTTCGAGATAGTTCCCGCCCGGAAAGCGCAAGAAACGAGGTTTCATCGCAATAAGCATTTCCATGAGGTCCGGCCTATTCCCATTCGGGCGCCCTTTGAACGTTGGAGGAAACAACGAGACTTGACTGAGCCAGACTGTTTGGTCGGTCCCAGTTCGCAGAACTAAGCGCGCATCCTTAATGGCGTTAGAATCTCGGTTTGTTTTTAGATTCGCCGATACTTTTTGCCATTCGCGCTCTACTCCGTCTACCTTTGCTTGGGCGTATACCGTGGTCCCGTCCGGAGACTCGATGGTCGCAGTAATCGGTCCCGGTCGATCTGCCTTGGCCCAAAGCGTGAGCTTATGGGAAACGTTAGGCCGCACAGGTATTCCCCAAAAGCCGTCATTTGACACTCCACCATGTACTCGAAGCGCGGCTGGGCGAGCAGAACTCGGACCGGTTCGCTCGAGCTCTATTACAGCGTCTTTTCCTACGGTGGACCAGTGTATCGGCTTTTTCGGATCGTCAAGAAACGAGCGATTGCGAACGAGCTCGCCATAGAGGCCACCGTCGTAGGAATAATTGATTTCCTCGGTCATTTGGCCATAAAGCATTGGGCTAACTGCAACACCTGGATCAGTTAGGTCTAGGCTCAATCGAGCAGAAACTTGGATGAGTAGAGGAAGGATTAACATTATTTGTAAGTGGATCTAGCTAGGCAAGCAACACACGCAACCTTGCGTGTGCGGAATTTCATTGGGCAGTACTCTTCTCGGAGTCGACATTTCGTTGAATACGGGCTGGACCCGTGGAGTCTCGAATATCTAATTGACAGTCGTAAAGCGTAGAAGTAGATGCGGCCGATTCCGCACCTCCTTCAACTGAACGAATGAGGGCAAGCAGGTGGCTTGTGGCGTCAAACGCCATGCGTTCGACTGGCTGATTTACAGAAGTGAGGTGGGGCCAAGTTGTTTCGCATAAGGGAGAAGAGTCAAACCCAATGACCGAAATGTGTTCCGGCACCATCGTTCCGAGCCTCTCGCATGATTCGAGCACGAACCCCGCAAGCTCGTCACTAAAACATACGAGTGCAGTGTGAGGTGCATCGGGTTTGGAGTACTCGGCAAGGATGGTGTGATCCCTGTCAAGTACGATAAGATCGGGCTCGGCAAGGTCAGCCCGCCTTGCCGCACTCCAAAGTGCCTCCGCGCGTGCTTGACCTTCAACACTGTGCTCGCTCACCGGGTCTATAACGAAGGCAACACGTTCATGACCTAATGAGATCAGGTGACTAACAACACGTCGCATCGCCCCATCGTTATCAGCGCAAAAAGTAGGCACTCCTAAGACCGTGCCGGGTGGTGCGTGCATCATCACAACAGGTATCGAAGCATGCTGCAGCATGTTGGCGGAAGCTTCTGACAGGTCTGGCCGACACCAAAGGACTCCATCAAATCTTCCATCGGATACAAAATCAGCTTCACCAGACCGCATTAGCTTTGGGCACAACGAAAGCGTGTAGTCATTGGGAAATAGAGCATCCATGACCCCGTTCATCACGTCCGATCGATAGGAACTTCGACTATGAAACCTGCCGAAGTTCTGGAAGACAACAGCGACTTGTCCGGTTCGACCTTCGCGGAATGCGCGAGCAAAATTGTTCCGTTGGTACCGAAGCTCTATTGCTACCTGCCGAATTCGGGCAGCCTTTTCGGCTGTTACCGTGACCTTTCGACTGCCTGAGCCGTTAAGCACTGCGCTAGCAGCCATTGGCGAAACTCCCGCTCGATCTGCGACATCTCGTAGTGTGACTCTCATAACGACTTATATAGCGGTATATATTAAGATTCTTTGACACTATACACTGATTGTTGTCCGAATTTGAAGCAGCTTTCTGGGCCCCTAGTCACCTACTTTAGTAGGTGAAATGCTTAATATCGGAGCACGGCGCGTGAGAGCATGACACACTGCATTTGCGATATAGTCGACATTAGATTGCACTAAAATAGTTCCAAGAGATTTGGTAACGGGCGTTTAATTTATTTAGTCAGTCCCTTCAATTTTGGAAACGTTGTCGTGTCGAAAGCTAGAACTGCGATAAACCAAGCGCTTATTCTTTTGGTCGAACTGTCCCAACAGGTGCAGTCGGAACAGTCTGGAGTTTGATGAACTTGGCAATATCGGCATGCAATTGCTTTCGACAAGAGTCGTCGAGATAGATCATGTGACCGGCAGGGTAGCGGTGTCGAATAACATTGCCTTTCAATCGGCTATCCAACTCCATCTTGTCCAGCACCTGATCAACGGTCCCCATCGGACAAGCTAGATCGTAGTAACCCATTGCAACCATAACCTTGGTGTAGGGGTTGTTCGTTAGGGCTGTTCGAAGTGACTCACTTTGGTCAAGGATGCCATCAGGGTTCTTCCAACCGCCGGTTAATCCTTCGCCAAGAATGTAATAGCGTTTGGTGGTTTTGTATCCCAGTTCGTTCGGTAAATAATCGTTGATAGTTGAAGTAAAGGGGGGACCAACTTGGGTGTATGACGGATCGTTGTCGGGACTATCCGTGTTCCAAACTCGGTCGATACCCACGAAGCGGCTATCATAGCGCCCCATTACATATCGATCCTTTCGCATCAGTTCTTTGAACCAAAGATAGTCTGAGACCCGTAAGTTTGCGTCGTCTAGGTACGTCTCAGAGAGTCCGGTCAGTCTATGTAGCTTGCTGACCAGGTCCTTACGGCGAGGCTTGGAAAGGTTATCTCCTCTTTCCATTGCGGGCAAGTATTCGTCGTACGAAAAGTCCATAGCTTCTCGATACACCTGGTCGACTGTCTTCTTCAGCATGTCAGGCCCTAACTTCTTGTGGTACCAAGCTGCAGCCGTGAAGGTTGGTAGGTCAAACGCAAACGGAGCGTCATTACCCTTGCCTCCGTCCTGAACGAGGGTGCCCAGATAAGGCGAAATCAAAATGAGGCCGTTGAGCCCCACTCCGTGACCGTGAAGCCAATCCGCCAGGCCCGACCCCCGAACTCCTCCATAACTCTCGCCCATCACAAAGATCGGAGATAGCCAACGGTTCTCCGTGGTCAAATAGGATCGAATAAATTCTCCTACTGAAGAAATGTCACCATTTACGCTCCAGAATTTGGCTCCAAACTCAGGTTTTTCAGGTCGGCTATAGCCCGTGCCGACAGGGTCAATCGTGACAATGTCGGATTCGGGCAAGAGGCTCTCATCATTCGGAATCAGTTCGTAAGGTGGGGGAGGCATGAATCCTTCGGCCGATCCCATCTTTGGCCGCTTTGGACCCACGAGTCCCATGTGAAGCCAAACCGAAGCGCTACCCGGTCCACCGTTGAAAACGAAGGTGACAGGGCGCTTGGTGTGAGGTGCCACGTCCGTCCGCTTGTAGCTAACGAAGAAGATTCGACCTTCAATATCACCGTTGGCAGCACGGATTGGCATCATTCCAGATGTCGTTTGATACTTTAGGGCTTGACCCGAAATCGAGGTCGCGTGATCTTTTTTCACCCAGTCGGTTTGGACTTCTGTGTGATTCTGGAGGGTCAAGGCGAGGGCAAGTGCGAACATGGGTTCGCGAATTATGCTTTATCTTTGGGTGGTCGCGTTGCGGTGTGTGTGTGGGGTTGGGGTTGTTTTTGGGTGATTGCACCTTGGTTAGCAGCTAGGAATGGATAGCGAATGGAATCGGCCTGGGTTTCCTTTCTTGTTCTTTGTTGGCTTTGATCGGTTTTTGCTGGCTTGATCGGTTGTTGGCTTTGTTGTTTTGCTGGGGCGCTCCGCTGTGGCCGTTCGTTTTCTGTCCTGATCCATCGCTTACGCCACTGCGCTCGGTGCGCCGATTCAACTCGTGGGACGGAGCCCAATCAGACAGGAATCGGCTGACTGCACCTCGCTGAGTGGCTACGAATGGATATGGACTGAAAACGAACTGGGTTTCCTGTTGGGGAATTTTTTTTTTGCTTTGGTTATGTTTTGCCTGGCTTGATAGTTGGTTTTCTCTGTTGTTTCCCTGGGTCGCTCCGCTTGGCCGTTCGTTTTCTGTCTTATCAATCGCTTAACGCCACTACGCTCGGTGCGCCGACTCAAACTCGTGGGACAGAGCCCACTCAGACAAGAGTCGGCTGACTGCACCTTGCTGAGTGGCTACGATGGATAGGGACTGAAAACGAACTGGGTTACCTTTTGGGGAACTTTGTTTCTTGGTTGCCTTGATCGGCTTACGCTGGCTTTCTTGGTTGTCAGCTTTGCTATTTGGCCGGGTCGCTCCGCTGTGGCCGTTCGTTTTCTGTCCTGATCCATCGCTTACGCCACTGCACTCGGTGCGCCGACTCAAACTCGCGGGGACGATCATCCCACTCAGACAAGAGTCGACTGACTGCACCTGGGTGAGTGGCTACGATGGATAGGGACTGAAAACGAACTGGATTAGTTTTTTGGGGACCTTCATTCTTTGGTTGGCTTTTGCTCGTTCTTGGGTCTGTTACCATTGATATTTCGCTGGGGCGCTCCGCTGTGGCCGTTCGTTTTCTGTCCTGATCCATCGCTTACGCCACTGCGCTCGGTGCGCCGACTCAAACTCGTGGGCGGAGCCCACTCGGACAAGAGTCGACTGACTGCACCTTGCTGAGTGGCTACGATGGATAGTGACTGAAAACGAACTGGATTAGTTTTTGGGGAAACTTTCTTGTTTTCTTTCTTGCTTCGTTGTTGGCTTGCTTGATCGTTGGTTGGCTTTGTTGTAGTAACAAGCATGGTTGGCCCGTGACTGAGGGCCACTCTGCTTCGAAACATAAACCTGGATCCGTTACTTACGGATCTACTGTTTATTGTTGCCTAGTGGGTCGATTCGTGTTGAGGAATTGGGGTTACGCCTCGCTTTATCGGCTTGTGTTACACGAAAGGTCGTACGGAGTGTTGGATAACGCTTAGCATTCTCATGCCAGCCATGTTTCGCACTTACGGGCTAGTCCATGTAGTGGATTCGGGACTGGTTTTCGGCTAGGAGTCTGGCGTTCCAGGCTTCGCCTTCGTCTAGGTTGGCGCTGACGAATACTGGGGGTTCCTCGCCTTTTTCCACGAGGCGGTAGACGACTTCGGATACTAAGGCGTTTACGATGGCGCATCCTGTGACCGATGAGAGAGGGCCCACTTTTTGTGGGAATCCTTTGATTTCGACGGCGGCATCTCCAAAGGGAACGCAGTTGTCAATCACGACATCACAGAGGTCCGCAAGCTTCTTTTTCGATGGATGGCGACTGGTTACGCCGCCGGAGTAGGAGAGCGAGGTGATTCCGATGGTGTGAATGCCGACTTTATGGGCTTCCAAAGCCATGTCAATGGTTACGGCGTTTCTGCCGGACGTGGAGGTAATGATCAGGACATCCCCTTTCTTCGCGGGTGTGCCTTTGAGCAGTTCCGAACCTAGGCCAACGACGCGCTCGAGTTTCGAAGTGGCGGTCATCGGGCGAACGGATAAGTTCAT
>JBBQZV010000021.1:0-62224 GCA_038207365.1 Fimbriimonadales bacterium | reverse complement strand
AAGCATGGACCTTTTCATTGTTAGACTTGGCCCAGTTGTCGGCAAATCAGTATCTAGCAACCCCATGCGTCCAGACCGGAAATTCAGCGCAATTGTCTCAGCCTTAAGTTTAAACGAGACCGTTAGCTTTGATGAAGGCGATGGCAGGCAGTTTGTTTCGGCAGATGATGCTGCAAAATTATTCGAGGCACTTCTTACGTACAAAGGTTCGGATAAGACATTCTTGTGTGTTTCCAATGAGCTCACGACATGGGAAAGCATCGCCCGTCAAGCCAAAATAATCTTGAATTCGACAAGCCCGATTGCCATTCGTCCTCAGACCAAGGAATGGCGCCCCCACCGGTTCAGTGTCGAGAAATTGGAGCGCTCGTTTGGATTCCAATTTGACTCGTCTCAAGGTATCAGGGACACCATTCTTGACGTCTAGATTCCCCTTCTAGGAGAAACGACGATTGAGCTAGACCAATCTAATTATCCTAACCACCGCCTGGCTTTTTGAGAAATGGGTTTGGATTGAGGTCAATTTTTTTAACTGACTGAAGATATTCCACCATGCTATCGGCATTTTTGCCCGCAAGCTGGGCGTGAAAATGAAGGGTAAATCCGTGAGGCCCCCTGGAATCGATCAACTTGGGCTGAAGAGTCAAGAAAGATTTAACTGCCTCAAGTTGGCCCATCATGGTTGCGCAAAAAATGTCGATCCTTGCTCCTCGACTAAGCAAAAATTCGACAATGTCGTGGCGCCCCATATGTGATGCCCCCCCTAACCCTGACTCCCAGTCCCCTGCTCCCCAATCCATCAACCCGTTAATCAGCAGCGGTTCTTTGTCGAGAAGAGTTTTGGTCATGTCCAGATCCATGTGAGCATAGATCACGAAATCTTGAAGCATCGCACGGTTCAATTGAGGCTTCTTCCAACCAGGTTTGAATCCAGGTTCAGGATAGTCCCTTACAAATGCGGCTTCTACTGGACTAGCGGCTTTTGTGGGTTCTTGGGCCAACAAACTGCCCGCTGCAGCGGCAACTACAGCCGTTCCCGACAAACGAATTAACGATCTACGTGATAAATCTTCGGACATCTTAGACTCCCTGGCAATGTGCCCAGGTTCGTATAGTAACAGATGAATCGCCCAAATGCCCCCACCCAACTTGTTTTCAAGGTTATGGCTCAGATACAGTTGTGGCATGAACAGCTCCAAGCCCTCATCGATCGATGAATATCTGACTCAAGTACAATCGATTGAGTTCCGCGAGGCGTTGTCTCATATTCGTTCGATCGCCCGCGAGGAGCTGCCGGACGCTGTTGAATGCATAACCTATGGCATTCCAATGGTGAAGCACCACGGTATGGTGCTCGGCTTTGCTGCATTCAAAAACCACCTTTCCATTTTCCCAGGGCATACAGTGGCTGATTTTGCAGATGAACTTTCGAATTTCAAAATTTCGAAGGGAACCGTTCAGTTCACTCCCAATCATCCGATTTCGGATGACTTGCTCAGGCGCATCATTCGCAGGAGAGCGGATGAAAACGTTGCATCCAAGGAATAGGCGATCGGAAATTTCTTAATCCGTCCTCCAGAGCCGGGAGATTTCGGATGGATTATTCACCGACACGGCGTGTTGTACTGGAACGAACGTCGGTGGGACCCGACCTTCGAGGCTCTTGTTGCGGAATTAGTCTGTTCATTTATGGGCGATGTTGGATCGCATATAAGAACTCGTTTGTCGCTGGTTCGGTGTTTCTTGTTCGAGAAAAAGAAAAGGTTGCCAAGCTAAGACTCCTTTATGTCGAGCCCGCAACAAGAGGACTAGGAATCGGTCGAAGTCTTGTTTATGAGTGCATAAGGTTTGCCCGTCTATGTGGATGTCAGACGCTCAAGCTTTGGAGAATCAGCAATCTCAGCTCGTCCCGTCGCATCTATGAAAACGCGGGATTCAAGTCGGTAGAAGAGACGCCCCAACATTCCTTTGGGCATGATCTCATTAGGCAAATAGGTCAGATCGAACTCTAGCAAACCATTTGCCGAAGCTGAGGCTTATTGAATGCCGCTGGCAAGCATGGTCAGTTCCTCACTTGACTAACAAAAGAGGAACTGAAAATGCTTACCCTTCATACCCAATTCAGCAACATCTAGTTCTGAATCACCGACGAGTTATTGAACGGCGTCGATGGCTACTAGAGTTTCAATTATGAGAGCGTTCGTTGAGCGGATCGAGCAATGGATTGCCACGATAGCCATCTCCTCGTCCAGACCTGGCGTGAGATATTGCTCGTCGCAGCAAGCCTACTTGTGCTTCAACTTCAGCAAGCTCGTTCTTACCGGTGTGATGTTCAACCCCAAGAGCACCGCTGTAGCCACTTTCAATGAGAATCGCAAGCGCCTGATCGATGCGTTCGTAGCACGTTTTTTGATCGATGTGGGTGTGGATTGCGATTGGGGCCAAAGCTCGATCGTATTCGTCAGGAGTGTTCATCGTATCCTTACCCATGTGCAGAAGGATCCCGTAATTTGGAGAGTTGACTGCTTGATGTAACTGGAGCATGTTATCTGGGTAGTTGGTGGCTCCCCAGTGAGTCTCAGGTCCAACCTTGAAGCCAGTGTCTCCTGCAAATTGAGCAAAACCCTTGAACGCCTCCGTGATCGTATCAAACTGCTCGTTGGACCAATTTCTATCGCGACCTCCGGTATCGATACGCACGGTTCTAGCACCAAGGATTACTGCGGCATTCAGGTGTCGGTACGCAAGTGCACGGTGCTTACTTCGAGTTTCCTCATCATCCTCCCAGGGATGGCAACCGTCTGCATGGTAGTTGACACAGACCAAATCCCGTTCGTCCATCGCCCTGCGTACCTTGTGAAGTCGATCTTCATCTAGCTGGATCTCCTCGTTTTGTCCGAGAAGACCATTCCAAATATCCGCAGTTCCGAGGTGATAGCGATATCTGCAAGCCTCTAAATAACCAAAAACGTCAAGTGTTCCGTTCGCCAACGCGCCGTGAAAAGAAAAAGAAGCAATGCTGATATTCATCAATAAACGAACCTCAAGGGGACATTCGTGGTTTACCCTACATGCCAATACTTCTAGCTCATCCCGGTCCTGCTAGAAGTACCTGGCTCACTATGACGTCCGTCATAGCTGAATTAACCCATGACAGATACCCTTCCGGTCATCGAGTCCTTGCGCTCGATCGGAGGTTACGCTTTCAATGTCGACATTTTTCAAGAAGCTGGTTTATATGTGAGGACATCCTAACCTCGTCAAACTAGCTCAAAAGAAGTTCTTCGTTGCGGAGGCCAACCTGAGTGACATTTCAGCGGATGCTTTTGAAGCAGCAGTCCGCTGAATGAAAGCCACAATTAGCCGTTCCAGTGCCATCCGTCGTCGCCGATTAGCGTTTGAATGAAGTTCAGTTGGCCGCTGTGATACCAAAGGTGGAGAGTCATAAATTGGCATCGAGCAAATCGCGTTGTTTCTTGGCCATCGTTCAGGATAGGGGACACCATGTCCTCTTCAGAAAAGGCCTCGATGGTAGACACAATCCGATCTGAGGATGTCTTGAATGCTTCTATAACGACTTCCTTTGTGTCGAAACCCTCAGGAGCTGTAATCCAAGCTCCATCTGGCCAGACAAATGGCTCCTCATTTCGAATGACCATCCCAACATGGTCATTGACGAGGTTCACTTCAAAAACTATATCGGCAACGGTTCGAGTCTTGTCGCCAAATCTCTTGCCAAACGCTTCGTCGGGAAGGGCTTGTAGGTCCTTAAGAAAGAGACCATAGGCGTTTTTGAAACTCCTCAACGAAGTCGGTTGTATATCCATAAGAGCGCTAGCGTACCAATTTCTAACGGAATTTGGTGGGTAGATTCTTATGATCTCGATACCCACGACTGATGAGTAGAGAAAATCCTTCTGTAGGTTCTGCCTTTTTGTTAACTACTACCTCTCGCTCTGCTATGTTGCTCCGTCGTGAAGTCTGGTTCAATGGCACGATCCAACGAGGTATTCCCTATTCATGCGCATATGACCTATGGGTCTACACTCAATGTCGGTCAATAGGGTTGATTCAGTTCCAATCCGGTCGAATTTGGCCCGGCACCTGATGGCCCGGTGGAACCCAGAGGTGAGGAGGAGTACCATTCATGTGGAATACCTGTTCGGTGGGAAATGCCACTGAAATACCAGATTGAGGAAGCGTGAATCGATCAACTGCTCCGCGCAATCCAGCCATAGGTGTACCGGATATCAAAGCTCGGTGAACAGCGTCAAGGCCAATGGCGATCCCTTCACCCATGCTCCCGGTCCAATGATTTACTAAGACGACTAGTTTCGTTCGGATCGGTGTTGAGAGCCTTGGCGTAACGTATTCAACCCAGTCTCGGACCGTTTCAGTATCTGGCTCTTCAACAACATGTCTCTGAAACGGCATCCGCTTGCCGATGAACAAGCCCATGATTCCCCGAGCAACCGCCGAATTTCCGCCACTTGGAGTATTCGTAAGATCCAAGATGACCGCTTTAGCCCGCCTCATGGCAGGTACTTGCCGATCCATTGTCCCGATAAGTGCATTGTCGCCAAGGCTATTTTCAGGTCGTAAGTAGATCCAATTGGCAAACTTCTTAACTGCCAAAAGTTCATGAGTTTTGGAATCAGCCGCGGTCTCAATCTTCACGTTTCTGCTTCTTCCATTCGACTGGACAGTTAGCGACCTCTTCAAATCCCAACGGCCTGCCAAAGCGGAGTTGAGTGCCCAATCCCATCCTCGATTATCCGGTTTTCGAACACCCAACCAATTTGAGCACTCGGCGCGAGTCGGCTTGCCATTGATTTGAACGACTACATCTCCATAGTGCATTCCCTGCTTCTCAGCAAGTGAACCGGGTCGAACTTCAAGAATCACTGCTTTGTGATTCTTCCAGCTGGCAACCATATCGGTACCGGAGGGCACCAGCCGGGGTGACGCCTCGTTGTTCGTTCCAAGGGTTGCATGGAAGTCATGGAGCTCCCCAACAAACGATTCAATGAGGGTCAGCAGATGCTTTTTGTCGGACACGTGGGCGAATCTGTCCGTATAGGCTTTCTGAAGTGACTTGAGGTCAATTCCGTCTTGCCTAACGTAAGCTCCATTCTGCCTAAGGGACTCAACCAAATAGTTCAAATCCGGCCGATAGTCCTCAATAGGATTGGAACTAATAGCTAGTGCTACTGATGCAGCAATCACCATTGTAATTATCACTCGCTGATAATATCATCTGTCGATACCATCAGCGACAGCGCCTTCACTTTGAATTCTTTCGGCTGTTCCCAAACTCCTGACAATTGCGGGATAGGACCGACCATGTCCCATTACGAAGTTTGAGAAAGTATTAAGGATATGGGTTTGCTTCCATGGGTGAAAACAATGCCTCCTTCAGTAGCAAAGGCGTTCCCGCTATACCCAATCGCATAGTCAAACTCTTGCCAACGGTATTGGACTCGCGGAGGTTCTAGGGTAACAAATGCTGATTTCGAAGCATCCCACTCAAATGCGAGGCTAAGATGCCTGCCGGTCCCACCTTTAAGCTCGATCGTTAGTTTTAGTTCATCAAAAACCAAGATCAGATGACCGTTCATGTCTACGGGCAATTCAACACGAAGCGTACTTCCCATTTCTCGAACAACCGGTTCGCCTGTCAATTTCAATCTCTGTCCCGCTACCGTGAAAAATCCTCCTGCTCCAGGAGTCGAAGAACCAGGGGACCTACTCCAGTGATATCCGTCGATGATGGGAGGCATCCTCTGTTCGACATCATGAGATCGGGTCGCTTCGTGAAGGAATGGCTGCGGATTTCTATCGCTGTAGATCGTGATGTCTCTCAAGAAAGGCAGGTCGTCAACAAAGTGGAGGTTGGCTCGGTAAAAACGGGACTGATACCAGATTGATCGTTGCGTATGATCCGTATTGCCGAACGAATCCTTGAGCATGATTTGGGCTTGGGCGGGTGTTTCTTTGAACGCAGCCTTGAAACGACGACCGGATTCACCCATCGTCTCAACATGAACTGAACCTAGTTTCTGAAGTTCGGCAAGGGCTCTCATCTGCAATGGGTATGCCTTCTCCATTTCTGGCCAGCCGAAATTATTCTCTTGTCCAAGTTGGGCATAGGCATATTTCAGCGTCGGAGTTTCAGAAATCATCTCCAAGAAGTTCTTAATGAATTCGGGCGACCGACCAGCAGACCATACCGGTTCCATCGTATCTGGGCCGCCCCCTCTCTTTCCTCCAGGCATTGGGAATCCGTTTTGATAGTAGTAAACGGGATCCTGCCCCAGCATTCGGAAAACGGGAGTTGAAATTTGGTTCTTGCGTTCGAGCGCAGGGCTCCAACAATTAGTTAAGCTCGGATAATATCCGGCAATTGGCGCACCCCAGATTGTAAAGCCGTCGGTGGCGATTTGATCTCGACACACCGCAAAGGCGTCGACTCCGTACCGGCTAGCCAAGTGGGCCATGGTGATGGAGTCAAGGTTCCAACTCGCGACGGACTTTGGTGTGTAGCCCCAAACTTTCTTGAATTCTTCCATGAAAGTATTTGCCAAGAGGATTCGCTCGGCTGGCGAATACCCAATCGTAAATGCTACGGATGGATAGTGATCCCATTCATAGCCGGGCCTTCCTCGCCACTCGACTCCTGCTGCCTTGCAATGCATCTGGTTCATCTCGAACCAAACTCCGATTTCATGGTTCTTGGCCATATTTGCTTTCAAATAGGCTACGAATGGCCCGGAAACCAAAGCATCGAACTGCAGCAGCCAAGTGGAGGGCAATCCTAGTTCGAGGATGATCTCCATCTGCTTCTTAAGTGGTAAGAAAAGGTCCATAGGACCTCGCGGTTCAACACCACGCAGGAAGTTGACAACGTTAATGGAACGAACTGAACTGGGATGGCCTTGCGATTCCATTGTGATGAAGGAGCTCAACATCGGGCTCAAAGTCGATGCAAGGCAGGTCTGCCCCGAGAGTTTGATCAGGTCTCGTCTGGAGATCATAAGAACATACTAGCCGAAGCGATAACATGAATTTGACACTGGCTTTCTCAGCTTTACGAGGGCTTATTAATGATCGGCCTCGGTTAGGATGGTTGGTGTCCGATAAGCTTTGACAAAAGCGCACATTTCGAATGAGTGAGTAAGGCAGTGAACAAAAGAATTCTTGTCATTTGTGGGGATCAATACCATCCGTCGCAATTAGTGATGGATGGACTAAATTCGGCTGGACAAGGGCTTTTCGAGTTCCAAGAGTCTTCCGGTATGGACTTGCTTGGGTTAACTGACCAAATCGACGGACTCGTGATTGCAAAGGCAAATGCCATTTCTGGTGAAAACACGTCGCCTTGGCTTGATCTCGAACTTGACTCCAAGCTCGCGGAGTGGGCTCGCAAAGGCAAAGGTTTCCTTGTATTGCATGCCGGCACGGTGGGATACCCGAAAGGTACAGCATTAAGGAAATTGACGGGTGGCGCATTTAGGCATCACCCTGAAGCCGCTTCCGTCGAGATTGAAGTCTCGAATGGTCATCCTGTGACAAGTGGTGTCAGTTCATTTTCCGTTCACGATGAGCACTAT
The DNA here is from genome assembly GCA_038207365.1 of Fimbriimonadales bacterium. Taxonomy (GTDB): domain Bacteria; phylum Armatimonadota; class Fimbriimonadia; order Fimbriimonadales; family Fimbriimonadaceae; genus Fimbriimonas. Next base: position 54,614 of record JBBQZV010000021.1, on the reverse strand, counting down.
CTCATGGATCTGGAATCGGAACCAGAGATCTTTCTGCGATCCGTTTGTAACAATGTCCGTCAGCCTGCAGGTTGGACGAGCCAATCTGATGACGGGCGAGCGTGCGTACTTACTCCAGGACATTATTCCAATGTCTGGGATCATCCGGAATTTCAACGCCTGTTGAAAAATGCTCTCGTCTGGACAACACATGAATAGAATCGCTCTGATAACCGGCGCGGATCGTGGCCTAGGTCTTGGACTGGTAAAGAATCTCCTTGAAAGAGATTGGAAGGTCCTGGCGGGACGAAACCTAGATTGGCCAGAGCTCGACGAACTCAAAGTTCAGCATCCCGACACGTTGGACTTTCTTAAGCTGGATGTCAGTTCGGACCAAAGTGTCCAGGAAGCGGCTTTGACCGCCATGACCCGTGTGCCTTGCCTCGATCTGCTGATTTGCAACGCGGGAATCAATCGATCCGCTCACATCAATAGTATTCGAGAGGACGTCAACTTCGATGACATGCTCTGCGAGGTTAACGTCAATGCCCTGGGAGCACTCCGCATGACTAAGGCATTCCTTCCACTCCTTGATAAAGGCAGTCTGAAGCGGCTTTGCTATGTTTCATCGGAAGCCGGAAGTATTGGTTCAAGCTCGCGTACGGGTTGGTTCGGTTACTGTATGTCTAAAGCAGCAGTCAACATGGCCGTCAAAAATCTGAGCAACGACCTTGGGAAAGATGGATACAGCTTTCGCTTGTACCACCCAGGTTGGCTCCGAACTTACATGCGAGGAGTTAAAAACACGGAAGCCCAATTTGAACCTGAAGAAGCAGCGAATTTCGCCATAGGTTACTTCTTGAATGATTCTGTCAACGAGGATCTTCAACTACGAGACTGGGAAGGCAAATCGTATCCGTGGTAGAGACCTTGCATCCACGTAACCCATGTCCAAAATGCGGATTCGATTCCAGCCGCTTTGGACGAGTGGGCACATGCGAAGACGCCATCCATGAGCTTTACTCAATTACGCTAACGCTTCCCCGCCCCCCATTTGTACATCAGTTAGCAGTAGACGCTTATTCCGCCCAGCATTTAGGCGGACAAATGTCGCCCGTAACAAAGCTGTTCCCCCTCATGGGACTCTTTATGGTCTGTGAACAGGGAGCCAACGGACTCGATGTTCAGCAAGCGCACATGAATAAGTCAAAAGAAGCGGATCGAGAAGACTGGCCGACGATCGAGCTTCTGCCTGTCCGTTTCGATCTCAATGTCGGACATGTACTTGAAGCAATTGAAGACAACTTGGAATCGGCTATTCGTGACTGGGTCGAATCAACAATGTATGCCCTTCGGGCCCATGAACATGAAATCAGACAATTCTGTTCTCGCGTTTAGGCTTTGTCACTGACCGGAATCCAGACTCGCAAGGGTCCAGCGGTTTCGAATCCGGCTCGCATAGCTGCCTCGAGCGAACCGTCACGTTCGTAACCCGTTAACGCAAGTGACGGGAAAATGGACTCGGCTAACGAGCCTATTTCCCTCCACAGATCGCCTTCTAGCTTGTTTTCCCAAGTATTTGAAATGCCCACGACTGCACCGGACACGTTAAAGAGAACACCAGCAAGAGGTTTACCATCTTCCTCAACATAGTAAAAGCTCATGTCAGGATTGTCGAGAAGTGAAGGGGGAAATTGCCGTGGCTGGTTCATAGCATCGGGATCATCGATTGCCCAGCCTTTCTCCCAAACAATTAACTCTTCATCTGTCGCTACTTTTCGCCAATAGAGCTCAGGGAGAGCAGAAGGTCCGGTTTCTTTCCAAATCCAGCTTGCAGAGAACAGTAATTTATATTTTGCTGGGTCTGCCTCGATGTCATGAAAGGAGTCCTTAAATCCTCCGGAAACTCGATCACTAACCTGCGAAGTTGCTTTACGCGCTAAAGTTACTGCTTGACCAAAGAAACGTGGTGGAGCATCCAAACACAAGAGCATACTCTCGTCGCGGAGTGTACGACAACCGTGTGCACCGCACACCGCCTGGTAAAGGTGAGCGTTGTTGAGTGCTGCTTGTTCCGTTCGATCCACAAAAGGGATTATGGTAGGACTCCGTCCTTTTCGAATATCCTAGATCCATGGGTGTCGCGAAGCGATCTGTCTTGCAGCAAGTACTCGGCTCCGACTTTGCTCATCTTCACCCCAAGATTCAGCGTCAATACGCTATCACCAGTGAATCGAATCTGATGAACCGTGGCACGGGGGTGATGTCAGAAGTAACCCGAGGTTCCGTCCATGTTTTGCCCTTTCTGCACATGGGCGCTACTCGAAACATATTGTTTCCCGAATCCGGTACGAACGTGGATTTTGTGATCGAGAACTACGCTTATGTCGATCCGGTTGGGCGAGAGACGATCACTTGGAATCGTACATTTATGCTTCCCAAGGTGCGCCGTTTCGATGAATACCTCGTCTACAGCGAACAAAAGAAAGGGCTTGTCGTTTATGCGGGAAGCCACCAACATCTAGCAGTTGACCTTCATGCCACGGTCGATGAGGCGGGTGCATTATGCTTAGAGACAGGCGAACAACGCGTCTACGAATCCAAAATACACATTAGGTTCCCGAACCTTTTTTCAGGTAGCGCTGTGGTGCGTGAGAGCTACTGCGATGAAAAGGAAAGATTTGAAATCGATGTAAAAATCTCGAATCCAGTCTTTGGCCATATCTTTGGATACACCGGATGGTTTTCACTCGAACACCACTCTTGCGAGCAGGTTCCTGACGAAGCCAAGCCCAAAAGAACGGAAGCCAGATACTGATTGTAGGAGAAGCAAACCCCTTACGCTTTAGGAATTCTGTCTCAGTCCTCATTGCCTCGGCACTGGCAAGTGCTGCCAACTTCGGATCGACACCTACAGGGATGAATTTGGAAATGGATGCCACACCTGTGATGCGAAAATAGACTGAGCATGCGGCGACATACGACCCTACAGGAGTCGGGTGATTTCCAGGGCTTGTCCCGAATCTAGTTGGAAGTTACTCTTCCGACAGCTCGCGTTCACGTTATACCGCCATTTCCTCATCATGTCGTCCTAGAGCTGGCAAACCTGGCAGGCGCAAGTTCTGGAAATGTACTACCAATGAAGTTTCATTCTTGGATCGATTAGTCTAGCGTACATGAACCGTCCCTCTAAAAAAGACATTAAGGCTGCTTTGGAAAAACTCAAGGGTGGCTCGGCGAGCACCAGCAATAAGCAGCAAGAAAATCTGGGAGCTTTGCCCAATAAGAAATCGAACAGACCGATTCGAAAACAAGGTATTTAGTCAGTATCGGTAATGCCTCAACCTAGCCACTAGTTTTCTGTCCCAGGCTCCTCTACGTTAATAACAAAATCGATAAGGTGAACAACTGGGTAACCAATTTCGGTTGATCGTCTTGTATTTGCTGTATTGCGCGATCTTGGATAAGTGGCCAGAGCGGTTTTGATCAAACAGCAATATGTTGAGAAAAAACTTGGGTTAATTCTCAATTTCACAAAAGGCGTAAATACTTTCAGTTTGGTGCAGATTTCTTTATGCATTGCGACTCTGGCTTAGTTCGCCCGTGACTGAGCTGCGGCCTGGACGAAGTGTTCGCTTTGAGCGATTGCCGCTTCGGGGTCACCGAGATAGTACAAGACCGGCAAACGAAGAGTGTCTCAAATTATGTTGGGCAAAACACAGGTGACCGCTTTCGATTGGAATGCGCATCCTAGCTCACCACTATATTCCTTTGGTTCAAATTTCGGCATCCAGGCCTCAATTTGAACACTCTTTCTTGATTCTCATCCGTGGGCATCGGGAGACGGACAGTGAAATGCTTCTGGTGAAGCTAGATTAGGTTGCATGCTATAAGTTGGTTTTAGGGTGGAGAGCACATCCTGTGCTCACAGGGGCTCGCCGTCCTGGCTCGCTGACTTATATTGTTGGTTCAAATTGCGGCATCCATGCCGCAATTTGAACGCTCTCTTGCGATGCCCATCCATGGGCATCGGGAAACGGAGAACAGGATGGACGAGGAGGCATTCGACCGAGTAAGGATGAAGGTCACCAAGAAGTGCGTGATTAGTCTTCCGCGGGCGATATATCTGGCATATTTACACGAAGACTTTCAGTCGCGCGAAGATTCCTTGTAATCACAGAATCGCTATTTCAGCGTTCGGGAACACAGCTTTTAAGCCCTTTGCCCTCCTCTTGTGCCCGTATGAAATCAAAAGGCTCTTCACCGATTGGATGGTCGGCCCGTAGTTTGGGAATCTGAAATTGGAGCAGCACTCCGCACTAAGCTCAGTTAGATTCTCCAATGCTGCGAGGACTTGAAGTAGTGGTTCATCCAAACTACAATTCGGTAACCCCACTGATTTAAGCGATTGCTGGCCTTTGAGCAACAGCAGCAGATCCCAGCCGTCGTAGAACTCCAAACGCCTCAAGTCAAGGTAAGAACATGCGGTACTCGGAATATCTGAGTCTCGGGAATTACTTGCTCTAACTTCCCCGCTTATAGAGATATTTAAAGCGTCAATGGCGATCAACTGAGATAGGTTGCGAAAAGTAATCGATACTCCACTAGCATGAAAGCCAAACATTTGCGTTAATGTCTGCGAAAAGTCCTTCGCTTCAATTTCTTGCTTTATTCCCTCGGCTTTTACAAAACAAAGACTGCACTCTTTGAGTGAATCTCGGTAGCAGTTTGGATCGCACGGAAGTTGGATTGTAATGGTGGGCGCCGATAACGTTTTGCAGGCGCCTCCATCAGATATACACTCGTTGAAGCAAATAATCGGGAACTCCCAGCGATGATCCGAAGATGACGAAAGGTTGCAGCACGTGAGGTTTAGTACTACTACCCGACGTGAACGGGGCACTATCCAATCTATAAAACCGCTAGAGCAGCCGAATAGAGTTAATTCCTTTGCACCTGAAATGAAGGCTTCCAAATCTCGTCGGCTCTCCGTGGTTATGTCGCCGTGTATTTCTACTTCTGCATACTCGTAGGGATCCAGTAACGCAGGGTCGTGAAATTGATCGACGTCTTGGATTTTGGGTTTAGCAAGACGCTCAAAAATCCGGATTCCGCCAAATACGTGCTGAGTGATTATGAAACGGCGATCAGGATTTTGAAGGAGTTGCATTTCGGCTATTTCGCGGTAATTACGGAAAAGCAAGTGTTAAGGCTACCTCCACTGGGACCAGTGCATGGACAGCAAATGTTGCTTACCGTGTAAAGTTGCTCCGACCTTCCCTTTTTGCAGGTTATTTTGTAGGTTTGGTGCGTGCAACCTGGCCACTTCGTTGATTTCTTTTCATCTCCAACCCCCGTCTGATTACAGACCCAACCCTTATGAGTGCTTGGCAGTGTACGCAACGAATCTACAAGAGCGCCGCTGGTATTTACCGGGGGATCCGGGCATTTACAACTACAGTTAACATTAACTCCAGGGCTGTAGGTCACGTTGCAATCCAAAAACTCAAGATGGCGACTATTGCATTGATTCTCACATTGAGTCAGCTCTGTGCCTCTGCATGGTCGGCCCTTAAAGCACGCAGCCATGCCGTCACTGTCAACTAAGTTTGTCGGTGAACCCAGACAGTACGTATAACTAGGCTCCGTGGGCCATAATGGGTCACTCGATAGCCATCTAGACTCGGTTACTCCGTAGTGCCTAGCTCGAGCGTAGATCTCGACATGCGGAATGCTGGTTTTTCGGTAGCCAAGGCTACCGACCCATCCATAGAGAGGCTGTGTTCCAGTTGTTGCCAGGTCAGCACCGTATGGCTTGTATCTTGCGGTGCTCTTGACGGTTTGGGTCTGGTCGACTGTCGCGACGACGCTTCCTAAGGCATCACATAGATAGTCAAGTCGACTCTGACCAGTCGTATGTTCGCCGATCATCTCTCCGTTGACGGTGTAGTAGTCAGTGACTGCTATCTCTAGTTATCTCCCTTGCCTGCTTGCTCCATCCACCACCAACTATCCCAGAGCAATTCGTCGCTCTCATCAAATTCCTCAAGTGCTGCTGCACGTTCTGCGACTAGCTCAAGTGCCATCGCGATAGCAAGTCGCTGGTAACGGTTGGTCAATTTCATTAACTTGCCATCCTGCGGATGAAGGGCACCCTTCAAAAAGGTTTCACATTCGAATAACAGGTGGGAAGGATCGTCTAGTAGTAGACTGACACAGGCATAGAGGAAAGCCGGAAGACAATAGAATGTCTGTTCTGGCGTCAAATAGATATCGCAGTTGCGATTAAAGACTAACTGCGTATGCTCCAAGTCTCGCCATGCTACTCTCAGCAAGGATTCGACGCAGTCTAGTGATCCGTAATCCGGCTCGTACGTGAAAGTGGTTACCTCTTCGGGCGGCAGAATCGAGGGAAATGCAACCACAATATGCTCCAACACTTCTTCTGGACTGAGCACTAAATGATCCTCACGACCAAAAATCCTTAGTGCTGCCGCCACATCGAACCTGCATTGCCTCGCAGCCCTTCCTTAGGTTCGCGCATGCCTGTCGACTTCCGACTGGCGGATTGCATCCAGATCCCTTCTCAGCACACTTGCAGGCAGAGTAATCCGCTCTACACATCTCTCGCTCGTGCATACACCAGTTAGTCTTCCAGTTTGGAGCAAAATTAAAATCGCATGCGAGAATGATTTCAGATCGAAGCAGACTGCAATTAGCGCTGAGTTGATAATTGTGTCGTAATTGTGTACAGTCTGTGGATGGAATGTCTCTACAGCTACTCTGTTGATTGCAGACGGCTTTCATCTTGGCGTATAGGTCGGGACATTTGTTGTTGTACTGTGGTCTAATAATTGGTTTTGGATTCGGAACGGGTTTTCGGTGAGGGAAAATGGCGTTGTCTATTGATTGGCAAATCCCAAAAATACCTGCGAGTGTTGGGTCATTACAAAAAGGTATGTTATTTGGCAATGGACAGGGCCCAGACCCTGAGCTCTCGCTAAGGCCGCCTTCTACCACTTCAAACGGGCTCCCCGTGAGAACAGGTGCGGCCACCCGAAGGCCCGACGGATCAATCCAGACCGTTGGCAAGGAATTCGTATATGCGTAGGCCGCCTGCGTCGGCCAAAGGGGGATCAAGCGAAGTCCACCTTACCTGCCCAGTTGCTGGGTGTCTAGCCCGGACATAGACGTCAGCGTGGGGCCTTCCAGTCCGGCGATAGCCGTAACTTCCAATCCAGCCGAAGGACAACTGGGTGCCCGTCGTCGCGAGATCCGTGCCATAGGGCTTGTATCTGGCAGTGCTCTTGACGGTCTGGGTTTGGTCAACGGTTGCAACGACGCTGCCTAGTGCATCGCATAGAAAGTCGAGGCGACTCTGACCAGTCGTGTGCTCGCCGATAATCTCTCTATTGACGGTGTAATAGTTTGTGACTGCCATATCAGTTTCGTCCCTGCAAGTAGTCCGTGCCATCCCAAATGATCGTTGTTCGCCCAGACGGCGCATCCTCGTATCGCTTCAATCCGCTTGCGTCATAGGTATACGTGAATCTAACAGAACCTGCGATCTGGAAATTGAGTCGGTTAACGTTTTCGTACCCCATTGTAAAAGCGCTTCCCCCTGTTTCCACCACGTTCGTGAGGTTTCCGTCGCTCATAACCAGTTTGGCGAGGAAATCGGATCAGCCTTCCCCCATCGATTCGGCATTGGGGAATGTCATGTCAAACCACGCCCGTTGTTGAAGGGACATACGATCCGGCGGCCGCAAAGTCTTCACCTTCGGAAGGATGACTCCCGAGGGGAGCGTCCTGCACAGGCACGTCGTTAGGCCCAGGTCGCTTAGGTTTGGCATTGACGCCAGGGCCTGCAGCAAAGGCAGGTCCAACTGAACCGGCGGGAGTTCGAGCGATCGAATGGAAATCTGCTCCCGTAGGCATGCCGCGAGAGCGCGAACACTTCGGCACTCGAGGGCGGACATATCGGCTATCACGCAGTTTGCTCGCAAGAACCTCGCCGATTTTCCCCCCCATGGGAACAACGTGCCATGCAGAACCAGGCGTTCGCAGGGGATTGACAGAATCTCGGCTAGGAGCCTTCTGTCGATGGACAATTCATTGAAGACGCAAAGTTTAAGGAGCGAACGAGCCGACAGCGACCGTAGAAGCTCATTGTCGGGGGCCGTATCAGATGCCGTCACAAAACAGGACCTGCAGTTTGGAATGACATCTAGATACCATGGCGTATCCGATGGGAGTCTCAACCTCACGGTCACCACCCGAACTGTAGCCAAGACCCCAGCGGGGCACCAACAGTCTTCCAAGCCGATGCTTTGGACTTCGAATGCGCTCGGAAACTCGTCGAGGCTGCACCAAGAGAACTTCAAGTGCCGAATCAGGCGCCCTGGCGCCTCTAATATCCTGCAAATGAACTTGGCGGAACAGGCCACGAATTCGAGTGAATTCGGCCTACCAATGGTGGCCAACAATTGGGCGATGTTCTCGTCTCCGATATCGCCATGAATGGCCACCGATCGATACGATTGACCATTAGCACTGCTCCAATCCAATGCTTCGTCGACCAGCCGCAACGTGCCCCAACTCCTATGTCCCACAAAGGGGTCCGTTTCGTAGGCCAACAGGTTAAGCCCGCCGGTGTGGCTTTGACTAACGACAAGGGACAAGGCACGTTCTGGGGATGGTCTTACCACTTGCCAGCCTTCTGAACGATCGGAAAGCAACTAACCTGCGATCCACCATCGGCAGTCTTGCACGGACAACACAGCACGCTGACTTTCCAGGATACTTTGCCAGGGCAATTGTAGATCCAGGTTTGGTGAGTGCCCGGTCCAGTGCCGTCTCCACAGGAGTCCGCGTCAGTCTCGGTTCCCTTTCGCTTTAGTTGGCACTTGCCCGGAAGCCGCTTTTCGCCCTGTTGGAACGCTTGCGAAGCCGATACGGCAGGGCTCGGACACTCGCAAGTGCAGACAAGATCCCAAGCGAGTCCAAAGTCCTTATATCTGATTTCGCAGTCCAACATCGACCCAAGATGCCATTTACTGCAATCGCGTTCGCATTCCTCATTCTCGGAACCTTTACATGGCCTGCCCATTCTCAAACACGCCGCGAGACCTGAAGGATCTATGACCAGGGCTGGACTGCCCGAAGCGTATTGGAAAGCAGCCTCAGCCGGCCAACTCGGATCTGTGCTGGTCCACTCTCCCTCACTGGTGGCAAACGTGCGTGCCCGGACGTAAATATCGGCATGAGGTCTAGCTGTGCGCCGATAGCCGAGGCTGCCCACCCACCCGAAACTCGGCTGCGTTCCCGTTGTCGAGAGATCGGCGCCATAGGGCTTGTATCTTGCGGTGCTCTTGACGGTTTGGGTCTGGTCCACGGTAGCGACGACGCTACCTAGGGCGTCACATAGATAGTCGAGACGACTATGACCTGTCGTGTGCTCGCCGATAATCTCTCCATTGACGGTGTAATAATTTGTGACTGCCATATTGTCTTTGTTCCGACGCGATTAGGACAAGCTCTAGAACTTAGCTGACGTGGGAAGGACATAGAAGATCTTGCCAAATCTACCTACAGCGGTTTCGGTGTTGCTGCTATTCCTAACCACGGTACAATCGCATTCCCATAGTCCGTCAAGCTTGTTCTTACACCGAGCTTCGACCAACCAGCGGACATGACCTCGACTCGTGTCAAGTCGATTTAAGCTCTCAACTAGTTTTGGCGGTTTTGCGGGGATTTTGCCAGCTGCCAGCATAGCGTATAGGGATGTAACGATGTCCATGCTAGCTTTGCTTTGCCTGGATTGGAGCAGCACAAAACTAGCTAATACCAAAATCGCGAGTAGCCACAATATCCATGCAATACGTTTAATTTTACTTACTACTCCAACCACAATCATACATCGTAGCTCCGTTAGGATCCATGCAGGACTCAATGCCACCAGAAACCGAACAACCGCAATTCTTACAGACGCAGGCCCCCCTTTCAGCACTTCTGAATCTATAGGCATTGCACATTGCGCATGTTAATTTAGAGCAATAGCCGTAACAGAATCCCACACCGTAGTAATTTGGCATCGGTTTTGCCGCTCCAGCGCACAATGAAGCAGCCTCACCACAATTTGTAGAAACTACTTTGCACCTGTATTGATCTTCTCCCGGCCCTTGGTTAAATAGGCAATCACCCCCATAACTCGAATCCCCCTTTGCTGCTGACTTGCAGGGGTTCCAACCTGGCCAAACACCGCCCGAACAGTCTTTTCCTTTTCCAAGGCCCATAGTGCACATGAACTCGTGTCGAAAGCCTCCATTGAATTTGCAATGATAAACTATGCACCTTTGTTGCTCAACATGATTTTTTGAACCGCCTGCCAATGTAGCGAAGCCAGATGGGTCCACATGACTCGTAGGCGAATTCTCAACATAGGAAAAGGCAGGTTGTAAAGGCCAGATCGGATCGACTGTCGTCCATCGTCCTGTGGCGCATCCGAGGTGCCTCGCCTGATTGTAGATTTCAGAATAAGGCCTACCTGTTTTGCGAGAGCCAAAACTACCTACCCATCCATAACAGGGTTGTGTTCCAGCCGTCGCCAAATCCGCACCGTAGGGCTTGTATCTTGCGGTGCTCTTGACGGTTTGGGTCTGGTCCACGGTAGCGACGACGCTACCTAGGGCGTCACATAGATAATCGAGACGACTCTGACCTGTCGTGTGCTCGCCGATAATCTCTCCATAGACGGTGTAATAGTTAGTGACAGGCATGATTTACGCCTTGATCAGAAGCTTGGAATGAGCCACGCTTCAGACACAGAACGACGATTGGTGCGGTTACAAATGGCCACAAATAGGAAATTTGACTCAAGGGTATTAACACGCCGTCTGACTTTGAGAAGAGAGTCGGGCGGCGTTATGATTTCTACTTGATACATCTTGATTCTCAACAAGAGTTACCCTCTGAACGTAGTTTTGTTATGCATATATGATGGACACAGCAGTAATAATATAGTGCTATTAAGAACAACAGGAAGTGATACCCATGATAACTCTTCTAGGATTCTAAAGTTCCCTTGGTTCGGCGCGAGTAAAGAAGCCCACAAAGCATAAAAGCCCCAGGGAAAGAGGCATTCGAGAAGAGTCAGGAACAACAACCATTTGATCTTTTTACCGACTAAGAACCCTGAAGCGAAACCTTGCAAGAGAACTGCGATAACAAAAATCGCAAGATCTTCGTTATCCAGCCTTGAATAGTGCTGTGCACTGCTCTGAGAAAAAGATATGAGGTGTCCATTGGCGTTGAGAAATGGCTTCCAAATACAAATCACGACAAAACTGCCGAGCATTCCCAACAATATTTTTCGAAATTCTTGTGTATTAATGCTTGATAGCATTACTCTCATTTAATATTGACCTTCAGAAAAGTTATGCCACAGAAGGCTAACATTATCTGATTTGCTGCCGACATGCATTGCTTTTTTTGGAAACTACTCCTGCCGACATCGGCCTGACATCCACCTTGAAGGCAAGCGTAAGCACTGGAACAAATCTTCTTATTGCAGTCAGCAAGTAGCCATCGACCAAGATTGGAGCAGCATTGGTCATGTTTGCTACAGGCCTTGTCAATGCAATCGATTCCTTGCGAAGCTTCTCCGTTACACTTCTGGTACAAACCGCAACAATTGCCGTAGCTAAAGGTCTTAAGTCCACCTATTACTCCAGACAGACCACCAGCCAAGGAATTATAGTAAGTGTATTTGTCACTGATACAATCCCAAAATGTACTGTAACTCCATGTTACGCTGCTGCTTGGTCCCTCGATATTGTAGTTTAGGTCACAGGCTTTTGTGTAGCAGTCATTTATTGCGCTCTCATTAATCCATGCGCCCATGGAATTCCAAACAACATTTTGTACATGCTTCCGGCAAGGACACGGATCCAAACCTGACGGATCAATTGTGGTTACTGGGCTATCAAGTACATATACGTAGGCCATTTGAAAAGGCCAAATCGGATCGACTGTCGTCCATCGTCCTGCGGCGCATCCGAGGTGCCTCGCCTGATTGTAGATTTCAGAATGGGGCCTACCTGTTTTGCGAGAGCCAAAACTACCTACCCATCCATAAACCGGTTGCGGTCCGGTTGTCGCGAGATCCGCGCCGTAGGGCTTGTATCTTGCGGTGCTCTTGACGGTTTGGGTCTGGTCCACGGTAGAGACGACGCTACCTAGGGCGTCACATAGATAATCGAGACGACTCTGACCTGTCGTGTGCTCGCCGATAATCTCTCCATAGACGGTGTAATAGTTTGTTACTGCCATGTCAGCTTCGTCCCTGCAAGTAGTCCGTGCCGTCCCAAATGATCGTTGTTCGCCCAGACGGCGCATCCTCGAATCTCTTTAATCCCCTAGCGTCATAGGTGTAGGTAAATCTATCAGAACCGGCAATCTGGAAATTGAGGCGGTTCATGTTGTCGTATCCCATCGTATAGATCGCGGCGCTTTCGCGTACTAGCGTCTCATTTCCGTTTCGATCATATGCATAAGTTGTCGTTAGTCCACCGAAAACACTTGTAACTAGACGATTTGCTGTGTCGTAAGTCCAGTAGGTAAGCGCTCCCGTTTCAGAACTGGAGAGTCGGTTATCGTTGCAGTCATATGTATAAGTGTAATCGTGGGCATTCGCACCAGAAGTCTTGTCTTCAGTCAGGCGGTTCCTTGAATCGTACGTGTACGTTGTCCACGCAGTGTTGAGGTCCTGAACAACTGTCCTATTTCCGTTTGGATCGCATGCGAATGTGAACTTGGTAAACAGCGTTGATACTCCGTTGTCAGATTGAATGGTCAAGATCTGGCTGGCTGCATCGTATCCGTATCCAGTTCGCTTACCATCGGCGAATTGAACCTGTGTCTTCCGACCCGCGTTATCCCATGAGTACGTCGTCAGCTTCGACTCAGTGTCCTGGAACACAATCAATCGGGAATCGAGGTCGTAAGTGTAGGTACGTATTCCCAGGTCTGGATCAACTAACGTTATTCTCTGACTTGCGAGGTCGTACCTATACGTCTGCGCTAACCCACCTTGGTCCGTTTTCCCGATGAGGCGTCTCAACGAATCATAAGCGTAGGTAGAGAGTCCGGACTGGTCGCTGACTGCGGTCAGATTGTTGATCGCATCATAAACATACGTGACGTTCTTGGAATCGAGGCTAAACAGAATCGTTGTAACACGATCAAGAAGGTCATATTGGTTGGTTACCTGATCACCAGAGAATCTCGTCAGTCCAATCTGGTTGCCAACAGGGTCATAAATCAACGTCGTCTGATAAGAGAGTTCGTTCATGGTTCCCAGACTCATAGCCCGACTATCATAAAGTTGGGTTATGAAGTTGCCTCTTCCATCCTGCGTACCTAAGAGCTGACCAAGAGGGTTGTACGTTTGACTGACCCGGAAATTCTGGGGATCGATGGTTGCTACTTGGCGATTGAGTGCATCATAAACTGCAGTCCAAAGGCTATTGCGGGCATCCTGTGTCTGAACTCGATTGCCTCCCGCGTCGTAGGCAAAGGACGAAATAAACCCGATTTCATTGATGAATGCGATGGAGCGAGAGGCGGCATCGAACACGGTTGTTGATGCGAATCCTAGTGGATTGATATTGGCAACAGAGCGGTTGTTTGCGTCGTAAACGGTTGTGTATCGGAAACCAAGAGGGGAGTAACTAGCCACAACGCGATTTACCGCGTCGAAAATTGTCGTCCAGGTCCGGTTTAAAGGATCAGTTGAGGCTGCCTTTCGTCCATCAGGGTCCTAACCGGTCGTTGTAATCGCGCCATTAGCTTCGATTGTGGAGATAAGTCGCCCAACTGGGTCATAAGAAAAACTAGTGAAATAAGAACGTTGACTTTGTATTGCTAGTGATTGTCCCGTAACGTCATAGATTCGAGTAACACGTCCGCCCAGAGCGTCTTCGGTAACCGCTAATCGGTTCGAATTTGCCGAATACACGTTCGTGGCGAAAACCCCATTTGGGTTTTGAGTGGAAAGAGTATTTCCAGCACTGTCGTAGGTGGTAGTTGAACGATACAGTGCGGGGTCAACAGATGCGATCCGCTGACCTGCTCCGTCATAGACAGTAGCTTCTTGCATTCCCATCGCATTGGTGCTTATTACTGGACGTTGAAGCGCATCATAAGCGACAGTTGTGCGATAGCCCAACGCATCTTGGGTTGCAATCGCATCGCGTGCGTTCCAAACCGTTGTGGTTATATAACCGCGAGGGTTCTGCACCGATGCGAGGCGATTTGCGTTGTCGTATCCGTAACTGGTGTAGTTGCCGAGTTGGTCGACGTCTGCGAGTTTCTGGTGGGCTGAGTTGTAGATCGTGGTGGTGCGATTCCCAAGCGGGTCTATCGTTCCAACTGGATAGCCCATCTTGTCATAGATGTTCGTCCAGACGAAACCCAAAGCGTTTTGAGTTGTCACCCGGTTCTTGAACCGATCATAGCCGTAGGTCGTTCGAAAACCCAGAGGGGTCACTACCGCTTGAAGTAGGCAGGTGTTGTAGATGTAAGTCGTCGTCTGGTTCAGGGGGTTCGTTTGGGAGATCATGTTTCCCGCTAAGTCCCATGCTTGGGTCGTGGTCCTGCCAAGCTGATCGGTACGAGCGGTCATACGGCCTAGCACGTCATAAGCCATTGTAATGACTCCGGCATCGGAAAACTGAATCGAGGCAAGGTTACCGTGAGCGTCCCACGAGTTGGTGGTGACGAGTCCTCTGCCGTCTTGAGCAGTCAACATCAAGCCGTAGGCGTTATAAGTGAACGTATTGCGGCGCCCAAGTGGATCTACGGTCGCTACGACATTGTGAAAAGCGTCGTATAAATTCGTCCAAACGAACCCGCCCGCATCGATAGTGGTCGTCGGATCTCCCGACGCAGAATATTGGAAGGTCGTCGGATTCCCCAATATGTCGTCCGTCCGAGCCAGGAGCCCCGTGGGATTGTATGACACGCTCATGACTGCCCCATTGGGACGAATCTCCTTTACGGTCATCCCATTGGAATCGTAAACATAGGAAACGACATACGCCGGGTACGAGATGTGGTCGAATTGACCGCTGGAATTGAGGAACCACTGAGTCGTTCCTCCTGCCGGGTCCACCATTGTAGAACCGTCGTATCCCTTATGGAATCCGCCGTAAGTCCAAGTCCAAACAGCGGTTCCCGCAACCATTGTGGCAATCTGGTTGTTGGCATTGTAGCCGTACTGGGTGATGAACCCGTTGGAATCTTGGACGCTGAAAAGGAGCCCTGCACCGAGTCCGCTGGGGACCACCGCAAACTGAGTGGCGCATCCAGACGGAGTCGTAAACTGCGTTAGGTTCCGGTTGACATCGTAGGTCAGACTCCACACTCGGTTGCTCCAATCTTGAACGGTAGAGAGTAACGAGACCGTGTTGCCTTTTACGTAAGCAAAAGATAAAACTCGTCCGTCCGGGTTTTGAATCGTCTTAAGGACTCCTGATTCGACGCCTGTTCCATAGGTATATGTTGTCGGAACGTTTCGGGGAGAAATCGCCCGTACCAGTTCGCTTTTCGTGGGATTGGTGGCAGCCGTCTGGGCAGAATAGACCATCTGTCCCCCAGTAGCAAGCGTCTCGATGAACTGCGTACCATCGTAAATTAGTGTGGTGGGGCTGTAGGCTTGGCTAATTGAAGGATAGGTAGTGATGCCTCCCGAGGTACCCATGAACGTATAGGCATACTGGGTTCCGTCCCCTCGTTGCAGAAACACGTGACCTGAACCGTCAGTCGTGGAAGCAACGTATGCGTTTACGCTACATGTGCGATTCTTGCCGTACGCCCCATCAGCGCTCGAATTGGGGCTGTAGACAAAATCTATCGATAGGTCATAACCGATCGATTTGAGCTGGATGGATAGGTTTGCGTCCATTTTGATCAGAACAGGAACACGGGGCAAACCGGGAAAGGAACGTTGCCCATGTCCTGGGAAAGTTTGGGGATGACAGATCAAAGACCGCTCGGAGGACAAGTAACCTACCTAGGGTCTGATCTAACTTGGGCTTGTCCCGAATTTAGTTGGAAGTTTGTTTGAATCGGTGGCTCCGGTTTAGAACGTCCTTACGGACGGTTTAGACAACCAAACCAGGAGGACCACCGTAGGTAAACGATACACTCATTCATCTCGTCAGCGCGCTGCTGCTACCGCATTTCTTTCAAGTTCTGAGGCTTTAAGTGACCTTGAGTTGCTTGAGCGTTCTCGGGCGCTGGTTGTGGGGACAATCACTCAGATCGGATTAATGATCGTTGGCGCCATTTAGGACATGTCGGCCTCGAACATGACGGGCCCCTTCCATCAAGGCCGCCAGGATGGAGATTACGTGAGACACGGCCGCCAGCCAGGCTCGGTGTATTTGGGCGGCAGCAAAGTTCGAACGGATCGTCCCCGTGTTCGGAGTAAGTCAGGCAAGGAAGCCAGGATCCCGGCTTACGAGACCTTGAGTTCAGACAAGGCTTCAGGTGAGAAGGTTATGCGTGCAGCTCTTGCCGGGGTTTCGACCCGCAATTACGAAAGCGCATTAGGTTTTCGGCTTTTCTTGAGCCTACCAGCGCAGCAGGGTGATATCTGTTTGAATCTACTCTGCCTGAAAAGTACGTTTTAATGTAACGGCTCTTTTTTGGGGGCATTATGCTTAGAGACAGGCGAACAACGCGTCTACGAATCCAAAATACACGTTAGGTTCCCGAACCTTTTTTCAGGTAGCGCTGTTGTACGAGAGAGCTACTGCGATGAAAAGGAAAGATTTGAAATCGATGTAAGAATCTCGAATCCAGTCTTTGGCCATATCTTTGGATACACCGGATGGTTTTCACTCGAACACCACACTTGCGAGCAGGTTCCTGACGAAGCCAAGCCCAAAAGAACGGAAGCCAGATACTGATTGTAGGAGAAGCAAACCCCTAACGCTTTAGGAATTCTGTCTCAGTCCTCATTGCCTCGGCACTGGCAAGTGCTGCCAACTTCGGATCGACACCTACAGGGATGAATTTGGAAATGGATGCCACACCCGCGATTCGAAAATAGACTGAGCATGCGGCGACATACGACCCTAGAGGAGTCGCATGATTTCCATCAGGTTGCCACAGATCTAGTTTAGGATTTTTGGACAACACGGAGTTCCAAGCATAGCAAACCGGAACGATTTCAGACTTTGCTTCTCGGGCAATTCCACGGTAGACATTCATCGTGTATTCGGTTTCAGCAATACCACGTCTGGGCCATTCGACGTAGAGTAGAACTCGAGCACGGCGTGCCCTTGCGCTTCGTGCCAAAGCGATGCCTCGGGTTTGAGAGTATGTTCGACTGAGCGATGAACTAACCATCGCACTCTGTAGGATTACGAAGTCATAGCGGCCGCTTTCTACTTCTCTTTCAACCTCGCCACCCACTGGAATATCCTCTAAGTGACCGACAAAGTAGCTTTTGTAGCTAATAGAGTCACCGTTACTTTCAAGCATTTTAGCAACCGTCTTGGGTACATCGTTGACATTTAGAAGGCTGTTACCGATAAACAAAATCCGAAGGGTGTGCGGAACCAGTGAACAGGCTGCGATCAGAATCATGGTAAAGCTGACGCAATGAATATCCTTCCAGCTACATGTGAGCTATTTAGAGCACAGAATGTCACTCTGAATTTCGGATTAATTCGATTTTAGGTTCTTGGAATTCAGTGCTCTCAATCTCAAGGGCTCCAATGAGACCCATCCATGAGCCGACGAAGCTCGTGCAATCTTCTTTCGAACCATGCTGGGGTGGCTTCACCGTGGAGATCGATGTCACATTCGTCGAGAATGAGACTCGTAGTGAAGACGCATCTGATCGCTGCCAGAACTGGAATTGCTTTCCGCTCAGCGGTAGAGAGTACTCTCACCCTTTCATAGGCTTGCAAAGCTGATTGCCAGTTCTCATCAAATTGACCCGCGCCGCGCCGGAAGGTAGCGAGGTCCCAAACACTTGGCCCAACCCCTGACCACAGGAAGTCAAACCATGTGAGTGATCCGCTTTCACTGATGTGAGCGTTACCGCCTGCGGCATCGCCGTGAACAAACGATTGAGGCAATTGATCCCAAATCGGAGCCATCGTTTCTTCGAGCTGATCGCAAATGACTTGTACTTCGCTCGAATCTAGCCCTGATTGCTCCATACGGACGACCCAATGCTGACTCGGGTGCGTGAGAAGGCTGAACTGGTCCCAACTTCGATGCGAGGAGTGACTAATCGATGCCAAGTGAAGCTGGCCGAGTCCACGTCCAAATAAATCCCAGCCTTCAGTACTCTCTCGCTTAGCAGGAACTCCGGGCGCCCAGGAAAACAATGCAACCGCTCTTGGACCTTCACAGGCCGATATGAGTTCGAATAAGTTCCCACCATGCGTTTCAATAGCGGATGAGACGCCTAGATCTTGGGAGTCAAGCGCTGCAAGAAGCCTAAGCTCTGATTCAACTCGTTTGGGTTGAGAATGTCGTGTTCGATAGACCCTGAGGCAGAATCTCTGATCTCCAACTTCGATCCGGTAGTTGTCATTCTCCCCCCGGTGAAAAAATACGCACTTAACAGGCTCGCCAAGTGTCCAATGGGAGTCCACAAACGTTGCCAAATCATTCGGCTCAAGAGTGGAATATCTTGCAGTGATCACGTTATCCAATTCTTGCTCCTTGCTTGCTCACCGGGTTAATCTCAGTCTCTTTCTCATCAAGCTTTAGTCTGTTTCGACTGATAATAGTCGGCCCGAGCAGTATCTCCGAGTTGCCTGTATAAGTGTTCAAGCTCTTCGTAAACGTATGTGTCTGAGGAGCCAATTTTGTCCCATTCTTTTTCAAGATCAAGTTGAATCACAAGTGCTTCATCAAGCCGATCCTTGGCTCGTAAAGTTCTGGCAATCATCCATTTCGCGATGCGAACTCCGTTGTCATTCCCGGCCGCTTGCCGAGCCTTAAGTGAGAGGTCAAAGTCCACGAGCGCCTCTTCGTACCTTTGGGCCAAGTGGTAGGCGTAGCCTAAATTGTTCCTGAGGCTTCCTTCCCACTTCTTAGCTTCCACTTGTCCTGACTGTTCCATAAAGTCTAGTGCTTGCTGATTCCAGTGCATCTGCTTATCGGGTGCCGTATCAACCGTAGTCATCATGTGCAGGGCATCGATGGCATTAAAATCAAGCTGTAACTTTCGAAATTGTTCGAAAGATGCCCTATAGGAAGATCGGGCTATCTCACGTGCCTCGGTGGTCAAGGCTTCCTTTGCGTGAGCCGTGCTGCAGTAGGTCCTACCAAGTTCGAGCAGGTACCAAGCATTCACCTCGTCGCTTACCGTCTCAAGCCCTGGTTGGACCTCAGATAGTATTTCGCGAGCTCGATCAAAATCCATCCTCATCCCGTATGAGCGAGCGATTTGTGTTTTCAGAATGAGTTTTTCGTCCTCGTTGGCTACGTACATCGCTTCGAGGAATCTCGCTTCACTGATCTCGGGGTCTCCGAAATCCCAGAGTGTTCGAATGTCCATTTTCATCCGCCTAAAGAATACCAACGGAATCTAACCCATCAGAGATCGTCATTGATCACGATATATTGGCGGACAACGTCGGGAGGAGCCTTACACTTCCAAGCTTCGACTACCAGGGGCTCAAGTTCTTCAATAGAAATAGCCTCAACACGCACGAGAACAGCGAGGAATCCGTTGTAATGATCTTCCGTGAAATAGACTTCAGGATCGGAGGCAAGCAGCATTTCCTTTACAAGTTGATGGGGCACAACCACAGCAATAACGCCTTCGTTTTCTTCTTTAGGTCGCTTGGGATGTACCTTCTCCATCCAAGTCCATAGAAAACCTTTGGCCTTTCCCTTGACCATAACGGAGAATCCGAACCTATCTGTCCCCTCAATTGATCCGGGAAGACGCAAGGCTATTCTGCGGACATCGTCAAGACTTGCCATGGGATATCCTACCTGCGCGCCAATTGCAAGAGTCTAATCAGAGTAATTTCGATTTCATCTCAGAGGGTCTACCCTGCCCCGTATGCGACTGGTAAATTAGGCTTCGATACGTACTAAGTAACAAACGGCAAGCAACTCACTAGTCCCAAAATTAAAACCAAACCAAGTGGAACCCACAAGACGAGCATTTTGCGCTTTCTCAGATACGGAATGGTCCAGAATGCAGGCCCTAAGCCAAAGACGGCACCAGCGATAGCCCAAGTGGCATACGGTGTTCGGGGCGTCCACCGGGCAGCAAAGGAGGTATCTAGAATGACCATGATGAAATGTCCGGTTATGCCAAATACTGTAGGGACTATTGAAATAACGGACGCAACGAGTCCCACCCACATGAGCGCGCGAAAGATATTTCGAAGATTTGGCTTTGCCAGCTTTGGCAACTTGACCTGCTGATCCCATCTCATAAACCGCTCCTTGTAAACGCAGTCAACCAGAGTCGGATTGCTCCGTATAGGGCCGCAAGACAGAGGATTGAACCAATAGCAAAGGAAACGGGCTCGATCGGAAACTTAGCAGGTGCACCTACAATCCCCTCGGCAGTGACGGCTCGGGGAAGCCAGAAGGAAGCAATAAACCGAGAACCTCCCAGTAAAACTGCGCCAGCACTCGCTCCAATCAAGGCGCGAGTCAACGTCTCCTTCAACGCAAAAGTGACGTGATACCGTACGTCCACTCCGTCATTCAACATCCAGACGTTTCCGCGATCGGTGACCATCCGAAAACTTCCCTGTTTAACTCCTTCAACCAGTCTTCCCCGAGGATGAAACGCGAGTTGTATTTTGCCAGCCCTCCCCAGAATCCTATACGTGTCAAGAGTCACTTGGGCAGGTGCGTCTTCGAGTCTGATAGACCCCATGGGGATGCCCGGTCCAGTCGTTCGATAAGGAAGCGAAATGGTTGCCCGCGTACCATACTCGATCCTTAATTCCTCGGTCAATGCTTCTCGGTCGAATAGGATTTGCGGCTTTTCAGCCCAAGGATCCAGGTGTCGAAGGAACAAGTCGAAGGCCTCGTCGATGTTAGCCTGAAACAGTGCAGTGGCAGCAACCGCCTTGTTCGCGAGATCAACCATCCCACGTTGTCTGAGCCACGCCTCCAAGTATCCTTGCTGCCAACGATCCCGTGCAGACCTAAAACAGGAGGGAAACCCGATGTCCCAATCTTCAGTTGTGCCCAATGCTTCGGCGACTACCTCGGACGGCGTATGTCCACCGACACGTTCCTTGTCCTCTCGGCGAAGGTTGAGAAACGCAGAAGTCTGACCTGAATACTTCAGCTTCCGATCAAGCAGGAATGCCATCTCCTCGAAGCGGACATGCAACGGTCGCTGCCTAATTTCTGCGACTCGAGATGCCGTTGCTAACGCTGGCGGATTCTTCAGTTCTAACCAGGCTTCAAGTTTGTTTAGCTCAAGATCAGTTACGGGACCCGCCTGAAGATGCTTCTCGGTCGTTGCGGTATTGGCCAAGAGGGGTGCCCATTCTTCTATCGACTTGATCGTTCCATATTCCGGAATTTCAAATGACCTCGTTGGATCGCACAACATCATGCACCGGTAAATAGCCAGGTCGGGCGAATGCCGATACTTCTCCCGGGTACGTTCAACTTTATGAGCGATCGCAGTATCTTGGTTTTCAATCCACTGTGTAAGTAAATCCGACTCGAGAAGGTGACTTTTAGCCTCTCGTAGGTTCTTTTCCATCGCGAGAGCCAAGCTTGGCAGGTCAACCGCTTGCATGACTCCCAACGAAAAAGGCTTGGTGGCCTTCGCAATGCTGAACCTTTGATCGTTGATGATCGCTTGCATATCATCGCGAACGTTCGAACCTCGAATCCACCTATCGACCTGCGGACCACACCATCGCTCATGGCGATTTCTCACTAATAGCCCCTTCAAGAGGAGTAATAGGCGAGCAGGAGCATCAGGAAGCTCGACTCTCCCTCCAGTCAAGTAGAAATCATAGAGGTCGGGAAGGCCACACGAATGTAAGGAAGTCGTGCCCGTCATCAGTTCAATGATCGAGATTCCCAACGAATAATAGTCCGCAGTTCGGGTGATTCGCGCGAACATTGAAAGGTCGCTGTCTCCCGAGAATCGCGGGAAACCTTCCGGTGCGCTATAAGCCCAGGTACCTGCCATTCTCGTCGTGTGGCGCGAAGTTCGGTCAGAGACCAGCACGGAAGAAATATCAAAGTCACCGAGCACGATCGGACCAAAAAGGTCATTTGAAGATAGATACAAATTGGATGGTTTGATGTCGCGGTGGACGACATCCATCGCATGGAGGTATTTCAGACCTTCGTTGACTTGGGGCACGAAATGCTCGGTGATCCAATCCTCATCGATTCGCTTATCACCAATGCATTCCTCCAAGCTTCCACCCACGCAGAATTCTTGGATCTCGTAGAACAGGCCATCGTGTCCAACTACATCAAGCGTTTTTACGACATTTGGGTGGTCAAGCTTAGGAAGTAACATCCAAAGGTCCGGCTTAGGTGGATGCTGAGTCGGTGCTACCTTAAGTAATACGTCTCGGCCATCACGACTCGTACAGCGGAAAAGACCTGGGCTCGATGTCTCGTGCGGGTGAAGGGTCGACCGAACAACGTACTCATTTAGCAAAATACTTCCGGGAGCGAGATTGCCCAGAGTAAGCACTCCACCGGGTCCGGGCCGAGAAACTTGGCGACTGTTGACACGACGAGTGTGATCCAGGGGTGCCAGGATGGTTGATCCCCTTCGCGGTACTTTTCGAGTAGTGCGGTATCTCATATCGGGCATTACCTCAGTTGTTAACGACTCTAGTAGTTACGAGAGTTGAATTGGTGCGGCCGTCTGCCTTATATGCTTCACGTGCCGACCGCTCGGAGAAGTCACCCAGTTCTTGATAAGCGTTTAGGGCGGTTTTAACTGCGTCTCGAGCGACTCCAGAAGTAAGTCCATGCCAACCCTTGGTACCGACCAGGAATGTGTCGCCTATTGCCCATGTGAGCATCCTCATATCCGGGATGCCGGATCCTAGAATGCCAATGTATCTCGTGACCTCTGGTTCTGCAACCTGGACGACTTTCGCTTCCTCAATACTTGCCTTAAATTGGGTCCTTTCTTCAGTGTGATCCGTTGTCAAAGTCCTGACATACCCTCCACTATCTCTTAGTACGCGACAATTTCCAATATGGAAAACCATTGTCACGTTTCCCTCAAGAAGCGCCACGCCTGAAACAGACGTGGAAGAGGTCAGTCGTTCCTCGTCCGCAAGTCTTGACAGCAAGGCTTGATTTGCTTCATCCAGATAGGACCCCACGCTTTGGCGTAACGAACTCCAATCTGCCTCTCGATTTTCTGACGAATAGAACCGAGTGGAAAGTTCTTCTAAGAAGATTTGACTTGCTGGTTCACCCCAATCCTCATCTCCCGAATCAGCTGCCGCCAGCAATAATCCAAAGCGTTTAAAATAGGAAGAGGTGGTGTCAAGTTCAAGTCGAACCGTCTGTTGACCTACAAATGGACCCAAGCAAAAACAGCCCCGATTGATGTCGGCTCCAACACTCACTCCGTATGCCTCGAGCTTCAATCGGTTGCCTCCGAGATTCGAACAAAGAACTGACAGAGCGCCAAACCAAGCACCGTGCCCTCTCTTATAGTGACTTCGTCGTCCGATTCGTACTCTTCTCCGTCGACGACGATGTAATTGGTTTGCCCCAAATGTTGGATATACCAACTCGTCCCGTGCCGCCCAATTTGAGCCATCTTTCGAGAAACGCTGTCGACCTCAGGAATGCCCTCTATGACAACATCAGAAATATCTGCCCGTCCAATCGTTTGATTCTCGTAGACGATGAACGAGCGTTTCGAGTCGGCCAACGATTCCAAGACTATGTAAGGTTTCCCTGAGGTGCTTACATGAGTGACTTGGGAAATCGCATCAGTTTCCCTTGTAGTTTCTGATTCGGCCAGAGTTCGTCGTTCGACTCGTTCCATCAAGATATCGAAGCCGCATTGGGAACAATCGGCAGCGTTTGGACTATTCTCCGCGCCGCATGAAGGGCACACTTTGAATCGGTCGACCCCACTCATTCTGCTTCCCTCACTGTGAGACCACGTTCCTGCACGAGTGCCTTGAGCTGATCCATGTCTTTTCGCTTTGGGATCCCAATGATTCGGATGCTTCCATCGGAAAGAGGTTGAAGTTGTAACCTTCGGTGCTCAGGATTAGGAGCGTCAAAATCACCCAACGCTTTTCCTCGTTCAGTAAGCACGATCGCACGTTGGTTGTCTGAACCACGCCATTGCTTGGTGTTCGATTCTTCCTTGCGGTAAGGTCCATCCATGAGCACGTCCAGACATTCAAGCAAAACTCTGGTTTCCTCGCTTCGTTTCAGCCTTTCCCACGTAAAACCTGAGTAACAAATGATATTCAGCTCCACTTGTGCTCGAATAAGTCTCACCAGCTTTGTAAGGGCTGGAGCTTGTTGGAACGGCTCTCCACCAGAGATTGTCAGCCCGTCGGCATGGGCTAAGTGACCTATAAGTTCCTGAGCTAATGGCTCGATTGGACGCGCATGCCCACTTGCCCACAAGTCGGTCGTCATACAGCCAGGACATCCAATATTGCATCCCCGCACCCAGAGAACAACCCGCTCTCCCGGACCAAGTCCCTGTACCTTGGTGGCTATGCCCGAGTAGTCAAGCACGAGTCGTCAGCTCCCAGTCGACATCATATACGTGTCCAGAGTTTTCCTGTGGTAGGGAAATGCGTTTGACTTTCAGTACCTGCCCGGCCAAGGCTCGTCCCTCTTCAAGAAAGGTAAAGACAGCCCTGGACAAGGGGTTCAAAATAGCCGCTTCTGCCAAATTACCAACTCCGCGTCCGCCCGATGACGGATCACCAGACGCGACAGACATCAGCTGGTCGACGACTTCTTCGCTGAACTCCACCTTTAGACCCCATAGGTCTCCGATCTGGTTTGCGATTGATGGCAACACTTTATTTTCCAGAATCAACCGCATTACAGGCGGGCGTACGAAATCGAAAACGACAACGTTTTGGCCAATTCGGTTCAGCAATTCAGGCCTACCGAGATAGTGTTTGAAGTAGGACTGGACGCCAAGAGTTATCTTCTCTTTGATATCAAAATAGTCCTTATCTTTGTTTGGATCAACGTTAAGCAGGGGCTGCCGAGTGGCTGGATCAATCGCGGGCCGACCTGTCTGTGTGTCGAGTTGGTAGATACCGACGTTACTCGTAAAGACAATGAGGCTCTCACCAAAATAGACTGTTTCACCTCGACCATCCGTCATGCGTCCGTCCTCCAATATTTGGAGGAACTTGTCGAGGATCGTCGGGTGAGCCTTCTCTATTTCGTCAAAAAGAAGCACGGAAAACGGATTCGTACGGACTCGATTTGTTAGCTGCCCACCCTCTTCGTAACCAACATAACCTGGAGGTGCCCCTAACAGCTTTTGGTCGGAGTGAGCCTGTCCGTACTCACTCATGTCAAATCGGATGCACGCATCGTCGGTTCCAAAAATGAGGTTGGCCATGGCCTTGGCGAGTTCGGTTTTACCAACTCCAGTTGGACCAGCAAAGAACAGCACTCCTCTAGGCTTGGTACGACTTGAGTGCTGTGCGCCTGAGAGATGAAGTCGAGCTCGACGTAAGACGTCGCAAACGGCTACGACAGCCGGATTCTGGCCGAGGACTCTTTTTTGCAAGGTCTCTTCCGCATTGGCGAGATGACTGATCTTAACGCTATCCCACAGACTTTCTCGAACGCCAAAACGGAAAAAATCGATGAGTTGCTTTGCAGTCTTAGGGGCATCGGCCTGGGCGGTAAGGCTGCGAATTCCAACTAGATCTCGATAGGTCATTCCATCCGTTAAATCAATCAGTTCATTCGGATTGAGATCAGCTTTCGAGCCCAAGTAACGTTGGAAAAACATTTCCCGGTCTGGTTTGCGCGGCTTTTCGATTTCGACGCTTCCCGCAAACGGATTGTCCAAAAATAGCCACGGTGGAAGGTCCGTAAGCTTGTCACAAACGAGAATGAATACGTTTTGCAGAGGCCAATTGCCACCCACAGATGTGATACGACGACTATTTGCGCCTGCCTTGAGCAGACGAAGCAAGCTAAGTCGGTCCTGCTCGTCAAGGTTGCTTGCCGCTGGAAGGAACTGAGAGGAATACTCCACAACGAAGGCGCAAGGATGATTTCGATTGGCTAAGCAATGGCGGATCTGTTGGACCACCATGCCAAAAGGGTCTTCAGGTTTTCTCCCTCCAGGAGCTGAATGTGCGGGTTTAGGCTGTTCCTTTTTCCCTTCTTGGACCATTTCCTCGAAGAGCTTGCTCATGCCATCGTCGTTTGGATGATCTGCAAAAGTCATCCCGTCGACAGGATCGTAGGCACCAATGACTTTATATCCAAGCTTTTGTAGAGTCGTGAACAATCCCTCACGAAGCGAACCGATTTGCCATTCGTCTTCAGAAACCGGATACATCAACGTATCCTTCACGTTCCCGTATAGGAGGATTTGAGATTTCACCGCACTCAGTCGGTTGAGTTCCCTTATCCATCGAGGTAAATCCTCTTGCCTTGTCACTCAATCGCTCGCGTCTTTGTGTTCGAGGCAGCAGCGAATTCCTGTTGCTGCTTCTTCTTAACCATTCTAAGGCGATGCCCGGGCCTCAATTTCTTTCTCGATTTGTCCTGCATTGCGATATCCCGTTTTCGAAGCCCGGCCATTATTTCGTCGACCACCGTACAGACCTTCCTCTCTGCTTCTTCGTCCGGGTCCTGTCCTGCAGCGGTAAATGCAACCATTTCGGTGAGCATTCGACCATCAGGAGCGACGCTTACGACCACTCCACTGTCCTTGTCGATAGACACCATGCATCCAGGATCACCGTTAGCTGTTTCGGCTGGAACTTCCGAGACTTCATAACCCATCGTAAGCAAGACATCCTTCACTGACTCTGCAACAAATGCATGTGCTGCAGATTCGTCCATTCGTTTCTCACACTTGGCGAACAGACTGCGAGCCTTGGAAAGCAAAGCTTCCAGTTCGCTGGTCGTAGGTGGGGCTCCTGTTTGAAACGCAGCACCCAATTGCGTGAGTAGAGTTGAAGCGCCAGTCCGTTCGTTCGGTTCGTCTGAGGCCTGCATGACTGCTCGTAAAAGTGCAAATGCTTCTGCAACGATTTCTCGACTATGGCGTCGATCAAGAGCTTCCTTAGTTTGTTTATCCGCTTGGTCAGAAATCTCTCGTCGAACTCTTTTCTTCAGGTTCTCCGTGCCCTGAAGTACTACTGAGCTACTTTGATCTCCGACTGATTCGAGCTTGACCAATTGCTCTTCAAACTGGACTCTGAGCTTTTCGTGCCGTTTGCCGGATAAGACTGGCGATGCCATTTCCGAGCGAATGCCTGCGAAGATCTGACTGTAGTCGCCCGATTGACGCGCAAGAGCCAAGAGTGCGGCCTCAAACTGATCGCTGATGTCGAAGTATGCTTGAACACACGCGGAAACTGAATCTGCGCTAATTTGTTGGCTCAGTTCAGCCAATTGACTCTTAAATCCTGTAAGTCCGGCAGCTTCAGCTCTAGTCGAAAGTTCTTCAAGAGACTGGTGAAGAAACGTGATCGTCGTGTTCTCGTTGCCAGCTTCTACGTTGGTGCCAAATGCCGTGCAAGCCATCGACATGATCGACTGCCGATTCTGGTCCGCCGTTATTGCCGTTTCGTCTTGCCGGCAGCGTTCTTCGAACTCCGCCTTCGCCTGTTCGTAGTCACACCTCAGCTTTCGAGATGCCATTACCGCCCCAGCCGTAACCGCAAAGCCTGCAGCGCCTAACGCAACTGCCGGCATCATCGTATTCATCAGTAACTGAAATGCAGGTGTTACTGCCACTGTTGCATGACTCATCCGCTTCCTCCCCCGAGACCAAATGCTGCATATGCCGCGACATTCTGGCGATTACTCACAGGACGGCATAACCCGCTTGCTACGTTCGTTAGAGAGAAATCCAATTTCCAAGGCTATGTTGCAACGACAATGAATGACTCAA
This sequence comes from Fimbriimonadales bacterium, assembly GCA_038207365.1. Taxonomy (GTDB): domain Bacteria; phylum Armatimonadota; class Fimbriimonadia; order Fimbriimonadales; family Fimbriimonadaceae; genus Fimbriimonas. Next base: position 26,488 of record JBBQZV010000021.1, on the reverse strand, counting down.
TTGCTTGTCACAAACCCATCAAAAGCAATGCTTGACCAACGAATTCCTGATGCTTTTTCGCCATGGATGCTTCAGTGATATCGGGCCTTCCTAACTGAGGGTAGGACTCTGCCCAATCACCTAAATTGCGGATGGGTCGAAGGCTCGCCCACAGATCCCAATATGGTAAGTCCGTAAGATCCAAATGGGTTAGGAGTTGATATCTTTTCGTAAACTCGCAAGACGCCTCGAAGTCGAGGATCCACATTAGGTCTAATCGGCAGATCGCCAGATCCGCTAAAGGATCGCCAATGCATGCCTCTTCCCAATCGATGATTCCAACAAGTCTTTCGTGTTGCCAGACCAAATTCCCTGGCCAAAAGTCTCCATGGCGAAAAACCCAGTTTTTAATCTCAATGGGATTTTGCCTATTCATTGCTGCCACGATTTCTGATTCACGAAGATTGTCGTTGCAAGGACCCTGACGCGGTTCCCTAGAAATGGCTTGACGAGGAAGAAAACCCCAGTCACCTGCGCTCAAATCAATGTTGTGGATTTGGGCCAGCGAGTCAGCATAAGTCTTAAGAAAACTGGATCGGTGGACCGGGTTCAAATTGGGTGACCCTTCGATATAGTCAATTACGTATAGTGCGTGATGGTCTGGATCTAGCTTCGGCTCAAGAAAGATGGGATCGGAGCACGGAATTCCTGCCTTCTGAACGCCCTGGATCGTTTGAAATTCTCGCAACGCGGGATAGGGGTCGTTTGCGACTGTGTAGCGGTTAGCTTCTCTTGCAATCCGCTTGATTCTTTGTCCATCGGGGCGTTCGATTTCGAACGCCGTCATTTTGCTCGAAATTCCACCTTCCAGATTCCATGACCTAAGGAGCACAGAGCCCGGATCAAAGCTGGAAAGTAATTCGCTAATTCTTGAGTGTATGTCAGGGGTATTCATGAAATTGGCGATTGAGAACGAAGTAGACAACCCATTGCTGTTTGCTTAAAGGTGATTTTACTGTGATCAGAGCTCAACGCAATTCAAGGATCAATAGTATCGAGTAAGCGGAGTCACTATTGAGCATCATCGATGCTTCCATTTGCTCCAGCAATTGGGGTTACGGCGAATGTGAACGAGTATCTCTTGCCATTATCGCTCGCCGATGCGACAATCCATTGGCGCAGTTCTTTGAGTCTGATTCGCAGCTCTTCGACTTCACCTGTTCCCAATCGCACAGCTAGTCGACCTATAAGGGCTTGATCAAATATGGCATTACCGAGCACTTCAGTTGAGGTCCGATATTCCTTTGAAGCAGCACGAAACAGCGAATCTACATTCCTACATAGCTCTTTCCGATCTTCCTCTTCCAAAAGGTCGAGACCGGTCACTTCCAGTGGTCCTGGTGCCTCAAAAAGGGTTTCTGGTTTCGTAGCTGCTGGCCGAATCGAAGTATTCAGCAGTCCATGGCGTGACATCAATCTCAAGTGATAGTACAGAGTCCTCTCATCTACATTAATTCTTTGTGCGAGGTCTTTCGCTGTCAATGGTCCGTCCGTTCGCAAGCAAGTATGAATAGCTAGCCGAAGCGGATTCGATAGGATCCTTAACTGCTCTCGCCCAATATTTATAGGTTGATTGGACATGATTTTGTAAGTATGGGAACTATTTACAAAATCTTTTACGTTTTGACCATCATGATCGTTTCCACAATTACGGCAATTCTTGGATTAGCTTATGGATTCCAAGTCGAGAAACCCATCGAGCGAATCGACTGTCCGCAGGTGGTAACGCTCCCGATGCTAAGTTCTCCAAGGCAGTCACCACTCATTGAAATTGAGATCGGAGGGAAAAAATATCATTTCGCTCTCGATACAGGTGCGACTGGCGGACGAATGTCGCAAGAGATCGTGGACCAAATGGGGCTGAAACCCATTGGCGTTGTGCAGGCAGGTGACCCTAGCGGCAAGAATACGCGAGAAGTAAGTATCTATCGGATCCCACAGATCAAAGTCGGAGGCGCGACTCTATTTGGAGTCGTAATGCACGCTGAGAATGGAATCGAGCCAAAGGGCTCCCACGCCAGTTTTGATGGCGTTATTGGATATGCATTGTTCAAGGATGTGCTTCTTACATTGGACTACCCTCACAAGCAAGTTATTTTGAATCCACAAGGAATGAGTTCTGATCAGCTTAAGCGTTCGATGCCCTATAAGACAGAACATGGAATTCCGTTGCTTGAAATACGAGTTGGCTCGGTCAAAGTCAATGGGCACGTAGACTCAGGTTCTGACGGTGGGCTTTCCATTCCAATGAAGTACAAAGACCAAATTCATATGGACGGCGAGCCAAGAAAGGTGGGTAGGGCGAGAACTCTCTTCAATACGTTCGACATCTTTTTGGCGAAGGTCAAAGATCCAATTTCATTGGGCGGTCAGAAGATGCCTATCGATCAAGTCGAAATGCACGACCTTTTCCCATTCGGAAACATTGGAGGGAGACTTCTCCACAAGTTCACCGTGTCGATAGACCAAAAGAAGAAGCGGATCCTTTTTGAATCACCATCGTAGAAGGACCAGAAATCGAATTGTGCCCGTCACTTTTCAATTGGTTGTAGAATCGCAAAGTGATTTGCCTCAGCGTCCTTGTTGCTTCGGTGTTGACATTTGGTAAGCAGAATTCGTTTCTAGGCCAGTTGAATGGATTGCTTAAGTCAAATCCTTCTCAAGCCGAGGCATTGATACGACGGAAATTCAAGAAGTCTGACTTAGCAGCAGGCATCCCTCCCTATAAGGAGGGACTCACCGTATTGTTTGCGGTCGAGACAACTCCGGCTCAACACTTGGCAGTAGTAAAGGGAGACAACTTAAGCGAAACTCAGTTGAGCAGCCTAGGTGGAATATCTGTTGCAGTCGTGACCCTGAAGCCAAACCAAGGGACGACCGTGAACTACCTAATCGATAGCTCAGCCCTAGCAAAAACCTATAACTTGGAGGTGTACGAACCTAATGCGGTCGTCGATCCTCCCCCTGGAGGTCGTAAAGGTGAGCTTAGAGATATGGGTGTATTGAAAAGCACGACTTTCCCCAATACGGTTCGAAAATGGTACATCTACCTTCCTCCAAACCTAGATCCAAATACCGAATACCCTGTGCTGATTGGAACAGATGCCCAATGGGACCGCCAATGGCAGGCGAACGCGATCGAAAACGCGGCCCGAGAAAAGCTCATCCCGCCCACAGTTGGAATCTTCATCGAACCGGGCCAAGACAAGCCCGGCAACTATTCTTTTCGGTCCCGTGAATACGACCGATTGAGTGGTGACTATTCGGAATTCCTTCTCAAGGAGATTCTGCCGGAAGTCCAGAAGATTGCAAAGCTCAGCCAAAACCCTGCTAAGCGCGCTTGCGTGGGAGTCAGTTCAGGAGGGATTTGTGGATTCACTTCCTGTTGGCAACACCCTGAAGCATTTAGCACGGTGATCAGCGGCGTTGGTAGCTTTGACGATATCGCCCATGGTGAATCTTTGATGGAAGGCGGCCACAACTACCCATTTCTAATCAGGCTGTCAGATAAACGAGCCATACGGGCATTCCTACAAGATGGGACACACGATCTCGATAATCAGTTTGGCAACTGGTTTCTCGGCAGCGCTCAGATGGCCTCAGCGCTAAAGTTCAAAGGGTATGACGTCCAATGGAATCCTGGAGAGGGCTTCCACAGCAGCGATCACCTGAGGAGCGTCTTTGATAAAGCTCTCGTCTGGTGGAACGGTTTCAAATAGCTCAGTACTCAATTACGCTTGAGTCTGGCGCCGCTGAACATGAGCCAATTTAGATCCTGTCAGGGCATTCTTAAGTTGTATATGGTGTGACCCTCCTTAAAAGAGGGTCACCCGTATTGTCTCCTAGAAGATCAGTACACCTCCTGAGTTTGCGATGGCCGCTCCGGCTGCCACAACCGAAATCGTCTTGTTAGCTCCGTTCGGAGTCACAGTTACTGTGTATCCCGAGTTTGGAGTGAGCCCTGTGAGATAGATTTTTGTTACGGTTGATGGGATGCTGAAACTCACACTGGTGAATGGCGCAGCTAGGTCCTGCTTAAAGCAGACCGCAGTATTGCCAACAAGAGCTCCATCAAACTGGGTCCCAGAGATTGACTGTGTAAGGGAAACATTTTGCTTGATATGGCCGTCGGTCACGCCTTGCATAACATTTAGGAAGCGGCAAGTTTGAGGCTTGCTTAGGTCCTCGGAAACGAGTCGATAGTTCATTGGCTCCATGACTGCTCTCTCATTACTTATTGAGCCAATAACCGAACTCGTCAGAGTTGTGTTCAACGGAAGTAGCGCATCGACAACAAGTTGCTGATTGTTAGCACCTTGAGCCGTGGCAGTGTGTCCGTTTATCACCGGAGACGAAGCTGAATTGATGTTCGACCTCTTGTATCGATTGAGCGACTTGGACGAGGCCCTTTCGTAAGAGACAATGACATCAGGCTTGAGGAAGACAGCCGAGCGACTGGCATGGGCTACATCCGTTGCTGGGATCAGCGAACAGTTATATAGATTTGTATCGTCACACTGAACAGTAGCAAATCCAACTCCGCTGCTCACAAGTGGCTTTATGGGATCGCCGATCGGATCGTATCCGAACTGCGAGCCTTGGGCCATTTCGTCAGTCCACTGACTGAAGGAAGTCACGCCTGGGTTTTCAATGGCTAACGTATTTTGATAGGCAGATCCACCCACATTATTTCCGTATCCCGACACGTTCTTCGATAACCATTCGCCATTTCGATAGAATCCAAGGGAATTCCCATCGCTGTGCTGATGGTCCGTGGAGTTATAGCTGGCCTTGAAGGTCATCCAGGAGGCTCCTGGAGTCCAGTCCGTTCTAGACAGGAAGATTCCGAGTCCTGAATCGAAGTAGTCAGTCGACATTAGTGGACGTGGATCTGCTGGTACCACGTAGTTCGGGTCGCAAGACATGAAGTACCAGATCGGCAGCGATATCGCAGAGCCAGACATGGCGGACGTCATCTTGTAATATTGGGCACTTACTCCACCCGCTGGGAGATTGTCGATCATCCATCGAATCTTCCCGTAGCGGACCATATTCCCAACATTCAGGGCTTGCATCGCCAACGAGCCAAGGACCCGAACGTAGTCAGGGTTGCGATAATCGCTATTGTCCGAAAAGAGGTAAGGGAGATAGGTTTGGCCAATCCAGTTCTCTTGAACGGTCTGCATTGGGCTTAGGATGTGCATGTAGCCTTCGATGAATTCATGATCCCAGAACGGATCATTGATCATGTTTGCTGCCGGCCCGTAAATCGAGGCTCCTTCAATGCCAGCAGTATTCATCGCGAGTAGCATCATGACGACGCCGCGTTGACTTATTTCTGCATAGCCGAGACCCTCAGGTGAAATTCCGCCCACCCCATCGGTCTTCTCTAGAGCTTGAGTTTGGTACATCCAGGCTCCGATCGAGTTTCCTACGAAGCGTCGAAGAGTACCGGCCGCTGGATCACCAGCAACAGTTGGAATATCGTCTGCAGCATCAAGCGCCATAGACATTAACCCAATTTGCCGGAGGTGATTGCAGTAATAGTTGTTAGTTGCCCAGCGAACGTTAATTTTGTCTGCTAGAAGTGATGGATCGTTCGTCACACCAACCGGTGTCGGGTGGGCCGAGTAAGCCGATTTGATGTTGTCTTGGATCCATCTTAGGAAGACTGTTCGGATCTTTGCTTTGTCTGCTGCTGAGAACTTGTTGTAGCACCAGTCGACAACCGCTGGGAAGGATTCGCCCCACCAACTGGCTCGATTGAAAGTCGCAAAGTCAGAACTGCGGAACGGAAGGCCATCCGCTTGACCTTTGGCCGCTTCATTGATGACGGTCATGATAAGGGTGTATGCGCGGTTCGCATAGTCTGTTCTTGCGGATGCATCCGGGTGAACGAGTGACATAAATGCGAAAAGCTCGGCGACCGACTCGTAGGGTGGCGTTCCTGCACCAGTCCCAGAAGCCTCTCCCGAATCGGTGAAAGTTCCGCCATCCATGAGATTCTTGGCACTGGTGGCTAGAGTGAGCATTGCGTTCCACCTAGTATTCGTAGGAACCGCCCATGTTTGAATTCTCGTGACATCTTGCGGTCGAAGGAAGATTCGTGGGTGTCCCGAAATTGCTCCTACTGGAGGATCGATTGCAGGAGGATCGACCCATCCACTGCCACCACCTGAACCGCCTGTACTTCCGCCCGTGCTTCCACCGCTTGTTCCGCCAGTACTACCTCCGCTTGTTCCGCCAGTCGATCCGCCAGTGGAACCACCAGAGCTTCCGCCCGTGCCACCACTAGCACTATCGATGATGAAGTCAGAGGACGTTGCGACAGATCCAGCAGATGTGCTGAGCGAGATTTTTCCTGTCGTCGTGCCTAAGGGTACCGATGCTTTCACGGTCCAGTCATTTACGACAACGAGGTTCATTCCCAGTCGACCGTTAAAGCACACCATGCTTGTGGTCCCTAAATTGGAACCAGAGATTGTAACTTCTGTTCCAGGCGTGCCCGGTGTACCGTGGTACGGATTGAACGACGCGATAGTAGGTTGTGCCTGGTCGACCATCCAATCGCTGGATGTTGTGTAGCTGCCCTTAGGATTGACCACCTTAATTTTGCCGGTGGTCGCTCCCGAGGGGACCGTTACCTTGATATACCAAGCATTTAAAACTTGAATCGAGGAAACGGGAACGTTGTTAAAATAGACCGCAGATGCGGTGTCTAAATTCTGGCCAGAAATGGTCACAAGTGTGCCAACCGGCCCATGATATGGGTTGGCGCTGGCAACTGACGCACTCTGAGCGAGTGATATTGCGGTGGCTATCCAGAACATGAATAGCACCCACAAGAGTTTGATCTTCGGTGAGCAAAGGCTCTGCTGTATTCCTCTCATTGATTTTTGCGATACTCCTTTCGTAGCAACAGGAGAATCGTGGGATTGCCGCGTTACACTAGCGTTGACAAGTTGGGACTGATGCGCGTTACGGCGTGAAAATGCGTTCGCTTTTTAGATAATAAGCATGATTGAAGGACGTCTGTTTGGTTCTCTTGAGGTCACGATCAGCGGTGTGGCTATGAACAGGCTGCGATCGCGAAAGAGCTATGCCTTACTGTCTCTGCTGATACTGCGCGCGGATATGGAAGTACTTCGGGACTTCATTTGCGACACACTGTGGCCCGATTCGACAAGAGAGAAAGCTCGGCTGGGGTTACGGCAATGCCTAAACGATGTGCGTCTTGCCCTAGGCGCGGAGGCTTACCGGATTGGGGCACCCACGACTCGATCACTGCAATTCGATTCAACTGACTGCGAGATCGACGTTGTGCGATTCGACCATTTAGTCAAGAGTTCAGAACTGACGCGAGACCAAATAGATGAGGTCCTGTCACTTTATCGGGCACCACTTCTGGAGCAATATGCCGAGGATTTCATCTTCTATGAACGTGAACTTCGCCTCCGACAGCTTCTAGAAATCCTAGAATGCGAGTGTGGTAAGGCCTTTCAGCGTGGAGCTTTAGCTGATTCTTCCAGGTGGGCAAAATTTGCCGTGACTTTGAATCCGCTTTCAGAAACGGCTTGTCGGTCCCTCATGCTCACGCTGGCTGCTGAACGGAACGTGCCAGAAGCCGTAAAGGTCTACACAGAGTTCAGGCAAAGGCTGTGGCAGGAAATGCGCCTAGTGCCTAGTCTTGAGACCGTAGGAGTTTATCGATCGATAAAGTCTCCGAGAACCGAAACACCGTCCTCAAAACTTCGAACCGTAAAGCCAATTTCCCGCATGATCGGTAGGGATTCGGAATTCGCTCACGTGAATGCGCTGTTGGTCGACGCGCGCATCGTTACAATCGTAGGCGCAGCTGGTCTCGGCAAAACTCGTCTCGCACTTGAAATTGCCAACAAAGGTGGTCATCCCTTTATTCAGTTAGCACCGTTGACCGTTCCGGAACTTTTGGCAGACCATGTTGCCAGAGAAATGCAGATTCATTGCCCTGAAGATCGAGATTCGATCGACATACTTCTCGACCACTTGCGAACGGGACAGGACACTCTTGTTCTAGATAATGCGGAGCACATTATCGAGGCGTGCGCGAGGCTTGTCCACCGATTTGTAGCGGAAACAGATGAAACCAAAATCATTGTTACTTCGCGGGTGGCACTTGGAATTCCAGGCGAACACGTTCTCCAATTGAATCCGCTTGAACTAGGTCAAGCCTCCCCCGCGGCAACCTTATTTGTCGAAAGGGCAAACATGACATCACCTAGGAGGCTTGACCCAGAAGCAGATTCGACACTGATTACCCAGATTTGCTCACGGCTAGAAGGGATTCCGTTAGCCCTAGAACTTGCCGCCGCACGCCTAAGGACCATGAGCTTGGTCCAAGTTGCTGAGGGCTAGATAACCAGATGAGGTTACTTAGGGCGGTCGATCGCACTCGTCCGGATGGAATGAAGACAATGGAATCGGCAATTCGCGCTAGTTATGATGCGCTAACGCCTTCCGATAAATCTGTCTTCAGGCAACTCTGCGCCTTCCCTGCTTCATTCTCTATTGAATTAGCCGAGGCACTGGTGGGATCCGATCAGCAAGATTCGCTCGATCGCTTAGTTGAGGGTTCAATGCTCTTTGTCGTGTCATCCACAGATGACATCCGATACGGAATGTACGAAGTAATTCGTCAATTCGGCGGATCTTGTCTGGAGGACTTGGGGGAGTCCGAATCTACTCACTTGCAGTTCATTTCGGTAATTTTTGCCCTAACAAAGCAAGCTGCCCCGATGATGGCGACTAACCACAGACCTTTCTGGCTGAAGAAACTGACGCTCGAACGCGACAATTGGCAAAAGGCGCTTCAAGCATGTAAGGACGGCAACACTTTCGCGGAAGGCGTATTTAGTCTCGCAGGATATTGGGCAGTTGCGACACAGGGTCGAGAAACTGCATTTTGGCTAAGACAGATACTCTTACGTAAGGAAACTATAGCGGCTCCCTTGGTCGCTCGCGCTGTCGCTGGGCTCGGAATTTTCTACTGGGAGCAATGTGACGCCGAGAATGCGAATCGCTATTCTGAGGAAGCCATGATTTTGGCCAGAGCTCAAGAGGACCGGGCGGTTTTGGCACGAGCACTAAACACACGTGGACTGGTGTTGAGGTTAGTCGGACGGTACGAAGAGGCATATGTTTTGGCAACGGAAGCCCTCGAAGTAGCAACTGAAATCGGTAACGAGGGCTTCATGACGACTTTTCGAGGAAATGTCGGTCGATGCGCTACGTTTTGCGGAAGGTACGCGGAAGGATTGGAGCATCTAAGCGCTGTTCGCGATACTTACATAGAGCGTGGTCTTCCTAGAGAGGCAGCAGCCCTAACTTATGCAATGGCATGGAACTATTCAAGTTCAGGAAACACACCACGAGCTCTCGAACTTTATGCAGAATCTTTACCCGTGTTTCTCGTCGAGAATGCCGACATCTACTTAGGATGGGCTTTACATGATTTCTTGCTGATGTGCTTGGCACATGGCGATGATGCTGCATCCGTCCACATCTTCGGAGCGATCCGAATGATCGAACGTACTTCACAGACGAAGATCTACTACTCGGTCGATGGAGAGTCTGAGTCCAAACTAAGAGGAGTTAAAGAACGTCTCGGAGAGAGCGAGTGGAAAAGGATCATGAACTTAACACACGAGTGGGATTTACAGAAGTGCGTCGATTACGCACTAAGTTGGACGCCTCCGCCTGAAAATTAGACTCAATTTCTATAGATATCCGTTCGGAATACTAATTATATGTTTGGATAATTATCGACTTCAACATATGAATTACGAGATCCGCGAGTACATTAGCGATCAATATTCAGATTAGACCAAACCCAACCAACCGCGTCAGAAATGGCAACCTGGGTGGCAAACACATTTCATTCAGCTTCGAAGACGATCGGGCCTTGAAGGTATCGTGACTTCAGAGTGTGAAATGCCTTTCCTTAATGAAGGATCTACTTCAGGAAACTCTTACGTATCTGGCTGGGTCATATTCATTAGGTACCCTAACCTAATCGACTTTGGATCGACCCGCACGGGGAAACGGCATGTTTCGAAATCTATGAGAAGAACGGAGAAGATTCAATGAAACGTCATCCTACTGTACTTGCAGTAATATCATTTGGAGGAGATTAGTCAAATGTCGTTTGCTTCCCGGTACCTATCAGGAGACCATGTCGTGGTTTGGTCGGAGCTTGAAAAGCTTGGAAATTCTGTACGATTGCCGCACTTTGTTGAAGATGCCAGTGAAGTTGCCAGACTTACCATGCTTCGAGTTTTGAGGAATGTCCTAATTATTGAAGAAGAACTTTCATGTTGTGGCTATCGATTTAATGCTTCCACGTTGCGACCTGCAGAATCAATAATTCGTCTACCCAACGAGCACGACCTCGAAGCACTCTATCAAATTGAACAGGAAATGGGAAGTTTGCCTTTGTCCATAAGCGCTTTTTTTTCAGTACTTGGGGAGATTGATCTCAGTCAGCATTTTGAACAATTTGTCCAGTGGCTGGACCGAGAAAATGGTAGTCCATATTCTGAACTTGAAGTTCTAGGCGAATACGGACCGCTGGTAATTTCAAGTCCATCTTTTATGCGAGAACGTGCCATTTCTGGTAAAGGTGAAATTTGTTTACCCATCATGCCGGACGAATCCGCCAGAGCTTTTTATAGCGGAGACTATTATTACATTTGGATTCCTAACCTCCACGTGGATGCACGAATTGGCAGTTCTCATCCAACAAGTGAGACCTTTGTGGCTTATCTACGCCAATCCTTTCAGCATGGTGGTTTTCACGGGATGCCTCTAGATGGGATGTCAAATTCCTGGAAGTTTCCGACCATGCCTAATATTGATCGCATATCGAAATATCTTTTGCCCATTTAGCATTAGCCTCGAAGGACGTACCTTGATTCAGTCCGATTCGTACTCATCAATACATTGAATATCTAAATCAGTCTTTTACGCAGCATGAATTGCCGCCTCATCCTGGCTCAAGCTGGAACAAAGACACATCAAGAAACATGAAATTGGTCTCAGGAGGAATAATGCAATTGTTATGCTTTATACATCTCACGCCCTTGCTCTCTAGGCATTCATTTCGCCCCCAAAAAAGCATTGATATGGGCTCCACCTAAACAAGGATTTCAATGAAACGTCCAGGCAAGTTATTGGGCTTGCTGAAAGGACCGACTGGTTAATTTGCCATTTATCTTGTAAGATTGTCGGTCTTAGATGGAATCTGCGCTTCTCCACTTTCCGCCCATGGGTGTCTACGAGACGCTCTTTCAGTTTCTTGATGCCACAGGTAAGTACATGGGAACCGAAGGCACCCATCCCTGGGCGCAGGGTTTTCCTCTCACCACTCAAATTCCGGGTGGCCCTAGCATTCCAACAAGCATCAGTTTTTCAAATCTTGACCTCAAGTACCCTCCCGCTACCGGGGGCATTGAGCTCCTCGTTGCGATCCGCGATTACTATAACCACTTCTACGGTTCCAACATTTCGACAGATAACGTCGCCATATTTGCCGGTGGAAGACCTGGAATCTATGCAACTCTTTCGTTTCTCAAACCTGAGTTCAAAGTACTGGTAGAGGAGACGGAATACACACCTTATTGGGACGCACTCAAACTGCTTAAGAAGGACTACTCCATCATTCCAAGCAATCCAGATAACAGCTTTAGGCCGAATCTGAACGACTATAAATCACATGCATCACCGTCGTTCGTGGTGAAAAGCAACCCTTGTAATCCGACTGGAGTGACTTGGCGGGGCGATGAGTTGAGAGCGCTTGTCGACTTCTGTAGTGAGGAAGGTCGCGGGGGTCTCTTCGATGAGGCGTACGAGTTCTTTCAACCGTCACCCATAGAAAGCGCGATGCAGTACATCGATAATATTGATGCCACAAACGTCTTTATCGTGAGTGCAGCAACAAAGGGACTGCAGGCTCCTGGGTTAAGAGTGGGTTGGGTCGTTGCTTCTAAACAGAACATCGAACTCTTTCGGAATTTCTCTAGCATCGCTATGGGTGGCGTGGCGCGACCCTCCCAGATCTGCACGGCTGGCATGCTTGAATTGGGCCGAGTGGGTCAGGCGCGAGAATCGATATCGCAGTTTTATGGATCTCAGCGAGTTCGATATGGCAATGCCCTTATGGATCTAGGGTTTGAATTATTCACAGGCGAAGGAGGCTTTTACCACTGGGGCAGGCTGCCAAAAGGTTTAACCGCGGATACGTTTAACCAAAGGCTATTCAAGCACGAAGCAGCCATTCTGCCTGGAACGCTTTGCGACATGTTTCGTAGGGGGTCGAATTCACCCATGGCGTCGTTTGTACGGTTCTCGTTTGGTCCGCTCGATCCTGGCAGCTTCGAAGATGATATTCGTATCCTTCGTTCCGTTCTGACCACTTCCTGAACCTCAGACTAGAGAAGAACCGGAGCAATCCTTGTTGTTGATGGTTGATCAACATCCCGTAACCTGATTTTGATTCTATTTGCCCCTATAATTCCTAAGTGATTTTGGAGTTTGTTGAGGAACTGATTTGGTGGCGTGGTCCAGCGCCTTTCGTTTTCGCACCTGTGCCACAGGCATTGTCCGATGAGATTCGATCCATTTCGAAGCAGGTAACGTACGGTTGGGGTGTCATCCCGGTGAAGGTGCTTATTGGCGATACGGAATTCACGACCGCACTCTTTCCAAAAAATGGAATCTACCTTGTACCCGTCAAGTCTGCGGTTCAAAAAGCCGAGAAGATTAAGGTTGGCGACGCCATCAACGTGCGCATCGAAATTGTTGGGAACGGCTGAAATCTAAATGGTCTTCATTGCAACCCACATGCGTTCCGACAGCTCATTCATATTGTAATGTCAAGACTGGCTTCGGTTATAGGGATTGGTATCAGCGCGTTACTGCTACTGATAGCAACGGCTCTCCACCCAGGAGGCTTCGACTGGAATCGAGATTTCATATCCACGATGCTGCGAAGTACTTCTGGCAGAGAGCGGTATCTGGCCGATTTTGGAGTCCTACTCTTTTGTCTCAGCAATGCAACAATCTTCGTTCGCCTGTCTGGGCGGATAGAGTTTTCACAGCAATCAAGGGTTATTCAAATCGGAGGTGTCGGGGCAATGGTCTATTCGGGCCTAACGATCACTCCAATTCATGATCTGATGGTTACGATTTCTATAGGCTTTATACTCGTTGCCGGCTGCAGCCTTGCGTCTTGTCTATTTTCGAATCGGATGTTGAGCCTGTTCTTAATGGGTTGTACATGCATTGTTCTCCTTATTGCCAGCGCAATCCTGTATTACACTGGGCAGTTCGGTTCCATACTTCCTTGGGCTCAAAGGCTCTCGTATCTGCTGTTCGCAGCTTGGATCATTTCCATAGATTGGTCAAGAGGTCGTCCAGTTGCCTACAAATCACAATGAGTTAAGAGAAAGTGACGTAATTAATGTTGGTTGGAGAGTTGATGAAAGAGCCCCGCATATGCCTGACGGTGCCTGACTTTAACGATCGAATGGGCTTGGTGGCCCTATGGACAAATCAGCAGGTGCGTCAATTCTTGGGTGGAGTCGTCCCTCTCGATAAAGCAACATTGATAGCCGACCAGATCATTGCCGAAGCAGGTGCTTCGATGCGTTGGTCGATCAAAAGCAAGACTGATTCGCTATTCCTGGGTCTTATTGGACTCGATCAGCACCACGACGGTCAAGATATCGAACTCTCCTATCAATTACTTCCCGAATACCATTCACAGGGTTTCGCGTCGGAAGCCATAAAACTTGTTTTGGGATATGCAAAAGAAACCCTTGGAATGAAGCGGATAGTGGCTGAAACTCAAATTAGAAACCAAGACTCCTGTCGCTTATTGGCAACAAACGGGTTCATTTTGGAGCGAACCTGTGTTCGATTCGACGAAGATCAAGCTCTATATGCGAAGACACTCTAGGCAATGAAACGAGTAGCTAGCTGTTGCAGATCCTGCTGTTCAAACCAACTCCGACGTGAGGACATTACGATGTTCAACACTTTGCAGACCGAAAGTTGTGATAGAATTTCCTTGGTGTTCTAAGCGCCTCCGGGTCCGCGGGAAGGACTGAGTCCATTTGATCCAAGTTCGTCGTTTGTTACGCCGACCTTTGTTGCTGCCTGTTCGCGGACCACGGGCCACTCGCAACGGAGGTAGATATGTCAGAACCCATTCCCGACCGCGCCGATATACGGCAACTTCGAACGCAAGCGAAGGAGCTCCTTCGCTCCATTCAAACAGGTGAGATCATCGTTGACGAATTCAATTCGAGCGATATCAAGCTTGCTCATGCTCAACTTCTAATCGCTCGCAAATATGGATTTGAAAGTTGGACGAAACTCGTTCTCGAGATCGAGACTCCCCTTCTGCTCGAAAGATTCAAGCATGCGGTTGAGCAAGGCGATTCCTTTGCCTTAGAGGACTTACTCAAATCAAAGGCGGTTCTCCGTCGCAAGATCAACGACCCCATGTTTTCGTTCGGTACTCAGGCCATTATTCAGGCTAGTACTCAAAGCAGAGCCAAAGAACTGATTCCTGTCCTTATCAGATACGGCGCTAATCCCAATATTCGATCGGATTGGTGGGCCGGAGGCTTTTCCGCACTTGATCTAGCCAAGGGTGATGTGGTCGATTTGTTGTTGACTTCTGGGGCCAATCTTGATATTTGGTCTGCGGCATCGCACGGGCAAATAGATGTTGTCAACCAGTTGTTGGACAAGGATCCAACGTTAGTCAATGCTCCTGGAGGCGACGGCGAAACTCCATTGCACTTTGCCTCCACGCCTGAAATAGCCCTTTTGTTGATCGAGCTAGGTGCAAATCTAGAACAACGAGATGTAGATCACGAAGGCACACCTGCTCAACACCACGTTCTTCAACCTGAAATTCTGAAGGTGTTACTAGATCATGGTGCCAAGCCGGACATATTCACCGCAATCGCCTTAGGTGATGCTGCTCTTGTGAGAAAGATTCTGAGTGAGGATTCAGAGTCAGCTAATGCCGAAATTGGGTCCCCGCCATTTGTTACCCAGAAGTCAAACGGTGGACATATTTACACTTATTTGCTTGGCCCACACAAGACGCCGCTCCAGTTTGCTGCGCACATTGGCAATCGTGAAATTCTCAATGAGTTGCTGAGTAGCAATCCACCTTCTAAACGTCTGATCGCAGCAGCTTGGTTGGAAGATGAGAATGACGTCCGTAACATACTTCGCCAATATCCGAACTTGACGCAAGAAATGGGATCCGACGCAAGATCGATCACCGACGCTGCCCAAGCCGGAAAGACAGAGACCGTTCGAATTCTTTTGGAAGCAGGAATTGATCCCGAAACTCCGGGCTTAGATAGTGGAACTGCCCTCCACACAGCTTGCTGGTTTGGTTACAAAGAGATTGTAAAACTCTTGATCGGAAAGGTTCCGCTCGAATTGACAGACTCCGTACACGGTAGCCCGCCTTTGGGCTGGGCGGCTCATGGATCTCAATGGTGTCGAAATGCTTCCGGAGACTACGTCGGGACGGTTCGAACTTTACTAGAGGCAGGTGCTGATCCAAACGCTCCAGCAAATAAAGGTGGAGCGACTATGCTGAATCAAGCGGGCCAGCGAGACGACGTGAAAGATATCTTGCGTGAATTTGGCGCTAAGTAGAACCTTCACTATTCGCCAAGCGGCTATTCAGGCGTCGCTTGGCGTACTCCACCAAAAGGGTCGTGACTCGTTGGTTTTCAGAACGAAACCGAGAGTGAAAGTCCAACAGAATTTGATACAATCTTGATATGACGTACGACGAAGTGATGGCCCGGCTGAAGGAACTTGGAAACGAGTCAGTTCTGAAACAAGAAGCAAAAAGGGGTCCAATTGACAACCAGTTTGGCGTCAAAAGTGGAGATCTCCGCGACCTCGCAAAGCTGATTAAGTCTAACCCTGCGTTAGCTGCAGAGCTTTGGAAGTCAGGCAACGTCGACGCGATGATCTTGGCAACACAACTTATGAAGCCTAAGATGCTGAGTCTTGATGAACTCGACAGCATGCTGAAGGAAGTCCCATCGAGCAAAGTCGCAGACGCGCTAGTTACTCATGTGATCAAACCACATCCCCAAAAAGACACTCGTCGCGAGGTCTGGATGGACTCTGAACATGACATTACCGCTCGAATAGGTTGGAGCCTAACCACTGAACGGGTGATAAAGAACCCCGATGGTTTAGACCTCACTTACCTTCTGGATCGAATTGATCAGCAGATGGGGGACGCTCCGTCAGTCGTACAGTGGACGATGAATTATTGCCTCGCTGAAATTGGCATCCTCTTCCCTCAATTACGGGAACACGCGATTGCCATAGGCGCAAAGATTGGTGCCTTCCGAAACTATCCTGTGTCGAAGGGGTGCGTCTCACCTTTCGCTCCGATTTGGATTCAGGAAATGGTCAAGAGAGGCAGCTAAATTTGAGGGATACGATTTCATGCTAATCATCTTCGCTGGTCTGCCTGGATCGGGGAAAACCACTATCGCAAAAGAACTGGCTATGCGACTCGGTGCGGTCTACTTACGAATCGACACCATTGAGCAAGCGCTTCGAGAGGGTGGGTTGCAAGCCGAACAGATTGGCGGATTGGGTTATCTGATTGCCAGTAGGACGGCATGTGAGAACCTACGAACGGACCGAATGGTCGTCGTGGATTCTGTTAATCCTTGGCAACTCACGCGCGATATGTATCGAGATGCAGCTAAGGTTGCCGGCGTTGAGTATGTCGAGATAGAAGTGCATTGCTCGAATGAAGTTCTTCATCGTAGTCGAGTTGAAGGAAGAATCTCTGACATTGCCAGGCACATTCAACCCAGTTGGGACGAAGTATTGAACCGTGACTACCATGCCTGGGACAATCAACCCTTGAGAATAGATTCCTCAGAAACGACAACGTCGGAAGCCGTAAGAATGCTCATTCAGTTGATCGAAAGTCACTCCAGATCATCTAGGTAGGGCCGCTTCATTAGGCACAGTCTTTGAGGACTTGTAAGTGCGGAGATGGCAGAATGGACAACTTACCGTGCTCAAACGGATGGCTATTTCATCTCTGACATATACATTTGGACTTCAGAGTCTCTCATCGGATCCCAATCGGAGTTGTAACTTACTCCCTTAAGGTGTTTAGCGATGCTCCAAACGAGGTTATCGATATCACCAAGTTCAGCAGTGAGACTATCCGGAAAATTCACCAAACACCAGTAAAGTCGCGCGACCCATTTCATTCTCGGTAGAGGGGGATCCTCGACCCTGGATACTGCCCAAAAACAGATCGCAATCGATCGCTCCCAGTAATCGACTTGTGATCTCTCTTCGAGGAGACTCATGGCCTCAAGAACTATTTGATTCCATCCAATCCCTTTGGATAGTTCATTTACGGCGTCCAATAGGTCGAAATCTTCGTCGATTTGTTCGTGTCTGATCAGATTAGAAAGTAAATTCATGGGCGGTCTTTAGTTGCCATGCAAACTAGTCCACACACCATAAGGCAAAGTCCAACCAAAGTACACCCACCACCTACAACGGTGGCAAAAACCGACCCCGAACTGACCGCTATCATCATTTACGACTTTGGGCATGATTAAAAAAACGATTCCACCGTAAACGACAAAGCCAGCGCCAATGGGCATCAATGCCAAATGTGCTTTCCATCCCCAAACTGCAGCAAACCAACACCCAGCAGTGACGATCAAAGGAAGTAACAAATTATCGACTTCAACCCAGTTACGTTCCATGCCCGTACTGACAAGAGCGACACATGCGCCAATTGCGATAAGCAACCAATGCCAGTAAAGTCGAGTATATGACTACATATTTTTGTCAAATCTAAATCGAATCCTCAACGTAAATCTTCGATTCTACGAAGAGGGATCCGAACCAAAAGTCAAATTACGACGCAGAAGACAATGGGCGCAATGAAAAAATATTGTGCTAATTTAACACACGTCGATTACTGTTAAGAATTACCGAGCCATTCAACTGAGAGAATTATTCGCATGCTAGACACCTATCTTAAATTACTCGACCTTTGCTATTTTGAGGTAACCGAAGCCTTCAAGGGTCTTGCCGACGAGAACGTTTGGAAACGACCTGATGGTGGACTACTTTCCGTTGGAGAGCTTGCTGGTCACGTTGCCTATTGGGAGGCTGTTCGCTTTGCGGGAAACAACCCAGATGGCAGTTCTTCCTCTGACCTTTCGAACTGCAGTATAAGCAGCCCTTTACTGGACGAGCGACTCTCCTATTACTCAAAGACTGTGAATGCCGTACCTTCCAAAGTTCAGCTCTCTTTGACTGCCGTCCAAGTTCAAGATGAGCTGTTGCGAATCCATCAGTTGGCGATGGAATGCTTGAAGGCATTGAATCCCGACCTTGGATCTACAGCGCCCCATTGGGCAGCCCAATCGAACTACGGCGAGTTGCTTCGCTACATCATTTTTCATATTGCCTATCACACCGGTCAGATGTATTCTGTGCGTCACCTGCTAGGAGAACAGACGCCAGACAACTAAGTTATTGGGAAATAAGGTAGCGGATGAGTTGAGTCCAGTTAGAGCCAAGAGATCTAATACTATGCATACAACAATTAAGAATTCAGTTCTCGAACTTATGGGCGGAGAGCAGGCTTGCGGAAAGCTGGCACAGGTGTTTTATTCGAAAGTTGCCCTTGATCCAATTCTAAAGCCGCTCTTTCCGGGCAAGAGCATGCGATGCGCAACCGAGGAACTCACCGCATTTCTTATCCAGTTTCTTGGGGGCGACGAAGAAAAAACCCAGCACCGCTGGTGGCTCAGTCTTCGAGAATCTCATTCTCGATTTAGGATATCGGAGGTTCAACGAACCGCATGGCTCGGCCATATGAACGAAGCGATACAAGAATGCTTCAGCCTTCCCGAATTGCGCGAGAGTTGGAAGGAGTTTTTTACCATTGCTTCGCTGTACATCATTAGGCAGGAATCCAGTGAACCAAAGCAAGACGAGCTAGCAAATCGGTGGCGCGAACAACTGAAGCTAGACAATCTCGTTTCGATCCTCAAGCAAGGTCTCGATAACGAGTCAATAGCTCTATCGCAAGAGTTTGAACAACGAACTACGGTTTTTATTGGCATCATTTATCGCATGATGCAACTAGGTCGAGATGACTTAGTTGACTATGCCGTTGAAAGAATTCAGGCCAACCCCCTTCTCCAGCGTGGACGTTATAATGGTCGATCGTTGATGCATTTGGCTGCATCTACAGGGTGCCTTCCTGTCGTCCTTCAGCTGCTAAAGAACGGTGTAGATCCTGACGTGACCGATGCGATGGGACACTCTGCACTGTATAGCGTAGGAAATGGTAGTGGGCTCGAATTTGGTCCAGAAATTGTCCGAGCACTCATCCAGGCTGGTGCCCGAGTAGACCATTGTGAAGGCGTAACACGGTCCACCGCCTTACATGCCGCAGCACGTCGCGGCAATTTGGCCACGGCACTTGCCCTCCTAGAGAGTGGTGCTTCGCTTGCGCGACGAGACAATAAGGGCTACACACCAATGGATCGGGCACAAAATTGCCGAAAGCAGGAAGTCGTCAAGGCTTTCGCTGACTGGAATGCACGATAGGAAAGGACTGGATAGGGCCAACGCGAGCAAAGCATTAGCCATTTGAAAGTTAGCCAACTGCCTGACGATAAACGTTGATACCACCTCGGTAAGCTAAAAACATCAACGATTCGATCTGGTAACTGGATCGAGTAGCTGGATCACGAATGTTGGAGAAGATGATATGAACGTGTTTCTGGCTCAGGTACGGATCACAGCAGTTGGCTTCTTAATGATCGTGTCAATCGCTGAGGCCAGAGTGCAACTTCCTCTCCGGACACAGTCGAACATGATGGTTGAAGTTGCATTTACTTCTCAAAGAAGCCACACAAATCCGTTTTTGGAAGTTCAGTTGGATGTTCAATTCACCGATCCAAACGGAGCCACCAAGAAAGCTCCCGCTTTTTGGGCTGGTGGGCAGACCTGGAAAGTTCGATATACTTCTCCACTTGTCGGTGTCCACCGTTTCAGGACGATGTGCAGCGATTCCGTTGATAGCGGACTCGAATCCAAGGAAGGCTCAATTGAAATCGAGCCTTACGAAGGAACAAACCCCCTGTTCCTTCATGGCCAACTTCGTGTGTCGTCGGACCACAGGCATTTCGAGCACAACGATGGTACGCCTTTTTTTTGGCTCGCGGACACGTGGTGGAAATGCCTAAGCAAGCGACTGACATTTCATGACTTCCAAGAACTAACTGCAGATCGAGTGTCAAAAGGGTTTACAGCGGTTCAAATCGTCTGTGGACCTTATCCTGACGAGCAGCCCTTTCAGCCCATTTGGGAGAATGAAGGAGGCAAACCCTACAAATCAACAGACTTTAAAATAGTTAATCCAAGCTATTTCGAATTCGCCGATCAAAGATTTGCCCACCTCATTGATTCAGGAGTCGTGCCAGTGATTGTTGGTGGATGGGGTCGCGGAGATTGCGATGCCATGCGCATGGCGGGGCCAGAAGGCCTTGCAAGGCATTGGCGTTACCTTGTCGCTAGGTACTGGGCTTATCCGACGGTATGGATCGTTGGAGGAGAAGCACAGGGACCGGAATGGACAAAGGTCGCCTTAATGATCCGTTCGATCGATCCTTGTGATCGCCCCATCTCAATTCATCCTCAACAGTCGGGACGCCTTTCGGTCACCGATGACAAGGCAATCAACTTCGATATGCTCCAGACAGGTCACGGGGACATGACTGCCGGAAAAGCAGCGATTCCACAAATTCAGGGTGCTGTCGATCGCAAACCGGCAATGCCAGCGCTGATCGGCGAATTTTGCTACGAAGGACATATGCAGTCTGCATTCCAAGACGTGGAGCGACACGTATTCTGGGCGAGCATGCTAAGCGGTGCTGCCGGACTTACTTACGGAGCGGCGGGGATCTGGCATGCCAGTATTGATGGCGACCCCGGAGTCCAGGATGGACCAGGCGTTCATCGAGTCTATGACCTTACTACTTGGAAAGAAGGAATGAATTACCCAGGATCGACCGAAATAGGTCTCGGAAAGCGCTTGCTTACGAGCATGGCTTGGTCGCGTTTTCTTCCCCACGCTGAATGGGCAGAACCGGACTCTTTTGCTGCTGGAATTCCCAATGATATTCGAGTCATTTATCAACCTCGAAGGAGAGTCTATAACTGGGCCGGTACAGTCGTGCATGGAATCGAAGTGGGCACTTCCTATCACGCAACTTACTTTGATCCGGTCAGGGGAAAGCAGTTCGAGATGGGCGATTTTGTCCGAGAAGATCCTGAACAGACTTCACTCTTTAAACATTCGCAATCCACTCTCTTTGAAGATAAGTTCGATGGTTCCATGAATGCGCGTTGGAGCGACATCGGGTCTGCAACCACACGGGAGAATCACAAGCTTATTGGTCATAAGGCTATGCTAAGCGTGCTCCCAAAGATCATAGCTACCAATGTCACGGCGAGCGTCGAGGGCAGAAGTGATGCCGAACTGGGCATCGTTCTGCGATATCACGATAAAGATAATTATGTGGTCGCTCTCTACTCTCCCTTACTCCACGCAATCTACATTCACGACCGAAGAAATGGCGAGTGGGGAGATTATCTTGGTAAGGTTGCCGTTCCTGAATTGGAGCCTGCGATTCGACTCACCGTAACAGCCAATGCCCGGTTTGGGATTCTGGAACTCAGGGACGGTAAGCACGTCGTTACGACACAAAGTGTTCATCTTGAGAATATAAGTGCGGGCTCCAGCGGATTGTGGATGTATCAAATTGGCGACCGCCAAGAGTTCGCTAACTTCCGCTTGTCTCGTGCCGATGGCAAATTAAGCCGACCCGTTATCTTAACCGAATCCTATCGAGCTCCAGATTTGCCTTCTCCCCAAGACTGGGTGCTCATCCTACGCAAGATCAAATGACTGTTTTGAGTTCGAATGTGCCCGAGTACTCAAAACCGAAGGCGAAACACAAATTGAGAACGCTAACCGGCCGAAATGCCATTGGTCAATGATCATTTCGGCCCTGCTATTCTGTCCATTCCGGTTATCTGGCCAAAGAATACTGCTCACCAGAAACCAAGGATTTGAGATTATTTGGGATGTATAGTCGTGGCCTTGTTGCCCGAGCTTTTCGCCTTCACTGCGTCGTGCGACGTGTTACTAGGGCTCTCCCATCGGGTTACCCGGACGTAAGGTACTCCGTCGACGTGATACGGTTTGAATGTCGAGTCTGCAAAGGAAGCAGGATATTCGTAGATATCCCTCTCCCACAGAGTCACACAATGGTCGTAGACTTCTCGCTTTAGCGGCAATTTGGTTTTCGGATCGACCCAAATTCGATAATAGCCGTTGGCTAAGTTGTAATAATCGCATGTGATCCCGTTAAGTTTCACCCCAGACGTCTTTTCAATCTTGCGTTGACTAAAGAACTCGCTTGTCAGCAAGGCATCGATAGAATCGACGCTGAAGTGTTCAGAATGATCGTCTTGGACCTCAGCGTATGCACTCCTACCGCCCGCTTGTTCTTTCGAAATGTAAGTGAACAACTGCTTCCCATCGCTCGATCTGGTAACAAGCAAATTGCCATTCTCTCCGTATTGACGAAAGGCCATCTTCTCAAGATCGAGCCAAAGTTCAGTGACCATCTTAGGCACCTTTGCACCGTTGTACATGAATGCCTTCTGGTAGACCGTTTTCCGACCCTTTTGAGCCATGGAAATTGCTTTTAATTCTCCAGCGTATGCTTTTGCAGTGGTAATCGAACCTATTACAAAGACCGCCAACGCCCCAATAGCAACTGAGCCAATACCGATGGGCCAATTGTAAGCGAATGGGCCTTTGCGCACCGGTGCGCCTTGCATTTTTCGAATAGCGTCACCCATTCCATTTCTCGACTCAACTGGCTCGCGAAGTCCTATCAGTTCCCGATCAATAACCTCATCCATTGGATGTTGATTGTGTGTATGCATCAATGATCACCTCTTTTCTTCCTTCCAGTCGAATTCGTAAATTTTGCCGAGCGTATGCTACTCGTGCTTTGGCAGTTCCAAGTGGGATGCCAAGTACATGAGCAACTTCGACTATCGTCAGTTGTTCAATTTCAAACAATACAAAGGCTTCGCGCTGCTTGTCTGGGATCTTTTTCATGGCGTTGCTCAAGACATGCCCCGCTTCAAATGATTCGATGGCAAGGTCGACCAACGGCAAGTCATGGTCCATCAAGGGTAAGGATTTACTCTTGCGTCGCCACTTTCGATATTCGTTAAACGCGATCTTGTGGACCCACGTCCTTAGTGTTGAACCTCCTCGAAAACTTCCGATCTTACGTCGGGCTATAAGGAAGGTCTCCTGCGCTATATCTTCAGCATCTTCACGATGGTCAGTCAGTCGTACGGCAAGTCGTAGGACGGCCGGATAATGGTCTCGAGCGAACGCTTCTCCGGCAATTGCGTCCCCCGACCCAATTTTTCTCGCTAATTCAAGTTCGGTCATTTCATGGGTTTTCCCCGTTCTACTGGAAGTTAGAACGGTAAGTTAGATGCATTGACACGCTTGCTGGTTGAATGAATTTTCCAAGAAACCAAAACTCGTGATCCTCAACTCGAATACGTTAATGTTGGACCTAAACCCTTGTCGCCCAAATTGCAGAATCTGCAAGCAAAGGTCCTCAACTGGGCTCTATTCCGCGCAAATAACTTACTGCACCTGCAGAAAGATCCTGATACTCCGTTTGTTAGCTCATACACTCAAACAAAATCGAATAGCTATCCTGTCGATTTGCATTAACTCGGCATAGAAAGGTGCTTTGGCTGCCTGCCACGCGATGTATTGCTCATAGCCAGGCGTATTCGTATCGCTCACCGGCCCTTCAAAGGCCCTCTCCGTCGCACGAGCACATGAAGGTGATCTTGACGGTCCCGTATTTTCCCTGAATTGCCTTCGTCATAGACTCAGCGTTGCACAGTTGATGGTTCCAGACAAGATTCGCGTTTGAACTTAGCTACCACGGGTCCCACTGATCAACAGATCACTATTTGGCCGTCAATTAGTTCTGGAATCAAAATCAAATTTGATCAACTTAGTTATGTTATTCTCCAAACAGATCTCCATCCAGATACTTTAGGCCGGAATCACAAATGACGGTAACAACTCGCCTGCCGCGACCAAGCCTTTTAGCAATTTGTAGTGCTGCAAATACGTTTGCTCCACTCGATATTCCGCCGAAGACACCTTCTACAGTTGCCAACTTCTTGGCAGTTGAGATAGCATCCTCGTCCGAAACGGGAACCACCGAATCCGCTAGGTCGAGCCTTGTGATTCCTGTGATAAATCCCGCTCCCATTCCCTGAAGACGGTGCCCACCAGTCGGTTTGAAGCCCGCCATTACTTGAGAGCTAGCTGGTTCAACTGCATGGCACCGAACTTTTGAAAGACGTGCCTTTAAGACTTCCGAATTTCCAGAGAAACAACCTCCCGTGCCCACTCCGGCGACAAAACTATCAACCTCACCATTCAGTGACTCAAGAATTTCGATCGCCATTTCGTTGTAGGCACGTCGGTTGTCAACGTTGTTAAGCTGATCCGTAAAGAAATAGCCGGGCAATGTACGAAGTTCTTCCACGCGATCTAAACACCGCCTAATCAACTCCGCCGTAATCTTGCCGTTCTCGCTTGGAAAAATCTCGAGCTTTGCTCCAAACGCACGCATCGTGTTCAATTTGCTTGCGGCAAAGGCATCTGAAGTTACGAAATGACTGCGGAAGCCTCTTGCCGCACAAACCATCGCAAGCGAACTCCCTGTGCTGCCTCCCGTGTAATCCACCACCGTTCCGCCAGGAATAAGCTCGCCTCGCCCTACTGCTCCATCAACCATTGCAAGTGCCATGCGGTCCTTCATGCTTCCCGTCGGGTTGGCACCTTCCCATTTCACCCAAACTTCTGCACTATCCTCCGTCGGCAAGCGTTCCAAGCGAATCAAAGGTGTGCGGCCAATGGATGAAAGCATTGTGTGAATTCTACCGAGCAAGTCAATTAGGGGGTGATTGAGTCTATAGGTGACGATTCATTAGCCAGTCAAGGGTTTGGATGAACCCGGTTCTGAGGCCGACCTATATGAACTCACGTTTTGTGACATTGAATCCGAGACTCGGTTTCACTGCGCACCAATCATTGTTGCTTTGCGTCACATTAGTTGGCACTGGAATCTATTCGCGCAACTATTTTGGAACATTGTCCAGTTGAAGCTCAGTCACGGTTACTCAGCATCTTATTCCGAACACATAGACTTGAGATAACTTTGTGCACGAAAAAACTCGCCTAGGATAATCGACTTAATGCGACTGGAGGAAGCCGTATGTACCTTGGCTGTAAACCATCTCACTTTAGCGAAACTAAGATTTACGAATCTATTGATCAAGAGAAGTTTCTCTTATCGCCACTTGAGCATCAACGTGCTCAAATATTCTGGCCAAAGGACAGCCAACCTTCATGAAAAGGCTCTTGATTATTGAGGATAATTTTGAGGACGAAGACTTAATATTGCGTGCAATAAAAAGGCGCAACCTCATCTTAGACGTGACCATTGCTCGAGACGGGCAAGAGGCGTGTGAGCTCCTCGGATTTTCTTCTGAAGTTCCAGGCATTGAAGCTCCTTATGCGATACTTCTTGACCTAAAGCTTCCAAAAATAAGCGGGCATGAAGTAATGGAGAGAATCCACTTAAGTGAGCGTACTAAGCACTTACCTATCCTTATCCTATCTTCATCCGATGATTTTCCGGATGTACAAAGGACAGCAGCATTTGGAGTTAAGCATCTTCGAAAACCTTACGACTTTTACGAATTCCTAGATACCGTTGGAGATGCAATTCAGGAACTATGTTCGGAGGACACCGCATAACTAGCAGTCAAGCTATCATCCTAACTCTCATACAACATTGGACGGCTCGGTCGCTAATGGACAGGTTTGGTCGAGCGCGACCATCACCGTGGGCGGCGGCTTCGGGCAGGTGGGTACAGGATCCTTCATTCAGAAGATTACGGCGGACCGAAGTGGAGATCGCGATTCTTCGGGCTACCCGTCGCACTATGTCAATTGGAACGTTTATCCTGGCGGATCGTCATTCTACGGAGTAGAAGCGCTGGATACCGGGGTGCCCCATAGACGTTAAAATAAGCACCATTGGGGGCCATCCCGCATAAATGTGGGTCTTTTACGTTTCGAGGATCTGAGCGCCCTCGTCAGGTTGACTGAAGGTCCGTTTGGTAGTAATGCGAATAATAATCTACGCAGCACGCATTTGAATTC
>JBBQZV010000020.1:0-63159 GCA_038207365.1 Fimbriimonadales bacterium | reverse complement strand
CTCGGGAACAATGGATTTGCCTTGAAGTTCCAAAATGAATGCGAGTTCTTTTCGAGCCGGGCGGCACAAGGCAAACCGAGGCTCGTACTTGAACTTGATTCACCACCACCGATGAGCGGTGCAGATTTGAGTGTCATCTCGATTGAGCGAATTGCTACAAATGGCTCACACCCAAATGACGGCGAGGACACAACTTACAAAGCTCATATTAAGAACGTAGGCGACACTAAATCCGGTGGTTTTAGTGCTTCTTGGGCTATCAATGGTAAGTCTGGAGCAACGATAGACGTTACGGAGGCATTGGAACCAGGATCGGAATCAGTTCTCACTACGCATTCCATTTATCGTCTAGACAAATTCGATCACCGAATCCAAACGGTTTCGATTAAGTTGACTCCAGCTGGTCCAGACGCAGTTCCAACAAACAACTCACTGCTTGTTTATCAAAATGCCAAGCAAATTACAGTCACTGTGCCCGAGATATTTACCAAAGGAACGCCACGGAATTTATGCGGATCTAGGGCCATCGAAGATTGGATTCAAGAACATATTAGGATCTTCAACGATGTGTACGCAGCCCAAAGTCGATATTCCTTCGCACCTGACGGCGTCAAAGAACGCGTTTCAGTTTCTAAAATTCTGCTTAGCGGTTCAAAGCTGACCTCCTCGGAAACCACGGATGGTGTCGCTCCAATCTTGGATTCTGAATCAAACTGGCTCGGCGCTGACCTAAGTTTTATCCGCGCCATTGGACTGGCCGCCGGTTTGCCTGACTTCGAGTCGATGAGTTTTCCCGCAGGACAGAGAGTTACCCTGAAGCAGGGGGACCATACTGTTTCCCGAGGGAGCCTAGACCTGTTCCCTGGAATTGTCGGCTATGGAGACACCCGATACGAAGGAGCACTTGCAGGAGCGATGAGCCTCCAATATGAGCCCCATTCTTCGACTGCGCCCAGCTTGATTCCTCTTCAACCTACGGGTTTGCTGAGTGAAACGGACGTTCAGGCACTAAACTCGCGGTTGGACCACGTCGACCTTCCGTTCGTTATGCCTAAAACCACACTGGTGAGAGCCAGTGACCTGACGGGTCGACCGCTGGGGAATCTCCAGCTTGAGGTCTTTCAGTCAAAAGGGGGAGTGATTGCGGACGCGGCACCGGTGTTTACTCTTATTACGAGCCCTGTAGAAGGTACAGCAATTCTGCCCGACAAGGACGGCCAAGGCCCATTTGGAAAACTAGATGCCGATGGAGGAAATGGAACTTTCCTCTTGCGTGCGACTCTCAATGGTCGAACCGAGTACGGCTGGCTAAAGGCGTGGCAAGTGATAGACACCGCGAGCAGAGGAAATACCGCAGCCGGCTTGCTAGAAGTCAGGCTTAATCTTCCTTCCGCTCCATTGGATCTGGACACTGACCTTGCAAAGGACAGAATCGTCTCCGATTCCACAAATGTTTTGCCTATCAAACTCAGTGCTCTGGTTTCAGGTTCTGGTCAGCAAGAAGTAGAACTGGGCGGAAAGCCCGGAGATTGGGTCGAAATCGACCTCGGAAGGGATAGGACGATCGGTGAAATTTCACTGATCGGTGACCCGGGCGCATTTTGGAACAAATTTGACATTCTGGTTTACGCTACGGGCCAGCGAGTTGAAGAGGCCACGGCCTGGACTAAGGAGTTGGATTGGGCCTGGACTTCCACAAATCGGCGTGATACTTTCGCATCCGCTCCCGGCGCCGTTGTCACTGGATACTCCGCTCCATCGTCTCGAATTCGTTTCATTAGGGTCATCAATCGCTCCAATAGGACGGGCAAATTGCGAGGAATCCGTGTTACCCCGATTAAGGTTTCGCAGTAATACCAGTTTGCTGTTGAAGCGAGCCTGATTGAGGCCAATTTAGGATAGATTGAACTAAGGATTGTAGGAGAAGTAAAAGAGGATGAGCGCATGAAAGCCGTGGTAATGGCGGGTGGAGAAGGTTCAAGATTGCGACCTGTAACGGCAAATCGCCCCAAGCCGATGGTTCCGATTTGTAATCAGCCCATCATGGAGCATATCATCGCGCTCCTAAGACAGCACGGTATTACGGAAATCGTTTCGACGCTCTATTACCTTTCTGAGGAAATACAAGGCTACTTTGGGAATGGCGAAGATTTTGATGTCCAAATGACTTACAGCATTGAGACATCGCCTCTAGGCACTGCTGGCAGCGTTAAAAAGGCAGAGAATTCACTCAAGGACGGCACATTCCTCATCGTGTCTGGCGATGCTCTTACCGACTGTGACCTGACAAAGGCGATCGAATTCCACAAAAGCAAAGGAAGCTTAGCCACACTCATCCTCTATCGGGTACCCAGTCCGCTTGAGTTTGGAGTTGTCATCACGGATGACGATGGCCGAGTCCTTAGATTTCTTGAAAAACCGAGTTGGTCAGAAGTGTTTTCTGACACGGTCAACACTGGCATGTACATCCTCGAGCCTGAAGTGTTCGGTTACATGGAACCCAATAAGCAATACGATTGGAGCAGCGATATTTTTCCTCAGCTGCTTGCTGAAGGCAAACCCATGTATGGCTACATCATGGATGAGTACTGGGCTGATGTAGGATCGTTGACTCAATACCGTGAAGCTCACGAAGACATGCTTTCCGGTAAGGTCAACCTTCAAGTTCAGGGAGCGCCAATTGGTAAGGGCGTTTCAATCGGACCTAATTGTGTGATTGACGACACCGCCAAGCTTATCCCCCCGATCTGCATTGGTCGCAATTGCAAGGTCAAGAAGGGTGCTACCGTAGGCCCATTCACGGTAATCGGCGACAATTGCTTTATTGAAGAAGAGGCTCATGTTGAGCGCTCCGTGGTCTGGGATAGTTCCTATATTGGACCGAACGTTGGAATCCATTCTGCAATCGTTTGCTCACGAGCAACGATCAAGCGAGACACCGTCGTACGCGAGGATGCGGTCATCGGTGATCGTTGTCTTGTGGATGTGGGTTGTACGGTGCGTCCTCGCGTTAAACTCTGGCCCGATAAGATAGTCGAGCGCGGTTCCATTGTTACCATGTCCCTTGTTTGGGGCAGCAAATGGCGCGGCAACCTATTTAGAGAACTCGGAGTTGCTGGACTAAGCAACATCGAAATCACGCCCGACTTTGCGTGTCGGCTTGGTTCGGCATTTGGCTCTTGTTTCCCTCCGGGTTGCAAGATCGTGACAAGCCGCGACTCTACCAGGAGTTCGCGGATGATCAAACGCGCTGTGATCGCGTCATTACTGAGTGTTGGCTGCGATGTACTGGACATGCGCAGCGCAGCATTACCGGTAGCAAGACACTTCATCAAAACAAGTGGCGCTGCTGGAGCTGTCAGTGTTCGCAAGTTGCCCGGCAATACCCGCGTCACGCTCGTGGAAATGCTAGATTCGAAGGGCGCTTACCTTTCGCGCACCATGGAGCGCAAAGTTGAGAGCGCTTTCTTCAGAGAAGATTTCAAGCGTACAGATCCAGATGATTTGGGACAGATTGAATTTGCGAGTCGTGCAGTTGAAGAGTACCAAGCTGATTACTTCCGCCTGCTGAGTGTTCAATCTGGCAGTAAAAGGCTGAAAGTAGTTTGTGATTACGGTTATTCATCGCTTGCAGCGATCTTTCCTTCGATGCTTGAGCGACTTGGAGTTGAGTCCATCAGTTTGAACAGCTTTAATGACGCCAAGAGGGCGCCACGATCTCCTGCCGATGTCGAAAAGCACGTCCAGAATCTGGGGCAGATTGTAGGCACACTCGGTTACGACCTCGGCGTCCTTTTTACCGATGAAGGAGAAAGACTAACAATAGTAGACGAGCATGGAGAGCAAGTGCTAGGGAACGCCCTCTTAGCAACTCTGGGCACCTTGGTAGCGAAGACCCACCCCAACGCCAAAATCGCGCTGAGCGTCACTGCTCCAACACTCCTAGAAGATGTGCTTAAGAAATATGGCGCTGAGACCGTTCGAACTAAATCGGACACCCGTTCCTTAATGAATAGCAGCTTCGAAGAGGGCGTGATGTTTGCCGGAGACGAAAGAGGTGGGTTTATTTTCCCGGCCATGCACCCGGGATTTGATGCACCCTTTAGCTTTGGGATGCTTGTTTCCATGCTTCAGAAAACAGGATTTTCTGTGAGCGAAGTATCGGGCGAACTTCCCGTCTTCCAACTCGCCTATGAGCAAGTAAGAGTTCCTTGGGAGTCAAAAGGAACGGTTATGAGGCAGATTTCCGAACAGAACCATACGGGCAAGCATGTTGAGCTCTTAGACGGAATCAAGATTTACGATAAGGATTCCTGGGTCCTGTTACTGCCCGACGCCTTAGAGCCTGTCTTTCACGTCTACGCAGAGTCGCCAGACGATGATACTAGCCGCGCCTTAGTCGGCCAATATATAAAAAAGATCGAAAAGCTACTCACTGCGTGAAGCTCTAGAAAGTCAAGTTGAATACGTTAGGAGTCCAAGACCCGCAATTCGTTCCTGCACTTGCGGAGACCGCTGCTGTTCGACCAGACACGGTTATCACATACCCAGTTGAAGTGCCTGTGCAAGGATTGGTTGGCAAGCTACCACCCATATCCTGTGCGTATTGTGCCAGGGTGGAATCATAGCTCCCAGTCGATATCGCCTTTGCCTGTACAGCAGTAGAAATGGCGCGTGCATTGGCGTTTGCAGTCTGTTGCTGAGACGACAGGACGGAATTAAGGTATGTCGGTAGAGCGATACATGTCAAAACGCCTAGAATGAGAATGACGACGAGGAGCTCAACAAGGGTGAACCCTCTTTCATCCCGGTTGTGTCGGCTGCTTTTCATCAGAACCCATTTATGGGACGAATATGTGTTGGACACAACGCTCGCAAGCGTGCATCAGGCATTAGGGCCCGTTAGTGCGGGACCTTAGGTCGCCTTCCGATGCTGGAATTCTCCAATTGGTTTCAAAGGTCACTCAAGACCAAGTCAGCGTGCCTTGCTCTTGATCAAGATATGAAATCCAATTCAGCTAGAACGTGGCGACGCATCTGAATCCGCAGATATCGAGTCGAACATCCGGCGTAAGTCGGAACCTGAATGAGGAACGGTACAGAACCGGATTCAGTCCTCCCCAGCCACCACCACGCAGGGTTCGGTAGGTCCCTGCACCCGGTCCTTGCGGATCTTTGCTAGCGACTTCCGTATAGTCTTTGGAAGCCCAGTTTGAACACCATTGGGATACGTTTCCGGTCATGTCGTAGCACCCGAATCCACTTCGCGCACCTGCAGCTTTGCCTACCGGAGTTGTGCTAGTGGACGTATGTTCCACGCTGTTAACGCACTTCGAAGCGTCCCAATTGTTGCCCCACGGATAGTTGTAATTCTGAGGTCCCCTAGAAGCACGTTCCCATTGAAACTCGGTCGGCAACGAAACATGAGCCCACTTAGCATAGGCGTTAGCCTGACTCCAATTAACATTGACTACAGGATGAAGAGAGGTTTTTGGGAAGCCGGGTTCCCGAGGAAGCGGGATGTTCTGTTTCTGACAATATCCAGAGTATTGTCCCCAAGTGACAGGATATTTGGAGATCCAGAAACCACTTAAGGAAATGTTCCGGAATGGATGTGCGGAGCTGAGTTTGCCTTCCTGGTCAAGATCGTTCGTACCTAACACAAACGACCCGCCCGGCACCCACACAAACTCCATCTGGTCCATCGGATTGATCGTTTCGTCTCCGACATGACTCCCCACATGCCCCCAGGGAACCATCTGTCCACTTAAATCGGGTTCGAGGTGTTTGACGGGCACACTCGGTTCAAACGGAGATGACACCTGCCCTACAACCATTGCCGCAAGCAAAAGGACCGATCCTAGAACCGTCGAACGAACAAACTTGCTGGGGAGAGTACCAAACATCATATGACTTGACCCGAAGTGCAACAAGACGGCACGCACGACGATTTCAAGTATGAGGACGTTTGGGAAGCCGATAAAGGCGCAACCCGAGCAGACGCTCGGGTTACTCACCTAAGAATGGATGCGTTACCCCACAGGAGGCGCTTGTTTTTCCAAAGCGCTTTCAGTGTATTTGTTGCCTGCATTCCAAAGCAGGAAATCGCTGTAGCCAATTTCCTTGGCGGCTTTGATCTGGGCTTTAACTTCGGCAGATCCATAGTGGGCGCGAAGCGAGAAATCTTGAAGCCAAGGCCGGATGTTCACGGTTGGCAGTCTCTTCTTGTAATCCGCAAGTGACTTCTTCACGATCGCATAAGGCGAAGTGTCTGGATTACCGATTCCATACTCGCCTTTTGCAAAGTGTGAAGGATAGACCATGGGTGACAGAACGTCAAACGGTTCGGCGACTTTTTCAAGTTGCTGGCCGATTCCTTCGTCACCCTTGGTGGAGGAAATGATCCCAAAAATGTCAGCCGAGAAAACTGCATGTCGAGCATGGACCCTTTCACCAATAAACTTGGCAAACGCGGAGATGACGTCAGCATTGACCTCACCTTTTTTGGCATATTCACTTTTAGCCGGGAAAACTTGGCTGGCAGATTTACCTTCACTCGGAAATCGAACGTAATCTAACTGGATCTCGGGGAATCCCAGGTCCAACGCAAAATCTACGGTCTTTGCGATATATTCCCAGTTCTTTTTGTTGTATGGGTCCAACCAGCGATGCTTTGCACGATCTCTCCAAGGTTTTCCGCTGGCAAGTTGGACGGCCAGCTCTGGATGCTTGACAGTAACATAGTCGTCGCGAAAACAGGCGATCCTGGCAATCGGCCAAACTTTGTGCTTTTGGAGGCTATCAAAGAGCGGTAAGGGTCTCGGTACGGCAATAAAGTTCGCCCCTGACTCGTCGGCCAAGGCGATACCGGTCTTAAAGTACATCTGACCGAGGTCTCGAACGTCGATCACGATCGCATTTAATTCGGTGCGGTCGATGAGGCCCAACATCTTCTCGCGCAAGTGCGGGCTCCCTGCACTCCAGGCCGTACAATAAATGCCTTTAACTTGGACTGGCTTGTTAAAGGTATACGTAGGCAAGGTTGGTTTTGGCGGAGTAGGGGTGGTTGCTTGCTTTGAAATGCTGGGCTTTTTGGGTGTGTTGGGATTCCCTGATTCGGTACTCTCAGAACGTTTTCCAGAGCACGAAACAAGGCACATCGAAGTTGAGATAGCCAGGACGGCAAACAAGTAACGCACGGAGAGATCATGCAGACGAACAGTACCCATGCTAGGC
Organism: Fimbriimonadales bacterium; assembly: GCA_038207365.1. Classification (GTDB taxonomy): domain Bacteria; phylum Armatimonadota; class Fimbriimonadia; order Fimbriimonadales; family Fimbriimonadaceae; genus Fimbriimonas. Next base: position 55,923 of record JBBQZV010000020.1, on the reverse strand, counting down.
TAGCAATTATACTAGGAATCCTTTTATCTTCCGTAAGTTGTTCTTGCGGAACTCCAAAATCTTCCTCATTGGGGGCAATCTCCCAAGCAAATTCAAAAACATCGGCAAAAGAAGACCTCACGGCTAAGCGAGTATCTGATCGACCCGGAAACACATTGGGCCGTGTCTTCATCGTGATGTACCACCATTTCAAATCGGGTCGCGGCGACCTTTTCTGTACGCCTAAGCAATTCAGGAAGGATTTGCAGACCTTCTACGACTTAGGGTTTCGCCCCATATTGGCAAGCGAATATCTTACAAACAAGATGCCATTAGCGCCAGGCGCTATGCCCATTCTCCTCACTTTTGATGATTCGAATCCCACCCAGCTCCATATCAACAAGGATGGGAAGTTGGATCCAAATTGTGCCGTAGGAGTCTGGAAGGACTTCGCAAAAACCCATCCCGATTTTCCCGTGCATGGAACGTTTTTTGTACTTCCCGACACGATGTGGGGCCAGATGCACAAATATAGAGATCAAAAGATCAAAATTCTGTTGGATCTGGGAAGCGAGATGGCAAATCACTCGACCTCTCACCCCCAACTGAATCGCATTTCCGAACAGCGAGTTCACAAGGAGCTCGCAAGCGCGAACTTGAAGTTAATGTCTTGGGGTCAAAAGCCGCCAATTTCACTAGCCCTGCCTTATGGCGTTTTGCCGCGAAAGACCCAACTCTTTGCGGGTTACACATGGCAAGGACACAAAATCCATTTCTCAGGAGTCTTCTTGGCTGCTGGACCGCCAGCAAGAGCTCCTTTGGATCCCAAATTTAAGCGCTACCGCATTCCAAGAATGGCAGGCAACTGGAAAGGAGATGCCATTGGATATTGGGTCAAGGAACTCAAGAAAGGAAAGATAAAGCCTTATGTTCAGCCATGAGGTTGACTCCCTAGAATCTAGGAGTTGAATCGCATATAAATTCCACAGAAAAGTTACGATCCATGAGTAAATCTGGGCAAGAATAGTAACAGCGGTCGCAGAATTGCCAGGAAGGCGATGACCACTTTCAGGAAGAAATGTCTACTAAGATATGCATCACGTTTTCACTCTCTCTCGCTTCGTTTTTGCCCCTCCTTGTGGGGTGTGGGAGCTCACCAGCAATTCATGCCGTTGCAGCGCCTTCAAAACCAGCTAACGCAATCGAATTGTCAAAAAATGTAGTCGGGGCACCCGTTTCGAATCGTCCCGGCAACCTCAATGGTGTTGTTTTTGTTGCCGAATACCACCATTTCAAGGCAGGAAAGGGCGAAATGTTCCGCACGGTAAAACAATTCCGCGCCGATTTAGATACGTATTACAAACTCGGCTTTAGGCCCGTCCTCGCAAGCGAATACCTCGCGAACAAAATGCCGTTGCCAAAGGGTGCATCACCGATCATTCTCTCATTTGACGACTCTACTCCGACCCAATTGCAACTCAAACCGGACGGGACGGTCGATCCAGACTGTGCGATTGGAATTTGGCAAGAGTTCGCAAAGACCCATCCTGATTTCCCCGTCCACGGGACGTTCTTTATCCTTCCCGATCAACTCTGGTCGCACGGGAGACGTGATCCTCGTAAAGCCAGACTCCTTTTAGGATTAGGCAGTGAGCTTGCGAATCACACGATGACGCACCCCATACTCCGCAAGCTTTCCGATGAAAAGGTAAAGGCGGAAGTAGGCACTGCGAATGAACGCTTAGCTGAATTGGGCCAATCCCTTCCGGTTTCCCTCGCTCTTCCATTTGGTGTATCTCCCAAGAACCCGTCCATCCTGCGGGCATTCGATTGGCAAGGCAAGCACATGGAGTCTACAGGCGTTTTTCTAAATGGCGCTGAGCCAGCACGATCGCCCAACGATCCTAAATTTAACCGATATCGAATTCCTCGGATATTGGCAACGACCGTTCCCTACGGAATGGATTTTTGGATCAAGAGAGCCGAATCAGGAGCCATTAAGCTATTCGTTCAACCCTAGATTTGGGTCAGAAAGAAATCATGCCACCGGTCTGATTTTTGGGCAGAAAGGAAATAATGGCCATCCTGGCCTTTGCGCCCGCCACTCCTTTGGCATCGGTAAGGACGCTCGATAGCACTGGAAAGCATCGTCAGATTTCAATAACCATCCCATCAAAACCCGGTTCAATGGAATGTTGGGCAAAAACACGTTCCAAATCGCAATGCCGAGCGTTCCCGTTCCGACCATGGTGAGTTGTAACCACCTTGGAGGTCTCGCTTAAGGTGCCAAGATTTCTTAGCTCATTTACAGTGTGAATAACTCCCTCGATGTTAAGGTGGCCCTTATATGAGGAATCGCTGAAACCATTCGTGCACTCGATCACCAACAGGTCTAGTCGGTAGTCCGCAAGGAACTTGAATGTCCGGGCAGGCCAAATTCCCGTATCCGTCGCATACAAAAGCGATTGGCCTTCCTTTTCTATTATGAGATTCTGACAATCTTCCTCGTCTATGTGAGTTGCCCTCACGGGAGTAATGCGGTAGCTCTCGTGTTCGAAACTCACGAAGCTTCTTGTCTCAACAAGCTCTATCGGCCAGTCTGGATATCTTTCGCGTATCTCGCTACATATTTGCCAGTTGGCGAATATCGTATAGGGTAGGTGGTCCAGGTCCGTAAATGGAAAAAGTGCGTATTGAAGCTCGTTGACGGCGAAGTGATCATCGTCACTGTGCGTGAACACCAACCCTGTCCAATCCAAGGGATCGACTGAGTCACGCTGAATTTGATTCAGCGTATCGGGCGGAAAGTCGATCTTAAGCGTTCCATCGATCAATGCTGCAGAGCGGCTACGGATGTCCTTCCCACCGTTAGCTCGTGCATATCGACTAACGGCGTCGTCCCCAAAGAAACCTGGGATTCCATCCGCCGCGCCCGTACCAAGGAGTCGAATGTTCATGAATGGGTTAGAAGTCGTTTAGACTCCAAATGACAAGGCCGCTCAGGACCTTTGGATAGTAATAGGTGCTCTTCTGGGGCATTTTCTCGCCGGCCGTGGCGATCGATTTCATGTCATCCACCGTCGGAGGATTCATCAAGAACGAAACCACCGCACCATGCTCTGACACATTTGCCGCTTCCTCGGGATCGCGCGTGTATGCGATTTGCTCAAGGCCCTTAACACCTAACAACTGCTGCAAAATAACTTGATGAAGGATCGAGACGTCGAGGTCTTTCAACTCATCACTATCGTTTGTCTGGATCAGACTCACCAGGCTACCTGGAGACTTCTCAGTCATAACATATCCAACTCCCGAGTCAAACGCCATGCCAAATGCTCGATTACCGTCAGTACCGATTTTTTCAATTTCGTACATCAAAGTAGTCGTGGAAGTTTGCCTCATCTCGAAAACCTCACCTAGCTTGGTGAGGATCTCGTCCTTGGAGAGTGACGAGGACTTTAGCATTCGATGGGTAGGCAACAGAACAAGACCAGGATCTGAGATCGAACATAGGGCCATCATCATGAAGTCCTCAGGGATCAACTCCGATTTTTCTCCCATCCCCTCTCTGTAAGCTAAAGCGGTCTCATACCGATGATGACCATCGGCGATCCAAACCTTCTTGTCCGACATGAGGTCAACAATTGCCTGAATCGCACCGGGGTCGGTTATCGGTTCGAGAAAGTGAGTCACACCCTCGTCAGAATGCGTTTCTACGGATTCAGAACATGGAGCGGATTGAATCGCAGCAAGAATATCTCCGCTGGGATCGTCAAAGAGTCCGAAGATACATTCTAGATGCGCCCTCGTAGTCTCTAGAATGCGCATGCGATCCTCTTTGTGCTTAGGAAAAGTCTGCTCATGTGGCAAGACAATTCCCTTGTCGTAAGGTTCGACTTTGATTAGGGCGATTACTGAGGATCTGCGAAGGACTTCTGAACTACCCGGAATAGAAAAGTCCTGGACATATCGGTAAAGAACCGGACAATCCTCAAGTTTCAAACTACCGTCTTTACGCCATCCGTTCAGGAGAGTTGAACTGCGCATGTACTTCACGAATTTGCTTCGATCATCTCCATGCTGTTCGGGAAGAGTTAGGTGAACAACATTGTGAGGCTCGCGCGAAGCATATTCATCTCTTTGGGCTTGCGACAATACGTCGTAGGGCGGAGCCGTCAAACTGTCTATCGGGCCACAAAGTGAGGAATAGCGCAGCCCTGTAAAGGGACGGATGGACGCCATAGACACCGATTCTACCAGTGTACAAGTACCTCGGCGGTAGACTCATTTCTGTGTCGTTCCATTCTAGGCTAAAGTCCTATGTTGACCTTGTCGACAATCGGTTGAGGGAGATCCTACCGCTTGAAACTGAAAGACCTGAATTGCTACATTTGGCAATGAGGCACTCTTGCTTGGCTGCTGGAAAACGAATGCGCCCAGTATTGGTCATGGCTGGTGCAGAAGCCGTCGGAGGAACAGGGTTGGACGTAGTTGATGCGGCTTGCGCCGTCGAACTGATCCACTGCTTTTCACTAATTCATGATGACCTGCCCGCGTTGGACGATGATGATCTCCGAAGGGGGTTGCCTACATGCCACAAAGTATTTGGTGAAGCGGTTGCGATCCTGGCTGGGGATGCCCTTTTCGCACTGGCATTTCACACTTTAGGCAACGGAGTTTGGGACGCGGAGAAGAAGATCAGCGCCATTTTATTGCTGACTCAAGCAACAGGTTCCGAAGGACTGGTCGGTGGTGAGACGATTGACATTCTGTCCGAGCGGCAAGAAGTTGATTTCGAAACACTTAAGGTTATTCACGCTCGAAAAACAGGAGCCTTGATTGCTGCGAGTTGCGAGATAGGCGCGATTCTGAGTGGCGCATCTGGTGATCAAGCCAAACAACTTTACGCATATGGACAGGCGATAGGTCTGGCGTTCCAGATCGCAGATGACTTACTTAACGAAACATCAACTCCTGAAGCGCTTGGGAAAGCGGCGGGTTCAGATCGAGCCCGCGGGAAAGCAACTTACCCTTCACTGTTTGGGATCGAGGTAACAAGACAGATGGCAAAGGATGCAGCCGAACACGGGATTGCTTGCCTGGATGGAGTCCCCAATAAAGACTTCCTTGTCTCTATCGCGAATTATTCAATCGAGCGACTCCACTGACGAGTCAGGTTCGGGCACACCTTGAGCTTCAACACTCTTGTCAATAGCCCTGACCGCATCGGCATGTCGTGACCAATGGACAGTCAAAACGACTGGAATGAGAAAGTAGGCCAAACCAGCAAGTCCTGAGTTCTGGGGCTTTACTTGAAGCGCAACAACGATTGAAACAAGTCCTACTCCGGCCATAAGGAAGTGCTCGGTCACACTGGATTTCGTTTCGAGGGTCTCTTTCAAGGTCAGTTCAAGTTCTTTCCCCAATCTTAGGGCCTGAAGATGCATCAGACCAAAAAGAGAATATACGGAAGCAAATCCAATTCCATATATGACAAACAGGGTAGGCAGTTCTTTTGCTGACAGTTTGATGTTAAGTACATGTAACCAAGGGAGAGCATCAAAAAAGGCTGAAAATAAGAACTTCAGTGGGTAGACATAGGCGATGACTACGAAGAGCAAAATGCCATTCAAGGTTCGCGTCGTGGCATCCTCGAGTCCATATCTCCGAAAGAAGATGTAGTGTCGGTTCCAAATCTGTAATAGGAGTAAAGTGCACCCTGCTGCACCGACAAAGCCTTTCAGGGTCCCAACCAGTTCTGCAAAGGTGTTTGGAACCTGCAATGAAACAACGATTAGGGTAATCGCCAAACCAAAAACTGCATCGCTGATCCCTTCAACGCGAGACACCTGTATCCCGCGAATACGAAATCCCTTTGGATCCACCGAGGGTTCCTTTTTTGCCCGTCCCATTCTCAGCATCGGTCTTCATAGTATTCGTCATTGCTATATATGACAACTCTTCTTCTTAGGGAGAGAACTCATAGCGTACGTAAAACGCACTTCCAGCTTAGGAACCATCGTGCCTATTCGCTAATTCTTGGCTGCCAGGGTCAGACGTTCCTTCCTTCAAAAATGCGTGATCCTCAAATGTGGATAAATATCTGACGCTTTCTTGATCTGGTTAGCGTCCTGACCATCAACGGAAGCCTCTGCGCGAGAACCGTCTTATTTGCTTTTTTGGAGTAACCATGCGACCAGACAATCTATTTGAAAACCAGGCAACGATCAAGGTTCTTGGCATTGGAGGAGCCGGCTCAAACGCCGTCAATCGGATGATCCACGAAGGTGTTATGGGCGTTACGTTCGTGACAATGAACACGGATGCCCAAGCCCTCAGCCAAAGCCGTGCACAAAAGAAGATCCAGCTAGGCGAAACCCTGACTCGGGGATTAGGAGCTGGCGGAAATCCGGAGGTTGGCGAGCAAGCTGCACAAGAAAGTGAAGAAGCCATAAGAAGTGTTCTTGAAGGCTGCGATATGGTTTTCATTACTGCTGGAATGGGTGGTGGCACAGGTACTGGTGCGGCACCAATCGTTGCAGATATGGCACGGAAGATGGGAATTCTGACCGTCGGCGTCGTAACAAAGCCCTTTCTCTTCGAAGGTCCCAAGCGTGGAAGGCTGGCGGAAGAGGGTGCAAGCAAACTGCAGGCCCATGTCGATACCCTCATCACTGTTCCTAATGATCGATTGTTAGGCTTCGTGGAAAAGAAAACAACGATGCAAATGGCCTTTGCGGCCGCAGATGACGTTCTTCGACAAGGCGTTCAAGGAATTTCGGACATCATTTTGCTTCCGGGCATTATCAATGTCGACTTTGCAGACGTTCGCTCCGTTATGAGCAATGCTGGAGTTGCTCTAATGGGTCTTGGTAAAGGAGTTGGCGACCAACGCGCACGGATGGCTGCCCAACATGCGGCAACGTCTCCTCTCCTTGAAACAAACATCCAAGGCGCGAAACGCCTTCTCGTCAACGTGACAGCAGGGCCTGACTTCAGCATTGGTGAGGCGCACGAAGCCATGGAGTACATTCTCCAGTTCACGGATGCGGAAGATGCGGACATTATCATGGGCCATGTCATGAAGGATTCGCTCGACGGAGAAGTTCAAATCACGCTACTTGCAGCGGGCATGGACTCCCGAGCCCCGATGGCGGGAAAACGTAAGGATGCCGAGGTATTTGTTCAACCGGCTCCCATCAGCTCGGCTTCCCCGGCTTATTCGCCTCAGCCTACGATGAATATTCCAACACCTATCCAATTGGATGAAATTGATATTGATATCCCAACGTTCCTTAGAAGACAGAAGCTAGGCAGCTAGCCCCGCATTTCCCCCAAGAGTCTCGGCGATGTTCGAGAGAATAACTGGTCCAAATATTTGCCCCATCCTAATCAGTGGGGCATCTTTTTTCGTATCCTAGTACATGCTTCAATCGTTGCTTGCCGGACTCGCCACAGCTCCACTTGATGTTCAGATCTGGGATTGTGTGCCGTTGGTCGTAGAAGGGGCACCCGGACAGATTCTATATGGCCAAACAACGCAAATCGAATTCACACCCTTTGGCGAGCAAGCTTCACTTGTCGGCCACGCTATTGCCCTGAAGGCGAATGACCTTGGCGTCGTCCCAGAGATTTCAATCGACATGCGGCAATATATCGATAATCCGATTGAACTTGGGCGGCGACAAGGAATTATTCTCTCCGGATCGGATGCTGCTGGAGTTTCCGTAACTTGGTATATCAACGGTGCAGCGGACCGCTATTTGACTTCAGACGCGGTTGAACCGATGGAATATGACGAGGAGACGGCAAAGATTCTTGAGCAAGAACTGGCAAATGAAGATCTACATAAGCTGAATCTCAATTCCTATCTTTAGCCTATTCCAATCCATAAGCAGACGACTCTCCTAATCCTGGGGTTGCCGACGGTGGTCAAACGACAATGGGAATTTGAAATAAGAAGGTGCCTGTGTAGACTACTTCGGCAATTCCCTCAATCGTGATGGGTTGGTTCCAATAATCCATGGACACCTGCACGGTTCCTCCTGGATTGACCACTTCGACCGTTCCACCTTTCCCTTTGCGCCTAAGGTAATCCGCTGCGGCTGCCGAGCTCCCTGTGCCACAACCCAAGGTCTCACCCACTCCACGTTCCCATATGCGGATTCGTAGCTTCATCGGGGCAATTTCTTTCGACCAGATGACGCTTGTTCTTTCGGGAAAGAGGGCATCGTGTTCAATCTTGGAACTGATGGACCTGAAGCTGTCATCGTCTGGAAGCTCAGACGTTGGGATGATGACATGAGTGCTCCCGGTAGTTAGCGCACTACCGAAAAAGCTAAGGGGCATCCCGGAGTCCATTCCACTCCATACGGTTTCGTTGAAGAGTTCCCCGTTTTTATGAGGAACGTTCTTTGGATCATAGTCTGCGGCCCCGAGGATCGTTGAGATCTTTGCGCCATCAATTTGGGTTGAAATTAGCCGGTCCAGGTGCTTCATCATGAAGGTCAGCCCAACCCACCCAAGTTGGTAGGCATGCCAAGCTGAACATCGTAATCCATTCCCACAAAAATCCTCGGTTCCATCAGGATTAAACATTCGGACCATCAGAATTTGGTCAACTAACTGGAGGGTCAGCAATCCATCTCCTCCGATACCAAATCGGCGATCACATGCCTGCTGGGCAAGCTGATTCAAATCAAGGTGATTCTGAGGCCCTGCGACCGAATCTACGTCATCGAGATGAACGAGCACGAAATCATTTCCAATACTCTGTACCTTCCAAAATGGAATCTTTACCTGCTGGGTATCCACCTAATTCAACGGCTCCAAATAGCACTCGGCACTATCGATAGTCTCTTTAAACCAAAGGCCGTCAGGGCAAACCAGTCGGAACCACCATGCGGAAGGCCTTTGGTTAGCTCTTGTTAGTCCCTTTGAACTGATAATGGCCTGGCGAATGAGCCTCAAGCGTTTAAGTTCCGCCTCAAGCTCAATGCTGCGGCGACGTTCGTGAATTTGAAGAATCTCTTGGTCGTGAACCAGTTCATGCTGCTGCTTTCTTAGTTCGCGCATACGATTCTGAGCTTCGATTCCTGCATGAATCACCAGATCAACTTCATGAGTTAGGGTTGCACGCTTCGCCAGAGCCTGATCCGTTGGATCCTTGTCGTAGATTTCAGCTCGGAAATGGTCCCCTTTTGCTTTTTCTGCTGTCAAACGCTGCCTATGAAGTTGCCTTATCTCATCGTAGATTCCATGTCGCTGAGTTTGAATCCGTCCCAGTTTTTCTTGTAGTTCGGCCAGCTTGTGATGAAGTCCTTCGTACTCCTCAGCGAGGCACTTCCAAGATCCACCCAACGTCTTGTCCAGAAACCGGATCAACTCGATCGGCCTTCGCAGATTCGACATTGAAGCCAATAACACTTCCTGTTCCGAGACGACGTCTTTCCATCGTCCGGAAAAACTTGGGCCGCAAAGTTCTTCGGTACCAAATGCCCTTTGGAATGGCTCTGGCAAACGCAGCCATGAACAACAGACTTTTAGGGCATCCCATGCATCGTATCGGACACGCAGGATAGGATTCATTCGAATACCAAGTCCTGCCTGTTCTAGAATTTGGTGCATTCTTCGACTGTGCTTGACATAACTGCTTGCACCCTCATGAAAGACAAAGACAAACTCGGGTGCTAGCATTCCGATCAGGGTTACTGCCTTGCCGACTAAAATACAGTCTTTGCCAAACTTCGCTTCTACAGCAGCAGCCAATTGATCAACCGATTCTAAGGGCTTCTTAAGTGTTAGGAACTGGGGAGTAGCGGTCATGATGACAACGCCTTTTGAGCCCAGTCGAATGGTTCCGCGCCCCTTTCCTGGAATGATCAGGTCGAAAGGAATTGCTCCGGTACCAAAGCGAGCGAGCTCATACAGTCCAGCGGATCCATGAATTGCTTCGTCATAAGCTGAACAAGCCACCCTTCGGGTGGCTTGATTGATGAATTTATCGAGTAGCTGAAACCTAGTGGACCGACAAGTTGCCACGTTAAAGCGAAGCAATTGGCTTGTTGCGGTCGTTTCTATCTCGACCGGCGCATTCGCACAGAACTCATAAATCGTCGGTAGTATCTTTTGATAGAATTCGGAAACGGTCTGTGATTGAGGTTCGGAAAGATCGCATATACGGGTACGCAGTTCGTCGGCGAGTTCTTGCGCTTTATCTCTCCCTTGTCCGCCAATATCCGCTACTGTCGAGTCTAAGGCCCAGTCAAGGGTCGACTGACATTCCTTAAAGAACTGACGAAGCGGAACATCCTTCGTGATCGGCGCATGCTCGTCGAGCGAAACGATGCCTCGCCAACCCCATGCCTCCGTTGCCTGATCAAGAAAACTCGGTCGGGCTGCGGCCAACTTCCCAATGCGGACGCCCAGCGTATGAAGCATCTCCCGAGTGATGACCGTCTCACTTCCAAAGAGAGTTGAAAACTCCCCAGCGGCACTCCATAGCCCCCTCGTTGTCGTGTCATTGTGGGGCAAAGCCCTGTACTGACCACTCTTGTGTTGCCCACTTGGCAGCTTCGCAAAATAGTCCGTATCGTGAACCCCAGCAACCAACTTGCTTGGGAAGCCCATTCGCTTGGCTACCACAGCAATTCCTGCTTTCATAGGTTCGTCCCAAAAGACGGTCTGGCCGAGCGCCAGAAGAGATGCCCCAGGAGCGACTGTCGTCAACTCCTCTAGTGCCGTTTCCAGGCTAGTTTTCACCTTTACTGCCATCTTCCGTAGATGCTACGCAACATTGCGTCTGTCCGTTTGATATTCAATCTCGACAAGTCGAAACTCGACAGCAAAGATTACTGCACCGTCTCAAATTCGCTTGGATCTCGCGTGAGCCATTCGCGAATAGCAACAGGCATTGTAACCGCTTTCCGAGTCTGCCCAATCAGAACATGCCATGTATGACCGATTGTAGTAATTTTTCCGTTAGATGTATTCTCGATTGCGTAATCAAACCGAATGGACGCTCGTCTTAGTTCGCTAGCCCATACTTTGACGATAATCAAGTCATCGTACTTGACTTCGCCCTTGTATTCGACATGGGCTTCCACAACGGGAATCATATAGCCCATTTCTTCCATTTTTTTATAGGTCCAACCTCGTTCTCGGCACCAAGCGCCTCTTGCTTGCTCGAACCAAAAGAGGTAATTCGCGTAGTAGGCATGTCCCATCTGGTCTGTCTCGCCATACCGAACTCGAATTCGCTCTTCCGTAACAATAGGAGTCATTCAAGGGTGATACCACAGGTGCGAGTCATCCGTGAACGTTCACACCTGTCGTGTCAACGCTTCTAGCGCTGAGTAGGGACATACAATTTGAAACTATAGGTTAGGGTTAATGACTTACCTGCCTCAATTTCTGGAGTCCAAACAATTCGGTTGCCAGGATTCATAGCTCTTAGGCCCTTGGTGGTTTTCGAAATGGCGGGCACTCCAGAAACAGCTCCCACGTCCCCAGTCAGTTCTTTCTTAATCCTGATTGCAATCTTTTTTGCCTTCAGGTTGGTTACACGGAGCGTTCCTTTAATCGATACTAAGTCGAAAAGTGGGTAGTTTCCGGGATTTTTGATGACGCCCCTTTCTCGTGAGACTTCCGTTTCGTCAACTTCAGCATGGACATCCAAAGCTTTGGTGATCCTCACCTCGGCGGAAGTCCCTGGAGTTACGTAATGCATGGTGTCCTGCCCTAGTATCTGGCCATCCTTAAATGTAGTTGCTACGGCAGTTGTAAAAGGTTGCCCGCTCGTGTTTTTGAATTGGAGCGAGTGCCAAACATCTTGGCTGGCTTCCGGCTGCCCTTGATATTCCGTGTTGTTGACCGTACTATCAGGGATATCCCAGGTGTATAGGTCCTTATAGTCGGCTTGGGCATTGAAAAGGATATGGTAACTGCGGTCTCCCTTCTTATCGGTGATGTTCGGATGCCGATAGAAGAATAGATCCTCTTCGGATCCTGCAGTCAGTGGCGAGGAACTCATCGCTTCGCCGAAATCAATTGGGCCGGGAGCGGCAAAGTTTTGCGCCATAACACTCTGCCCCCCCATTCCACGACTCAACCGATTGGGGGAAACGGCGCTGGGATTTCCCATGGATTCCAACATGGCCGTGAAATCACGAACCGTTCCACCGTGAATCAATGGATCTAGGTAAGTAGCGAAAGGCACGTTTGGAAACCCAGTAACAAACCTTGCTTCGATCCCGTTGAGATCTTCAACGTCGTTCAGAACCGTCGCTTTGGCAACAATACTTAACTTCTTCGGATCAGAAATATCGATGGCATAGGCTGGAGACCACGTGAGGCCCCGCTCAAGGCTTGTCATGTGTACATGGCCAGCCTTTCCAGTTGTCTTAATGACAAGTACTCGCTTGTAAGTCTTGACCTCGGTTTTGTAGAGGAGCTCTCCAGATACCGCACTGATGCTTGTGATTTGTGATTTAGGGATAAGCAATGAATTTGTTGGCGTACCAAGGATCACATACTCTCCTCCAACCGCTATGAGCTTTCCCTCTTGAACCTCGCCAATGGCCTTGTCTCCGAATTTGATTCCAATTCGAACTTGGTGCCCCTGATTGGCCGCGATTACATCAGCAATACTGGAGACGGGTTCATTTGACTTCTGCTCAACCATGGTTGTTGACACGTCGTCTAGTTTCGTTCCGTCACTCGTGCTGAACCACAATGTCCCCATAGAAGTCTGCGGAATAGTATCTATAGTGTATGTGCCTGCTACGGGAGCATCAAATTCTCTGCTTACAACGGCAAATCCGTTCTTGAAGAGTGAGGCAGCTACAATATGGAATTCTGCAGGCTTTTGTGGACCAGCACTCAAGAGTGTTAGGGCAAGTGTAGTAAACATATATTCATTCCAGGGACACTATTCATGACCGCTCAGCAAGTCTTCCGTTACGCCTTAAAGCTATGAGAATAAATGAAGACATTCCCCGAGATGGCAGCTTACGGCCAACAATCCAAATGCTTGGATGGCTGACGCTAGCTTACTTCTTCGGGTTTATAGCTTACGAAGGTCGCAATCAGGGCCTTTGGTTTTGGTACGTCTCGCTCCGAAAGCCTGAGTGGGCACTTCCGACCTGGGCTTTTACGCCAGCCTGGACGCTCCTGTATGGCGCTTTGGGCACAGCACTTTGGCACATTGTGCGGGCGCCAAAAAGCTCGTCGCGTAATGTCCTACTTGTACAGTTGTTATGCCAGTTGATTCTTTCTGCTGCTTCGGCTTGGACCTTTTTTTCTGGTCACTTTATGGGTGCGTCGATCGCCCTTGATTTAGCTCAGGGAGTCATACTGGTATTCGCCGCCATACTGTCGCGTCGAACAGCAATTCGTGCAACACCATTGCTGGTCTTACCCCTAACTTTTCTTGCCTACTTCATCGCCGTGGAATTCGCCATCTTACGTACACCGCAGTGAGCTATTCGTCGTCTTCCTCGATTTTCCATTGACGAACGCCCGCAGCCCATCCCGTTTGCATCTGGACAACTAGTCTAAGGGCTGTTGTCTTGATGGTTGGGAACTTCACCTCGCACCACTGATCTTTCTTGACCGGGTAGGCATCTGCTTTGACAGGTACCCATTTGTTACCCTCAAGGCTCTCCAGTCGCCAGGATTTGGGAATTCTACATTCGCCACGTCCCGTATCGTCGAACCAATAAACTTTGATTCCACTGATTGGCGCCGGCTTCTTCCAGGAATAGCTAACCCATTCTTCAGTCCCTTTGTGCGGCCAAAAGTGCATGAGCCTAGTGGGCTGATCGCTAGACGATTTGGGCTCGTCGCCATTATTGATGCCATCCGGTTGGCAATTGCTACTGACATACGAAGCCCCGACCTTCGCACGCACTTCTAGTCCACCGGCTTTCGAAGCGGGTGGTGTTGATGGAAGCCAAATCTCCATCTGCCCCGCTTTCCGGTTGTCCCAATAACAGTAAGGGACCAAGCTAACATCGGTAGCCACCATAGGCGCTGCATTTTGATACAACTTCCTATCCCAATCAGTGGCCACCACCTTTTGTGCAAGTCCTCGAATTGCCATGATCCCGCCGAGGAGCTTTGGTTGCCATTCTTGCGTAAGCTTAGCGTCGCGCTGAATCACGATTTCATTCAATGGTGAAGTTTGATCAGTGGCTTCCGCACAATAAATGAGCGGCCCCCTGCGCACAGCCAATTTTCCAATATCCTCTTTTACCAATGGATTTGCCTCAACGCGCGAAATCGGCATGGGCAGATTGACTTCGATCGTGTCTCCCTTATTCCAGTTGCGGTCTACGACGAAATAACCGTTGACAACCTTAGGCTTGTCTTCTTTGCGCCCATTAATGGACAGACTTGCGTTCACGCACCAACCTGGAATCCGAAGATTGAAGCCCATTTGCATTGGGGTTTTAACCACAGGCTTGATCTGAATTTTGCCGTTCCACGGATAGTCGCCCTTGACATCAAGATGTACGCTCTTGCCGCCAACTTTGAGATCGACGCTGCCCGGTAGATAGAGATTTACGAAAATATCGTTTGCTTTCTGTCCATAGGCGTATCCGCCCAACGTAGCCACCGTTCGGAGCACATTCGGCGGACAGCAGGCGCAATCGAACCATGGCTGTCTGTGATGGTTGCCTTGACTTGCGAGCGGATTCACATAAAAGAAGCGATTCCCGTCAAGGGAAACTCCCGCAAGCATCGCATTGTAGAGGGCGTTTTCAACTGCATCGAAATACTGAGCCTTTTCATGGAGCATTCCCATGCGGTAGCCCCACATCGCCATTGCGACTGATGCACATGTCTCCTGGTAGGCCGTCAAGTTTGGAAGATCATAATCGACCGTAAATCCCTCGTTGGAACCTGAGGGGCCAATGCCTCCCGTGACAAACACTCGTTTGTTTACAGCATTATTCCAAACTCGATCGAGCATCTTTTCGATAGACGCATCATGGTCTTCTCGGATGATATCTGTGGTTCCTGACATCAAATAAGCGGCTCGAACGGCATGCCCCTTGATTTCTTTGTGCGCCGAAATCGGCACGTCATCGATCCAATAGGTTCCGTCGTAATCCGCCTCAGGGGTCTGATGTTCCTTGGCGAAAAAATGATTCCCCCGAGTCTTAACCAGTTTTTCTGCTAGGGCAAAATAGCTCTTGTTACCCGTGACATGGGAGAGTTTGACAAGAGCGAGTTCCAACTCTGGATGTCCGCCATAGCCTAATCTTCCGCTCTTTGAACCGTACCTAGCAACCAGCAAGTCGGCGTACCTAGTAGCGATATTCAGGAGGTTTCGTTTACCGGTCGCTTCAAAATGGGCGGTCGCCGCTTCAAAGAGGTGGCCCGCACAATAGAGCTCATGGTTGTCACGAAGGTTGGTAAACCGCTTACCAGGTTCAACGACCTGATAGTAAGTATTGACGTAGCCATCTGGCATCTGAGCCTTGCCAATTAAGCCAATAATTTCATCTAGTTTGTGATCTAGGTCTGGGTCAGGATGAGTCGCCAGGGTATCCGCTGCTCCTTCGATTACCTTATAGACATCAGAATCCTGAAACACAAACCCCTTTCTTCCTGTTCGCCCCCCTTCGGCAGCGATCTTGAAGTTATTCACATCGCCTGTCGATTGCAGCTCTTCCAGACAATGAATGACCGAAGCCTTTCGGTTCGCCTCTTGCCGTGGTGTCCAAAATCGGTCCTGAATATGCACTTGACGGAAAGGGATACCGACAAGCCTTTGATCAGTTTGGGTTGAACTGACCTGCGTGGGGTGCGTAATAAGCGTTAACAACAATGGGTAGATCATTGGATTTTCTAATGTGTATCTATCTTTGCCTAGCCAATAGCGTGTGTCATCGAGTGATCTTTTGGGAGCGAAGTGGAATCATGAAGAGCTTCGGATCAAACTTCTGACCCTGGTTAGTATTCCACTCTGCTGTCCAGCGACAAGCCGTCGCAGTAGACTTGCTAAGGTCATTTGCGACATCGATGGTCACCGGCAGCATGAAGTCGAGGTCAAAGACGAAAGTCATGTCAACTGTCGGTTCAGGAAATCCAATGGTTTTCACGACCAGCCTACGTTGATGGAAATTGTGCCCAACATATTCGAAAGTCCGATCTTCAACTGCAAGTTGGTAAAGATTCTTTTGCTTTCTTAGCGCTGAAACGAGATCTGTGAGCGGGTGTCCGCCTCTAACGGGGGCGAACATTACTGCCGGATACCGAAGCACCCAATCCGTAGGAGCGATTTCCGTCTTTAAAGGACTTCCCGGAAGTGGCTCCTTCGGCCCCTGACCGTCACTTCTAATCAAGGCTACATTCTGGCCATCGGCAACTAAAGCGTCCTTGGTTATTCCTTTGTTCACCTCACCGATGGTTGGAAATTCGATTCGGTACTGGGATTTGCTTTTCACCGAAACGAGGCAGTTGCTCAGACCAGACCCATGAGAATCCTTTGAACGGACGAATACCTTTGCCGAGAAACTGGCAAGCGAACCCATCTTCTTATCGACACCAGACGCTAACACTTCTGGTGAAACTTTGCTTGGGCTCCAACCAGGCACGACTAAAGGAGGCCTCCCTGGCCGCTTAATTACCGTTGTTCCGGGCTTCGAACCTTGAGTACCTGCTTTTCGCGGCGTTTGCTCCGGTTGACCGGTAGGTTGAGTCGAAGGAAGACTGGGCATAGTCGACGGTGAAGTTGACTTGGCAGGCTCACTGCTCATCGCAGTTGTATCGGTTTTGGTTCCGGGATCAGGCACTGACTCAGGGTGGCTGCCACATCCATAGACGCCTAGGGTCAAAATAGCGGCAAGCAGATTAAATCGCTTCACAGCTATAGTGTACAGCCAACCGAAGGTTGGCTTATAGACAGCTTCAATATCGCCTTGTGGCTTATGTTACAGACTTGTCTGGCGTCGTCCACATCGATAGGTCGAGCTCCTGGAATGGAGCGTCTTTTTGTTGACACTCGAGCAAAAAGGCCTTCTCGTCACTAGACATTGCGCTACCCGTATGAACGCGATCCGCAATCTCGGCTAAGCGGTTGAACCGCGCAACATGATCTTCAAATCGGATCTCAGCATAGTCTTTGGCTGCCAGCGTTGATATAAGAAATTGCCAGTCGCTACTTTCGGCCAGAAGGAGTTCCCTGGCTGCTTGGGTGACCACTTCACGCGCAGGTCCATCGCTATATTCTTGCGCCATCTGCCGTAGCTTTCTCTCGATAGGATAGAGTTTCTTCCATGTGTAATGGTTTTCGTCATTGATCCAAATATAGTGATAGCCACCCTCGCCCCATGATCCTTCTGGAAGCGAGATCATTTTGCTTGCCGGCGCTGAGTCAATTACATCAGAGCCAGATACCATCTGGATTTCACCATCCGCATGGAGGAGTCGACCCAACTCATATAGAAATTCAGGTCCTTCCCACCACCAGTGACCAAACAGTTCCGTATCGTACATTGCGACCAAGGTTCCAACCTGGTCGGTTTGGCCCTTGTATTTAGCGAGAACACCTTTCATAGTGGTCACCATGTCTTCGGCATGGCCATGAATCCTATCAAATGCCGTATAAGGATCGTAAGCCTGTTTCTTACCGAGATCAGCTTTCTCTTGGGAGATTCTCCAATAGCGCAACCGCCCAGGATAGAGCTGCTTGTGGAACTCTAAATAGTATTCGTCTCCCGGATATCCAGCTTCACCTGACCAGACTTTAACCGTTGTCTCCGGATCTCGGGCAAAAACTGTCAGTCCGTTAGGCAGCACGTAGGGCTCATATTCACTTCGTTGCTCCACAGGGGGAGTGAAGTACTTCGAGCTTCGAGCAAACATTTCAGCAAGCTGCGGGAAATTTGACGCATAGGTACCGAGAGGCTGTCCACCTCGGATCATGTGTGAGTCTACAAAGAAGAACTCTAGGCCCTCCTCCTTCAGGATCTCCTCGGTGCCAGCCCTAGACCAAGCCACTGAGTTGGGTTCGACGGGTGATTTCCAGTCGTAGCGCGGACGATAAGCGCATTCTGGTAGCCAAACTCCTCGCGGCTTTCGGCCGAAATGCTTCTCATACGTCTTGACTCCAAGTCGAATCTGGGCTCGGCATGATTCGTCGGTGCCAAGCAAGGGCTGATATCCGTGGGTTGCGCCACTCGTGATAATTTCGATGCATCCTTGGTCTTGGAAATACTTGAATGCCTCGATGATCGACCGGTTCCATTGATGTTTGAATTGAACTAATGCTCGTGTATAGGAGCGTTGCCACATCAAAGCAAGTCCCTGCATCCAAAGTGGTCCTTCTATCTCAAACTTTCGCTGGTCCTCGATTGCATGATCGATTTTGGACTGGCAGTAATGCTCAAATTCGTCCTTGAACGCGGGATCTTCTAGTTGCTCGGCAAGAATAGGAGTGATGTTAACGGTCCACCGGGGACGAATGCCTTCGTTAAGCAACCGATCTAAGGCATGTAGCAGAGGCAAATAGCACTCGGCGGTTGATTCGTTTATCCAATCCGTTCCATGTGGAGACTTGCCATGGCTTAAAACATAGGGCATGTGCGAATGAAGACATAGTAGAAAACGGCCAACCGGCATGATCTTATTGTAGCGGCCTTAACCTGCCTGTACACCGAACCTGCTTTACTTGTTTTTCCAGAATTTCAGGCGCGAGAGTAACGATCGAGCAACGCTGGCCAAGTTCCCTCAACGATTGCCTCACGAATTTCCCTCATCAGTCGACTGTAGAAAGCTAAATTGTGAAGAGTTGCCAACCGCGCTCCCAGTGGCTCTCCAGCTTTGAAAAGATGCCTAATATAGGCGGCAGAGTATCGCTCAGTTTGAGGAAATACGCTTTGATCATCGAAAGGTCCGTCGTGGTCATGCCATTTCTTGCCGATGGCGTTCACTCTTCCGTTCAATGTGTAGAGAGCGTGATGTCTCGCCATACGAGTCGGAAGTACACAGTCAAACATGTCGATCCCATGAGATACGGCAAAAAGGATATCTTTTGGATGTCCCACACCCATCAGATACCGGGGCTTGTCCCACGGCAAAAGTTGAGTAGTGTGGGCGACCACTGGGTACTGCATTTCGGTAGGTTCCCCAACACTAACCCCTCCAACAGCTACTCCGTCAAAGGGTAGAGACGAAATGAACTCTGCTGATTCCGTCCGAAGGTCTTCGTGAACACCACCTTGAACAATTCCAAAGACCGCCTGACTTGGCCTCGCAGCAGCTAGATTGCGCGGTGCCCATAGATGAGTTCGGCGCATCGCATTGGCCGCTTCATCACGACTACACGGATAAGGAGGGCATTCATCCAGAACCATGCTGATATCTACACCCAACTCGCCTTGAATTTCGATGGACCTTTCCGGTGACAAGAAGTGTAGTGAGCCATCCAAGTGCGATTTGAACTTAACTCCAGCGTCGTCAATGGTTCGCGAGTCCGAAAGGCTCATAACTTGATACCCGCCGGAGTCGGTCAAGATCGGACCCCGCCATGACATAAAATGATGCAGCCCACCCAATCGCTCTACCAAATCAGAACCGGGCCTCAAGGATAGGTGATAGGTATTTGAGAGAACTTGTTCAAACCCTAGTAATTCAAGATCCTCAGATCCAACTGTCTTGACCGAGCCTTGGGTACCCACTGGCATAAAGAAGGGCGTTTCGACGGTGCCGTGTGGAGTGTAAAGCCTGCCCCGGCGTGCACCGGTATGCGGACAGATTGCGAGAACTTCATGCCGCACATTTCCCATGCCGTCAATGGTACCGGCACAATGCCATAAGGGCACTCTGGGAGATCAGCTAATCCAATTAGGGTTGTATAGCGCCGACAGAATGTGATCTTGCCATTTACCGTCTATCAATAAGTAGTCGCGCGAGTAGCCTTCGACTTGAAACCCTAGCGATCGCAGCAACCGACCGCTCCTTTGATTGTGCGGCATATAGTTTGCCGAAATCCGATGCAGGTTGCGATCCTCAAAAACATGCTCGACGATCGGAATTAGCGCCTCTTTCATTAGGCCTTTCCCTTGAACATCTTGGGACAGGGTGTAACCCAATAGGCAAGAAAAACTTGGGCTTTGAGTGATCGAAGTGACGTTTGCTACGCCAATCATACGATCATCCAAGAAGAGGCAGAACCGCACCGAGCGTCCTGCAGCATATTCCTGCCGGATAAGTGGAATAGAGCGTTCCCAATCTGGAGCCGAGAACATTTCCTCGCCAAATTTTGGCGAAAGGGGTTGGAGGAATTCTCTATTTTGAGTGTAATACCGTGCGTAGTGAATACCGTCTCCGGCCCTCGGGGTGCGAATAGTCAGCCTTGCTGTGTGGATTTGTACTCCTTGCATGTGTATGGGTCCCAGTTCAGCCGAATTGACATATATTATGGTCGCCAAGAAACGACTTGCATCGCAATCCAAGGGGTAAAACAGTCCCATGAATCAGCCTTTTGATCGAGTATTCAATTTCTCTGCCGGGCCATGTACGTTGCCCGTCGAGGTTTTGGAGGAGGCCAAAGAGGGCCTGCTCAACTACAAGGGAACGGGCATGAGCGTTATGGAGATGAGCCATCGTTCTAAGCCCTTTGAGTCGATTCTGGCTGAGGCCGAGGCGGACCTACGACATCTACTTAGCGTGCCCGAGAACTACAAAATATTATTCCTCCAAGGCGGAGCAAGTTTGCAGTTCAGCATGATTCCTTTGTCATTCTTGGGCGATGGCCAATCAGCAGACTATATCGTAACGGGTGCATGGGGGGAAAAGGCATACGAAGCTGCGACCTTGGTTGGGAAAGTCAATTTGGCTTTTGAGGGCAAGGCCACCAACTATAACGATGTCGGCCGGTTCGAGGACCTTCACCTCACTAACGATGCAGCTTATGTGCACTTCACCAGCAATGAGACCATTCATGGCGTGCAATATCACTCTGATCCGGCTGGCATCAACAACCTGATTTGCGACATGTCGTCCGACATCATTTCTCGACCCGTCGACATTTCCAAGTATGCGCTCATTTATGCTGGCGCTCAAAAGAATATGGGTCCAGCGGGCGCAACGGTAGTCATTGTTCGAGATGACTTATTCGAGAGAATTCCTGCCAAGATGCATCCGATCCTTGATTTCAGGCTCCACAGCAAGAATGGGTCAATGTATAACACTCCACCCTGTTGGACGATTTACATGTGTGGTTTGGTTTACAAGCATGCGCTCAAGCACGGAGGGATTACGGGTGCAGCCGCTCGAAACCTCTATAAGGCAAAACTTGTCTATCAGGCAATTGATGCGGCGAGCACGTTCTACTCAGGACACGCCCAGCACCGTGCCAGAAGCACAATGAATGTTACATTTACGCTTCCAAACGAAGAACTCACCAAACTTTTCCTCAAGGAAGCAGATGAGAACAAACTCGATGGACTTAAGGGTCACCGTTCCGTAGGCGGAATCAGGGCGAGTATCTACAACGCGTTTCCGCTTGAGGGCTGTCAAGCTCTGGTGAAGCACATGTGGGAGTTTGCGACCAAGCATGGATAGCACTGCCGCCAAAAGGGCCTTATTCAAGCATTACCACGAGAACGGGTGCTTCGTGATTCCAAACCCTTGGGATGTGGGAAGCGCCCGTTACCTTGCAAGCTTAGGCTTCAAAGCACTGGCGACTACAAGCGCTGGGTACGCGTTTTCAGAGGGATTGCCTGATTCCAATCAGGCAGTTTCGCTAGACGTTGCTCTATCACACTATTCCAAACTGGCAAACAGCGTCGACGTTCCTGTGAACGCTGATTTCCAGGATGGTTATGCCAAATCATTGAATGAACTGCAAGAGAATGTGAGGCGCTGCATCGAAACGGGAGTTGCAGGATTTTCGATCGAGGACGCAACCGGCGAAAGTCATTCACCTTTATACGAATTCGAAGAAGCAGTGGATCGGATTCGAGCTGTAAGGTCAGCCATTGATACTTCGGGGAGCGCTGTTGTGCTGACTGCTCGGTCTGAATGCTTCTTGGTAGGTCACGATAATCCTCTTGAAGAATCTATCCGGCGTCTTCAGGCTTACGCGGAAGCGGGTGCTGACGTATTGTTTGCTCCTTGTCCTGCGACTGCGGATCTCATAAAGCCCATTCTTGGTGCACTTGATCCAATGCCGGTCAATGTTATTGTGTCGGGCTATACGGGGCTCAATGTCCAAGATCTTGCGGCGATGGGAGTACGACGCATTAGCGTTGGCTCCGCTCTCGCCCGGTCTGCTTGGACCGGGTTTATGAATTCTGCGGTTCAGCTCGCTGAAAACGGTAGCTTTGAGGGTCTACAAGACCTTCGTTCGTTTAGCGAATTGAACCAGTTCTTCCTTTCGAAGAACAGCTAAGTTATCCTTCATTGAGCGGAATTAGGGTGTCGCTGAAGATGGCCACTTCACGATTCGGCGCTTCACGCCATCTCCACGAACCTCTTCAAAAAGGTCAACATCTTTCTGAATTGGCATTGTTAACTTAAATTTAAACCTCTTGTCGACAATTTGCCGGGTCACCGATAAGGAGAGCTGAACTTCCCTTTTGAATTCTTTATCCTCAAAACTGAAGACCCCGTATTCAGTGGGAGGTGATTTCTGGAAAATTGCCACCGCTTCTAACCCAGGTACCGATGCATCGACACGATCAACTGCCTTTTCATTGTATTTTTTGAGGAGGCTTTCTACGCCTTTGTTCATTGTCGATTCAAGTACTTTTACAGGAAGCCGCGACAAATCGTCATAGCCAGGGCCACTGTAGCCGTACCCATTTAGTCTAGTGAATCTCAATTCAAGCCCCAAAGGCGTTCGGGCAGTTGAATGATCCTTTTCGGGGACAGACCAATTTCTGAACGCTGGCTTCTGTTTTCTGTTACCGTCCGTTGTCTCAAGCTGAATGGTAGGAAATGTCGCTTCTTCTTTTACGCTCTGGTAATGGACGAGTTCACCTACTACAGTCGCAGTGGAATCAAAATCGCTAGCTTTCACCAACTGAGTCAATGCTCCCCTATTGGAAGTCGTGATGTCTGTATAGGTGCCAGTTCTATTTGACTTTATTCCATTGCCGGTGCTCGGGTCG
Organism: Fimbriimonadales bacterium; assembly: GCA_038207365.1. Classification (GTDB taxonomy): domain Bacteria; phylum Armatimonadota; class Fimbriimonadia; order Fimbriimonadales; family Fimbriimonadaceae; genus Fimbriimonas. Next base: position 32,818 of record JBBQZV010000020.1, on the reverse strand, counting down.
GTGACGGAAATGACTTTCAGCGACCATATACCCTCCATAGGCAAGGTCCCCGTCACACGGGTGCAAGTCTGCAAATATTCGGGACCGGATCCCACAAGTGACGTAATAGCGACTCCCTCGATCACGAAACTGCCTAGGTGAATCAAATCGTGTTTCTGAACTCGATCAAAAAAACCTGAGGCTACTAAGACAAGGGCTAATCCAATCATGAACGATGGACGTTTCTGTGCATCTTACGTTACCAAGTTAACGGTGTGAACAGGTAAGTTTGAAATCCATGCGAAAGGCAGTAATCGACGTTGGCTCTAATTCCATCCTTCTAACCGTAGAGGAATACGATGGGTCCTCATGGAAGAGCTTGGTGGACAAGACATCCGTAACTTCTCTTGGAGAAGGCACCAAATCATCAGGATTGCTCGGAGAAACAGGGATGGCAGCTTCATTAGATGCCCTAAAGCTCTTCTTTGATGAAGCCAAATCGCTAGAATCAAATTCTATCGTTGCCGCAGCCACAATGGCTGTACGAATCGCAAAGAATAGGGATGATTTTCTGGATAGGGCAGCAGCCCAAGGCACTCCCGTTAGCATCCTTTCCGGTGAAGACGAAGCCCAATTAGGCTTCGATTCCGTTGCAACTGACCCGATATTTGCTCCATACCCCATACTCTCCATCATTGATCCCGGTGGGCAGAGCACCGAATTGATGACTGCAGTTAGGACGGCGGAAGGATGGGAGATGAAGCATCGTCAAAGCTATCCCGTAGGCACTCTTGGACTTCGGAGTACTTACCTTCAATCAGAATCTCCGGAGCCACCAGAGATTCTCAACGCAATCGAATTCCTTGATAATCTCATCGGATTCCGATATTCACCAAATGAAGGGGGTTGCCCAGTAGTTTTAGGCGCGACGGGAACGAATCTCGTTAGCATGCGTGAAAAGCTAGAGATTTGGGACCCGACTCGGGTCCATGGGGCATGGCTGACTTATGAGGAGATCAGTCGATCTGTAGGATCGTTGATGCAATTGACGGATATAGAACGTAGCCATATCCAAGGGATCGAACCTGGGCGTGAAAAAACGATACACATCGGTGCGCTGATCGTGGAAAGGTTTCTCTTCGCGATTAGGTCTTCGGGTTGTGCAGTTAGTGTCCGAGGCTGGAGACACGCACTTCTAGAGAAAGGGCTTCCAGTACTGTAATGTGACCGCTAGAATGTAGCCAGAATGTTCATGCACTTGTCACCCAAAGAGCGCTTCGGTTACGTCGCGTTGGGTGCGATCTTGCTTGTGAGCATTGGGTTTGTTGCCATGCAGAAGCTTAGGCGACCGGCAAGCATCGAGATGCATGAGGCCTATCCCAGCCTAAATACATCCATTCCCAGACAACCCATTTCCAGTAACGTTGTGCCTCAAATCGTGGTTCATGTGGCGGGAGCAGTACGTTATCCCGGATTAATCTCAGTTCCACCTGGTTCTAGAGTGTTCGACGCGGTCTCTGCCGCAGGCGGCCCAACGCCAGAAGCCAATCTAGACGCGATTAACCTTGCCTCAAAAGCCATCGATGGCAGTCAAATAATGGTTCCAAGCCGGATCGCATCGTCGGCGTTGGCGCTAGGTTCGTCGGTCGGAAGTTCATCTCGGGCTTCGAGCAAAGCCCCGCCGATCGTAGTCAATCTCAATTCAGCCACGCTGGATCAGTTTTTGACGCTTCCCGGAGTTGGAAAAACCATGGGACAGAGAATCCTTGACTATCGGAACGAGCACGGACCATTCCAAGCAGTTGACGACCTTGCGTTAGTACAAGGCTTCGGTAAGAAGCGTCTCGATCGAATACGCCAATGGCTCATTTGTCAGTAAACGCTTTACATTTCCTTTTGGGCAAACCACTTCCTGGCCCATTATCATTGGCAGCAAACACTAGATTAGGAAATAAACCCGTCGCACTTTCGGGAGGTATAAATTGTGACCATGGCGAACTGATGGCAAATAACTTGCTATGCTCTCCTGGAGGATCCTTGAAACGAACCTACCGAAACACTATGGTTTTGGCTATCTTTGGCACATTGCTCGTGCTTTTCTCGCTAGTTGTGTCAGGAAGAGCGATCTACTATTAAACTTCGCGTACTCCAATGGATATTGGAAATGGAAGTGCGCCGGGAAGTCATTCTGCAACCCAAAACGAGTTAGTTACGAGCGCAGTCATCCCCGCATTTGTAGCTCAAGCTGGATGTTTTCTCGTTTTTTGCTGGAAGAACGTGGCTGTCGAAGCAGACCCAATGGGAATCAGCTAACGAAATTACTTAGGTCAAATCATATTCAGTTCGCGGTGGAGCGAATTAACGCAAGTTGCCAAGAGGATAGACAGTCGCGGCCACGTCTTTTTGTAATACGCTGAAAGACTGGCAGTATGGAATTTGCTAGTTCAGAAGGCAACATCAAAGATCTAATGGGTGAAGTCAGGGGGCGGGCCAGACATCTCAACTTCGGAGGTTGGAATTGATGGTCATGCTGACCCTTATTTGGGACCGTCCTTCTCAATCGATTCTTTTTCTTGGATAATGGCCCAATCAAATTGATGCGTGTGTGGCTATTACCAGCGGAGGACAACCATTTCAAATTTTGCTTCAACCATGGAATCGCTTAGAGCGCTCGGCAGTGCCCAGACGATTAAGACGTACGTCCGCCACGGGATACCTGAAGATCGCACTTATGGTGTGAGCAATGCAGACCTAAAGAAGATTGAGAAAACGATCAAGGGGCAACAGGATTTAGCCTATGCGCTTTACGATACTGGAATCATGGATGCCATGTATCTGGCTGGACTAGTTGCAAGAGGCAACCTTATGTCGCGGGATCAACTGAATTCGTGGTCCGATCAAGCAGCCGGTATGCAGATGATTTCGGAGTATCCAGTTCCTTGGGTGACTGTGGAAAGCAAGTTTGCTAGAGACGCTGCTTTAGAATGGATTCGTTCCGACAAAGAGCACGTGGCAATTGCCGGCTGGCGCACTTATGGAGGGCTCATAACCATAAAACCTGACCATGAACTTAATCTTGGCGAGGTCGAGCACCTCCTTGAAGAGGTTGTGAAGCGGGTCCATGTCGCAGAGAACGGCGTCCGAGCCAACATGAATAGTTTCGTGATCACAGTCGGCTCATACGTCCTTCCCCTATTGCCACAGGCAAAGTCAGCGGCGGAGAGAATGGGAACTGTATCTGTAGATGTGGGAGATACTGCTTGCAAGGTTCGGATTGCGTCCGAGGCAATCGCAAAAATGGAGGAATCCGGACGGATCGGTCAAAAGCGAAAGACCATTCGCTGTTAGATCACGCGATCTTTGACCAAACCATCGTGTCCTGAGGCTCGCCACTCGTGTCGAGCCTTTCATTTCGCAATACGCCTTCAAGGCAGTAGTCAAGACGCCGAGGAATCGAGGATGATCGATGATTTCGTCGGTCACACAGAATAGCCAGTCTTCTTCCCCGACATCGCCCAAAGACTTCTCGTTCTAGGCAGGCGACAGCTTCCGACATATAGCCTTTCCCTACGGCGGATGTTCGCAGCCAATATCCTATCTCGAATCCGCGAAGACTCCAGTCGATTTTTTCAAGACCGCATACGCCAAGCAGACGATCTGCGTGGTCAAAAACATGGAAAAGATACTGATCACCCAGTTCCCAGTTTGCTCGGGTTTTGGAAATGTAGTAATCGATGGCATCTACCGAAGGGATATCTTTTGCCCAATTCAGCCAACGACTCAATTCTTCATGTGATTCTTCGACGGCTACTCGAACTGCTTGAGCATCCGATCGGCGTTGGCGGCGTAAGATTAGGCGTTCAGTTGCGATTCTTTCAGGGAAAAATTGCGACTCACTGCCTTCCATTTACAGAAACTCCCTGTTTGGCATTGCCGCACGCATTGCACGTTGGGTATCATTTTCTCTTGCGTCGGCCAGTAATAGCCTTCGGGCGTGGCAATGCCGCGACCGCTGTCTAAGATACAGACGGACGACGCGGGCAAAAGAGATATGAAAGTTAGAGCCAGCGTCAAAAAAATTTGCGATAAGTGCAAGATCATCAAGCGCAATGGAGTCGTTAGGGTGATTTGCCAAGTGCCGAAGCACAAGCAACGCCAAGGCTGATTAGGCAGAACACAGGAAGAGATTTAAAGCATGGCAAGAATTGCAGGTATCGACCTCCCACGCGACAAAGCGGTGCTGTACGCACTGCCGGTGCTGTACGGCATTGGTAAGCACAACGTTCATGAGCTCGTAGAGAAAGCTGGCATTGATCCGCGAAAGAAGGTTCGAGACTTAACTGAAACCGAAATCGCGCGTCTCCGCGAAATTTTGGACCGAGACTTCCAAGTCGAGGGCGACCTTCGACGAGAAGTAAACGGCAATATCCGCCGTCTGATGGAAATTGGCTGCTACCGTGGCCTTCGACATCGACGTGGATTACCTACCCGCGGCCAGAACACTCGGCACAACGCTCGAACTCGAAAGGGCAAGCCGAAGACAGTCGCCGGAAAGAAGAAAGCGAAGAAGTAACAAACGAACGCCTTGTGGTGGAATGTTGTTGGCTGCATAGCCACCAGACTTTGACCACAAGGCAAAATACCGACACAACATGGCACGAAAGCAAGTACAAAAGGGCAAGCAGAAGGAGCGCAAGAACATCCCAGTGGGTGTCGCTCATATCCATGCGTCGTTTAACAACACGCTGGTTACAATCACCGATCCGACGGGCAATACAATTTCATGGGCCAGCGCTGGCAATGTGAACTTCAAAGGCTCACGTAAAGGCACGCCATTTGCCGCGCAAGTCGCAGCAGACAAGGCAAGTCGCTTGGCACAGGAGCATGGTCTCCGCCGAGTTGATGTCCAGATCAAAGGCCCAGGTTCAGGACGTGAGACCGCTATTCGCGCTCTGCAGGCCTCCGGACTTGAAGTCACCAGTATTTGCGACGTGACCCCAGTTCCTCACAACGGATGCCGCCCTCCAAAGCGTCGCCGTGTCTAATGAAGGAAGGGTTTCTACCCTTGCCTGAACCTTGCGGACAGGATGTCCGCGCCAGAAATCATGCCACACATCTCCACTCTTGATCTTCACCAGGAATACGGCAAGTTTGTCCTTGAGCCCCTAGAGCGCGGCTACGGACAAACAATCGGCAACGCCCTACGACGTGTTCTCCTCAGCTCGATTCAGGGTGCTTCATTCGCGGCGATCCGAATTGACAAGGTCTTCCACGAATTTGCCCCTATCCCCGGAGTGAAAGAGGATACGACAGAGTTGCTTCTTAACCTAAAAGATGTAGCTATTCGATCCACCGGCGATGGTCCATTCGACGAGCAAATCGTTCGAATCGACGTTAAAGGGCCCGGTCGAGTCACGGGATCCGACATTATTTGCCCAGACGGCCTTGAAATCGTCAACCCAGAAGTTTATATCGCGACCATTAGCGATCCCAACGCCAGCTTAACCATGGAGTTATACGTTGGATGGGGCGCCGGATACGTGCTTCCTGAAAAGCAGGAGAAGTACCGGGGCATGATTGGCGTGATTCCAACGGGTTCACAATATACGCCTGTCAAGAAAGTCAACTACACAGTTGAGCAGACTCGCGTCGGCATGCGCACTGACTATGAGCGACTGGTTCTGGATATCTGGACCAATGGCACAGTAAGACCAAACGATGCCCTTTCGCAGTCGGCGCACATCCTTGATAAGTATTTCCGCATGTTCTTCGACCTTGGCGAAGCAGGCTTTGAAGCCGACCTCGACGTAGACGAAGAGAACAATGACGAATTGCTGAAGAACGTTCCAGATCTTCGAATCGAAGAACTGGATTTCTCTCAGCGAACGTTTAACTGCCTTCGCCGCGCTGGCATCTTGACACTTAAGAATCTCGCTATTGCTACCGAATCAGATCTCACTGCTATTCGTGGTTTTGGTAAGAAGTCGCTGCTTGAAGTCCGGGACAAGCTCATTGAGCATGGCCTCGAACTGAAGCCACCAAAGGGCGGCTATCGATCCCTCGATACGCTCGATGATGAGGATGACGAAGATTTCTGAGACAGGCCCAAGCCTAACGGACTAGAACCATGACACACAAAATAGACCACCGAAAGCTAGGGCTGCCTTCTGATCAGCGCATGGCCCTGCTGACCAACCTTCAGCGACAGTTCATTCGACACGGATATATCCGCACTACCTTTGGCCGTGCGAAAGAACTTCAGCGACTGGTTGAGAAGCTTATCACTCTCACAAAAATGGAAGATGGACTCGAAGCTCGACGCCGCGCCCGAAAAGTGCTCGTCGGTCACAGTTCCTCGTCACCAAAGCCTGTCAAGAAACTTGCTGGAAAGACACAAGGCGAGAAAGTACAGATCCTTCAGCAGATGAGTCTCATCAATGGTGAAGATCTGGTCAAGCACCTTTTCGACGAAGTCGGACCTCGCTTTAAGGATCGTAATGGCGGGTACACCCGGTTAACCAAGATCGGACCTCGACGTGGCGACGGCGCTCCTGAGGCTGTTCTCGAACTCGTTGACTAAATATTAGAAGCAGGGCTTGTCCCTGCTTTGAAACCTGCAGCATGGACAAGGCGAGCCTTGCTGGAAGAAATGAAAAGGATTAAGCTCGTCGTCTCGTACGACGGCACCGATTTTCGCGGTTGGGCCGCGCAAACTGGGCAGAGAACTGTTCAGAGCACATTGAGAGAAGCTGTTCGCCGTGTCTCGGGCGAGGAAATCGAGATCGTGGGGGCAAGTCGCACCGACAGTGGTGCTCATGCACGGGGTCAGGTATGTCATTTCGATTCAGAAGTGAATATCGAGCCCGAGAAGTGGGCGCGAATACTGAACAAGGCGATGGACCGAGATATTTCGGTTCTGGCATCTAAGCAAGTGGAACTCGGGTTTCACAGTCGCTTCTGTGCACAGGATCGCTTTTATCGCTATCGAATCGCTACAACAAGTCGAGATCCACTTCGGTCTCGATATGTTCACGATTATGGTCGTCCGCTCAATGTCCCACTCATGCAGTTTGCCTCGAAGGCGCTGCTTGGAAATCACGATTTCAAGGCATTCACAGAAGAATTGGACGCGCATGTAGAAAATACAAAGCGACGTCTTGATTCGTTTGTCGTAAGCCAAGTCCGAGATGAGGTGTGGGTGGATGTGGTCGGCACAGCATTCCTTCGGGGAATGATGCGTCGTATGGCTGGTGCGTTACTAGAAGTAGGGCGCGGCTACCGACCCGTCGAAGAGGTCAGCAGACTCCTCACTGAGGAGCGGAATAGTCTCATGTGGCCAGTGGTGCTACCAGCAAATGGACTTTGTCTAATGCGGGTTCGCTATGGGCGCCATCCCAAGGATAATCGATCCGGAGACAACCGAATTACAGCTTCCCAAAGCGTGTAGCGACAGAGCGTGCTCTGACACTACCGATCAATATCGTCAGACACGTGGCCTTGAAGGCCGAAGACAGGAAACCGAAAATGAATAGGACATACACGAATAAAGAAGGAAGCATCGAGCAAAAGTGGTTCGTGGTCGACGCCGCCGGCATGCCGGTTGGTCGACTCGCCGCCCAAGTAGCTCAAGTCATCCGAGGAAAGCACAAACCCACTTTCGCTTATAATGCGGACTGCGGCGATTTTGTCATCATCATCAATGCATCTCAGGTCGTGCTCACGGGCAACAAAAGAGACGAGATTATCTATTGGCACAGCGGCTGGCCAGACGGTCTGAAGAACATTAGTCGCGGAAAGATGCTAGCAGACGACCCAGTCAAGTTGGTTGAAAAAGCGGTTTGGGGCATGACTCCGAAGACCAAGCTTGGAAAGGCACTGTTCAAGAAACTGAAGGTTTATGCCGGCAACGAACACCCCCATGCGGCGCAAAACCCACAGCCACTTAACATTAAGAAGGATAAGAACTAACCGATGGCATCAACGCATCAGAACTATGGTACAGGGCGACGCAAGTGCGCCATTGCTCGCGTTTGGCTTACTCCAGGCGAAGGCAAGATTACAATTAACGGGAGAGACTTTACAGAGTATCTCGGACGACCCGTCCTTGAGATTCTCGTCAAAAGCCCACTCGTTCACCTACATATGGACGGGCGCTACGATGTAAAGGCGACTGCAAAGGGCGGAGGCATTACCGGTCAAGCGGGTGCAATTCGGCTTGGAATCGCTCGAGCACTTCTTGAAATCGATACCGAACTCAGGAAAGAGCTTCGAGCAGGTGGTTACCTAACTCGAGACTCGCGAATTAAGGAAAGCAAAAAGTACGGAAGAAAGAAGGCACGACGTGGCTTCCAGTTCGTAAAGCGCTGAGCCTTATCTCTCAGAAGTTCGAGACTTTTTGGTACAGGAAGGAACAACCGGCACTCTATGGGTGCCACACAGTTCCTTCTATGTCCAAAGGTCTCGAACTTATCTTCAGGCGGTCTCAGTTTTATCAGACCCTTCACCCCAATTCTCGGGGTTCCAGTAAACTGACCGCAACGGAGCAAACACAAACTCCGCATCAATAGATCGATGGCAAGCACGGTCACCGCATCAGATCAGTCGAAGAGCATTCCCCTAATGCGACGGCCCGCTGTCGCAAAGCTACTGCTGATCGCCCTTTTAGCTGAAATCGGCTACGCGGTACTCAATATTTCAACGATGCCGGTCTATCTCGTAGGAGACAGGCATTTCGGTACCACTTCTTTAGGTTACGTCCTCGTTGCCTTCCTACTTTGCGAGGCCATCTTCAAGAGCCCAATGGGCCATCTCGCCGATCGGTTTGGTCCCAAGAAACTAATGCTCGTGGGTCCTGCAATCAGCGTAGTGACCTCTCTTGTGAGTTTCGCAGTTCCAGCCACGGGTGGAAAACCGCTGGAGATCTTAGCCTTTGTATTGTTGAGAGCTTGTGACGGTCTAGGTGCCGCCATGCTTTGGCCAGCGGCTTTTTCCGCAGTGGGAGACGCAGTAAACGACGACGAACGTCAGCAGGCGATGTCGCTCCTCAATCTTTGCTACATGTTGGGTATCGCGTTTGCCTTTCCGCTCGGCGGCGTCATTAATGATGTCTCTGGAACGAAATGGGCAGGCCTAGTTTTGGCAGCAGTTCTCTTTGCTGCAGTTACGATCAGCGTTTGGCGTTTTGTACCGGAAATCGATCCCGCCAAAATTCATAAGGAAGCAGCAGATGAGTCCGAACTAGCTTCGTTCCTCAAGTCCGTTCGACAGATACCATCCTATCTATTACTTGCGTCCATAACCTTCGCTGGCGTCGGCTTTCCTATGGCGATCTTCAAACTGTTTCCAATCGCCCAGTTTCAGTTTAGCGAGACAATGGTAGGACTCCTTATTTGTCCGGGCGCGATAGCAATGGGAATCGCTAGCGTTCCTATTTCGCGATTCGGAGAACAACTAGGTCGTGCGAAGGCAGTCCACTTGGGACTGGGTGCATGCTCAATTGGGATGTGGCTAATCGGTTCGGGCGCGTTCATTCCTGCTTTGCGCACACCATGGATGCTCGCCCTTGGTGGAATTCCAGTCGGCTTGGGCTTCTTACTTGCTATTCCAGCTTGGATGGCAAGCGTAAGCGATATCAATCCAAACAGTCGCGGAGCCAATTTGGGGGCCATTATGACGGCCCAGGGTCTGGGCGCAATTATTGGCGCGCCGATTGGATCAACGATGTACGAAAAACTTCAACCTGTCGGCCAGCAGCTTCATTTGGGTTTATCGTTCGGTAGATATTCGCCCTTTGTCGGATGTGCTATTTGCATTACGTTGGGACTAGCCTTTAGCTTACGAATCCTTCGAGATCCACGCTAAGAGTCATGCTTTGAGGTGTATTTTCCCGTCATGAAAGTGCCAACTTGACGCTCGAAAAGAGGGTTGGAGAAGGTCTCGCTTGAGTAAACTAGGTGCAGTCTTGGCGACGTTGCTAAGCAAAATTTAAGAGTAACTTTATGGCAACACGCATTGGTATCAATGGCTTTGGACGCATCGGAAGACTCTCCCTTAGAACAATTCTAGCTCGCTATCCAGACGCGCTAGAGGTTGTAGCGGTAAACGATCTCACCGACACCAAGACAAACGCCCACCTTTTCAAGTACGACAGCACGTACGGCCCCTTTAACGGAACGGTTGACTATACCGACAATTCATTTGTCGTGAACGGTAAGCCCATTGCCGTTTTCGCAGAGCGCGAACCAGGTTCGATTCCTTGGGATTCGGTTGGTGTGGATATTGTCCTCGAATCCACCGGATTCTTCACTGACGCAACCAAGGCTGTCGCCCACCGTAACAAGGGACCCAAAAAGGTCATCATTTCCGCTCCGGCAAAGAATGAAGATTTAACCGTCGTCCTTGGTGTCAACGACAACATGTACGACGCGAGCAAGCATCACGTTATTTCCAACGCCAGTTGCACGACCAATGGCCTCGCACCAGTCGCCAAGGTCCTACACGAGCGATTCGGCATAGAGAAAGGAATTCTTACCACGGTACATGCCTTCACCAATTCACAGAAGACAGTCGATACCGCAGCAAAAGATCTCCGAGATGCTCGTTCAGCATCGCAAAACATCGTCCCGAGTTCAACAGGCGCTGCTCGAGCAGTGGGTCTAGTTATCCCCGAGCTCAAGGGAAAGTTTACAGGAATGGCATTCCGAGTTCCTACTCCAACTGTATCGGTAGTTGACTTCACCGCACTGCTTAGCAAAGAAGCATCAGTCGAAGAGATCAACGCTGCTGTAAAGGAATACGCAGATGGACCAATGAAGGCCGTCCTACAGTACAGTAACGAAGAACTGGTCTCAATGGACATTAAAGGCAACCCTTACTCCTCCATTTTCTCGGCCGTAGACACGATCGGACTAGGCAATCTCGTAAAAGTAATTAGCTGGTACGACAACGAATGGGGCTATAGCTGCCGAATCGCCGACCTTCTAAATTTCGTCGCTTCCCAACTCTGAACACACTCTGTGTCCTGAATAGGCGGTCCCAAACGGGCCGCCTTTTTCGTTCATGCCTCGTCCTGTCGCGTCTCTTTATTAGTGGAATAGGAAGGGTATTCTCTCCCCTCTCATGGGATGCATTCTCAACGTTCTAGACAACCCTACACCGGAAGATCTGGAGAGTATCCGAGGTTTCTTGGCCGAACATAACCTCGCTACTGCTGGCGAACTTAATTACAAACCGCTGGCGATCGTGCTCAATGACGAACTGGATGGCTCGCACCTTGGGGGCCTACGTGGTTGTTCATATTGGGGCTGGCTATATGTGGAGCAACTCGCAATCAGTCCAACCGTGCGTGGGAGCGGATATGGCAGACGACTGCTTGAAGCCGCAGAGGAAGTAGCAAAAGCTCGCAGTTGCCACGGGATTTTTTTGGATACCTTTAGCTTTCAAGCACGTGGACTTTACGAGAAGTGCGGATTTGAAGTGTTTGGGCAGATTGATGAATTTCCTCAGGGGCATCAGCGCTTTTACATGCTCAAGCGTATTTAGCATAAAAAGGACGAAGTCCAAGAAGATTCTTACGGTTGACACCAGCTGATTTAAGGAATTCCGCTAAGTTAAGACTAAAATGGTGCCTATGCTCGTGCGCTTCAAGTTGGACTCCATGCGACTCGTTTCCACTTTTGCTACAACTCTCCTCGCGACCTCGGCTTTTTGCCAGTTTCCAGGGAATCATGAACCCCCACCCGATGACTTAAAACGCGGTTGGGACACTATGACCACCGGCCAAGCAAAGGAAATCCTTACTTACCTGGCCACTCAGTGCGAGGGACGAGGTTCAGGTCAACCCGGATTCCAGAAAGCTGCCGATTACGTTGCAGCCCATTTTAAGTCTTGGGGACTAAAACCCATGGGCGACAACGGCACATTTTTCCAGAATGTGCCATTCAATCAGTCACACTTTGTCGATTCAGGCAGCTTCCTCCAAGTCATCGGCTCAGACAAGGTCATTGAAGGTGGAAATGACTTTCGTATGGCTGGGATGGGTGCCAGCGCTTCTTTGACTAGCGTACTAGCTGTCGTCAAACCAAGCGGTGACACATTTGATCTCGCCAATGTCAATCTTGCAGGTCGAATTGTCCTTGTCGTCGCGGAAAAGCCTTCAAACCAACTTAGGTTTGCGATATCTAGACAATCGCCAGCAGCAATTCTCTACGTGACCGATAGTGTCCCGCCCATTAGCTACAGCGCCCAACGCGCTTCGGCTGTAGCATCAAATGCGCCACGTCGGGCAGTTCGCGGCCCCTCGGGTTCGATTTCGACCAAGGCAGCCAAGCAGTTGTTAAATGGACTTGCCTTGACGAACGAAGGTGGCCAATCTGCAAAAGGTGGCACGGTGGAGTTCAGCAAGGGAATGGTAAGGCTTAACGCAATCGTTGATGCTCGTCCCGTTGGAGTTCCTAACGTGGTCGGCTTCCTCGAAGGAAGCGATCCAACGCTCAAAGCAGAATACATTGGTATAGGCGGTCACTTGGATCACCTCGGTAAACAAGGAACCGTTGTTTATCCTGGGGCAGACGATGATGGCTCTGGATCGACAGCAGTTATGTGCATTGCACATGCAATGGCCACCAATCCCAAAAAACCCAAGAGAAGCATTGTCTTTATGACGTTCTGTGGCGAGGAGATGGGATTGATCGGCTCTTCCTGGTATGTCGCTCACCCAACAGTCCCACTTATCAAGATGGTTGCCGAACTCCAAATGGACATGGTCGCTCGCGACTCCTATGGTGCACAAAATGGTGACACGAGACGCATGGATGTCGAAAAGGAGAACTCGGATACGATTCGCCTGGTCGGAAGCAAGCGAATATCAACGGAGCTAGATGCAGTAATCCAAGAGGTCAATAAGTCCGTCGGATTTCGATTCAAATACGATGCGGAAGATGTATACACGCGCAGCGATCATTACAACTTCGCACGAAACCACATTCCAATCGCGTTTCTGTTTGATGGTTTCACCCCGGACTACCACCAACCCAGCGACACAGTAGACAAAATCAACTTTCTAAAGCTTTCCAATGCCGCCAAGCTTTACTATCTCACAGCCTATAAGGTTGCTGATCGAACGGAGCCACCCAAGCACGACGTAGGCAATTAGCAATAGAAAAACAGAAAGGCTGGAGGCGGGAATAATCCTGCCTCCAGCCTTTTTATTTTTGGTTATTTCTTCTTAAGTTGCCCGCCTACAATGTCAATCAGTTTGTCGTAATCCATCGGAATGAAGATGCCGCTTGTACTGAGACCATTTTGAGCAGATTTTCCCTTGAGATATAGGGGCTCTTTAAGTGTCTGCAACGCCGTGAGTACGCTTGTGAATAGCTTTGCAGCTTCTGGTTCCATGTGACCCAGGCGAGCAGTGTTTTGGATACCCTCAGCAATTCGCGAGACACTGAATACTGCCATCATTTGCGAACCATCCAAAAGGGTCTTCTCATACGGACTGTAATTGCTGTCCATACTCAAGGCATTCTTCGTTTCGCGATACGACACTATTGCTCGATCAAGGAGTTCTTGGGAAGTGGAAGCAAGAACCACTTTGCCGATTGTCGCTACGACAACTGTCTTCTTGGAAACCAGGACGTCTTTGTCGATATCCTTCGGGTCCATGCCATTACCTATCGACTTTCGCATGTCCTCTTCCATTTTCTCAGTGATTTGGTATTCCGTACCACCTTCGATTGACTTCGTACGGAAGGGCATCTCTCCGTTGTGCTCCTTTGCCACCTGGTTATCCATAAACTCCTTGAATTTTTGGATGGCTGAGGACGGTGAAGCGCCGTTTTGATCGTCAATGACGATCAGTCCGTCAACACCTGCAGTGCTTGCAGAAGACGGATATAAAGCGATGACAGAGTCGCCGGAAAGCGCAGGGACTATGTCTCCTGTAACGGAAAGACCGATCGACTTATCAAGGCTGTTTTCAGCTTCTTTGATGTTCTTTTTTGCGTCGCCCTTGCTCGAAACAGAATTCACTGACGCTTGATACATAGCCGAAGGGTCAGACACTGCGAACATGCCATAAGAGCCAGCCGGCAGGACCTTGAAAAGATCATTCCTTACTCCGGGAGTATTGGCGACCGCTTTTAATGCCGGAAACTTCTCGAAATCGGTCTTCCCTGCCAAGCTGATACCGATTCCACCGTCTCGGAGCGCTACGCCAAGCGCCACCCAGTTTGGTGATGCATCAACGGTGTCTTTGACCAGTTCCTTCCACATATTTGATGAGGCGAAAACTAGCATGTTGGCGTCGCTTGCCACTTCATCCCTTGCCGTATTGAACTCGGGAATCGAAGTGATTGATTTCATCAAGCCTTGCCGAACTTCCTTGATTTTCAGAAGCTCTTGTGGGCTGTCGGATACCACCAGATAGTCGTCAACAACCATCAAATTAAGGGTTGAGCCTGGTGCAGTGTAATATTTCGCACCTCTAAAGTAAGAGGGTCGCGTGTATTTTTTGAGAGACTCCAAAGCCTTTGCGCCATCCGAAAGTGCAATTAAGCCTACAGCAGTATTTCCTGTGTTCTTTCCTTCTTTGGGCTCAATACATAACGCTCCTCCTCGCTTCACCAAAGGAACGATCTCTTCCATGAGCTTATCCTTGCCCAGGCCACTCATCAGAGCCTGTTCCATGAACCTTTCCTGCCCATTTCGAGCCAATGCATCATCGATGTGCTTGAACGCAAGTGCTTGCGTGGGCGAGGGACTGATGTCAACTGAAACAACCAAAATGGCATCGGATGGGATGAGTTGGAGAGCAGCTTCGCCCGGCCTGGCAAAGAGGGTTCGGTAGGCGTAGGCACCTGCAAAGGTGGCGAGCATGGCTACTCCTAGAATAGCGGCATTGCGAATCTGCTTACGTTTGCGGCTTCTTTTATGGAATTTCATTGGGTGATCTCTGTCTTCATTCTACAGTAATGGAATGTCGGTAAGGCTACAACTACGTTGGTGTAACCCATGTACGCACTTGTGGTATGTCCCGTTTCAGCTAGTCCTATGGATGATTCGGAATTCGAGCCGTGGTTGCTTCCTCTCGAAGGAGTTCTTCCGCTCGGCTGAGCGCCTCTTTTACATTTGAACAAATGTTGGCTGCGCCAACGTGCTTTTCAAAGCCGACTTTGTTCATCAGGGCTGCTGGCTGCTCACGCATACCACAGAAAAGAACATGCCTTCCTCCTTCTACCAATTGCTGAGCCAATTCTTCTAGTGCCTGGATACCTGTTCCGTCAATGGCAGTCATATTCCGAAGCCGAAGGATGACGACAGGAGGCAGTTCGTGTTCCTTGTCGAGGATTTCTGAGACCTTATCTGTCGAGCCAAAGAGAAAAGGTCCGTGGATTCTGAAAATCGTAACTCCTACGGGTAGCTCTTGGAAGTGAAGCATGTGATCCCGTCCATCCTCGAGGTAGTCAGACGTAACTTGGACGACCGTCGTTGTCCTCGTGACCTTGCTAATGTAAAGTAAAGCGGCGAGGATCATTCCTGACTGGACGGCAACCGTGAGGTCTGCAAAGACGGTCAACGTGAATGTAACAGCCCACACAAGGATATCTGCCTTTGCGAGTTTGAGGATTTGAGGTATTTCCTGCCACTCTCCCATGTTATAAGAGACCATCAAAAGGATGGCAGCCAATATGCTTAAGGGTATGTGGTTTGCAAGTGGCGCTGCAAACATCAAGATAATAAGTAATACAAAAGCATGAATGATTCCGGCAACTGGTGTTTTGGCACCTGACCTAATATTCGTCGCAGTCCTCGCAATTGCTCCAGTCGAAGGTAATCCGCCAAAGAAGGGTGTGACCATATTTGAGATACCCTGGGCAACTAACTCGACGCTCGGATTATGCTTGTCTTTCATCATCCTGTCCGAAACGACGGCAGACATTAAGGATTCGATGGCACCAAGCATCGCGACTGTAATTGCAGGTGACAACAGTTCGCGCGCTTGGTTGAGGGTTACAGTAGGTACGTGTAACGATGGCAAGCCTTGAGGGATACCGTTGAATTTCGTCTGAATGGTTTCGATGGGCAGGTGCAACACGAAAGCGGCCGCAGTCCCGACAACAAGGATAACGATTGCCCCAGGGATTCGCGGAACGAATTTACGAAAACCGATTAGTCCCAGTAGCGCTGCAGAAGCCAAAACGGTTGATGGCGTGGAAATGGTGGAGAAATGCGCCCAAATGGTTTCCAGTCGTCCAATGAAGTCACCCGGAATCTTGGCAATATTGAGTCCGAAGTAGTCCTTAATCTGGGTGCTTGCGATGAGCACGGCAATCCCATTGGTAAATCCTACGATAACTGGGCGAGGTAGGAATTTTACGGCAGTGCCTAGGCCAGTTAGTCCCAACACAACTAGAAGTACGCCGGCCATCAAGGTGCAGACAAACAGTCCTTCTGGTCCGAACTTGGTCACAATGCTGGCGACAACAACGACAAATGCTCCGGTAGGACCACTGACTTGTGCTTGAGAACCTCCAAGCAAAGATGAAAGGAATCCAGCAATGACTGCGGTGTAAATTCCCGACTGCGGGCTCATCCCGCTGCTAATTGCGAATGCCATTGCCAGAGGCAAGGCAACCAGTCCAACAGTTACTCCGGCAATGAGATCTCGGGAGAAGGTCTTGGAACTGTAATTACGAAGAGCAAGAATGGATTTTGGGAGTTTTGACTCCCAGTCAAATCCATTTGGGTTTGACATACATCTACGCTACCTGGAACTTGACAACAGAGTATTCAGAACCTTAAGAGTTGCGGTTTTCATGGCTTCTGTTCACCCATAGCCAGCAGGTGTAAACTCCAACCAGACATGCTCGTCCTGTTAACTCTAGGCTGCCTTCTTCAGAATTCAACTGAACCCATTGTTACTCCTTACTATCGCAAGGAGAATCTACAAATTAGATCCGTCAAGTCAGTGGTCTCGACCGTTAAGCAATATGATGTTGAGGAACTCGTCGTTGATCTGGGTGCAACTTTTGACAACCCGTTTGACTCATCTGATGTGATTCTCGATGCGGATATAACTTCGCCAAAGGGTGACCACTTCAAGATTCCTGGTTTCTTTTATCGGCCGTTTGAGAGGAGCATCAAAGACGGCAAGGAACTTGTTACTCCAACTGGAGAAGGCAGTTGGAGAATTCGCATTTGCCCCCGAGAGACAGGCAAATACGTTTTGGAAATAGCTGCTAGAGATCGGACGGGAAGCACACCACCCACTAAGTACTCTTTTGACGCTTCTCCATCAGATTCACATGGGATGATCACAGTTAGCCCACGTAACCGTCAGTACTTCGAGTTTTCGGATGGGACATCCTATTTTCCAATTGGAGCCAATGTCAGTTGGGGAAATGCAAAAGGCACATACAGTTACGACGAATGGATTCCGGACTATAGCAAAGTAGGTGCCAACTACATGCGTTTCTGGCTAGGTCCAAGCTGGGTCACTTTCGCCATGGAAGTCAGTGGCAAAAGCGAAGAAGGACACGGCTTCGGCCAGATAGAACTCGCTAACGCATGGAAGCTTGACCAAGTTATGGCGAAAGCTCAGCAGAGCGGGATTCAGGTGATGCTGACCATCGATTCCTATAACACCCTCAGGTCAAAAGATGGCTTTCCAGCTTGGGACAAAGCCCCACAGAACCGAGACAATGGAGGACCCCTTCGGATCTGGAGTGACTTCTGGACAAACTCAAAGGTTGAGTCCTTCTATAAAGCAAAACTTCGCTATTTGGTCGCCCGGTACAGTGCCTTCTCGAATCTGATGTCGTGGGAGTTCTGGAACGAAGTAGATCTGACTCAAGATTATTCTGCCGAAGTCGTTCGGAACTGGCACATGAAGATGGGAGACGAATTGAGAGGGCTCGATCCATACCATCACCTAGTAACAACAAGCATTGCTGACAGCATGGGTGACCGCAATCTCGACCTTATTCCGCAACTTGATTACGCCCAGACTCATTCCTATAACACTCAAGATGTCGCCGGTTCGGTCCTTTATCAACAAGCTAGAAAAGCTGAATGGGGCAAGCCCCATTACGTCGGCGAAATAGGTGCAGATAGTAATGGTCCTCGGGATACCGAGGACCCGCAGGGCATGCAGATTCATGACCCGTTGTGGATGAGCATGGTCGCGGGAAGTTCTGGGTCGGCAATGCCATGGTGGTGGGATAGCCTTATAGCTCCCCATCACTTGTATCCAATCTTTGGAGCAGCCGCAAAGTTTGGCAAAGGTATCGATTGGGCAGGCGAGGATTTTCGTCGATCTACTTTGTCGGTCGGATACCTGAAGTCACCGAAACTTCCTGAGCGAAAGGATCTGGAGTTTGATGGTGGGCCCATCCAATGGAATGCCGGTGACGGCAACCGCCCGCACGTTGTCTCCATTAATGGAAGTACCGCAGATGGTGAATTACCTTTGCCAGGCATTCAGCACGGTGTGAGGAATCATCGTGACTGGCATAATCCGGTTCGGTTCAAGGTCAACCTTAAACAGGCGACGAAATTTGAAGTTGTCATCGGAGAAGTCTCAGGATTCGGTGGCGCAATACTCCAAGTATCACTTGATGGCGACCCAATCATGACAAGGGAGTTTCAATCGGGTGAGAATGGGACGAAAGGAGCTTCTGTTAAATCGTATTCGGGCCGCTATGCGGTAACGATTCCTCCGGGCGATCACACCCTGCTTGTCGAGAATATTGGCAACGACTGGTTCATGTGCAGTTATCGTTTTGTGAACTTGGTCAAGCGGAACGGTCCCGCAATCCAGGGCTGGGCGCTTGAAGGCAACAATACAGTCATTGCTTGGCTAAGGCCCGAAGGGCGATCCTGGAGAAGAGTTATCGTTGACAAAATCCCGTTCTCAAGCACTGTTCCATGCCTTGTTGCGCTCGAAGGGTTGGCGTCGGGAGATTGGAACTACGAAATCTGGGACACTTGGACAGGTACCGTACTCTCTACGAAAGTCGTTCACGTAGGATTGGGTGGCAAGATCCACCTTGAGGTGCCGTCTTTTGCCCGAGATTTGGCGATCAAGCTGAGAAGAACGACTGCGCATCGTAGTTAATGGTAAGACAATGAACCTAGAGCGGTTTGACTATTTAGTCGTCGGAAGCGGTTTGGCGGGGCTGAGCTTCGCTTTGAAGGCTTCGGAGAACGGGCGAGTTTGTGTCCTGACGAAAGGTGAAGTATCCGATTCCAACACTAATTGGGCTCAAGGTGGAATCGCAGCTGCCGTCGGAGAAGCTGATTCCTGGGAACTCCACGAGCAAGACACATTAATTGCAGGTGCGGGACTTTGCGACGAAAGAGCAGTTCGACATCTCGTGCAACATGCGCCAGAAGCGATTTTTTGGTTGATCGAGCTAGGTGCCCGGTTCGATATTTCAGGTAGTGATCTCGCGTTGGGACGAGAAGGCGGACATAGCCGTAATCGAATTGTCCATCACGCAGATAAGACAGGATGGGAAATTGAACGGGCAATGGTTGCTGCGGTCAGGGCAAATCCGAATATCGTTATTTTTCAGCATAGCTTCGTAATTGACTTGCTTATGTCTGAAGGTCGATGCATAGGGGTAGCTGCAGAAATAGAGGGATTGGGTCCGAAATACTTTGGTGCCCGAGCCGTTCTGCTTGCAACTGGTGGTTGCGGAAGAATGTACCAGCACACTACTAACCCACGTGTGGCAACTGCTGATGGGATTGGCTTAGCTACAAAATGTGGTGCACAGATCCAAAACATGGAATTCATGCAATTCCATCCAACCACCCTGTATCACCCTCAGATGCGCAGTTTTCTCATTTCCGAGGCGCTCCGTGGCGCTGGCGGTACTTTGAGGAATCACCTAGGCCGCAGGTTCATGTACGACTACGATCCAAGGCTAGAGTTGGCACCGCGAGATGTTGTTTCGAGGGCAATCGAGGAAGAAATGCGGAAGCACGGAACTTGGTGCGTCTATCTCGACATGACGCACTTGCCACCAGAGCACTTAAAGCATGAATTCCCAACGATTTATGACAAATTAGCTCAGATTGGGCTTGAAATGGAAAAGGAGTGGATTCCGGTAGTTCCTGCTCAACACTATTCTTGTGGTGGAGTTGTGACGGACCTTGAAGGACGTACAAGTGTTCCCGGTCTTTACGCTGCTGGCGAAGTAACCTGCACTGGTGTGCATGGAGCCAATCGGCTTGCAAGCAATAGTTTGCTTGAGGCGCTTGTCTTCTCCGTTGCAGCAGCCGAGGCGTCAAAAGCGGACCCCTTTCCAGAGATGACGGCTACTAAACCTAAAGAGCCGCATTGCATATCGGAGGCCGAATCGATCCGCATTCGACGCTCACTTCAACGGGCCATGACAACGGGTGTTGGAATTGTACGATCAAATGATGGATTGCGCGACACACACGGAATCGTTTTGGGGCTTATTGAAGAGTATGACTCCCTGCCTCAAGCACCATTCTCTATGCATCCTCTAGAGACAATGAACTTACTCGTTGCTGCACGACTTGTGGTTGAAGGTGCCCTGCGCCGAACCACGAACGTGGGTCTGCATTTTAATCAAGATTTGGCTATCGAAGAGCATCCGAATATGCTGGCACGCGAGACACCGGTATTGGCGGCTTTGCAAAATCTGGAATGACGATCTTGATCTCGCAAATGCCTGCCGTCTCGGGGACGTAATGGAACTCGGTGAATCCGAGTGCGCCCTCCGCTTTGAATTTACGTAAATTCGTGTGGGCGGTGGCATCGATCGGGTAGCTCGTTGCCAGAGTTATCACTGAAGCTTTTGCTTCTACGGCTGCCCATTGCAAGATGTAATCCGGACCCTGCTTAACTAAACCAACCGATTGTTCACTGAATACTCGCATGGAGCTAAGAAGGGATAGAGCAAATGTTTCCCCATCTTCTACGGGTCCTTCCATGCCAAATATTCCTTTCCGGACTCCGTATAGCGGCTCAATGAGTTTGGGCTCATCATTGATTATTCCTTTACGCCTCTTCCACACGTTGAGGCCCCGTAAGCCACTCAGTCCGGCCTGAAACATGGCCGCAGTTAACCTCCGTTCTGGCTCAGGACATAGTGCACCCGCGAGAGCTGCCAAGGCTCCGGTCCTTTGCGCAATCGCTTGATCATGTGTCCAAGCCCGCCAGTTGATCCAATCTTGACGCCAGCTCACTGAAGTCAACATTGAGTTTGCTTCTGAAGACGCTTTTGACGTAGCGGTGGTCGCCTGAGAAAGGAATGAGTGAGCGGCAGCTAGATCCATTCCCACGCCTGCCTCATTATAAGGAAGCTGTTGTTGCGTCCAAGGCTCAGGGAAAAAAGCCGTCTGACTTATGAACTCGGTGTCGGCCTCTTCGGCGGACTTTCGTGTGAGTACATCCCTGCCGGCGACAAGAGACTCTAGTGCCAAGTTAGCAACACTTGGAATATCGAAAGAGGATACGGTACCAATTGGATCCGAAAGTTGGCTGCCTAAGGCAAGACTCCTACCAGTCGGCACTCTCTTGATCGGAAAGCGGATACTCAGCACCTCTCCTACCGAAACTTCAGTTGGACCCTCTTCAGTCCAGCCTGGCAGTCGACGGGTCTTCGACTTGATGGACAGACGGTAATTCCCTAAGTTGGCTAACAAGGCTGGCGGAGGCACAACTGCGCCAGACCTATCAAACCTCCAAGTGGCCGTAACAGAAGCAAGGTCAGCTTCTATCTCAGTCTTTATGAGCTTTGGTGCTCGATTGATCCAAATGGACTCGTTGTCAACGACATCCTGAGAAAGCTGTCCTAGTGCGGATGCCGTGTTAGCGAGTTGGCTATTCAAGCCTTCGGGTAGCCCAACTTTGATCCAACCTTTAAACCCTTTAGGACTTTTAACGTTCCACGAACCAGGCGAGCCCGTGATGATGAGGCTGCTTGGGTTATCAAGGAATCCGATCACAAATGGGGGCTGCTTGTCACGAAATGATAAAATGAGCCATCGAACTTCTGGCGTCGGTATGCCATCGCCCACCGTTCCTTGTTGCCAACTGAGATACGGAGAGCCAATCGTCCCGACCTTTAGGTCAATTCCCTCGGGGAAATACATGGTAAAACCCGGACCAAGTAGGTTGAATCCAAGCTTGGAAGGTCCCCAAGCCGATGGAGTCAATGCAACGACCTGTTCGACCTGCGACGTAGCCGTAGGTTGCCAAGATTTCGCCGGCTGTAAAAATCTGATTTTGTCCGCTAGAGGATCGAGAGCGACAAAGCCCTCCCGATCAACCTTTATTCCTGGAACTTGTACCGACTGGGAATATCCGAAACGGCCAAACGCCTGGGCCCAGCCCATCGCCGATGCTAGTACTAAGATGGTGGCGCTAATAAATCGTAGTGCCAAGGAGTTGGAATCCAATTCTTCTCGTTTGTTCGGACCAGATAAGACCTACTTCGCGCCAACCTAACCGATACCCTATGCCAAAGTTGTAATCGAGGTAGGTGTCGCCTAAGTACTTGTCTAGTGTATAGCTGCTAGTCAATCGCCACTGGTTGCTGATGCGGTAAGAAAGGTCTGCGAAAACACTGGAACGCTCTAAGTCGAGGCTGCGACTTCCAAAGACAGAGAAATTCAACCGTCCTCTGTTGTAGTAAGCCTGGAGGCTTAGCCTATGACCACCTAATACGAATTCATTAAAACCATCGTGCGTATAGTCATATGTTAAGAGAAACGAAGAAGCTGAGCTCAAACGCTTACTGATTGTGGCGCTTCCAAGGTACTGCAGTCCAAGTAGCTCGTTATTCCCACGAAGGTATGCCGTCTGGAAGCTGGCCGTTATGCTGGTATTTGCATCGATGACCAAAGGCAGCGACTGAGCTCTCAATCTTGCTCCTGCCCCACTTTGAGATTGCCCGTCTAGATCATTTGCCGATTGGTTCGCAGTCAAACCAGGATAAAGGCGTATGGGAAGCTTTCCGACTTTGATGGGATCCTTTTCGATGATGGCCGAGACAACACTGGATGTATACGGAATTCCCGTTATCGTTTTTGTTTCGCTAGCATTGATGCTGGCCGAAAAACCGTCAAACTGTCGGCTTACGCCACCGGAGCCAAAGTAGCTTCGACCATTTGGAGTCAAGACCTGCGCATAAGCTGAGCTACGGTCATCAAAGCGGATGTACTGATTAAGACCAATGGTCCAATCGTTTCGACCGATTCCCTGGATGGACAAACCACCTTCCATGTCATCACCCTTATTCCAATTGAACTCGTAGTCAAGGAAGGCCCCGCGATCAGAACTAACAGACCGCCCTTCAACTTGTCCCGTTCTAAAGCGAAAGAGTTGGGTAACACCCGGCCTAAGCGATACATAGTAGGGGAAATTGATTCCCAACTGACTGTTGTTCATCGAGACAATCTGATCCGTAACCAAGGGGCTACTTGAACCAGTCAGTGCCACTTCAAAGAGCGGCAAGGACATCACTTTCGTGTTGGCAACATAAATCTCTGCTTTCTGGAACTGAACTTCCCTTCGCGGGAACACAATAGCCTTCTTTGCAGAGACTGTCGATGGCGATCCGCTTATGTCTTCAAATTGGAACAGACTACTTTGCGGATTAGACACCGGGGTCAAACCTGCGCGATGAATTTCGACCAGTCCATAACGTTCCGAGCCGTCGGGGAGCTTGTACGAACCGTCATCCTGCTTTTTGACAAATGCGATGCCTTTTCCCTCGGCAACCACTGCATCGGATCTTTTTACTTTGGAAGTCGTAGTTCCATATCCAAATCTCGTATTCAGCTTGATGTAGAGTTCATCAAAATATTGATTGATGCCGCCCATCTTGAGGCGGGCCTTCCGAGCCTTCAACTCATAAGTCGGTATGTTGAGCTGAATGTCGTCAGCCGTAATCGTTATTTCGCGATAGCGAATCGATACGGGTTGAGTCCCTTTCGATTTGTCAGCAGCTGCACCGATGATGTGGCTGTCAACGGTATATTGCATGTAGCCAGGTGCTACGATCTCGACGTATTCTTTTGCCGACGACAATTGACTTCGGTCAGCAACAAATTCGTATTCGAGGGTTGAAGGACTAGAATCACCTGTAAGTGACTTTGCAGTGATTCTTGCTGTCCCGGCAATGCTCCCTGCGATTAGGATTCCTCTTGCCACGCCACCCACTGTGGTTACGACGGCCTCTCTAAAATCTCCCAGTGTTGACGTTAAGACAACCCGGGTACCGTCCTGAACTAGTTTTCCACTTTGATCCCGTACTTCTGCGGCAATTGTAACAGTGCTCTTTCCATCAGCGACGCTGACAGTTGGAAAGGAAGTAAGTCGGATAGAAGTATCTGCAAGGGCAAGAGCGCATACCAACGCTAGGGCAGCAGAAGCTAAGACTCGTTTGGCGAATTGCATATTCGTCCACTAGGGAGATTGGAAACGGGAAACAGACGGGTTCGCTGCTTGGAACAGCGAACCCGGTTTAGTGATTAGCGCTTCACGATGAATGAAACGGCTTTCGTCTCGAGAGCTCCACCGGATGGGGCAGAACTCACCACTAGCTGGTAGGTGCCAGGACGAACCTTTCGGTTCGCGGCATCCAGATAGTTCCAAGTGACCTTCGAAGTACCTAGCATATCCTGTCGATTGGATACAAGCGTAGCGATCGTTTGCGTGCCTTGTCGCACTGAAACTGTCGAGTTAGCGTTCACTGAAAGTACGTACGATGCATCCATGGTCGTCGCAACCGGACTGGCCGTGATGCTGCTAATGACTGGAAGTGCAGGTGCGGTTTCAACGACAACTTTGAAGTTTCGGATTGTCTTGGCTTTTGCAACGAACGAGTAACCACGAACTTGCTTGAGATTGCGCTCAATACCAGTCGTTGAATCGATTATTCGAATCCGAACGTTGTTAGGTACAGTCGCCACTGTTGGCCAGGTGATGGTGACAGGACCAGCACCGCCGGTGTAAACCTGCCAATTCCATGTTTGAGAAGCAACTCCCTGAGCAGTCAACGCGCTGGCCAACTGAACAGTCTTCTTACCACTCTGAACTGGAATCGATGTCCAAACCGTATTCTGTGCCGGAACGATAGGCGGTTTGAATCGAGTCAACGTCTTGGCAACAGTAGCTGATGCTGCCTGTCCAATCGTTGTTTGCGAGTCAACCTTTCCGTTCGACTGGGCTACCAACTGGACATTCCACGTGGTCTGAGCAGTTAGATTTGTCTTAGGATCCTTGTGCTTCGGAATTCCGCCCGGATCTGGGAGACCAGGAAGGAATGCTTGGAAAACAGGTGGGAAGTCTAGGACGACATCTTGATCGCTCTGAACGAAGAGCCAGTAGCCTGTATTGGGCTGAAGCAAATCAGAGAAGGAAGTGGTGTACTTGTATCCCTGGGTTACTGTGTCCCATGAAGCCAAGAATCCGCTCACGATGTTCTGATTGGCGAGTTGTTGGAAGGTGTAGCTATTTTGGTTATCCGAAAGTGGAACACCAACTAGCTGACCGACTGGAATCGCATAGTTATAGGGGTCCGAAATCAAGTTCCAACCTGGATGAAGGATGATCTGAGGAGCACCCGTCTGGAGGTCGTTAACCTGCTGAGGCGAACCACCGAGAGGAATCGGGTTCGGTACGTCAACATTCGAGATGACGAAGGAACCGAAGCCGCGCTGAGGACCGGTCTGCAGAACGTATTGTTGAGCGAGCGAGTCCCAACCAAATACCTGGTAATTGGTGTCTAGGATGAGGCTGCTGTTCTGCTCAAGGATTTGCTTCCAAGTCTGGTTCGAAAACTGCCAAGGAGCAGCAACCAGATTTGCCGTATTGCTGATCTTCAAGACAGGAGTCGAAGCGACAACAATTGTGCCTGTCAGGATCTTAGCGACACCTGGGTTTGGCGTGATCGATACCGAATACTGCTGATTACCAAACAGGTTCGGGCTTACACCCACTGTAAACGTAACTGAAGCAATCGTTTGAGGAGCAACTTGGTTAATGAACTGTGTGATCTGCTGGCGCGAAGGATTATTCGCATCATACATACCTTGCGGCAGATTCAAGGTTACTTTAACGTCTTGCAGGGGAACAGCTTTGTCAACTGTAGAGAAACCACGAGTGTTGTCAACGTGCACCGTCAATTTGAACGGAGCATTTTGGAAAGTTTGTGGTGAGCCTGGCGTCGTACCAATAACTGGAGGCGCATCAAGGACAGCAGAATATGGCCTTGCAAAGTCAGAAACACTCCATGTGCCTCTGTAGTACGCAACAATTGTCCTCGTCTCAGTTCCTGAACCCAACGCACCAACTGGAACCGGATTCCACTTTTCGATATAGGCGTCAGAGCCAAACCCAAAAGTTGTGTCATCAATCATCAGATCAGGCATGGCTCCATCTGTAGCAGTCATGCTACCAAGGATCCAACCGTTCTTTCCGATATCAAGACCATCCGCGGGTGTCTGGTCTGGAATTTGATCGCTAGGTGATAGAACTACTTGAAGTCCATAGGCCTGAGATTGATACAAGCCGAAATTAACATAAGGTGGTAACTCAAGTTCTGTCGGATTGGTCGCATTTGCATTTGCGTTCCGGACAAAACGGTGATCCGTCGTTATAGGCTTGAGACCTGGCACAGTCACGTAATCAGCTGAATGGGGTCCTTGCGGACCCGCAGGAGCAACCCACTGACCAAACCAAAGACCGACAGTAGCTGCAGTTGCTTGTTGGTTTGTAAGCGTCCACTGTAGGCGAGCCGCATCTCCAATAACGTCAACCCTGAGGCTCATCCGAATGTTATCGTTGGTGGTCTCACCAATGAAGTAACGATCACTTGCACCGTAATAGGCTGTATCAATGCCTGCCTTACCGAAGTAGTCCTTTTTGAGGTTTAGGCCGTTAGCATCGCCAACGACTAAGTTCGCGATACTGAAGTTACCCACAACTCCAGAAGCAGGAACGTCCTGAATTCCGGTAGGAGTGAAGGAAGTAACCCACTGCATTCCGTAGGTTAGGCCGAGTTCGTCGTCCCACAAAGTTCCAGCCAAATTGTCCTGGCTAGAGCCTGTCGTACCGACGCTGAAGCCGATTCGACCAGCTGTCGGACCAGTAAATCCACTGGTAGGAAAACAGTATTTAGAAAAATTAACAGTTCCAGATACGCCCATCGTGCAGGCAAAGAGTGAGTTGAACTGATACTCTTCACCGTAGTCTGTGGAATATGGGCTAGTAGTGGATGCCGGATCGATGCAGTAACCGACCCAGCCGTCTGCAGTTGCCGTGGCTGCTAATCCAGCCATTGCGCCAACCAGGAGGAGGGCCTTCTTCAAATTGCGGTTCATCGTATTTCCTTAAGTTTTACGGGGACTCTGCCCCCGCCTAGTAATTAGACGGGGGCAGTGTCCCATTTAGGTCACTTTATTTTTCAGCTAGCCTCTGCCTCGTCTAGTTGTGTGAACACCAGTGACAGTGTGCACAGCATGAGCTGACGGAGGAGGAGGAGGCGAACCAGTGAAGCTGAACTGGAAGTAGTCGCTGAAGATATACCGCTCACCGGTGAAGGCATCGGGAGCAGGGCCCGGCTTGTCGAACGTATTGCGTGCGCCATATCGCCAGAAGATAGTTGTATTCGCAGTAGCATTAGGGAAGAACGTGGAAGGATTAATTCCAGTCGTGGGTCCGACCGTTCCGCCTTGGTTGCTTTGGAATTTGGCAGCTACCTTGGTGACACCAGGGGCAAAGCTCTGACTCGTTGAGAACTCAAGAATGTACTCGACATTGATTGCAGTGCTCCCTTGAACCGAGTTAAGGGTGAAGTTGGTTGCAGTAGTTCCGCTAACGTTGGCCTTGTTGGCTGGAGCCACAAGCTTGGGCGTATTGAGCGGAGTTGCAAATCCAATGGTAGAGATTGGTGCAGAGAGGAAATAGCAGACTTGTCCGCCTTGACCACCCGTTCCAGTTCCGGTACCTGTTCCACCAGTGCCAGTGCCACCAGTGCCAGTGCCGCCCGTACCAGTTCCACCTGTTCCAGTTCCGCCAGTTCCAGTGCCACCAGTTCCAGTGCCACCCGTTCCAGTTCCTGTACCGGTGCCAGTTCCAGTTCCAGTTCCAGTTCCAGTTCCAGTTCGCCCGCTTCGGTTCGGGTGAGTGCCAGCACGGGACTCTTTGGTACGGCTCTCTTTCTATCCGGGAGCTATTGACGTGCCAAAACAAAAACAAAAACGAGGACAACCGAGTGCCGTAGCTTTTCTCCTCTGGCTCGGGTCCGGCAGTTGCGCGCTGGTCGCCCCGTTGGGCGATCCACCGACAGTGGTGTCCGTGAAGATCGCTGGAGGAAGTGGGGGAGTTGCGGCGACGCCGATGCAACAAGGTGGGAGCGGCGGTTCTATAGCGATGGCCGGTAGTTCCCAGGGCGGCAGCCCCACGGTTCCGGTGCAAGGAAAATGCAAACAGAGCTCGGAATGCAATCTGGCCGGATCGGCACTAGCGGTTTGCGGGTCGAATGGTGCATGCATTCCCCTAAAATCGAAGGAGTGCCCGCTCGTGTACGGGAACGCGACCGATGCTAATGCTATCCTGCTGGGCGCCTTCGCGAGCCTCGATTCCAACAATCTTGAGGCCAACTCAGTGCTTTGGGCCTATCGGCTGGCGCTCGGAGAGCTGAGTGGAGATAACCTGGGGGGGCTTCCAGGGCCGAACGGTGTGCGTCGACCCCTGGCCATCATCGCATGTGACAATTCGACGCCGACTGCTGTGACCGCTGCGATGCAGCACTTGGCCATTGAACTCGAGATTCAAGCAGTCCTCGCCGCCCTGAAACCGGGTGACCTCGGGCGCGCCATTGCCGACTACAGCAAGCTTGGCGTATTCTTCATGAATCCGGGTGGCGCCACGCTGGCCCTAGAAACCTACGATGATCATAGTCTCGTTTGGCACATGCTGGGTCACCCAGCAGACCTAGCGCCTGCTTATGCACAACTCTTGAAGTCGGTGGAGAGCTACGTGCAGGGTGCCCGCGGCGTTGACACGGCGCGTGCCTTGAAGGTCGCCCTAGTGAGCACGGATGAAGCGTTCGATGGCGAGCTGACCGTGGCGGTGACGAGTGCGATAAAGTGGAACGGGAAGGGAGTCGTTTCCAACCAAGCCGACGGCAACTACTTGGGGAGCACGATTCTGATCGCAGATCCAAAACCGGCGGACATCGGCCTTAAGGTCGCGCAATATCGCCCGGATATCGTGATTTCCACTGCGGGGGTGCCGTTCACGGCTATGAACGGCGTGCTCGATTCGATTGAGGCGAGCTGGGGTGCGTTCGGCCCGGAGCCCCGGCCGATGTACATTCTGTCTCCGATCAATGCCGGGGATCTGGGGCGCGTGGAAGCCTATATAGAGTCAGAGTTGGCAAACATCGCCAGCGACTCTGACGCGAGCCGACGCTTCTTGGGCATAAGCGCGGCAGCGGCTGAAGATCCCACGCTCAAGAACGAATTTCAAACCCGCCTGCGCATGCAGTTTCCGGGCGCCGATCTCGAATCCGAGAACTTCTATGACGCATTTTACTACCTTGCCTACTCCATCTATGCGGCGGGGCCGGTCACGGGCCCAGCTATCTCGCAGGGAATGCTCCGAATCCTGGGCGGGCCCCAAGCGTACGGAGTAGGGCCCAAGGATATTACCAATGTGCTAAGCGCGTTGGCTGTTCCGATGTCGAGAATTGAGCTTGATGGCACACTTGGCGCCCCGAATTTCGACCTCAAGCTGGGTACCCGAATCGATCCGGGGAGCGTTTTCTGCTTCGAACAGCCGAGCCCCACGGTCGCTCAGGTGAGCTTGCGAACTCAGGTTCTCCGCTATAATCCGAGCTCGCAGGCATTCACCGGCACTTTCAGTTGTTTTCCCGGTTTTGTGCCCTAGATTCGCCGTGTGGGATCAGTGTCGTCCGTCTAGCGGATCCACGTTAGGGCCCAAAGGGGGTTTTGACGTGCCGTTCTTTGGTGCGGAAGGCCCGAGCGCTCCGGTGGATGGGAGGCGCGAGCTAGGATGGGGAGGAGCATTTCGCGTAGGACTCCTCGAGCCTTGTGGCGTTATCTGAGGTGAGCTTGTGGAGATGGGCGCCGAGGTGTCTGCCGTGGTTGAGTTGTTTGTGGGTGGATCGACGGGAGTCACAGCAACGCCACGATTCGAGGGCGCTCCTGCTGCTGACTCGGGCACTAACTCGGCTTTAGTGGGCACTGCGCCGACGTGTGGGGCCTCTCCGGGCCGACCTGTAAATACCAGATATCCCACGAGGCAAAGGCCGGCGGCGACGGCAACAAGCACTGCTTTTCGACGAAAAGTTGGTGTTCTGGGCGTCGCGGCGGTCGATGCTTGTGGCGCCATCGAATCCTCGCTTCGCGAGATCGGACCACTCAGTTGTGGGGCGCTGATACTTGAAACGGCGTCCTTGGGTGACACGAAGGCAGCGGTGTCTGCAGCTGTTTCCAGGGCAGCGTCCGACAGGGCGCTCTTCAGTGTGTCGTGGGCTGGACGAGAGCTTGAATTCGAACGCAGGATCTTCGAGATCCGAGCCACTGAGTGCCGACCACTGGGCCTAGCAAAGGGCAACAGGGCAGAGGCGAACTCCGCGATCGTTTGGTAGCGGTTTTGGGGTGATTTTTCGAGGCAGCGAGCAACGACGGCTTGGAGGTTGGGTGGCAGATCGCGGCGCAGTTCACTGAGCTCGCGAGGCTGTTCGGAGACGATGGCCGAGAACAAAGAAAGCGGGCTCAGGCCAGAGAACGGAGGCGTTCCAGTCAGGAGCTCCCAGAGCAGAACGCCGAGCGACCAAATATCGCTCCGGGTATCCACGTCTTTGGGATTTTTGACTTGTTCTGGCGACATGTATTGCGGAGAGCCTAAGATTGTCTGATTGCCAGTGAGCTCCGGCCAGTCGTGCGCGAGGGTGAGGCCCTTGGAAATACCAAAGTCGAGGACTTTGATCAGAGGGCTCTGGTCTGGACCCTGACACAGGAATAAGTTCGCCGGCTTGAGATCGCGGTGAACGATTCCAAGGGAGTGCGCTTCGGCGATCGCTTCGCTAGCCTGAAGGATGTAGTCAATTGCGGTCTCGACTGGGAGCTTTCCCAGTTTTTCAAGCTCCTGGGAGAGGTCCACGCCGGACAGAAACTCCATGATCATGAACGGACCGACAACGGGGAAAGTCCCAACGTCGATCACGCGCACACCGTGTTGCCCACGGATTTTCACAGAAGCTCGCGCTTCCCGTAAGAAGCGTCCCACGGCTTCCTCGTCTTCACGCAGGTCGGGATTCAGCACCTTGATGGCAACCTGCTGACGAAGCTCGGTGTGTAAGGCCTCTACAACATAACCCATACCCCCAACGCCCAGCACCCGTTCCACTCGATACTTATCGAGTAGAATGTCCCCAGGGATCAGGATTCCGTCGCTGCGCACAAGTGGCTCTTAGCCTTTACTCACACACACGGGTGACGTTGTCGAACTGCATCGGGCAAACGGTTTCGCTCGAGCAACCACAGCTACCCGCCACGCATTGGTCACGCCCAGCGATCGAACAATCTGCGTTGCCGCCGCATTCGCAGCGTTGGGTCGTTGAGTTGCAAACCGACACTCCGGGGGCCGTGCACTCCGAACTCTGGCTGCATCCACAGAGCCCCGTCACCCGGTTGCAGGTCGAGCCATTCCCAGCAAGGCAGCCAGTCTCCGCGCAACCTAGAACACAGGAACCCTTGCTGCATCTGCCAGCATCGCTGGCACAAACATCGGCGAAGCCTGCCGCCCCAAAGCGTTTCACACTCTGCAAAGTCTGGCCAGGCAGGAAGCAGCTGGTGCCAGCAGGGGGTTCAGCACATTTGCCCACGCCCCCAGCATCCACACAGACTTCTCCTGGGAGAAAGCAGTCCCCATCCGCTGCGCAAGAGAAAAACCAATCAGTCGCAAACGCAATACAGTCGGAATGAACCTTACAAATTGCGGTCGGGTTCACACAGCGCTTGGACGTCGGATCGCAGCGGTAACCGGAGTCGAAAATACCCTCCTTACAATCGTCATCGTTCACACATTGACCGACACAGCTTCTCGCCGCAGGCGGTGACTGCGCGCCGCCCTGACCACCACCCGCAACAGATTCGCTGCCCGCCCTGCCCGCCATTCCTCCCGAGCTGCTCAGGGAACCCCCAACCCCAGCGGCTCCACCGGAGCTGGACACGTCCGTACCTCCCGCGCCTGGTGCGCCTCCGCTCACAGTTCCCGCAACGCCGCCAGCGGAACCTCCAACCCCACCCGAAATTGCTCCGCCCGCCCCGGCTGCAGCGCCGCCGGTTCCGGCCTTTCCGCCGACCGAACTAGCTCCGCCAGATTGGGTGCTCGTCCCGCCCGCTCCGCCTCCGCCGCTAACAGTTCCACCGGTTGACCCGTTCGGGCCGACCTGCTCATCAGAACAACCCCACGCAAGCGCAAGGCCGAGGGCGGTTGAAGAGAGGAACAACAAGCGGTAGCGAGTTTTCATCGTTGGGTCTCGGGAAGGGCGATTGTGTCCGCGGTGCGGAGGGATGGCAATCAGGGAGCCCAAAACGGGTGTAATGAAGGCCGCTTGGCGATCCCCGTGTCGTTGGGGTGCGGGACGGTCAGGCGGGTGGTCCAAATGCTGACGCAAAAGGTGCAGTTCACCGTGCAGAAACATTGCCCGCTCCGGATCTCTTCGTGCACGCGGCGAGCGAACTTGGGGCACACATCCGATGATTGTGTTGTTATCGAGGACTCGCCGTCTGGCGTGCTCTTGCGGCTGTCGCAGCAGGC
>JBBQZV010000019.1:0-63700 GCA_038207365.1 Fimbriimonadales bacterium | reverse complement strand
GGCCAAAAACGCCAACAATTTCACCCATACCCATCCAGCAGCCTTGCATGACTGCACCTTGCGATAACTGCTTTTTGCGCAATTATTCAAGTGACGGCACAGTGGACAGATTTGACATCCGTGCTTGCGAGGATTGTTGCCAATCCTGTTCAGGGAACAGAAATGCATGCCTTCAAACTTGTGCTTCCCTCCTTAACTACTGGTCAATTGAGCACTTGAACGCACTATCTGAATGGTTCCAACTAATCAAGTGAAGGATATCTTGCCTGTGAACAAATTGTGGCTTGTGATTATGTTTTTGGTTCTGGCTGGCTGTGCTCAGCACAGAATCTCGGATGCTGATTTCGTTGGCCGGTGGAATGACACAAGGGAAGAGTACACAGTCCGTTCAAGCGGTGTGCCTCTTGTCGGCCCGGGAAGGAGTGCAATGTGGTTTCAATTCAATCGAGACCATACTTTTACGATGATGACTTTTTTTTATGGAACTTGGAGGAGAGAAGGTTCTGGTCTGATGTGCCGGCCAAAGCAATACTATCCGGCTCCAGAATTCTTGAATAACAATCGAGATCCAAAGTCGCGATATGTCCATGAGTTTCCAGTAGTTATGACCAAAGATCGACGGGAACTGCACCTCAAGTTTCGTTCGAAATATCCTGAGGATTTCGTTACAGTCGTGTTATCCAAGAGTTGACTTTCTGGCCATGAGAGTCTTAAATTCAAACGGTTCCATCTCAACATACACATACTCGGGCGATGGTCTTCGTCGCTCGGCTCAGGAGCCGGGGAAATCCCTCACAACGTTCGTGTGGAACGGCGTTGATTATCTTCAGGAGCGGCAATAGCCATGGCTGTCACAAGTTATCTGACCATTGCGGGTGAGATCGTTACCGAAACAAGAAACGGAGTCCGCGCCGATTACCTGCCAGATCCTCTGGGTTCCACGGCGGCGTTAACCAATGCGAGTCAGATCGTGACCGACACTTTCTCCTACTGGCCTTATGGCGAGGTCAGAAGCCATGTTGGAACCAGCCAGACTTCCTATACCTATTGCGGCACACTTGGCTACCGCTCGGATTCCGTTGGTTATTACGCCCGAGCAAGAGAATTTGAAGCAGAAAAAACTAGGTGCCTGACTGTAGATCCAATCTGGCCAAGAGAGAGAGCATACGCATACGTTAAAGGACAGCCCGTAATAGGGTCGGACCCGAGCGGCACCAGTACTGTTGGTCTACTTTCGTTTGGTGTAAAGGGCGGCTGCCGAGTTTGGAAATGCTATGCGAATCACGTTCTCGGGCACGGTTGTATAGAAGTTGACACGCCCAGCGGTGCTTGCGGTGGCTCAAGAGACACGAATAGCTTTTATTCATGTATAGGGGCACATTCAGATAAGAGCTCTTGGAAATGTATTTTGATTTCTACTGATTGCGATTATGCCGCAAGCGTTTGTTCCTGTATTGCGGCGAGTTCTGGGGGCTCGCCATTAATTGAGTATTGTCGTGCGGGCGGGTGTAAACAATTCATCACAAACATAGCATGTTGTGGATGTCATTCATTGCCAGCAGGAAAGAGAGACATGTGTGAAAGGTCGGAGTGCGGACCAGCTTATTGGACGCCGCCCCCACATGCAAACGGTTCTATGAATGCCGGCGGGGGATGCGGTCGCCCTCTCATATGAGTCGAAGACTTCGGTGGCTAGTATTCATGGGGTGCGTCGTCGGGTTTATATTCGCGTATGCGACTTATATAGAAGTGTTAACATCCCGTGCCCGGAATGAAGTAGATATGATCTATAGATACGAAGTTGATCGATTACATTTTCCGCCTGTAATCTCCCGACATCTTGAGAGTCAGTTTGTCGAGTTGCGAAACCGCTTGGGTCCGGTGGCTTCCTATCGGTTGGGCACAAGTGGTATTGATCTGGGACTTTATGTAACCCATACGCAAGTTTTCGTAAAGCGAAGGGGGCGTATTTATGTTGAGACTATTATGGGGTATCGGACGCCCGCAAACGTTTCGTCCTTGGCGCAGTAGCCAAAGCAACGTCTCCTAGATGTTTGATTACGAAAGTCGGCTTGCGACAACAGGAACGGACGTGATTACCAGATGGATGGAGCTACCAATTTACGACCCTTTCGTCGCCTCAAGGCTGGTTTAGGTATTACTTCTTTTGTAAACAGTAACGCATGTCGATGAACATCGAAAAGCGCACCACTTTCTGAGAGAAACGATCATCGAAAAATGCACAACCTGACTACAGACGAGGCTTTTGCTTCGACTTCGAGGTGCATGGTTTGGAAAGATATGAGTTAGTTCGCCGTTCGGTACTTGCTGACGGCATGAGTGAGCGTGCGGCATCCCGCGAATTTGCGGTGAATCGCCGCACCGTGAGGAAGATGGTGGAGCATGAAGTTCCTCCTGGCTACCAGGAGAGTCAGCCACGTCCCAAGCCGAAGCTGGGTCCGTTCCTCTCGACCATTGAGCAGATTGTTTCAGATCCGCAAGGGCACGGCTTTGTGGGCAAACAGCGTTTGACGGCGATCGGTGTCTATGACCTGCTACGAAAGGATCACGGTTATGTTGGTGGCCGTGCTCAGGTTCGCCGCGCAGTCAAATCGCTTCGATGCACAGTGGCGCTGAAAGCGGACACAGTTGGCGCGAATAGGCGGACACCGATGTTTAGCCCAACTTAATTTGAGACATTCTTCGTTTGCCGGTCGTGTACTATCTCGATGACCCCGCAGCGGCAATCGCTCAAACCGAACACTTCGTCCGAACCGCAGCTCAGTCACGGGCAACCTGAGCCAGAGTCGGAATGCATAAAAACTCTGCACCACAATGCAAGTATTTACGCCTTGTGTGAAATTGAGAATTAACGGAAGTTTTCTCTCAACACATTGCAGTTTGATCAAAACCACTCTGGCCACTTATCCAAGATCGCGCAATACAGCGAGTACAAGACAACCAACCGAAATTGGATACACCGGTTGTCGACAGACCTTATCGATTCTGTTATTACCGTAGAGGAGCCTGGGACAGAAAGCTAGTGGCTAAGTTGAGGCATTACCAATACTGATTAAATACCTTGTTTTCGAATCGGTTTGTTCGACTTCTTATTGGGCAAAGCTCCCAAATTTTCTTGCGACTTATTGCCGGTGCTTGCCGAGCCACCCTTGAGTTTATCCAAAGCAGCCTTAATATCTTTTTTAGAGGGACGGTCCATATACGCTAGATTACTCGATCCTAGAATGTAACTTGATGGGTACTACATTGCTTATTCTGTGTGACGTAAGATCGGAGAGCAGGATTCCAACCACGTTGATCCTTCCTTTTCATCTGGACTGGCCAGCCCAAACCTCGTCAAACATGTACTTCTTGAACATCCCAGCACTTTTGAAGACTGTCGATTTGTGGGGCCTGACATATCCGGCCATGAGTCCTAGGCAAATTCATTAGCCAACTTGTCTAGTTCCAGTCGAATGCAGTGTCAAACCTCCACTTGCCTAATCTATCGCTGACAATCGCGACCCCAGCGGGGTCGATTTCGCGTAATGCCAGTTCCATATGCCCATTGACCCAACAGAACAACCGATGTGCTATTGCTTCGACCGTTCACCCATGGCTCTAGAGAGGCCACCCGCAATTACGAACGCCGGACATGCAGTGAAATTCGGGGGTGCAAGTCCCATGCGGTTAAACAAAGAACGTTCACGGCGGAGCGCCCCAGGGAAATTACAAGGCAAACAAACCCAAGAGCCAGCATAAAACCAACCAAAGCACACAAATCACAACAAAGTAATCCAGTTCGTTTTCAGTCCCTATTCATCGTAGCCACTCAGCGAGGTGCAGTCAGTCGACTCTTGTCCGAGTGGGCTCCGCCCCACGAGTTTGAGTCGGCGCACCGAGCGTAGTGGCGTAAGCGATGGATCAGGACAGAAAACGAACGGCCACAGCGGAGCGCCCCAAGATAATCACAAAGCCAACAAACAAGCTAGCTAGCGCAAAACCATAGGACTATGAACCCCAGATTCAGTCATGAAACCTGACCCAGACGGTCAGTCTTTCAGACTTCTTCACCACGACTGGTGAAGCAAGCACCACAATCACCCTCCCACCCGTAACCGCCATTTTGGCGTCCAAAACCTTATTGCCGAGCCTTACTCCAACACCTTTGGCGACTTGCTCTCCAACATCGAAGGCAAGACGCTGGACAGCAAGCGAGCCGTATTTGAGATGGAGCTCGCATTTCTGGGAATCGATGGATCGTTTTTGCGAGTAGGTTCCCCAGCCTTCGGCACTTGTAAAGGGAGATTTAAAGTCCTCGGGAGTCAACTTAGGGGCAAAACCGATGGTCTTTTGTGGGCCGTTGTATTCGAATCCACAAATCGAAATGAAAGAACCATAACTGGCCATCGCTCGAGCATAGTGGTCCGAGCATTCGATTTCGTTCCAAGGATTTCGAAGGTCTGCGCGATAGCGATCATGGATCGCTCGCGTGATGGTGAGACCTTCTTCTACCATTCCTTCGGCGATCATATGGGCGGCAACTTGATGCTCAAATCCGCTCATACATTCGTTGAAATAGCCAAACTGCCAGGCGGCGGGGTCACCGAACGCGTCTTTGCTTTGCTTTGGATTAGTCGTCATGATCAATCCTCCGTCTCCTGGCATCGCATACCATCGGCCTTCTTTGTGGGCGTCTCGCCAGGGACCCACATCAGGGGTGAAATTGTATTTATAGAGGGCTTTAAGCGCCGAGATGGTGTGTACCCGATCAAGAATTCGACCTAGGCCAACTTGCCAAGCCCAGGCTTGCCCCATCACCTGATCGATGTGGCAGCAATCGTACGTTCCTAGTGCCTTTGGGTGGGCGGGATCCCGCGTTTGGATGTAGTATTCGCCATTGAAAAGGTCCCGGTCAATGTTCTTGGTTCCCTGCTGAAAGATGCCTCTACATCGCTTGGCAAACGAAGTGTCACCGACTTCGAGCGCCATTGCCTCGCCGGCCCGTAGAGCGGCCAGATACAGCGAAGTGATCCAGGATATTTTCCCGTACCATGCCGCATCGAGCGTATTTTCTTGGGCACCCTGCAGAATGCCTTCAACGTTCGGGTCAAGACTGATCAAGTACTCGATCGAGTGCTTGACCTTCGACCAAATCGACACCAGAAAATCGAAGTCCTTAGACATCTGGTGCTCGCGGTAAACGCGCAGGATCGTTCCTGCTTGCCCATCTACCGCGGCTCGTCGATCAAATTCCGCCCGGTTACCAATCTCGCCGTCCTTGTCGTTGAAGCCAATACCGTAATCCACCATCTTGCGCTCGATTCTCTCGAGCTCAGGAAATAAACGGCCCATGGCTTGCGCGTAGTGCCACACGTGACAACAGGTTCCAGCGCAACAACCCACTCCCTCCCACGCATAGAATCGCCCGGTTCCAAACCTGTGGACGGTTGTGGTAGCCAATGTCGAAGTATTTGCGAACGTCCTGTCGAGGAACCAGAACGGCAACGTGGAGTTGTACCAAGTTTCACGCCAGAGCCTTGTTTCGTCGGCCAACCGCTTATGGTTTTTCGATACAAATTGGAGAACTTCGGCGGCGTCGGCAAATTTCTTGGCGTAATAGCGACCTGAAGTATCGTCGGGAATGCTCAGTTTCAAGTTCGGAAAATGCCATGCGACGGCGAATGTAATCTCTTTTGATTCGCCCGGTTTCAGAGATTCCCGGATAGAGACTTGACCGGTATGGGGTCCCTTTGCATCGGTTTTTACCTTCGCGTTCCCAAGGACGCCCAGCGCCATGCTTCCATAATCAGGCAACGATTGAAACGGTAAATCGGCAGTTGGAGCATCCGTCTGAAGAATCCGTCCAACACCAATATTTCCCCACGCTCCTGCGAGGGAGTCCACTATTTCTATGTGAGCGGACTTCCCCACCAGGTCTATGACGGCAAATAGCTCAGACCACATTTTATTGTCATCTCGGCCCGTAGCGGTCCTCGCTACTTTTCCATCAACGATCAAATTGAGGCATGTGGACCCTGGATGATTCCCACCGCCAATCCAAAACTGAATGAAGTTGCGCTCAATTTTGAATTCCGAGCCCGTTAACTTCCCGGTGGCGTTGTCCTTGGTCGCGACGTCAGTGCCTGGTGCCGAAGCGTGTGAATTGACGAGTCGGTCACCTTTGCCACCTACATCACCTTGATAAGTTGGAATTGCTTTCTTTGAAAGTGGTCCGGCACCAAAGGCGGTTCCTTCGACCTTCCATCCCTCATAAGTTTCTTTTTCCCAGTTCTCAACCGGAAGATCAAATCGTTTGGCTTCCCCTTTTTGACTCTCCTCCGCCCTACAAATGAGCATGCTGAGAGCGGAGGATTGACTTCCTTCATTGGTGAGCGTGTAGGTCCCTTCTAGACCGTGTTTTGCAACTACCGGATTTTGCAGCCAACCCGCCAGTTCGAATTTGACGACTTCGGAGCCCTTGTTTGTGATCCGATAATGCATCAACG
Organism: Fimbriimonadales bacterium; assembly: GCA_038207365.1. GTDB lineage: Bacteria > Armatimonadota > Fimbriimonadia > Fimbriimonadales > Fimbriimonadaceae > Fimbriimonas. Next base: position 57,191 of record JBBQZV010000019.1, on the reverse strand, counting down.
TCGCAGGCAAACTGCTGTCGTCCACATTAAGAGGGATGAAAGGAGAAAACGCTTCCAATTCCACTCCAACGAGTGGGTGGCCCAAATAGGTCACCTTAGCGGTCGGATATTCGCCTTGAAATCGAATCTCATTGAATCCAGATTTGTCTAGCGGACGCACGACCTCGTCGTTTACCTTGATGCTGAAACCCTGATCGAACGGCAAAATCTGGTCTGGAGGCTTTACGTATGCGTTACCTCCACCCGCGTTGAGGTCCGAACCACGGTATTTTACGGACTCACTGGAGATACCAAAGTGGTTCTCATTAAAGATGTCCCACAACCACAGTCGCCCGTCACCACCGATGTAAACGCCACCTGCACAAAGGCCACCGATGGGCATACCGATTTTGTCAAGTTGCTTGCCTTTGTAGACCGTCGGCTTTCCCCTGACGGAAAGTGATCGCACCCACTCCGGGCGCAATTTTTTGTCGACCGGGACGGCAAATTGGAATTCAGAGACCTGAAAGGGTCCAGCAAACGCCCAGCCAGGCGTAAATAGCCCAATCGTCGTAACACCTGCCAACTTCAGAAACTGCCTACGGGGGAGTCCGGCGGGCTGGCAGCACCCTTGCTCGTCACCACATTCCATTGGAACGTAGGCTACCAGGAGTCCCGTTCAAATTCGTTATATTCCATCTTCCATATGGGTACGCTACTTTCATGGCATCCGCAGAATTGCAGAGACTTTGGAAACTGGCCAAGATAGATTCTGGACTTGTCGAAGTTAGGCATAGAGCGGCTGCGCTTGACGTGGGAAAATCCATCACTTCTGACCTTGAGAAACTCCATCAGGAAGATGTCGAGGTCGGAGGCAAGGCTCGCAGTCTGGCTGCCGATCTAGCTGACCTCGAAATCGCCCAGAAAGGCATTGAGGACAAGCTCAAGCGGATCGACAAAGACCTTTATGGTGGCAAGATCGTCAATTCTCGCGAGGTAGAAAACCTCCAAAAAGAAATCCTGATCCTCAAGCGGCAGCGAGAAAACAATGACGAAAAGATTCTAATGCTGTGGGATCTGTTACCTCCAGCTAAAGAAGCGGCAGGAAAACTAGAAACGCAGATCGCAGAGAAACAGAAACAGCTCACCGAGCGTAAGAAATCAGCAATTGCTATGAAGGCAGCGCTTGAAGCAGAGTTCACTAAGCTTAATGCGATGCGGCCCGATGCCTTGCGGGGTATCTCACCAGGAATCATGTCGAAATACGACGGTATTAGACACAGGAATGGAGGGATTGGCATGGCAGAAGTGACGAGCAAGCAAAACTGTGCCCATTGCGGAACGTTAGTCCCTGAGCGAACTGTTCAATCACTAAAAGACGAAAAGGTTGTTACATGCGAATCCTGCCACTCCATTCTCTATTACACGGAAGGCGTAGTCTAAGAGCAGTCGGTCTCTTGACGAGCGCGCTCGTCTTGGGCAGTTGTGCTCGGTTTCCTTCGACACCAAACGCTGGCGATTTTACATCCATCACGTTTACCTTCCGGGTGGCTGGCAAAATCAACACCACCGCGGATAGCGATCCTGCGACTTACTATGTTTATGACGTTGCCTTAGCGGCTTCGGCTGATCCTAATCCGCTAGTGACTTTGGCACCCGTTCCAGTTATTAATTCCAATAATCCGAACGGACGAGTGGCAGGCTCACCCACGCACTTCATAGAATTCAACTCGCTCAATCCGACGAGCCAGTTTCCGTTCGCACTCAATCGATTCGCGTTGTCCTCTGAAGCACCTAATCCTAACGATCCGACTAATCCCACGAATTTGGCGGTTTTTTCGCCATCTACACGAGGAGTCATCACGCGCTTCACGACTCCCTCTAATGGTGGAGATCCGGCAACACTCTCGTTTACCATCTACACGAATATGCTTGCGGACACCGATGCGGCGGCTAGAGCGCTCCAATCGTTGCAAATTAACATTCTCACCATGACACGGCCCGCTAACCAGGGGTCAGGCAACAGAGTCATTGATGCGTTCGGCGACAGCCGATCCATTAGTGGATTGAGCAATTTCTTGCAGATCAATCTTCTCAAGAGTGGGTCTTACACCAATCTTTCCGGCAATGAACCCACGGGTGACACGTTCGGGGGTACTGATCCAGATGTTGATATTATCGATTACACGATAACAGTTACACCTCCATAGCTAGCAGAAGTCGCTTTGACCTATCGGATTCCAGGTTAAGAAAGGTTTACTGTCCTCGATGCCGCGCGTTTCCATACTGCTGACATGTTTCAATCATGTCAAATACCTCCCATCATGTTTGGATGGCGCCCGCAATCAGTCCTTTCAAGACTTTGAGATCATCGCTATCGACGACGGTTCAAACGATGGAACCAGAGATTGGCTTTCGGAGCAAAAGGATGTTCGCTGTATCTTCAACGCCAAGAATCTTGGAACTTACGCGACCCTCAACGTTGGATTGGCTGAATCATCTGGCGAGTTCATTGCGGTCCTGAACGATGACGACTTATGGGAACCCAAAAAGTTACTTCGCCAGATTGAATTGCTCGATTCCCACCCTAACGTTGGTTTGGTTCATACAGGCGGTACCTTTATTGACGGAAACGGTGACCGAACTGAAGGCAACCCTCTTGGATTTGCATTCCCCAGGTTCGAGACAGGCGACCTTTTATTGGGCCTGGTTTATGAAAACAAGATCATCGCAAGCGCTGCCTTGGCCCGTAAACGTTGCTTTGAAGAAGTTGGTGAATTCAATCCTGCGTATTTCGGCTCGGGAGACTGGGAGATGTGGTTTCGCATTGCTGAGAAGTTCCAGGTTGGTTATGTTGACGAACCCTTGACTCATTACCGGGTCCATGGTGCCAACGCCAGCCATAAGTTAGAAAGAATCTGGAAAGATGACGAAATGTTGCGAGAGTGGATCGCTCCTCGTCTAGAAGGGCTGGACACACGCTTTGCAGGCAGCGATATTCGTCAGGCTAAGGCATTCAACCAAGCTGCACTTGGCACGGTGAAAACACTCAATGGTAATCCTCAAGGTGGTCGCGCTGCCTACTCGAGATCCATCCAGTTGGCACCGGGTCGATGGAAGTCTTATCTTCGATATGCGGCAACTTTTCTACCGTCAAACACCTTTAGGAAGCTCCTTTAGATGACTAGGATCTATTTGGACCACGGGGCGACAACACCTCTGAATATGGGAGTCCGAACGGCCATGAGCGCGGTTTTGGACTCCGAATTTGGCAATCCTTCCAGTCTTCATGCTGAAGGTCGACGAGCAAAAGATGTAATCGACGCGGCTCGCGAGACCTTGAGCGCTAAGCTTGGGTGCCTCTTCGCAGAGGTGCTCTTTACGTCTGGCGGCACCGAAGCTGCCAACCTGGCGATTTTAGGCACGGCACTAAAGAATCACGACGGCAGTCGAAAAACCATCTTGCTCGGCAGTTCGGAGCACCACTGCGTAATCAATACTGCCGAAACGTTGACGACATTAGGTTTCCGAGTCGAGTGGATCCCGGTAAATTCAGACGCAAGGATCAACCTGGACGCTTTCCGTTCGATGTTATCGGACGAAGTCCTACTTGTCAGTTGCATGCACGCTAACAACGAACTGGGCTCCATCAACCCTATTCGTGAAATTGCCGACCTCTCACATGATTGTGGAGCACTCCTCCACACGGACGCCGTTCAGACCTTTCATGCCCCAGGGATGGATTGGACGGTTACCGATCTCGACGCCGACTTAGTAACCCTTTCAGCCCACAAGATATACGGTCCCAAGGGTGTAGGTGCGATCTATACACGGGCAGGAGTGATCCTCAAACCCCTCGTCACCGGAGGAGGACAAGAACGTGAGATGCGGGGCGGCACGGAGAATGTTGCCTCTATTGCAGGTTTCGCTGCCGCAGTGCGTGCTCACCGCGCAAACCCCGACCTCATCCGGCAGGCCCGAGACCGTTTCCTCGCGAAGCTTGTTGAAATTGGCGCCATTGTCACGCTTTCCAACATGCAATCCGTGTTATCGGGTCACGCTCACGTTCGTTTCCCAGGCATCGACGCAGAAACAGTTTTGATTGTTCTCGATCGGATGGGAGTCAGTGCCAGTAGCGGGGCGGCTTGCTCAAGCGGAAGCGTTGAACCCAGTCACGTGCTTTTGGCATGTGGCTATGATGCCGATGTTGCACGCCAGGGACTCCGATTCACATTTGGACGCGACGCGACGATAGCCCAAGCGAACGAAGCAGCGTCCAGAGTTGCCACTGCGATTTCACAGATCCAATCCCACAGAAGCAAATGAGAAGTGGTCGATGACGACCGGTCAGTTAGCGATGTGAACTCACCAACATCCCTCTGGGACCTGGGATCACAAATACAATTCGAACTACTTACCCTGGAATCGAGTTATTATTTAAGTATGTTACGAACCTCCAAACTGTTTATTGCTGCCTTTATCGTCAGCGCGGTTCCCCTTTTCGCAATGGGATCCACCGGCACTGTCTCAGCGAATGCATTGCTGGAGGGTGCATCGGCGACTGCCAGGAAAGAGAAGAAGAATGTGCTCGTCATTTTCCACGCTTCTTGGTGCGGATGGTGCAAAAAGCTTGACGCCATGCTTGAGTCCCCTGAGTTCAAGGCAACCTTTGAGAAGAGCTATGTGATCACCCACATCGACGTCATGGAGCAGCCCGCGAAGAAGGAATTGGAAAACGCCGGCGGAGCAGACATCATGACTAAGCTGGGCGGGGAAAAGGCAGGATTGCCGTTCTATGCCGTATTGTCGCCAAGTGGCACAAAGCTTGCCGATTCGATTCTCCCCAAAACGGGCAACATCGGTTTTCCTGCTGAACCGTCCGAGATCTCGGGATTTAGAGACATGCTTAAGAAGACTGCCCCCAAAATGAGACCCGTTGAGATCTCACGAATTGAACAGTTTCTGAAAGCCTCAAAAGCAGGCACGGCCGGCGGCCACTAACCTATCGTACGGAATAGAAGACCAGACATTCCCTCTCATTTTCGAGAAGGAGTGTCTTGGTTTAACTTTAGCTTTGGCAAAGGCAATGCCCTATATCCGCTTGGGTTTATCTGAAATTTTGCCGCAGCAGGAGGAATTCCCAGGTGAAGATATTTGAACTGTCGCATCCCTTTCGACTGGACTTTTCCCCTTTCATCGATTGTTTCTGATTCGATGCTTTCTAGGAGATGAGTGTCTTTTCTCACGAAGATTGAAGAACGAGGACTTGTGCCTGTAACTTGCACAATATCAGAGGGCCCAGATCCTAAGTTGACGGTTCCCGAGATCTTGACCTTCGCTGATGTCGGAAAAAGGTCCCCAAACGGAACTCGGTGAGCAATGATGCGCCGAATAATCGGATCTACTTCCGCGCCAGCTGCCACAACGTACTCGGATAAAGTGACACGTATAGTTTTGCCCTTGTAAAACTTATGAGTGCGCCGGTTGAGAATCGAAAGCACTGAGCCATCATAGGTCCAGACAAATCCTGGACGGTCCTCGCGGAGTTTCTTTCCACCTAACAAAAGCGTTGACTGACCCTCTCTGCCGGAGACTTCGATCTGCCCATTTTTGAGCCCGGCATACGCCCTTGTCATCTTTTGGATGACTTGCTCGGCAGCCTTGGAGGCGAATTTCGGTGGAGCAGCACGAAGCGTAAAGGAATAGACGTTATTCGCATCGACAGGAATTTTTAGAGCTAATGCACCGGTTGGTTTATACGTGTAGGTCCAATGAAGCCTTGAATCTTTTAGTTTGATCGATACTTCGGAAACCAAAGGATGGGCGCCGATGAAGCGAAACATCGTCTCCGTCCCCTTAGACCGCCGTAGCAGCGTGATTACGCTACCATTTCGAGTTAAGTCCCAATCTTTAAAGCCTGCGAATTTATTAAAGAACAGTGCCATGACGTTAGGATCGAGGATCAGTGTCAAACAGTCTGGAAGTTGCCCAAGGATCCCAGAAAGTCTCTCCGTAACGCTGCCATTGAACTTACCCGTACGGCGTAGAGACTCATTGGCAATGGCGTCATATCCCGTAACTCGATCTTTTTGAACGAGGATCGTTCGATCACTCTTATCGAATCCACCCGTTGCTGCCTCTCGCATTCGCAGAAGAGAATTTGAACCCTTCATGGAGAAATCGAATTGAGTGCGTTCTTTCTTGCCGGGTATGGATGAATCCGATTCAATATGAACCGAAAAAGTGCTGGTTTGGCGATGCGCCCTTACTGAAGCCTCGAAGAGAGCTTGGGGACCGCCGGGAGCAAGCAAAAGCACCATGGCTGGAACGATCATTGCGCCGACTTTACCCTTACTAAGGCTTTCCTAGCCCAGCAGGAGTGCGATTTTTCCCGAGCAGCCCAGCCAAAGCTATGATCGTCACAAGATACGGCAACGCTGCCCACAATTGCGATGGCAGTTCTGCTCCCAGCAGTGGCGTACCCTGTAGCTGAAGCCTTAAAGCACTAAAGAAGCCAAATGCGATACAAGCAAGGAATGCCGGTACAGGCCGCCACCCTCCAATAATGAGTGCAGCCAAGGCTATATATCCACGACCAGAAGTCATGTTATCGGTGAAGACCCCGGTATAAGCTACTAATTCGACGCCTGCCAAGCCAGTCAACACGCCAGTAGCCAGCAAACCAAAGAATCGAACTTTTTGGGGTTGAATGCCCATAAGCCTGGCCTTGTTTGGATCGCTACCAACGGCCATCAGACGAAGGCCACCCCGTGTCTGACGTGCATAGAACCACAAAGCAAGCGGCATTCCAAATGCGGTAATGCAAAAAAATGTGATGGGCAGATGCGGCAAATTACTGCTGTGTGCTGGATCACTCAGCTTCAGATAGAGGAAATTCGATCCGCCAGCCGCCACTGCGTTGAGTGCCATGCCTGAGATGACGTGATCGATTTGATAGACCTGAGTGGCGAGCCAGTGTGCAAGACTCATCATCGTCGCCGCCGTAACCCCTGCCAGAACCTGACCGACGGGTCCGAACCTCGTCGACGCTAGAGCCCCAACACATGCGGCCATCAGCATCATGCCCTCAAGCCCAATATTAATCACTCCGCCTCGTTCACTGGTAAATCCTCCCATTGCGGCAAGAACGAGTGGTGTCGAGAAGAGCACGGTTAGAACGAGGAGGTTAAGCAGTGGCGTTCACCTTCCTGTACCGAATGGCAGCGGCAATCAGGATGAGCATGCCGAGAACAACGGTAGTAATTCCTTTCGGAACCCCGTCAATTTGCAACGACGTGCCCCCTTTACTCAGAATTCCGAACAAAAGACTTGAAGGCAAAACGCCATAAGCGCTTCCGCCCGCTAGTAGCGCTACCCCGAGGGCATCAAAGCCATATCCTGGAGAAAATCCGTCATAGAAGCGCCCCTCATACGCGAGCACCTGAATGGCACCAGCGAGCCCTCCAAGCGCACCCGACAGAGACATGGCCAGGATGGTCACTTTCTGTGGAGCGATGCCTGCAAACCTAGCTGCTTCACGGTTGGCTCCGACTGCCTGTAGTTCATAGCCCGCGACCGTTCTTTTGAGCCAAAACGCCATTGCGACGGTGAGAATGATGCCGACTACTAAACTTAAATTGACCTGAACAGGTGGATGACTGTAGATCCATGGCATCCTCGTGCTGGCATCAATCGGCGTTGTTGCCGTGTCAGCATGAAGTTTGTCCTTCAGTGGTCCCGAAACCAGCGCACCTGTTAGGTAGATAGCCACGTTGTTCAGCATGATCGTCGTGATCACCTCGTGCCCGTTCCTATAAGCCTTGATCAATGCGGCAGGAAGTGCCCAGAGAGCTCCCGAAGCCATTCCAACAATGACACCAAGCACCATGCCTATGGGTCCTGGAAACCTGAGTGCAACCACAGCACATGCGAGCGCGCCGAGTAATAGTTGTCCTTCGACTCCGATATTAAAGAGGCCCGCACGTAGGGAAATAAAGACAGCTAGGCCACAAATGAGGAGGGGTGTGGTCTCCTTGAGGGTCCCTGCAATGGCTGAAGGTGAGCCAAGACTTCCATGTATTAGCGACTGAAGGCTGTGCAGCGGACTCTCGTGCGCCACCAAAACGGCGCCAGCCAAAAGGGCACATGCTCCCACGATCAGCGCGACCAGCCTCCAGATCATTGGGCGCCCACCATCAATCTCCCGATGGCGTCGCGACTCATTTGTTGACCGGACCCTGGTTCAAGAATCCGCCCGTGATTCATGGCGACCACCCGGTCACACTGTTCAAGGAGTTCATCTAGGTCGAAGCTGACGACGAGCGCAGCGGCGCCAGAACGGCAAATCTGCCGGATTCCCTCATAAACTTGAAGGGTTCCTTTTATATCTAGACCACGTGCAGGCTGAAAAGCCAAAATGAGCTTGGGGTTCAAACAAAGGGCTCTTGCAGCAACAAAGCGTTGCTGATTGCCACCCGAAAGACTGGCCATCGATAGGCTCAATCCTCCATGCTTTGTTTGAAATCGACTCGTTATTTTCTCTGCCATTTCCCGCCGTGCCATTGTATTCACAAGGCTCCCGTTTGAAAAGGGTTGAAGTCTCTGAAGTCCTAACGAAGCATTCTCATCAAGGCTCCAATCTTCGACGACGCCTTGTGCGTGCCGATCTTCGGGAATTAGCCGTACCCCTTTTTCGATCAATTGAGAAGCGGACAAAGTCGAGACTTCCTGCCCTCCAAAGGTGATCGAGCCGCTTGCAACCTTAGCAAGCCCTGCGATGATTTCGAATAGCTCGCGCTGGCCGCTTCCGTCAACACCAGCAATACCTAGAACTTCTCCTTCGCGCAATTCGAGTGTGACGTCTTTCAAGGCTAGATCGCCCCGACTTCTCTTAACCGAAACGCCACGGACTTCCAATAGCAAGGGTCCAGGAATGAATGGCGCTCCCTCGACTCGTTCCTGGAGCGTTTCTCCTACAATCAATTGGGCAAGTTCAGCACCGTTTGTGTCTGCTACAGATTTCTCTTGGACCAGGCGGCCATTCCGCAGTACGGTCACGGTTTGGCAATGTTGAAGGACTTCAGGCAATCGGTGAGTAACCAACAGAATGGTTGCTCCCTCATCTGCGAGCCTCGTTAGGCTCGCAAAAAGGGCTTCCGAGTCGGCAGGTGATAACATCGCCGTCGGTTCGTCAAGAATCATGATGCGGGCTTGTCGCCAGAGCAATTTGAGAATCTCAAGCTTTTGAGCGCCAGCTGGACTGAGCGTACTTGCCTCGGCACTCCAATCGAATTGAAATCCCATGTGGTCGGCAAGACTCGTTGCGCGTTCCTCCGCTTGTTTGTTCTTGAGAATGGCGCCCCCCTCCGAACCCAATATGAGATTTTGGAGGCAAGTCAATTCAGGAATAATGCCGTAATGTTGGTTCACCATTCCGACACCAGCTTGAATGGCCTCCCTCGAAGATCCAAATTTGACTGGGTGGCCTTCTACTTCCAAGGTTCCTTCATCGGAGGACAATGCACCGTATAAAACGCGCATGAGAGTCGTCTTACCAGCCCCGTTTTCGCCAACAATAGCGTGAATGGAACCCGATTCCACCTCAAGATCAACGTGATCAAGCGCTGTCACCGAGCCAAACTTCTTGGTTATGCCAAACATCCGAACGGCGAAACTCAATCCGCGGCACCCATTGCCATTATCGTTTCAAACAGAATCGCAGTAGTTAGCTCTGCAGATCCCTTTGATGCTTCCTCTTGCAGCAGTCGCTCAATGAGCTTGGTTCCAGGAATAGCCGCATCGATAGCCTGAGCGGCTTCCGAACAGTAGCCAAAGTCCTTAAGTTGATTTTTCACACTGAAACCAGGGGACCAGTCGCGGTTCAGAATTTTCGGGCCATAGTTTTCGAACGCCCAGCTCCCAGCAGCCCCTCCCCCGACAAGCTCCTTCGTTTGAACAAGATCAAGTCCAGCTTTTTCTGCAAAGGCGAACGATTCGCATAACGCAAGCAACGCTCCACCCACTGCGATCTGATTCACCATCTTCATCATCTGGCCCGATCCTAACTCACCAACTCTTTCGGCACGTTTGGCATAGCACTGAAGGTAGGGCATTGCTTCGGCAACATCTTCTAGAGAACCTCCGCAAAAGATTGTGAGCTGTCCCTTTTGAGCCCCCATGCTTCCGCCGGTTATGGGAGCATCAACAAAGCGAAATCCCTGTTGGCTCAAGGCCTTCCCAAGCTCAATGGCAGCATTTGGCGCAATCGTCGAATGGTCGACGAACAAAGTCGAAGGCAGAGCCGAACGGGTGAGACTATCTAAACACTCTTTAACGTCCTCAGACCGATTAACGCATAGAAAAATAATTTCGCATAGGCGGGCCAGTTGCTCGAGGTCGGTCGCGACGACAGCCCCTTTTTCAAGCAATGAGATCGTCTTCGACGATGTTCGATTCCACACCACGACGTTGTGCCCAGAAGAAATGAGGTGTCCAGCCATTGGTCCACCCATCACTCCTAACCCGACAAAACCTACAGTACTAGCCACGACGTAATCGTACCAGTCAAGCTACCGTGAGAGTCTTATGGTTGCGCCCCGGGCATGTGTCGGGAATCCTTCCATTTCTCCAAAAGCCTCGATTGTCGGTATCAACTCCAACAATTGATCGTACGAAAGGTTGCTTACGCTTTGAATCTTTAGGAAGTCCAGAACGTTTACCGGACTACCGAATCGCGCCGCGCCTGCTGTAGGCAGGGTATGCGAAGGTCCAAGTACATAGTCTCCTGCGCTCTCCGGGGTGTACTCGCCAAGAAGGATGGCACCTGCATTTTTCACTTTCGCCATCACAACTTCTGGATTCTTCGTGCTGATGGTTAAGTGCTCCGGAGCGATTGCATTGACGATGTCGATTGCTTGCGACATGTCTTTGGCAATGAAGGCAACGCTATATGCGGAGAGTGCTTCTCGCATACTTTGCTCGCATGGAACACCACCCATCTGGCGTTCTGCTGCTTCCAAAACGGCATGAATAGCTTCTTCACTCGTAGAAACGAGAAACGCCGCATTGTCATTGCTATGCTCTATTTGGGTGAGTAGGTCAGCGCAAGCCCATTCGATGTTTGACGATTCATCGATCAGTACGCAGACTTCACTGGGTCCAGCATAGCCGTCCAGTCCAACTTTGCCCCAGAGTTGTCGCTTCGCTTCGTTTACGTAACGATTGCCTGGACCGACGATTTTGTCGACTTTCGAGACAGATTCGGTCCCGAGCGCGAGTGCGGCGATGGCGGCGGCTCCACCAACTTTATAGGCCTTACTCACGCCGACTCGCTTTAGAGCTTCAAGGACGGCAGGCGCCAAGGTGCCGTCTGGTCTCGCTGGAGTCGTCACAAAAACTTGATCGACTCCAGCAACGCGTGCGGGAATGGCATTCATCAGGACGGAGCTAGGATACGTCGCCTTCCCGCCAGGCACATACACACCAACATCGCCTAATGGCAAAACACGTTGCCCAACGCCTTTATGGCTCCAACCAAATACGGACGCTTCTGGTTCAAGACCTTGAGTGAAATGCGCCAGTTGTAGGGTGTGAAATTCTTCGATTCTTTGTGCCGCAGTTTCGATGGCCGACCCGTAATGGGTTGGCAATGAATTCGAATCAAATTCCTGCTCCGTCACAAGAATCGACTGAAGACCGGGAGCATCGAACCGACGTGCATTGTCCAGTAATGCTTCGTCCCCCCTACTTTTTACATCTGAAATCACTGCGAAAACGATTCGCTCAAGCTGCTCGTCATTGTTGAGTTGGCGATCCTGAAGTATTTGAAACGGATCGGCAATTCGGGCATCGATGATTCGACACAGGCTCATGGCTTAGCTCAACATCCCCATAGCGCTATTGACCCGCTTGGCAATTCGCTCCGGCCCTAGTACGGCCATAAGTTCAAACAGCCCAGGCCCAGTAGTCTTGCCTGTAAGAGCGACACGAGTTGGATGGACGATGGGGCCCAACTTGTCAAGCCCACTTTGAACTTGAAAGTCCCTTAGGACAGCTTCGTAAACTTCAGGCTCCGAATCGGGGCCAAAAGTGCTACCGCATTTTTCCAAAAGCGTGTTAAAGAGCTCGCGAGTGGTAGGAAGTTGGAACCACTTGTCGACGGCTTTCTGGTCCATGCTCGGAAGATCCACGAAGAAGAATTCGCAAGCTTCTCCAAAATCGGCAAGTGTGTGGACCCTCTGTTGCTCAAGCTTGAGGGCTTCCATTGCGTATGAAGGATCCTGCCTGATACCGCGTTCAAGAAGCTGAAGGGATTTCAGAACCTGCTTGGGATCCGGTTTGCCTGGTTCCTGCTCAACCTGCGACAGGTACTCAAAGGTGTAAGGAGTGCTCAGATAATCCAGTACGACGCTCATCAGATCGTCGATAGACAGGGCACGAATAGCATTCCCATTTAGCCATCGAAGCTTTTCGAGATCGAACTTCCCAGGCGACGGTTGTAAACCATTCAGGTCAAACGCCTCGATCAGCTCTTGCTCGCTCATTATTTCTCGGTCGTCACCAGGCGACCAGCCAATCAGTGCGATGAAGTTCTTAAGGGGACCTTGTAGATAGCCCTGGGCAGCATAGTCGAGAACCCGAGTTGCGCCATGTCGTTTGGAAAGTTTCTTACCATCGGTTCCAACGATAACTGGGCAGTGTACAAAGATGGGTCTTTCCCATCCAAATGCGTCAAACAAGGCAGCATGTTTTGGAGCTGAGGATAGCCACTCTTCCCCACGTATGATGTGCGTGATCTCCATCAAATGGTCATCGACCATTGAAGCAAAGTGGTAGGTCGGCATTCCGTCTGCTTTGATAAGAACAGGATCATCGATGGTGTTGCTGTCCCACTCGATTCGACCTCGTACCGCATCATCAATGGCGATAGTGGTGTCACGGGGAATACGTTGTCGAATAACGTAGGTCTTACCTTCCGCTTCCGCAGCTGCAACTTGGTCCTTTGTAGCGTCTCGCCATATTCCACCGTAGTAGCCTGTCGACTGCTTGTTGAGGCTTTGTATTTCTCGCATCTCCTCAAGCTCTTTCGCTGTGTCGAATGCCTTGTAGGCGAAACCTTCGTCGAGCAGTTTCTCAATCCACTGTGCGTAGATTCCAGCTTCCTTGCGCTCGCTTTGGCGATAGGGTGCGTTAGGACCTCCGATATGGGGACCCTCGTCGAAGGAAATACCGACCCATTTTAGGGTCTCGATAAACTCAAGCTCTGAATCTGGCGAATAGCGAGTTCGATCCGTGTCTTCGATTCGCAAGATATTGATTCCGTCGAACCTCTTTACGAACAAGAACTTAAACAGGGCGTCCCTAAGTGCTCCAACGTGAAGCATTCCGGTGGGACTAGGTGCAAATCGAACACGAACCGACATTCTATTAAGGTACCCGTAGGCAACTTATCGCACTCTATGAGTTACTGAAGCCTGCTATCGGACTAGCCTGCTTCAGGTTCCCAAGAAATTCTACGGAGCGCGACAAATCCAAATACGATTGAGAAGGCAAGGAGAACCGCACAAGCGGTGATAGCGTCGGAAAATCCTTGGCCCCTCCAAATCATGCCGTCAAATCCATTAACTGCCCATGAGATGGGGATCGCCTTGGATATTGTCTGCATGATTTGGGGCATCAGAAACATTGGGAACCAGGCTCCGCCGAGCATGCACATTCCCAAGACAGCCAATATCGATAGACCTCGACTCTGTTGTTCGTTTTTACCTAGAGCTGCTACAAACAGTCCGAAGGTAGAAGCCATGATTGCCGAACAGATTGCGATTAGGCCAAAACCTATATAGTTCTCAACTGAGGGCGTGATCGAAAATCGAAACACTGCAAAGCCAACCCCGAACACGACTAAAACGATAGCCAATGCGCGAATGGCAGCACTAATTCCTCGGCCAAGCAAGAACATCGTTGGCGAGACAGGCGAAGATCGCAGTCGCCTCCATATTCCCATGCGCTTTTCTCTAAGCAATGTCATGGCGCTCTCAATCGCCCAGAAAAGTAGACCCTGCATACTCATTCCCGCAAAAGCGTGAGCTGCTCCACTTGTGGCTGCTCCATTGGGCACGGTTTGGGACTCTTCGCTGATCTTGAAGGGTAAATTCGAAGCGTCAGGATCAGTCGCGGTACCGAAAACGGTTTGAGTCAGAGCCTGCATGGTGGACTTCATGAGCGCACCTTTGGCCATCGCAACCTCAATTGATCGAGAGGGATCTGTCAGGAAGCGGTAGCTTGGCTGATCTGTGTGCTTAAGCATTGCCATTTTGGCTTGAACTCCGAACTCGGCCGGGATTACGATTGCCAGAGCCATGTCGCCACCGGACACCTTGGTTTTTGCTGTAGGTTCATCCACCTCTTCAACCTTTAGGGCATTCCCCGTTTTTAGTCGGGAAATAAGGTTCTTCGAGAAGTCACTTTTGTCTTGATCGACTACAAAAACGGAAACTGCTTTAGGCTGGTCAGACTTACCGGTTGATCCCATAAGGTAGCCAATGAAGCAAGCCAGAATGACCGGAGTCAAGAAGGAAATCATCACAGACCTGCGGTCTGCGGTAAAGATTCGGAGGTCCTTTCGAATGAGTTCAAAAAGCAGTCTTAGCATGGTTAATCTCTTAAGCTCCTACCAGTCAAGGTGAGGAACACTTGCTCCAATGAGCTTTCTTGAGTTCGAACGGTGTGATATTTCAACCCGAGCTCGGACAAACCAAGCAGAACCTTGGGAAGGTCTCGATTGAGGTCTCCAATTTCTAGTTTCAGCGTTGTGCCATCAAGGGTATGAGAAAGCGTGCCAGGCAAGTTTTCGATCTCGCAAGAAGGTGCACTTTCGAGTTCGACGAAGACATCATTTTGCTGAGGGATGAGTCGTTTCATTCCCGAAAGCGTTTCTTCTGCGATGACGGTGCCGTTGTCCATAATCGCAACTCGATGACAGAGACGTTCCACCTCTTCCATATAGTGGGTCGTATATAAGATTGTTTTGCCCCGAGACGTCAATTCGGCAAGAGTATCAAAGATCGCATTTCTGCTTTGAGGATCTACTCCAACAGTAGGTTCATCAAGGACAATGAGATCTGGTTCGTGTAAGAGTGCGGCAGCGATATTCAGTCGGCGCTTCATACCACCGGAATAGTTTGCAACGGGTTCCTTGGCGCGATCGCTTAGACCTGTCAGTTCAAGTCCGTGCTCAATCCGATTCAGTAGGTGCTGACCTGACAATCCGTAAAGCGAGCCAAAGAATCTGAGATTGTCGAAGGCGTTGATTTCCGTGTACAACGCAACTTCTTGAGGAACGTAACCCATTTTGCGTTTTGGGCCAGGATTATCGGTTGAGACAAGTTCTCCGTCGAAGAGGACCCGTCCCCCGTCGGCATCCAGGGTTCCCGTGATAATCGAGATAACGGTAGTCTTGCCTGCGCCATTCGGTCCTAGCAAGCCGTAACAAGTCCCAGCCTCCACGCTGAACGAAGCACTTCGAACAGCCTCGATATCACCATAAGATTTCCGTAGTCCAACAATCTCAAGCACGTAGACGATACGGTTTCGTGATATCTCGGGGTTGCAATCGAATCTCCAGAATGCTTATTCCACTCCACCTCCGGTGGCATGGAATTTTCTGTAATCCTTCGGAGGGAGATAGGGACGTTTCGGATTCAATTCATTCCAAATGATGCTGCACATATTGCGAATCGCAACGTCGCCTTGATTGGCAGTGTCCCATGATTGGTCGCGTTGCTCATCGGTATAGATCGCAAGAATGTAGGGATGCTCTGCAAAGACTAAAGCTGTCTCACTCCGGCTGCGGTCAATTGCACCAGACTTACTGGCAACTTTTACGTCGATGGGTGAGGTGACACCGGAATAACTGTCCCAATACTGGTGACTGAGAATTCTAATGAGTCGATCTGTGCCGGCGTCTGATGCGGCTTTCTTTCTATAGATCAATTCCCATAATCGATTCATCTCGATCGGCGTGGTAACCCCTAATCCCCACTTATGTCGAAGACTTATTTTTTCTTGCTCGTCTGGAGGAAAGTTGTCCCAGAGAACCATCGTTTTCTTTAGGCCCAATTTTTGTAAGCGTTGATTAACGTTATCGGGTTTTAGCCATTCTCTGAGCACCATAGTCGCCGTATTGTCACTGACGGTCAGCATTAAATTGACCCAACCATCCAGATCCAGCTTTGTGCCGTCTTTGAAAAAGTAAGACCACATGCTGAACTGTCGACCCTCCATTGGAGGCACCGTCCACTGATCCGACCATTTCAACTTGCCTTCGTCAACCTGACCAATGGCTTCTAAAGCCACGGCCGTCTTAATGGTGCTCGCAGTGGGAAACTGCTCGTTGCCACGGTAGCTGATCTCGGCAGGATGATCCAGCACCTTTACGCAATACCCTATTCGGCCATGAAAGGAACGGCAGATGGCATCCAACTTCACCTGCAAGCCAGAAAGCGGCCGCTGGATCAAAAAGGGTTTCTGGGATGCAACTAACAGAGAAGCATAGAGGGCAAGACTCACCATTTGCCTATTTTACGAACAATAACAAATGAAATGGGGCAGTCGCTATGGACTGCCCCGATTTCCTTACTTGAGTTCTTCTTTGAACATCAGATTTACCTGATGCTCGAACATCTTTCCGTAGGACTCCAGAAAGCTAAATTGCTTTTCTTCGGTTCTTATATTCGTCGGGGCGTTTTCCCGAACTGTCTTTGCTCGCTTTACAAAGCGAGGCAACGCAATCGAAGTCCATCTGCGGACGGTAACGATCATGGTGACCTCCTGTAAGGTATGTCGCACTTAACCCGTGCTGTGGGCGCAGACTGATCGAAGTCCGCAACTCAGGAGTCAACTGTGAACTGAGCGTTCAACATTGAACATAGGGATTATACCCTTCTCTAAATACGCAACCTTGAGTCACGTGTTAGCGCTACATTAAGCTTTAGGGCTACGTCGAAGCTGTAGCCACATCAATCCTATCAAGGTCTTTGCGTCCTGAATTCGGCCTGAATCGATCATTCTTTGAACTTCGCTCACGGAAAATCGCAGTACGCGGATATCTTCGTTTTCACTTTCGAGTCCTCCTCGAAGTCCAACGTTAAGTCCCTGTTGGACAGGACAGTAAAACAAATGAAGTCGCTCGGAGCATGCTCCAGGCGAAAGATACATGGAAGCCACGAACTCGACTACAGACGGGTCAGATCCTGTCTCTTCCCTTGCTTCTCGGGCAGCCGCATCTGGCGGAAGTTCGCCTGGATCGATTCGACCAGCCGGGATCTCCAAGATCCATCCACCGTCAGCCTCAAAAGTTGCAACCCTAAATTGTTCAACGAGGATTACTTCATCTCGTTCTAGGTCATGAAGCAAAATGCCAACACTATCACCTCGGTCGAGAATGAACTGAGTCTGTGTTCCGCTAGAGGTTCCATCCCATTTCTCATACTCAAAATCGATCGAGAACCAGTTGAAAAAAGCCTTTTTGAAAAGGACCTTCTTGTGTAGAATCTGTGCTTTCTTCATGAGCCTACTCATATCGAATCTAAAGCACCTTAAAGACAAATCCTCGCCGCTTAAGTAAATCCAGCAATTCTGGAAGGACTTCCAAAGTTACCTTCACATTTGCGTGAAGCTGAATGATTGCTCGATCTCGAACGCAACCTATGATCCTGCGAATCAGTTCGTCCCGACTTGGACGCTGAAAATCGTACGGGTCAACAATTGGATGATGTTCAGCCTCTCCATCAATCATCTCGCTCCCGGGCGGACGATAAAGCTTGGCCTCAATTCCTAGAACCTGCCGAAAGATTTGGCGGCATTTCTCCAAATCGGGATGTGATGAATTGTGACTCCAAGAATGACTCTGAAGTGAATGACCTTCATTGATCGCTCGTTTGAGCATGGAAGCGTTCTCAGCAACCCGGCTACCGATACAAAAGAATGTGGCCGGAATCGACTGAGCCCGCAGTGCATCAAGGAGTTCTGGACCATTTCCCGCAGGAAAATCATCGAAAGTCAGAAATAGAGTCTGCTCAGATTTCGACTTTGTCTCGTTGGCTTGGCGAATCGCCCCGAGAATATCTTCGGTACGTACAACTCCTCCCCCTACGAAGCGCACCTCTCCAGTCGAATCCAAGACTACGGTCGTAGGAACCCGATCAATACCATGTTTCCTTGACCAGTCGCCGCCATAGTCGAGCCACATGGGAATCTCGTGGTTGGTCTTTGAAGCTTCCGACCAACGACCGTCGATACTCACGACAAGGAAACGAACGGGAAGGCCTTTTGTTTGTTTCCTTGCCTCAATCAGTCGAGGAAGCTGAGTTTTCCAGGTATCGCACCAATAAGCGCAAAACGAAATAACCGTTACCTCTCCAGGAACCCATTCCGTGACGCGACCCCCATTATCTCTTAGCGAAAATGAAGTCCACTTCGATCCGATGTGCGGATCTGCATAGGATAGACAAGCCAAAAAACTGGCCCATACCAACAGACTTACGCGTACAAAAGCTTGGTTTATGGATGCACCACCAGCTCTGTTGCCGAGCTGTTCCCCCGAATCGAAGGGCGCCTTAAGTATTCGGCAACCGCGGGTAAAGCAACGAGGCGACCGTCAGCTTCTGCCCTAAGATAGTAGCGGAAGTAGTTCGGCGTTCCACTATTCAACAGATAGTGCTCAATGGCTCCATCCTTGACTTGTTGGAGAGCGTTTGCCGTGTAGTCAGAATCGACGTATTCAAATCCGGCTGGAATGGGTTCCGTAATCCTCAGCGCATCAGCGACATCATCTCCCCAAACAACTACCGTGCATCTCACAGGTTCGTTGGGCTTCACCCTGTCCCCTATTTCGGACCAAACACCGGCAGCGTTAAGGGTTTCGTACCGTCGCGTTACCCTGACACCACGGTTAGATTCGTGTAGGTTAGGTTGATAGGTCCGGATTTGGAGAGCAAAGAAGACTTCTCCGCTTCCGGTCCGACTTAGCGTGAAATCGTTTTTCCCGCCTTTGAGTATTGGCTCTCGGGTTTCGAAGGACGCACTTTCTTCCACTGAGGAATGTGATAGTTCGTATTTATGCCCGTTGATTACGATTTCTGCTTTGCCGATGATTGAGGCACCCGGATGCTCCTTTCCATATAAATCCAAAGCAGAAACCACATCTCCTATTTCCTCTGACGACCGATAAGAGGTCTCGTCAGGAACCGCCAAGTTTCTGGCCAACCGAGTTTGAAGTTCCGGAGACTCGTGAAGCAGATTGAGAACGGAAAGAAATTCCGCCGTAGTCTGATTTTCTGTGGCAGACCAACCGATTCCAGATCCCACAGGAATCTTGGCTGAGACATTGCCGTCTGATACGAGCGGTCGAACTTCGTTAAGTAATCGAAGACTCGCGGCACGGTTAACTGAGACAAGTGCATGAGCCAGTCTCATCTTTGCAAAGGGTGAGACCTTAATGCCTCGTTCAAGCACCTCACTTGTGAATTTTCCTGCGCTAGGGTCTCCTAACTCGACCAGTGAGGCACTGAGACGCGTTCGGTCTTCCCACGAATTTGTTCGAACATATTGGCTGACACAGGATCCCATTGCGTACTTCAGGACCGTATCAAAAATGTCGAATCCTTGCCTTTTAGCAAGCGCCAAAGTGTGAGCGACTTCTGAAGTTATCTTAGCGTCAGGTGGAGATCCTTCCCACCAGCCCCACCCATCACCAGACTCCGTGCGCGACAACAGAGCAAGGGCTTCTTTCACTTCTTCCGTTTGAGGTGAGAGCTTCAAGGCTATTGCTGCTTTGAGGGTATTGACGCCCCAAAACGTGCCGTACCTACCGCTCAACACCAAGCCTCGCGCCCATGCATTGACTCGGTCGTGAATTCCTCCCGAAATCGTCCCCGTGATCAACGAGCCCTGCGGCAATGTATCGAGAGGAAGACGCAAATTCGTAGATTCGCTTTGCGTAAGCGTTCCTCCCATAATGTCAAGCTTCATTAGTCCACGAGGGACAATTGGTACTGCTACCTTTAGGGCATCACTAAACTTAGGATTTGAATTTCCCAATTCGTGTACGTCCGCAGACAATGCAAGTACTTGAGTGGGAGGTATTTGCGTGGCTAACAGTGTCCACTTAACTATTCCTTCGCTCTTTGCATCAATTCGAATGGAGTGATTTGAGCTGGAGGCAACAGGGACGCCATTCATTTCAAGATTAACTTCAAACTTTCGGGCAGTACTTGACCGATTGTTGACGGTCCCCGTCAGCACGAATTCATCGCCCTGAGAGACGATTCGAGGAACGGCAAGGCGTAAGGTTACGGCTCGCGTAGCTACGGTATTGGTCGTGCCAGTACCCACCAGAGTATCGCTCGTTATCGCCCTTCCTGTCGCCCTCCAGGTCGTCAAGTTTCCAGGCATCTCGACGGAAACACTTGCTTGTCCCTGCCCGTCGGTCTGAACCAAGGCATTCCAATAGGCAGTGTCTTCAAAGCGCAAGCGAACGGGCGCGAGCGAATTTGTCCTCTGATAGGCTCCTCCCGAGAGTTCTTCTGGCGAAGATTCCATAGTCGTCACTCGGTCTGGACGCATTCCCCAAAAGAAACGATATGGCTCGGGCGTAGTGTCCGGGCTGAGTGCATATATTGCTTCATCAATAATCGAAAGAGCAACTTCGGAGCGAATGGGCTTCCCCGAGTGACTAGTAGTCTGAACGTGAAAAGTTGCCTTATCGCCGGGTTCATATTCGGATCTGTCGGACCATACCTTCACGTTGAGGAGCTTGTCCTTGTCCGGAAGGGGCACGATATTGTTCCCCGACATCAATTGAGTTTCAACCCATTGGTTGAAGTTGACATAAGCATTTGGCGACTCGGCAGTTGATGTGTCGAGGGTCCAAAGAATTGACTTGTGGATGGGATCGAAGACTTTGTAGTTCCAAATATCTCCACCGGTAAAGGTCATCAATATGGGTCGACTGGGTCGATTTGTTGTGACATAGACTTTGACTTGGTCTCCGGGTTTGTAGGTTCGCTTATCCAGCCTTCCTTCCAAACGTGGTTGCTCGACAGTCTTTGTCGGAACCGAATCCATACCTGCCACATAGATTTCTGCGTTACCAGATGCCTTCCTGCCGTGAGTGTCTTGAGTTGTGGCAACCAGACTTAGGCTGCCAAAAGCAAGAGCAGGAAGTTGAGTAACCAGATGTCCTGTTGTCGGAACCTTCACCTTCTTGGAAGTGAGGACTTTGGGGCGATAGATGCCCTCTTTCTCGATGTAGACCTGCTGAATCACCTGTAGCAGGACTTCAGCAGGTTGAACTCGATTATCGAGATCAACAACCCTAAGCTCAACAGGCACAAGGTCGCCCACCGCAACCGCTTGTTTCAGCGGAGTGAGACTGATTCGCAATTCAGATGCATAGACTGGGACACTTCCGTGTCCTTGCACTTGGCGCCTCGATTGATCCTCAACGGTTACAGCCAGGGTGTAGTTGGCATCCATGCCATCTTTCTCTGTATGTACGGGAATATCTACGTGCCCATTGTTATCCGTGATAGCCTGACCTTCGGCTCCAAACGGTGCCGCAGCGTAGGTATCTCTAGGATATAGGTTTCCATCTCCGCCATAAAACCAAGCATCCTCCGGAGTCGTGTTGGAGTAAGGCGAAAAGGACCTTCTGGCGGTCCAGTGCACCACAGCCTGGGCCACTGGCGACCCGAAATAATAGGCTGAGTCGACGGAGAAATGAATATCGTCTCCACCGAAATAACGACGACCAACGGTTCTGACGTCAACTTTGAATTCGGGCTTACGATATGCAGCTACAGAGAAAGTCTGGTAGGCGCTCTGATTGTTGGTCGTAAGCACAATACTATAAGGCCCGATCATGCCTTCTTGCGGAATCTTGAAGGATCCAGCTACGGACCCGATATCATTTGACCTAAGAGTCACTTGTTCCAGGGGATTATCTCGTGGGTCTCGGAACTGTAATCGGACATCTTGATTCCCAATTAGCGAATAGATTTGACCCTTTGTTAGGCGGAGAATCGCCTTGAAACTGACTACTTGGCCTGGACGATATATGGGACGATCCGTTTGGAATAGGCAGGTCAAGATCCCATCCAATTGAGGAATGCTGCATTCAACCGCTGCGATGTCGCTTGCTGCACGGACAATAATTCTCGTGGTGCCCGCGGTCATTGGAATGATCGATACTCCGTCCTGACCGGTGACACTGGAAGTCAAACCCGTACCCTTTCGGCTGAAATAGTCCACTCTTGCACCGCTGATGACCCGCCCAGTTTTATGGTCGGTTACCCAAACGAGCGAGTGTGTGGAGGATCTCTTGGTCAAGAGCGCTAAGTTAGTGACATTGACCACAGTCCAGGTCTGTTTCGAACCGCCCGCGAAAAGGAGCAAATAGACTCCAGGCTTGATTGGAGGCAAATTAACCTGCCTGGAATACCAATTATCGTTTTTAGTGTTTTGGCCATTCTGCGTGACAGTGAGATCAAATTTGGCATTAGGTGGCGCCACGGGTTGGGGGCGGATCCTTTCACTTTGCTGTGACCGGTAATACTTCAAGCCATCGATTGGAAAGCTAGTGACGTGAACGATGGGAACATTTCGAGTATTGATGTTTAGTCGAATCTTTGAACTTGGAGCAACGTTTCTGGAGCACCACACACTCAGTTCTTGAGGCAGGGCCTTCACCTGATTTCCAGCATTGAATGTCGTAAGTGCAGCCATTAATAGCAAATGAATCATCCTCGACTCCTTGTCGCAATCAACCTTGATAGTTCCGAAGCGGCACCTTGCTGCACTCCCGCTTTTTGGTAAGCCCACTTCAACCTAATCAAAGGTTCCTTTCCTTCCCATGGCAGCACAATTCCCCACTTTCCAGATGCCTTGAGCACTAATCCATCCAATGGTTCGAGCCTTCGAATGTCCGAAAGCGGTTCTAAGCGGTCAATAATCGTCACAGTTACAAGAAAATCTTTTAAGATTGCGATCGACAATGGTCGGTAGCGAGGGTCATGGGCGGCAGCGCCTCGTGCTGCGAGAATGACCTCCTGTTCCAGTGATTTCGTTCGTATGGAAAGATCGCCTCGGCAACCTATCACTTTGCCGTCATGCTCGATAGTGACAAAGACGGGCCTGGCTGGAGTTGATTCCAATGGTTTTGGGAGAGGCAAATGCCTTACTTCGGCAATAACCGCCCTACGAGCTAGATCGATTAGTCCCTTTTCTAAGTCGGAAGCCTGGCATAGACCGGCAATTAACACAACAAAATAAAGCATTTACCCTCGATTCGTTTAACGTATCTACAGGCTCATCGTATCACTACTGCGAAGATAAGTACGTTCATTTTCAATGCCCTGGATTTAGCGGCTACAACTACCTCGAAAATCTGTTCAGGCGTGCGCCACAGTGAGGTTCGCTCTGCAAATACGAGAAGGGAAATAAAAAAGTGGCCCGCCTCGAAACCCGAGACAGCACCACTAAAGTTGTCAATAGTAGGCGAGACTGAAATTGTCCCTACTTTAAAAGTGATTTGATCGTGGTTTCAAAAGACGTGTAAAGCTGATTAATGTCTCGTGGCACTCCCGTTTCCGTTCGCACTACTTTTCCGTCCTTACCTAATATCACGAACGCAGGAATTCCTTCTATACCAAGTCGGTTCGTGAAATCATCGTTGTTGGTTGTAAACACATAGGTGTAACCATGCTCTTTGGCGTAGGCTTTAGCGCCAGCCGCTCCTTGCTCCTTTGTTTCGGCACCAATGACCACAAGGCCCTTTGACCCGTACTTTTTATGAAGCTTTTCCATAGCAGGCGATGCTTTTTTGCAAGGTCCGCACCATGTGGCCCAGAAATCGAGGACTACGACTTTTCCTTTGAGTGACTTGTTGGTGATCGACCGACCTTTTGTGTCGGTCATCTTGAATGATGGAGCGGGCTTTCCTACGAGAGATTTGAGCTTGGCGTTGATTTCTTCTTGGCCAAAGCTTAGGGTTGTGGTTAGCGCAGCGATCAAGACTGCCATGTGTTTAATATTCATCTGATAATTCCCACTACGCTCGAAGCGTTAGCTTTGTGCTTTATTATGTCCCGAGCGAATTATTGACCCAACAAATTACTGTCATCTACACAAGAATCCGCCCGGAGTTTGACCACTTCTACTTTTCAGCCATAATCGGCGAGTGAAGCGTTGGATCGGTGCATTGGTTGCAGTAATTGCCTCATGCATTCCTATCTTTCTTGCTCGGGCATCAAATCCTGGCTTGCTTGCTGACTCCGACACTCACGTCCTTCTGGATGCGATCAGGGCCAGAAACGCGCCCTTTAGTTGGTTCATAAGTGATTGGCCACTCCAAAATCACTTCTATCGTCCGGTCTCAACATTAGCGTTTGAACTCGACAATCGACTCTACGCTAGTAACGCAGCCGGCTATGGCCTGACCAACACGTTGCTTTGTATTGCGTGCATCTTGCTTCTATTCTGGTTTCTGCGCGAACTCACGGACAAACCCATATTAGCGGCAAGTGGTGCAGTTCTATTTGCTTTTCAACATCTGGGAACTCAGTACGCTCTCGAAACACCGCTCCTCGGAATTGCCGTACTGGCGGCTGTCATCGGAGCCATCCGTCATGGCAAAAAGGTCAACCTATGGGCTCCTGTCTTCTTGGTGATGTACTACACCACTATAGAAGTCACAGGAATGGACTCGATGGGTGTTGGCTCGATTGGAAGCGGTACCTTGGGCTGGCTTCCAGGTCGAACAGCTACCGTGATGACGGTTTTTGCCTTGGCGGCTATGGCTTCCTATGCCCGCTATGAGCGACTCGGTGCGACGAAGAATGTAGAAATAGCCACACCGCTAACTCCCCCATCAACCAGAAGCACGAAAGCAAGGCTAAGCGCATCTAAATTGAATTGGGGATGGGCCGCACTAGCCATGATTTGTGTTGCTGGTGCCCTTGGATCTTATGAACAGGCGGTCATGCTGCCAGCGGTACTTCTCGCGACAGCCGTCGTGTTTCGGTTTAGAGGCTCAAGAGTTAGGTGGGGATGGCAAGCAGGTTTTTGGTCGCTACTACTTGTCTACATCGTCATCCGAAAGTTGTGTCTGCCGTCTGGGGCTTCTGGCTATCAGCTACAGCAATTTAGGACAGGTCCTGGAGTTCGGTTATCACTGCTGAACTACCTGCTTCCGTTTGCGAACAGTGTGAAGGGGTTTCTCACTAACATTGAATTGGGCCCGATAATGTTTTTGACGGCTGCGCCCTACATGTTCATTCTGGCCATGTCGGCAAACTTGACAGCGTTTTATCAGGCAAGGCGTCGATGGATTTTGGCGTTGGGAGGGTATGGGATGTCTTTCATCGCATTCCTCCCAATGGCCTGGGTCAAACAATTTCCGCACTACAGCTATTGGCCAATGGCATGCCGCTCTCTGTTTACCGTCACTTTGCTTTGGGTAGCCATTGACCTATCAGTTACCGCATGTTCGCCCCAAGTTCAGCAAGCTCCTTTACGACCTGATCCCGCACCAGGTTCGCTTCCTCATCTGTAAACGTTGAGTCCGGCTTGCGAAGCTGCATTGAAATTCCTAGTGCAAGCATGCCCTCAGCAATTCCTTGTCCAGTAAAGACATCGAATAGCCATTGTTTCTCAAGTACAGCTCCGGCACCATTAGCGACTGCTTGTGAGATTTTAGTGTAAGGAACCCTTGACGAGACAAGTACTGAGATGTCGCGCTGAACCGCAGGGTGTTTGCTTACAGATTCAAGATTCAAGCTTCCCGATCTGCTTGCGTATGCATCTTCAAGGTCGTATTCAGCCAAGAGCGTATCCGGCGAAAGACCACATCCACTTGCGACGTCGGGATGTATCTGCCCGATTACGCCTAAGATAACACCGTTAGAAGTAAGCGCTGCTTGTCGAGTTGGATGAAGTCTCGTGTCCAACGGTTGAGTCGTTTCAAGAATAACGCTTACGCCCACCGCTCCAAGGATCTCTTCAATGAAACCCTTCAAGGTGAAGAAGGTAGCTTCGTCAGCCTTCCCTCTGCTCCAATACGTGGGAGTTACGGGACCGCATAGGAGGACTCCAAAGCGATAGTTCTCTCTATAACCTGGCGTCACCGCCGAGAACACTTTCCCCATTTCGAATATCTGGATTTCCTTGTGGTTGTTTCTTCTGGCAGCATCGGACAGGCATGGCAGCAATGAATTTCGGAGAAATGCCGTGTCTGGCGAAGCCGGTACCCTTGGACCAACTCGCGCGGCTCCAGGCAGATCAAGGAGATGTTGATCCCGCAAGGAGTGGCTAATGATCTGGTTAAGGCCGCATCTCAGAGCCGCCTCTCGATGTAAATCTGTCCATAGCTCGAAAAGCTGGGGACCACCCATTTTTGACGTTCCCTGAATCAGGGTCTCAGGAATCAGCTCAAAACCATGAACGCGACCGAGCTCTTCCACGAGGTCGATCTCTCGAACAATATCCGGTCTCCATGACGGCGAGACCACATCGAATGTGTCATCTCCAGTCTTGGACAATTGAAACCCTAAGCGAGACAAATACCTCTCCGTTTGCTCCGACGTAATTGCCATCCCCAACATTCGAGATGCCCTGCTAGGCCGCAGTTGAACCACGCTTGGTTCCCGTCGACCGGGATACACGTCAAGAACTTGAGAAACGACGAGGCTTGGGGCAGCGCTCAATACCAATTGAACGCACCTTATGATGGCTGCAACGACGCCCTCCGGATCGACGCTTCTTTCGAAACGGTAGGAAGCTTCTGTGTTGAGACCGAGTTGCTTACGCGTTTTGCGAACGCTTGTGTTTTTGAAATGTGCAGATTCTAGTAGAACTCGTGTCGTCGTGGAACTCACTTCGGAATCTTGGCCACCCATGACCCCAGCAACTGCAACCGGTTTTTCACTGTCACAGATCATCATATGACCTGGCTCTAATACATGGTCTTTGCCATCAAGTGTAGTCAGTTTCTCGCCAGCTACTGCTGAACGAACGACAATGCGATGACCTGAAAGCTTGTCGAAATCGAATGCATGTAGGGGTTGCCCCAACTCGAGCATGACGTAATTTGTAACGTCAACCAAGAGGCTGATCGGACGCATTCCGGATTGCACTAGGCGGTGCCGCAACCACTCCGGAGTAACTGCGTTTCCTACTCCTTCGAGAATCACGCAGGCGTATCGAAAACACTCAGGAACAAGAATCTGAATGCTCGTATTAGGAGCGTCATTTCCCAAATCGTACGATGCAAATCTGGATTCAGCATCAGCATATGCCTTCTTGGCAGACGCCTTAGGATCTTTAGCGAGAACTTCGCGCGCCAGTCCGAAAACGGACAAGCCATCGCCTCGGTTACTCATAACCTTGATGTCAAGTACCGAATCGCCGTCGAGTTCCTCTATGCCCTCTAGCTCAAAGCCAGCCATCGTTAATAGATCGCCAACTTCCTCAGCAGAGAGCGTTGTTTCAACATAATCACGGAGCATCGAATAAGGGAACTTCATTCCGACGTGATTGTATCTGGAATGATCGTGGCGACATTCGTTGTCGAACCTTGGCTTTTAGGTTTCCCTTGGACAAATCTTAAGATTAGTACTAAGGAAGGGTGATTTTGCGGTTACCTTCCTCTTACGGAGGCGTACTATCGATTAAGGAAATCGTAGTTACCGGGAATTTACGCTAAACCATGAACGTATAGGCAATAGTCCATATCCGGACAACGAGAATGTCCACCTGCATGCCCATCAGGTCGCTGTCGAATCGGAATGGAGCAACACGATGCAAAGCCAATTGAGTTTCTAACTAATCGAATAGTATTTTTTGATAGTCCAAACGGCCTAATCGCAAACCA
Source organism: Fimbriimonadales bacterium (assembly GCA_038207365.1). Lineage (GTDB taxonomy): Bacteria > Armatimonadota > Fimbriimonadia > Fimbriimonadales > Fimbriimonadaceae > Fimbriimonas. The sequence goes on along the minus strand of JBBQZV010000019.1, from coordinate 29,287 downwards.
AATATCGGAACAGACTAAACAAATACTATAATATAAATATTACGCTACGAGCTTGCACTCAAAGGACAGATCGTGTAAACTTTGGCGAAACACACTTCGAGAACAGATGGCATTTTGTGCATTAACAATAAAACCCAAATGTTCGTGTTATTTTGATTATTTTTCTTTAGGAGCTGTACACTATCCGCAACAATCCGTTATATCGTAGGTTTCTCCCTTCAATTGAGGCTTTTGGAGAAAGAAAATCGATTTACGAATGGTCACGAGATCCTCGATGCGTCGTCAAATACGGCACGCTCATTTCCCGAATCGAAGACGGTTGGGATCCCGTTATGGCCATCACAGAGGATGTTGCGCGCCGTGAACGACAATATATCAAGCCGCCTCTCGTCGTCGAAGCTTTTGGGGAATCCAAGTCTGTAACTCAGTGGCGAGACGACTCCCGAGTTGTGGTCAAGATGAACGTTTTTGTTCGCCGAATTCAACACGGTTGGAGCCCCGAGGCTGCATTTACTACTCCACTATCCGGCAACCGAGGTCGCTAGGAAGGCAGTGGCCCGCTGTATGAACTCTTTGACGAAGCAAAGACTATTCGCGAATGGGCGCAAGACGAACGATGTGCTGTGTCTGAAATGACTCTGAGAAAGAACATTCAATCAGGCATGCCCTTGGCTGAGGCATTCGAATTTCGACGTCGACCAGGAAGAAACCTTGGTGCTGGCAAAGAAGATTTTGGTCGTGAGATTGACGGTACCGCCTCAGTCCTGAAAATGATCGCTGATCAGGGCGAACTCTGGGTATATGAAACAACCGGTGTCCGACGAATATCCCTGATTCACAGAGACGTCCGACACGTCATTACAGAAGAAACGTTCAATGAACTTTTGAGTAGGCAGTTGATCGTGAAAAGCTTCCAGACAGACACCATAACTAATTACGAGCTTTCTCCTGCCGGTAAAGTAGCCGTCGCTTAGCTTAGGCTATGGCTTTGCAGCTTTCGGGTACCACCAGGTACTATTATCGGTTGGGTTAACGACAAGGAATCCATTCTCTAGTAGGGGGCTCCCAGAGGCGGCTGCCGACGATCGAGTTCCAGTGATTCCCCAAAGGGAGCTCATTTCCGGAGAATCGGTTGCCATGCCTTCAAGCATTGCTTTGATCGCCCAGGGATCCGCATGTCGTATTGCAAATCGAACAGGCACGTGAACTGACATCTGAAGCGCGCCGCCACCCGAAGCAAAGCTCAGAGATGCCAACAGCGTTGCAGCAAGGGCACAAGCCAGCTTTTTCATACTCTGCTGACGCTCAATCCACTCAAGCGTTACTATTTTTCCACAATAGTGACCCGAAGGATCGCGCAAAATTACCCCCTCATTTGCCAAAATGGACTTAATGCTTTCAAAGTCCTTACAAAGACATGAAACGAAGTTGGCCCTGTTCATGGCTTGGATTCTTTCGCCATGTCTGCTTACCTTGCTTGGGTTCTACTTGGGAACGATTTTTGGCAACCGTGAACACAAAGTGGACCTTCAGGTTAATGATATTCACAATGGGGCAACATACGCACTGATCTTCTTTGGCTTCAGTATTCTTGCAGCTATTTTTGTAACGATCGTTATTCCTCCCGTTATCGAACGGGATTACGCCACCCGCGAAGAGAACTGGTCGAAGAAGAGTCACCACTAGCACCTAGATTCGCTACGACTTGAGCCGTCCATGGATGCAAACTCCATGGACGTTTTCATTTTAGTTTGCTTTAAGAGAGATTCCTCCATGCGAACAATGTCCGAAACGACGCATCCTATCTTTTTGAGGGGTCGTAGGTATGAACATTAGTTCAGCTATCCGCTCGGAGGTCGATTTTGAAAAGAGCGAAGGCAATTGCTGCAACAAAGATCAATACGGTCCAGTTCGTGGACGTTACAGTCCCCGATCTGCTGGCGGGTGAGGTGCTAGTACGCACCGAGGTCTCATCAATTAGTCCAGGAACGGAGTTGCGATGTTTAGCGGGCCTCCAGCCTGACTCGCTGGAATTCCCATTTGTACCGGGCTATTCCCTCGTCGGTATTGTTGAGGAATCGGATAACAAGCATTCGAACTTATTGGGTTGCCGAGTCTTTGTTCCAGGGTGCCAAAAGGCGTCCATCAATATGCAATGGGGCGGTCACATTTCGTATGCAGTAGTGCCAGCATCTAGTGTTGTAGTGGTTCCCGAGTGTTGCGGCCCAAAGAATGCGTCCATAGCCAAACTGACTGCAATCGCACTCAGAGGAGTCCGAATTTCAAATCCAAGAATTTGCGACCACATCGTAATTGTCGGACTTGGTCCAATAGGGTTGATGTCGGCAAAGCTCTTCAAGTTAACTGGCGCGAAAGTTCTTGGCGTCGATACGATGGAAAGTAGAGTCCTTCACGGTTCAAAATGTGGACTAGACACACGAGTTGTTCGAGGTTCAATCGCGGATACTGTTTTGGCACATTTTGGAGACAGAGCGGATATCGTTGTAGATGCCACCGGCGTACCGGAGGTACTTGCCCAATCTTTGTTAGCGGCAAAGGATCCTGCTTGGGGCCAAAGCAACTTCTCAGGCTCAAAGTTGGTTGTTCAAGGTTCATACCCTGGTTCATTTACGTTGCCCTACCAGGAAGCGTTTAGGAAAGAACTGTCGCTTTTATTTCCACGCGATACGACCCCTGCCCTTCTTCGAGAAGCGATTGCTCTCATTGCCGAGAAGGCGGTGTCAGTTGAGGACCTCATCTCTTGGTATGGAGCACCAGGGGACGCTCAGAAAGCTTACGACTTATTGATGACTGACCGCTCCTGCATGACAGCTTCATTTGATTGGACTTAAAGAAGGCGAGACAAATAGCGAGTGTAGAGATCGCAAGCCAAGTCGATGTTTCCGTCACTTGACTCCTTAAGCACTCCAGCAGCTATCAGTCGGTCGACGCCATCGGAGGATGATTGTTGTCGCATAGATAACGAGACACGTATGGCATTAAGTACGTTCGGCGTGTGAGAGACCGCAATCAGCATCCGCTTGAGGTGATCACCAAATGGCCCGTCATCGTGATCCGCTGTCTCAATTAGCGTTCGGAAAGTCAAACGACCATTCGCCAAAACTTCCAGAGCCCTTCTGGTAAGAAAGGGCTGGCCAGCAACTAGAAAATGAAGCGCTTCTAAGTCTGATTCCCGCTTTAGCGGCGAGCCATATTTTCGATTCAAGTCCGAAACTTGATCAAGCGAAAAATTTTGGAGGCCGATTTGACGGCCCACATTGAAGGGGGACTGGTTGAGGTCGCGAATAAACAACCTGGCTTCGGTCGCGTAGCTAATTACTACTGTAAAGCGATTCCAAGGACCTTTAGGATCGCGAGCACGGGCGTTGTGCCAAGATCGTACGACGCCGAAAAAGTCATTTGAGAACGGCGTATTGAAGACCCTGTCGGCTTCGTCCATAAACCACACCAGTGGTTTGTCGGAAGCTTCAAGTAACGCTCTCATGAAATTGTCTAGGTTGATGGAAGGTCCGAAAACGTCCAGCCACTCCCACTTGAAATCGTAGTGAAATTTGCTTTGACGGGCTAGTAGTTCCGCGAACACGCGCATGGCGTGATCCTCGTGCAAAAGTTGAAATGAGCTGAGAATCTGAAAGTCAGTAGTGACTCCGCGCCAACCCAATCCATCTACGAGTTGAATCCCACGCCCCAAAAGGGATGATTTTCCCACCTGACGCGGCCCTTTGACCAGAATGACGCTCTCATTTGCTTGAAGTGCATCTTCGAATTCATGGTCAGTCGCTCGTTTAGTATAGAAACCAGAATTTGGCGGAACTGCGCCACCCGTGGCCTCAATCCGTTCAAGCTTGACCGAATCTAGGTCCTCATCGTCATCCCGCTTTTCGATCGCCGAAAGAATTTCGGCAACGAGTTTGTCGTCGTCTGATGGATCCGTCCATTGAGCAAACTGAAGTCCATTTACGATTAAGCCGATCGGGCCCGATATGGGTTTCATTTCACCAATTCGTATCGGCAACACTCGAGGACTACCGCCACTTTGGAATTGATTCGACGCCGTTTCAAGTTCGTACTCAAGCATCTCGCTGCCAGATGCTGCATCGGAGAGAATCGCAATAACAACATCAGAAACCCGAATTGATTCCTCAATCTTTTGGGCCCATTCGACGCCAATCTTTAGGTGACGATCCACGAACACACTATGTCCTGCAGTAGTGAGTGCGCGTTCTAGAAGGTCCAGTACGTAATCGTCTGGTGCAACATTTCGTTTGTAGAGAAGGGAAACCATGGTAATGACCTGTGCCAAATTTGGTCTGATCCTAGCACGAATACGGCCCCCAACGCACAATTCTGGATACTTTTATCTTCTATTGCCTAATTCCTTTCAGTGCCGACTGACTCACTGGTATTTGAATCGACGGATCTTTGTCTATCGAACGAAAAACGTGGACTCTATCGTCAACACCAACAGTTACAATCTTGAGGCCATCTTTCGTAAAGAGTGCACCTCTGATCGGGCCTGTACTTGAGCGTACGGTCGTGATTTGCGTGCCGAGCTTTGCATCCCAAAGCATCCAAGTACCACCCTCTGTAGTTGTAACGACACGTTGTCCATCGGGAGAAAGGTCTCCGGCAGAAATGCGTTGTCCCGCAATAGCGCGATACTCGGCCATTTCCTTAAGGGATGCCAAATCCCACAAGATTGCGCGCCCATCTGCTCCGAATGTGAAGAAGCCTTTCCCGTCACTTGTAAAGGAGATATTGGATACTCGAAGGTTATGCGGTTGAAGGATGCGGCGCAATTTGCCAGATCTTGCTTCAAGTACGACAATCGATAATGGGCTCGAAAATGCCATAACTACGGCCGAATCCGGTGATACCCATAGGCCACTGCTCTTCGTATCAGGCAATGTGTAATTCCAAATTATTCTGCCATCCGTGCCAGATACGCCAGCGATTTGATGTTTGCTCTCTGAATAGAGAGCGATGACGGAAGAGTTCAGACCACATGAGTAGTTAGTCGGTACGAACGGTAGCTTCAGAGGCGATGAGGAGCCTTCAGTATCCGAGAACCAAGCTTCACGAGGACTCTGATTCACCCAAACTTGCCACCTCCCATTGTAGGTGTACCGGTGCAACCCAACATGCTGGTTTGGGCGTTTTCCTCTTGTAAGGTCCGGATCGTTGTAGAATTGCAAAACGTTTTGATCCGGCTCAAAAACGACGAGACTGCCTCTGCCATCTCTGCCGATCCTCATACCCTTACCTAGAGTTTTCCTTTCAGCGGATTTGAATACATCTGCAACTCTTACGGATGTGGCCCCCAAACATATTTCGGATCCCAACTCTGACGATGTGTAATTCCAAACATTATCAAACGACCCAACCGTATTGCCCGATGGAAACTGTTCTACAAGCAAACGCCCCGCTCCATTCAACATGGCGACAGCTCGATCTTTAGCAACAAAACTGGCTTTACTTAGGCTGTACTGGTCCAGCCACGGCCGAGTAAAGGTGTCCAAGTGCAAGCCCGTATCTCTAGCCAATAAGAACGAACGACCATCAGAATAAAGTATTTGACTTCCGTCGAATGAAACATCTAGTACACGCCCGGCTTTAGCAACCTTGAAAGAGTCGACCTTTTTGCCGGACGATAATTCGTAAGTAGCTGCTGTTCGAATCGTGGAAGTTGGAGCATCCGTAACGATCACTAGGAATCTCTTATCAAATGACGTCAAGGCCTCAAATAGCGCTGAACCTTTGGGAAGATTCATTTGAAACACCCTGTTCCGATTCGCCGGATTCCAGACTTCAATACTCGCTCCACTTTTGCCCTCAACTCGACGCATGGAGATCAAAAGACTCGACTGTGATTTTGAATAAAGGGTCAAACTGAGTCCATTTTCGGGTCTCATGGCACAAAGGCTTGCTCCTGTCGCCAGATCACGAACACTCGTGGTAGGGCTCTCTGGATTAATCCGCGCAAAGCCGGACTCGTAGGCAATGATCTCATCGCCTTTTTTCAAGCTAATCGATTGCGCAACTCGATGGGTACGCCGGTCGAGCACAGTTGCGACGTCCAAGAGCCCATCAATTACACAGATTTGTTTGCCATCGAGGGACAGCACTCCCCTTTCCTGTTTGCCTGGTGCCGAATAAGCGAGCGTATATTCTTCGCTGGAATCGTGCAACTGACTCTGCCAGTAACCCCATTCGAATCCTCGGTAGGGGCTGCTTTGGTTCTTTGCCAGAACTTCTGCGGCACGTGCATAGTCTCCATCCTCCGCATACGCTCGAAGGCCATTCATATCAGCGACGTACAGTTCTCGATCAAGAGCTATTTTCGCGGCTTGGGCAGTCCTTTGAGAATTGAATGCGAAGAGCCCAAGAACTGAAATCACAGCCAATACAGCGACGTACACCAAAGTCGCGCGCAATAATCCTCGCCGAAATGACTGCTTTTCGCGGATGACCTCTTGGGCAGGCATATTTTCCTGGACCCAATCCTGATTGAATACGGTCGAGTAGATGCGATTACGAACGTTCAGCCTTCCCGCTTTCCCATGCACCAAGCCCGACAGCTTTAGTTGGCTAGTCACCCGATTGGCATCGTCATCTGGCACATTTTTGTTTCGCAAAACACGCAGGTAGGTTGTTAAGAGATCAGCTCGAAAAGCATTTGGGTCGGCTTCGGTAGAACCTGAATTTAGAGCTCGATTGGCTACATCGGCCAGATTGACATTACGTTCTCGGGCTTTGGGGCCGAAGAACATCTCCGCAACCATTCGGTCAACCTGCACTATAGATTGAAGCTTGGGATCCGCAACTATTGAGGCGCATAGACTTTGGGTCAGATAAGGATGGCCTGACGTCCAATAATGGATTCGCTGGAGAACTATTGCGCCATTCTTTGCCATGGGCTTCTCAAGTTTCCGCATCTCCTCCTGCGAAAAATCAGCCAGGTAAATCCTTTCTCCAATATTGAACGGGGTTGTCAATTGGTTTTTTGCAAGATCCGACGGAGATGCTACTCCCAACAAGCAAAATGTGATTCTATTGAATTGAGGGTCACTAACACGTCGATTGAAGCATTCGCGAATTCCAGCGAAGAACTCATCTGTATCAAAAGGTAAGTTGCGGGTCGCGTCAATCTCGTCGACGCAGATAACGATTCGGTCCGGAATACTTGCAAGTACAATTTCTCGTAATGCGCCGAAAAATCTCAGCATCGGCCCCAAGTCGAGATTGCTGCGATAGAACTCTAGAACTTGCGATCGTAATCCCAAAACTCTGCCTACTTCTGCAAGAAGGCCGGCATACCACTGATCGGGCGTCACGTTCCTTCCCCCCATTTGCGTGAGGTCAATTGAGACTGTGCGCCAACCCTCCACTTCCAGCCTAGCGAGGACCTTAACGGACAGTGAAGACTTGCCCATTTGCCTCGTGTTGAGGACGTAACAGTACTTGCCTTGCTCTAATGCTTCAAAAAGTGCTCGATCACAGCTGCGTTCAATGTAACTGGCGGATCCGAGCGGCAGAGTGCCGCCAGAAACAAAGAAATCGCTCCCTCGAACAGGTTCCATTCTTAGGCATTATAAAGTGGTTCCCATTAGACTTTGGTCGGTCGCATTGGTTAGCGACTTAGTTTGTTATTTTTTGCCTTTGTTTGCATGAATAAATGGCTCAAATGCTCTACCCAAAGATATTTGAACGGCACGCTGTTCGCGAGGAGTCGCAGGTCCGCCACTTACTGCGGTTATAAGGGGAGTGACCAATACGGCTGCCACGACCTTCAAAGTCTGCTCTTTTTCATCGCTTCTGCCTTCTACCTTAGATTTTTTAAAGAGCGTCTTTCCCGAATTCACGTCGAAAACAAATACATCTACCGTTGAAGTAGAAATGGTTTTTGGGCCGGCACCAACCCAGATACTTCTTGTGTGCCAGCTAATTTTGCCGTATACCAACTTGCTTGCTTGAACAGATTTGCCAAACTTGATTAATTCTGCCGCCAGAGGTTGTCCATCACGATAGGTTAAGTCAGATTTCATAGACTCAAATTGTCGATCCACGATTTCTTGTGGTAACACGTTCCAACCTTGGCCTTCGATGATGTTCCTAACTGTGTCGATTGCCGTTTCACGCGAGGTTTTCGTTCCATCGACGAATGTCCATGGAGCGATAGCAACTTGTTCTGACCTTTGCCCCATTCCAAGAGACGGCAACAGAAGGGTGACAATTGACACAACGGGAAGCCAGCTTTTTTTCATGGTACTCAAACTGATGATATCCCGATTATCGGAATCATCTGCATAAGATTTGATCCTAATGGGTTGCATTCTGATTGTTCGATAGAGTCGTAAAAATGCCCTCGCAACTAAGCAGGAGCGAGGGCATTTGTTTCGGACTACTTAGGCTTTGCTGCCTTGGAACCATCAAGGTGGAGCATTTCCTTCATCTTCTTCTTGCCCTCTGGGGTCAAGCTTGGGTCATTGTCAATCGCTGCGGCCCTTTTGATATTTGCCGATTGGATTGCATCATCCGACGGGGCGTTTGTCGGGTTGCTGTCGCACCCAACGATAAATGCTGACACGGCCAAACATGACAGCCCGAATTTCCAATTGATGTGCTTCATATAGTTTTCTCACACACGTGAGATGTGTGACCGCAGGGTGTACTGCGGCCACAGGTCGTAAGTTTAGTGAATGCCCGGGAAACCCCAGCCGCCACCGTTCATGTAGCCGTAGTACCAACTGTAGTTATTCATGTTACGTCGGTCTAGCCAGATATTCTGGAACCACTTAACTGCACCCTTCTTTATTCCTTTGGCGTGGCCGTCGGCGAAGACCATTGGCGATACCTGGGCATATCGATATCGAGCATGGCCAGCGCACTCCCATGCACCACCACTTGCGCTAGTACAGTCTGAGTCAAAGACGGGTGTGTATCCAGACCAACTTGGATTGGCAGAATCGTCGCCATCACGGAAGACTGTGCCAGGATCGCCAGCTACATTGCAGATAGCGCCAACCCACTGAGCCTGCCAGTCATGGAACCAAGGATAATTCCAACCTGCGCCAGGATTATTTGTTCCCTTTTCCATGAATGCGATGAGGTCCGCTGGAGCAGGAACAGAGCTTGCGTTCACGCCAGGACTAAAGGGTCCTGTTGAACCATCGTAGAAGTTGTCGACAAAGAGCGCATGGTGCGCGCCAAACGAGAAAGCTCCTTCGCTGTTCTGGCCCGCGACCACCGGTCGTGGGTTACCTGGGCTTCGGAAGATTCCGTCCGAACCATAGGACTGCATGAAAGCGACGCCAGTCTGCTGTTTGAAGTCGCCATTCTTGATATAGGGATAAAGGGCGGTGCACCAGCTAACATAGTCGTTCGTTCCGTCGCTGCCTGCCTCTGCCTGAGGATAGACGTCGTCGGAGTCACCAAGATACATTTGAGCGCTAGTTGCGATCTCTTTGACGTTGCTAAGTGCAACCGTCTTCTTGGCGGCTAATTTTGCTTGTGCGAAAACTGGGAATAGGATCGCCGCCAAGATGGCGATGATCGCAATTACGACGAGAAGCTCGATAAGTGTGAAAGCTTTACGGTTCATTAGAGTCCTCAGCATTGAGATGAATTGCAGTTGAGCCCCGTACGTCGAACGCACAAGGGAATATTGTCGATAGATGACCAGAACCCTGGCCAGAGATAAGCTTTAAAAGGGCCTCAGTGGCATAAGCAGCCATTTCGCGAATGGGTTGCCTCACCGAAGTGAGCCTAGGAGTAGTTGTTTCGCAGAATAGCGTGGAGTCAAAGCCGACCACGCTCATGTGGCCGGGAACCTCGATTTCGGCTTCTTCGAGACGCTTGAGTAACCGATCGGCAACGCTCTCAGTCCAGCAAACTGCTGCAGAAATATTGTTAGCCACCAAGTGCTCGGCAAGCCCTTCCATGTTCCAGGGCCACTCCGCAACAAATGTACGACCGTTTCGACGCTCGATTGCTCGGTTATAACCTTCCATACGGGCAAGGCAGTCCGGCGTATACCTTTCTTCCCATTCATAGACGAACGCGATCTTCCGATGCCCGAGATTCCATAGGTGGTCGACTGCCAATTCGACTCCGCCTTCATTGTCACAGTTAACGTATACGGCCTCCGCCCCGGGCTCAGGAGCTGAAGCGTTTAGAGCAACGATAGGAATGGGAGTCTGACGTATCAGGCTCAGCGTCTCTTCATCGCGTGCTAACTTACACCAAATGACACCCTCGAGTTGCCCGTCGCCCAGAGATCCAATAATGTCTTGGTGATCAATCTCGGCAAGCAGCGTCAGCCGATATCCATTCTTAAATAGGACGGAAGAAACTCCGTCCAGGAGATAGGTGATGTAAAGCGGTCCGTCGCTTAGCCCCCGCAAGTTCTCAAATAGGAGGCCGATCGTATGCGACTTACTTGTCCGTAAACTCCTTGCTACCGCGTTCACTCGGTAGTTCATTTGCTCTGCTACTTCACGAATTTGCTTAGCACGTAGCTCGCTGACGCGAACGCTTGTTCCCCCGCCATGCAAAACCCGTGAAACCGCTGCAGTTGACACGTTTGCGGCTTCAGCCACATCCTTCAATGTGACCGGCCTAATCTGCTTCTCTTGCCTGGGGTTATTAGTTTGCATTTATGATGATATGTCCAATAAATACCTCGGACCGATTCTCGGCAGAATCGTTGGTGATTAACACGTTAATCATGTATGTGCGAACAGGGTTAAGGATTAATCAATAATGATTATACGATCAATCACCCCTAATCTAGACATAGGGTCACCGTTTTTTCTGGCATTTTTTTGGAAAGTCGCTCAAAGCCAAAGTGATCCGAGACTCATATCTCGACCAAACTTGCTGACAATCTACTTCAGATTGGAAAGGACACTTTCGTACGCAGGCTTCTTCACATACTGGGAATCCCAGAGAAGTGGCCATCCCTGCCCCCGATAGAAGCCTGGAATCCAGGTGTGTTTATCAGTGAATCCCCAGAATTGGATAAGCGTGCAGCGAGGCTGCCTCCTGCAAATTTGAATGATCTTGGAATAAAGCTCCGCTTGTGCCGACAAAGACGCCGAAGTATCGTCGTGGAGTCTTATGTCCAGCTCAGTGATATGAATATCCAGACCTAGGTCAGCTATCCGCTGCATATTGGCTTCGAAGGATCTGAGGACTTCAGGACGACTGAATGATAAATCACAGTGCATTTGAAGTCCAATTCCGTCTAGTGGCACGTGACGTTTCTTAAAGTCCTGAGCCATGGCGAAGATGGCATCTGATTTAGGGTCGATTGTTTCGGCACTGTAATCGTTGTAAAACAATTTTGCCCTTGGATCAGCTTCTCTTGCCCACCGGAAAGCCTGCTCAATATAGGCGGTTCCTTGGTGTTCAAATCCGATTCCAGGGTGATCAAACCAAACAGTACTGCGCAGTGATCCATTGTCGTTAAATGCCTCGTTGACGACGTCCCAAGCATATATCGACTTTCTGTATCGTCCAACAACGGTTTGGATATGTTTGCGTAAAATACTAGACAGTTCGACAGGAGTCAGACTTCCGTTTGTGACCCATCTGGGTTGTTGGCTATGCCACACGAGAGTGTGACCACGGACCTTTATTTTATGGGACTTGGCAAAAGCTACTAGTGCATCGGGACCAACAAAGTCATATGGGTTTGGACCTGTGTCGGGGCGAGGGTGAATCGATGCGAATTTCATCCCATTTTCAGGTTCGATGACGCTGAATTCGTCACCCAGAATCTGACGGTATTCAGGCTCCTCGAAGAATCGAGGTTCCACGGCGGTTCCGACGAATATCTTGTGCTTTGATGCAGCCTTTCTAAGAGTCATTCCACTGTCGCTTTTGGACGCTACCGCCGAAATTGCGCCAAGCATGAGTAGCGCGGAAATGGTGAATCCCGTCATAGCTGAATCATAACACCTTGAGAAAACCAAAAATGGGGCCACCGATTAAGGGGCCCCATTTTTGGGAGAAAGTGATTACGCGGAAACCGAAATCACATCAGCACTAAGAACGAACGGTAATGCTGAAAGGCGAGGTGGAACGATTGCTCGGAAAATGGCCCGAACCATGTTCCCCGGTCCAACGAACCGTGAGGCATTTCCAGTTGCGTTCGCACTGAACGACGCATTAGCAGTTCCCAGGTTCGTAGCACCAAGGATTACGAAAGCCTTAGCCACGTTGTCATAGAGATACAACTGACCAGTCGCACCGGCAACTGCAGATCCCGTCGCGGAAGCTCCGATAGAAGTAATGGATGAAGTACCCAGTACAAAATCCGCTTCAATGGATACAGTCTGGCCGGCAGCAGTTTTCATACTTCGAACCTTATAGGCACTTCCATCTGCAAACCACGTGTCCTCTTTCTTTCCGCTCACGTATGTGCCCTGATAGACAGATACTCCTGAGGATTGGGCTGGTGGGCCAACATTTATCGAGACTGGCTTCGAAGCCAGTCCATTGGTCACGACTTCGATCGTCGACGCGCCTTGCTCAATGGTCTTCGGCACTTCAAAGTTTGTCGAGACGATTTGGGAGCCAGTTTGTACTGCATAAGTGCTCGGATTGAATGCTCTGCAGTAGACAACGTGCTTAGAAGAAGTATTCGTAATCCTAACCTGAGGGTAATTCGTACAATTCTGTTGGTCGTCTCCGTAGCCAGAAGCTCCAGACATACCGTTGAATTGTGTTCCCGAAATCGTGTAGGAGGTACCCGAACGAACTGAAGATGGAGACGCTGTAATCGCTGGATACCAAGTAGGGTCAGCACTTCCCTTTGATGTATAGAGATACATGTTAGGGTTTTGGTTTGTAAATAGTAACTCGCCCGTAGGAAGTGTCAGGAAGTTGCCCGTAAAGGACGTGTCGCCAGCAGAAGTAGGAAGACCGGCGACCTGGCTAAGTGCCTTGCCATCCCACTCGTAGAACACAACTCCGCTGTTCGCAAAGCCTGGACTAGTTTCGACGATAACTCTGCCACTTGGAAGTAGGCAAGCCGGACCGTCTGCACAGTCCACTTGGTTAGAGTTAACGGTCGGGAAGTCGGGGCCGGCTGACCATGTCTTCGATTTAGTATTGTAAATCGAATTGTGGGCTGATCCACCAAAGCAAATGATCGTGCCATCTGGCCGCAATATCATGGGCCCGATCTCCTCTGTTTTATCCTGAACGAGGTTATTGATCGTGCTACCGCCTGGGCCCCAGGTCAGCGTCTTCGAATTGAAGATTTCAGAGTTTGGTGTATTTACCGCATCGACAGTCAAAATGTTACCGTCGGGCATAAGTGTCAGGCCTTCTTCATCATTGCCATCTGCCTTACCAGCAACGAAGGTATTGCCAAAAGTGTTAGTTACAGAATCGAACAATACGCACTGGTTGGTCAGCGGGTCTGCAATCAGCAGTTTGCCCTGTGGCAACATGACCGATCCAGTGTCTCCCATCTGGGTCCAAGCACTTGGAGCATTAATCTTAGACCATGTGTCTTTCTGAGGATCGTAGATGTAACCCAGGTTCTGCCATAGGATTTGGCCGAAGTTGTATTCGCCACCCATAGTAAACACTCGACCATCTGGCAAAACCTGAGAAGCGTAGTAAAGGGGGCCATAACCTGGTGTAGAAGCCAATTGCTTCCACGTACCCTTCAGATAGCTTCCAGATTGGTCTGGAGTGAGCTTCCACCATTTACTATTGTCACCGTCTTGAACAAGGACGGTCCCATCAGCAAGCAATGTAGGGTTGTACGCACTTATAGCAGGCGTGTTCTTAAGCGGCGTCCATGTTTGAGCAAAAGACGCTGCCGAGGTTAAGATAAGGGACGATACAATCAGTCCGGCATTTAGATTACGATTCAATACGATCCTCCGAGACTCTGGACATCATTAAAATGGCTTCAAATGGCTTCAAATGGATTCAGCTGATTTTCATCAGTCAATCTACGTGCGATTAACGCAAGGTTTTACCTCAATAGGTCAACCTCGCATTCCTACCTGGTCGATACACTACATAATAACGCCAAGAAATCGCCAAGTACAAGACACTTTTTCTGTTGCGATTAGTTCAGCACGATTCGAAAGCTGACTATTCGCTGCTTACAAGACGGATTGCAGCATGTCCGGGCACCATGATAATGTCTCCAGCGTGGAGTTTTCGCCCTCTGCGGCAGTCGACCACGTCATTTACCAGAATCCCTCCGCTCCCAAGTACGTCCTTGACTTGGGCACCTGATCCAGCAATATCCTTGACTTTAAGGAGTTGCCCGAGCGTAATCATATCGCCGCGAATGGCGAAGATCGATTCAGTACTGATGTCTTTGATGTTGGACTCCATTTTCAATTCGGAAGACTCATGATCCCACATATCACATTAAGCGCGTCCATTTGCTTGATGCAAAGTCAGTTGAAATTCGCCAGCGGCAAAACAAGAGCGTGGCGGCACCACTATATTTAGCAACAAGGTCGAATCTCAATTTTGGGTACCTTCCAGCCTAGTATTATTAGCTGCATGGTTTCTCGGCTTGGACTTGGCAGGACAATTGGGCTTCTTTTTGGATCGTCTGGAATTGCCGCACTCCTGATAAGTTGTGGAGGTGGTGGTGCAGACACTCCAGCAGGTCAGTCTACGCCAACAATTAACACTAAAGCTGATTTAGGAAAGGCACTCTTCTTCGATACCTCCTTGTCAAATCCAGTTGGAATGTCATGTGGGACTTGCCATGCAACCGGGAAGAACTTTACAGATCCTAGGCCGGGGCCTACCTCTCCAGGAGCCGTAAAAGGACTCTTTGGATTTAGAAACTCACCTTCGATTAACTACATGGCTTATTCGCCGACATTTAATGTTTCGGGCGGTGAGGGTGGAGGCGCCATTGGAGGACAGTTCTGGGACGGACATGCACCTGACCTAGAGTCGCAGGCGAAATTGCCATTACTTAATCCAATCGAAATGAATAATCCTTCAGCCGCAGCTGTCGTGGATAAAGTTAAGAACGGTCCATTGGCTACTGCAGTGCTAAAGCTCTACGGTAATTCCATATTCGATAATCCAGTAACTGCCTACAATGCAATAGCAAATGCCATTGCAGAATTCGAACGATTGCCTGCAATCTCGCCATTTTCGTCAAAGTACGACGCCTTCCTCAAGGGTAAGGCCCAATTAACAGCGAGTGAAATTAGGGGGCTTGCAGTCTTTAACGGTAAAGCAGGCTGTTCCGGTTGTCACACCAGCTCGCCTGCACCGGACGGCACACCGCCCTTCTTTACTAATTTCTGCTATTCAAACCTTGGACTCCCGAAGAATCCTGCAAATCCGTTCTATTCGATACCGGCAACTTTTAATCCGCTTGGTTCTAACTTTGTGGATCTAGGGCTACAAGTTACAACAGGCAATCCAGGAGATGCAGGCAACTTCAAAACACCGTCACTACGGAATGTGGCTTTTACTGCCCCTTATTTCCATAACGGCATTTTCAACACTCTTGACAAGGTGGTTGAATTCTATAACAAGCGTGATGTCGGTGGATTCGCGCCGCCCGAGGTTCCTGGCACGATGAATACTCTTGAACTCGGGAATCTTAAGTTGACCGCTCAAGAATCGGCCGATATTGTATCGTTTCTCCTAACCTTGAACGACGGATATACATCTACCCCTCAATTTCAAGTGAAATTGCCACGCTAGGGTGACAACCTGGAGTGCTGTGAGACTTAGTACGCCTAGCCAATATAGGCGTTTGGCGAGACGAAACGTAAGTTGCAACTTCGCACTATCTGAGGTCCCATTGATGGCATGTACGGAACTCTTTCGCTTACGTACATGCCGCCGAAATGCTTGATAATGTGATCTAGCCCGCCAAATTCCAAGCGATAATCGACTGAGTCGATCCGTCTGCCCAAGTCACTTTGCCTGTACCTTTAGAATTCCAGCTTACATTTGCCGGCAATCCGAGGTCGGTCCCGGTGATTTTCGCGCTTCCGGACAAGTCGGTAGCAAATGTCACGGAGCCCTTACTGGACACGCCATCAGTAGTACTCATTAGAATGGTTCCATCATCGTTGTAGACGATTTGGTCCGTCTGACTGTATCCGCTCGCGAGGGCCACCGCTGTTGTGCCATTCCCTACAATTGCTCCAGAACTATTCTGCTGCACCGCGAACTGACAAACGCAGGTTGAAGTACCCGGAACGGAGTAGTTTATGTTTCCTGAATACCCGTTCGGTAGAAGACTCTGACTGTATGAGCCAGTAAGGCCACTCAATCGACCGGAAGTTAGATTTACATCGCCAGATTGCGTTCGCGTAACATCATTAGTTGCATAAATCAATGTCCCTGCAGGAATAGTTTCGGCTTCATCTTCAAAGAAACCTTCCTGCAATCCGGAAGGGCCAAGGCGAGTTGTCGCCCACAAACCGACTCCATTGTCAAAAAATGCTAACCCGTGCGTCTGTAGTTTTGGACCATAACCCGTCAGGCTCGTGCTTGCAATGCTTTGACCAAGCGCGAAAACATGCGAGGATAGGTCTGATTTTGATTTTGCATTGGGTGAAGTTATCACTACTCCAGAGGACGAAGAATCCCCTCCGCCACCACATCCAATGATCGATACTAAAGCAACCAGGGCGATTAAGGTGTCACGACAAAGGTTCATTTTTTGATTCCTGATTTCCATCTTTCTGTTTCCACAATTACGAGCGTGCATTACCGAATTTAGTTCACGTTTTGGTGTGACCGCCTTTAACTTGACCCCAAAGAATGGGACATGAAGATTCAATTCTCAAGCGGTACGATTGATAAGAGGTGCTAACCAAGGAGAATCTTCTTGCCAAAACCTAAAGTAAGTAATTCGTTGATTAACTAGAACGTATTGAACCATCATTTACCGCTAGGTTAGCTGTAGTTTCTTATTGTATTTGGGCCCAGTATCATTAACAGTAAGTAAAAACCAACCGAAATGTAATTTTGAACCCCACAAGAAATGGATCTTGCGCATGACATCGATGGTGATCGTCCTTCATGGCTAAATAGCCAGGAAGCATTAGATCTCTTTGTCTTGCGATTGACTCGTCCGCAAGGAAGAGACCAAGACACCTCGTTCGCGGAAGCATGGGAAGCCGTCGAACTGGCGAGCCTCCATGGTCATTTATTAGCTCAAACGACTATCTTGCGACATATCTGCGAAATGTTGCGTGAGATCGGTCGCCTTGGCGAAGCACTTGAAGCAGGACAACGCGCACTAGATATTTGTGATCGACACGAAATTTATGGCGAAAAGACACGAATTCTCGTAAGTTTGGCTGGATGTCGTATCCACATCGGCGATCACGCGGGAGCATTTGCTCATTTGGCAGAGGCGGAGAGCATTGCGAAAGTGCATTGTCTTCGACATCAAATTGCTGAAGTTCTTGTTGCCGAAGGCGCCTACTACGGTCGCATAAAAGCCGCTGCAAAGTCACTTGAGTATTCGCTTCAGGTGGAACGTGACTATTCCGACACGCTTTCAACGCCAAAGTTAGTCAACATTTTGAATAACATTGCAGGCAGCCTAAACGACTTACGCCGCTATTCTGAGGCGACGCCTTATATCGAGAAAGGATTGGCACTAGCAGTCGGAATGAAGGACGAACTTCCTAAGGCATTCCTTTTAGGAAACAAGGCAGTTCTACTAAGCCAAACTTGCGGACTAGACGAGATTAAGTCGATCATAAGTGAAGTTGAGGCCATAGCCCACCGTTGTGGAAGGCATTTTGTTTATGCAGCACTGATGGAGGAGTTAGGCGTCTCCTATTTGGAGTCTGGCAGGCTGCCTGAGTCGCAGGAATGTCTGCAGAAAGCAAAGGAATTAGGGATTACTTACTCGTTCAAGAGTCTTGTTCGAACGGTATGCAAGCATCTGGCCCAATCCTATGAAGTATCGGGACGTCCTGCCGAGGCTTTGACCGAGCTAAAAGCAGCTTTAGAAATAGCAGAAGACTCACTCAGCCACGACGTTGACGCAGCCATAAAGAACGCCTTACTACGACAGGATGCAGATTTCGCAAAACGGCAATCGGAGTTAATGCGGAAGGGAAAGGAAGAGGCCGAAAGCGCAAGCAAAGCCAAATCCGAATTCCTTGCAAACATCAGTCACGAGATTAGGACTCCACTTAATGGCGTATTGGGAATGGCCTCAATCCTTTTAGAGACTGACCTGAAACCGGAGCAACGAGAATACGCCGACCTTATTCGTGCCTCGGGAGACGCACTGCTGGGAGTGATTGGAAATGTACTGGATATTTCGAAGATCGAAGCTGGAAAGCTTGTTCTGGAACCCAAAGAATTGGACTTCATCGAGCTCTGTGATGATGTAGCCGCAGCGCTAGCAGTTCGAGCCCACGAGAAGGGAGTCGAGCTGTCCGTATTAGCACCCATGAACTTCCCCACACTACTTGTGGGAGACAGCACTCGAATTCGCCAAATCCTCGTTAATTTGGTTGGCAATGCGACTAAATTTACAGAAGAAGGAGAAATTGTCGTCAACCTCAACTGGACTGAGATTGCTTCGACAGGCGTTCGGGTACGAATCGAAGTGGTTGACTCGGGTATTGGGATTCCGGCCGACCGGCAATTGTCCATTTTCGACAGTTTCACCCAAGCGGACGGTTCCACAAGCCGTCGTTTTGGAGGCTCTGGTCTTGGTCTTACCATTAGCAAAAAGCTAGTCGAATTGATGGGTGGTTCAATCGGTGTGAATAGCGAACCCGACAAAGGAAGTACTTTCTGGTGCGAGCTTCTGCTTGAAAGAAGCACTAAGACTCCACGCGAAACCCTATTCCAAGACATCCCAACTAAACACGCTACTCTTGTCGGCAGTAATCCACGCACGCTAGGACTGCTTAGCGACATCCTTACTGCAAGTGGCCTTAAGGTATCCGTGATAAGTGACATAAGGGATGCTAGACCGGAGACAGATATCGTGATTGCTGATATGGCAGCTCACAATCCTCAACTTGCCGAATTGATGAAGCAAGTGAGGACTGAACTTCTGAAGCCAAGGCTTCCCTTCTTAGTTCTTACTCCGATCGGAGGAAGAACCTATGACTTCTCAGAAACACATTTGGAGGAAGTCCAAGTGATGTTGAAACCCGTTCGTCGTAAGAAGTTAAGGGCGGCACTCGGAGAGCTACTTCATTTGGAACAGGTGCATGCCGGCCCCGAACGACGAGGAGAGAAACCAAATTTTGGCGGACTCCGCATTCTTGTCGTGGAAGACAACGTCGTCAACCAAATGGTTGCGGAAACGTTGCTCACATCGCTCGGGTGTCAGGTGGAAGTTGCAGGAGACGGAAAACACGCACTAAAGCGGTTCGAGGAAAAATCATTCGATTTTATCTTTATGGATTGTCAAATGCCGATCATGGACGGATATGAGGCCACTCGGAGAATTCGACAAAAGGAAGACCGAACCAATGGAACGATTCCTATCGTAGCCATGACTGCTAATGCCTCCGAGACCGACCGTGAGGAATGCCTTGCTGCCGGAATGGACGACTTTTTGCCCAAGCCTATAACAGAAGCTGAACTCATTGATTCGATTCGAACAAATCTAGGATCTCGAATGCACTCCTTCTAGTGCAGTACTTCTCGCACTTTGAACCTAGAAAAGCCGTCTTAGTTTCATGCTTCTCTTGGCAACTTGCTTATTAATTTCAGGTCAGTCAGAGGCATCGCTCCTTTTGCACGCTACACCATTACCAAAGGTACTTGCGGAAATGAGCCGTCTTTCGGGGCGCCAACTTGTTGCCAGTACAGCCTTAGCAAACGAAGTTGTCATCATTCGGATCAACAAGGTCTCGTGGAAATCCGTGAGTGCGAATTTGGCAAAATCGCTGGATGCGCTCTGGCAAGAAATGCCCAACGGAAGTCGAATGCTGGTACCGGATGTCAATGCCCGCAAGGCTGCTATTCAACTTAAGAGCCAAAGAGACCTGGCAACTCTGAACGAAAGTCTGTCATCTCTGTCCAAGAAGCTCAGTCAGCAGCCTACCGAGCTTAATGACAAGGCGGTTCGGGACCACAAACTTAGGCTAGAAATCGAGAAGAAGCGACTCGCGGAAGCTCAATCGCGAAGAGACTACGAGCATGCTGGCTTGAATCCTACTCTCCTCGAGCAATCTCCTGCTTGGAGAATGCTCGTTTGCTGCCTACTGAGGCTACCGAGGCAAACATACATTGCGATGCCCCACGATGCAAGGCGAGTTTGGTCAGACAAAGCAACTTCCATGCAGTCTACTTTCCCAAGTGATTGGGGAGACCTTACAAGTCGATATGGTCGCGAAATGGAACTAATGGATCCATCTATGATGATTCACAAGATTGAGCTTATCTTGACCAAATGGGAAAACCAAATGGCCTTCTCTGCTCAACTTCGTTGCCTAGATTCAAGTGGAAAGACCATAGACGATGCAGTTGTAGCAATACGTCAGGAATATCGGACAACTCCGGTGGATGACAGTTTCATCCAGAGCTCTAAATCAAGTTCTGAGGATTCTTTCATCTCTGTGACCCAAGAGGTAACAGATGTTCGAATCGCACTCTCGAACGACGCGATGGACCCACGCCGCGTCACTCTGCTCATGGCAATGCGGCCAAAACTGCTCGACCCAGTTAGATTTGAGCCCACCAGTTGGCACAGAAGCGAAGACATGTTAGCCGCCGCTACCAGGTTAAATCGCAACCTAATCGGCGGAACAAGCGACTTTATCTCCGCAACCTATTGGAAAGACGAGAAAAAGACGGCGAACCAGATATTGTCTTCCTTTGCCCCTGATAACTGGTCACTCGTAAAGCGGGACGACACGAATGAAAGAGTTTCACGCCAAGAAGCCAAGACACTCATTTCTGAATGCATTCGTTCGGGTGGAATATCTGTGGATCGAGCCGCGGACTGGGCCGGAAAATCGTCTGACCGCTTTCCTTTCATGAGTTGGGTTGGAGACTACATCAGAGTCCTATTTCCGGGCAGAGGACCTTACAGCGCATTAGCAACAATGATCGACGACGAGGCATTGAGACTGTGGTTCAATTTAGGCTCGGAATCCAGAGCATCACTAAAATTGGGAGCTACCATTCGTATTTCAGATCTTCGCCATGAAGCATCAGCTCAAGTTGAGCGCATGGTTTATTGGTTTGGCGGGCTCGATGACAGCACAGTTGATCCCACAGATCGACTTCCAGATGGAATTTCTGATGGCATGCTGAAGCTCAGTGTCCAAGAGACGCCTGTGCTTGAAGGCTGGAAGGACGAAGATGGACCTCCAGCGACAAGGATGCCGATAGACCCCATCATGTTTGGCAAGTCCCTCGTAAAAGGCAGTACCTATTGGGAGATAAGACCCGAGGTATTTCGCAATTGGAACCGATTCAGAATAGGCGTCAACCGAAAATACACGCTCCATTTTGATCTCATGCCTGGCCATATACCTATGACCCAAGTATTAAGTGAAACCCTTTTTGACAATGAGTCTCAGATATTGAAAAAACTGCCTGAGGCCATGCAATCACAAGTCGATATGGCCAAGGCAAGCGAACTTGCCAAACCCAAAGTCCAAAACAATAGGTCCACGATTCCTCCGCCCTAAAACGGTTTTCGGTAATCCAATAAAAGCTTCTCCTCGTGAGATTGTTCCAAGCCTGCCCTCCAGACGTATTCATCTGATCGCGTGATGGACCAGGCAAGCGTGTCGTCGATTGTCTCTTCGAGCGCCCTCATTTGAAAACCGTATTCTATCGCTTTGCTAATGTCCGCGTTCATTGCGGCATCGTCGCTAGGATCTACACCGAGATACAGAGGTATGTCTTTCCAAGGGGTTACCTCTTGCTCGTCAAGGAACGAACCTGAAACTGGTACGAGTTGGGCTTCAAGATTGACGTGGTCTCGTACCCGCTCCAACAAACCACCAAGAGAATAGGCCCCTTGAGGAGCTGTCGCATTAAAGCTCCCACCCACCTGGCGCTCAACCATGCTGACAGTCCAACGTGCCAAATCACGAACATCGATGATTTGTATCGGCTGGTTCAACCGATCTGGAACCAAAACATCGCCACCTCGACGAAATCGGTGGGGCCAATATGTGAATCGATCGGAAATATCGTGTGGACCTACAATGAGTCCTGGCCTAATAACGAGCCCGCATACTCCATAAATTTCCTGCACAACTTGCTCACACAAAACCTTTAGTCCGCCATAGGTTTCGCCGGTCATCACTTCTGCTTCTGGACTCTCCAAAACGCGCAACTTGCCTTGCTCACTGACGGTGTCAAGTCCTTCCGTCTCGTAAACCGACACTGATGAAATGAACGTGTAATGCCCGACCACATTCGATAGGAACTCCGCAGACTTCTTTACGATGCGTGGGAAATACCCGCATGTATCGATCACAGCATCCCATTCTCTATTGGCAAGAGATTTTAGGTCTCCGTCTCGATCGCCCACAATGTGCTCTAACTCTTGAAACTTACCGGGTCGACTCTTGCCACGGTTGAATAGTGTGACCTCGTGGCCACATCCACGGGCATGCTCGACAATATGCCTGCCAAGAAAAACAGTTCCACCCACCACTAGTATTTTCATCTTGAAGCGATTCCTTTGGACGCTATTCCATCCTGCAGCCGATTATACGGCGAGGCCTTTCGGCAATTCGTCTTGACTTGCCATATGGGCACAGGAAGACAGTTTAGAAGTCCGATCGCTGAATATCTGCAGTAATCCGGTCAAGAATATTCGCACCCATCTCGGCATAACGTGGATGATCGGTTGAATCGCTCATCGAAAGCATTGAGCCGAATAACACAGCCCAACCGATCGACCTTGCTATCAGGCATTCATCAGCTTGGTAGCACTGCAAGACTTTTGCCCGATCTTCCGCACCTGAGAACAGGCTCCAAGTGCTTGCCAGATCTGTGGCCGGGTCTCCTGAGCAGATATCTCCCCAATCAACAGCTCCAGAGATCTGACCCTTGTCGCACAAAACATTTCCACCATGCAAGTCGCCATGAATCCAGGTGGAAACAACTGAGTGAGGTGTTCGAACGGCCTGCAACCATGCCGTCTTAACTTCCTCGGACACGCTTACTTTTGTTTGTCCGAGCCGATTCAGTCGATCAAGTACCGCACTCTGGCGTTCCATCAGAGGGACACCACGAAATGGATTGGCCGGTGCGTCATCTGGCGCGCTGACGTGCAAAGACCGTAAGAACTCAGCCCAGATTGGCGCCGAAACCGAAGTAAGCGAATCTCCTAAAACGGGTAATCCAGGTAGCCAGCGAACAATATTCCAGTGCCACGGGAAGACCGGCGAGGGTTTGCCTTTCTCAACTACTAATGGAGTTGGGAGAGTCAAGTTTGGCGAAATACGGTTCACATTATTTTGCTCGTGAATAATCAACTTGGCTGATATTGTCCGCCTGGGGAGCCTGACCGCCAATTCACTGCCTAACGTAAACATGTAGTTGTCCCAACCTTGCCCAACCAGCGCCAGGGATGTGTTCGCAAGGGATGGAAACTGCTGTTCTAACAGGACTTGAACGAGGCTTTCATCTACAAAAATGTCTGCTAATGGAGCGATGGACATAATCTAGATCGTCGATTAACTGCTCGAAAGTACGTTGGCACCACGTGAAATGTGTACGACGACAATGCTCCAGGCTGCTTCAGCTAACTGGGCTGTTAGAAATTGTAGATTGACAGGAAGTGCGTAGATCGCGCTAACAACAGGTATCCAAACGATCCAGTTGGGGAGCAAGACTTTGATATATCGATCTAGAAAACCTCCATTTCGTAGGCTCGCCTTTGTAGCAGGAAAAGAGAAGCCGTTGTCCTTCCACGTGAACACGAGTACCGTGCTCGAAACTGCGGCTAGAGGACAAAACACCCCCATATCCGTAGCAGTTTTCTTGATGACGGTCAGGATGTTATGATCCATTCCATAGAGCCGACCTAAGTAGGAATAGAGCACATCCACGGACATTCCCATGAGTGCGAAATAGGCGGCCACGCAAGTGACTTCGCGCCAACTCTGTGTTTTGCTTTTATCGTTAGTCAGGACCTTTGCAATCTCAGGCACGACTCCTCCTGCAATTGCTCCAGATAGCGCTGCGAAGGGTGTCCCTCCCCTTTCTTTAAAAGCCGCAAGCATTGCACACCAATCCTGCAGCCCCTTGGATTGATAGTAGAAAATCACGAGTCCAATGGCTCCTATTTGGATAAGGAGCATGGGCTTCCAATTTGTAATTACAGCTTGAAGTGCGGGTCTAAGATGACTGGAAAGACTCATGAACGAAATGGCGGCAGCTTGATTCTATCTCAAGCAACCGCCATTAGGTTCGCTAGTATCGGACCGAAACCTTTTTCGCTGATTGTAGAAGCACAGGTCCCAAAAGGCCAGATTCAAGGAGAGGTGAGTTCTTATTCCAGAAGTGCCACGTAGCAAACGTGATTCGCCTTTGCTCAGGGCGAGGCTGACCGTTTAACAGCCACGCTGGCCACTTTGCCAAATGACCGTCCTGCCACTCAACATCTTCCGGATAGTAGTCATCCCCAATGAGTCGATTCACCCACAGGTTGGTTATCTTCACATCGAGGTGATTCTTACCTTTGTGAAGGTAAGGAGTAACGTCTAACGCAAAAGGCGGTTTCCACATCGTAGCAACGACTTTGTTATTAAGACTCACGGTGGCAAAGTTCTTTACGACACCCAAGTCGAGTCTGAGCGACTTGCCTTGACCAAGGAATGAAGCCGGAACTTCGAAGTCTTTCGCATAAATGGCTGAACCCGAGAAATGCTTGATTCCGAAATTTGCGTTGTCCGTCCAAGACTCCAACTTGCTAAATTGAGCTGACTTCGGCGCCCCTAGCTTTGGCGGGAAAGTCAAATTCCAATTGTTGCTCAAGTTGAGGCTCTGAGGCGTCGCGATAATTATTATTGGCTTTCGCACTCCATCAAATGTGTCCATCCAGAATCGCTTTGGCTTCCAGCCAATTAATTCCAAGGACCGCTTCCCTTTCTTCGTGATTTCGAAATCAGGTGCAGTTGGCTTGACTGATTGAACCTGCAGCAGAGTCAATGTCTCGTTTTCGTTGACTACCTGGCGCGTTTCTTTTCCTCCTAATCGGTATTGGATTATTAACCGCTTGACGACATTCACAACTGGGTCGCCAAACAGCGAATTTAGAGCTGGGACTTCATATTGGCCTTGACGAACCATCTCCCGAACTTTGTCCGTTACATCTGAGCCACGTCCATCTGCCGTTTCGTACCTCGCTGTTTCGATAACGACTAAGGGTGCTCGGGTTGCGCTACGTATGGACTCAGCCGGGTAAAAACCCTTTAAGTGATTCTTGTCCGAGGGTTTTCGAAACACAACAAACACCGACTCAGCGGGATCAAAAGAAAGCGGTACGGTTGTGACCCCGTTCTTTTCGCTGTACGAAACAGCTTCTTCAATGGAACCGGTCTCTGGGTGCCACAATTCAGGCACCTTTCCCGTGATACGGAATGAGCACATTGTGGTTGCTTTACGATAATTCTGGTTTGCAACAAAATAGACATCCGATTGACCGATTCTTCGGTGGATATCCACTAATTTGTTGGCATAGCCTGAGGGAGCAAACGCAAAGTCAGGGCCGACTTTGAGTGAAGTCATCACCTCTGTGAGCGGTTTGCCCCAGACGACTCGACCTTTTCCATAGATATGAACCAGCGATGTCCCAACTGAACTCGGCCCCCAAACCTCGTTGGCTATCCTTTGGACACTTTGATCGCAGGATGGATATCCGGACAGACTTGGTGACTGAGTAGGCTTTGGTCCGTAGACGGTCGCACCATCTGCCACCAACTGACGCACTTTGGCTGCAACCGATGGCGTCATGAATTTGGATTCCGGAAGTATCAATAGCGGGTAGGACATACCGCCCTGCGAAACAACCCGATGGTTTTGGACGGTAAGTCCCTTCAGAGCACCTGCATCACATCCGTCGTAGTCGTATCCCTTTGGCAGTTTTGGATGTAGGTTATCGTTGTAGGCCAAATCCAGCGGAGCGTTCTCACCATAGTAATAAAGTGCGTCTGCGACAAATCGACCTGACTGAAGCACGTATTGGCAGCGAGCAACGTACTTCATCCAGGTGGCAGCTTCCGTCCACCAGGTCTGGGTTCGTTCAAGATGCGTGCCCCACGGGCCCATTGTCATGCCCGGCTTCAAGTTGAGCCAGGGTTGCATGGCATAGCGGTGAAAAATATAGCGGTTGATGCCGATACTGAAGGCCAGATCTCCCAATGCTTTCATTCCGTACGGTTCTTCGAGCCATCGACCACGAACATCATCTCCTGTAAACGACTCTGCACCAATAACTGGCCTACCATAAACGTGTCCGATCGAACTTGCGAGTTTTGCTGTTTCAAGAGTTCCTCCGCCCAGCCAGAACTCACCCATTGGGATATCCGCTTTCGACCCCGCCTGGATGTTGTCGAAGTTCCCATTTCCATAGGGCTCTGTTGAGAAAAGCATCCCATGCTTGTGGGCAATCTCTGCCATGTGGCCAAAGTAGTTGTCCGCATAGAGATCTGCGAGTGTGCGCCTAATATCCCAGAGAAATCGTTCGCTTCGTTCGTTTGAGTCGACAACGACTCCAGTCATTACAGGCAGGAGCGGAATGGGGTCATAGCCACGACGACGAGTGAATTCCTCGCGGAATTTCGGAGTCCAGTTCTGGGCTCCAACCTCATAGCTATCGATCAGAACATTGTTGAGCACCTTTCCAGCCAAAGGACCAGCATCTTTGACGACTTTCGCCATCATGCCGTCCCAATGCTTGTCGAGTGCTTCTTTACTTAGCTTGTCAACCTCAAGTCCGTCGCCTTCGGGGGGTGCTGGATGGTTATGCACGCCCGTTGGAACGTGACCTACTCGGAGGATCGTCCAATTGCCGGCTGGGACATCCCAAGTCAGCTTCCCGTACGAGTCCAAATGCTTTGTCAGCAGAATGACGCTTTTGGCGGGAATGGCCAAGCCACCGGCGGTTGGAGACGTGTCGACCGTCAATCCGTCGCCTCGGTTGACACCGGTCTTGTCGAGAAATCGCTGGGGTTTGCCCGCCGGGGTGTCTCCTTCGGCCGGCGTGGGATAAGCATAAACCGCAATGTCCTTTGAGTAGGGCACGTTCGACTCAACTTGGGGTGCCTTTATTGGAGGAAGTTTTTCATCGAAGGAAGCTGGTCCTTCTACTTTGACAACCGACCAAGCCACTACTTGCATCGCATCTTGTGGCTGGATCCAAGGTCCGCCGCTACTCGACCAACCGGCACAGTTATGCATGCAAAGCTCTATCCCAAGTCGGTTGGCCTCTTTCACAGCAAAGAGCGTCATCTCTCTCCAAAGAGGGCTGACATATTTCGCTGGTCCACCGGGAACGCCCTGATCGACCGTGAACATTTGGGCACCACCGATTCCAACCTGTTTCATCGCTTCAAGGTCAGCGGTGATTCCAGCTTTTGTCACATTCCCATTGAGCCAATGCCACCAAGTATGGGGTCGTGCGGACATTGGGGGGCTTACAAAGCCGCTAGCCAGTCGGTCCTGGGGCGATGCGGAAATCGAAGCGAATAAAATTAGCGCAGTTAGCATAGTACAGACCAAGTCATGAACTTCCTAATCATAACCGGTTCGTGGTTCCTCAGCGACTACACTTAGGGCATGGCAAGGCTCAACAAAACAATCACTCCGGAAAATCGCCTTCCTTTTTGGAAGAAGCTTTGGGCAACGCCAAAAAAGCTCGATCAGGAAGCAGCAGACGCTGTGTTCGACGAATTCATGAATGGTCTGATCCCCCGGCACATGCACAAGATCTTTTTAAAGTCGTTTGGTGCCAAGAAAGAACAACTCAATAATCGATTCTTTCTCGACGATGCAACCTTTCAAAATTGGGAAACAAAGCTTCAGGACTTACTCCCTTCAAAGGACGAGATGATCGAAGCCACGGTCATTTATGGTTCTTCTGAGAGTCTTGAAGCCTTTCAATTGCGTGGCCAACCCAGACGGTCACTCAAGGATGTAGTTATGGATGACTGGCAAGCATCTTGCGCATTGGTGCGCGCGGAGACCTCTACACTATATGTCTTTGTCGATATTCGAATGCGTGGCTGTATCGTAAGGTTAGTCAAGGATGAAAACGAGGACGAGTAGAGAGATTCATTTCATACAACGGATTTGTCTTACAATATTACGGACGAAAACATGCATTCGAAGGAAAACGTCACCCGTGAATCGACGTTTTTTTGTCTGATCCATATAAGTGACCAACACAGTTAAGCGTTTGGCCGTCTATAGTGTTCAAATATCGGCGTTTCTATGATAGAAACTGCAGAACTAGAAGCATGGAAGCTCGAGATGCGAAAGGACCATTTGCAGAGCGCCAACGAATAGGTTGGCGCGACGTCTTGCCATACATCGAAACACTTGCGATCGTAATTATCATTGCGGCTATCCAGTTCGAAGCGAACTACCTGATGGAAGAGCGTGCGCGCTATTCCTTAATGCTTATTGGAACGTGTTACGGAACTTGGCGCGGCGGAAAGGCTGCAGGCATTTTTGCCCTTTTACTCTCTGCTCTCATCGGTGCTTATTTTCTTACTCCTCAACGATTTTCACTGGTCGTCCAGGACATCATCGACTCAATTACCCTAACTCTATATCTCGTTGTTGGGGCTGTCATTATTCTTTTTGGCGAAGCACAACGTCGAGAGAGAAGGCGGGCGTTAGATGGAGAAAACAATCTCCGGATTGCACACGAGGAGTTGGCCAAAGCGAACGCTCAGCTAGAGGAATTACTTCAGAAGCGGGTCGAAGAACTCAGCGAAATCAAGCGATATGTAGCGGAAGAAGAATTACCGAGCAATTTCAGTCATCACAATCGCTCGATTTCTATCTTTGACGCTCTAATCGAGTCATCAAATAGCGGAACCGAAAGCCAACCGGTGATTGACGAACCATCTCCTGATGAAGACCAAAAATCTACGAATTGAATTAAGATAGTCGGGTGCCTTTCATTGTTGAGAGCTTGCTAAGTTTCGTCCACCCTTGCTGGGTACAAATTCAGGTGTGCCAGCCCGTTCCAGAGGTTGCGTCATGAAACTAGAAGCTGGATTTAGTAGAGTTCGTTGGACAATTTGCGCGCTCATTTTTATGGCTGTAACGAGCA
>JBBQZV010000018.1:0-68005 GCA_038207365.1 Fimbriimonadales bacterium | reverse complement strand
TGTAACGATCAATTACCTTGATCGACAACTTTTTTCAGTTTTGGTGCCCTTTTTTGAGGACGATCTAAAATTAGGGCCAACAGATTTGGCGCTCATCAACGTGAGCTTCATCTTGCCGTACGGATACTCGATGCTCTTTGTTGGTAGATATATCGACAAGGTGGGCACTCGAAAGGGTCTTTCAGCGGCATTCATGTTATGGAGCCTAGCTTCCGCACTGCACGCTTTCGTGAGGAGCCTAGCTGGCTTTGTTGGAATTCGCTTTCTTCTGGGCGTAGGAGAGTCCGGGATGTATCCAAGCGCGGTCAAAACCATCTCGGATTGGTTCCCTAAGAAAGAGCGATCCACTGCTATTGGCATATTCAATGCAGGCTCGAATGTCGGAGCCATTTTGGCTCCGATCATAGGAGTGTGGATAGCTACCGCGCCCGCACTGGGTTGGCGGGCATGTTTCCTAATAACTGGCTGCTCAGGACTTGTTTGGCTCGTATTGTGGCTTCCCAATTTTCGACAACCGGAGAATCATCCTGGCGTCTCTGCTAATGAACTTGAGCTCATTCAATCTGACCCCGACGAGCACTCGGAGCAACTTAGGTTCGGTCAACTTTTTGCTATGCCGCAAGTTTATGGCTTGGCAATTGCCAAGGCACTTTCTGACGCTCCGCTGTGGTTTTATCTCACTTGGATGCCAAAGCTACTGGTCGATCAATTCAAAGTCGCTCCAGCGTTTATCGCACTTGCGATTCCCGTGATCTACATAGTCGCAGACATTGGATCGATTTTCGGCGGATGGCTTTCATCGACGTTGCTTAAGAAAGGACTACCCCTGAACACGGCGCGGAAGCTGCCAATGCTCGTATTCGCGGCATTAGTCGCTCCAGTCTCGTTAGTCGGATTCTTGGTTGACCATGCGCCCATTGCCGGTATTCCTTCGGTTTACTGGGCAGTGGCACTCGTGTCTTTGGCAGCGGGCGCCCATCAAGGGTGGAGTTGCAATCTGTTTACTTTGATTTCCGACACAGTTCCCCAGCGATCTATGGCTTTGGCCGTTGGAGCGATAAACGGGTTTGCGATGGTTGGAGTATCGGTGATGCAGTTCTTTGTTGGAAAGTGCGTCCAATTGACCAGTTCCTACACCCTGCCATTTCTGGTGTCAGGAACCATGTACTTAATCGCATTCCTTTGCCTTCAGCTCATCATGCCTCGGGTTGAAAAGAAACTTCCTTCCAAAGAAGCCAAGATGCCTTACGTCGTATTTGGCGGAGTGAGCCTTCTCGTCGGACTAGTGTTCCTTCAGTATCTTGTGAACCGTCCTCCCTATTCCACTCTTTCGGCGTATCGCATCCAAAGAGCAAGTGAACTGACCGCTGCCCTTAATCCTGTAGTCGGACCTTCAGCAAAAGTAGGTTGGATGGATGCAAATTGGTATCTTTGGAATAAAACGTCGGGTGAGTCAAAGTACGAGCTTGTCAAAATGGATACACACGGACATCCGTTCATCGAAGCAAAGGGTGTGAAAGCATCCAAATATAAAGGTCCGACTTTAGAAGAAGTCCAGCTGGCATTCAAACGATGATAGACACACAATTCAACGAGTTGTCCGTCTCCGACTCCTCAAGAACATGATCATGGAAATTCGGGATATTGAACCATTGGAAAGCTTCGATCCTGAGGTCGGATTGTTGCTCTCCGCCTTAGTCGATAGCACCAGGGAATGGATGGAGAATTTATCCGATATCACACCCTTGGCGCTACAATGGCAGGCGACCCCGAGCAGCTACAGTATTGGCGCGTTGCTGCTACACCTAATTGACGCAGAGGACTATTGGTTCAGAGTTATTATCGGTGGACAGATTCGTACTGCCACAGAGGAATCGCTTCTGCAGTCGGAGGAGTTGGACCAGTACGAGGGGTATTGGCCAACGCCTCCACAACAACCCATCGAATGGTATTTCCAGCTTCACAAGCAGTATCGAGCGAGAGCATTCGATGGATTGAAGGGAATCAGGCCCGGTGACGTGATCGGAGAACCTCGATTACGACGAAGTGCGACGGTCCGATGGATCTTGACTCACGTACTTCAACACGACAGTTACACAGGTGGCCAAATAGTCGCCATTCACGAACTCTATAAGAAAATGGCCAAACTATGAGCAAGCCGACTCGCCGTCAAATGATTTCCACGGGTCTAAGCGCAGTAGCTGCGACTGCTTTCGGACGGATTCCAACGCTTTCCGGCGTGGAAGCGAATTCAAGGGCCTCGGAGAGTGCCAAAAACATCCTGTCCGAAAACGACAAATTGTGGTACCACTCCCCGGCCGACCACTGGGAGGAAGCATTGCCCCTCGGCAACGGATTAATTGGGGCGATGATCTTTGGTGGTATTCCAAGCGAGCAGATTCAACTCAATGAGGCCACAGTTTGGGCCGGTGGCCCGCACAATTACGACAATCCAGAAGCGCTTACTGCGCTTCTGGAAATTCGAAAGCTGATATTTGATGGCAAGATTCATGAGGCTCAGGACTTAGCCAATCATAAGTTTATGAGCCTCCCTTTAGGGCAGCTCCAATACCAAACCGTTGGGGATCTCCACGTTAAGTTTCAAGGCACTGACCACGTCGTTTCCGACTATCGCAGAGAACTCAGTCTCGACACGGCAACTCATCTCGTGACATACAGCATCGGCGGTGTGACATTCCACAGAGAAACTTTCGTTAGTCACCCAGATCAAGTCTTAGTCATTCGGCTTTCTGCCAGTCAACCCAAATCCCTGAGTTTTTCGGTTAACTTTACGTCGCCTCAGAAGTCAAGTTCCGGTGGTTCAGGGACTAGCCTGGACCTCAAGGGCCAAGGGACTGAATCCAACGGAATAGCTGGTGAAGTGAAATTCCTTGCCCGACTCACATGCGAAGTCGATGGAGGGCAGGCTCATGTTGAGGCCAACGAATTACGAGTTGTTGATGCTCAGTCAGCAACGCTATTCTTAGCCATTGCCACTAACGTCCGAAACTACAAGGAATTGGATTTGGATCCAGAGGGCATCGTTAGTCATCGCCTCCTTGCAGCGAAACAAAAGGGGTTCAAAAAACTTCATTCGGACCATGTTGCCGACCACCAAAAGTTGTATCGGAGGGTGAAGTTCGCGTTGGAACCCGCACGTTCTGGGCTTTCGACTGATGCAAGGATCGATGCATTCAAAGGCGGCAGCGATAAGGATCTTCCGGTTCTCTATTTCAACTATGGTCGATATCTCCTGATCGCTTGCTCTCGTCCTGGAGGAAGGGCGGCGACTTTGCAAGGTCTCTGGAATAGCAGCACGAACCCACCATGGGGCTCAAAGTACACGACAAACATCAATACTGAGATGAACTACTGGCCTGCCGAGACTTGCGGTCTATCGGAATGCCAAGAACCTCTGTTCGACTTGATTCATGATCTTTCGATTACGGGACATGAGACCGCCAAAACCCATTACGGGGCTCGAGGCTGGGTCCTCCACCACAATACAGACCAGTGGAGAGGAGCAGCTCCAATAGATGGCGCAGCGTGGGGAATTTGGCCGACAGGAGGGGCATGGCTTTGCACTCATTTGTGGCAGCACTATCTGTTTACTTGGGACAAACATGCCCTCGAAAAGCACTACCCACTCATGAAAGGTGCAGCCGAGTTCTTCGTGGATTCCCTCGTTGTTCACCCGGTTCACGGTTGGCTTGTTACATGTCCGTCTGCATCTCCCGAAAACTCCCATCATGGTGGGCAGGGGCTGTGCGCTGGACCTACCATGGACATGCAAATTGTGCGTGACCTATTTAGCGCATGCATCGAGGCTAGCAAGGTTCTAGGAATTGATTCGGTCTTCCGAAGTGAGGTTGAGGCCAAGTTGGCAAACCTTGCCCCCATGCAAGTTGGTCGCCATGGTCAACTGCAGGAATGGCTTGAGGATTGGGATGAATATGCACCTGAACAGCATCATCGGCATGTTTCTCATCTCTACGGCCTTTTCCCAAGTAGCCAAATCTCTCCTACCAAAACCCCGAAGCTCTTTGAAGCAGCACGTAAATCTCTTGAACTTCGTGGGGATGAAGGTACTGGGTGGAGCTTAGCTTGGAAAATAAACCTATGGGCTAGGCTTCTGGATGGCAATCACGCTCTTCGCCTTGTCAAAGATGCACTTCGACCCGTCCAGAGTCGCGGAGAAAGTTATTCGGGCGGTGGAGGAGTCTATCCAAATCTCTTTGACGCACATCCACCGTTCCAAATAGACGGGAATTTTGGATTCACGTCGGGAATCGCAGAGATGCTCCTGCAAAGCCATGATAGTGAAATACGTTTACTGCCATCTTTGCCCGACGAATGGCCCAATGGGGAAATTAGTGGAATCCGCGCACGAGGAGGCAGCATCAGTGTCCATATCAGCTGGAAAGGCGGGACGCTAACTCATGCTAAAGCCCACTCTAATTTCGATCAAGTCGCAACTTTCCGTTACGGTTCACACGTAAAGTCCGTATTGTTCAAGAAAGGCGAGGAAATCGAGATTAGTTTTGCTTCGTAATTGAATGGGTCCTTTTGGCCTCCAATTTACGATCGTGGGAATAACCCTACGGATCACCCTGTCCTTCCGTAATGAGCATACGTAAAGGGGACTCGTGGACATTACGGTGCTGAGATCTTTGTCTTCTACTATCGACTTAATCAAGAACAAAACTTCAGCTGGCGTAGAGACTTTGATTCCTAAAGGTGATCGAACATGCATGTATTTGCGACTGGACTAGAAGGCAACTCACCCTTTGCCCGTACGCCGTCAGCATCGACGGAGGTTGCCCCGGAAAGGATCTTTGAAGGGCTACGGAGTCTTGTGGTTGAAGATAATTTTGTCAACCAAATGGTGCTTCAGGCCATTCTCGAAGGACTCGGTTGTCAAGTCTCTGTGGCCAGTGACGGCCTAGCCGGATTGGAAATTTCAAGTACTTCCACATTCGATATCATTCTCATGGACATCAACATGCCGGTGATGAGCGGGCTAGAGGCAGCCTCAAAGATCCGGACTCATTCGAAGCTCCCAATCATTGGCGTTTCTGCCAACGTTTTGGCAGAAAATATCCGCGCTTGTTTTGAATGTGGGATGAATGGATTCTTACCCAAACCCGTTTCTCGCCATTCGGTTGTAGTTGAGATATGCCGAATTCTGGACCGGACACTTCCTAACGGACTCATCTGAGTATTTTCCTTCCTTACAGCGAAGACTGCAAAGACCTTCCTATCTAGGCTACTCGTCGCCTCTGAAATTAGGATGCGACGGACACTACGTATATGAGATCGAAAAAAGGGTCGTCTTCTGCTTCAAAAATCAGTATTGGAGCGACTTATTTGGTTATCCTCTCGAATCGATTCTCGGCTTAAGCACAAGGGAATTAATATTTCGGGAGGACCTGATCATTAATGGTGAAGTCATCGCACTTCCACACTCATCCGGCGTTACCGCCTACCAAGTCTTGCATCAATAAAGAACTTGGAGTGGCCGTCAAAATACACCCGATTGCGTCCATTCTCGTGAGTTGTCAATCCAGCAATTCTAGGGTCAATATTTGCCGCGTCTCTCGGGAAATAGGGGTCGACTGCCAACTCCACATCTCCCATGCCATTTGGGTATCCCACCATGGGATCCAGAGCTTGCTGGAGATCGGCCAGTGCCTGGTCGTCAGTTTTCCCCCATAAATAGTTTAGAGGCTGCGGGTTATCCTTTCGGGCGAATCTCCAAAACCATGTTCGACAGTCCGAACCGGTTTTTGGCGATTGAAGGACTTGCGGCACACTCCCCAAGGGGGAGTTTAGGATCGATGGACAAGTCCAGATGGCATCGTTTTTGATGTAATTATCAAACAGGATCTGCGCCCATCCTGCTCTTGGGTCGACAGGTGGCCAAGTCGTCCAAGGTCGATACCCACCGGGCAATGAAGATTTTAGGTCCCTTCGGTCAGGATAGTGCTCATCGCTATCCGATTCATAGAGCAGTAGACCTACGCCCAATTGCCTCAGATTTGACAAACAACTGGTCTTCTTTGCTGCTTCCTTTGCTCGGGCAAATACTGGAAACAGGATCGCAGCCAATATCGCAATAATGGCTATGACGACAAGCAGTTCAATGAGAGTAAATGCAGAACGTTTCATGTATCAATCGGATCGACCAGCCTAACCCACTAGGCAGTTGGCTCACTTGCCTCATCTTAGGCTATTCATTTTGTACTAACGCAATCTAACCTCTCGGAACTTTTTAGGTACATCACCAAAACACAAGCTGATTGTTATCGGACCATGATGGCCTGACAACTAGAGCGGAAAGAGTTGTGAAGTAGGCACAATTTCTTCACGAAAACCAGGTGCCTTCCACCAAAGTTGCAGGGAAGAATTCCCACCCATATTTACATATCTAAGGTCTATCTTGTACCTTACGCCTGCCCGCAGATAAATAGAGCCGAGGACTGTCGGCGCTTCATTAAAAGCAGAGTTGTCAAAATCTCGACTCCATTTACGACAAGGACACCGTTTGACTCATCTGAGATGTGGAAAGTCTGGAATCCCGTGCTCCTTGGAACAATCCATCCTTGCCAGTGACCGGTCCATGGAATGGAGTGAATATCTGGGATGGGGGGCCGTTCTCCCCAATGGAAATCAATTGCCCGGTCAAGGTAGCGATGATATCCGGAACTCGTCTGCGCTCCGAAATCAAAGTACCCAGCAGAAAGGTCAGTGCCATTTCCCAAATCAAGGCGAATGTGTATGTGATGTTGGATCCCGCCGACTCTGCCGCCAGTTCGACCAAGATGTTCCTATTTTGTTTGGTGTTTCCCTTTACCAGGGATGGTTAAGTTCGGTAGGTAAAGAGGTTGGGCGTAGACCTGTCCATCTACCGGAACGGTGAAAAGCAAACCAAAGGTTTTCGTGTTAAAGTTTCCAGGGGAGAGGACCGATTCCATGGCATTCTGTCCCGTCCTCGCCATACCGTTATGAAAAGTTGTGACTTGTATCTGAGTGATGCCAGCCGATGCTAGCAAGAATGCGCCACTCATTGATGCAAGGACACTTGGAATTAACATCATTGGGATCTAGGTCCAAACTCGGCGTCATTCCTGGACATCACGAACGAAAGGTTTGAACGGCGAGAAGCATGACAGGACGCCATGACACCATCCTCAAGCAACAAGGTCTTTCGATCATGATTCTCTTCCGCCTTACTCGGCCAGCGTGGAGACTGCAATTTCTCTATACCGAAGTTGATTACGGCAATCTGAACTTAACGCTATATAATCCCGAAATGGTCTCAGTAGCCTGCCTATTGTTCTTTAGTTTGGGTTTGCAGCAGGATAAACCTCCTAAGGAAGAACCGGTTTTCCCAAAGTTTTACAAGAATCCGACCCATGGCCCGACGCTGGTCGAATTCACGCTGAGGGTTCCCATTAAAAGCTCCAATGAAAATGAAGGTGGCGTCGTTACCTTCCCGGCGCCTTCGACCTACTCGGGGCAAGTACTCGTTTCCCTCCAAGTAGAATCCAAGCCTAGAAAAGCGCTTCAGAGCTGGGTTTGGAAAGACAGAAAAGACGGCCTGAATTCAACTATCGAAGCGACTGTTTTGCCTGAAGGACCAGGAGCTTGGATCTCGTACACGGCACAAGTGCTGTGTCCGTCAGAGCCTAGTTATCGAACGATGCTCAAGGAATATAAGCCTTGGCTGGCAAGTACTCGATGTGTACAGGCAGCAGATCCAGAAATCATAGCACTTGCTGAAAAGCTAAGTAAGGGAACAACAAATCGTGACGAATTCGTCTACAAAGCCGTCATGTGGGTAGCCATGAACAATGGGAAGCCAGGAGAACCGTTTAGGAGCCTAGATGCTAGTAGCGCCCTAGCATGTGGAGGTAGCTGCACAAATAGGGCTAATCTCTGCGCCGCGCTGTTGCGGGCAAAAGGAATTGCTGCTCGGACTGTTTCTCACATGCCCACTTGGATTGACTCCAAATTCTACGAGCATTGGCTCACTGAATATTGGACCGAAGATGGAAATTGGGCGATGGTAGAGCCGACTTTGGGAGTAAAGAGACCTGCAAGAAACTCCGTGGTAGTTTTATCGATTTCGAGCCCCGAGGATGAGAACCGAGCATTTGATCCCGAACACCTTAAGCTTTCTATGGCCGGGTCTCCCTACCTTTCGCTCGCCGAAGCCTCATCAAACCTAAAAGCAGCCGAGCTAACCAAAGACGATTCAATTAACGAAGTCCATTTGCTGAAGACTTTTCCAAATCAAGCTGGATCGAGAATCATGACCTCTGGATATCGAAGATCGTTGAAAGTTATTTCCAGTGCGAAGTTAGGACACGCTGAAAGACTAGATCGACAGTCGGTGTTGAGCTCAATCGCCAAAGACCCCGAAGACTTCGCGATTTTGCTCGACGACAAACAGTAACAAAGCATTCCTTGGAACCGCAATCTAGATACACTCCAGGCTCAACCACTAATTTGACTCTATGAAACCTTCGCTGCCGATCTTTGTTGCCTCGTTTGCAGGACTAGGTTACGCCGTCTTAGGCGTCCCGCCAACTCCGACAGCTAAGGCTCAAGTCAGTTTTGATCGAGACATTATGCCCATTCTCGGTCAGAAGTGCTTTAAGTGTCATGGCCCTGATGTCGCCAAGGCGGCGGCAGGATTACGCCTCGATTCATTCACTGGGGCTACTACAAAGCTATACGATGGCAAGGCAATTGTTCCGGGCGATGTAGAAAAATCACTGATGCTTAAGCGAGTCAACGCACCTAATCTTGGGATGAGAATGCCTCCGCCAGATTCGGGAGTCAAACCGCTATCGCCCGACCAAATTCAGACCCTGACTACTTGGATTAAACAGGGCGCAAAATACGAAAAGCATTGGTCCTATGTTCCTCCAAGCCTCCCACCGATGCCAAAAGTCCGAAATGCGGCTTGGTGCAAAAATCCAATTGACCGTCTTGTCTTGGCGAAACTAGAATCCGAAGGCTTCCAGCCTGAGGTGGAAGCGGATCGTGACACGTTAGCGATGAGAGCATCTGAAACTCTTACTGGCTTGCCTCCACGCAAGGACATTCTTGATTCGTATCGGAAGGACACCAAACCTGGAGCCTATGAGCGGTATGTGGACCGCCTGATGGATCAACCAACCTATGGCGAACATCAGGCACGGTATTGGCTCGATGCCGTTCGTTATGCAGACACACACGGACTGCAGCTCGACAATGAGCGAGGAATTTATCCCTATCGGGACTGGGTCGTGCGTGCTTACAATATGGACCTCCCATTCGATAAGTTTGTCGTCGACCAACTTGCAGGCGACCTTCTGCCTAACCCAACGACAGAGGATAGAATTGCCACAGGATACGTTCGAGCGAACTTGACGTCTAACGAAGGCGGAGCGATTGAAGAAGAGTTTCTTGCTCGAAATACCTTTGATCGAGTTGATACGACGTCAACCATTTTCCTGGGGCTTACTGTTCAATGTGCGAAATGCCATGACCACAAATTTGATCCGATCAAGCAGAAGGACTATTACGGTTTATACGCATTCTTCAACAGCACGAAGGACAATCCACTCGACGGTAACGTTCTGCTGCCACCTCCTGTGGTTAGAGCCGAAACGGATGAAGAAGCAAAAGAAATTGCCCTGATTCAAGAAAAGATGAACCGTGCTCGATCGACAGTTGCGATTAAACAAGCCACTGATGCATTGACTAAGAATCAGTCACACCCACCCGAAACCAGCCACTGGCAGATCAGTCAGGTTTCGAGCGCAGCTAATTTTGATGAAGCATTTGAAAAGCCCTTTCCGGGAGAACCCGGATACAAGGTTCCCGGCGCGTGGAAAGCATTTACATTTCAGCCTGACAAAAATTATGCCGGCGTCATTGGCAAAGACAATTCCGCCGTATATGTCTCCGGAATCCTAACTTTTTCTACTGCCACCACCTATTCGTTTGGCGTATCAAGCGACGATGCCGTGAAGGTGTGGCTGAACGGCAAACTCATCCACTCGAATAAAACCTCGCGAGGAGTAGACCAAGCCATTGACAAGGTCCAAGGAGATTTTCGAGCTGGAAACAATGAATTAGTCGTCAAGATTATCAATGGAAGCGGCCCCGATGGGCTAAACATCCATCTAGTTGGCGATCTCCAGGCACGAATTGCTCAAGCCATTTCCGATCTTGCGAAAGCTCCGCTGTCGATACGACTTCAGAACGTTGTCAAAGATCTTTACTTCTCCACTCATTCAGGCTCAGATCCAGCCAAGGCATTTCTGTCCCTAGAAAAACAAAAGAAGGCCATTGAAGATTCCATTCCCATGAGCTTGGTCGCCGAAGAGATGCCAAAGCCCCGCCCGACTTTCATCCTGAAGCGAGGGCTTTATGATCAGAAAGGTGACTCGGTGGAAAGGCATATCCCACCTGCAATAGGCAGCTTGCCATCTGGAGTCAAGGCAGACAGGTTATCATTCGCAAAATGGTTGATTTCCCCTCAAAATCCACTTGTTGCACGAGTCTATGTGAACCGAATGTGGCAGCAAAATTTTGGGTGTGGAATTGTAAAGACATCTGAAGATTTTGGAAGTCAAGGCGAATGGCCAATCAATCAACCGCTCCTGGACTATCTTGCGGTTTCATTTAGAGAGGGTGGATGGAGCACGAAGAAGCTTAACCGCATGATTGTCACTTCCGCGACATTCAGACAGAGCTCCCGTGTTTCAGCGGTCAAACTTACTAAAGATCCCGAGAATCGATTGCTCTCAAGGGGACCTCGGTATCGACTCGATGCCGAAGTGATTCGTGACAAAGCCCTTATGGCAGGCGGATTATTACTTGAAAAGTTGGGAGGGCGCGGATTCAAACCTTATCAGCCAGACGGTCTCTGGGAAGGAGCGTCGGATCCAGCGAGCGAAACTCACTTTTACGTTAAGGATAAGGATCAGTCGATCTACCGGCGGAGTATGTACCTCTTCTGGAAGCGAACATCTCCCCCACCCGTTATGTTGACGTTCGATGCACCGCTTCGAGACACCTGCACGGTGCGACGAAGTACAACAAATACGCCACTGCAAGCCCTGGCTACGATGAATGAACCCGCTTTTCTGGAAGCAAGTCGTACTATGGCCAGTCGGCTTCTCCAGTCAAAAGACGATGACAACTCAAAAATCAGGAGAGCATTTGAAATTGCGTTGGGTCGGATACCTCGACCAGGGGAAATTTCAGTCCTTCAAAAAGCGCTTGTTCACTTTCGACAGAAATATAGCAAAGATGTCAAATCAGCCCGTGCGCTCGTTTCGGTCGGCGATTCACCTCAACCTAAATCGATGAACACTTCAGAGCAAGCGTGTTGGATGCTAGTTTGCTCGACTCTCATGAACACGGACGAATTCCTAACATTGCACTAACATGGACCCAATTAGAGAAGCAGAGTTAATGATGACCAGGCGTCAGCTTTTCGGCAAAGCGACGCTCGGAATTGGTTCGGCGGCACTAAACCGCCTACTTACATTGGGTGGATTAGGCAGTGTTGCGAGCCTAGCGTCCGCATTTGGTGACCAGGCCAACCACGGCTTACCGGGTATTCCAAATTTTGCTCCCAAAGCCAAACGCGTGATTTACCTCTTCATGAGCGGCGGTCCCAGTCAGCTTGATCTGTGGGATTACAAACCCAAGCTGAACGACCTCTTCAATACTGACTTGCCTGACCAGATACGACGTGGTCAACGCATCACAACCATGACCAGCGGTCAGACGCGGTTTCCTATTGCTCCTTCGCGGTACAGATTTCAGAAAGCAGACAACGGTGGAGACGGAGTCTGGGTGAGTGAACTGCTCCCTCACACCTCACAGGTGGTCTCCGAACTGTGCATCGTCAAGTCCATGTGGACCGAAGCGATCAACCACGATCCCGCGACAACATTTATCCAAACCGGGAGTCAATTGCCTGGCCGCCCCAGCATGGGTTCTTGGTTGAGCTATGGCCTCGGTAGCATGAACGAGAACCTTCCTACTTATGTGGTTCTCCACAGTAAGGTTTCTAGTAACAAGCCCAATCAGGCGGTTTATCCAAGGTTGTGGGGGTCTGGATTCCTCCCTAGCGAATACCAGGGAGTCGCTTTGCGGTCGCAGGGTGATCCTGTTCTCTACTTAAACGACCCGAGTGGAATGGATCGGTCCATACGCCGAACGATGTTGGATAGCGTCGATGCCCTGAATAACCAACAACTCAGTTCGTTCGGAGATCCCGAGATCGCTGCTCGTATCAAGCAATATGAGTTGGCGTACCGACTTCAAGCAAGTGTCCCAGACTTAATGGACTTGAGCAAAGAGAGTCCAGAAACACTTGAGCTTTATGGCAAAGACGCTCATGAACCCGGCACGTTTGCCGCAAATTGCCTCCTGGCTCGACGCATGGTGCAACGAGGCGTTCGATTCATCCAGATCTTCCATAGAGGCTGGGACTTGCACTCTAACCTGACCGGAGACCTTCCAAGTCAGACCAAGGACGTGGACCAAGGCTGTGCCGCTCTCATAAAAGACCTAAAGCGAACCGGTCTCCTCGAAGATACACTTGTCGTATGGGCTGGTGAGTTCGGCCGAACGGTTTATTGTCAAGGTCCACTTTCAAAGGAAAATTACGGAAGAGATCACCATCCGCGAGCGTTTACGATCTGGATGGCTGGCGGTGGCGTTAAGCCTGGAATTGTGTACGGCAATACCGATGATTTTGGGTATAACATCGTCGACAAAGACGGAATAGCGATTGATCCCAGCGTGGAAAACTTCACACCAGGAGCCGTACACGTGCATGATTTGCAGGCCACGATCCTTAATCAGCTGGGCATTGATCACACAAAACTAACGTATCACTATCAAGGACGCGACTTCCGACTAACGGACGTTCATGGCCACGTCGTCAAGGATTTGATCACCTAAGATGCGCAACCTTTGTGGCTCCTTATCTCGTCCGATTAGCAGGAAGAGATGAGGAGCTTAAAGGTCATTTTATTGCCAATTCTAGGCATCTTCGCGGCCGTCCTTGCATTTCGATTAGCTTCTCCTTTTGAGAACACACTCTCGCGACCCGAACTAGGGATCGATGATCCGAGAACCTTTTTCACTTACGGTACGGCTTGGGGCGAAGTCAACCGCATTGCCTTTGGATCTCTCATTTGTGGTCCTTTTACCATGATCTTAACGCTTGGAAGGCGCTCTCTCCCTAGAGTCGTCTTGGCAACTGTGCTGGGTGCATTGTTAGGTGGCGTCATCAATTTTGCTACCGATTCAGGCGCTGATTTAATTGGCTTGTCTTTGTCACATACTTCAGTTCAAATTGGAAGCCTAGTTGCGATGTTGGCTTGGTGCGCGTTGGTCCCACTTGGAATTTCAATGGCGATAACGATCGCTCTTGGAATAACTGAGCAACGTCTTAAGCGAGCCTTTTTCGCAGCCCGTATAGCAGCGATGGCGTCTTTCTTTGTCCAAATTGTTGGAGGCGTTCTTGCTTCACCCGATCCATCGGCGGACAACTTGCTTCAGTCTCAGATTCCGGTTTGGCGAACCGTTGAAATGGCGGTTGGGTTGGCACTGGGGGTCACGATACTTGTCGCAGATGAATGGATTCGCAGTGCATCACTGCGCCTGATGCAAGGAAAAAACGAATTTCGCGATTGGAGCATCGATTATTCTGCCAACCGGATCGGCTCATCAGAAGGGTGCGAAATTCCACTCTTTGGGCAATCTGACGTGGCTCCAATTCACGCCACAATTTATCGAACACCAGACGCTTTCACAATTGACGCCCATGCTCCTACTCTCGTAAATGGGCAGCCTGTAACTCAAGGTGTGTTGCGGTCAGGCGATCAAATAGAGGTTGGGAATGCCCAATTGGTGTTTACGATTCGGGGAGTAGCTCCGGTTCAGCTGCAAAACTTAGGTGCGGCCATTCCAGCAACGTTTCCACCCATTCCAGTCGGCAGACAAAACATCCTCGTCGACGGTCACGGTCGTCAACTTCCGCTACCACCAGGAAAGCTTGGCGTTGGAAGAGACAATCACAATGCACTTTGCCTTTTTGCAGACCCTCAGGTGGCTGGCCATCATGCGGACTTCATAAGTTCCCAACTTGGTCTAGAACTCTTGGACCATGGGAGCCCATTCGGAACGAAAGTTAACGGACAGCCAGTTAACGGATCTCGCAAACTAACTCCCGGAGACGTTGTCGAATTCGGGACTTCGCGGTTTACTTATTATCAGTAAGCAAGGTCCTCCCAACAATCTTCGGTAGTCTAAGCTCGGTGACAGAAAAGTAGGCGTTTCGGAAAATTCCCAATTAGTCTCAGTTCAGGGTGAACAGTGAAAGACCTAAGTCGAAGACAGTTTTTTAACATTGCAGCGGCAACGGGCTTAAGCTTGGCAGCGCCACGACTTTCTGGGGCAATGAGAACCTACAGTGCTGAAATTACTTCGCGGTACGAATTACCTGCAGATTACACGCTCCATATTTCCCATG
Organism: Fimbriimonadales bacterium; assembly: GCA_038207365.1. Lineage (GTDB taxonomy): Bacteria > Armatimonadota > Fimbriimonadia > Fimbriimonadales > Fimbriimonadaceae > Fimbriimonas. Next base: position 53,451 of record JBBQZV010000018.1, on the reverse strand, counting down.
GACTGGTTGAAGTTGCACCAAATCGCATCCTTTCCACAGTCACTTATAACGATCAATTTCCTGGCCCACTTTTGCGACTGAAGGAAGGGCGATCCGTTCAAATTGATGTCTTCAACGACACGGACTCTCCAGAACAGCTTCACTGGCACGGCCAGCAAGTGCCCATCGAGATCGATGGCTCAGCTGAAGAGGGCACCCCCTTCATTCCAGCGCACGGAGTTCGCAGGTTGGAATTTACCCCTGGACCAGCTGGATTTCGTTTCTATCATAGCCACTCAGTCGCTCGAGCAAATTTGGGCAGTGGGCAATATGGTGGTCTGGTTGGCCCGGTCTATATCGAGCCCAACCAAGAGAAGGGTGATTTTGATCGAGAAGTATTTCTCACTCTAAAGGAGTTCCTTCCTTCGTTGGCGAGAGGCGGAGACATGCCGATGGACTTCCTTGTCGATAGAAGCGAATCAGCTGATCTAAGACGAATAGGCGACAGAAACGATAAAGCCGCAAAGTCGACGGTTAAGGGTTTTGAAGTTGGTTATGAGGTTTTCACCATAAATGGCAAGATGCTCGGGCACGGCCTACCGATCAAGGTCCGACCAGGTGAACGCGTGCTTTTCCACGTTCTAAATGGCAGTGCCACAGAAATCCGAAGCCTGGCGCTACCCGGACACATGTTCGAAGTCGTTTCGCTCGATGGAAATCCTGTAGCTACTCATGTAAAAGTTCCGGTCCTTTGGATCGGAACTGGTGAAAGGGTGAGTGCGATTGTTGAAATGAATCATCCGGGCATTTGGATCTTGGGAGATACCTCTGACGATGATCGAACTCGGGGGATGGGAATCGTCATTGAATACTCAGGTAAGCACGGAAAGCCAGTTTGGGTAAAACCGCCGCCATTTCATTGGAACTATTTGTCCTTTGGCCCTCAGACTCCTAGAATTAAGGAGCCTGACCATATTTTCACGCTTCTGTTTGAGAAGCAACAAGCGGCCGAAGCGGGCTTCAATCGATGGACCATTAACGGTCAATCTTTCGAGAAGGGAGACATGAGTGCTATGAAACCCCTCCTTCAGCTTGATTACGGAAAGAGATACCGGCTTAGGATGCGGAATGCCAGCGACGACATTCACCCCATGCACCTCCATCGTCATATGTTCGAAGTAACAAGATTTAATGGAAAACCTACTTCCCTATTAAAAGATGTCGTTATGGTGGGAGGGTTCCAGGAAGTAGAAGTCGATTTTGTTGCCAACCAACTTGGTCTTTCCCTATTTCATTGCCACATGCAATTACACATGGACTTTGGCTTTATGGCACTCTTCGAGTGTGGATAACGGAAATCTCCCGCTCATTAATTCCGATACCAGCTTTCGCCGATAATCAGGCAAAATAAAACGCGTTAACTTCTTTCCGCTGATAGATTTTCGGTCGATAGGAGAATCGAGGACCGGGCCACAAATGAACTCAAAAATCAACGGTTTCGTCGCACCTACACTCCTGCTTGCTGGGTTGCTTTTCCTCCCGGGCATAACACCGCTACGGCAGTCATCCACGAGGCTAATCGTTACGCCTTTTTCCCAAGGCGGAATCTATCGATTGAACGAGAAAGCAGGTTGGAACATCTCTCTACCAGACGGCTCTACGCCTGCCTCAGGCGAATACAAGTTCACGCTAAAGAAAAATAACTTCGAGATCATCAAATCTGGGACGCTTGATTTGGCCAACGGAAAAGCAACTATCGAGGCGGAACTACCAGAGCCAGCAACGCTCTACCTGCAAATTACATCTCCGCCAATAAAGGAGACCGAGGGTTCGAGTACTTTTACTACCGGGGGAAATCGGCCCGTAACTCAGGTCTTCGGCGCGGCAATCGCACCGAGAGCACTGAAGCCAGTGGTTGGAAGACCGCCTGATTTCGATGCATTTTGGAAAACAAAGATCAGCGAATTAGTGGCAGTTCCTGAGAATGCTGTAATCACTCCGGGTGACAGCGGAAGGCCGGATGTCGATTTCGCAATCATCAAAATGGACCATGTCAATGGCGGCCACGTATATGGTCAGATTGCCAAGCCAAAGGGTAAGGCAAAAATGCCTGCAATCCTGATGCTCCAGTGGGCGAGTCCCCCTTATCCGCTTCAAAAGTCTTGGATCACGGGATATGCCGCTCAAGGATTCCTTGTCCTTGACATTGAGCCTCACGATGTTCTTCCCGACCAACCACAGGCTTACTACAACGCGCTTCCTGCAACGCTGAAGAATTACACAGCGATCGGTCAGGATGACCGGGATAAGAGTTACTTTCTCAAGATGTACTTAGCAGATTACCGAGCTGCCGACTACCTTGCTCATCGCCCAGATTGGGACGGCAAGACGCTCATCGTTTTAGGTACCAGTATGGGAGGTCAACAGAGCTTATGTGTCGCTGGCCTTCACCCGAAAATCACTCATGTCATCGTGAATGAACCGAGCGGGTGCGACCTCAATGCAGGACTTCATGGTCGACAGCAGGGGTATCCGAATTTTCCATTGAACAACCCCAAGACCGTTCAGGCGGCTCAGTATTTTGATGCAATAAACTTCGCACCGCGAATTCGAGCAACGTCACTTGTTGCAATGGGATTCGTTGACACGGTTGCGCCACCGGCCGGAATATGGACTGCCTTTAACCTCATAAGAGGCAGAAAGGAGGCCGCTCCCATGTTCGATTCACCCCATAACAATACTGCGACGCCTGCACAACAGCATCCATTTACTGGCCGTTCTGCCGAATGGCTCGATACCATCGTAAAGGGAAAGCGGCTTGAATTAAAACCAAACCGGTTTCCCTGACCAAGGCATGGCACCCGCACGAAAGGATAGTGCGGGTGCTAATTTGCTAAATGGACTGTTGAACGTTCCGAAAGGCCACCTTCATTGAAGGCTTCGATTTGGAAGTAATAAGGTACATCTCTAGACATTGCGTTGAAATAGTATTCGTTGGCTCCATAGACCATGGTGCTTGTGTAGAGCTTGTCGGGAGCTACCCCTGAGTAGATCACGTAGCCAGTCGCGTCGTCTGATACTTGCCACTTCAGCCAAGCACTTCGACGGTCTGCACCACTTACATTATCGGCTCGAAGCACAACAAAATTCTTGACTGGTTTCGGTCGGGCGATTTCACCCTTTCCAAAGACACGGAATCCGCTTAGCGCGAATTTGCCAGTAGCCATGTGGATATTCTCGATCTTTACAAACCGAGCTCTGATCGGTTCAGCAAACTCAATATAGTCGTGGGGTACATCAGTGGTGTTTGTACTTTTATCCACCATGAGTTCCCAGGTCCTGCCATCTGTAGATCCCAGGATTCTGTATTGATGGTACAAACCAGGGACCTTTCCCATGACAGTAGCGTCCTGATCCGCATAGTTCACTTGGATGGCGTGCACGCTACTAACTGCACCTAAATCGGATTGAAACCACTCCCCTTTTCTGGAAGTTGCCGCGCTCCAATAGGACTTCATACTTTCGTCGACTGCGAAATTTGGACTGAACGCTCCTAGAGTAGAAGAGGCCTGGACGGGCTTTGCATAGTTGAGAAGCATCCAACCTGCAAATTCCCCCTTGATGTGGTCCTGATTTGCGGTTGCAGGCAACAGGGTTGGATAGTCACCGTAACTACAATTGGTGTACATCACGCCCGCTTTGTCAAAACCGGCTGGCCAAATGCCAATTCTTCGTTCAAAGTTGTTCTTGACGGCAATCGTTATAGTAGAAACGTGCCACCAATTATCAAATCGATCTTGGTAGGTGGCCCCGTGACCCGCTCCCCGTGCAAAGCCTCCGGCCTTCATGCTTAGGGGATTATGGAGTTGATATTCAAAGGGTCCGAGAGGATGTTCTGAAACATAGACTCCATCCGCATAGCCGCTGAATTCTGTGCCTGGCGCTCCATATTGCAGATAGTATTTGCCATTGTGCTTGGTCATCCATGACCCTTCAATGAACGGGCGCAAGAACGTGTTATCGTTGTTCTCGCCAAATCTCTCCCACCCATGCAGGTCATCGTGAAGTCGTAGCAACTCGACTCTATCGCCGATTGGCTGAAAGGTCTTTGGGTCTATTTCTTGGCCATAAGTCGGGAACGTGTTACTTGACCCGTGATAGAGGTACAGGCGCCCATCATCGTCAAGATAGAACGCTGGATCCCAAGCCGGCACAGGAAAATGCTCAATGGCTTGATGCCATTCATCCTTTTTTGGATTCGTGCTTTTCCAAATCGCAAAGTCCTTTGTGTAAGTCGACCCAATGACATGCAGCGCCCCATCTTGAATCCAAATGGCCGGAGCACAAAGTTCATCAAAAACATTCGCGCCTGGATGCAGAAACTTGCGAGGCACAAATTTCCAATCGAACATATCGTGACTCCACCAATATCCCCACTGATTCGTGGAAAACATATAATAGTCACCCATGTACATCACGATGGCGGGATCAGCGGTAGCGCGATGCTTCCCTTGCTCAGAAAAATTCGGAATGGGACAGAATCCGTAGTCCACATTGATGGGATTACAGAAGGTTTTGTGAGCTATCTTTGGAAGAGTTGAATAAATTGCCATCAGCATAGGTAGAGCCAAGAGTGCATTGAACATGGGTGTTGAGCCTAATTATGCTCCAATGCGATTATCCGTTAAGCATGGTGTCTTACAGACCAACCGGAACAATCGAGACGGGTTGCTTCGAGCATTTCACGGAAAAATCTGGTGGCCAGGTCGGATTTACTTCAAGGCTCGTGAACCCGACCGGGGCAATTAAGCAAGCTTGAACAAGAATCACGTACCTACTCGCAATTAAAAACAACGGTGCTACACGTCTTGTCGACAATATCTTTGGCTTACCTGTGCGAATCGAGAGATCGGCGGAAATTGCTTAGATCGCTACCAAATTCTAGAAAAGTGGCGACACGCATACGCAATAATCAAATGACGCTGTTTTAAGGTGGCCATTGAGCGACGAAAGACCGATTCCAGAACTATCCCCTCGAGAACGACAGCTACTTGATTATGCAGCAGCTGGATTGACTGATACTGCGATAGCCACTAAGTTAGGTATAAGCGTGGCCACAGTCGGAACGTATTGGGGGCGGGTTCGAATCAAGCTTGGACCATACAGCCGCACGGAGTTGGTTTCGATTGTGTTGCGTGCGGAAAGAGAAACCGCTCTCGAATCACTCAGGTCTGAAAACGCCCAATTGGTCCGACAACTTCACATCAAAAGCGAAGCCATTGACGGATCTTTTTACCGAGACTTGATGGACAATGCTCCGGATGCCATGATCCTTGTTTTAGAGGATGGCAAGGTTCAATATGGAAACGTTGCCGCACACGAGTTGTTTGGCTATTCGCCAGGTGAACTCGATGGTTTGCCGCTTCAAGGGCTCATTCCCCCCGCTCTTCGGCATCAACACACCCGCCTCCGTAGCGAGTACTTTTTAAATCCTCAACGTCGTCAAATGGGTGAACACTCGGATACTCCTGCGGTTAAGAAGGACGGCACTGAATTCAACATCCGCGCGGCGTTGTCAGCGGTCGATTCTTCTGCAGGAATGGTCGTCATTTGCGTTATCCGCCCTTGTTAGGCCAGAAATCCTAAGCAGCCATTCCTGTAAAAACTAGCCCCATAGACTCTTCTTCCATCTTCTCAAGACTGGGCAGCTGATCTCGCAGCTTTCGTCGCGCTCTGAAGATACGGCTCTTGATAGTGCCAATTGGAACGTGAAAGTTGGATGCTAGGCTCTCATACGTCGTTTGGTCTCGATGCACAGCTAACAGAAGGTCACGTTCAGATTCTGGCAAAACGGACAGTTCTTTCACGATTCGGCTGTGTGCATAAGTCACAAGCTCGTCCCATTCGTAGTCATGGGTGTTAGGAGTAACCGAGTTTAGCTCATGGTCTGGATAGCCTTCAAGAAGTTGGTCAAGGCTATGCGTTGGACGGCAGGAGTTGCGACGTGCAATGTCGGTTGCGCAATTAACCACAACTCTGTGCAGCCAGGTGGATAACTTGCTTTCAAAACGGAAACTGTTGCCTGTTCGGTACAGTCGTATGAGAGCGTCCGAAACAGCGTCTGCAGCTTGTTCATGGTCGCCCGTTACTCTAAAAGCTGCTGCGTGAAGTCGGAGCCGGTGTTTTTCCACCAGCTTATCGAAGGCATTGGCATCACCTTCTAGTGCTCGATTAAGCAGTAGATAGTCGTCGCAGTCGCTTGAATGGATGGTCATCTCTTTTTCCGCGGATAAACCGCCTATGAGATGATGTTGAAGCTGAAACGGCTGTCCTGCAAGCCGAATATTCCGTGTCAGCGAATCCTTTGTCATGCGTTTCCATGACGGTGAAGTCGCGACTTGCTTATTGCGTAAAAATGGTCCTAACCTTTAGTCGTGTGGAGCTGATAGGAGTTCCACAGGGAGGACCAGAATGATCCCGCGATAGCCGACCGACCGCCACCGTTCATTTGAGCGGATCAGTCGGATGATGGAAGAAGCAGTCGGTACCAGTGAAGAGTTCCGCGGAAGTTGGACGCCGTGCGTCAATAGAAAAGAAACTTCCTCCGACTTGAGCTTTATCGTTGAACTTCCCGGCTTGCAAGAAATGGATGTAGAGGTTGAGCTTTACGGAGGTGCCCTGACGAATAAAGGCTCCCGTAAGTGCCAAAACGATGAGATGGGAATAATTTCGTTCGCATCGAGAGATGCTACGGAAGTTTCGTGAAATCCTTCAGCCTTGACGCTCCCGTCAAGCCAGAAGCCGCCACGACCTCATTGAAAAAGGGTGAGCTCACGATAAACGTTCCAGAAGCCCAAGATCATAAACCAAAGAAGAAACAAGCTAACAACGGATAGAGCCTTGGACAAGCTGCAGAACAGTCCTAACCATAAGTTAAATGCCTTGCAAGGGGCCCTGATCGCTCCGTATGCGGTCAGGGCCCTTTGCTTCCCGACCACTTTGCCCGTACCGCCGTTACGCAAGTACGAATAGCCTACGGGCCAATAGGAACCTTAGAATGAAATTGAATGAATTGACGCTGAACGAAATCCAGTCTGTTAAACCATCGACGACCATACAGGCTGCGGCGATCACAATGAAGACCGAAGGCGTTCGATTACTAAGTGTCAGGGACGAGGACACTACCCCGTTGGGCATCGTCACAGAACGAGACTTAGCTTTGTGGGTCCTTGTGGACAATGTCTCCCCAGAAACGCCACTTTCGGCGCTTGTTTCCAGCGTAGATTATTCGGTCAGTGCCGATCCGAATTTGCAGAATGCACTGCAGCTAATGAAGAGCCAGCGCGTCAGCCATGTTATTATCTGCGATAGCAACGGACAATCACATGGTCTGTTATCACTCTGCGATGCCGAAAATACAAACCAAGGCATCCCCATAATCGTAGAACCCGGTACTAATCAGGCTCCCATGTTCCAACCCCCAGCAACTCCAGGTGGATGGACGGGATATTAGGTTCTGCCTGTGGCAGAACTTTGCTAGCCCGGAGAACCAAGCTAGAAGCTAACCCATTTATATGAAGCCTTACTGCACACCAGAAGAAGCCGTCAAAATTATCAAGAGCGGTGATCGAGTCTTTATTCACGGTATTGCCGCAACTCCGCAAGCACTCGTCAATGCAATGACGGATCGCGCAAACGAGTTGCGCAACGTCGAGATTGTTCACCTTCATACCGAAGGCCCAGCACCATACGCGGCGCCTGAAGTACGGGAGAGCTTTCGCGTTAATAACCTATTTATTGGAGCGAATTTACGTAAGGCAGTTCAAGAGGGCCGCGCCGACTATAGCCCCGTATTCTTGAGTGAAGTACCAGAGCTCTTCAGAAACGGGATATTGCCCCTTGATGTCGCCCTGATTACCGTTTCTACTCCTGACAAACATGGATTCGTTTCGCTCGGTACATCCGTCGACGTGACCCGAACGGCTGTCTTAACAGCCAAGTACGTCATTGCTCAAGTTAATAAGTACATGCCACGCAGTCATGGCGATGGATTGATTCACGTGAATAGCTTGGACGCGATTGTGGAATGTGATATTCCGCTTCCCAGCCATGAAGCTAATCCACCGACAGACATAGAAGCGATGATCGGCCGCAATATCGCTGAACTCGTCGAAGATGGAGCGACACTGCAGATGGGTATTGGAGCTATCCCAAACGCTGTTTTGGCTGCCCTTACCAATCACAAGGACCTCGGAATCCACTCGGAAATGTTCTCAGATGGCTTGATCGATTTAGTCGAAAAAGGCGTTGTAAACGGATGCAAAAAGAGGCTGCACCCTGGCAAGATAGTCTCTGGTTTTGCACTGGGTACTAGACGTCTGTATGACTTCATCGACGACAACCCGCTCATCGCGATGCTAGATATCGCCTATGTTAACGACACTGCAGTCATCCGAAGAAATCCAAAGGTTACTGCAATCAACAGTGCGATCGAGGTTGACTTGACGGGTCAGGTTTGCGCCGATTCGATCGGTCCTCAAATGTACTCGGGAGTCGGAGGCCAGATGGACTTCATTCGTGGTGCTTCGTACTCACTAGGAGGAAAGCCCATTATCGCCTTGCCTTCCACAACTCATAAGGGAATTTCTCGCATCGTCAACTTCCTTAAGAACGGTGCAGGAGTCGTCACGACAAGAGCACATGTCCACTGGGTTGTCACTGAATATGGTGCGGTCAACCTTCATGGAATGACCTTACATAAGCGAGCCGAAGCGTTGATTGGCATTAGCCATCCTGACCATCGTGAAGACTTAGAACGACAAGCGCGGAACAAATTTGGTCCGCTCTGTTAACTAAAACCAAAGGATCCTGGCCTATGAAAATGAACCAGGATCCTCGATTATTTGATTAAGGCCGTTCGTATCGGCCCGACTTTTCACCCAGCTTTATTGAGAAAACCACGCTGTCAGTAACCAAACTATGTGGTTCTGCAGCCAAGGGCTTGACCTGTGAATTGACCATTAACGAATCCAATCGGTCGATCAGATATGTTGACGCATTAGCTACATCTTCCCCTTCAAGTTCCTCAAACTGGCCATCTGATAGGACAGAACTCCAGTGTGCTACGTCTGTGATTTGTTCCACTTCGAAGCAAACGTGAGGGTTATCACGCATCATCGTATACTTGTCGCACCTGCCACTGTGACAAATTACACGTTCCCCGTCATAGGCATAAGTCACGGGAACAACGAAGGTTCTGCCGTTTGCATGGAATCCAATTCTCCCGATTGCCTCTTCGTGAAGAATACGTTCAATTTCTATTTGACCAAGATTTTCCAACATTATCGCGCCGTGTACCCTCCGTCAATAATGAGTTCTGTTCCCGTAACAAATTTGGATTCATCTGACGCGAGATACAAAACCCCATAGGCAATATCGTCGGGCTGACCAAGGTGACCTACCGGGTGGAGTCCAATCAGTGCGTTCTTCGCGGCTTCCGGATCGGGTTGCGATGCCAAGAAGCCTTCAACCATTGGAGTCCAGATAAAGCCAGGATGAACTGAGTTCACACGTATTCCTTGGCTGGCATACATTACAGCATCAGTCTTGGTCATGCTTCTCAGCGCTCCCTTTGAAGCGTGATAAGGCGGAACATCTGCTGCTCCAATTATTCCGTAGATAGAGGATAGATTAATGATGCTGCCAGACTTGTTCGAAATCATTTGCGGCAAAACGTGCTTGGTACACAGAAAAACGCCTTTTACGTTGACGTTCATAAGCTGATCCCACTCGTCAGAGGTGATTTCGTGGGTCGGGCGATTAGCACCTGCAATGCCAGCGTTATTGACCAGCACACTAATGGCACCAAACTTCGAGCGCACCATCTTCGTCACTTCGATCACCTGCCTTTCGGACGTCACATCAAGATGCCAGTAACCAGCTGTTCCACCTGCCTCTACAATCTCATCGACTGCGCTTTGACCGGCTTCGTCAATGATGTCGGTAACCGCGACAAGCGCACCCTCTGCGGCCAATCGCATAGCGCATGCCTTTCCAATTCCAAGCGCACCACCGGTTACTAAGGCAACCTTGCCACTGACTCTTTCTTTTGCTTTCATTTCAAATCACCGAAATCCGAAAAGGCATTCGTTTAACTGCAGTATTAATGCGAAAATTTTCTTGCTCGCGCCTGTTTCCACATAGCAGGCATCGCGGTTGCAGGAATCCTTCAGATGGTTGAAATGTAACATCGATAAGATTCTCGAAACAGTCGCCATTTCACCGTCATCTAAATTGAGGACATAACATTCGACACACTTGAGGCCCGGTTGTTTGAATACGGCACAAGCTGACGTGACCCATCGCATATGGATAAGACGATGTCATCTGAAATCGTATGAAAAAGGTTTAGGAAGTAAATTTCACCCTTAGTGCCACAGCATGAGAAAGCTTGACTTCCTTAGGCAGGCGAACACATAACCCATTCTCGTTGCGCTCAAAGTGGCATGGTCCGGAGCCAAGCAACTCAACGCCTGATACGGTGCGAGGTTCTAAACCCAGGGTGCTACTAAGCGTGCGCACCACGATGTTACGAGACTCGGCTGATAAAACAATCGCGTACAAATCGTGTCCCTTTTGAGTAAATCGGATATCGTGTGGGCCAAAACGCTCCCTGTGTGTATCGGTGAATGATCCAGTCACGATTTTTGTTGGGCCTTCTCCGAAGACCTTCCACGGCCTAGTTCCATAGATAGCTTCTCCGTTGACCTTAAGCCAATCACCGATCTCGAGCAATATCGACTTGTCCGCGTCTGGAATCGTCCCATCTGACCTTGGACCTATGTTCAGAAGCAAGGCGCCATTCTTACTAACAATATCCACGAGGTCGTGAATTAGGCTTTCTGCAGACTTATAATCCATTCCCTCGACGTAACTCCAGGAGTTCTTCGCGACTGCGGTATCGGTTTGCCAAAACTTTGACCGAATGTCAGCTAACTGGCCCCTCTCGACGTCAAAAACAGCTGCCTTTTCGGGGAAAGCTTCATTCTTGTAATTGATGGCAACTCCAATCCCCCAGGAGTGAGCACGATTGTAGTAATAGCTGGCGAACCTTCGTAAGTAAGGAGCAAATTGGGGTTGTTCGATCCACCAGTCGAACCAGAAAACTTGCGGACGATAACGGTCAACAATTTCCACACATCGACTGAGCCAATCTTCCATGAACACTTCATCCGGTGGATTCTTTCCGAATTCAGAACCGCCCGGTATGGCAGGACCATAGAAATCTGCAAATGTTGAGTCTTGGACATCGGATGGGAAGTCCCTTCCGCCGTTCATAAACCACCAGTGCTCAGCGCGGTGAGATGAGGCCGCGAAGACCATGCCCTCCTCCCTAATGGCTATCGCAAGTTCACCAATAACATCGCGTTTTGGGCCCATTTCACCCGCGTGCCACTTGTTGCTTTTCGTGGGGTACATCGCGAATCCGTCGTGGTGCTCTGCAACTGGCATGACAAACTTTGCTCCAGCCGCATGAAAGAGCTTTGCCCAACGGGTCGCATCAAATTGCAATGCCTCGAATTTAGGAATGAAGTCCTTGTAACCGAACTGATCGTGTGGACCATAGGTGTCTAAGTAGTGCTGAAACTCCTCGGTGCCCTGCACGTACATGTTCCTCGCGTACCACTCATTCTTAAAAGCTGGAACGCTGTAGACCCCCCAGTGAATGAAAATCCCGAACTTCGCATCGAGGTACCACTCAGGCACCTGATAGCGCTCCAGGGAATCCCAAGTAGGTTCGAAAGGGCCGAGCGGATTGGACACGATCACGTCTTCATAATGGCCGATTTATGGCAGGCTAATTGGAACTTTTCGATTATTGAGATCCTTGGCTAGAGCCGAGTATTGGACATTCCGGTCCATTCGACGAGAGGCAAGCGCCTGTTAGTTTTGGTCTCGCCGATTAAAGAGCAACCTATGCCGTTCTCGCATTATTGTTGAACGACTCGGACATAGATTCCCTTGTCATTTCATTGATTCGTCGAATTAGTCTCTTGGTGACTAAGCCAGAGGGTAGGTTTGCAACCGTGTATAGTTCCAGCAATGAAGGCACGCGAAAGCAATATGCCCGAGCAAGGTATCTGGGAGGACTTTTTTGACCCTCGTATGACCCTCGAAAAACTTGGCCTAGACTCGACAGTCTGCGACGTGATCGACTCGGTTGCGGATACGGAACCTTTTCAATACCTGCAGCCAAAATCGTCTCCGGAATGGTATACGCGGTTGACATTGAACACGATATGGTTACCGCAACCCAAGCTCGGGCGGAAATCGAAGCCCTAAGCAATGTCCATGCCGTGCAACGGGACTTTATCACTCAGGGTTCGGGGCTTCCAAACATGGCCGTTGATTTTGCCATGCTATTCAATGTCCTTCATTGCGAAGATCCTTTATCGCTATTGCGCGAGGCATGGAGAGTTCTCCGCCCAGGCGGGATCCTCGCGATCATCCACTGGAACCATGATGTCTCTACACCGCGTGGCCCCAGCATGGCTATCCGCCCCCACCCTGAAGATTGTCTAGCTTGGGGCGAAGAAGTTGGATTCCAGACCATCTCCCGCGATCCCATCGATCTACGACCCTATCATTTCGGGCTTATTCTTGCTCGGCCCGCCGCAACTTGCTCTATTTAAGCGTTCCATTCAACTTGACCGATTTCTGAGACCAAATAGCTGTGCGACTAATAGTCCGACGCCAGTGCATGCGGCACCCGCAAAGAAAGTAGCTTGTGGCCCGACGAATTGCCAGAGCCACCCGGCAACAACGCTGGCGATCATAAGGCAGATTCCGCAAACGAGGTTGAAAAGCCCAAAGGCGGTGCCGCGCAGGTTCGAGGGAGACGTGTCGGCAACGAGAGCAGAGAGAACTCCTTGGGTCATTCCCATATGGAGCCCCCAAAGCCCTATACCTAACATCGTCGTTCCTACTCCTGGCGCCAAAGCTAGGACGATGTCGGCAACAACAAGGACAGCAAAGCCTGGAATTAGCAGCTTTGCCCGACCAAGTCGATCGGAAAGACCTCCGAAAGGATATGCGCAACCAGCGTAAACCACATTCATCAAGATCAAAACAAGGGGTGTCAATGCGATACGCAGTCCTTGGTCGATCGCACGCAGCACGAGGAATGCCTCACTAAATCTTGCAAGAGTTAGCACCGAACCCATTGCAACGACGTACCAGTAAGCAGGAGGCAACTTAGCAACCTCTGACCGGTGGAGCGGAGCCGGATTTGGCTTTGAACGAGGAGCCCGCGAAGGTTCTCGAACCATCGTAGCTAGGATTGCCACAGCGATGAAACCCGGAATGATTGCTAAACCGAAGACCAATCGGAATCCCCCAGGATGCACGGCCATGATAGCTAGAGCAAGGAGAGGTCCCGTGAAGGCACCGATGGTATCCATCGATTGTCGAAGTCCAAACGCGGCTCCTCGGAGTTCGGGCGGCGCAAAGTCAGCAACCATGGCATCGCGGGGTGCACCTCGCAATCCCTTACCAATACGATCACCAAACCGCGCCCCAAGTACCCAAGAAACCGAGGGAGCAATCGCAAAGAAAGGCTTTGACAGGGCCCCCAAGCCATAGCCGAAAACTGCCCAGGCTTTGCGTTTCCCGTAACGGTCGCTCATCCAACCCGAGAAAACCTTTGAGATCGAGGCGGTTCCTTCACCGATACCTTCGATGAGGCCGACCATCGACATGCTCGCACCGAGCACTGAAGTCAGGAAAACTGGAAGCAAAGCATGGATCATCTCCGAAGAGACATCCATGAACATGCTGACAAATCCAAGTGCCACAACCTCGCGAGGCATCTTTTTGGACTCACTCATCGGAAGCTGCTCGTCGATCATCTGTTTCTAAAATAAGGTGATCCTTGCACTCTCATTCGTGTCTCGGCCAGACGGAGATTGGATAGAGTCACTTGCCCGCCAGAGTACCGACTTGTATGGGTTACTTCGGAGAAAGTCGGTAGACTCGTGCGTTCAACTCGTATGGATACGCTCATCGTTTTTGGCGCTAGAGGTTCAAATTGGTCTCACCTTGACGTAACGTAGACATGGAAGTAGACTTGGATCAGGCTTGAGCTTAACTTATACAATAGGCACGTTATCAGGATTAACCGGTCTGTCCCACCACACGATCCGCGCTTGGGAGCGCCGATACAACGCATTGACGCCTGGTCGATCAGACACAAACCGCCGAATCTACAATCAATCCGATTTGGAACGGCTCGCATTACTCAAGCGAGTCGTCGAGTTGGGACACAGCATTGGTCAAGTAGCTAATCTATCGACTGACCAATTACGTGCTCTTGATCCCACTTTTGGTCAAGGTGGTTTCGAAGGATCGAATCCGCAGGTTGCCAACGATTTGTTGACTTACTTGACCTCCTGCATTTCCGCTACATCTCGAATGGATCCTGTATCCCTTGAAGAAAGCCTAGTCAAGGCTACTGCTGCCCGAGGAATATTAGGAATGCTCGAAGGAGTAGCCATCCCGTTCGTCCGCGAAATCGAAGCTGGATGGATGGATGGAACTTTACACATCTATCACGAGCACATGGCCTCAGCAGTTCTTCGAACATACCTGGATCATATTCGTACTTCTCTTCCTGTTCCCTTATCCGCCCCCCGGCTTATTGTTACTACCCCGCAAAATCAGTTCCATGAGATTGGTGCTCTCCTAGTAGCCATCGTGGCCACCACACAGTCGTGGAGTGTCACCTATCTTGGCCCAAACCTTCCGGCAGAGGAGATTGCAAAAGCAGCAATCGAATGCAATGCCCGCGCAATCGCTTTAAGTATCGTTTTTCCGCTTAACGATAGCGCAATACCATTCGAGCTACGAAAGCTAAGGAAACTGATCGGTAACGACTGCAAGATACTCGCGGGCGGTAGAGCAACGTGTGGGTATATGGATGCCCTCAACGAGATTGAAGCCAAAGTTGCAAACGACCTTTGGGATTTAGGCGATCTCCTAAACCATTAAATTGCTCTAGCCTTTTCGTTAAGGGTGGGAGGTAGGTCGACTCCTATTTCGTCATCTACCAACATCTCTAGAGTCAAATCCTCAAAGCCTTAAATTGAGCAACTTGGGAAGCTCATCATTCCTCTTCTCTGGAGTCTTGGCATCACATACTTTCCCGGCCATTGAATACATCGTTCATGTAGTTTCAGCCCCCTTCAATCAAATCGTCATGAATCGATTCTAGCAACGATTCCCAAGTACATCTACTAGCCTTCTTATATAAATTGGGGTTTTATTGCCGTACAGTTGCTTTGCCATGTCATGGGTTCCAATGACAAAGGATTTATTGACGAATTTAACGGTCAATTATCATTCCTGATGGGATAGCATCTTTTTACTGGACAAAACCAGCGTGAGAAATGGCCCGATTCCCCGGCAGTTGTGGGAGAACGGTCCGATTGGAGACGGGGACTTGAAAATACAAGCGATAGTGCTAAGTGTCGGAATTGCCAGCCTCGTATTTGGGGCGATACAGTCGGGCAAATCATCTGCTACCAAAGCAGTTACTGACAAGGCCGATAAAGCAGTAATACAGATCAACCAGAGATTTGCACAGGCCAAGCCGGAGGACTATATCGGCGATCAGGCATGTGTCGAATGTCACGCCACTAAGTCGCACGGTTTTAATACGTCGGCTCATTTTGCTTTTATGACCGATCCAAAACTTCCGCTTGATCGGAAGGGATGTGAAGGATGTCACGGCCCAGGAAAAGCCCATCAGGAAAATCCCGATGTGGAATTGATCTCCTTTGGCAAGCTCAGCGCAAAAGATTCTGCAGCCGCCTGTTTGCGATGCCATGGACAGAAGCTGGACAACTCCCAATGGAAGCATACGGGGCACGCAAAGGCAGATCTTTCTTGCGTTACATGCCACCAATTGCACCAAGACACAGAATCAACGCTTGAAGAAGGAGCGGTAAACAAAGGTAAGGGCCAAGATCCCAGAACTCTCGTCCGAACGGCCAAACAGCCCGCAAAGCAGTTGATGCTGAAGACCGACGAAGTTAAATTGTGTGGCCAGTGCCATCAACCGCAGGTAGCTCAATTCCGATTGAATTACCACCATCCAGTGCCCGAAGGCCAACTCGTGTGCAGTGACTGTCACTCCGTTCACCCTTCGAAGGCATCACAAGTCAAGCAGAGCCCATTCAAGAGCAAGTGCGTAACTTGTCATGCGGATAAGGCTGGACCCTTTGTCTATGAGCATGATCCGGTTGCTGGATTCGGTGGAAGCGGATGCGACGAGTGCCACAGCCCTCACGGTTCGCAAAACCCAGCGATGCTGCTTTCGAGGACACGGGGCCTATGCGCTCAGTGCCACTCCGACAAGCTGGCTGCACACCATCCAGGCCAAACATGCTGGTCCGCCGGATGCCACGTTGCTCCTCACGGCAGCAACACCGACCCAAGGTTCTTGAGTCACTAGGAGAAATTGAACATGAAGCGATGGATGACACCACTAGCGACAATTGCAGGAACTGCGGTTATGTTCGCCTGTGCAAGTGCTCAAGAAGCGCCGGTAACCGCGGCTAAGGACAAGGCTCCTCAGAGTGGTAAGAAAGCGCAGAAACCGACTGCCGCAAAGGCTAAGGCGGCGCCAGACCAGGCGAAAGAAGGAGATGCCAAGAAGGAAGCGGCCGCTGATGAAGCGGAACCCAAACCACTCTACAACTCCCTTTCAATTGGGTATACGACCTGGAATTCCTCTAAGAACATCAACGCCATGAACCAAAGCGGCTATGTCCGTGGAGGTTTTGGAGCCGAGCTCTCGATTCTGATGCCCTTTGAGCACGAGAGGTTCTATGCGTTCGATTACAACGGCAACCCAGGATCTGATTTCGCAACCCAACTCGTTGGCGAATGGGGCGGTTCCACCAAAGTAGACGTTCATGCGAGTGAATTCTCCTACTTCGATCCTAACTTTGGCACCAAAGATCCAAGCCGAAACCAATCATGGGACGCATCGATCGAGCATCAGATTGCTCCTAACTTCGGTATCTTCGCAAGTTATCAAGTAGCCGATGCCGAGCATCACTTCCCAGCTCCGCTAGAGCAGCCGAACTATCAAACAAGGACCATGGCCCTTGGCTCGCAAAAGCAATTTGGTAGTTCGACACTGGGAGCTACGTATTCGGAGACCAGGTTCAGCGATTATTCGATGAACCAACCTCTCACGTTGACAAATCGAGGAGAAGTTCGCTACATCGGCAACTTCGGACCCCGCTTATCTGCACAAGGTACGGCTGCCGTATCAAGAATTCAACAATACGGTCAAAAAGACAGCTGGATTCATGATTACGCACTAAGCGGTGTCTACGATCTTAATGACAACACCTCTGTAGGCGGGCAAATGAGCCAGTCGGTATTGGATTTGAACAACGTTCAAAACGCCTATACGCGAAAGCGAATCAGTTCAGGCTTCAAGGTAGATCAAAGACTTGGAGGTTGGGGACTCGGTTTTGGGTACCAGCACCGTGAAGAGGAAAGAGTTCGAGCCGACCACACGTACGTCGACGTACCGGCATGGAACAGCTACGATGTCAAGCTAAACGGCCGCCTTACTAAAGGTATCCGTCTCGGCCTGAAGGGCACAATGGACGATTTGGCCACTGCGCCGCAATTTCTAACCGATGATCCGCTAATCCTATACTGGGACCGAAAGGCTCTGGCATCGGCAAAGCTAAGTAGTGGCAATGAGCGCACTACAGGTTATCTTTCGTACACTTACCGCTACCGCCGAAATGGCCAACGCGGTCTATCAATTAACTGGCAGAACGTCACCCTAGGCGGAAGCATGGTGTTCAGTCCGAAGCTACTTGGCTATGCCGAGTTCGCTTCTGACCAATACTCCTCAGGAAGCAATACAGCAGTCTCCAAGAGCCTTGCCGGTTACTTCCCCTCTAGTGAGACATTTGTATTCGGAGTGGACTACACGCGAAACACGCGTGAGAGTTTCTCTCTTGTCTTATCTAGCTTCTATACCCAAGACCAATGGGGACAACAGGTTGCCCTGTCGTACCGACTTGATCTTGGTAAAGAGCGAAACATTCAGATCACCTATTCCCCCTGGCTACAACGGGATCGACTCTATGACGTGGACTCTTTTGACGCTAGCATCCTAGCCGTAAAAGTAGGGATCCGCTTCTGAGAACTATGAAACCTGAAACCGAATTCGAAGGGAAAAAGAACGGAGGACTTATGAAAGCGCGATGGCTCACCTTGTTTGCATCCGTCCCGCTGATCGTCGGAACTGTGTTGCTACAGAGTTGTGGTGGAGTTGGCGGGCCGAGCAATCCCGCAACCTCTCCTGGCTCTAGTACACCATCACAGAACTTCTTGGCGCTCATGACGGCTGAACAGAAAGCCTCAAAATATATCGGCCCAGAGGCTTGCAGTGCGGCAACGTGCCACGGAGGCGCGCCCTCTGCTCACGTGTCGACACAACTAGCTTCTTTTAAGCCGGCTACTGCTGGAACTAACCACTACACAACGTGGAAAAACACAGTACACGCAACTAAAGGCGTGACATGCGAAAGCTGCCACGGACCTGGAAGTGCACACCAAGCTGCACCAAAGAACGCCGACGGATCAGTTCATGCGATGTTGACGTTCCCTAAGATCGCCTCAACAGAAGTCTGCGGCCAATGTCATGGCCCAATCCACGACCAGTGGTCAGCTTCAAAGCACTCTGAACTCATCACGAGTCCGATCACTTCCACCGTATCCAGTCCTGCCGGTTCTGGCCAGTCGTCAAGATGCTTCTTGTGTCACGGCGGATTGACTCGAGCGCAGTACATGGAGAATGGAACGGATCCATCCCAAATGACGACAACCCAAATCGTTCAGGTTGCCAACGACATTCTCAATGTTGTTCCCTCGACCGCTCTTTGTTCGACGTGCCATAACCCGCACTCCAAGACTGGCAACTTAACCAAGAATGGTGAAGATGAACAGCTGTATCATGCAGTAGCCTCTCTTGACAGCACGCCGATAGCGCCTGGCACTACTGCTGCACAGTTCACAGCTCCTAACCAGATCTGCGGGCAGTGTCACAACGGTAGAGCTACGAATGGCACCGACGCCTTCCTTACGTCGAACACTTCTCGCCCCTCAGCCCATCACAGCAACCAGTTTAATACCCTGTTAGGTGTTGGTGGATCAGAAGGCCTTGGCGGACCTCCTCAGCGAATGGGCACACACGCACAAACGCCGGGTCAATGCACGACCTGTCATATGCCGAGTTCTCGCCATACAATGACGGTAAGTTACGATCAGGGTTGCGCACCTTGTCATACGGCAAATGACGCAGCAAATCGAGCAAGTACTCTTAAGACGGAAGTGGTCAACAGTCTAACGGCTCTCTCGAACCGAATGGCAGTTTGGGCACAGACGAAGTTCGGAGATCCTACATTCTGGGATTACACTTCGAACATCGCTTCTGGGAAAACGGCTCCTGCACAATCTTTGATACCTATTGAAGTAAAGCGGGCCCGCCACAACTACTACTACCTTGTGATTTCCAATGACTATGGAATTCACAACCCAATCTATGCTCGCTATCTTCTCAAGATTGCAGCAGACAACCTAACCACCGCTGGAATTCCAAGCGTAAAGCCGATCGAAGTAGCACAGATCCCGATGAATGTTAAGCTTCAGCAAATCAAAGAAGCAAGAACACGGGGCGTGAACAACCCAACCGATTAGTTGCTTCCGTTGTGTGGTGATAAATGGGGACTTGCCGTAAGGCGAGTCCCCATTCACACTTTAGAGTAGGAACGCGATCATGGATGGACTGATTACTAACGCTTCTCCCCCGAATTGGTCGCTTTGGATAGGCGACTTTGGTCGCTCAGCGATTTTTCTTTCTGCTCTTTTATGTACCCTAGCGGTCGTAGGTTGGCTGATGTCGGCCAAGGTTCCTAATTTTAAAAAGGCTGCAGGCTTATCCCTTAATATAGGGATCGTTTGTCTATATGGAGCATTTCTTGCTCTGGGCATCCTTTTCGTTGAAAATCGATTTGAATATGCTTATGTCTTCCAGCACGGAGACGTCAGTAACGCAATCCAGTATCGGATAGCTGGTATCTGGTCAGGTCAGCAAGGAAGTTTCCTACTTTGGGCCTGTGCTTCTGGGCTTTTCGCTCTGTTTACCGTGCGCGGCACGGGAATCTATCGCAGGTGGTATTCCGTTGTCTATGGCATATTCATAGCATCCTTAGCCGGGATCATGGTATTTGAATCTCCCTTCGCCCTGAACATGGACGGTGGCAAAATTGTAGTTCCAGAAAACGGTGCTGGACTTGCACCCTCTCTACAAAACTATTGGGTTACCATTCACCCTCCTACGATCTTCTTAGGATTTGGCGCACTTACAGTGTTGTTTGCCTATAGCTTCGCGGCTTTGGCCGAACGGGACTATACCACCTGGCTCAAACAGGTCCGTCCTTGGGCACTGGTCGCTATCTCCGTGCTCGGACTTGGCCTTTGCATGGGTGGATTCTGGGCCTACGAGACTTTAGGTTGGGGCGGCTTCTGGATGTGGGATCCCGTTGAGAATGTGAGCTTCGTGCCCTGGTGTATGGGTGTCGCTTTCACCCACGGAATCATCGTGCAAACCGCACGAGGTACGAAGAAGATGGCCAATCTGCTCATGGGCGGATTACCTTTCCTGTTCTTTATCTACGGAACGTTTTTGACCCGATCAGGATTCCTTTCCGAGGCAAGTGTTCACAGCTTTGCCGAGATGAATCGATCTGCACTTCAGTTGCTAGTCGGACTGATGGGTGTTTCGTACATCACTTTCCTTGGGTTGCTTGGATACCGATACGCTCAAGAGCGAAAGGACAGGAAACTGAACCCAACTGCTCCTGCAACTCCTGAAACTCCAAGCGAATATGGTCGCGAGACTCTGATCAACATCGGTATCGCAACAGTGTCCGCAATCGGGATTGCAACGATGCTCGGAATGAGCATGCCCTTCGTCCAAGCTTTACGTCACCAACCCTCAAAAGTGGTTGAAGAGGGACTCTATCACCAAGTGCTCACTTGGTTCTTCATTCCCACGATTATTATCATGGCCGTCGCGCCCTTCGCGCCATGGAAAAACGCTTCAGCTAAGGAACTCTGGAGTCGCTTCTATTCAATTCTGTGTATATCCGTCGGATTTACGGGCCTAGCGATGATATGCATCGTATTTACACCGTTCGGCAAGATCGTCGAACGTGCTCCAGTTGTCACTCTGGTTGGGAAACACGATTTACCCGGTATGTCGTGGATCCTATTCTTAGTCGGTGCTTGCAGCTTCACAATCATCGGAAACCTGTGGCGCATTTGGGAACTACGAAAGAAAAGCCGACTGGGATGGGCTCCATTTCTCGCGCACATCGGTGTGGCAATTTTGATGGTCGGCTTAATTATCTCTCGTGGCTTCGAGCAGAAAGCCGAGGTGATGGTCATGAAGGACCACCCAGGCAAAGTGCTGGGTTACGAGTTCCGTTATCAAAGAATGACATCAAACGACAAGGATCATAACAATCACGTTGTGTTCGATGTTTACAGCACAGCTGAACCCAAAACTCTGCTCTTCAAGGCTACTCCTGGAATGTATAAGGTGCCCAACGAGTCCGGTGATCAGACGATGGTTTGGCCAGCCATTATCCATAAGCCTCTTTACGATGTTTATGTATCTCTAAGGCCGCCCCAGAATGAGGTTAGCGAACCCATTCCCCTTCAACAAGGCAAATCAACCGTTTTCGGAGGTCTTGAAGTCACGTACGACAAGATGTCAGTCAAAGGTGAACCGGGTCAGGCGGGCACTGCTTTCGTAGCAGATCTCACCATCAAGTCTGGATCATCAACTCGTCAAGTACACCCATCGATGGAATTAGGTGGAGAAGGTGGTCCCATTCATCACAGCGCCGTGCTTGATGAAAACCTTGTCGTTGACCTTGCCTCGATGAACGCCGCAGACAAATCGATAACCCTCCAATTTCAATTGGCTAGTCCCATGTTCCCCATCGATGTTTTCCATAAACCGATGACTGGACTTGTGTGGCTAGGCACAGGACTAATGACCGTAGCTGGACTCTTTGCCGCCTATTATCGGCGTGTACCTGCAAAAGTACAGTCAGCAGAGCAATTAACTACTGCTGTTGGCGTAGGAAAAAAGCAACTCGCAAAACAACTCCTTTAGGAATATATGAAAAAAGCACTTACCATTATCGCACTAGTCGGACTAGGAGCCATGTCGTTCTCAACAACGGCTAGCTGGAAAGTCTTCCAGAAAAACTACACAATCAGTAAAGAATCCAAGATTGGAACGGCTTCCTGCATGAATTGTCACATCAGCAAAAAAGGCGGAAAGCTTAATCCATACGGCTTGGACTTAAAGGCTGCAATGAAGGCTGCAGGGACTGGTAAAAAAATGACCACGGAAGTACTCGCCAAGGTCGAAGGACTCAACTCAACAAAGGTTGGCGGAACGAATATCGAAAAGATCAAGTCCGACACCGTTGTTGGCCAAAAAGAGTAGATCTCTTTTGAGTAACAAAAGAGCCTAAGTATCGGGTCGGACCTAATAGTCCGACCCGATTTTCTTTTGCTACATCGCCTGTTAGCTGATTAGTTTTACCGGTTCTACGGAGTTAATTTGCACACCTGATTTTAACTTTTGGCACTTTAGGGAGGACGAGGGACTCAATTTGAACCCATTTCAAATATGGAATCCGGTCCTAAGCTTAACGAGTGCTTGATGCCGAAACCTATATTTCGTGTCAATGATACTAATGACGTGAAAGCTACGGCTTGCACCTGGCTCTCTGCACGTCCAAACTATCCATGTCAGTTACATACGCTGTGACATATATCCAGCATTTGTAAGGGCAGTTTGAGAGAAAAAAATGGCACCACAAGCGACGCGAATCAGCATTGTTTTCGGCTGTTTGATCTTCGCATTCGTCGGCATTAGATCGGTTACCGTTCCTGAATCATTCGGCAAGCAAGGACATTGGCGATTCACCTCTCTTGCGGATATTTCTAAGCACGAAGCGAAGTTTGAGGGCAAGCAAGCATGTATTGATTGTCACGCAAACAACACTCCACACACTGCAAAGGGAGTTTCGTGTGAAACCTGCCACGGCCCAGGAGCCGCCCACACTAAAGAGTTCGACACTTCGAAGGTCGTCGTCAACAACACGAGAGCCTTTTGCGGAACTTGCCACGCGATGAACGCAGCACGTCGAGCAAGTTTCCCTCAGGTGGATATGACAGATCACCACCCTGCACAACGATGCACAGAATGTCACAAGATCCATCCTGAAGATGCACCTACGGCAGCCGCGGGCACCAAGCCTGGCACCGTGCCAAAGGCAGATGCTTCAGCTAAGCCGACTACAGAAGTGCTGTCCAAAGCTGCTGAACCCACTAAACCAGGAGTAAAGAAATGACCCCGGAAGAAAAACCTGGCGAGAACACAATGACGCGAACAGATTTCCTTGCGTCTGCCGCCAAATCTGCTGTCCTGATTGGTTTGGGCGCAGGCGGATATGCGTCCTTTAACAGCCTTACTTCAAAGCTTGCCAAGAGGAAATTAACGCCAGTCCGTGGCTATCCCAACTCCACCTGGTACTCGATGGCGATCGACATCACGACTTGTATTGGTTGTGGCAAATGTGTCGAAGCTTGCTGTACTGAGAATGACGTACCCCCTGAACACTTTAGGACATGGGTTGAAAGGTACGTCGTCAAGAATAACGGTGAAGTCCTTATTGATTCACCCGAAGGCGGAAAGAACGGCTTTCCGGATGACATTCCCGAATCTGACATCGCTAAGTCCTTCTTCATGCCGAAGATGTGCAACCACTGCGACGAATCACCCTGCATCCAAGTTTGTCCTGTTGGTGCGACTTTCCTCAGTCCTGAGGGAGTCGTCCTTGTGGACTACGAATATTGCATCGGTTGCTGTTACTGCATCCAATCGTGCCCTTATGGTTCGCGATTCTGGAATCCAAAACGGCACACAGCTGACAAGTGCACTCTTTGCTATCACCGAATCACAAAGGGCAAACTGCCCGCTTGCGTTGAAGTCTGCCCAGTCAAAGCAAGGATCTTTGGCAACCTAGCTGATCCGAATAGCGAAATCTCTAAATTCTGCCGCGATAACGCGGTCATGACGCTCAAGCCCCACCTTAAGACAGGCGCGAAGGTCTTCTACAAGGGTCTGACCAAGGAAGCGGTGTAGAACACATGTGGTCTTTATTCACTCATCCTATGAGCTTATTTGCTCAAGCTGGCACGTACGTTTTTCCTAACGAGAAGAATGAGTTGCAGTGGGGCATCCTTATCGTCCTCTATCCTTATCTGACAGGTTTGGTAGCTGGAGCCTTCATTCTCGCTTCTCTAGTGCGAGTATTCAAAGCAGATGCAGTCAAACCGACCTACCGTTTGGCGCTTCTAACCGCACTTGCATTCCTTATCTGCGCACCACTGCCTCTTGTAGGTCACTTGGGTCACCCAGAGCGAGCCTACGAGATCATGTTCACGCCGCACGCTACCTCAGCGATGGCCATTTTTGGTTTCGTCTACCTGTGGTACTTAATGGCGGTTCTGCTGCTTGAAGTCTATTTCGACTATCGGAAGGACATGGTACTGGCGGCTCAAAAATCCGGCATGATTATGAAGTGCGCCTACACGCTCTTTACGTTAGGCGTCAAGGATCTTTCGCCAAAGGCGCTCGAATTTGATGAGAAAGCGGGCCGCTTCCTGACAATCATCGGAATTCCATCTGCCGTCTTACTTCATGGATACGTTGGCTTCATTTTTGGATCTCTAAAGGGAAATCCCTGGTGGTCCAGCGTTTTAATGCCCCTGATCTTCCTGCTCTCTGCCATCGTTTCTGGAATCGCCATGGTCTTTGTGATCTGGATGGCCACAACTTGGTTCCGAAAGCAGAAACTTGACATTAAATGCGCCAATGCTATTGGCAGATACCTAATGTTCGCCCTGGTATTTGACCTTACACTTGAGACTTTGGACATTGTTCATCGAATCTATGAAGCAGGCGAATCGTTGGAAATCCTCAGGTTACTCAGCTCCGGCTATCTTTATTACACCATTTTCATCGTTCAACTTTTCCTTGGTGGAATTGTCCCACTCATCGTTCTCGCGGTGATGCAAGCGGCCAAGATGAGCGACGCGGTTCGAATACGATACTACTTTGTGCTCGCCCTGATGGTCCAAATCGGAGTCTTCACCATGCGATGGAATGTCGTAATCGGTGGCCAATTGTTCTCTAAGACTCTGCTAGGGCTAACGACTTACAAGCTCGAATTGATTGGCAAAGAAGGATTCCTAATCTTCCTCACGGTTCTATCCCTTCCATTCGTCATTCTCTTCGTCCTCACAAAGATTCTTCCTCCATGGGAAGATCATGAAGAGAACGACTCTCTTCAGGGAAAAGCCGCAGTTTTAGCCGGCTAACTCCTCCCTCTATTAGGGCTATCTCTCGCGAGGTAGCCCTTTTTTTGTTAACTTCAGAGTCAATGTTGGGCCCCTACATCGAAACTGTTTTCGCTTAACAAGCAGCACTTCGGATCGCAAGTGTAATCTCCGGAAACGCAGCGCGTTTCCTTAGAGTAAGCCCTATGCAACCGAGATTCCGGATGCTGTCTAGGGCGGTCCAAGATGTGAACCACCTGGCGATCTATATTGAGAAGCAAAGACCATCTATCGTCGAGACCCCGTTTGCTGGAGACAACAAAAAACATCCTCCATCCCATAGGCGTGGAGGATGTTTTAGATCGAACAAGTTGCTTACGCGACCGCTACAAGCGCTGGCTCGTAAGGACAAAGTGGATCGCTGCCGTTTGCTTTGCCTGTGTGCGCGAATGCCCGCGCCCGCGATCCGCCACAGATTCGCTTGTATTCGCACTTCCCGCATTTTCCTTCAAAGTTGTCCACGTCTCGCACGAGATGAAAAACTTCAGAATTACGGTAAATATCAGAAAGTGGAGTTTGCCGGACATTGCCTGCCTTTAGAGGTAAGAATCCAGATGGATAAACGTCACCCAGATGTGAAACGAAGACGATTCCGTTTCCATCTCGAATTCCATACCCACGATGGACGCTTGTATGACGGATGTCGTCTGCTGTCATACCCTGCCCCTTCATAGTCTCAGCAGCAATTCGTCGATAGGATGGAGCTTCTGTAGTCTTGATTTGAAAAGGGGCTATAGGCACCAGATCTTGAACCCAGTGCATCAATTCTTCACCGCGAGTAGCACTAATCTCATTGAGTTCTTTACCACGGCCAACCGCAATTAAGAAGAAGAGACTCCATCTCATGAGTGGGAAGGAATGCGCTAGATGGTATATGGCTTCTAAGTCATCTATCGTCTGTTCGGCAACAAGAGTATTCAGTTGCAACGGGAGTCCAACCTCGCCCGCCCATTTGGCTGCCTGCAAGGTAATTTCATAGCAACCGGGTACTTGGCGAATAGCATCGTGACGCAACGCAGTAGATCCATCGAGACTTAAGGCGATGCTATCTACCCCTGCCGCCTTCAATTCTAAAAACGTTCCTTTTGTCAACAATGGGCTGGCAGCAGGAGTTACCGAAACCTTGATACCCTTGCTAATCGCTAAAGAGATAAGGTCAAAGAGTCTATCTCTTTGTAGTGGGTCTCCTCCAGTCAACACCAGGTGAGGCATGGGAGATCCGAAGGAAGCAATTTCATCCAGTAGTCCCTCTGCTTCCGAGTGATTTAATTGGAGCGGATGCGGCGTCGGCATCGCTGAAGCTCTACAGTGTCTACATGCCAATGGACAAGCTTGGGTTGTCTCCCAATAGACCAGCATTGGACGCTCGGCATAGTCAATTTTTGCGGAGTGTGTCATTAGATATATGTTACCGTTTCTTAGGTTCAATTGAACCTAAGAAAGATGACGACCTTTACGCCTTTTTGATGGGAATAACTGATGCATTAACGGACGCGATAAGTCGACTGGTACCATTGAGTTGCGGGCTCAATCTCGAAGAGAACGCTTTATACTTTTCATGGCAAGAATTATTGTTATTGGCGGCGGAATTGCGGGATTGAGTGCCGCATACCATCTCGGTCTGTCTGGTCTTCATCGCGTTACAGTTTTAGAGTTATCAAACCGATTAGGCGGTAAGATTGTCACGCACTATCATGATGGCCTGCTCGTTGAAGGGGGACCAGATTCTGTATTCACTAACAAACCGGCTGCAGTTGAACTGATGGAAGAACTCGGACTAGAGTCCGAATTTGTTGAGCCATTAGGTGGCGGTTTTTCAGTTTTAGTGGGTGGCAAACTGCACGCTATTCCACGTGCACTAGCAAGCCTAATACCTTCTGCAAACAGCGCACTCGAATCGATCGGATTCTTGGGCGCGGCGGCGCGACGAAGAATTCGCTCTGAATCCGATATACCGAAAGGCTCGGGAGGCGATGAATCGATTGCGTCATTCTTTAGAAGAAGATTTGGTTCCCATTTTTCTAAAACGATCGCAGAACCTTTACTAGCAGGAATTCACGCAGGAGACGCTGAGAAACTCAGCATGAAGGCTCTCTATCCCACCTACATTGGATTGGAGCAGAAGAATGGAAAGCTCACGATGGAGCCCAATCCTACGGGACACAGTGGCCGCCGAGCAGGATTTCTCACCCTTCGTAGTGGGCTTCAACGCTTTGTCGATACACTAATTGAGAAGACTCAAAATACGGATTTCCGTTTGAGCTTTCGTATCGACTCCATCGAAAGGTCGTCTAATGGCACATGGCTCGTCCATGGCCCAGAATTACTTGAAGCAGACGCCCTCATCCTAGCCATTCCAGCCTATGCATCGGCAGCTCTTCTATCCGAACTCTCGCCCGAAGCATCCTCCATGTTGAGTTCAATTCGACATGCATCGACCGCTGTAGTCACACTAGCCTACTCTCCAGACTCGTTTCCAAAGGGTCTTTCTGGCAATGGATTTCTTGTTCCGGCAGGAGAATCTTGTGACATCACAGGCTGCACCTATAGTTCGCTTAAATGGCCCGAACGGGCTTCTGACGGCAGAATTTTGGTTCGTGCTTTTATGGGTCAGGATGGGGGAATGAACGTCGACAGCTTCACCGACGAGGAACTCAAAGACAAGGCCGTCCACACCATTCAAAGCCATATCCACGCTATCCGCCAACCTATATTCCATAGCGTTGATCGATGGACAAAAGCC
Source organism: Fimbriimonadales bacterium (assembly GCA_038207365.1). GTDB lineage: Bacteria > Armatimonadota > Fimbriimonadia > Fimbriimonadales > Fimbriimonadaceae > Fimbriimonas. The sequence continues at coordinate 25,151 of JBBQZV010000018.1, read as the reverse complement.
ATGCCCCAATACGATCTTGGCCACGCAGAACGCATGGATCAAATCGAACAAGCGCTATCGAACTTCCCCATCCTCCTAGCCGGTACCTCCTACCGTGGCACAGGCATCCCAGACTGCATCAAACAAGGCCGCCATTCCGCCCAAAACCTAATCGACCGCTTTGTCCAAACCTAACACTTGCTCAATTTCCAGCCGACCTGCAATAAGGACATAACAAGAGCCTACAGAAATCACCGAAGGCAACCCAGCACCAAGAAGGTGACACGGGAAGCGAACCTGAAGACCCATGCATAAGGTCAGAAATCGAACGTCCAACCGTAGAGCCCCAGGGGCATAACAAAGCAGACAACCAAGAAAGCTAGCATAAACCGACCAAAGCGAACAAGAAACAAAGTTCCCCAAAAGGTAATCCAGTTCGTTTTCAGTCCCTATTCATCGTAGCCACTCAGCGAGGTGCAGTCAGCCGACTCTTGTCTGAGTGGGATGATCGTGCCCGCGAGTTTGAGTCGGCGCACCGAGCATAGTGGCGTGAGCGATGGATCAGGACAGAAAACGAACGGCCACAGCGGAGCGCCCCAGCGAAACAACAAAGCCAGCAAACAAGCAAGCCAGCCAAAAACCGTCCAAAGCAAACAAGCATCGTCCCCATAAGGAATCCCAGTTCGTTTTCAGTCCATATTCATCGTAGCCACTCAGAGAGGTGCAGTCAGCCGAGTCTTGTCCGAGGGGGCTCCGTCCCACGATTAGAATCGGCACACCAAGCGCAGTGGCGTGAACTATAGATCAGGACAGAAAACGAACGGCCACAGCGGAGCAACACAAAGGAATAACAAAGAATCCAAACCCAAAAGCAAGCTCAAAAACCGATCAAAGCGCAAACAAGCCTCCAAAAGGAAACACACAGCCTCATGCAGGAATCCCCTTCGACTTTGTCGAAGATGAAATCATGCCCCGCGAAGCTGCGCCGCAAGATGCGGTCGACGGACCAGAAATCATCGCGGATCAAACACAGCCAGTTTTTGAAGAGGGGTTCACTCTCAAGACATTCATCGGAGCGCTTTTCATCGCGCTCTTCATGCTCCCAGGCGGAATGTACTTGGGCTTGGTCGCCGGCCAAGGCGTAGGTGACGCCGCCGAATGGGTCACGATTGTGCTCTTCGCCGAAGTCGCAAGGCGATCCTATGCACCTCTGCGCAAACAGGAAATTTATATCCTGTTCTACATGGCTGCTTCACTAACCGCAGTCGTGAATGCCGAACGAGGCCTTGCGGGCGGTCCCTTTGCAAACCTGATTTGGAACGCTTATTTCGTGTCCTCTCCTGCGGCACGCCCCATTGCGAGTCAAATTCCGAACTGGGCCGTTCCAGGTTCCTTGAGTCATGGAGTCGTGAATCGAGAACTTTGGCACCCAGATTGGTGGAAGCCAATCGGGTTGCTCTTGCTTACGGATTTGTGCGGAAGATTAAGTTATTTGGGACTCGGTTATGCACTTTTCCGCATCACCAGCGATATTGAGAAGTTGCCGTTCCCTTACGCTCCAGTAGCTGCATCAGGCGCAACGGCGCTCAGCGAGGCAGGTACGGAGAGCTGGCGATGGGGGATTTTCAGCACCGGTACGGTGATCGGTCTTCTTTTTGGAGTCCTTTATATCGGCGTTCCAGTCATCACTGGAACGCTCTTTGGCCACTCGTTTGAGTTGCTACCAATCCCGTTCGCGGATTACACGACAAACATTCAGAACATAGCGCCGGCCGCGATTGTTGGCCTGAGTTTCAGCCTTGGCAACGTGTTCCTTGGGTTCGTGTTGCCCTATGAAATAGTCTTTGGTTCGATGGTCGCAAGTGTGTTTGCGATGATTCTGATGAATCCAATCCTTCATCGAGCGGGACTGCTTCCCAGCTACCGTCCGGGGTCCGACGCATTGACGACGAAACTGAGCGTCGACATGGACTTCTGGCTCTCGATAGGCATAGGCGTGAACATGGCGATCGCGTGCATCGGAATCGGCTTGGTCTACAAAGCGTTTAAGGATGCAAGGCGTCTGCGCACGGAACAGACTTTCAGCTTGGCACCTCCTCCCGGAAGAGGCGACATACCCATTTTCGTTGCCATTGCCTGCTGGCTCGGCTCTACCGCCATCCTTGTTACCGTCTCTCACTGGTTAGTCCCGAACTTTCCGGCTTGGCTTCTCATCGTGTTCGGGTTCTTCTGGAGCCCCCTGAATTCCTACATTTCCGCACGAATGATTGGGCTTACCGGTCGTGGCGTAGCCTTCCCTTATCTGAAAGAGGCAAGCGTAGTTGCGTCCGGATACCGCCGAGTCGACGTTTGGTATGCCCCAATCCCTCTTGCAGATCACGGAGGGGTTGCTCAGCGATTCCGTGAAGTTGAATTGACCGGCACAAAATTACACAGCATCTTCAAAGCTGAATTGGTGATGTATCCGTTGATCTTCATCGCCTCTTTCGGATTCTGGGCCTTCTTCTGGAACTCCAACGCGCTACCCAACGGGCAATTCCCATACGCACAGAAATTCTGGCCAATTCAAGCCCAGATGTCGGCTGTGCTTCAGCAAATCAATGTCCCAAGAGCAAACGGTGACATGGGCTGGTTCGCCAAAGCGATTAAGCCATCTTACATTGCGATCGGGACAGCAGGCGGACTGCTCATGTATGGGGCGTGTGGAATTCTAAAAATCCCACTCATGTTCTTCTATGGATTTGCAGGAGGGCTCGGGTTGTTCCCCGCCAACACTATTCCCCAGTTCTTGGGTGCCTGGGCAGGAAAGAAATTCCTGGCGAAGCGTTATGGACAAGAGACTTGGTTGCGCTATGCTCCGGTTCTGCTAGCGGGATTCAGTTGTGGCACAGGCTTGATCGCACTTGCTTCGATCTCGATTGCTCTCATATCGCGAGCAGTCGCAAAGCTGCCTTACTAGGATTTATTCCTGCCGTACTTGAATGTGGAATTCGAGACGCGCTTCGTACGGTCGGGGCCAAGGAAGCCAAACCTTTGCGTCGGTCAACCCTGTGTATTGATAGGATCGATCTCCGGCAGTAAACGAACGTCCTAGAAAGCCTTGGTCGAAGAAAACCCGGAGATGTCGAAGCAAGTCCTTCGAAACATAGGTGTTCACTTCGTCCCATTCGTCGCCATAAATCTCTTCGTGGTGACTCGGTTCAATGAGTGCATAGGCGGAGGGTCGCGTGAACTTGTGGTATGCGTAGTCGTTAATGAAGCGATGGATGAGAAATTCTCGCTGGGCCACTTCTCGCACCAGTGGATCGACCCCCGTTCGCTTAGCGAGCAGGTAGATGTTGGCGGCGGGAATCGAGGTTCCGATGGTGTTTCCAGCCGTATTCCAACCCGCATAAGAAAGCAAATGCGTCAACCGATCTTGGTCCCACAGGGCTTGGAAAAGTTGAGGATCCGCCGTACCATCGTTACCCAGGTTAATATCGGCGACGGCGGTCGGCTCGCCTTTATCGAGGTCGTTCTTTAGATTCTCCAAGAACCTCTTAAACGGAGCTTCTCGCCGGTTGGGGCTATTCAAATATAACGTGTAGTCGAACTCGCCATCTTTGCCGATCGGTCGAGCACCGCTGGCCAAAAGCTGCTCAGACAGACTCTCATCGATCTTCTTGGATTCAAAGTTGGCATAGGCGTTTTTGCCTGCTTCGTCAGAATAGACGACCCTTACTCGCGGAGTCCAGTTAGATTCCTTGAGGAGTGCTCTGCTGAGTAAGACGATAGAGTGCTGATCGACTCCCTCACAGAAATAGACTTTCCAAGCTAAAGCGTATTGCTTTACCATCTGCCTCATTTCTTCCGTCTCAGCGACGTGAGGGCCGTAGGGCCGAGCGTCGTCTTGACCGATGACCAAGAAATCGACGAGTGAATCCTTCGTCATCTGGATGAGGGTCTTCTGTAATTTGTGGTTCCGCTGCCGAGTAAGTTCGTATTGTTCGATTTCCCCTAAGGGAATCTTCTTTCTCAATGCGACCATCTGCGGACGTGCATAAGGATCGCCATTCCTCGCAGCCATGTCCTTGAGTTCCTCGTACCTTGCCAGCTTCATTCTGAACTTCGAAGCCTTCAAAGTAGCGGTAGGAGCAAGACGCATGGTTGAACTAAATAAGTACAACTTTGTTCGAGGATTCCTACGCTTAATATCTAGCAGGCGAGTCATGCGTCTTGCGGCTACAACCGACGATACGTCGTATATGCGGGAAGCGATCAGCCCGCCATAGGCAATCATGTCTGTACTCGCGATGAGCGCACTGACGTCAGACATGTCCTGGGACTCTAGCCAGTCCAGAATCCGATCGGGGTTACCGGGCGTAGTAAATCGGCCGAGAGTTCCGAAGGGTGGCATCCGAACATCGATGCCATCAATCTTGCCGATCATTTGGGCAAATTGGCCCGGTGCGGGGCGACTGTCAACAGGGACAAGGAGGATACGATTCGCTAATGCGACTGCTGTCACCGAGAGAAACAGCAGGGAAAGTAGCCACCTCATCAGACGATGTAGGGTACCACCAATGGCCTTAGGTTTTGAAGATAAAGCAAATTGTCCAAGTCACCGTCGGGATCGTGACCTGCCCCGCAAGTAAATCGCGACCGAATTGAGGAGCATCAAAGCGATCATAAGTACGAGGATTGCTGTCGCGGCATCCTCGTTGAAACCTTTCTTAGCTTCGCCCGCCCAGTCAAAGATTTTTATGGGAAGTACGGTATAGCGATCACCTAAACCGCGAGGTAAGGATGATACATAGGCAGCGGCTCCGACAACGATTAGGGGTGCCGTCTCCCCGATTGCTCGGGAGATCGACAAGATAATGCCTGTTAAAATTCCAGGAGCAGCCGCCGGCAAAACTTGGTAACGAATCGCCTGCCAATACGTGGATCCCAGCGCCAAAGAACCGTCGCGATAGCCTCGTGGTACCGCCTTAAGCGCTTCTTGAGTAATGATAATGACCATTGGAAGGATCAGGAGACTCATGGTCAAAGAACCGGAGAGAATGCTTTCCTTGAGTGCCATCCACCTGACAAATACAGCCAGACCAAGCATTCCGTACACGATTGACGGGACGCCAGCCAAATTCGCAATGTTTAACTGTATGAACTCAGTCAGTCGACTCTTTCGCGTATTAAATTCCTGCAAATAGATCGCTGCCGCGACGCCCATTGGAACGGCAATGATCGCGGTGAGAATCATCACGTAGGCACTTCCCACAATTGCGGGCCAGATCCCGGTCTTCAAAGGTCGTGATGATAAATTAGAGACGATAAAATGCCAATTGAGTCGGCCCATCCCGTCCACCACGATCTTATAGAGAAAAAGTGCGAGTAGGAGGACGCCAAGTGCACCAGAGAAGAAACACAGTCCTGTGAAGATCTTGTCGATCCTCTTTCTCTTTCTAAGATGTCTGGCGCTTGCCGTGGTAAGGCTCATGAGTAAACCTGCCTGAACTTCTTAACCAGCCGGATGGCAATCATGTTCATGACCATGGTGAAGAAGAAGAGAGTGACTCCAACCGCAAAAATCGAGTTGTAGCGCACGGATCCGACGGCTGCATCTCCTTTGCTTGTCGAGACAATATAGGCAGTCATAGTCTCGATCGCTTTAGCAGGATTGAATCCCAAGACTGGGTTCGAACCGGCAGCCAAGGTTACGGCCATGGTCTCACCCAGTGCCCTCGAAAGGGCGAGGATAAACGAAGCCATAATCCCGGATAGCGCGGCCGGAACGACAATCTTTGCCGTTACTTCAGTCTTAGTCGCTCCAAGGCCATACGCGCCTTCTCGCAGCGCTGACGGCACAGCTGTTATCGCATCCTCGCAAAGCGAGGACACGAGCGGCAAAATCATGATTCCAACAACAATCGCACCAGATGCCGCATTTGAACTTTGGATCTCAGGCATGACGTGTCTGAGAAGCGGAGTCACAAAGAACAGACCAAAATAGCCGTAAACGACAGTTGGGATGCCCGCCAGCACCTCTAGGGTCGGCTTCAGGAAATTTCTTACCCGACGAGGAGCATATTCGCTAAGAAAGATCCCACTGAGGAGCCCCAGGGGAACCGCTATTATCCCCGCACCTACTGTGATCATGAGTGTTCCACAGATGAGCGGTAAAACGCCAAATTTGCCTGGCTCAGGAGTGGGTGCCCAGACCGTGCCCGTGAAGAAATCGACCGGTGAAACGGTCTTAAAAAATGGGATCGACTGTGTGATGAGCACATAAACGATTCCAAAGGTGGTCACCACAGAGACTAGGGCACACGCAAAGCAAAACCACTTTACGACTCCCTCGCTCAAACCACGAGCCCCCAGTCCCTTCCGAAACCGATTGGAAGGAGCTAGGGGCGAAGTCTTAACACTTGGCAATCCAGACATGTTCAGTTACTTGGAGGAGACTTGAGTGTATAGGTCGCTGAGCTTGGTTCCGGGAGCCACAGTTGAAAACAGGGTACCGGTCTTTTCGGTGCCGACGTGCTTTAAGATCAGTTCGTGCAGATCCTTTGGCAACAAGACGTAGCTGGAATCGGTCACTGCCTGGTTCCCCTTGTCGCCCAGCGCGAACTCAACAAAAGCCTTTACTTGGGCTTTCGTGTCGTAGGCTTTCTTGCTCACATAGATAAAGAGAGGGCGAGATAGAGGAGAGTATGTGCCATCCGCAATGGTTGTCGCTGAAGGAACAACGGGCCCCTTGCCTGAATCGACTGGAACGATCTTGACCTTATCCTTATTCTGATCGTAGTAATTGAAGCCAACGTAAGCGATGCCGTTCTTATCACCGGTCACGGACTGTACGATCGCGTTGTACTCTTGATTCTTTTGGCAATCTGCTCTCAAATCGCCCTTCTTCTTGTTAATGGCTTCGGTGAAGTATTCGTACGTTCCATGGTTATCGGTTGGACCGTAGAATGCAATCTTCTCTTTAGGAAAACTTGGGCGAATATCGCTCCAGAGCTTAACGGTGCTTGCACCGCTCCAAGCTTTCTTGAGCTCGTCGGTAGTGAGCTTGTCGATGAAGCTGTTCTGTGGATTCACGACGACAGACACGCCATCGTATGCGATGGGAATCTCAATGTAGTCGATAGACTTGGACTTGAGGTCAGCATCCTCTTTAGCGCTAATGGGTCTGGAAGCTGTAGCAATATCGAGTTCTCCCCTTGAGAACTTCTGCATTCCACTACCCGTACCCGACTTGTTTACGGAAACCTTAACATTGGAATTGGCTTGACCGAAGTCCTCGCCCATTTGCTGAACAATCGGATAAACCGTTGTGCTGCCATCAATTGTTAAGGGACCGTTCAGTGCTGCGGTGCCTTCGGTTTTCGTCGGAGGGGTCATTCCTGCAGTCGAATTGCCTCCCTCTGAATTGCTTCCGCAACCCGAAAGGATCACGCTTACACCCAAAATTGCCGCCGCGCCTGTTAGATAAATGGATTTCTTAATCATAGTAGCCTTGTCGAAGTAACCCTCAACATGTCCGAAGCTACCGATTCTGTGTTAAGAAAATATTAAGAAACGTTCACTTGAGCGACTCCTAGCCGTTTGAAGAGCAAATCGCCCAACTGATATATTCAGATCGTAAAACTTACGGGCAGGGGATACACTCTAAGTACATATGAGAAGGGAGTGGAGCAACTGGATTCGGACTCGGCAATGGCTAGAATTCGAACGCCTAGCAAAACTTGACCCGAGCCAAGGGCTGGCAGACACGATTGCCGAACTCGAATTAGGGTTTCCGGACCGAACCGATAAGCGAGCACTTCGGAAGGTCCTCTATCTCTTATCACAAGCTGGCTTTGAACCCAGGGAAATCGAAGAGTTTGCGGCGGGAATGGATGTCCCTCCTGCCCCAATGGAAGCTGCCTTCATGGTGAGTTCCGATGGACTAGGTGATTCTGTCATCACCTATGGAAAAGAGGATCGTGGACGAGTGGGATGGATTGTCGCCCATGTGAACTTCCGCAAGGGTGTAACTCGAGCCGTTGAGGACGCGACGACTATCGATGAAGCGAACACGAAACTGATTCGCCTTCGAAATTTGAAACCAACTCCATATGTTTCAGCGGAAGTCCCTCCCGGTTTCGCACTGGCACGACTTTCACGTGCCGTTGATATCTCAAAGACGCTTCCGCCCGTGATGGCTTATTGGCGCTCGATTCTTCCCAAAGACGCGCCAACAACCCATCCTACAGACACAATGGCTCGCCAGAATGTGAACCAAGAAGCCATGATCCAGTACCTGAAAGAGGAAAATGCGGCGCAAATTTGGCGACTTGAATTAGGAATGCTGGCACCCACACTTACCGAACTCATTGGCGACGCTGATACCGCCGATTCAGAGCGCCCGCCTGGTTCAGCAAAGTGGAATGAGATCATGGAAACGGCCAGACAATCCCTGTTCATGGACACTATTGTCTTGGACCATAGGATGAGACTTCTTGACCTCGCCTATCTTAGTCATCTCAACGGTATCTCCGATTGTGCTGTTTTACTTTCCTTGGCAGACGACCTGCATGAAAAGGGCCCAGATAGCTTGTATGCCACAGAAGTAACCAATCGCTCGTTAGCCATTTTCATTAATGCCTTGCGAGCGGCGAACTCAAAAGAGCGTCAATAAGTTTGTTGGATTCTGAACTAGAAGTATTGGTCTCGGAAAGTACTGCTCGACCGGCACCCACGCGTAGGGACATCCTCAAGTGGTTTGCTGCAGGTGCCGTGGCATCTACCTTTCCCATTGCCTACGCGAGCTACGCTAGCACCTGGCTGAGTGTCGAGCACCACGAATTAAGATTGCCAAAATGGGATGCCGACGGATTCAAAGTGGCTCTTATTTCAGATCTCCATACCGACTCCGAACTCGAATCTGAGTGCGCGCAGGTGGCGATACGGCTAGCAATTGAACAAAAACCGGATCTCATCGCTATTCCAGGTGACTTTGTTTACAAATTAAAGCAGCGGTTTGATCACGTCGTAAGCGCCCTCGCACCTCTTCACGATGCCAAATGTCCTGTTGTGGCTACCTTGGGCAACCACGACTACAATCATCGTGGCGAATCGCGAGTCGCATCAGTAATCCATAAATCCGCAGCCCGATTACTGCGCAACGAATCGATTGAGGTAAGTGGCATCACAATTGCTGGTTTGGACGACGGCCTTGCAAGGCAATCTGACCCGACGTTTATGGGTGACCTAAAGGCTTCCAAATCTCTGCTCGTTCTCTATCACGAGCCTGACTTCGTACGGCACGTTCCTCGAAATGTGAGTCTTCAATTGAGTGGTCATAGCCACGGAGGACAGATCTGTTTGCCTAACGGTAAGCCAATTCACCTACCCGTTGGTTCTACTCAGTATTTCGAGGGTTTCTACCCAGATGCCAAGGTTCCGCTCTTTGTCACAAGGGGCGTCGGCACCGTTGGTCCCCGCCTTCGATTGTTCTGTCGCCCTGAAGTGAGCATCCTGACATTGCGGTCAGCTTAGCGTCTGCCCTGTACCTATTCCCAGGTAAAACCATTGTATGCGTCTTCGAGATGTCGCGTTTGGGTTAGGTGCGCTCGGAGTGGGCACGCTTGCGTACGGCGCCCTCGTGGAAGCTCGGTCGCTCGTGCTGGACCGGCACACACTTTCTCTTCCCGGCTGGCCGGAACGTCTTCGCGGATTTCGAATCGCGCTTCTTTCTGACTTCCATATTGGGTCTAGGTCATCGATCGACCTTACCCAGCGCGCCATCAGTATGACGCTCGACGAAGCTCCGGATATGGTGGTGATCGCGGGAGACTTCGTTCAGCATTGGACACCGTCGACGCCTAGAGTTTTAGGTCAATGTCTCGAGCCGCTTCTACTTATGGATAGCTGCGTTGTAGGGGTTCCAGGCAACCACGACTACCACGATGGAAACCCAGAAATTCTAAAAATGATCTGTAGCGAGCTTAACATCAAGCTGCTCAGAAACGAAGCATGGAAGCACCTAGGCATTACCTGGGTAGGCATTGACTCCGGAACCGTTGGCCAAGCGAATCCAGCACGAGCGATGATGGAAGCGAAATCTGACCCTTGCATCGCCATCTGGCACGAGCCAGATCTTGTTGATTGTCTACCTTCAGGATGCGTGCTACAACTGAGCGGGCACAGTCATGGCGGCCAATTTCGGTTTCCCGGCGGATTCACCCCCATGCATACCGAACTCGGCAAGAAGTACCCGCGCGGTTACTATCCAGAAGCGCCAACTCCCCTATACGTCTCTAGAGGCATCGGCACGACATTTCTCCCCTCCCGCCTCTTCTGCGCCCCCGAAGTAACTCTCCTGACTCTTGTCCCCTCGGAAGAAGTTTGGCCAGGCTAAGATAGATTTGGGTTGCTACCAGGCTTTCAGCGTAATGGAATCGATCCCAATGCCCAGTTTTCTGTTGGCGCGCAGCTTAGGATTGATGTGGTTGCCAATAGCTCGGATTCACATGTGCCGGGTCAAGCTCCATTGGGCAACGACATCACGGTTGTCATTAAGCCGTGAGCCACAGGTTCATACCAGCGTCTGATCTCACCTAAACGAATACTGCTCCGATGGTGGCCCACCATCGGGCAGACTGAGGGCTACTTCTTCGGAGCGGGCTTCGGACCCCGTGGAAGAAGAGTTTCGGCACAGGCCAGATTGTAGGACACGACGGCATGGTTAGTGGCGGATTGAACGAGATACTCGGGAATAGCTTCCTCAAACCGATCGAATTGCGTGTGCCAAACGTGGCTGTAATTCTGCTTACCTGCCTGACGAACACTCAGGCCAGGAACGCCAACCCAATTGAACGGTGCTTGGTCACTTCCGCCGTCGTTAGCCATGTTGGAATAAACGTCGAAGTGTTGCGGCTTGTCTGGAAAAGCCTTGACGGTTGGACCATAGGCCCGTACTAGCATCGGCTTCATGACCTCGTATCCCCAATACCCTGACTGATAATTACTTCCATCATCATCGTTAAGAACCGCTGAAATCTTATCGAGTTCGGCCTCGTGGGCTTTCACGTAAGCTTGAGAACCCAAGATTCCTTGCTCCTCACCAGACCAGAGTATAAAACGAATGGTTCGTTTAGGCTGTGCGTGAGCGGCCGCGAGAATTCGGGCAGCTTCGATGGCTTCAACTGAACCTGTGCCGTTATCGTTCGCGCCCTGGGACCCTGGTGAATTCCAAGAATCTAAGTGCCCGCAAACGATGACCACTTCATCTGGTTTCTCGGTGCCTCGGATCTCAGCGACGACATTGTATTGAGGAATCGGTCCCTTAAACCACTTATTCTCGGCATCAAATTCCAGCGTCGTCTTGCGCCCAAATCGAATATTTCGAACGATGCGATCGTAATCCGGTTTGCTCACAACGACTTGAACTTCAGTTGGACGCTTCTCGAAGGTTTTGTCCTTGTAGGTTCCATGAGACCACACCCTTTCGTCTTGAGTCCCGTAGATTCGACCAGCGATACCCAGGTCATTGAGTGCTTTCCGAATCGCAGGATCTTCAACTTTGGTTGGGCCGCGCATTCCTGTGCCCCCATAGCAGACCACCCATGCACCCTTCAGTTTCGCCTTGTCGCGCTCGAAGTCGGCTAGGGTTTCTGGCGCAAGGACGGCGTCAGCACGGACAAGGCCGTTCGTTCCTGGAGTCCAGTTCATGGTCGTGAAGCTTATAGGCGCAGCAAAAGGCTCTACCATCCTTCCCACCTGGCGATCTCCTCGCTCAAATCCCACTGGTACCTCTCCCCACTTTTCTAGGTGAATATTGGTCAAGCCCCATGACTTGAACTTACTCATTGCCCAAGCTTGAGCCTTTTCCAATTTGGGAGAACCAGTTACACGCGGACCAATGTCGAAACACAACTCATGAAGCCGTTGGACCACTTGACTGTGATTCTTGCCCTGATCAATGATCCTGTCCAGGGTCGAAGGTTCTCCTTGACTGTATGCCAAAGACGTGAAGAAGAACGGAAGCAAAAGAAAGGATTTGGGCGACATGGCTGATGTTTTCGGTTGCGGTGAAGCTCAACTGAGCCTTCTTGATCAAGAAAAAAGCGCAGCAGATGATCCATCCGCTGCACTTTTTCTCGTGAGTGAGAGTGTTATTGGATAGAAGCTTCTGGCTTGGGCTCCCTTGGCAGCATTGTATCCGCACACGCGAGATTGTATGAGACGATCGCGTGGTTTGTGGCCGATTGAATCAGATACTCAGGAATACAGAGTTCAAATCGGTCGTGCTGCGTGTGGTGGACATAGGTGTAATCCAACTTGCCTGTCTCATGCGTGAAGAATCCGGGAACTCCCACTGCATTGAAGGGCGCATGATCACTGCCACCGCCTCGTGGCATCTTCGTACCGGGAGAAACCGTCAAGGTGATAGGAAGTTCAGGAAATGCTTTTTGACTCGCTTCCATCGCTTGCTCCATCATCGGTTTCATCTGGGCCAAGACTGTGTATCCGCCCTGATAGTTGCCGCCACCGTCGTCTACAAGTACCGCACTAATCTTGTCCAGTTCGTCCTTGTGTTGCTTGACATAGTTAGTGGATCCAAAGATCCCTTGCTCTTCACCCGACCATAGAATGAATCGGATGGTGCGCTTCGGTTTTGCATGGGCGGAACATAAAATCCGAGCAGCCTCCATGGCCGTCATCGAACCAACTCCATTATCCTGCGCACCCTGAGAAAGTGGACCGTTCCACGAATCGAAGTGTCCGCTGACAATTACGACTTCGTTAGGTTTTTCGGAACCCTTGATCTCCGCGACGACATTGTATTGTGGAACCGGACCCTTAAACCAGCGATTTTCTGCGCCAATCTCCACGACCACCTTACGCTTGTAATCCAAATTACGCGCCAAGCGTTCGTAATCGGACCGTCGAACCATGACTTGAACCGCACCGGGATGCTTGTCGATCGTTACCGAATTCCAGCGAGGACCGCTTGTGATCACGAGTTCATTTCGCGAGCCTGAAATTCGCCCAGCGACTCCGACTTTGTCCAACTCGGCAAGCACTTCTGGGCTGGCACTTGCCTGAGCAGCACCACCACCACCGCCACCACGTCGACCACCAGGTCCGCCTGGAGGCCCGGAGGGAGTGGTTGGACGAACAGGCACCGTACCAGGACTTCCTGGAATCGGAGCGACTCCGCCGGGTGGAGGCATCAAAATCCATTTTCCTTTGAAGTCCTGTTCGTGTCCTCGAATTTCTTCAACGGAAGCAGGAACCTTGACAACTTCGCCTTTCACGAGTCCATTGGTACCGTTAGACCAAGCCTGAGTCGTAAATTCCATGTCGGATGCGAATGGTTCAACCATTCGGGCTACTTGTAGTGGGCCACGGTCAAAGCCAACGGGGAAAGTCCCCCATTGTTCGAGGTGGACATTGGTGCATCCAAACTTCTTAAATTGAGACAGTGCCCAATTTTGTGCTTTGAAAAGCTCAGGGCTGCTCGTAAGGCGCGCTCCGATATCAAAACACAGATAGTGGAATCGATCAACGATTTGACTGTGGTTCTTGCCCTGGTCGACGATGCGCGCTAGGACGTCTGGGTTGCCCTGCGCATGCGCGGCAAGACAAGCTGGAAGAAGTGCCGAGGTCACGGCTAACCGAATGATGGAATGGGATTTCATACTTACAACCCTGAGGCGGCAAGCGCCGCATAAAGGTTTATACACTTTTGGGAAGATCTTGCCCACCCCAAAACAAGCGGAACGTTGCACCTGCATTCGCATCTAGCCAACCATTCAGCATACAATGGTCCCACAATGGCCGTCCGAGATAGTGTTAAGGCGCTGGCTGATTTAGGATTTACCAATCTTGAAGCGGAGATCTATGCTTTTTTGCTTCAGGAATCGCCGGCGACGGGATATCGTATTGCCCAATCCATAGGAAAGCCCGCCGCCAATACATATAAAGCTATTCAAACCCTTGAGCAGAAGGGAGCGGTAATTGTCGAAGACGGAGCTTCTCGAATGTGCAGGGCAGTTTCTTCAACCGAACTTCTCTCACGAATGGGAAGAGAATTTGATCTGAAGCGGGCGTCCGCCGAGAAGAGCCTGAATGATCTCAACAAGCCAACTGCTGACGAACGAATCTATCAAATTCGATCGCGAGACCAGGTTTTTCAGAAGGCTAGAGAGATCCTTGCTGAGTCCCAGCAAGTCGTATTGGGCTTGGTGATGGGAATCTCTGTCGAGAATTTAGCCGAGGACTTCTTGGCATGCGCAGGCAGAGGGGTTGACCTGGCGATCAAGTCCGATCAGCCGATTCGAATTGAGGGACTGGAAATCACCCACGAGGAAGCGGCCAATCGACCAACTCCCATCCTGCATTTGGTAGCAGACGGTGAACAATTTTTGACCGCATCCTTCGACGCACAAGGGTCTTTAACTAGTGCAGTTTGGAGTCGGAACCTTGTGCTAGCCCTGACTTTTCACGAAGGACTTGCGGCCGATATGTGTCTGACAAATTTGGCAATAAGGCTGGAAGAGGGTGCCGGTTCCAAACGAATTACTAAGACACTGGCATCCCTTCGACAGACGAAGGACACCTCGGGCTACCAAAACCTAAAGAATCAAAGTCGGTAGGCTGACCTGGCCTCAGTCGGCCAACCTACCTTGCCTTCTTAACTTACTTTTAGGACGGCCACACCGTAGGGACCCAATTGCAGGCTCTCGCTGACTTGCTCACCCGAGAGGACCTCTTCATAAGTCCAGGGCAACGCGATCCAGTGCGTCTCTTCCGTTGTGTTGAGCAGGAACAAGAAGTCTTCCGTTTCGTTGGATCGCTTAGTGGCGGAAACACCCTCTGGCAGTTGGAAAGGAGTTGCCGGTTCGATATCCAAAGTCGACAAAAGGCGGTGAATCAATTCGCGATTGAAAACCTCATCATTTCTCGATGCAATGTAAATAGCTTGTCCAGCTCCCACTCGGTTGACCGTAATGGCTGGCTCCGATGAATACCAAACCCCCGCGTATTGGGCGATGGTGTCGGCTTCGATGGCTCTAATGCGTTCGCAAAAAGTATGCGCTTGATAGATCCCGTCGAGTCCAAGCGCGTTATAACCCAAGACGATGTCGACGCTTTGTCCGGGGAATCGGGCATCAATTTCTTCGACTTCGATCCCGAATAAAGCTTGCAACGGGCCAAGGAATCCATTCTCAAAGATAAGGTCGTTCTCGTCAACATAACCAGTCATATAGGTGCCGACCAAGGTTCCACCCGCTTCTACAAAATGGGTCAAACGCTCGGCGACTCCAGGGTTCAACACATGAAGCATGGGCGCGATGACTAGCTTGTACCCGTCAAGGGGAACTTCCGAAGACACGATATCGACTGAAATTCCTGACTTCCAGAAAGGCAAATAGTGGTCGAGGCAGGTATCGAAATAACCTTTGTCCTTCTGGATAGGGCCGCAAGCGTTTTCAATGGCCCAGGCAGATTCCCAATCGTAGATAATCGCTACGTCAGAGTGCGCAGTGCTGCCCACAACGGAAGGCATCTTGGCCAAGTCTTCGCCGACTGCTGTCACTTCCCGGAAAATTCGGGAATTCTCAGCACAGCCAATTCCGACGACAGCGCCATGAAACTTCTCTTGGCATCCACGAGATTGACGCCACTGGAAGTACATAACACTGTCTGATCCGTGTGCAACCGCTTGAAGAGCCTCAAGGCGGTGCATCCCTGGAGTCTTCAAGTTCATGTAGGGATACCAGTTCGAGGAACTTGGCGTGCACTCCATCAGAAGGAACGGCTGCCCTCCTCTGAGGGACCGATACAAGTCATGTACCATCGCCACCTTGGCCCAGGATCGCTCGCACATTGGCGCCTGGGAGAATTGTGGGTAACTGTCCCAAGCAACGATGTCGACATGCTTTGCGATCTTCCATGGATTCAATCCACCATAGAAGCCCATCAAATTAGTCGTAATAGGTATCTCTGGACTGATGCGGCGAAGCGGCTCCGACTCGTTGAGGAAGAAGCTCACGATTTCATCGGTAGTAAACCGATTCCAATCAAGCGACAAACCCTGTACCGCAGTTTCCGAGATCGGGCCGCCCGGAATCTCGATCTGGTCCCAGTCTGTATAGGTATGGCCCCAAAATCGAGTCCAGTAGGCAGCATTAAGTTTGTCCAGGCTGTTTTCGAACTTTGCTTTCAACCAAGTGATAAAGGCTTGTCGACTGGCTTCCGAATACGATGCACCACCATATTCGTTGCTGACATGCCACATCAAAAGGGCTGGGTGGTTCCCGTATCGCTCGGCAAGCTTGGTCGCCATAGTTCGGACCTTTTCACGATAGACCGGTGACGACCAATCGAAATTGACTCGGTTTCCGTGCAGTTGGCGACGCCGATCGGGACCGACGCGAAGTGTTTCCGGGTACTTCTTAGAGAGCCAAGCCGGTGGAGCAGCACTCGGGGTCGCTAATACGGCAAACTTTCCGTTTGCATGAAGGGTATCCATGACTTCATCGAGCCACTCAAACGTATAGACCCCTTCTTCTGGTTCGAGGGACACCCACGAAAAAACCCCAACTGTCGCGACATTGACGCGAGAAAGGTCCATCAACCTCATGTCTTCGGCGAGCATTTCTCGCGGCCATTGCTCTGGGTTGTAGTCACCTCCGTGCCAAAGAACTGGAAGTTTTGAATTGATGGGGGGAAATGAAGTCATGGTAGTTCGATCAAAAGTCTAGGTAGGCGACTGGCCAAGCTGTCGAAATGAAGTCGCATTCATCAACAGGTAGCTGCACTCCAATTGAGTGCAGTGGCAAACGAATGCATCGTTCGGTGATTGCGCGAATGGCTAAGTTCCTCTTCCTCATTTTGAGCCAATTGGATCTCAAGCAATTCGCCGATTACGGTGGTTTTGTGAGATTCATTGCGATAATTCCGATTGGGTAGGTCGCGTTTCAGACCTCAAGTCTCCTTTTCAGAGGAATTTATCCTCAAGTGTTAGATTCAGGCACCACTAAAGGGTTGTAGGGGTGATTGCCATCACTGGGATCGGTGTTCTTAGTCCATAAGTTTCGTTCCCGTCGGGATGGCCAAATCGGGTCCTTCAAATCGAAGAACCGGGGAAACATGATGAAATATCACTTCATAACGATCTGCATCCTACTTTCTGTGGGGTGCACTGCTTTTGGACAAATTGCTGGATTCAAAATCTCAAATGAATCCGATGTCTATAAAACTTACATTGCAATTGGATCGGGTGAGAAACCTATTCTGACTGCCGTCGACGCCCAAGGAAATCCCGTTACCATTGAGGAGGTCACTTCTGATCCAGCATTGACAGTCAAGGATGGAAAGATTGTCGTAGGCGAACTATCAAGAAACACCACAACCGTAAACGTTAAGGCCGGAACTCTGGTCGTACCACTTACACTCGAGCTTTTCACTCCAAAATCGCCAGAGTACGGGGATTTCAATATCGAATCGAGTGACAAAAAACTCAAGCTGGCGGAAAAGGCCGCTTTGTGGGAAAGCTCTCAATTCACTTTGTCTACGAACGTTTCTGTGCCAGCAGGTATGCAAGAAACGCGCTACAAAATTGTACTGACAGGAAGTCATTTTGTCAAAGATGGAGTCTCCAAGACAACACTTGAACGGTCAAATTGGAAGGATGCGAAGCTAGTGGCAGACGGTGCGGGCCCGGTCACTGTTACATTTTCGTCGATCGGCCTAACCAGTCCGAAATCAATTACTTCAACTCTCTCAATAGCTCATGCCATAACCGTAACCTTGGCTTCGAAGGCTTCGAGTATTTCATTCAAGAATGGGGAGACCAAGCCAGTTGCATTGGTAATTACTCCCAACGTGTCGGATGACCAAGTCTCTCTCGATGCGACTCCAGCAGGATCTGTGTCGATTACCAAGAACGGTCAGGTTTTTACGGTAACGGCACTCAAGACGACTACGGATGGCAAACTCAAAGTCAGCATTGTAGGTTTAGAACAAACCCTCATTCCGTTCTCGATTGATCCATCGGCCAGCAGTGTCACGCTGAGTCAGGAGTCATTCTTGGAGGGTCAGTCGACCGATGTAACGTATTCGTTTAAATCTAAAGACGGTGGTGACTTCACGCCAACATCCAACCCAACAATAACGGTAAATCCAGCGAGTAGCGCTTCTGTCGTAACTACTTCGCCTGGGAAACTAAAGATTGTGCCTAATCAAGAAGGCACCACAACCTTAACCTTTGTAAGCAACGGGGATACGCTCAGCACCAGCATTATCATTACGAAGATCTCAAGTGAGGCAGTCCTCAAAGCTGACCTCCAACCTATCGACTACCGAACTTCACGGCAATTGTTCGGAGAGAAGTTTTCTGACCAGTTCTACGTCGTCCTTGCACATCTCGCGAACAGCTTGAGTGGCGCTAATGTCGGTCGTTCAATCCTTGTCTACTCGACCACATTTGAGGCAGGCATTGACCTCGAGGCAAAAGAGGATGGAACAAGAACAGGCATGAAGGGAGGAAAATGGATGCCCGTAAGGCCAGAAGAGCTTGAAACCGAATACTTCCGGGCAAGAGAGAATGACCTAAATCGAGTTCCTTCAAATTCACGTTCCCGAACTCTAGGCCTCCCTTCAACAACGTCCATTAGTGCAGGACCTGGCGCAGTTCTTGCATTGAGACCAGGCGAGTTCATCCAGCTTACGTTAAAAGATGATGCTGGAAGGCAAATTCAAGACGTAACTTGGGCTCAACCTGACAGTTCGAAAGATAAATTCACTTTGTCTGAGAACGGCGTTGTCTATGCCCTCTCGGTGACATCAAATCCAGACTTAGTCTTAGTGACGGCTACGTATAAGCTCGAAGGTGGCACCCCAAAGACTGCCCAAGTAGCTGTCCACATCACCATGAACGGCTCGACCCCAGTAACTCCTGACGAAGCAGGTGCAGTGGTTCTAGCCCTGGACGAAGGTAGCTTTGGAATTCTTAAGTACACGGCAGGAGACTCTTACAAATGCAACGACACGTCCGTTGCGACTGTCGCAAGTGACGGAACCATCTCGTCATTCAAGGCAGGAACCGCCCTCATCACAGTGGTTCGGGGCACAAAGGAACTTCACGTGATCGTCAGGGTGTTCAAGCGAGACTATTCCTACCCTCCTGGCGTTTACTTGGATGGAGGGGTCGTTAAGCGTGTCCGAACGAGACTTCGATATCGCCCTTATTCCTATGATTTGGTATTGAGTGCCCAAGACGCCATGGGAGCCGAGACATCAAGAGCGCTGGCTCTCCGGTCGCTCGATTTTGCAATCGGAATCGGTAATGGCATTATGGGTGTGGCCAAGCTTAACAACTGGCAGTCCAAAGAAATCTCGCTGACGTCGAGCATCTTAGTTCCATTGCTTGACAAATTGTGGCCCGATCACACGGCAACCCAGCGAGGAAACGTCCAAAACTACTTTATGAAACCCCTTGAGGAAATTCCATACGGTGGCGAAATAACGAAACTTCTTGTCTTTCCACGACAAGAGATTCCAGGTGTCCTTGCTCGAAAGCTTGTTCGGATCAGTGCTGTGGACACTCAGGTCTTTAATGTTCGAGTAGGCGTTGTGATCAAGGTCGACAACGCTGGGAACGGCACGAATGCAACCGCGAACCAGTCAGGAGCGACTCCGCCAGCTGGAGGGGGGCAATAAATTGAAACTGGGGCTGCCTCTAAGTAGCAGCCCCAGAATTTCCCTAGAATCCGCCTGGATAAAACGCAACGTATGTAAGTTGGTTATCGGGCCAGAAGTTCTCTTGGCGCACGAAGGCTCCTTTATCTCCAATTTGCCAACCCAGATTAGGGTGCGCTTCCGGCAAACTAAAGACTGTCTTTCCACCGTATCGGTAGGTGATGTTAAGGTTGCCAATCGCTTTATCACCTTCCATCAGATAGCCGACCATCCGTTGCTTTTGCTCGTAACCGCACTTGCCTAAGGGAACGGCATAGGTCAATTTCAGTCCATAGGTCGCCTGGGGCGCAAGCTTTATTTTTGCAGAAAGGTCCGTCGAATACTTGACTACCTTATCCATCGTTTCCATGAAACCATGATCGGATGCTGGAGTAAGTGGCATTGCCTTCTTATCCAAAGTAGCCGTTATTTCAAACCCGGGAAAGCTAGACATGGCGTCGCCGAATCTTCGTCTCGGAACGATTACGGTTGCCTTGACGGTGGACTTCGTTGTGTTCTTGAATACGGTTGTGCTGGTGACATCGACGAAACCTTCTCGGGTTCCGTCGATCTCCAACGTCACGCTGTGGGACAGGATCTCAACCTTTTCCGCCGTTCTGATCACGGGAATACCCGAGTAATCAAAGCTGGGGTTCTCCGGCAGCTTTGACGTTTGCATTGCCAATAACAGGATCGCAGTTGTAACCATTAGTAATTGAATGATCCTTAACGGATCTATTTCCTCTTTTCTTTACATTGGACGTCCAATATTCACCGACGATTCGGCGATACAACTGGCTCGACTAGCTGGGCCGAGAGTAGACCAATGGAAAGTGATCGCCTTCCATCATCTCACCGTCTCCAACGTGGACGAACTCTTTCATGACATGGTTTCCATTTGCCACAAAACAAGTGTTTTCGCTCATGAAATGGATGGCAATCGCTCGACGTGGGCGGCCGCTAGTGTTCGAAGTGCTTCCGTGCCAGGTTAGTGCGTGGTGATAATGGACTTCACCCTTTTTAACCGGACACGTCTTTACCGTGATGGGATGCCCTTCGAATTCACTTGGCATGTCGCCAAAGTTCTTGAACTTTGCAAGCATGTCCATGTGATCTCCCCATAAATGGGAACCTGGCACCATACTCATACAGCCGTTTTCTGGATCAACGTCATCGAGCGCAACCCATGCGGTGACTTCAGTCATTGGAGCCAAAATCGGCCAAAGCGGTGCATCTTGGTGCCACATATTCACGCCACCTGTCTGAGCAGGCTTGTACTGAATCTGGTCGTGGAAGATACGTAGAGATTGAGCTCCTGTGAGCTGAGCCATTTCTTCGGCGATCTTTTGGTTGTAAATCAACTCTCGAAACGCGTCACTCGCCTCCCAAATATTCACGATCTGCCAAACAGGAGCGTCTTCACCTGCCATGTTGTGAAGGAGAACGGGTTGGAAGCCACTTGAATTGCGGTTGTCAATAACCCTAAGGACTTCCGAACGGAGCACCTCGACGACTTCGTCGGGCACGACAGTTCCACCCCTTAGGTATCCATTAGCTTTGAATTCTTGAATCTGTTCCTGAGTGAGCATTATTTGAATCTCCGAGTCTGCTATGAATCATTTGATACTGCCGATCATGATTCCTTTCGTGAAGTACCTTTGGCTGAAGAGAAAGGCAACAAGAAGGGGAATCATGACCAAAACGGTGGCCGTCATTTGCAGCGGCCAATTTGTTGTCCCATAGGAAGTCTTGAACACCGAGAGTCCAACTTCCAAAGTTCGCATATTCGAACTGCTTGTCGAAAGGAGTGGCCAAAAGAAATCTGTCCACACGGCAAAAAAGCTAAACGCGGCTGAAGTGGCAAGCGCCGCGCCAGTAAGCGGCATGACTATGCGGGCATAGATTCTAAAATCACCTGCTCCATCGATCCGGGCCGCTTCATCAAGTTCCATGGGCACGCCCATAAAGGCCTGCCGGAGAAGAAACACCGAAAAAGCCGAACTCACTCCAGGCACGATCAGTGCTGCATACGTGTCCAACCACCCCAAACTCCTAACCAGCAGATAAACAGGAAGTTGCGTGACCGGTCCGGAGAACATTAACGAACCCAAGAACAGGTAGAAAATCAGGTTTCGGCCCGTAAAGTTCATTCGGGCAAATCCATACGCAGCGAGCGAACTGACGAATAACTGGCCAACGACAACTGAGAAAGTGACAATGAGCGAGTTCAGGAAGAATCGCCAAACGGGCAGGTTGGGCTGATCGAAGAGAACGAGTTTGTAATTGCTCCAAGCCGGGTGCTCTGGAATCACATGGTCGAGAGTCGGAATAGGCGCTTTGTTGGGCTGAAGGGAAACCAGAACCATCCAAACAAATGGCGCCATCAAGAACAGCGCAAGCACGATCATGAAAAAGTAGCTGAGGAACTTCTTCATGTGGTGCTGTACCCCTCAAGCTGACTTCGCAGAACCCGAAATTGGATGATGCTGACCAAGATGATCACAACCAAGAGCACGAATGATTTGGCACTGGCAATGCCGATCAAGAACTTGGACCATGCCTCCACATAGATGTGATATCCCACGACATCGGTCTTCTCGTTCGGACCACCCTGAGTCATGATGTACACCGGCGTGAATACCTGCAATGCACCAATTGTGGAGGTGATCAACACAAAGAACGTCGTCGGAATCAGCATTGGCAGCGTCACGTTCCAAAACGATCGCAGCTTGTTCGCGCCATCCAACTCGGCTGCCTCGTAGAGAGAAGGTGGAATTCCAATCAGTCCTGAAAGGAAGAGAACCATTCGTGGCCCAAGCCCAACCCAAATCGACATGAATACGAGCGCATACATCGCCAGGCTCTCGTTCTTCAGAAAATCAGTTTTGTTATTGATGTGAAGCATGCCGAGTACGGTGTTGATCAACCCCGTTTCCGGCATATAGATATAAATCCAGAGTATGGAAATCGCGACCCCAGACGAAATCGCGGGAATGTAATACAAGGTGCGAAAGATCGTAACGCCACGCAACTTTTGGTTCACCACGAGCGCAATCGCAAGCCCTGCAACCATACCAAGAGGAACACTTAGCAGAGCATATTTAGTCGAGTTCCACATCGCATTCCAAAAGAGCGGATCTTTGAAGGCGTAGCTGTAGTTGGAAAGCCCCATGAAATGACGCTCCGAGGTAAGCAGATTCCACTTATAGAAGCTCAAAAAGATGCTGAACGCCATTGGGAAGACGGCGAAGATCAGCAAGTGCAAAGTCGCGGGAGCTATGAACAGGTAGCCGAGTTTGCTCTTTTTCATCATCTGACCTTGAAATAGGCATCGATTCGCTCCGCCATCTCATGCAGGCTCTGCTTAGGATCGGCACCGAGCAGAACGCGCTCCATCATCTTCTTGCCTTCCTGTTCCACAAAGTCGTAACCCACCACTTGAGCTCCCCAAGGTCCCCGCGCCGAAGGGACGATATTCAAGAAGATCTGCTCCCGAGGGTCCTTTGCCCGCTCTGTCGCTACGTCCTTTCGCGCACAAACCGCTATTCCCGTCTGCTGATAAGACTCCTGATACAAGTGGCTCGTCAAGTACTTGATCAGCTTCCAAGATTCCGCTGGATGGCGAGCTTTCTTGGGCATGGCATACCCCACTTCGTACATGACGGTGCGCGAATGAGCAAGATTGCTCGGTGCCTCCGTGACTCCTACGTCCTCCAGTTTGATTTTCGGGGCTGTCTTGAAACCTGGTAGCTCCCAGTGTCCGCTGAGTTCCATTGCCGTCGTACCGTTGCCGAATGGGTCAACACCCGACGCTGCTGTCTGGCTCAAATCCGGAGAGACGCGATACTTGAGCACCATGTCGCGCAGGAAAGAAACCGTGCGGACATTCTGATCGGAATCTAAAGTTCCTTCCGCCTTTTGCCCATCCTTTGCAAGGACATCCCCACCATTGTTCCAAAGCCAAACGATCCAGCCCGGCATCCAATTCGTGAAGTTGAGTCCGTACTGGATAACCTTGCCGTTTTCGTCCTTCAAGGTGAGCTTCTGAGCCGTGTCCAGGAATTGTTCGAAGGTCCACGGCCCACTGGGATAAGGCGCCTTTGCTCGGTCAAACAGTTTCTTGTTGTAGTACAGAACGAGAGGTGTGAAATCGCCAGGAACCGCATAGACTGCTTTACCTCGCGTATCAATTTCTGAAACATTGGGCCAGAAATCGCCCATGCGAAAGGTCGAGTCTTTTGACGCGTAAGGCATAAGGTCTTGAAGGACGCCATTGTTGATAAAGACCGCCGCGCTTGACGCGTCGAGCGTGAGCACGTCCGGTGCCGTATCCGCCACGAAGCTCAAGATCATCTTCTGCACGTACTGGTCAGGCACGCTCTCAATTTCCAGCTTGATACCAGGATTCTCTTTCTCAAATTGCCGATACAACCCATCGATTTTCCGCGAATAAGCCGCGTCATCATCCGCCCCACCCCAGTTGGAAAGATGGAGAACAACCTGATGATCGCCCCCTCTGTTTCCACACCCAGAAACCAAAAGCGCCACCCCGATCACAACCGCGCTGTAGGACCGCATGAGCCCCCAGTTTACTAACCAAATCCCCAAAACAAGCACGAACAAATCAAAGCAACAAACGAATAAGCCAGCAAACGAATAAGCCAGCAAACCGACCAAAGCAAACAAGCAAGAATGTTCCCCAAAAACTAATCCAGTTCGTTTTCAGTCCCTATCCATTCGTAGCCACTCAGCGAGGTGCAGTCGCCGAGTCCTGTCTGAGTGGGATGACCGTGCCCACGAGTTGACGAGGCGCACCGAGCGCAGTGGCGTTAAGCGATGGATAAGGACAGAAAACGAACGGCCAAGCGGAGCGACCCAGGGAAACTACAAGGCCAACAACCCATCAAGCCAGCCAAAAACCGGCTAAAGCAACCAAGAAAGAAAGAAGGTCCCCAAAAGGTAATCCAGTTCGTTTTCAGTCCCAATCCATCGTAGCCACTCAGCGAGGTGCAGTCAGCCGACTCTTGTTTGAGTGGGCTCCGTCCCACGAGTTTGAGTCGGCGCACCGAGCGAAGTGGCGTAAGCGATGGATCAGGACAGAAAACGAACGGCCAAGCGGAGCGACCCAGGAAAACAACAAAGCCAACAACCGATCGAGCCAGGCAAAACATAAACAAAGGAAACAAGAAAGTTTCCCCAAAAGGTAATCCAGTTCGTTTTCAGTCCCTATCCATCGTAGCCACTCAGCAAGGTGCAGTCAGCCGACTCTTGTTTGAGTGGGATGATCGTGCCCGCGAGTTTGAGTCGGCGCACCGAGCGAAGTGGCGTAAGCGATGGATCAGGACAGAAAACGAACGGCCACAGCGGAGCGCCCCAGCGAAATAACAAAGACAACAAACCCAAAAAACGAGCATAAACAGATCAAAGCAAGAAAGAAAGTTTCCCCAAAAGGTAATCCA